>JAPUEB010000001.1 GCA_027492795.1 Chryseobacterium sp.
AAGAAAGCTCCAAAACCTGAAATTTTCACCGTTATCATCAAACCAGCCGAAGATTGGAATCGGAGAAATAAAACCGTTGGAAAAAGAAGTTTATGAAGAAAAAGTTCAGTAAAAAATAAACGGAAAAAAAATTAAAAAAAATCGCCAAAACTAATTTGACGATTTTTTTTCTATTCTAAACTCCTCCACTATGGATTCGTATTTGGCACACTGCTAAAATTCAATGAAGTTCTCACAGAAATATCAGAAGTTGGAGATTGTTTCAACACATACACCAATCTCTGCTGAACCGCACCCGATTTCATAATATTATCCAAAGTTGATGAAGTGTTCAAATCCAATGCAAGTGAAGTTCCCACGTTATCAGGAATATTTTCTCGTGAAGCCACTAAAACTTCGTTGCTTCCGTTGTTTGACAAATACACTTTCACAGATTTGAAAATCCCGACGCTGCTTCCTGAACCAACGGAAATCGTTGCATTAGAAACTCGGATGTCGCGAACATTTGCTCCCGCTCCTGTTAACTGATTGATGCTTTGCGCCGCAGAAACATTCGACAATGTGGTGTTTGCAGGTGAGCCCGATGTTACCAAAACGTTTGCGTTATACGGAAAAGTATTTTGTAAAATCGATGAAACTGTAGAACAGCTCGCCAAAGTTGCGGTGGCAACTACTGCAGATAAAAATAAATTTTTCATAGTAAATATTTTAATTGCAATCGTTTATTCAGAAATTGTACCAACTCTTTAATTAAGAATGAAAAATTAATAATCAATAATTCTGGGAGCGAGCCAAATCACGCTCTATTTCAACGATACGGTGAATTTACCCGTTGCTTTTTCAGACGCCATATTGCTTTTAGAAATCAAGAGCCAAATCTCACCTGATTTTTTGATGACGTAGGAAATATCTCTTCCGAAAGGTCCATCGAATTCGCCGTCGGCAAGTTTTATTTGGTTGAAACGGATGTTCATCATCTCATTTTGGGGTACTATATTTCCTGTAATTTTTGAACCTTTAAAATTTTCGATTTTAATGATGAGTTGTTGGTCATCATTTGTGAATTCCTCATTAATTAAAATTGGAATTTTTGATGCATCGACTGTTTGAATGATTTTTTTTCCTTCCAAAACTTTAGATTCAGAATTAGCTTTTGCAGCTTCAACTTTAGGTTTTTCTAAAGAATTGGAATCGTTTAGAGCTAAAGTATCTTTTTTGTTTACCACTGTATTTTGGTCAGTGGAAATCAAGGAATCGGAGTTTAAAATTTCAACGGCTGCTTCTTTTTTGCATGAAAATAGAAGCAATGGAATGAGGAACAATAACTTTTTCATTTTATTTAAGCGTTTGATAATAAATGATTTTGGAGAGGAATGGCTTATTTTGTTCTCTTCTTAAATTTTCAAAATCCGTCGTCACGTTCATTTCATTTGGAAATTTCTGATAAAGAAGTTCATCATTAAAGTTTAAAGAACGCAAATACTCAAAGTTTCCTTTGCTGTTTTTGATATTATAACTGGTCGCCAAACTTCCCCAATTAATAAAACTGCAAACCAAGATTGTTCCATAAAAATACCAAACCATGTGATTGAAAAGAAAGGCATTGGTCTTTTCTTTTTGAATTTTTAGGAAGGTTAAAATGAGTCCAATTATTGACAAAATCAAGAAAGCGTAAACTCCCAGTCGTTTGTAAGTCAGACCATAACTGATAATATATTCAGAGTTTTTTGCAAAGGCGGAAATCACCAAAACTGCATTTAAAACCATCCAGGTTTTTGCTAAAAATTTCAGCGATTTTGCATTTTTATCAAAGTTGAAACTTCCTTTAAAATAGAACATGATGACTCCAATCGCCATTACAATAGATATAATCACCGCATTTACTCGGTCATGGGTTTCGGTAGAAAGTTGGTTCGGCGTTTTTGGAATTTCGATGAACTGTTCATAATTAAATGTAACAATGAAAATCATCAGCAAAATATTTAATGCCAACAATGAAACCACTCCACTCTTTCGCTCTGAATCCAAATCCAAAAAAGAATAGGTCGGTTTCTGAATTTTATCTTCGTTCAGGAAATCGTTTTTCAAATCATGATTCCAACCGAAAACAAAATGGTCAATTTTGAAATTCCAATAATTAAAGGCGATAAAAAATCCTAAACAACCCAACACAAAAAATTCCCAAAAATTAAACTCAAAATGGAAATCGGTAAAAAGCTTGGAAAAATGTTCGCTCCCCGCAGAATAAACCGCGAAGAAAATGATGATAAAAAATGCGGGAATTAAGATCACAGAAATCAGTTTTTGTAAAGTTCCTGATGTGTTTCTTTTCGGCAACCACTCATCAAATTTGAAAAAGCGATAAGGAAAAGTGATGAAGTTCACCACAAAAACGGGTATGACAAAAATTGATTTCAAATCGCGATTTTTCGATTTAAACGCCAATAAAAACGCAGAAGTAAAAACCGCTAGAAACGAGACAAAATCGCCGTACCAAGCAAAAGCAATGCTCGACAAAACGGTGGTTACAAAAAGAATGAGAAAGGTTCTAGTTCTATTTCCTTCAGGAGTTTTGAAAAGCGTAAGTAAAGCATACGCAATTCCTAAAATTCCGAAATTGAGTCCCATCGTTTCGCCATAAAAAAGCGTGATGAATAGGACGGTTGTGAGGAGGATGAGTTGATGGGTTTTCATGATTTTATCTAAGTTTGATATGATTTGAATTTGTTTGATTTTGTTTGATGATTAATACCTTGTCAAGGTTGCTCATAAAAAACTAATTCCCCGAAAAAACTGTCCCGAAAATTCCAACCGCAAGTTCCGCCCAAATGAAAAACAAAACGATGAGAATCAACGCCGCATACATGATTCGGAATTTTATTCTTTTCTCCATTCTTAATACGAGCTCAACCGCAAAAGCGGCAGAAAAAAGCAAAAATCCCATGATGAGAAAATCAAAAAGTGACCAATTTATTTCGTCTGTAAACCGCATTGCCACAAATGGAATGGAGAGTAACACCAATGGAATTGAGAAAATCGCGATTGTTCTTTGTTTTTGTGTAATCATTGTATATAAATTTAATAATTATAAAGTTCTTTGAGTTTCAAAGTTAATTTTCAAAAAAATTTAAGGCGTGCACCTTTTCTAAGTTTTGGCTAAAGCCAGTTTGTTTAATCTCGTTTTTTGAAAGGGTTAAAACCCGTTCCTCCTGATAATTCTTCTTTCATTTTTATTAACACATTCCGAGGAAACAACTAATTCCACTTGGCTCTTGGCTCTTTTTTTATTTTCCAAGCAATTTCTCCAAAGCCGACAAATGTTCCTCAAAAGCTTTTCTTCCAATCTGAGTTACACGATAAGAAGTTTTCGGTTTTTTTCCAACAAATTCTTTTTTCACTTCAATGAAATTCGATTTTTCCAAAGCCGAACTGTGACTCGCCAAATTGCCGTCGGTAATTTCCAACAGGTTTTTCATCTCCGTGAAATCAACCCAATCATTCACCATCAGAACAGACATGATGCCCAATCTTACACGGCTTTCGAATTCTTTGTTGAGTTGAGAAATCATAATTTTTTGTTTCAGGTTTCAGGTTTCAAGTTTGGACTTACTGCTTCCAGCATCCATCTTCCAGCTATTTATACTTTTTATGCATCACCAATCCATACACCACATGCAAAACTCCAAATCCAACCGCCCAGAAAATTAATCCCCATCCAAGAAAAAAGAAGGAGAGCAATCCTAAAACAATTTCACAATAACCCAAATATTTTACATCGTTTAAAGTATATTTTTCCGCATTCACCAAAGCCAACCCGTAAAAAATTAAAGTTGATGGTGCAATCATGACGAAAAGTTGATGGTAAAGCAAACCGAGACAAAATAATCCGCCTGTAACTAAAGGAATTGAGAAGTTGAAAAGTAATCTTTTTGTGGTTTTATCCCAAACTTTCAGGTTTTTCTCTTTGCTCTTTTTTGCGGTGAAAAAATATCCAGAAAGTATGGCGAGAATCAATATTACCGTTCCAATCAAGATGAGTTCTTTCACCAAATCTTGGTTAAAAACATTTCGGTCGCCATCAAAATAATTTATACCCTCTCTTTGAAACACATAATAAACATAGATTGCTCCAACTAAAGCAACCAATCCTGCAAATACTCCTGAAAGTCCGCTCAAAGAAATAAAACGGGAACTTTTTTCCATCATTTGCCGAATGTGCGACAAGTCTTCGTGATAATTTTTTGATTCCATAAAAGTACTTTGAACTGCAAAGTTATGATTTATTTTTTAATAGCAAATTATTTTCAAGAAAATTTACATGGAAAAACGCTTTTCCAAAATTTACTATATTTATCAAGACAACCAACCTAAAATTTACATGGATAAAAAAGAACTTCGAAGTTCAATTTTCCGCCACCTCGACGGAATTGTA
>JAPUEB010000002.1 GCA_027492795.1 Chryseobacterium sp.
AACAAATGAACAAGGTTTGGGGAACCGAAATTCATGTTCCGGTAATGGCGGATGCGAAAACTTTGTTTTAGATAGATGCAGTCTAATCGCATTATTCATTTCATTAATAAATTTTATAGATAGAATAAAAGATAAAAATATCCTTTATTATAATAATCTTCAATAACTTAGCAAAAGCAGAAAAAGATGTTTTCAAAATCCTGTGAATACGGCATTAGAGCCTCGATTTATGTCGCAAAACAGTCGATGAAAGAAAGAAAAGTAGGGCAGAAGGAAATTGCAAAAGCAATCGACTCACCCGAAGCTTTCACGGCGAAAATTTTGCAGAAGCTCACCAAAACAAATGTCATTCGTTCCGCAAAAGGTCCAAATGGAGGCTTTTTCGTTGCAACAGGTGATTTGGAAAGAGTAAAACTTTGGAACATCGTTTTTGCTATTGACGGAAACAGCTTGTTTGAAGACTGCAGTTTGGGTTTGCGGAAATGCAATGCAGAAAAACCATGTCCACTTCATCACAAATTTGTGAAAATTAGAGCTGAAATTCGGGAGACGCTCGAAAAAACGACTTTGAAATCTTTGGCTGAAGAAGTTTCAATAGGTGCCGCTTATCTTAAGAGATAAAATTTTTTTATTCTAATAAAGGACTTTTTTGTCCTCTAATTTATTTAGTATGAACAATTCATTAATTGGTGAATCGGGGATTCAGATTACGCTCGTTTTAGTGCTGATTCCGATTTTGGCAGGTTTGCTTATCGCAATCTTAAAAACGTATTCCACTTACAAAAACCTGAAAAGTCGCCGCGAACTTCTGGACCTTGAAAAGAAAATTAAAACGCTTTCCCCAGAAGAAATCCGACACTACGAGCATCGGAAAAAGCAGATGGAATACCAAGTTCCCGAAAACGAACTTTCAGGAAATCTCGCTCCTTCAGACGAAAAAGGAATTATCAGCAACATCAATTCAGTAGAAGAAATCAGAGTAATTCCACATAAGAAAAGCGCGGTTCCACAAAATTATATTTCGCCACAATTGTCAAAACTCATTCTTTATTTTTTGAGTTTTTCTGTTTTGTGGCTGCTCGTAGGAACTTCAGTTGGGGAATATTTAGGAATAAAATTCGTCGCTCCCGATGCAGACCACGTCAGTTGGCTGAGTTTTGGGCGGCTTCGTCCTGTTCACACTAATTTGGTTTTTTGGGGATGGGCTTCTTTTGCGATGGTCGGTTTAGCGTATTATGTTATTCCAAGAGTGAGTAATGTGGGGATTTTCAGTTTGAAACTCGGATGGTATGCCTTAATTTTAATGAATGCCGCCGTGATTTTAGGAACGATTTCTTTAATGGCGGGAATCAATAATGCAGGTGGAGAATACCGAGAATACATTTGGCCAGTCATGGCGCTTTTTGCAGCGGGAATCGCATTAACTTTCTATAATTTTTTGAAAACCATTGCCATGCGGAAAACCAAGGAAATCTACGTTTCTAATTGGTACATTGTTTCGGCGGTGATGTATGTGATTGTGATTCTGTTGGTTGCGTATCTTCCATTTTGGCAACACGGTTTAGCGGAAACGATTATTCAAGGTTATTATATGCATCAAGGAGTGGGAATGTGGTTTATGTTTTTAACGCTCGGTTTAATGTATTATTTCCTTCCGCAACAGCTCAACAAGCCGATTTATTCTTACAGTTTGGGAATTTTAGCTTTTTGGACACAAATTCTATTCTATACTTTAATCGGTAGTCATCATTTTATTTTCAGCGCAATTCCGTGGTGGATGCAGACTGTTGCCATCGTCGCAAGCGTTGGAATGGTGATTCCCGTGGTTGCAGGAACGACCAACTTTTTACTCACATTCAACGGAGCTTGGTATCAATTGAAAACAAGTTACACCCTTCCTTTTTATTTGATTGGAATTCTGTTTTACTTTTCAGGTTCACTTCAAGGAACAGCGGAAGCTTTCAGATTTACCAATTTAATTTGGCACTTCACCGATTTCACGGTCGCGCATTCACACATGACGATGTACGGAATCATCACCTTCATGTTGTGGGCGTTTATTTACACGCTCGTTCCACGACTTACAGGAAAAGAACCGCCAAAATTTTTGGTGGGAATTCATTTTTGGCTCGCCTTGATTGGTTTAATGTTTTACATTGTTTCATTAATGATAGGTTCCACAGAAAAAGGTTTGATGTGGATGGCGAAAAAACCATTCATCGAAAGTGTGGTTTTAATGGCTCCTTATTGGTTGTGGCGTGCAATCGGAGGAACGATGATGTGGATTTCGCACTTCGTTTTTGCCTATAATTTTTATAAAATGGTGAATAAAAAACAGGAAGTTGTCATTCCAAGAACGCCCGCCGAAATTTTGGAAGCCAAAAAACAACTTCAAAACACTGAATTCATCCCAACAAAATAGTATCGAACATGGAATTTTATAGTAATCATAAATTGTTATTTTGGTCAGCATTGGTATTTTTCCTGTTTCTGACACTGCAGATTGCGATTTTACCCGCCATTCAAAATCAACAGGTTTATCAACCGCTTCCCGACGCAAAACCTTTAACTAAAGAAGAAAAAGCAGGAAAAGATTTATACGTTGCAAATGGCTGTATTGCTTGTCACACCCAACAAGTTCGAGGAATTGACCAAGACAAACCTTTCGGAAGCCGACCAAATATTCCCGCAGATTATGCCATGAATCAAAGAATGGATGTTTGGAGAAACACCACAAATTTATTGGGTTCAGAAAGAACGGGTCCTGATTTAACCAACATTGGCGAAAGACAACCCAGTGTGGATTGGCAATTGCTGCACCTTTATCAACCGAGAGCAGTGGTGGAACAGTCGGTAATGCCTGCTTATCAATGGCTTTTTAAAGAGAAAGATTATTTGGAAAAAGGAGATGTAGAAGTAAAAGTTCCTGAAAAATTCTTACAAAATAAATTCAAAAAAGTAGTCGCAACAAAAGACGCCATTAATTTGGTTGCCTATTTACTATCATTAAAACAATTAAAACTTCCCGACGGAACAACGCCGCCTGAATTTTTATACAAACAAAAAGAAAAAGCCGCTGCAACAGGAGGTGGAACTGCATTACCCGATGGTGGAGAAATCTACAACGGGAATTGCGTCGCATGTCACCAAGCAAACGGCGAAGGTTTACCGGGAGCATTTCCTCCTTTGAAAGGAAGTCCGATTGTTTTGGGTGACGATTTAAAATTGTACGTAACGATTATTATGAAAGGTTACGACCCGCGTCCGCAGTGGGCAACAATGCCGAATGTGGGAACTGCCGCAAATTTTACGCCCGAAATGGTCACTGCATTAATCAATCACGAAAGGTCAAGTTGGGGAAATACAGCAGCACCTGTAAAATTGGAGGATGTGAAGAAAATTATGGATGAAATTAAATAAGATGTCAACGGTTTATTAAAGTTTAGAATTGTTAATAGGAGTTACGAAATCAATAGGAACGGGCTTTAGCCCGTTCAAAAAATGGAGAAAATTCCTTTGGCTTTAGCCAAAATTTATAGATTTTATAAAATGAAAATTTATCATAAAATTGAAACCAACAAAATGAAAAATCTAAAAAATAACATCACCTTAATTTTCCTGTTCATCGTGAATTTCGCTTTCGCATGTGATGCCTGCAAACTTCAGCAACCGAAAGTCACCCAAGGATTTACGCACGGAACAGGACCTGAAAGCAAGTGGGATTGGTTAATCGTTGCAATCATCGCTGTAATCACCGTTTACACTTTAATTTATTCCATTAAATATATTGTGAAACCGGGCGAAAAAGACAAAAACCACATTAAATATTCCATTTTAAATTAATAGTTAAAGTTTAAAGAAATGACCAAAGATAAAACGAGCGTCGTACTTTTCATCGATGATGATCCGCAACCCATTGCAGATATGGAAACACCAATTGTTTTCGATTTCGACACCACGAAATTGACGGACGGTGAACATACCTTGAAAATCGTCAGCAAATCTCCCACAGGAAGGGAAGGAATTCGACTCATTAAGTTTATGGTGAAAAACGGACCCGCAATCAGCATCGAAGGTTTAAAGGAAAACGATATTGTTGATGGAACTTTTCCTTTAATGATCAACGCGTACGACAAAGGAAACCAAAAAAGTTTCGTGATTGAAGGCAGCGAAACTCCGCAAA
>JAPUEB010000003.1 GCA_027492795.1 Chryseobacterium sp.
TTGCATTTCTCGCGGGAATAGGGAGTCCAGTATCGCGATTAGAATGCGGACTTTGCGTTCGGTTTTTAATCAAGCCATTAGAAACCAAGTAATTACGGAAAAACAATATCCTTTTAGGCAATATAAAATTTCAAAACTGAAGGAAAGTGGGAAAAAGGAGTATCTGAATGAAGAAGAAATAGAAAAACTCAAGAAATATGAGCCAAAAGACGAAAAACTTTCTTTTGCAAAAGATATGTTTTTGTTCAGTTATTATGCAAGAGGAATCAACTTTTTGGATTTGATTAAGTTGGAAAAAAAATTCTTGAATATTGATCGTATTGATTATATCCGCAGTAAAACAGGCGTTCCGGTGAGTTTTAAAATCAATGATTACGCTCGGAATATCATGGAAAAATACAAATCCGAAGACAGTTCAAAGTTCATTTTCAACATAATGAATACCGAAAAGCCAACGCAGATTTACCTAAAAAACAGATCCAAAAAAGTGCTGACCTATTATGTGAATATGCAGTTAAAAGAAATAATGAAAGAACTGCAAATCAAGAAGAATATCTCTTATTACTGCGCCCGTCACTCGTTTGCCACAGTTTTGAAGTTCAATAATATTTCAATTGAGACTATTCGCGAAGCACTTGGGCAAAAAGATATAAAATCTACAATGTCTTATTTAAACAGTCTTCCGGATAATAAATTGGATAAGATTATTGACGAGGTTTTGAAGTAATAGTATTTGTTTAATATTTTAGCAAAACCTTTTCCCTTAAATCATTTCCCAATTGAGGCTGTTGATTTTATCTTTCAGTCTTTTAAGAGTTTCAATTATTTCAGAAAAAGTTGGTCTGTTTTCGCCATAAACCATTTCTTCTCGCATTTTGGCATAATCTTTTTCCCATAATTCAATGATATTTTCTGGTGGAATAGGGTTTATTGTGGCTGGCCTGTGCAGGCTATAGTCGATACCGGAGATTTTGGCAAACTCCATTCTGTGCTTTACAATGGTTTCATAGAGTTCCTTATTCTGTAGGGCACTTTCTGCATATTCTGTTTTTGAAAGAGCATATAGATCGTACAAATGGCGGCTGAGCCGATCTACCCTTATTTTTTCAGCGGTTTTCTGAAACTCTTCATGCAGAAGGAAAATTTTTTCTAAAAAAGTCCTTTCCGGATTAACGGATGGTATTTCTTCGCTTTTCTCCGAAAAACTCTGCTCTGGATATTCATCATCAACCATCGCGGAAATTTTTTTCATCGTAAATGGCTCAATCAATGAACGGCACCCGACTTCTATTTGAACTCTCGGCTTCAGAAATTCCGTAACTTCAATTATATTTGGATAAAAAATATTGATAATACGAGGATCCTGATCGGAATCCTGGGTTTCGGCCAACGAGAAAGTGACATTTTCCAAGCCTTTCTCTTTAAATTTTTCCTGAAATTCTAAATAAAAAACCTCGCTGATATATTGGCCGGAAGCCTTCCTTAATTTGGTTTTCTTGTTTTTAGTCAAACTTCCTTCGAAGCCAAGAAACTCTCTTTCGATGGCCAAATCAATGTCTTCGGAAAACCTTTCTATGAGGTTCCACGCCTTGCTCAGCGAGGTGCCACCTTTGAAAACCAAATGCTCGGCTACATCCAATTCAAAAACCGCTTTCAAAGTTTGCGATACCCACCAGTCTTTTTCCACGGCAAACGGTGTTATTCCTCTTTTTTCGGCAACTTGTGTAAAAGCAAGGACCCTCGTTTATTGGGGAAGGGCTAAAAATTTATTTGTTATTATTTTTATTTATGGCGTTCCGCATTATTATCCTAATCCATTCTGGCGCAAGGCGAATGTCGTGTTCCAAGCGGTATGGATTTTCCTTTTTAAGTTTTTCTATAACTAAATCCTTTTCCTGTTGAGTGACATTGTCCTTCCCGATTTATTTCAAAGCTTGGATTACAAGTCCGCTTATTTCACCAATCGCAGCGAGGTTTTTCGGGCTTGTTCTTTTGAATTTTATTTTTCTTTTGCCGAGATCAACTGTTCGTGCAGAACCGTCTGTAAGATACACCAAATTGAGGGGAATCTGGGTGGAGAGTCCTAGTGCATTGAGCGCCAAAATTCCCGTTGGAATAATGCGCGCCTTGTCTCTTTTGCGAATTACCTCTGCAATCTGTTCGGCAGAAGGCTGAATATTTCCCAAAACTGGATCCGTTTGTAAAACAGCGTAAATCCCCCTCGCGACACGGGAAATACCGCCGTTATTGACCAATCTTTCCAATGCTTTTGCAACTGCTCTGGCATTGCCGAAAGCAAGAAAGTCTTCAATAAAAAACAGCGTACCCCTCTTCGCTTTTTTTATTTTTACAAGTATTTTATCATCAATGCTTTGCCTATGCAATTTACGGTTATTTTGTCGCAAATTTAGAAAATATTTGCGACGAAAAAGAAGATTCGCTTCTCAAATAATTAGAGAAATCGGACAAATAAAGATTGAAAATAGTCTTTCTAGAAACTGGAATAAAAAATAAATTATTAAAACACTTAATTAAACACAACCTCGGTTTTATAAAAGAAAGTCTTTGTTGTTTCGAAACCTTCTGCCCTTTTCATAAGATAATAATCCAATTTTTCGATGCTTCCGCGGGCTAATTTAATAATCTTCATAAAGTCAGAAAGTTCCATTATATTGAGATAACAGTTATATTGTGAAATTAATTCAAAAATTGAAATGTTCAAATCTTCCCATTCCCCAAATGAGGGTAATTCTGAAACTAAAATAATACATTGTGGTACTAACCCTTTGTTAATCTCAATTTTCAGATTTGATTTAGAGTCAAATACCGATATTTCATTTGATACACTTCTCAAAGCTCCGGCAAGTTGATTAACCGCCTTTAATATTTGCTTTTTAATATTATCCTGTTGTTTGGAAATGGATTTATCAAAAGCCTTTTGAGAAGATAAAACCTTGGATTCAATATAAAATGTTCCCAATTCATAATGGGCAAAAATATCGGTGAGTTCCTTTTTTCTGCCTGAAGAATTAAAATAAGGATTGAGAAAAATAGTATTGGTTTTAAATATAGATTCTAAGGGTACGAACACTTTTTTTTCAAGTTGATCTCCCTCTTTTTCCTCTAAATAATGAGTGGTAATATTTTGATCAGTAATAAAAGCAGATTGTATCGCAACTCCATTGGAGACATTTATTTCTATTCTCTGAAAATCTTGATAGTTTTTGGCGTCAAAATCCAATTTCATTTGATCTAAAACTTTCTTCCAATTATCATTGTTATATTCAGTATCAATGTTTTGCCATTGAATTTCAACAGTATTCTTAGGGTAGCATTGCTTGATAAAACGGGAACCCCCAATTCATCATAAAAGTCCACTAAAATTGAATTCCCACTTTTCAATATTATTTTAAGTGCATCTATTTCAAGCAGAAAATTACTGGATTGAGTTACAATCAAGGGATTATCAATATGGTCATAAATGAATAATCCAATAACAGGGTATGTTTTTTCTGAAACAAAATACTGCCCTACTAACATTTCTAATTTACATCCTTGGTTGATGGCTCTAATAATGTGATTAGGCAACTTAATAATAAATTTTTCTAAACCATTGTCATAAAACCAGATTCCCACTTCTTCATCATTAAGGCGGGAAGAAATAAAATCATCCAATGTTTCATATTTATTATTAAAATCCAAAATCTATTAATCCAGTTTTTTTAATTATTTGAATTTTACAAAACTTGCAACTATATTGACTTCTGGAAATAAAGTAGCTTGGTTGAAACCAAAGCTTTCCAGTTGTTGTAATATTTGAGTTTTAGACTTTTTATCGATAATAATTCGTTGATCTGAATCACTTCCTCTTTCAATCCATTTTTTGTTAAATTTAGCCATTGGTTTATATAACCCGAAAACAGTAAATAATGATGGACTAATACCAAAAATTAAGAATGCCCCATGTTGCTTGGCAATCCTTGGGTTGTCAAGTTTAGGTTTAACGGCATAAACAGAAGAAACATCTTTCGGATCGAGATTTATTTTCACGAATGTTATGTAGTAATTTTCCAAAATATGTTTGACTGCATACTTCAATTGAGTCCTGAAG
>JAPUEB010000004.1 GCA_027492795.1 Chryseobacterium sp.
CAGAAGAACTTTTTATTTATGTAGATTTATGACGTTTTATTTTGATTTAACTATACATAAGAAAATTATGTATAGATTTGTAATGCATAATTTAGTTAGGTATAAGAATTACGAAATGCGAATTGCGAATTGCGAATTACGAATTACGAATTACGAATTACGAATCTTGAATCTTGAATCTTGAATCTTGAATTTTGAATCTTGAATTTTGAATCTTGAATTTTGAATCACGAAACCAAAAAAATGAAAAAGAAAAACGCACTTTATAAAGGAACGCTCCAAAACATCATCCTGAAACTTCTGGCTTCGGAAGTGAAAATGTATGGTTACCAATTGACGCAGCGTGCAAAAGAACTCACCAAAGGCGAACTGGAAATGACGGAAGGCGCACTTTATCCGATTTTGCACAAATTGGAAAGTGATGGAATCATCTTTTCCGAAATGCAAAACGTGAACGGTCGCGATCGAAAATATTACCTCCTCACCGAAAAAGGAAAAAAGCAGCAAGTTGCGCAGGAAGAGGAAATGCGCAGTTATTTGTTTAATTTGAATACGATTTTTAATGTATGATTAATTCTGGTCAACAAATCCAAATTTTACAATATCTTCAAACCAAAAAAATTCCACTGAATATCATGATGGAACTGAATGATCATCTTGTTTCCCAAATAAATGAACTTCAGCAGGAACGAAAATTAAGTTTTGAGGACGCGTTTGAAGAAGCAAAAATTTCATGGAAAACTGAATTAAAAATGTTACGAAACTATAACGGCAGCGGAACTGATATGACGGTAATTGTAAAAGAAATACTGAAAAAGAAAATTAATCATATTTTTCTGTTGAGTGCAATTTATTCATTGTCTTTTCTAGCGGTTTTAATATTTTGCATAAAGTATGTCTCCTCAGAAAATACGGCGATATTTTTTTATGATGTTTTTGCCGTAATGTTATTAATTCCGATTTTTATTTTCCTATTTAACATTAAGAAATTTTCATTAATTAAAAAGTTCGGAAAAACATTGCTAAATGTCCATCAGAAAGGTATTTTAATGATGTTTCTATTTATTCCAACTGTATCTATAATTACAATAAACAATTTTCAACGGTCTGCAAATGAATTGAACTTGTTTGTTAAAAATGGTTTTCATGGATATGGATTTGCCGTGTTGGTAATTCTTTTCATAGCATTTGGATATTATTTTTTTGGAATGATTTCCATGATAAAATACCTCAAAGAGCTCAAAAAAACTCAACCTTTTCTAAAATATTTTAAAACATCATGAACGATTCCCAACTTACCGAAATCCGAAATTATCTTTTAGATAAAAAACTTCCCATCGATATTTTAATGGAAGTTCAAGACCATTTTATCTCACAAATTAATGATTTGCAGCGCGATGAAAATTTGACTTTTGACGAAGCCTTCCAAAAAACAAAAAATTCTTGGCAAGACGAGCTGAAGCCTTATTGGGACGGAGGTTGGGATTTGTTCGACAAAAACAATATGGTGCGGAAATTTGAAAGAATGATGCTTTGGACGACACTGAAAAAAAGTATTTTATATGGATTTTACGCGCTTATCTTAATGGTTTTTCTGGCAATAATTCTCCCAATTGGCATTTTCAAGTATGTTTCGCTTGTTTTGCTTTGTGGAGTTACCATTTATCCGCTTTACAATTACATCACGAACTTCAAAACCTTTGCTTTAGCTAGGAAATATCAGGATACGGTTCTTACAATTTATCAGTCTTTTACTTTTATCAATGTAATTTTTATCTTTCAGTTGTATAAAATATTTTTGAATTTTGATAAATATGCCGTTAAATTTCAGCAGCTTATAGCGCAACCAGAACTATTTGATGGTGCGGTTTTCCTTTTAATTTACCTTTATGCGTTCTCAATAAGTTTCTTCGCCCTCATTTCCCAAAAAGAATACCTAAAAAGAATGGAAAAAGTAAAACCCTTCTTGAAATACCTGAAAACCAGCAATTAATTTTTTGGTTTTATATTGAAATTTACCAGAATCTTTGTCATTCCGTAGGAATCTAAACCTCGTTAAAAAAGTTGTTTAGATTCCTACGGAATGACAATCTTTATGCATACTGAAAGTCGCTCACCCAAGAAATATTCCTATTTATTTGATTATCAACTGTAACTTTGCACCAATTGCACCAATTGCGCCAATTGCAACCTGCAACAAAGCTACTTTATCATCTCCCTCCTCAGCTCCACCACCGAGTTTTCCACCGCATCTGTCACTTTTTTCACTTCTTTGTGCGGAATGAAAATTGCGTCTTTTCCTTTGCTCTCATCAGCAATATTGGATAAAATAATGACCGAAGTTTTCGTTTCTGGATAATAAATGTTCAAAGATGGCGAACCTTTCACGTAACCCGTATGAAAATAGGCGACAGGTTTTGTAGGATTCATCATAATTCCAAAACCGTAACCCATTTTTCCCAAAATTGGATGGTTTCGGTCGGCAGATTTTTCCATAAATTTCTTCAAAGATTCCGGTTTTAGAATTTTTCCGTTATAAAGTGCATCATTCCAACGGTGAAGGTCGGGAACGGTTGATAAAATTCCCCCAGCTGAAACGGAAATATCATCATCTGCAAGACGTTTCGGCATATTTTCAACGGAAGAATTCTGATTTTCGGTTCCTAAATTGGCTCCCGCAAAATTTTTTCCATTAAAAAGATTTGGCGTGAAAGAGTTTTTCATTCCAGCTTTTGCAAAAAGTGCCTTCGCATTTTCATCATAAGATTTTCCGGAAACTTTTTCTATAATTTTGCCCAAATAACGATAACCTTTGTTGGAATAATTGAACTTTTCTCCCGATTTTGAAAGTAGGGAAGAGCCGAAATCGTTTAATCCCGAAGTGTGATTGAGGAGTTGCTCAATCGTGATATTTTTAAATTGTTCGCCTTTAAATTCAACCAAATATTTTGAAACTAAATCTTTAGTTGAAAGTTTTCCCTGTTCTTCCTGAAGCAAAACCAAAACAGCTGTAAACTGCTTAGATAAAGAACCTATCGCAAAAACCGTATTGCTGTCGAGTTTTGTTTTTTGCTTAAAATCTTTAAAACCATTTTCTTTTTCATAAATTTTTTCATTTCCTTGATATACTGAAATACTTCCATTAAATTTATTTTTTGCAAAAACAGAATCTATTTGGTTTTGAAAATATATTTTTTGGAAATTAGTGATGGTTGAATCTATAATTGCGTTTCTTTCGGCTGTTTTTTCAGCTTCGGATTTGCAGGAGAATGATGTGATGATGAATGTTATTGATAGAAAAATACTCAGAAATTTTTTCATTTGAAGTTTTTTACAATGATATGAAAAAATCTCCCAAAATTTTGGGAGATTTTCGTATTTCTAACTTCGCAATTCGTACTTCAAATTACATATTCCTCCTATATTTTCCGCCCACTTCAAACAGCGCATTTGTAATTTGCCCAAGCGAACAGTATTTTCCTGCTTCCATCATTACTTCAAATAAATTTTCCTGATTGATGGCGGCTTTCTGCAATTTTTCCAACATTTCTCCCGATTTGTCGGCGTGAGATTTTTGGAAATTTTCCAAATTAGAAATCTGCAATTGCTTTTCTTCTTCGGTAGAACGAATGACTTCTCTTGGCAAAATTGTTGGCGAACCATCTTTTCCAAGGAAGGTATTTACACCGATGATTGGATACTCTCCAGTGTGTTTCAACCATTCGTAATGCATCGATTCTTCTTGAATTTTTGAGCGTTGATACATCGTTTCCATTGCTCCAAGAACGCCGCCTCTTTCTGTAATTCGATCAAATTCTGCATAAACTGCTTCTTCCACCAAATCTGTTAATTCTTCAATAATGAAAGAACCTTGTAACGGATTTTCATTTTTTGCTAAACCGAGTTCTTTGTTGATAATCAACTGAATTGCCATTGCTCTTCTTACGGATTCTTCGGTAGGAGTTGTGATTGCTTCGTCGTACGCATTGGTGTGAAGCGAGTTACAATTATCATAAATCGCATACAATGCTTGAAGCGTGGTTCGAATATCGTTAAAATCAATTTCCTGTGCGTGAAGCGAGCGTCCCGAAGTTTGAATGTGGTATTTCAACATCTGACTTCTTTCGTTGGCGTGGTATTTTTCCTTCATCGCTTTTGCCCAAATTCTTCGTGCAACACGTCCAATTACGGCGTATTCCGGATCAATTCCGTTGGAGAAGAAGAAGGATAGATTAGGAGCGAAATCGTTGATATTCATTCCTCTTGACAAATAATATTCAACATAAGTGAAACCGTTTGCCAATGTGAAAGCGAGTTGCGAAATCGGATTTGCGCCTGCCTCTGCAATATGGTAACCGGAAATGGAAACCGAATAAAAATTCCGAACTTTTTCTTTGATGAAATATTCCTGAACATCGCCCATCAATCTCAACGCAAATTCGGTAGAGAAAATACAGGTATTTTGAGCTTGGTCTTCCTTCAAAATATCGGCTTGAACAGTTCCACGAACTGTGGCGATGGTTTCTGCTTTTATCTTTGCGTATGTTTCGGCATCTAAAATTTCGTCACCGGTAATTCCCAATAATTTTAATCCTAAACCATTGTTAGAAGGTGGTAATTCTCCATTGTAGGAAGGTCTTTTCAAACCTTTATCGTCAAATTTCTCCTTTAACTTCGCTTCTACTTTTGCAACTAGCTTTTCCTTAACCTTTTCCTCTGCCTCAAAAATATACTTTTCACAATTTTGGTCAATCGCTGCATTCATAAAAAACGCCAACAACATTGGAGCAGGACCGTTGATGGTCATTGAAACGGAAGTCATTGCATTGATCAAATCAAAACCAGAATACAATTTTTTCGCATCATCCAAAGTGGCGATAGAAACTCCTGCATTTCCAATTTTCCCATAAATATCGGGCGGAAAAGCAGGATCTTGTCCGTACAGTGTCACCGAGTCGAAAGCAGTTGACAATCTTTTTGCAGGCATTTCTTGGGAAACATAATGAAATCTTCTGTTGGTTCTTTCTGGTCCTCCTTCTCCGGCGAACATTCTGGTTGGATCTTCTCCGGTTCTTTTAAAAGGATAAATTCCGGCAGTGTAAGGAAATTGTCCGGGAACATTTTCTTGTCCTTTCCAACGGATGAGGTCGCCCCAATCCTGAAATCTCGGCAAAGAAATTTTTGGAATTTTCAGACCGGATAAACTTTCAGAAGTGGTTTCCACCTTAATTTCTTTTCCACGAACGAAATAGGAATACGAATCCTGTTGCATTTTTTCTTTGAAATCGTGCCATCCGTGAAGGAAGAACTGATTTTCTTCTGATAAATCTTTTTTGGTTTTTAGGAAAACCTTTTCCAATTTTTCGGAAGTATGCTGATCATCGGTAATCAAAACTTTTGCGCCGTCAATCAGATACATTTTCTTGGCGATTAAAGCCTGCTCTTCAACTTGTTTGTCGTATTGTTTATTATTTTCTACGATTTCAGAAAGATAACGAACTCTTTTTGGCGGAATAATCGTGGATTCCTCTTGAATATTGTTTTCCACATATTCCTTCAAATTCAAATCAGAAAATTTGTCGTTAACTTTTTGAATCAAAGTGTTATACAATTCCGTAGTTCCCCAATCGTTGAACTGACTTGCCTTGGTTGAAAAAACCGGCATTTCTTCCAATGCTTGATCAAAATACTGGTGATTTCGTTGATACTGTTTTCTAACGGCTTGAAGCGCGTCCAAAGCACCGCGCTTATCGGATTTATTTAAAGCAATTAAATCGGCATAATCCAACATATCAATTTTTTCCAACTGCGTGGATGCACCGTATTCTGGAGTCATCACATACATCGAAACATCGGCGATTTCAGTGATTTCCGAACCTGATTGTCCAATTCCGGAAGTTTCTAAAATAATCACATCAGGTTTTGCGAGTTTTAAAATATTAATCGCGGAATGAATGTAAGGCGAAACCGAAACATTATTCTCTCGCGTCGCCATAGAACGCATATATACACGAGAATCGTTGATGGAATTCATACGGATTCTGTCGCCTAAAAGTGCGCCTCCTGTTTTCTTTTTAGATGGATCAACAGAAATGATGGCAATTTTTTTATCAGGATTAGAGCGTAAAAATCTACGAACCAATTCGTCTGTCAAAGAAGATTTTCCAGCACCACCTGTTCCCGTAATTCCAATAATTGGAATAGTAGAACCATTGGCTTTTTCGTCAATTGCTTTTACCAAATCGGGTTTTTCATCAGAAAAATTTTCAACCGCAGAAATTATTTGTGCGATGGATTTTGAATCTTCGAATTTGATTTTATCTAAATCGGCAACAGTTACATTTTCACCTGTTGCAAAGTCAGATTTTTGTACCAAATCATCGATCATTCCTTGCAAACCCAATTCACGACCGTCGTCTGGAGAATAAATTCTGTCAATTCCGTAGTTCATCAAATCTTTGATTTCTTCAGGAAGAATCACACCTCCTCCTCCACCAAAAATTTTGATTTGTGGAGCGCCTTTTTCACGCAAAAGGTCATAAATATATTTGAAATATTCGTTATGTCCACCTTGATAAGAAGTTAGCGCAATGGCATTAGCATCTTCTTGAATTGCAGTGTTTACCACTTCTTCTGCAGATTTATCGTGACCGAGATGAATGACTTCGCAACCCGTTCCTTGGATGACACGACGCATAATATTAATCGCTGCATCATGTCCATCGAAAAGTGAGGCTGCTGTTACAATTCTTACTTTGTTTTTTGGAGTGTATTTTTGAGTTTCCATAAAGAAAATTTGAAAAAAAATGAAAGTTTCCAAAGATACGGATTTATGTCTTGTATTGGAAATGGCAGGTAAAAAAACATCCATCTTTGTTAACAAAGATGGACTTAATTAATTATTTGTGTTTTTATTTTAATATATTCTCTGAACCATAGCACCAATAGTATAGTTACCCGTTCCTCCTGTACCTAAAAGTCTTGTGCTGTAAGAAAATTTATAGGTATGATTTAAACCGGGAAGTGATATTTCACCCAATCTAATTGGATCATCTGAAATCCATGGGTCATCTGAAGCACCGTTCATTCTTGTCCAAGCTGTTGTTGTAAGTCCGCTGAATATGCCTCCTGCATTAGAATTCTGATAAAATGCCACTGTTCCACTTCCCTGTTGCCCACCTGTTATATACGCTTGGTAAGGCTGCGAAGTACCACAACTCGAATCATTTGCCAATCTGAAGTAAAGAGAACTTTTATTTGCGTAAACTCCAAAAGGTGGAAGGGTATCTACTTCATAAGGATCAACGGCAATTTCTATACATCCTGTTCTAACAATATTGGCATTAGTCATATTTCCGTTTGCACCTGCTCTTCCAGTTCCATCTAACCATTTTGAATATGGTGCCCAGTCAAAAGTTGGTCCATTTGTTCCTCCACCAACTCCAGTTCCTGAAGGTAATCCATTAACAACACCTAAAACCCCATTGTTGTCTGCAACAACCGTTTTTGTTGGAGTGAAAGTTGACGTTTTTGTTGTGGAAGAGGTGTTGGTACCAGTGGTGTAAATTGCGTTTGCTGCGTCTTTTTCAGGGAGTTCTCGAACTCTTGCAGTGCCACTAATGTCTAAAATTTCGGTTGGTGTAGAAGTGTTAACACCCACTTTTCCGGATTGTGCATTTAATGAGCTGATAAGAATACAAGAACAAAGTGTAAAGATTTGTTTCATCATTTTTTTTCATTGAAGTGCAATTGATGTGCCAATATGAACGATTGATCGTTCTTTTTAGCGAACTTAAATATGTCTTAAATATTAAATGCTATAATTAACAGAAAATCAATTTCTTGTGAAAATTAATTATAATGAACAGCTGTTTTTTTATATGTTTTAACCTTAAAATTTCATTTATGTCTCGATATGTCTCTCATAAATTTGTAAATTTGAAAAAATATACCATTGAAACCTCAGAAGAAGAAAGAAATCTTAAAAGTTGCCAAAAAACTTATTGTAGAAAAGGGTTTTATGGAAACTTCAATACGTGATATTGCTCTTGAGCTAAAACTGCAGCCCTCTTCACTCTATAATCACTTTCAATCTAAAGAAAGTATAATGGAAGCTATTTGCGATGATGTGAGGGAGCGTTTCCAGAAAATACTCAGAGATATTTCAGAATCTAACCACCATCCTAGGATAAAATTTCATGAATTTCTAAGGCGATATGTCGTTGAAATGTTATCAGATGAACAAGCATATATTATCTATAGCAAGTATTTTAACTATAACGACAAACTACGTTTGAATTATCTTGAAGGGCAAAGACTTTACTTGGAATTTGTAGAACATCTCATCAACGAGGTGCATCCACAGGAAAATGGTAAGGTTTTAAGTAAGGGCTCTGCGGCGATGTTTCTGTTAGCAGCGTTGAATACTGTTCCGAAAGTTATAAATTCCAAAACAAATCCGAATATAGACTTTATTGTAGAGGATTTTTATAACATCTTAATATATGGTCTTATCGATAGACCAAGCTAGTTATTGTCTGCAGTATAAATGTTTATCAATAATTTCTAAAATTTAGTTTAAATTTTTATTATTGCAAAAACAAAAAAATGCAGCGAGCCATCATCTATTTACTTGCAGGAACTTCGATTAGTTTCTTACTGAATTACTATCTTTTGGGAAGTTTAGGATGGCAAGTTGACCTTTACCACGGTTTCGCTTTTGGATTGGGATGGGGTTTAGCGTATTTAGTAGATCATCCAGAATGGCCGCTTTTAAAAAAAATGGGAATTTCTTTTATAGGAATTGCAGCGGTCGTTATTTTTGGACTTCTATTTTTCAATTTTGAAACAGCCGTTCCCTCTATCATCAAGTTTTCTACGGTTTTCGTTGCGTATTACCTTATTGCGAGTTTTAGAAATTCCAAATCTTTGAGACAATAAAAAAGAGAAACCAAAGTTGCTCTGATTTCTCTTCAACTGTATCTAAGATTTGTGTTTTAGAAAAGAAAGATTGAAATTATATAAAATCTTCCTTTATTTATGTAAACATTTGTGGTTTCACATTTTGCAAGTGTTGTGCCAAAATTTTTAAAATGGATGTTTTTATTATGCAAAACATAAAAAAATGTTTGCTTTCGGATTTTTTGATTATATTTTTTCAAACCAAAAAAAAATTATACCTTTGCACACCCTTATTGGGAAAATTATGTTTAACCGTAAACGATAAAGTGTGAATACATTAAGTTACAAAACCGTTTCAGCTAACAAAGCTACCGCTAATAAAGAATGGGTTGTGGTAGACGCTGAAGGACAACCATTAGGAAGATTGGCTTCCAAGGTTGCGAAGATTTTGAGAGGAAAGCACAAGACGAATTACACGCCACACGTAGATTGTGGGGACAACGTAATCGTTTTGAATGCTGGAAAGATTACTCTTTCAGGAAACAAATGGGCTGATAAAACCTACATTTGGCATACTGGTTATCCAGGTGGTCAAAAGTCGCAGACAGCTGAAGAACTATTGAAAAAGGATCCAATGAAAGTTTTGGAAAAATCTGTAAAAGGTATGCTTCCAAAAAACAGACTGGGTTCTGCTATCTTCAAAAACCTTTATCTATATGAAGGAACTGAACATAAGCACGAAGCTCAACAGCCAAAAACTATTAATGTTAACGAAATTAAATAATTAATATGTCTACAGTTCATAAAATTGGAAGAAGAAAAACTTCAGTAGCAAGAGTTTACGTGAAGCCGGGAACCGGAAATTTCAAAGTAAACGGTAAAGATGCTAAGGAATACTTCTCTACAGATGTAATGGTTTACAAACTAAACCAGCCTTTCGTTCTTACAGAAACTGCAGGTCAGTACGACGTTACCGTAAATGTTTTCGGTGGTGGAAATACAGGACAGGCAGAAGCTATCAGAATGGGAGTTTCCAGAGCGCTTTGCGAAATCAATGCAGAATTCAGATTGGCTCTTAAACCACACGGATTGCTTACTAGAGATGCAAGAATGGTGGAAAGAAAGAAACCAGGACAGAAGAAAGCAAGAAAGAGATTCCAGTTCTCTAAACGTTAAGAAATGGCTGTCGGCTTTCAGCGATCTGCTGTCGGCTCACAAATATTTTCAAAAGTTATTAAAATTATTACGCTCAAGCTGAAAGCAGATTGCTGAAAGCTGAAAGCAAATTATTAACCGCAAGTACGCTGAAAGCTAAATAGCTGAACGCCGAAAGCAAAAATATGCCCCGTTTAGTTTAGCATCCAAACTCTTCTCCCATCTAAAGAAAAGTTGATTGCAAAAAGCGGAACGTAAACTAAAAACAAAAAAGAAACATGGCTAAAGCAAATGTTAAAGACCTTTTAGAGGCAGGTGTACACTTCGGTCACATGACCAGAAAGTGGAATCCAAATATGGCTCCATACATTTTTATGGAGAAAAACGGTATTCACATCGTAGATTTACATAAAACAGCAGTAAAATTGGACGAAGCTTGTAACGCTTTGGAGAAAATTACTTCTGCAGGTAAAAAAGTTCTTTTCGTAGCTACTAAAAAGCAAGCGAAAGAAGTTGTTGCAAAACACGCCGGAGAACTAAATATGCCTTATATTACTGAAAGATGGCCTGGAGGAATGTTGACGAATTTCGTTACCATCCGTAAAGCGGTAAAGAAAATGAACCAAATTGATAAAATGAAGAAAGACGGAACTTTCGAAACTTTATCTAAAAAAGAAAGACTTCAGGTTGACCGTCAAAGAGCAAACTTGGAGAAAAACTTAGGTTCTATCGCGGACATGGTTCGTCTTCCTTCCGCACTTTTCGTGGTAGATATCATGAGCGAACATATCGCGGTAACGGAAGCAAAAAAATTAGGAATTCCTGTATTTGCAATTGTAGATACAAACTCTGACCCAAGAAAAGTGGATTACGTAATTCCTGGGAATGATGATGCTTCAAAATCAATCGATATGATTCTTTCTGTAGTTTCAAATTCTATCAAAGAAGGACTTTCACAAAGAAAAGCTGATAAAGAAAAATCTAAAGAAGAAGGTGAAAAAGTAACTGCTGATGCAGATGCTGATTTCGATGCAGAATAAAGATTATTAATTTCATAAAACGGCTAATCAAATTTTTGATTAGCCGTTTTTTTTTGTGGTAAAGTTATAGAGTAGGATGCCTCTCAAACTCCTTGTTCCTCTCAAACAAATAACGGTAAGTTGCCAATTTCCGTGTAACTTTTGTGTCCAAACTTTCGGCAATTTTCATCATTTTTGGGTTAAAATCGCCAATCCATTGCATTTCTGTAGTCACGAAATTGGTGTTTTTTCTTAAATGTTGTGTTCCCTCCCAAATCATATAACCGTCAATTCCGGTGCGTTGCCATTCTGGTACTACGCCGAAAACAATTCCCACCATTTTTTCATTCTTTTTGAATTTTTTCACCCAAAGAAACTTTAGTTTTTCAAAAATTCCAAATTTTCCATCCAGATATTTAAACCATTGGTTCAAATCTGGAATGTTCATCCACATGGCAATAGGTTTTTCGTTTTCATAAACAAACCACGAAATATGTTCATTGATAACGGGTTTCATACTTTTAAACATTTTCAGCGTTTTTGAAAACTCAATTTCCTTTCCACCACCGTGTCCTGCCCAAGCTTTATTGTAAATTTCGGTAAAATCTTTGGCAAATTTTTCCAGCTGATTTTTTCTCATTGGTTTTGCAGATATTGCCGGATTTTTGGAGTGTTTTGCATGCATCACCGTGAAAACTCTCGAAACTTCCGCATGTATCGGTCGCGAATAACACAATTGATTGAAGTAAATCTGAAAACCATAATTTTCAAAAAGTTCCTTGTAGTAGGGCGCATTGTAATTCATTCCATACAACGGTTCTGCATAACCCTCTATTAAAACTCCCCAAAATTTATCGCGCTCTCCAAAATTTATTGAACCATCCATCGCCTCCATTCCTCGTTCCTGAAGCCAGTTTTTGCAGAAATCAAAGATGTAATCGGCTGTTTTTTGGTCATTGATGCAGTCAAAGAATCCAATTCCGCCGGTTGGTTGCTCATTTTTATAACTCGGATTTACAAAAACCGCCACTTTTCCTACCGTTTCATTTTTTTCATTTTTAAAAAGAAATCGTTCACACTGTCCCGTCTTGAAAAGTTTGTTTTTTTCTTTATTAAAAACATCTTCAATGTCTTTGTCTAAAGGACGGATGTAGTTTTTATCGTTTTTATAAAGACGAGCAGGAAATTCCAAAAATTCTTTTTTGGTTTCTTTCTTTTCAACTTTTATTGCTTTCAACATGTTCCGTTTTCTTTTTGTTATCCATAAATTTATTGAAGAAATAAATCGAAATTCCAGCAACAAAACCTACCAGTAAAGCTTCAATATAACTACTTTCAAAGGGTTTATTTTCAAAAAAATAGCTGTAAAGAAAAAAGATAAGCGATAATATTAATATTTCAATAGCAGTTTTCTTTACTTTTTCCAAGAGATTGTTTGTCTTCAATTGCTTCAAGATTTAATTTTTGTTAGCCGTTTCTTTTTTTAATTGAAAATAATGAATCACAGACATAATCATATTAAATGTAAATGATTGAAACAATGCTGATTTCAAGCTTTCTTCAAGTTCATTCTTTTGCCCATAATAGGAAAAACAGAATGTTAAAGCAAAATAGATGCAAAAACCGAGGGCAAAATATTTGAGTAATTTATTTTTCATAATCTAAAGTTTCAAAGATAAATAAACTTTGAAAATGGGAACAGCAATAGCTGAAATTAATGTTAAAATTCCTTATTTTTGTCCTTTATCCATAGAAATGATGAATGATTTTACAGATAACGACGACGATGTTTTCACGGGAAAAGACCACACTCCGCTCCGCGAAGATGCCTTTGAAATTTCTCCCGCAGAAAAAATAGCGAAAATTGAAAAAAGCTTCGCAGAAATTATGCAGACTTTAGGTTTGGATATGACGGATGATTCCCTGAAGGACAGCCCAAAACGTGTTGCAAAAATGTATGTAAACGAAATTTTTGGTGGACTTCTACCCGAAAACAAGCCGGCAATTTCCACTTTTTCAAATAAATACAAATACCGCCAAATGTTGGTAGAAAAAGACATCACGGTTTATTCCTTCTGCGAGCATCATTTTCTACCAATTATTGGGAAGGCGCATGTTGCCTATATTTCAAATGGAGAAGTTATCGGACTTTCAAAAATCAACAGAATTGTGGATTATTACGCCAAACGTCCGCAAGTTCAGGAACGATTGACGATGCAGATTGTGGATGCCCTAAAAGAAGCCCTCGGAACCAAAGATGTTGCCTGTATTATTGATGCAAAACACCTTTGCGTAAATTGTCGCGGAATAAAAGACACCGCAAGTTCCACAATCACAGCTGAATTAAGCGGAATTTTCCGCACCAATCCGATTACAAGACAGGAATTCCTGCATTACGTAGGAAGCCACGCAAAATTTGACTAAATATTATTTGATATTGTTTGAAATCGTTTGAATTTGTTTGATTTTGTTGTTTAATGGTAGAATTGAACTAAATCAAACAACTTCAAACCAAATCAAACTTCAAGCCTTAAACAAAATGACTTTAAAAATATACAACTCCCTCTCTGGAGAAAAAGAAATTTTCAAACCCATCCTTGATGGAAATGTGGGAATGTACGTTTGTGGACCAACGGTTTACAGCAATGTCCACCTCGGAAATGTGCGCACTTTTATGTCGTTCGATTTTATTTACAGAACGTTGATGTTTTTGGGTTTCAAAGTGCGATATGTAAGAAATATTACCGATGCAGGTCACCTTACCGACGACGGAAATGTGGATAACGACCGTTTCGTAAAGCAATCTCGTCTTGAAAAACTGGAACCCATGGAGATCGTGCAGAAATACACCGTAGATTTTCATAAAGTTTTGGATATTTTTAACCTTTTACCACCAACAATCGAACCGACTGCAACTGGACATATTTTGGAGCAAATCGAACTCACACAAAAGTTAATTGATACCGGATTTGCCTATGAAAGCAATGGTTCCGTGTATTTTGATGTGTTGGAATACAACAAACGCGGTTTAAATTACGGCGAGCTTTCACGAAGAAATATTGAAGAACTTTTTGCCAACACCCGCGATTTAGATGGACAAAACGAAAAGAAAAATCCACAAGATTTTGCCCTTTGGAAATCGGCTTCTCCAGCTCACATTATGCGTTGGAATTCTCCTTGGGGAGAAGGTTTTCCGGGATGGCATTTGGAATGTACCGCGATGTCCACAAAATATTTAGGCGAAAATTTTGATATTCACGGCGGCGGAATGGATTTGAAATTTCCACACCATGAATGTGAAGTTGCACAAGGTAAAGCTTGCAACGGAACCGCGCCCGTAAATTATTGGATGCACGCAAATATGCTCACCATGAACGGACAAAGAATGAGCAAATCTACAGGAAATTATATTCTTCCAATGGAATTGGTTTCCGGTGAGAACGATTTTTTTGAAAAACCATTTCATCCAACGGTTGTGAGATTTTGCTTTATGCAAGCGCATTACAGAAGCGTTCTCGATATTTCCAACGATGCGATGATTGCCGCAGAAAAAGGCTTTCAAAGATTGATGGAAGCGATGAAGGAGCTATCGGCAATCAGCAATCAGCAATTAGCAGGAAGCGGAAAGCAGAAAGCGGAAGGCAATTTTAGCATTAATGCTTGGAAACAGAAATGTTACGATGCTTTAACCGACGATTTTAATTCGCCAATCCTTATTTCTCACCTTTTTGAAGCTGTGAAATTTATTTTTGCTTTGAAGGACGGAAAAGAAACTATTTCTGAAAATGATTTGGCAGAATTTAAACAATTAATGAACGATTTCGTTTACGAAGTTCTAGGTCTTCAAAATATTGAAGAAAACAACAACGAAAAACTCGACCAAACGTTGCAGGTTCTTATCGAGCTTCGAAATCAGGCAAGAAAAGCCAAAAACTTTGAACTTTCGGATCAAATTCGCGATAAACTTTTAGAAAAAGGCATCGAACTCAAAGACGGAAGAGAAGGAACAACCTATGTTTTGAATTAAAACGTCCGGAAATCGCGCGGAGCGCGACACAGTGTTAACCTCATGCAACTTGTTGCTTGAGGGCAAAAAAAAATAAACCTTTCAGAAAATGAAACCTGAAGGTTTTTTTTATTTTGAATGAGCAGTAAAAGAGCTTGAAACTATCAATAGGAGCGGGCTTTAGCCCGCTTGCAAAAGACGAGTTCATTTGGCTTTAGCCGAAATTTATTATTAATAATTTCAAAAATTCTTTATAATAACACCTTTTTGGTATTAATTAAATTCCTAATTCAATGAATTTATTCGTGCATTCGTGGCATTTATAGCTCAGCTTCTTGCTCAAAGAAAAAAGAGCTTGAAATAATAAATTGCTATTAATTTTCTGAATTCTTTGGTTTTATTGAAAGTTTTTATATAATTTAGTGTCAAATTAAAATAGTAAAACCACAAAAAACCAGATATTATGAAAAAAACACTACTACCTTTAGCATTCCTTTGTTTAGCGCACTCTGTTTCAGCACAGCAAGATATTTTTGCACTTACAGGAAAAGATTCTCCGCAAATTATTTTTAACGATTTTCGTTCGCTGGATGTGAAAGCAGGAGTTTCTGGAACAGCTTTTTTAACAGACCAAACTGCGGTAAATGTTTTTTCGCAAAATTTAAACTCCAATTTTAAGGAAAGTCGTTCCTCTGTTCACAACGCGCAAACTCCTTCAATGGCGTCTTTGGCGTTTGATGCTTCAGGAAACGACCTTGTTTACATTCCAATGTTTTCGTCCAACGTTTATGTTCTGAATGCAAACAGTCGCAAAGTAACTTTGGTTGAAAATAATGCTGTAAAATCTACTTCTTGCGACATCGGTTCGCATATTACAAGAATGACGACTGGAGCAGATGGAAACATCTATGCACTCACTAATTCTGGTTCGCAATTGATTAAAATTTCAAAGAAAAATGGAAAATATTCCGTTTCAGATTTGGGCAAAATCTCTGATGCAGCAGGAAACCTTCAAAATAGTTTAGCCGTTGTGCAAACAGGTTTTGGAGGAGACATGATTGCGGATGCAAACGGCGATTTATACGTATTGTCGGCTTCGGCAAATGTTTTCAGAATTTCTCTAAAAAACCTTACTTCGGAATTGGTTGGAAAAATCACAGGACTTCCAGAAAATTACTCTCTAAATGGTGCAGCTGTCAATAATGACGGTAAAGTAATGATTGCAAGCGCAAAAGGAGACCATTTTTATGAAGTGAATTTTGAAAATCTCCAAGCTTCACAGGTGAATAACGACCTAAAACTTCATATTTACGATTTGGCGAGTAAATATCTTGTAAATGACAAGTCTCGTGTAACTTCCGAAGCTGTTTTTGCAGGAGCAGATGTTTATCCTACAAAGGTAAAAGACTCTTTTTACGTGAATTTGGGTGAAAAAACAAAAGGACAAGCAACTGTGGAACTTTATAATGCAGGTGGAATGAAAGTGCTTTCAAAAGTTGTAAATGCTTCCGACAGAAACTCTTCACACCTTATTAATATTGGAAAAATGAATCAAGGTCTATATATTGTAAATGTGAAAGATGAGAGCGGAAAACAAATTTTAAGCAAAAAAATTATTGTAGAATAATAGAAAGACATTCAAATCGATATGAAAATCCTCTTCGCAATTTGTGAAGAGGATTTTTTCTGATGAAAACATGCTTTCAAAACAACTTTGAATTATTGTATCAATTTGATAAATGCGTAAATATGAAGCGTACTTGCTTAATGTCTTTGTAATTATCTCATAAACAATATTTTAACTTAAAAGATAACTTTCAAAAACAGACAAAAATCATTGGTTTTTAACCCTCTTTTTCCCTAACTTGCACTTTGAAAAAATAAATCAAAATGAGACTTTTTTTTAATATTAATTTCGGAACCAAAATGGGAGAAAAAATGCAGATTTTGGTTTCGGAAGAAGGACACGAAGCCCAAATTCATCCCATGAATTATACCGACAACGGTAACTGGACTGCAGATGTGGATTATTACTCAAAATCTATTTCGTATAGATATCAATTGACTGATGATGGTGGGAATATTTTAGATGAAGAATTTTCTGCTCACCATTTGAATTTTCCTCACAACATCAAGGAATTTAAAATTTTTGATGTTTGGAATCTGAAAAATTTCCCAGAAAATTATCTGAATAACAAGGTTTTGCAGAACAAAATGAGCGGCTTCAAGCCTGAAAAACTCACCGTTCTGAAAAAACACACCCATCTTTTCCGCATCGAAGCGCCGCTTTATCATCCTGATTGGAGAATGGTAATTCTTGGAAATGCAGATGCACTCGGAAATTGGGAATATCTTCGCACGGTTCCGATGATGCAGACTTCACTTGGAGTTTGGGAAGTTGCAATAGAAATTATTGAAAATCAACACATTCAATATAAGTATGGATTGATGGATATGATTTCTGGTGAAGTTTTCGATGTGGAATATGGCGAAAACAGATGGACGATTTCCAACAATGAAAAAGAGCAACTTCTGATAAAAGCCGACCATTTTTTCCGTTACAAATCTTTTGAAATGTATCATGCAGCCGGAGTTGCGGTTCCGGTTTTTGCCTTGAGAAGTGAAAATGGTTTCGGAGTAGGAGAGTTTGCCGACTTAAAATTATTGGCAGATTGGGCAAAGAAAACCAATCTCGGAATGTTGCAAATCCTACCAATTAACGATACTACGGCAAATTATACTTGGACGGATTCTTATCCTTACGCTGCAATTTCCGTTTATGCACTTCATCCTCAATATCTTTCGATAAAAAATTTGGAATTTAAACTTTCCAAAAAACTTCAGGAAGAGTATGATGCAAAAAAAGCAGAACTCAATAAGCTCGAGTTAATTGATTATGAGAAAGTAATCTGCGGAAAATGGAAATATGCAAGAGCTGTTTTTGATGAAAATAAAGATGTGATTTTAAAAGACAGAAATTTCAAAAAATTCATCAAAGAAAACGAATCTTGGTTGCTTCCTTATGCTGCGTTCTGCGTTTTGCGGGATAAATACAAAACCCCGAATTTCAACGATTGGAAAACCCACAAAAAATATATTGCTGGAAAAATTGCACCTTTTTTCACGGCAAAAAGTAAAGATTACAGTGAGGCAATGCTTCACGCTTGGGTACAGTATCAACTTCATCTTCAATTGAAAGATGCACTAGATTATACACACACTTTGGGAATTTCTGTAAAAGGAGATTTGCCCATCGGAATTTATAGATTTTCCGTAGAAGCTTGGACGGAACCTGAACTTTTCGGTATGGATTTTCAAGCTGGAGCACCTCCCGATCAGTTTACAGATTTGGGACAAAACTGGGAATTTCCGACTTACAATTGGGAAGCCATGAAAGCCGACGGTTACCAATGGTGGAAAAACCGTTTCAAGGCTTTGGAACAGTATTTTGATGCGATGAGAATTGACCATATTCTTGGTTTTTTCAGAATTTGGAGAATGCCGATTTCTGCAACACAGGGAATTTTGGGCTACTTTTATCCGGCTGTTCCGGTGAGAATGGAAGAATTTCACGCGAGAAATATTCCTTTCAATTACGATAGGTATTGCAAACCATTCATCAACGATCAAATTTTATGGGATTATTTTGGATATGAGCGAGAAGTGATTTACAATCATTTTATGAATAATCATTTCGATGGAACCTACTCCTTCAAAGAAGAGTTTGATACCCAAAGAAAACTGAAAGATTATTTTGAAAAAAATCCGCACGATTGGGCGGAAGATAAATTGATTTCGCTTTGCGCAAACGTACTTTTCCTTACGGAAGAAAAGGAAGGAGGGCAGGTTTATCACCCAAGATTCAACATCAATAAAACAGATTCCTATAAATATCTTTCTGATGGCGAAAGAAAAGCCATTTACGACCTTTACATAGATTATTTCTTCAAAAGACAGGATGGACTTTGGTATCAAAACGCGATGGAAAAACTTCCAGTGATTTTGAACGCAACCGAAATGTTGATTTGCGGTGAAGATTTGGGCTTGGTTCCGGATTGTGTTCCGCAAGTCATGGACAGATTGGGAATTACCGCATTGAAGGTTCAGCGAATGCCATCGGAAAATATTCCTTTCTACAATCCGAAAAATGCTACTTATTTAAATGTGGTTACTGCTTCTTCACACGACAGTTCTACGCTGCGACAATGGTGGTTGGAAGACCGAAATATGACCGTGAAATATTTTCGCGAACAACTCGGTCAACACGGAACTGCACCTGGAGAGCTGATTCCGGAATTGGCAGAAATGATTATGAAACAGCATCTTTACAACGAAGCGATGCTCGCAATTTTCCCGATTCAGGAGTTTTTGGCAACCGATTATGCGTTGAGAAACGATAAAATGGACAACGAAAGAATCAACAATCCTGCAGTTTTTCCACATTATTGGCGATACAGACTTCACCTGAATTTGGAAGAGCTGAATAAAGCCGAAGATTTTAATAATAAAATTGCGTATTGGATTCAGGATTCTAACAGAAAATAAACAGCCTGATTTTCAATAGTTTAAAATTAATAAGAGGGAAGTTAAGTCTGCGGATTTAACTTCCTTTTTCATTTTGAATCAAAACAATACTGAATCTTTGGAAAAGCCGTGCTGTAAATAGTTTCAAGAGATTTTGAATGTAAAATTTGGCACACTTTTCTATATACAGATTGTACAAACGATATTAAAATATTTAAAAAAAATGAAAAAAATAATTTTAGGGGCAGCGGTTTTCTTCGCAACACTGGTGTCCGCGCAATATTACCCGAATAATGGATGGGGAAATGATGGTTATAGCAACGGAAGTTACAGCGACCGCGATGATGAATATTATTTTCCGGACGATTATTATTACGAATATCCCGATGATTACTATTCTGACGATTATTACAACAATTATTACGATGATTACAGACGCAGTATCTCGATGATTAATTGGCAACGTTTCTTCATGGAATACCGCCTTTCAAGAATGCAAATCAATATGATTTTGGATTTGAACCGTCAGTTTGATTCTTTTTACACGTGGAATTCTTATTACAGAATGAATCCAAATCGTTGGTTTTACGACAGATTTTATGCTTTAGAAAGAATTTTAGGGCCAAGAATTTTCATCGTTTTCCAAAATAATTATTACAACGGTTACAGTCCGGTTGTTTATTATACCAACAGATGGAACAATTATTATCGCCCAAGATATCACGTAATGCCTTATTACAGAACGGTAAACATCAATATTTATAAAGTAAACCGTTACGATTATCACAGAAGCGTAGGAAATCAGTACGGATGGAATCAGCCGAGAAATTCCCACAATCCGGGAGGTTTTAGAGAAGATAATAACAGAAATTCTGGAGGTTTTAGAAATCCAAGTGATGGTAATAGAAACCAAAACGGCGGATTTAGAAATCAAAATGATAATGGCGGTTTCCGAGGAAATAATTCTGGAACGAGAGAAAATACCACAAGAAACGATAACCGAGGTTTCAGAGGAGATGAATCTAATTCTGGAACAAGAGAAAACAATCCTAGAGTGAATAATGGCGGTTTTAGAGGCAATGATTCTGGAACAAGAAGTATGGAAACGCCAAGAAGTAGCGAAAACAGAGGATTTAGAAATGGCGGTGAAAGCCAAAGAAATTCTTCACCAAGAATAGAAAACAGCCAGAGAAGTTCACAAGAAAATTCTGGAAGCAGTAGGTCTGGAGGAGGTTTTAGAGGAGCTTAATCAATAATGAATAGAAAAAAATGGAAGCAGAAATGTTTCCATTTTTTGTTTGCCGTAAAAGTTTTCATAATTCCCACATCATACTTTCTTGGCATAGCTATTGAAATTTAGAAAGTATCACTAAAAATTTTTAAAAATGAAAAAGTTATTATTAACAGCACTCGTATTAGGTGCATTCACATTTGGATATTCGCAATCAGCATATTATAACGATTATAGAAGCAGTATAACAGGAATTAATTGGGAAACTGTAGCGGCAAATCTTTTGCTTACACCCGCTCAAAAGCAACAACTTTTTGCGCTTAACAACCAATATCCCGATTACGATTCTTGGAACAGAGTTTACGGAAACAACCCTGAACGTTGGAGAACCGATCGTTACGGTGAAATTGAAAGAATTATGGGTGGTAACAAGTACACCAAATTCAAAAATAAATATTACAAAGGACAAAATCCTGTAGCTGTTTACAACAGAAATAAGAATAATGATATGAGATACAAGCATATCAACAAAAAAGCGAAAGTTTACAAATCAAACAACGGCAACTCCTACCATGCAAAAGCTAAAAAGGCAGTAAAAGGTAATAATGGTAAAGGAAAACATAAGTAAGATAAGTTTTTCCAATTAATAGAGGAGGAGCAATTTTTTTGCTCCTTCTTTTGTTTTAAATTATCGTTAATTTTTTATTTTTCTGAAAATCAGTTCATAACAAAGCATATTTTTGTAGAATATGAAGATTTTATATGCCATCCAAGGTACCGGAAACGGACACATTAGTCGAGCTAGGGAAATCATTCCGCATTTGAAAAAACATGGAGAACTCGACCTTTTGGTAAGTGGAACACAGGCTGAAGTAGGTTTGGAGGATGAGGTAAAGTATCGTTTCAATGGCTTTGGATTTGTTTTTGGAACGAAAGGCGGCGTAGATTTTGGCGAAACTTGGAAGCAATTCGATTCAAAACAATTTATAAAAGATTGCAAAAATCTTCCCGTAAAAGATTATGATTTAGTAATTAACGATTTTGAGCCGGTAACAGCTTGGTCGTGTAAATTTAAAGGAAAAAAAAGTGTTGCTTTAAGTCATCAATCGGCTTATTTGTCGAAAAAAACACCACAGTTGGAGGGTTTTCATTGGGGAAAAACAATTATGAATAATTACGCACCTGCTACCAATCATATTGCATTTCATTTCGAAAAATACGACGATTTTATCCATACTCCGGTCATCAGAAGCGAAATTCGTAGTTTGAAACCTGAAAACCACGGTCATTACACGGTTTATCTTCCTGCGTACAGCGATGAATTTATTTTAGAAAAAATAAAAAAAATAAAAAATTCAAAGTGGGAAATTTTCTCGAAACACAGCCATAAACATTATATTTCAGATAATGCAGAAGTTTTTCCGGTGAGTAATGAAAAGTTTCAAAAATCTTTACAAAATTGTGATGGTTTGCTTACAGGAGGCGGTTTTGAAGGTCCGGCTGAAGCACTTTTTCTTGGTAAAAAAATTCTTTCAGTTCCTATGAGCCATCAGTATGAGCAACAATGTAATGCTTTGGCAATGGAAAAAATGGGAATTCCCGTAATATGGCACGAACCCGAATTTGAAAAAAAAATGATTGATTGGGTAGAAAATACAGAAAGAATCAAAGTAAATTATCCCGATGAAACCCCGATGATTATTGAAAACTTGATTCCAAAATATTTGTAAGTTTTTGTAACACAAAGACCTCCAAAATTTATTTTCAGGATTCGATTCCATAAAATATTACCTAAAAGGAAATTGATTGTCTTCGTTTTCCCCGTCCCTAAAGGGAGCGAAGAAAATCAATTTCTTCCCTTTAGGGATGGGTAAAAGAAATTGATTTTCAGTGTATTATATATTATTGGTAAAATCTTGAATAATCATTTAAAGATTTAGGAAGACTCAAAATAAAGAAAAAAAGCATAAAATGATGAGTCTTTAAAAAGCAAAGCGTTTTTGTGAGCGAACTTTGCGAACTTCTTGAAAAAAGCTTTGAGGTCTTTGTGTAGTAATTAAAAATTAACAAAATTTTATCATTTTTTGTTTTAACTATCGCTCATTCAATGCATCAAAAAGACAAGAAACAAAAATTAATTACAGTCTTATGAAAAAGTTAGTATTAGGAATCGCATTGAGTTTAGGAACTTTTGCAATGGCGCAACAAACCCCAACTCCACAAAGACAGGAGGAAATGAAGCAGAAAAGAGCAGAAATGCAACAGAGAAACGACGAAAAAAGAGCGCAGCATCTTGCTCAAATGGAAAAAGATCTTGCATTGAACAAAAGTCAGGTTGCTCAAATAAAGGCAATTCAGGACAGAAATCAAGCTGAAAGAAAAGCAGAAATGCAAAGAAATCAGGAAATGAGGAAGCAAAAAATGCAGGTGATGCAGAAGAAAAGACAGGATATGGATAACGAAATGAGACAAATTCTTACACCAGATCAATATGCAAAATGGGAAGCCAAGAAAAAAGCCAATATGGAAAAGAGAAAAGAAAAAATGCAGGATAGAAAAGGTAATTTCGGAGGCATGAAAGGCAAGAGAATGCACCAAAAAATAGACAGACAACCAGCCAATTAATAGTTCATAATTTTGATTTTTTAATGTGATGGAGAGCGGAGATTTTTATCTTCGCTCTCTTTCTTTTTGACAAAATCGCCGGCTAAAATTTTCTTTTTTTCAGAATTTAGATTATATTTGAGTAAATACAAAAATTATGATTAGCAAAAAAATTGCAGAGTTAATTAACAAACAAATTTCCGACGAACAATACGCCGCACAATACTATCTATCAATGTCCGCATGGTTTTCTGCCAAAGATTTGGACGGAATTGCCAACTATTTTCGTGTGCAAAGCAAAGAGGAACTTATGCACGCCGACAAAATGTTTGATTATATGAATGATGTAGGCGGAGAAATTATCATCGGCGAAATTCCGAAACCGCCACACGAATTTGCCAATGCCACCGAAATTTTTGAAAAAGCTTTGGAGCACGAAAAAATCGTTACCAAAGGGATTTTCAATATTGTAAAAAATGCTAACGAAGAAATGGATTTTGCTACCGTTTCTTTCATGCAGTGGTTTGTGAACGAACAGGTGGAAGAAGAATCGAACGCTTCGCAACTGGTAACCAAAATAAAGATGGTTTGCGATAATCCTTCTGCGCTGTATCTTTTTGATCAGGAACTTGCGCAAAGAGTTTTTGTAGGAGAACCAAATGCTTAATGTTTTTTACACATAAATAAGCTCTGTTTTCAGAACTTTTCGCCCCAATTTTTCCAAAACATTTTTATAAATTTCAATTTGCTTTTGATGTTTCTCTCGCGCATCACCGGTTTTGAAATCAAGAATAATATAGCCTTCTTTGGAGGCTATTATTCTATCCGGTCGGTACATTATTGAAACACCGTTTTCAGAAATCATAATATCTTTTTCGTTAATAATTTCGAGGTTTTCACCGAAATATTGTGCATTTTCAGAGATGATTTTTTGTAAAGAAGTTGAGATTTCCGCTTTTTCCTCTAAAGTTAAAGTTCCGTCCAAAACAAAGTTTTCCAACACAAAATCCACATCTTTTTCCGAATTGATTTTGGAGAGAATATCGTGGACGAAAATTCCAGTGCGTACTTTTTCATTCCGATTTTGGTAACTTTTGGAGGGTGTCGCAATTTTTATCGAACTCGCTTTTTCGTGTTTTCTGCTGAACTCTCCGATGCTTTTTGTTTGATATTTTAGTGTTTTTTGCTTCGTGTTTTTCTTTAAATCTTCAGGTTTTGGCGTTCCGAAATAATCGAACTCGTCATCATTATTCAGATTTTTTTGCTGCACGAAATCGTAGATTTCTATTTTGCTTTCTTTTTCTTCTTCAGTTTTACTGTCCAAAGTTGGTCGTTGAATATAGAGGAAAAGCTGTTCCACAGGTCGTGTAGTGGCAACATATTGAATACAAAAACGGTCAATCAAATTTTTGTAAGAATTTTCGTTATTAAATTTTTCAATTTTTTCATCATAAACTTCCAAAATCTTATCGAAACTTTTCAGGTTTACCGATTTTAAAATTTCGTTTTCTTCAGTATTGAACCAATCCGAAAATTTCCCGTCTGTATTTTCATTCAACATTGGGTAAAAAACCACAGGAAACTCCAAGCCTTTTGCTTTGTGAATAGTCATCATTTGGATGGCATCAATGTTTTCTGAAGCCAAAATAGTTTTCTTTCGTGCTTCTTCATCCCAAAATTTAATAAAATCTTTCACGGTTGCGCCGGAATTTTGCGTAAAGCCGTATAAAACTTCCAAAAAGTTCAACAGAAAATCCGTTTCACGCTCCGGAACGGAAAATTCGTTGATGTAATATTCCACAAAATTATAGAGATTCAGCCTTGGATAATTTGTTTGTCGCAGTTTTAAGCAATATTTATCTGCAATAAAGTGTTCGATTTCATCGCGGTTTGCCAGTTTCAAAATTTCGAGCATTTCACCTGTGAAATCGTTCATTTTTATCCTTCCCAATTCATTCAGATAATACATCATCAGCGTTAAATACTGCATGTTTTTAGGGTTGTTTTCCCAATTCATCAGCTGCATTACCGCATTCAACGTATTGGAAAGTTCCAGCGTAAGTCCGCTTTCCGAAATGGTTTTGATGTTGGTTTCCACTCCGTTATAATTCACTTTCAGCGAACCTAATTTTTGAGAATAATTGAAAATATCTTTATTTCCGCGACACAAAACCGTGATATCCGCGAAACGAAAGCCATTGTCAATGCATTCCTGAATATCTTTCTGCATTTTTTCAGATGAATCTCTGTAAAAATCCTCTTTGTTGAGGTTTTCCAAAAGGCTGATTTTCACCCGACCTTCCAAATCAGATTCCGCAATTTGTTGGGCAGATTTTCCAAAAATATCTCGATGCTCATCTTCCACAAAGTCCGATAAATATTGATAAAGCTCATTGTTAAACTGCACAATGTTTTTTGCACTTCGCCAATTTTTATCAAGTACCACAAGCTCAGCTTCTTTTGGCGAAACTTCTGTTTTGTTGATGATGTTCAGCATCAATTGGCTGTCACCGCCGCGAAAACGGTAAATGCTTTGTTTCGGATCGCCAACAAGCGTGAACGAAGTATTTTCTGTAGAAACACTGTGGTCGCGAAGCGGAACAAAATTTTTCCATTGCAACTGCGAAGTGTCCTGAAATTCATCAAAAAAATAATGATGAAACTGCGAACCTACTTTTTCGTATATAAATGCGGAAGGCTCATTCGCAAGGTTTTCGTTGATTAAAATATTGAATTTGGAAAGCAAAACCACATCGTTTTCTTCCTCTATTTTCAAAAGTTCGTCCTGTATGTCTTTATTCACTTTTAAAGGTAGCAAAGCCGAAAGAATCCTTTCTTTTTTACTGATGAGAATATGGTTTTGAATCAATAAATTTCGATTGGCAATCAAAAAATCCAAAATTTCAAAAATTTCAGTTTCCCGTTTTTTGGATTTGGAGGAAGCTCCTTTTTGAAAGTTATCCTGCGCCGATGTTTCATTTGCAGGCAAAGGAAAGTCTTCACGTTCTCCCTGATAAAACTTTTTTATTTCAACAAAAAATTTCGCGATGCTGTTCTTGCTTCCACCGGAGAAATCATCAATGCTTAAATTTTTTTCTTCTAAAAGGTCAAGAATTGTATTGGCTGTTTCTAAAGAATTTTCTGCCAGATTTTTTATTTCTGTGCGAAGTCGGTTTTTTGTTTCTTCATATTTTTCCCAATCAAAATCGCTATTGTCTTTCAGATGTTCGTAATGAATGTCTTTTACAAACTCTTTTGCAGCTCCATAAAGCGTTTTGTTGAGGTTTACACGGTCGTTGTTATCCAAATTGTACGTTACAAAATCCATAAACGCATCGGAAATGGTTTCGTTTTCACCAATTTTATCAAGCATTTTGTCCACAGCTTCCAACAGAAATGGTTCCGGCTGAATTTCGAGGTTGAAATTTTTTGCCAAACCCAATTCGTACGAAAAACTGCGCACCAATCGGGCGTTGAACTTATCTATCGTTCCAATATTTAGCGTGGAATAGTGGTGTAAGATATAATCTAAAAGTTTTTTGGAACGTTCGTGCAGTTCTTTTAACGTAATATGCAAACCCTCCTTTTTATAGGCTTCCTGAATTTTTATTAACTCATCGCAATCCTCATAATTTTCTCCTGCAAATTTTCCCAACCAAGAAAGAATTCGCTCCTTCATTTCGTTCGCTGCTTTATTGGTAAAGGTTAATGCCAATATATTTCGAATCGTAGCTTCGCCTTTCGGATAGCGCAAGCAAATCATCAAAAGCCTTTGTACAAGCTGATATGTTTTTCCGGAACCGGCTGAAGCATTGATGACCGTATATGAATTTTGCATTTTTTGATGGATTATTCTCTGCAATTTAATAAAAATAAAGGGAAAAAATTAACGCTTTGAAGGTTGATTTTAACAAAAAAAGTTAGACGATTTCTAAAAAAAATCACAAAACGTGTTAAGGGTGGTTAAACTTCTTAATTGAAGGGTTTTTCATGTTATTTTTGAAAAAAATGCCCGTGAAAACATCCTTACTCTTTTTAATTTTCTTTTTGTCTTTAAAAATCTCAGCTCAAGAATATGTTTTTGGAAAAATTACCAATGAAGATGATGTAGAATTGAGAGAAGTTACAGTGATCAATCTAAATACAGATGAACGTTCAGTTTCAGACCAAAATGGACATTATATGATAAAAGCTTCGCAAGGAGATGAGCTGCGATTTACCAAATTGGGCTATGAAAGGGCTTCGCAAAGATTAATTAAAATCCATTTTGAAAAGCCTTTGAATATTGCTTTAAAACAAATTCCGCAGGAAATAGAGGAGGTGGAAATAAAATACCGAGTTACCGGAAACCTGAAGGAAGACAGTAAACATTTTGGCGACCGCGGCAAAGTGAAAAAAATGAAAGATGAATTGGCAAGTTATGTAGCCAGAAAATCGGATCCTATGGTTTTGGCGCCTCGTCACGGTGAGTTTGTACAGCCTGTTGGTAAAGGTTTTTCTATAGGTAAGATTAAAAATAGATGGGACGACATAGATTTTATGAATTTTCTGATGAAGGAAATAGATGAAAAGTTTTTCACAGAAGATTTAAAACTTTCTAAACCTGAAATTTCTTCATTTATATTTTTTGTTTTAAAAGGTTTTGAAAGACAGGAAATCCTAAAATATGGACAACCAAAATCTGCTGATATTGTACGTTTTATGGATGCGTCAACCAGAAAAATAGGCGACTACCAAAACAGAGTTTCAAAAAAATAGAAAAGTTAAAACATTCTTAACAAAATGTTAAAAAAATCTTAAAATTTGGAATGAGATTTGATATAATAATTTCAACAAAAATGTGTTATTAATATTAAAACAACCAAATTCTTTCACTTTTTATGAACAAAAACATCATCGCTATCGCGATTGCTTCCCTAGGTTTCGTTATCGGACTCGCACTTTTGGGAAATGCCATTAAAAACCGCAATAAATCCGAAAACACCATTTCCGTTACAGGTCTTGGTTCCAAAAAATTTACTTCTGACCTTATCACGTGGAGCGGAAATTTCTCGCGCAACAGTTTCGAGCTGAAATCTGCTTATGACCAATTGGCAAACGATAGAAAAGTGATTGAAAATTATATGATTTCCAAAGGAATTCCAAAAAATGAAATCGTATTTTCTGCCGTAGATATTCAAAAACAGTACAGTTACACCAATGATGGGAACGGAAACAGTCATCAAACTTTTGCGGGCTATCAACTCTCGCAAAAGGTTTCTTTGGAGAGCAAGGATGTATCTAAAATTGAAAATCTTTCCAGAAACATCACCGAAATCATCAATTTGGGAATTGAATTTACTTCTTCGCCGCCCAATTATTTTTACACGAAATTGGCCGACGTAAAACAGCAAATGATTGCCGATGCCACAAAAGATGCAAAAGCCAGAGCCGAAAAAATTGCCGAAAATGCAGGAAGTTCTTTAGGAAATTTGAAAAAAGCAACAATGGGCGTTATCCAAATCACCGCACCAAATTCCAACGAAGATTATTCCTACGGCGGAACTTTCAACACCGAATCCAAGGAAAAAGAAGCGAGTATTACGATAAAGTTGGAGTATCAGGTGAATTAAAGTCCGAAGACAGAAGTCCGAAGTCCGAAGAAAATTGTGGTAAAAGTATGCAGAAAATTAGTAGTCTTCCGTCTTCGGACTGCCGACTTCTAACTTTTAGCAATACACCACATCATAAATCTCCTCCCGAATCCAATCCGTTTTTTCGGGCAACCAATTGGCAAGAAGCCAAAGATTTAAGGGAGGTTTTCCATCGCCGTAACTCGGTTGAATATAGGTTTCATCAATTGTGGTGAAACCATTTTTTTTGTAAAATGAAATTCTTCGTTGTGCATTTTCGTCCAAATCTTCAGGTTCGGCTTCCAAAACGATGTGCGAATAATTTTTGTATAAATCTGCAATAATTTGCGAACCAAATTTCATACTTCTGAACTCCGAAAAAATTTCAAAATGCTCCACAAAAACAAAATTGGTAAGTTCCCAAGAAATAAGGTAACCAATGTTTTTCAAATCTTCCAAAATGGTATAAACTTTAACTTTTGGACAGTTGAAAAGTGCATTAAACTGCTTTTCAGAGCGTCTTTCTTCTTCGGGAAAAGTTTCGCAATACGATTTGTAAATTTCCTTGGTCCTAAAATCTTCCAACGAAGTTATCTGTATGAATTCCATTTTTATGATTGCTGATTGATGAGTGACCAATAATTTTCTGTGAACTATTTTATGGAACAAAAATATTCACATACACAACATTTAAATTACAGAAATTGAGCTATTTATTACAATATTTTTGAAACTTCCAACTTCCATCACCCAGCTTCCAGCTTAAAGGTCAAACACATTCGGTCTTCTCGTCACAAAAATATCTTTCACCCAAAGAGAAAATGCCAAAATCAAATAAATTAAAAAGAAAAAACCAACCGTTGCAAAAGTAGAGTAGATAAAGAAAACTCGCAGTTTAGAAACAGGAATTCCCAGTTTGGCGCCCATTCTTGTTAAGGTTCCAAACCATTCTCGTTCCACATTGTGGCGAATTTCGGTGATGAATTTTGGTTCTTTCATTTTTTTAGTTTCTTGTTCCTAGTTTCTAGTTTCTAGTTTGTGAACTGATATTTCATAAAATCGGTTGACAAGAAAGTGTAAACTTTAGGTTTACATGTTG
>JAPUEB010000005.1 GCA_027492795.1 Chryseobacterium sp.
ATCCTAAATAATAACCAAAAAAAATCCGCCTCAGTTGTGAGACGGATTCTTTTTTGCTTTTGTTGCTTTTGGTTTTGCTTCTTTTGGCTCTTCAGTTTTTTCAGCTTTTGCTTTCGGTGCAGCTTTCGGTTTTGCCTCCTTCATTGGTTTTTCAACTTTCTCAACTACAGCCGCTGCAGGTTTTGATGACTTTCTCGGTCTTTTCTTACCATAACTTCCTGCGGTGATTTTTCCTCTTCTGGATTTTTGATCTCCTTTTCCCATAATTAAAAGAATTTTGTTAATTGATTTTCACAAAGTTAATTAAAAAACTAACATTTTAAATCTTAAAAATTCATAAAATTTTGGTGTGTCCTACCCTACGCTAAACCTCATAGGTTTGGGAAACCTATGCGGTTTCCCCACAACTGGAGTCGGGCTTTTCAGGGCTCCAATTCGTTTCGGTGCTTCGCTTCGCTGCGCACTACTCCTTTCATTCGCACCCTTACAATCCCTGACCCAAAGTCCCACCTTCTTTAAAATACTAGCATCAGTTAAAAAACTTCGCAAAAGTTCGGAGCTTTGTCGAAGTTAGAATCACCCAAAAACCTTATCTTTGCAATCGAAATTTTTGATGTAACCACTTCAAATGATTTCAAACAATTTCAAACGACTTCAAACAAAACTTCTATGTTCAGAACGCATACCAACGGCGAATTATCGCTTAAAAATCTTGATGAAAAAGTAACGCTTTCCGGCTGGGTTCAAACCATCCGCGACAAAGGTTTTATGATTTGGATTGATTTACGCGACCGTTATGGAATTACGCAGTTGGTTTTTGATGCAGACAGAACTTCCGCAGAAATTTTAGAAAAAGCCAAAAAATTGGGACGCGAATTTGTGATTCAAGTGGAAGGAAAAGTGATTGAAAGAACTTCCAAAAATCCAAAAATTCCAACCGGAGAAATTGAAATTTTGGTAGAAAACTTAAACATTTTGAACGAAGCGCAACTTCCACCTTTCACTATTGAAGACGAAACCGACGGCGGCGAAGAACTTCGTATGAAATACAGATATTTGGACATCCGCAGAAATCCGGTGAAAGACAAACTGATTTTCCGTCACAAAATGGCGCAAAAAGTAAGAAATTATCTTTCAGATAAAGGTTTTATTGAAGTTGAAACTCCGGTTCTCATCAAATCCACTCCGGAAGGTGCGAGAGATTTTGTGGTTCCAAGCAGAATGAATGCAGGACAGTTTTATGCACTTCCGCAATCACCACAAACTTTCAAACAATTGTTGATGGTCGGTGGAATGGACCGTTATTTTCAGATTGTGAAATGTTTCCGCGACGAGGATTTAAGAGCCGACAGACAACCGGAATTTACCCAAATCGATTGTGAAATGGCGTTTGTAGAGCAGGAAGATGTGTTGGAAACTTTTGAAGGATTAACCGCAAGTTTGCTGAAAGACATCACCGGAAAAGATTTTGGCAAATTCCCAAGAATGACTTTCGAGGAAGCGATGAAAACTTATGGAAACGACAAACCGGACATCCGTTTCGGAATGAAGTTCGTGGAAGTTAATGATTTGGTAAAGGGGAAAGATTTCAAAATTTTTGATGACGCAGAATTGGTAGTTGGAATCAACGTTGAAGGTTGTACAGATTATACTAGAAAACAAATTGACGAACTCATAGATTGGGTAAAACGCCCCCAAATTGGAGCTTCAGGAATGGTTTGGATGAAATTCCAAAATGATGGCGTTTTAACTTCCTCCATAAATAAATTTTATTCTGAAGATGATTTAAAGAAAATTACAGAAAAATTCGGAGCAAAAGCAGGAGATTTAATTTTCTTGATGAGCGGAGATGCCAACAAAGTGAGAACCCAACTTTCGGCGCTGAGAATGGAACTTGGAAATCGACTTGGTTTAAGAAAAGGCGACGAATTCGCTCCACTTTGGGTGGTAGATTTCCCACTTTTGGAATGGGATGAAGAATCCGGACGTTATCACGCAATGCACCATCCATTCACTTCACCAAAACCGGAAGATGTTCATTTGTTGGAAACAGAACCTGGAAAAGCAAGAGCAAACGCGTACGATATGGTTCTTAACGGAAACGAAATTGGCGGCGGTTCTGTAAGAATTTTTGATAAAGATTTGCAGAGCAAAATGTTCGATTTGTTAGGCTTCTCCAAAGAAGAAGCAGAAGCACAATTCGGATTTCTGATGAACGCTTTCAAATATGGAGCTCCTCCGCACGCAGGTTTGGCGTTTGGTTTCGACCGTTTGGTTGCCATTTTAGACGGAAATGAAGTGATTCGAGATTACATTGCTTTCCCGAAAAATAATTCCGGTCGTGATGTGATGATTGATGCGCCGAGTTCGATTGCGGATGTGCAGTTGGAGGAACTTTCTTTGAAAGTGGATGTAAAGGAATAATTATTAAATTTGAGCGAAGAAATAAATCTCTTCGCTTTTTTTATGTTAATTGCTCTTGATTCTTTTGGTAAAAAAATATTTCCGTTTCTAGGAGGGAAAGGTTTTTGTCCTCAATGCAAAAGTTCGGTTGTGGCAATATGTGGAGAAATAAATATTTGGCATTGGCGACATGAAAACAATGCTGATTGCGATAATTGGAGTGAAGGCGAAACAGAATGGCATATTAAATGGAAAAATGAATTTCCAAAAGATTGGCAGGAAATAACCATAGAAAATGAGTACGGAATAATTCATCGTGCAGATATTAAAACACCTAATGGATTAGTTTTAGAACTACAAAATTCTCCAATATCTACAATTGATATTGAAAATAGGGAATATTTTTACGGGAAAATGTTTTGGCTTATCAATGCAGAAAATTTTAAAGAGAATATCAAAAAATATTCTATTGTCACAAAAATGTTACGAGAGCACGATAAATACGATCCAACCTTTGATGACTATATCGGAAGAAATTACCTTTATGAAGAGTTAAAAGAATTAGAAGATATTTCTCTGGAAATTGAAAAAAACGAAAAAGAGATTGGCAGAATAAAAAGAAGTCTTTTACTCCTTGAATCAATTGAGCCAAAAGTTGAAAACTTGAGTTATAATACACTAATAAATGATTTCTATTATTCTGAAATTGGAGAAAGTTTAAATCTTGATATTATTCCTATAAAAGAAAATCAGAATCAAATTGAAACTCATGAACAAGAAATTATAAAATTTAAAAATATTATTAAAAACATTGATACATTACCTAATTGTGATATCCCTTATTACGAACATTATAAAATTTGTCATCCTAAAGCAATTAACTCATCAATATATAAACATTGCGCTTTAATTGAAAAAAACCAAACGCTATTTCCTGAAATCATCACATTTGAATCTGAATACAAGTATAATCTACTCATTAATAATCCAAATTTTTATCTAATTGTTGACTTTACCGAACATATAAAAAATTTAGAAAATAATATTTCAAAATCAGAAGAACAAATTTCTCTCATTCAGCATACAATAAACGATATTCTTCAAAACATAGGAGAAAAAACTAAAAATTATATTAATGAAAAAAAATCTGATTTAATCAAAGAACTTTCAGCCATTATTTCTGATTCCAAAAAAAATGAAAATCTATATGACATTAGATTAAACAAAATCAATGAATTAGACAATGAGTATAGATCATCCTTTGAAAAAGAAAAGTTAGAGAATATTAAATCTCATGAGAAAGAAAAATATGAGATTATGAGAAAATACAAAAACCAATATGAGTACTATTGGAAAAATGAAAGGAAAACTTGGCAATTTTCCAAAAAAAGAAAATTTTTAGATTTTGGAGACAAAATATTTGAGATAATAGATACGGAAAGAATGAAAAAATATAGCAGAATAGAATTTATAAATTTAATAAAAGGACTATGAGCATTGAAGATTTCCTAACCTCATGTTTATTTAGGGCAACTTCGCCACTAAACTTTCCGGCATATTTTTCAGAAGTTGGTAAATCAACTTCCATTTGAAATTCGGAACATTTATAAAT
>JAPUEB010000006.1 GCA_027492795.1 Chryseobacterium sp.
TTTTGAGGTATGGAAATTCAGTCCAGACTTTACCTCTCCGTCTTTGCCTATCCACGCACTCGAACTTATCCTGCCCGACAATTCCACCAAACTCCCTTTAGTCAAAATTTTGGCTACATTGGGACTTATCCAGTAGGAGCAGTTGTAGTAGGTGGTTTGCTCCCTGCGTTCACCGTCTTTGGTCTTGTAGTTGTCATTGATGGCTATTGAAAAGTTTACGACCTGTTTGTCGTTTTTTAGGGTGTTGATTTCTGCGTTTTTGGTAATTCTGCCTACGATGGTGTTCATAATCTTAAAATTTAAAATGTTAATATTTTGTTAATTTTCGTTTTGTCAAAAGTCAAATGTTGAGAGTGAATTGATTTGGTATCGAGGACACTCGGCTTTCTTTTTTTCTTTTAATTATTTTGGAAAAACAGTATTCTTTGCTGGATTTCTATTGTTTTTCCGTTGATTTCAAAGAACGTTTATGGTTGATTTGATTCGTACAACTGAGGTTCCGGCTTTTTCTTTGCCCATGAACATAGGACGGCACCATCCATACAAAACCCGATTCGGTTCCGCTGGATAAAGGCAGAAAATTCCGAATCGGGCTTGAAATCTTTTTGTCCGAAGGATTTAGGAGTGTCTGGAAAAATTGTTGGAGCTTGTGGAAAGAATTTTTTTAGAAACCCAAAAAGATTTTTTTGTGTGGATGGTGCCGTCCTACATTTGCAAATGTAAAAGCCCAACCGCTGTTGAGAAAATTATCAATGGGCGTTGTAATCAATGGAAAACTAAAGGAAATTCATTAAGAATGGTATTTCAAATATGATGGCATGACAAAGTAGATTTAGTTTTCAAATTTATTTGACGGTTTAAATCCAAAACATTTCTTCACTCATCCGGTGTAAATAAGAAGAAACCACTATATTTGCAGCCCAATTTTATTATTAATACCATTTATGAAAGAACTTATTGAAAAGATTAATGCTGAATATGAAGCATTTTCTAAAGAAGCGGAACAACAGATTGAGAAAGGTAACAAGGCGGCAGGAACCAGAGCAAGAAAAGCCGCTTTGGAGTTGAGCAAATTGTTTAAAGATTTCCGTAAACTATCTGTTGAAGAATCCAAAAAATAAGAAAATCTTCCCTGCCTTTGAGCAGGGATTTTTTGTGTAAATCCGAGTTTTGGGTATTCGTATAATGATTCAAATGCAATTCTAATTATTTGCAAAACCACTCATTCAAATCCTTAAAATCATGATAAATTAGCGAACAGTCTTCAACACTTTTATATTGACTTTGGATTTTTGATTTAACGGATTCCCCATTCTTGTCATTATCCAGAAAAAGCGAAATTTTATTGTAATGCTTCAGTTTTTCTTCCGCCTTGAAAAGCATTGATGTTGAATTTAAAACCAAAAAATCACAGTTTGAATTATCTGAATTTTCTAAATTTCGGTAAGTGAGATAGTCAAAGAAACCTTCAAAAACCACAATCTCGTTCTTGGGATTGTTATCAGTAACAATCAAAGTCACATCCTTTTTCCCTAAACATATTTTGGAATGTAGATTGCGAATCTCAAAACCTCCGGAATTATTCTGAAATCCAATTCCGAAATATTTCCTTCCTTTCAATTCGTAGTGAATTTCCTTAACCAAATGCTTTTGTTCAAAAACTCTTCGGGATTTTAGATACTGAATTAATGCAGAATGCCCAATTTCTTTGATTTCTAAAATCTGATTGCTTGTTTGTGCTTTCGATTCGTAATATTTTAATTCATTTTGAACTGTAAAATCCAATGTTGAAAGGTATTGCAATGCCTCGGAAACGGAACATTTATTTATCTGTTGGACAATTAAAATCACATCGTAACTCTTTCCGTTTCCAAAATCAAACGCTTTGTTTTTGACAAAATCAACCGACAGGCTTGGAATTTTTTCCTCCCTGTCTATCGCAAAATAAAACGCGGTTTTCGGATTTTCTTTGACCGGAAAAATCCCGAACGATTCTAAAACCGCCCGAATCCCGACTTTTTGCTTGATTTTTTCGCAATTCATTTTTTTTTCTTTTAATGCAAATTACTTATCCACATTTCCCTTTTAAATAAAAAAAAGACTTTTAATTTACTTTTAAATTACTTTTAACAAACGGCATTTTTCTTTTGCCACAAAGGGTTTGAATGTGCTTTCCGGTGAGTGCAATTCCGAAAACGGGTGAGTGCAATTCCGAAATCGGGGTGAGTGCAATTCCGAAATAAAGCCTGTTTTCGGGTGAGTGCAATTCCGAATCGATTTTTCAATTTTATTCTGAAAACCATAGTTATCCACAAAACAGCAAGGTTATCCACAATTTTTGTGCTTTCTAAATTTTCTGATGAGTGCAATTCCGAATTCGATGCTGTTATTTTGTCCGTTTTTAACATTTCTTTAACTTTAGTGAGTGCAATTCCGAATTGGTGGTGAGTGCAATTCCGAAATCAGACAATCATCGGATAACCATTTGGCAATAGTTCTCCCATTTTTGTAATTCTGTATAATTGCTTGATGTGTTCCTGAATCTCAAAGAGAAATCTTTGACCTTGAAATTCAGTCGAAGCGATTTTCTTCATTCTGCAGTTCTTGATTAATTCCTTGAAAGCTTTCTCAATAAGTTCCCTTGTCTGAGGTATATTTTCGTACTGATGGTAAAACTGGACTGTATCGGTTTCCTCTAATCCGTATCGTTTTTTAAAATAGAGCAATCTTCGGCTAATTTTATGACTCTGGTTAAAATTCTCTTGCTTTGATTCCAAAAGTTGTTGTGCTTCTTCAAATGAATGTGAAAATCCATTGGTCGAAAAAGGAACAACAAAAATGGAATCTTTTTCATACCTGTATTGGAAGGAAAAACTGTTGTACTTGTCGAGATTGATTTTGATGGGTTTTAGAAATTTGAAGCAGAAATCTTTTGTATTTTTATAATTCAACCCAAACTTTTTATTAAAATTGGTCAGTTTCAACATCGTCCCCGATTCGGGAATCTTTGAAAGCCAGATGGCGAAAATAATGTGCTTGTTATTTCTGATGTTATAAACCAGATGATAGAGGACATAATTGTATTCTGGAATAACCAGTAGTTTTTTCAGCCAGTAGCTGCTGATTAGAAAAGTTGTAAAACCTCTTTGGTCATAGGTTGGTGTAGAAATAAGTCCACCAAATGTTTTAATTTCTTTACCTTTTGAATTAAGCGATTTATACCATCCCATCTTAAATTTGGCAAGAAATTCATAGGCATCAACCACCTGTTTTGTGGAACCGCTCGGAGAAATTTTACTGTTTCGGATTTTGATGGACGCAAAAATATTATTTTCGGTCTCAAATTCTTCATCAAATAGAGAAAGTTGCTTCGGGCGGTCTTCGGGACGGAACTGCTCTTTGCTGATAATGGCAACGATATTGAAAATGACCCGAAGCGCATTGATTGGGATGTCTGCCGCTTGTTGGTCATCAAAGATGAAGTCGTCCACGAAATGGTTTCCCAGCCGAATCTTGTCGGGAACTTTTTCTCCCTTGTCCTCGAACTTTTTTCGGATAAGGCGCAAATCTTTTTCGGATGATGACATTTTCTATTCTTGATGTTCCTGATTTCTTATTTCCTTATTTAAGATTGTAATTATTTGGTTCGAACGGTTTTCTTTACTAGTTTTATTTTCTCACTTTTCAGTGTTTTGTCTCCATCAATGAGATTGTAGTGTTGGTAGGAATCAACACCCGTTGCTTTGAAAACCCTTTTTTCGGCTTTGCCTATATTGGGAATTCTCACTTTATGGATACCCAGATATTCGTAAGATATCCTATTGATGGTTACTTTTTGACCAAGTTTTAAGTCCGATATTTTCATTGTTTTTAAGTATTAATATTGGTTTGAGTGAATTCGACTTTTTACTGATTTCATGATGTTTTTGGTCGCCTGATGTTTGGAATTGAATCGACGGAAACGGCATCATCAATTTGATAATTCCTCAAATACGGCAGGATGCTTTTCAACGAGGATCTCCAGTTGGAAATGGGTCTTCCGGAACTGTTCTTCCAATCGTTTTCTAACCACGAATGGTATTTTTCTTCAATAACGGAATCCAAAAGAGGCTCATAATCCTCTAAAGTGGTTGCAAATCGTATAAATTCTTCCAATTCGGGTACAGCGATTGATTTCTTGATTTTGGAAGTATCTGCATTGGAAACTTTATCATTGGCTTTACTGATTTTGGAAGAAACTTGATCAGAAGGATTGTTTATCTTTAAAGTTTCCTGTTTTTCAACAATCTCCAAACTTGGTACTTTTTCGATTTTTATCGTCTCTATTTTTTCCGGTATGGGAATATCAAATGAGTAATTCAGCAGGATTCTGTAATTACAGGGAAATCCACTTTTGGACTCAAATTCAACAAGCCCCAATTCACGAAGTTTCTTTTTCGTCGGTGTTATGGTTTTTCTCGTTATTCCCAATGCATTACCAAGTGCGACATCGGAAATAACGACCTTATAACTATCGTTGTCCTTTCCCAATTTCAAAAGGTGCAGATACATCGAAATCGCCGAAGAGCCAAGTCTTGCCTTCTGATTGAAGTCCCAAAATCTGTCGATAAGTTCCAGATAATACATTTCTAACTGCTTGCAAATAGTTCCATTGCCTTTTTCTTGTCGATAATGATGATATTTCCTTTCTGAATGATGGCACCATCCAAAATCCCTGAAGATTTAATCTTGGATGCTTTTGAAATGGAACAGCCTAGAATTTTTGCCAAACCTTTTAATCCGTATTCATACATATTTTCAGAATTTAAATTTTTAGATATCTCTAAAAATTCTTTTACGGTCAGATTGCAAAGAGGTGTTTGTGGGGTTATGTTTTCCATCAGCTGTTATCTTTAAAAAGTTCTAATGCTTTTTCCGAATCAATGATAATTTTTCTCCCATTTTGAATGATGGCTTCATCAAAAATTCCCTTACTTTTCAATTTTCCTGCATGATTTTTAGAGCATCCCAATATTCTTGCTAATCCAGAAAGACCGTAAACATACTTTTCATTAAATACCTTTTCTTGTGTGGGGTTTTCTGATGATTCTTGTTTTCTGGCATCTAAAATTTCCACAAATTCTCCTATGGTCAATTGCCAAATTGGTCTATTATAATCTTCCATTTTGAAATTTTTATTGTAATTTATTCTAAAAAAATACTTATTTGTATATATTTAACTATATTTGTATTGCAAATATAGAATAAATATTGAAATATATCTATATTTTAATCTCAAAAACAAAAAAAAATTAAAGATGACTATAACTGAAAGATTGCAAAATTACATGACCTACAAAGGGTTAAACCCCAATAAAATCACTGTTGAAGCTGGTTTGTCTGTTGGTTTAATTGGCAGAGCTATAAAAAACAACTCGGGACTCAACTCAGATACTATTGAAAAAATACTATACACTTATCCCGATTTGAATCCGGAGTGGTTTATTTCGGAATCTGGTGAAATGCTAAAAACAAACAACCAAAACATTAATAATAATGGCTCAGGAAATAATGTAAACAGCAACATTAATGGAAATATTAGTGGAAATGTTACTATTTCGCATAGCGAGTTTTCTAATATGATAGAACTTCAAAAAGGCTATCAAGAAATACAAAAAGAACTAACAGAAAGATTGAAAACCAGTCAAGAGCAACTATCGGACAGCATGAGACAGGTTACTATACTTCTTGAAATTTTAAAAAAATAACTATGAAAAGGATTTTAATAATTAGTGCTATTTTATTTGGTGGAATCGTGATTGCTCAGCAGAAGAAAACTGCTTTGAATAATTGGAAAAGTAGAGATGGAGAAATCGCACAAAAGGTTTTTTCAAAATATCAGGAAAAAGAAAATAAGAAATTAGAAGATGAAAAAGCAGATTTAATAAAAATTCAAAAAAAGTTGAAAATTGAGATAATAAACGAAGGGGACATTGAGAAATACAATCAAAATATATGGCTTCGTATTGTAAAAGTGAATAATGGAAATTTAGAACAGATTGTTGATACGAGAGATAAGGATATTTCAGTTGTTACAAATACAATGGGAACGAACAATTGGAAAGATGAAGCAGGAGGGTTTAATTATACATCTTTCACTGACTTAATGAAGATTTCCCAGGAGCTTACAAGTAATAGAAATGAAACAGGAATATTAGCAAACTCATTAAAGCCCATTGAATCTTTTGAAACCCGCGAACCTGTTTTATATTTTTCTTTAAAAATCTACACACATAAAAACAGTTCAGAACAAACAACTTTACCAACCTTGTCCAAAACAATAAATATTTATGCTGACAACCAACTGATAAAGACTTTAAAATACTCTTTAGATGACTTTATAAAAGCAGAAGGAGTGTCAATACGGGACTTTAAATTGGGTTCTATTGAAAATCGATAATCAATTTTTCTAATATGAATATAAAGTATCACGCTCAATTTCTTCTTGACAGGGAAAAAGACAATCCTACTGCAAAACTGCGATATCGCATTAAGTGGGATGGCAATATTGTGGCTTTCAATTTGGGATATAGAGTAGAAATACAAAAATGGAGCAAGGAAACACAACGCTGTAAGGCCAATACAACTCACGGCGATAAGAAAATTTTCGCAAGCATTATCAACAGGAAAATTCAAGAATTTGAATCGGCTTGTCAAAGAACTTTTCAAAAATTTGAAGTTGATGTAATGTCTCCATGCTCAAAACAATTCCGTGAATCTTTTAATTGCGAAGTTGGGAGAACTTCGAAAACTGAAATTGTAGAAGAAAAGTCTTTTTTTGATGTTTTTGACCTATTTACTCAAGAAGAATCAAGAAACTCATATTGGAAAGATAAAACCTTGATGAAGATGAATACGCTAAAAAACAAGTTAACAGAATTTAATCCCAATTTAAAATTTGACAACTTGGATGAGGAGGGCTATAACAAGTTCCAACATTTTTTGGAATCAAAAAATCATAAAAACTCTACTATTCTGAAAGAGTTTAAGTCTTTAAAGTGGTTTTTAAAATGGGCAAAAAGAAAAGGATATCAAACAAATTCCTATTTCGAACTATTTCAACCAAAACTAAAGAACATTCCGAAAAAAGTTATTTTTCTTTCACAGGATGAATTGAAGAGATTTCGTGAATATGTAATTCCCGAAAACAAAAAACATCTTGAAAAAATTCGGGACGTTTTCTTATTTCAATGCTTTACCGGTCTGCGATATTCTGATGTTTTTAATTTACGGAAATCGGACGTCAAAGAAAAACACATTGAAATAAATTCTATAAAAACATCTGATAATCTCACAATCGACCTTAATGCGCATAGTCGTGAAATTTTGTTAAAATACAAAGATGAAGATTTTGTGCAAAATAGAGCTTTACCCGTTATTAGCAATCAAAAAATGAATGACTACCTAAAGGAGTTGGCAGAGTTAGTAGAAATTGATGAACCTATTACGCAGACTTATTATATGGGAAAAAAAAGAATTGACGAAGTGTTACCGAAATATTCTTTACTTGGAACTCACTGCGGTAGAAGAACATTTATTTGCAATGCATTATCACTTGGGATTCCTCCGCAAGTAGTAATGAAGTGGACTGGACATAGTGATTACAGCGCCATGAAACCCTATATAGATATTGCTGATGAAATAAAAGCAACCGCAATGGAGAAATTTGATTTAATAATTTAAATATTGGGACAAGGGGATTTGGTAATGTTTTTTAATCGGCAAGAATTATATTTTATTGTAACTTTGCAATAAGGTGAAAAATTCTGAACTACATAAACTTCTGATTAAGTTAAACTTGGAAAATACTGTTTTTTATAAAAATGAACAGGATGGCTCTTATGATTTTGATTTTCATCCGGATATCCTAAATAAAATTAAAAGAATTTCTCCCGATGCAGTCTATGTATTCAATAACCAACCTTTATTACTGTTTTTTGATTTAACCAATTCTGATGATTTAAATAAAGAATCTGAGATACATAAAAAAGTTTGGTCTTTTGATAATTCCCCAATCGTTTTTATATTAAAAGACAAAGATATTTCTATCTATAATGCTTTAAATTATATCAAAAATAAAGATGGTAGAGGCGGTTATCTCCAAGAGGTTGAAATATCTGATGAAGAAAGAGACGAGAAATTTTCTTTTTGGAGTTTGCAGTCGGGGGAAACTTGGGCTTGGTTTCAAGATGAATACTTGTCTAAAAAAAACGAAAACCAAACACGGGTTAATCAGAGACTATTTCAAAACATTAAAGATGTACGAAATTATTTAACTGATAAAACAAAATCAAATTTTCTTGATGAGAAATCTGCCAATTCTTTGATTCTAAGATTAATTTTTATTCGATATTTAATTGATAGAGGTATCAAGATTGATGAGGCGTATATTTCAGGCGAATCACTTAATGAAAAAAGAAAAAACTTTATTCTTTTAATTTCAGAACCTGAAAAACTCAATCAATTATTTGAAAGACTTAATGATAATTTCAATGGTGTTCTTTTCAAAGAGACAGATATAAAGTTAAATCAAATTCAAGCAAATTATTTAGCTGATGTTTTTAAAGGAGAGCTTGAGCAACAAGGCTCTTTATTTGAAGGCTCTTTCTTTGAGATTTTTGATTTTTCAATTATTCCTGTTGAAGTAATATCGGGTATTTATGAATCTTTGATTGATGATGAGACTAAAGATTTAGATTCAGCAGTTTATACTCCGTCTTTTTTAGTTGATTATATTTTATCAGATACTGTTGATAAATATCTGAATCAAAATAATGTTTCAGAATGTAAAATTTTTGAGGTTGCAGTTGGCTCGGGAATATTCTTAGTTCAATCTTTGAGAAGAATGATTGAAAAAGAAATTGAACTTAATGGAGATTCAAATAAAAATGAATTTAGTAACAAAATTAGAGAAATTGCTAAAAATAATCTGTTTGGAATTGATATAAATGAAGAGGCTCTAAAAGTTACTTGTTTCTCAATTTATATAGCATTATTGGATTATCAACAGCCAAAAGACATTGATAAGTATCCATTCCCTAATCTTTTAGGGACTAATCTTTTCAAAGCTAATTTCTTTGATAAGTCACATGATTTTAATAAAGTAATAAAAAATAATCCACCAAAATTTATATTGGGGAATCCACCATGGAAAAGCAAAAAAGAAGATGTAGTTCATGTTAAATGGTTAAAGGACAATAAAAAAACAGTTGGCAGATTTGAAATTGCTCAGTCATTTCTTTTGAGAGCTAAAGATTTTATGAGTGATGAAACACAATCGGCACTCATTGTTACTAGTACAATTTTCTATAATGTTTCACAAAAAACTAAAGGATTTAAAAAGGATTTCTTAACTACATTTTGTGTAGAAAAGTTTTTTGATTTATCCCCAGTAAGAAGATTAATTTTTGAGAAGAAAAATAGTCCTGCTAGTATCGTTTATTTTAGACTATCAAAAGATAATGATTGCCAAAAGAATATAATTAATCATCAATCAGTTAAATTTAATCGTTTTATCAAATATTTCAAAATGTTAGTTATTGAAAGGTTTGATCAAAAAGCGTTACCACAGAAATATTTTTTAGAAAATGATTGGATGTTTAAGGTTGCCTTATATGGAAGTTATTTGGATTTTAATTTCTTGAAAGTATTACCTCAAAAAAATATTGGGTCTATTATCAATAATAACACTATCTATAAAGGGGCTGGTATAGAAAGAGGGAAAGATCCGAATTTTTTTCCAGAATTAATTGGAATGAAAATTTTAGAAAACTCTCAGATTGAACAGGGCTACACTAATACCAAAAATTACAAATCTCTAAATAAAGAAGACGTTTATTTGTCGAGGGGGAGAGATAAAAATATTTTTTTGGGCAATAAAGTTTTATTTAAAGAACAGGCTCTTAATGAATCAGAACCACTAATTTCTTTTTCAAGTGAGGATTTTGTTTTTAGAAAAGGGGTGTTTTCTATCTCTTCAAAAACTGAAAATATTATATTATTATTATATTCTTTACTTAAATCTGATTTAAGTCAATACTTTCTTTTTCTAATTTCTGGTGCCTGGGGAGTAGCAACTAGACCCGCTATAAGATTTGATGAAGAATTACTAAGGATGCCATTGCTTGATTTTGATAAATCAGTATTAGAAAAATTGGTTAATAATGCTAAATCAATTATTGAATATTATGCCACTTTTTATGACAAATTTAATCTTGGAAAGCCTTCTGTAAATCATTTTTTGCTCCAAAAAAATAATCAAATAATTAATGACTCTTATGGTGTCAAAGACTACGAGAAGGATTTAATTGATTATGCTTTAAATGTCTCTCGTTATCAGTTTCAACAAAGCAAACAGCATCTTGTTACTAATTTTAATGATTCTGACCACCGTAACCAAAAACAAGTTTTAGAGAAATATGCCGATGTTTACATAAAAGAATTTGAGGAAATATATTATGATGAGTTTGTAAAAGTTGAGATTTTTACAATGAGACATTTCATTGCAATGAATTTCATTATTACAGACAAAAAGCCAAAAGAAAAAATATCATATCCTAAAAATACTGATGAAAAAGATGTTTTGGAGAAACTGGCAAATAATTTGACTATTGAAAGAATAACAGATACCAGCGACCCATCAAAAAATCTATATATTCAAAAGGATATAAAAGGATTTGAAAGTGATTCTTTTTATATTATAAAGCCAAATGAATATAAATGTTGGCATCGTGCAATGGCATGGTATGATGTTGCAGAATTTAAGCAGGCTATTCAAGAAGCAGAATTAAAACGTCTTAATAACATTTCTGCCAATGATTAGTAACGCCGATAATTTTAAAAAGAATAGAAATCGGGTTATAGAATCTCATGTTAGGAAAATAATGAGATATGTAATTGACTGCTATCATCTTATTTTAAAGGATGGAAAGAAATATGATTATGCTACAAGGGGGAAAATAAAGCAAGAAGATTTTTTAAGAAATGGACTTGTTGATGATTATATGAGGGAAAATATCAATCTTTTAAATGACAGCCCCATTAATGAATATTCAATAGAGAATTTTATCAATAAGGAATCTGCTGAATCATATTATGATGCTAAGGATGGTTTAATGCATGACGATAAAATAGATATTAAAATTGATTATCCTTATTTGAAATTAGATTTAGAAGATAAGTTGACTTATTTTGCAATAGAATGTAAAAGAATTAAAACTAATACAGATTCTATTGCTTACATAGGTGATACTATAAAGTTTTCACAGAGAAGCTATGTAAAAGGACGAATACCTTATGAAGGGCAAATCGGATTTATTGAAAACCCCAAAATATCCCATTCTTCAATTTTTCCAATAATAAATAAAAAGTTAAAATCTAATAAAAATTTGACTACTATTAAAGATTTGCAGTCTGAGATTCTTGCACCAAACTTTGAAGGTTCTTACAGGTCTCTACACCAAAAATCAAATGAAACAAAAGACAAGTTTTCAGTCTTTCACTTATTGTTCGATTACTCCAAAATCGTTCTAAATAATTATGACTAAATTAAGAAGGTTGAACTGAATTGATTTTGGTCCCTACTTCAAAAATCAGGGACAAATTCAAGGGATGTTCAATATTGTTTATAACGCTTTAATGTTTCTTAAATATTTGTAAATTATTTAAAATCAACGAAATGAATATTTATTGTGTTTTATTGAAGTATATTAATATTCCCCTACGGGCTACAAAACTTCCGAATTTTTTTCGGGAGTTTTTTGTTTTTGGTAAAATTCCGATAGGTTCTATCCAAACCTATTTAAAAAAGCAAACAAATCGTCCTCAGGAGCAAGGCCAAGCTTTTTTCGCAATCGGGAACGCGAAACATTGATGCTTGATGGCAATACCTGCAGGATTTCGGACATTTCGCGGGAAGTTAAGCCTAATTTCAAATAGGCACAAAGCCGCAAATCGTAAATGGAGAGATTCGGGAACTGCAATTTCATCGCCTTGAAAAACTCCTGATGCAGCTCATCCATTTGGATTTCAAAGGTTTTGTCCTCGGTTTCCAGATAATTTTTCAGCATTCTGCGGATTTCTCCGAGACGTATTTTGGAAATATTGGGGTTTCCCTCTATTTCTACAATTTTATCGCCAATGATGTGCAAAATCCGGTTCTTGTCTTCATCTTCTTTGGCTTTTGTCGCCAATTCGATGGTTTTGTTGCGGATTTCGTCTTTAAGAATGCTTTTTTCGAATTCCAGCTGCTTCTGCTTTTCCAAAAGTAGTTCTTGGCGGTGCTTTTCTGCCTGTTCACGAAGCGAGTTTTGCTCTTTTTTCAAAAGTTCCAACTTTTGTTTGCGCAGCTTGTATTTTTGGTATTTTTTCAAAAGTTGATATGCTCCGAAAATTGCCAAAATATAGAGTAAAAAACTCCAAAAACTTCGATACCAAGGCGGGTTTATTTTAAATTGAAATTCCTCAACATTGGAAATTTGATTCCCTTTTTTCGCTTTTACTTTCAGCGTGTAATTTCCCTCTCTTAAACCAACAAATTCCGCAATATTTTTAGTGTTCCAATTGCTCCAATTTTTTGAATAATTATCCAGAAAATACTGGTATTGTACCCCATCTTCATTTGGCAGAAGGAAGGAAATATTGATATTGTTGAAACGGTAGGGAATTTTTTCACCCACAGAAAATTCCGAAACTTCCTCATTGTTAAACGCCGTAAATTTTCGCAACAAAATTTGGGAATGGAAACTGTTTTTTGGTGTTGAAGAATTGAAATCTTCCAATGCAAAACCATTATTTACAGGATAAAAACCATAATTTTCTGTAAATTTAATTGGGAAGTAGCTTCCTGAAAAAATACCTTTCACCTCGTTGTTTTTGCTAGAAATTGGCTCTTCCACAAAATTCTTTTTCGCCAAATCATACCGGTATTGCGATGCATTCGTAATGACGTGGATTCCGGATTGATTTTTGAAGAGATGCGGAAAATAGCCCTTTAAGCTTTTCGCATTGATGATTTGGCGGTTTTGAGGACTAAAATTTTGGTCTAAACTAAATCGTATCAACCCATAATTTGGAATATTCGCCCAAAATGTTTGGTTGTTTTCTTTCACGATTTGACTTACGGAACCTAAAATTACAGGCATTTTTTTTAGAAATTTCCACGTTTCGCCCGATTTTTCCAGAACTGAAATTCCGTTGTAAGTTCCCGCCAATAGATACTTTCCATTAAATTGATATAAAGACTGAATTCCTGCCTCATCATAAATTTTCGTGAAATTTCTTCCCTCTACTTCAAACAGACCTTCGTCGTGTCCGCACAAAATTTTTCCATTCAAATTTTCCAAAGTCCAAACCTGACCTTCGGAACCGCCGACGATTTGGAAAGGATTCCTCTCGTCGATATTATTCAAATTTTCCCAATTCGCGGTATAAAGACCTTGATTGGTGCCGAGATAAAAAACATTGTTTTGTAGTGCTACTGCGTATCCTGTGCCGAAATCAGCGTTGGTGCTGTGGAAATAAGTGATGTTGCTGTTGATATTGATACTGGCAATTCCATAGTCTAAACCGAGCCAAAGTTTGCCGTTTTTTTGGTAAAAAATACTTAAAACCGTATTGTTGGGAAGTCCTTTACCTTTATTAAAGTGCTGAATTATTTTTCCACTTAAATCTGTGATATACAAACCATTAAGTATCGTTCCAAAAGCCAGATATTTATTTTCTATGGTAATGAAGCTGAAAACTTTAGCATTAAAGATTTCTGTGGGGAGAGAAGTTGTAAATTTTGTTAAAACTCCTCCCGAAAACTGAAAAATCCCTTTGTCTTTGGTAACGATGATGAGGGAATTTTGGTTTTTAAAAATTCCGGAAATTTCTAATGGAATGTGGTTTGGATACTGAAAAAGCAGACGAAGTTTTCCTCCATCAAATTCGTAAAATCCAGATTTTTCATCGGCTAAATAAATTTTTCCGTCGGTTTGAAAACTATCTGAAAACCTATTTGGAGCGGAAATTTTAGCAACTTTTCCTTTGTTTAAGGTATAGATATTTTGATGGGAAACGAAAACAATCCTATCTTCAATTTTATAGGTTCCCCAAAATTCTTCGTTGGTTCCGCCAATTTTCTTTTTAAAAGGATAATACGATGTGAAGGAAAATTTTCCCAACCTGTCTTTTTTCCAAACGCCGAAATCCATATCCGCACCTACAAAAATCGTAGAATCACTCGCAATGCAAAGCGAACGCGTATAACCACGGTAGTCGCGGAAACGGTTCCAAGTTTTCCCGTCGAATTCCAGCAAACCGTTATCGGAAGCCATATAGACAAGAGCGTTTTTGGCGGAGGAAATCTCCCAAACCTTTCCGTGGTTTCCGTAATCTTCCGGCAAATAATTTTGAATTAAAGGCAAACCTTTTTCGGGAACATTTTGGGAATAAGCCAAAACATGGAGCAGAAAAAATAAAACGAGTGTAAAGTATCTTCTCGGCATCATATCCTCAAATATAGCGAAATAAAAAAGAAAAACCGCCTGTAAAACACAGGCGGTATTGAAAAATTTAAAATTTTATTTTACCAAAAGTTTTGAACTCTCGGTAGTTCCGTCTTGATTTACAATTTTTACTATGTAAAGTCCTTTTTCTAAACCTCTTGTATTTACCTTATCGGAAATGGCAGTTTTCACTTTTTGTCCGCTGGTTGTGTAAAATTCAATTTGTTTTACTTTCCCTAAAAACATTACATCATCTCCTGAATTTACAGGATTTGGATACATTTTCACATTTTTGGTGTTTGCGGAAACATCATTTACACCAAGAGTGGCTTTATGGAAATAAAGGTTATCGAAATAAACCGTTGGAATGTTGGAGGTAATTACGAACTGTGCAATATCGTTTCTGTTGGCATTATTGCTCCAAGCTGTCAACGGAACATCAATAGAAAGCCATTGTCCTTTTACCAAGGCTGGAGTAGTTCCAGTATTCAGAGGCAATTCCAGAGCAGAAACTTCTGCGGTGGTTCCACCCCACTGCGAAAGTTTAAGGTTGAAGACTTTTCCTACCAAATCTACGCTGCTGTCAATCCAAATATCCATATGGAATCTTGTGAAATTGGTTAAATCCAAATGATGACCAGCTGCACTGAAATCAATCCCAAGAAAGTTGGTAAAATTAATTTTTTTGGTATCGTTCCCAGAAACTTGAATGTCGGAAATGCTGGAATCGTCCCAAGTTGCAGACCAAGCGTCCACCGGAACGTTCGCATAAGCATTGCTGAACAGTGAAATTACGTCTGCTGCAGGTCGTGCAGGAGGAGTTGGAGCTGCCGCATTTGGCCCAGAAACCACATAATTTACGGTATAGGTTTTTGTAACGGTTCCGTTTTGCGAAGTTACAACCACTGTTGCACTTCCAGGTATCGTTGTAGCCTGTGTTGTTACTTTGGTGGCGCTTGCATTTGTGGTGGTAGAAGCGGTAATCTGTGGAACCGTTGTTGTTCCTTGCGGATATTCAATGGTGTAGGAAGTTGTTGCAGGGCTAAAACCGGCAACCGTAGTTCCGTTCACCTTCAAATCGCTTAAAGTAGCATCTGAAGCAGGATCTACAGGGTTTTTCCAGAAATAGATGTTATCCAAATAAATGTTTGAAGGTGTAGTTCCAGCTGCTCCATCAAATTTTATTTGAAAAACAGAGTCCCAAGTCATTCCTGTAAATGATGATTTGGGAATGTTTACACTGCTCCATCCGGATTGAACCAAAGGTACGTTTACTAGAATTTCGTTGGTTCCAGTTCCATTATTAATTGGAGAAACTTTCAGAACCGCTCCTGCTGTACTTGTCCACACATCAATATGCAAAAACTCCATAGATGCCAAATTGGTAGTGGTAAGGTCAGTTCCCTGATAATTGAAATTGGAGTACACCAAAATATTGTTTCCAGAACCTGATACTGCTACAAAATTTGGGTTTACTGTCCCAGATTGTCCCCAATTCGGGTTGTAATTGGTGGCAATATTGGAGTAGGTGTCACTAAAAACTGATACCACGTTCGCCGCAGCTTGCGTTGGCGTTGGTGCATTGGTTGTTGGTTGCGAAAACCCCAATGCAAATGCAAAAAGCATCCATAATAAAGAAATTTTTTTCATTTTTTTAAAAAATTTAAGGTTAATACTAAATAATTTTGAGATTTTTGATTTTATTTTTTTAAAAAATTAAATTCTAATTATCTCGGTTGATTTTTTCAATTTTTATCTAAATAAAGCGGTTCAAAACCACGCTTTCCTCCTAAAACTTCAACTTCTCATCCTTATCCCAAATTCCCCAATGTGCGCCGACTTCACCTTCGGGTCCTACTTTCCAAGATTCATCAAATGAGGAAAAATAGAAACTTTCAATATCTTCATCCATACACCAAAGTTGGGTGTTAAGGAAATATTCTAAAGCATTTTTTTCTGAAGGGACGGAACCTTTCAAGCTTTCGCCTTTGCTTGGCCAACCTGTTTCGGTGATGATGGTGCGTTTTCCGTTTCCGGCATATTTTGCACTTTGATACATTTGTTTCAGAACTCCTATAGAATCTTTAAAAGTGTAACCTTCCCAAAATGGATAACAGTTCGTTAAAATCACGTCACATACTTCAGTAATATTCGGTCTTGCCGAAAATTCATAATAAGCATCAACGTAACCAACAGGAATTTCTGCAGGAATTTCTTCGCGAACTTTTTTAATGAAACTGATGAGTTCCTCTTCTGTTAAATCTTTTCGATACATCACTTCGTTTCCGACTGCAGCGATGTCAACGTAGCCTTCTATGGCGAGTTTTATTAAACCTTCAATTTCTCTTTCGTTTACTTCCGGATCGTTTCCGAGCCACGCTCCAACCAAAGTTTTCATTCCGAATTCTTTGGCGATGATGGGAATATGTTCGTTTCCTTCAGTGCAGGAAAAAGAACGTACCCAAGAAGTGTGAGGTTTCAAAATCTGCATTCTTCTGCGAACTTGCTCTTCGGAAATGATGTCGCCCGGTTTTTGTCCGTCTTCATACAAACTGAAACAAAATCCGTGAACTCCGTTATGCAAAATCTCGTGAAACAGGTCTTTTTTCTCTGTTTCGGTTTTATTTTGAAGATAATTTTCGGTATTCATTTCGGGTAGAGACAAATACCTTTCTACTCTGTAAGACATTTTCTAACTTTTTTAAAATTTTATAATTCGCCTTTTCTTTTTTTCAGTGCTTCTTTTATTTGATTGGCTTTTTCTTCATTCAAATCATAATTGCGCATCACGAAAATGGCAATCAAAGTTCCTGCAATCGGAATCCCTGAAAAGAAAAGTCTTAAACCTGTAACTGCGCCTTCTGCCTGTGTTTCGGCTCCAGCGTGAAAACCGACAATGGACATAATAATTCCCGTCAATAAACCAGCGATTGCAAAACCGAATTTCACCATCCACCAATAAATCGCGCCGAAAATTCCTTCTCTGCGTTTTCCGTTTTCAAGTTCATCCAAATCGCAAACATCTGCGGTCATCGACATCATCAAGGTGAATAAACTTCCGATTCCAAAAGAGAAAAATGGCAGCGCAAACAAAAACATATACGGTTTTCCCGGAATAAAGAGGAACCAAAGTAAAATATATCCAAAAATGGAAATGGACTGTGAGAGCAAAAACGCTTTCTTTTTCCCCATTTTTTTAGACATTCTTGCGACAATCGGAATGACGATAAACGTGGTTGCCAAAGCTCCAACACTTCCGAAAAGTGTAGGCCAAATTCCCGCCGCTTCAGTATTTCCATTAAATAAATAATACACCACGATGAAAAATGTGAATCCTGCAACCGTATTGAACGCATTGAAAATGAAAAAAGTAGCCATACAAAGCTTCACGAAAGAACTGTTTTTAAAAGCTTCTTTAAAACTTTTTAAAATTTCCTTCAAACTTCCTCCAATTGTTCCGAAAGTTAAAGGCGCAAAACTCGATTCGTCTTTTGTAGATTTACTTTTAATGAAAATTGCAGGAACCATCGCCAAAATCATACATGCAACTCCTACAAAAATTGCTAAAGTTCGCGTCGCAGTATCGGCGTTTGGAAACCAACCTTTGTCGTACATAATCACCCAAAACCACGGCGCAATTACCCACGCCCATTGTCCGATGAACTGAGAAATCGCCATAATACTTGTTCTCTCGTGGAAATCGTCGCTCATTTCGTAGCCCATCGCAACATAAGGAACGCTGAAAACCGAAAGTCCCAAGTAAAAAACGAACGACCACAAAAGGAAATACACAAAATTGAAATTGATGCTGTTTTCGCGGTGAAGTTGCCACATTGCGATGAAGGAAATCCCCATCACAATAGCACCCACAAAAACATATTGCCGTCTTCTTCCCCAAATGGAACGCGTATTATCGGTAATGAAACCCATAATTGGATCCACAAAAGCATCAAAAATTCTCGGCAAAAAGAAGAGAATTCCCCACATCCAACCCGGAAAATGTAAATCCTCCACCAAAACCACCATGAAAATTCCCAACGCGGCAGGAAACATTTGGTTCGCCAACATTCCCAAACCGAACGCAATTTTTTGTCCCATCGGAACTTTATTTACTGAAACTGATGTAGAATTATCCATAATTTTTAATTTTTAAAAACCAAAGTTTGCAATGCTTTTGCACTGATTTTTGTATTCAATTTTTGATTTCCCAATGAAATCTCCACATTTTTTTCCGTTTCCGAAGGATTGAAAATTACCACCGCAACAGAACCATCAGGATTTTTTGCAGAAGTTACTTTCAAATCGTTATCAGAATTCGTAAAGCCAATTCTCACCGCATTTGGACGAATAAATTTACTGAAATGCGCCATCGTGTAATACAAAGGCGTCATATAAACCTCATCGTTGTCTTCATCCACCAAAATCGGCGCACCGCACCAGTTTTTAAACCAGTTTGGACCGCCTTGTTTGTTTAAAACCATATTCCAATCAATCCAACCGTCCACATAATTGTTCAAACAACCGATCATATCTCCCGCGTAACGAAACACAGGAACATATTTTGGATGCAGATATTTTTCTTCAGGTTTTGCCCAATCATAACCCCAATCTGTGGCTTCTGCGCTCCAATACCAAGAATCGTCTTTCCATTTCGGAACGTCTCCATCAATACACGCTTCGGTTTGAATTAAATATTTTTCAGGATTTTTTTTGTGGGCATATTGCAGTTCGTCTTCGTAAATTTTGAACGTGCTGTCGTACCAATGCACCGCCGTTCCTGCAAAATATTTAGAAGATTTTTCGTCGCGATACATTTCATCCACCCAATTTTTCAGGTCAAAACGGTTTTGGTCGTAACCGAAAATTTTCACATTTCCGTAACCGTCTTTTTCCAATTTTGGACCTAAATGATTTTGAACCAAATCCGTCATTTCTTTCGGAGAAAAAAGCATACTTTCCCAATTTCCGCCGTTTCCGTGAGGTTCATTTACCACCGTAATTCCCCAAATCGGAATGTTTAGTTTTTCATATTCCTTTAAATATTTTGAAATATAAAGGGAATACGTGTCGTAATATTTGGGTAATAATTTTCCGTTAATCCAAGCATTGTTGTCCTTCATCCAAGGCGGAGAAGTCCACGGCGAAGCGATAATTCTGAAACCGTCTTTGGAAATTTTTTGTGCATCTTTAATCATCGGAATCAAATCGTCCAAATCTTCTTTGATGGAAAAATGTTCTAAATTTTTATCGTCCGCAACGGGAGCATAAGTGTAATGTTTAAGAGAAAAATCGCAAGATGCAATCGTGGCTCTCGTTAAGGAATAATTCGCGCCTTCTTCACTGAAATAGGCGTTTAACACTTTTTCGCGGTTCGGTTTGCTTAATTTATTGAGCAAATACGCAGAACTTTCTGTAAATGCGCCGCCAAAACCTGTGATTTTTTGGAATTTTTGTTCAGGTTTGATGGAAATTTTCACGGCATTTTCGGTTGCAGAAACTTCCTGAATTTTCGTCAGTTTATTTCCGCTCGCTGAAGTTTCGTAGATTTCTGATTTCCACGATTTTTGGGCTTGACAACTCATCATCAAACTGATTATTAGGATAATATGTGGAATTTTTGTTTTCATTTTCTTTTAATTATGTTCTTTTGTCTTGAAACAAAAGAACCAAAAGTTCAAGACTTGGAAACACCGGCTAAAATTTTAAAACATTTCCTAAAATTTCCAAAACTCGCGCGATTCAAGATTTTGTTGCTTAACACGATTTTAGCGCGCTCAAACAGTTGAAATTTTTTAATGGAAATCTTTTAAAATTTCTTAACGCCTCCGTTTCCTATGTCATTTTTTTTTAAATTTTGGCTAAAGCCAAATGATTTTATTCTTTTTGCAAACGGGCTAAAGCCCGTTCCTATTGATTTTTTAAATCTTTTTCTAAAGATTTCGCCACTTCGTGGCTTCTCAAAACCAATTTTCCATTTTTTCAAAGTTCAAAGGGCTTCACCCTTTGCTGATGATTTCTTTCAAAGGGCTTCACCCTTTGCTGATGATTTCGCCACTTCGTGGCTTGCTTTACTACTCATTCTTCGGACTTCGGTCTCCCGACTTCGGACTTTTCTATTTCGCTTTCATCAACTCCTTCTCAAACTCTTTATGTGGCGGCATTTCAACCTCTTTCAGAAGTCGTTCTACATTTCCATTATACGTTTTCTGAATGGTGTTTCCGTCTCTTTTTAAATTTTTAAAAACACCTTTATCCACCAAATCCCAAATCGCAAATTTGGCGTTACCATCAACTGTGAACAGTCCGAAATGATTTTCGGAACCACCTGAATTTGAGGCGTCTTTCCAAGGTTCATCAAATCCTTCAAAGTAGAAACACGAAATTTTTTCGTCGTTTGTCCATTGTCTGATTTTATGGTAAAAAAGTCCTGCTTTGTATTCATCTACAGCTTTGGAATCATTGCTTCCATAGAGTTCATTGGAAAAAGTTGCCCAACCTGTTTCGCCGATGTGAACCGGTTTTTCTACACCTAAACTCCGCATATATTTTACGACCGATTGGTATTGGTTTTTCGCATAAATTACCGAACGTTCCAACGCCAAATCCAATTGTTTTTCTTTGGAAAACTGAAATTCTTTCTCCTGAATTCCCCAAAAAATCGGATGGTAATGCGTGTCGTGCATCGGATAAGTGTGCATCGAAATATAATCCACCGCTTTGATGAGTTGTTTTAAATCTTCATTGTGATATTCTTTGTCTCCACCGCCCCAAGAAGCAAAATTATCGGAACTTGTAATCCACAAATCTTTCGGCAATTCTCCCGATTTTTTAAGATTTTGAAGATGATTCACCCATTTTAAAATCACATTCGGTTGCACATAATAGGAAGTCGCCCATTTTACCATTGCTTCGTTTCCTACGGCAATAATTTTTACGATTTCCGGATATTTTTTTGCCAGTTCTGCGGCGCGCTCGATTTCTACGGCGTTTCTTTCGCTTTCTTCAAAATGGTTGGGTTCAAAACCGGTCCACGCATTTTTGCAGTCAATCCACGCTCCCAACATCACATACATTTCAAACTTTGGATTTTCTGCATTCAGTTCGCGAATCGCCTGCAAAACATTGATGTCGTGCGGAAGATGCACATTATACGTGCGAATTACTTTCACACCAATGGCGTTCAACAGTTTCATATCTTCCTTCAGTTGTGCAATTGTGGGTTGCGTTCTTCGGGAATTGGTGCGGTAACCTCCGTAAGAAATCGCCTGATAATCGGGATTTCCTAAAATTTGTTGTGCTGTGATATTTTTTCTTGTTCGCTCCATACTGCTGCAGGACATTAAAAATGTCAGGAAAATGATTGATATGATAGAAATGATTTTCATTAATTTATCTCTTGAAAACCAAGATTTCTTATTTTAAATTTTGGCTAAAGCCAAATTGTTTGTGTCCAATTTTTGTCATTCCGTAGGAATCTAAACATCAGTATCAAAAAACAGTTGAGATTCCTTCGGAATGACAAAACCAACTGTTTTATTTGCCGCTATTTCAACATTTCTGCTTTGATTTTTACTTTTATCAAAGCAATTTTTCCGTTTCGTTTAAAGAGGTTTTCGGAATCTTCTTGGCTTAAAACGAGTTCGTTTTCGGTTTTGGAATTTTGATTATCATCCAAGATTTCTAATCCAAAATTTTCTGCGATTTCGTAAATGACAGGAACCTGACAAACCATAAAGAACAATTGATTTTCTTTTAAAATTTGCGACTGTTTTTCGCCATTTACATCAAAATATTCTACCGATTTTTCTTCGGTTAAAAATTCTTCTTTTCTCAATAAATTCGGTTGGAAATGAAGTTTTCCGTCTTTGACGAATATTCCTAATTCTCCGAATCGGCTTAAAATATCTTCTTTCACTTGTCCCGTCATTCCCGGTTGTTGTGCGCCTTTTGTGAACGGCGTGTGAGAATACGGGTCGGTTGGAAATGCACCGTATAATTTGGGCGATTTGTGAACGCCGATTCCTTCATTAATTTCGTAAAAATGTTCCAATAATTTCCCTGAAACTTCGGCGGAAACATCTTCTGAAACTGCTTTTTCGCAAACTTCTTCCACCGCCAACAACAGTTTGGAAACCATATGCCAATAAATGGAACCAAGTCCTTCGTAACCGTAAAAAGTGCCGCTTCTTCCCGTAAATGCTTTATGATTGAAGGTTTCTTCAAAAATTTGCAAAAGTTCCTTTTTATCTTCGGAATTGAACTGTTGATTTGCATCTAAAGCCGCTTCCAAATCATTCGCGTTTTTGAAATTTCCATTGAAATGGTAATTTCCGTGAAGGTCTTTTTCTAAAAGGTTTTGTTTTATATTTTCAATTTTTTGGAACACATTTTTACCTTCCCAAACCGATTTCGGAATGGTATTTCTGTCTAAAAATCCTTTCAAATTTTTGTTGGGATAAAGAACGTAACTGTATTGGTCTTCTCGGAATAATGAAGAATTTTTCAGGGCATTCAAAACATTTAACGCTTCTTCGGAACTTAAAAATCCTGAACTTAAAACCGCAACCTGACCTTCCAACATTTCTTCCAAATAGGAAATTTTCACGGAATTTTCATCGGCAGTCATTAAGTTGTAACCGTGATACAAACCGTCTTCTCTGCGATTGGCTTTAATAGAATGGTCTATAAATGAAAGCGTTACGTCAGCAAAACGTTTCAGGCCTTCCAAAGAACTAGTCCTTTTTTTGCCCCAAAACGATTGTTCATACACGTGATTTCTGAAATCGTTTGCTGCTTTTCCGAAAATATCCAAAATTCTTTTTCGGTCTTCGTCGCTGATTTTTCCGTTCAACAAATCCTGCTTTTCCAAGAAAGTGTTGCGAATGGTTTTATAAAAATCCACCAACTCACTCGAAATTTTCACATTTTCCAAAGTAGAATCTTGCAAAATTTCTCCGAAAAAATTCATAAATCTTCGCAAATAATACAGCGTTACCATCGAAACACCGTTTCCTACGAGTGCGTTGTTGGCGTCGTTCCATTCCGGACGTTGCGTGTTCATCCAAATTCCGCCTTCCAAAATGAAGTTGGAGAGTTTGGCAAGAACCGTCGCCAAAAGTTTTTCAATAAAATTAACGTGGATAATTTCGCCGTTTTCATCACGCAATAAAGCACCATCTGCTCCTAATTTTGCACGTTCTTTGTGGATTTTTTCATCCAAAGTGAAATCAAAATCGATGGTATCTTTTGGATTTTTCAGAATATCCTCATACGATTTGATGCGGTACGGAACATTCGCATACACGAAAATTTCTTTATCTAAAAGCGATTTCAAGAGTTCCGGCTGATAATTTTTGGCAAATTCTAAAAATTTCAGCAAATAAATAATTTGATGGTCGCCCCAATATCCGATGTAACTCCAAGGGTCGTCCGGTTCTATCGTTTCCCAATCGAAACCGTCTTTGGTAACGCGATACGGATTGTAACCGTCAAAAGTAGAAGCGTTCAAAAATTTGAAAATCATTCCTTCCATAAAATACGGAAAAGAATGTGCGAGTGCCTCCCAATTTTGGAAAATATCGCGCCAATTTCCTTCGTAGTCGAGGATTTTGGAACCGTCGATTTCGCTTCTCGTGTTGATGGAAAATTTGTTCCAAGGACGTGAAGGATCGCCGTGACGACGCGAAAATTTCAAAGGTAAATATTCTGTGAAAAGTCTTATTAAATCTGAATTTTCAGAATTTTTTACTAAATTTTTAATATCAAAAACAGAAAAAACTTCAGGCAATTGATTGAGGATTTCTTTTGAATCTTCTGCAACATTTTTATTGGCTTTAAGAAGATAATTTTCAAAATCCCATTTTTCAATTTGATAATTATTGTCGAAAATTCCGCCACGCATAATGTTGAACATCACGTTTGAAAAATGGCGGGAATCGCGCGAACTGTCGTTGCTGAACTGCAAACCGTCCGAAGAAGCGACCAATTTTACCAAATTTTCGGTGCCTAATTCAATGTCTTTTTCAATTTTTTGAATTAAATTCTTATCGTTTTGAATATCATTAATTAATTGAATAACTGATGATTGCGTTTGATTCACATTCGCTACCAACAACCATTCTTTTTCATCATTTGTGTTAAGTTGTGTTTCTTCAACGATAAAATAAGCGCCTTTTTCGCCTTTGATGTCGGTTTCCTGCTCCACTTTTTTTCCTCTACGGAAATTTTTCAGTTGAAGTGAAGACAATAAATATTTCGGATGTTCAAGACCGAGTGAAAAAACGGTGTTGGCTTTCAATGCTTCGCTTGGTTCGGCTTTATCGACGATGATGGCGCTTAATGCAAAAATACCAAGACCTGAATTTTGGTCGAGTTCGCTGCGTTTGTACGCATCGCCCAAATTACTGACTCTCGTTTGAAAATCGCTGCTGATTCCGAAAGGTAAAATATTTTGAAGTCCGTCTAAAATATTGATTTTCAAAGTTTCAGAAGACGAATTTTTCAGTTTAGATTTTTTTACGAAACCATAAATATTGCTAGAATTCCATTCATAACTGAACAATAATCCCAAATCGTGATTGATTTCCTCGAAAATCAGTTTGTTGCCGAATTCATTTTTGTAAAGATTTCTTTCAACGTTGAATTTACCTTCAAACCGTTCAGAAAATGGCTCCCAAATTTCTATTTTTTCATTTTTAAAAACCTGAAAAATAGTTTTGCTGCCTGTAATTTCAGCACTTTCTGTGATTTTATCGTCGGTGTAATAAGGAAACAGTGCAAATTCCGAGTTTTTTCTTCCCGCCGATAATCCGCCGTTGCTTGAAACGAACATCCAATGGTTGCTGTCGCTAACGATGGACATAAAAAATGGGCGCAGTTCATCAACATTAGAAATTTTGAAAAAAGTTTCGTTGTTGATGAGGATGGTTTGTAATTCGGAAGTTTTGTTTGCTATTTCCATTTTATTTCAAATTTTGTTGGAATGAATTCCAACCTTAAAATATCGGTCGTTCCTAAGGAACTTTTTTAATAAATTTTGGCTAAAGCCAAATGGATTTATTTTTTTTAAACGGGCTAAAGCCCGTTCCTATTGATGTTACAAAAGAATTTTTCAAAATTTTTTTTTTGTGGAGACGCAATAAATTGCGCCTCCACTTGATATGAAAAAAACTTTATTCCTCTCCCCAACCCTCTCCAAAGGAGAGGGAGTTATTTTGGTTTGTAAACCCTTACGTAATCGATGTACATTTTTTGCGGAAACGGTGTTCCGTCGGTTGGAAAGCCCACGAAATTTCCGCCAACTGCGACATTTAAAATCACGAAAAACGGATGGTTATACACCCAATCTCCAGGAACATCGGTACGTTTTACACGATTGTATAAATAACCATCCACAAAGAAATCGATTTGAGATTCTGTCCATTCTACCGCAAAAACGTGGAAATCGGTATCAAATCTTCCGTTTTGCAAACCGTAAGCTTTAGTTTTTGCAGCACCTCCAGAATAACCGGGACCGTGAAGCGTTCCGTAAATAATGTTCGGTTGATGACCTTTCAATTCCATAATGTCGATTTCGCCACATTGCGGCCAACCCACTGCATTTACATTGTCGCCCAACATCCAGAATGCAGGCCAAATTCCAGGACCATAAGGAGTTTTAATTCTCGCCTCGATTTTTCCGTAGGCTTGTGAAAATTTTCCCTGCGTTTTTACACGTGCGGAAGTGAAAGAATTTCCGTTCTTGATGGCGGTAATTACCAAATTTCCAGCTCCGTCTAAAGCAACATTGTTGGTAGAATTGGTGTAAGACTGTAATTCCTGATTTCCCCAACCATCTACTCCGTTTCCGAGGTCGAAATTCCATTTGGAAGCATCGGGTAAAGTTCCTGCTGTTCCTGAAAATTCGTCGCTCCAAGTGAGTTCCCAATTTCTTTCAGGAAGCGTTTGCACCGCATCTTCATTACATCCAAAAAGTGGAAACAATAAGGCAGCACTTGCGAAAACCGTCAGGATTTTATTTTTATTTAAAATATTCATATTGAAGTTTTTAAAAAATTAATTTTTTGTAAAAATCAGTTTGTTCAATGTTTAAAAATGAGCAAACCGATTTTCATTTTTTAATTATGGAAATAAATATTATCAAAGAAAATATCGCCGTTTCCGTCCACTTTGAATTGGATAACGTTGCTCAAATTCACAGGAGCGAAGGCCGATAACGGGATATCTACACTTTTCCAACCGTTTGCGTTTCCACCAATTCCGGAAGGAACAGAAAGCACATAAGGCGTTTCCACAGGTCCCGGACTGATTAAATAAAACTTCAAGCTTGTGGAGTTTGCGGTGTAATAATCAATGTGGATAAACCCGTAAGAAGATACATTCAGCGGACTTGCAAACTGAGTTCCCTGATAATTTAATCCTGCATATTTCAAAGTATTATTTCCTGCTATTGAAACTTGAGAAACCTGCGTTGCTTGTCCCCAACCCGGATTGAAATCTGTTCCCGCGACATTGGTATAAGCATCACTGAAAATAGATTTTACAGTAGAAGCTGCTGCTGTTGGCGTTGGAGCCGCTGCTGTTGGCGTCGCAGGAATAATACTTCCATCGTTGTAGAAATAGATATTATCTGCATAGAAACTTGGAAGATTGGCTCCTTCAAGAATGATTTGCCCTAAATGTTTTCTGGCAGTTAAACCAGTCATCGCAGAGAACGGAATATTTAACGAAACCCAATTTTGTCCCTGCAAAGTTGGAGCTGTAAAAGTAGTTACGTGATTGCTGTCATCACCGCCTCCATAAGCGCCGTTGTTGCCAAAATCTACCACATTTACTTTGAATTGTGCGCCTGCTTGAAGCGTGTTCGGAACATAAATATCCAAATGCAAATGCGACATCAAGGAAGCGTCAACAGTTGGTTGTGAAAACTGGATTCCCACAAAATTAAAATTGGTATAATTTAAAACATGATTTCCATTCACCTGAAAATCTGCGGATTGCGTGGTTTGATAAGGCGCCCAATAACCGTTGTAATATTCTACCGGAACATTGGTATAAGCATCTGAAAATATGGAGATTACCTTATTTGCAGGTTGTGTCGGAGTTGGAGCCGCCACAAAATTTCCTTGCGAATTAATAATCAAACTTCCAGTTGCTGCATTTCCGCCCAAAGTTGCGGTAATGGTAGAGGTTCCTGCTGCTACTGTATTTGCTAAACCTGTAGGAGAAACTGTTGCTACAGAAGGATTGGAAGAAGTAAAATTAAAATAATATGGCGATGCATTTACCGATTGTTGTGAACCGTTTGGAAGATTGAACGTAGATAAAAGTCCGTCCACTTGGTTGGTAACGCCGATGAAAGAAGTTACGGTTTTGTTTTGTCCGCTCATAATCGCAGCAGAAGCGTGCGCAATTCCCGGAACATTTTCAAATTTCACTTCATCTACCCAAAATGTGTAGCCGTGACCGTTTTCTGGACCTTCGGAATAGAAAAACATTCCGCGTTCTGCTTTTAATTTGGATGGATCTGGAATTGGAATATATACTTTTTTCCAGTTGGTATTCACAGCAAGTCCGGAAATGGAAGCTTGGTATTTGTTTTCGCCCAAATCGTTTCCGAAACCGATGATGTCGATGGAAGCCGGCTGCGTTGCCTTAATCCAAAAAGTTAGTGCATTATAACCAGACAAATCTCTTCCAACCGATGTGAAAAATGTTCCTCCTGCATACGCTCCCGCAGAACTTCCCGCATCGGGAACTGCAAATTTCATCGATTTTGTTCCGGCATATTTCACTTGCGTATCCACATCAAATGCCTGAACATCGGAACCGCCGAAAGCCGCATAATTTAAGCCCGAACTGAAATCATCAATAAAAACTTCTCCGTTTTTAGAATAGGTAGCCGGCTGCAGCTCATTAATATCTCTTTGACAGCCCAAAACCAACAGCAAAGACGCTGCTAAAAAGGTTTTGAGGATTTTGGTATTAAAAATATATTTGTTCATTGTGTTTGTTATTTGCCAATGTTAATTTGAATGTAAGTTCTGATTTCCCACTCGTTTCCATCTGGAAATCCGATTGCAGTTGGATCCGGAACAAAATTTCCGTTTGCATCCACTTTTAAAGTTGGACTATAACGAGGAGAATATTGATTTAAGGTTCTGTAAGTTCCGCGAACGCCAATTCTGGTTCCAGGGAGAATCCACCAATCCGGTTTTCCGATTTCTGTGGAAAGATCTGCCATCATTTGCATTGGGAAAGTCAAATTGTAATCTCTGTGATAATCGTATGGTCCCCAATCGTTGAATTTGATGGCGGAAATGAGTTTCACGTGTTTGTAAATCGTTCTCAAATCAATTCCGAAACGCTCGATTTTTCTGGTATCGCTTCCGTTTGCTTGTCCGGTTCCGCCGTAAATATTGGCAATCACGCCCCAATTTGAATTAATTTTTGAAACAATTCTCGCGTTGGCTTCCCACAAATCTGTTGCAGGAGCGGCACCCGGAAATGCGAACATCGTTCTTCCGTTCGGTAAAAATCCAATGGCTGCGTCTTGAGTTGTTGGTAAATGTCTGTAAACAAAACCTGTGGAGAATGCCAATTTTGCATCTTCGGTTCTATCGGAATCCCAAGCGTACATCCAAGTTGCAGGAGTTGGGTCGTAAGTGAAGAGGATTTCTCCGGCAGTTTGTTCGCGGTTTGCACGCACGATGAAAGGGTCTTCCAAAATATTTCTTGGTCTTCCCGGAGCAGGTGCGCCAAAAGGAATAGGACCTTCAATTGGTTTTTGCCACAAGAAATTTGGGGCAATTTGGAAATTTCCGATGTTGTAGGTAAATCCTGATAAAATATTGTATTGGTTTCCGCTTCCGCTGTCTTTCAATCTCCATCCAGTGAAGGTTTGCGTTTGGTCGTAACCACCGTTTGCAACCAATCCCATTGCTGCACCTTGAGCATACCAATTGAAATTTCCGCCGTTGTAGGTGAATTTTACTTTTCCACCCCAATTGTCTTTATCTTTGATTTGGTCTTGATACACATTCCCATCTCTATACAATTGGAATGTTCTTCCGTTCAAAGGTTGTCCTGCCCAAATTCCGCCTAAATCTACCCAAAAATCTCCAAATTTTCTTTGAATTGCCAAAGTTGCCCTTCTCGTTTTCGGTTGAGGAATGGCGAATGAAGATTCGGAGCCGGCTCTTTGGTCGATATCTTCGTGAAAAATTCCGGTAAGGTTCACTTTTCCGATATTTTTAGAATATTTTACTAAAAACGCTGGGTTTGCTCCCCACCAAAGTTCGGGACCGAAAGCGACTTTCAAACCGTCTAAAGATTTTTTGGCAGCCAACTCGAAACCGAAAGGCGCATTACCGTTGTATATATCCATTACAGGGCCGTAATTGGCTTCAGGATAAAGTCCGAAGAAATCGCCTTCATATTGCCAATGATAATGTCCGGTTCTGTAAAAACCTTTCAAATCGAAAAACTTATTGTTCCAATGGTAACTTGCGTTATACAACTGAACGCGATTTCCGGAAATAAGCTCTGTTGTTCCGTCCGGAGTTACTACTTGTACTTTTCTGCCGCGGTTTTCATAGAAAATTTCATCAATTGGATTGGTGGCTACATTTCCTAAAATATTGAAATTCACATTCGCCTTCATATTGGCAGAAGGATTTGCTTCTACGCCTACATAAACGGATTCCATGTGGTCGAAACCTAAACGGTCGGGATATTTTGTAGAATTTGCGGCTTTTTCTTTTGGTGTCGTAATTAGACTTCCGCCGGTGTTGTAAGTGGATAAATCTACACGAACGTTGGAAAGTTTCAACAAATTGCTTGAACTTCCCTGCAATGCAGCTTTGTCGCCTCTTGCGCGAAGATTGGCGTCGGAAATCTCAACTCCATCAAAATAATTTTTTACAGATTCTGCGGTTTTATTTGCTGCACCGTCAAAAGGATTGAACTGGTGCACATTTTTCAAAACATAATACGCAGCACGAGGATAAAGTTGGTAATGACCGGCTTCGTCAGTTGGCCCTTTTGCGGCGATTCCGAACCATTCCTCGTTCATGTTGTTCTCGCCTTTTTTATAATCTTTGATGTAGCCGCCATTGCTCCAAGAAGCATTGTTGTTTTGCACATCCAAATCTTCGGTTTGTTTGTATTTCCACCATCCATCGCTGAATTGGAAGGTAAAACCACCAATAGAATTTCCAGCTTTTCCTAAACCAGCAGCATTTTCATAGATTTCCTGCCAATTTCCCAAAAGATAATAGGATTGCGCTTCTTGGTCTTCCTGATTGCTCAAGGCATTGAACGCATCTGCACCAAACTCGGTGAACATCACCGGTTTTCCATACTCATTTTTCACCCTTTGGAAAACATCGCCAAAAGAAACACCGCGATAAACATTCGCCCCGAAAATATCAACATCTGGACATTCCTTCGCAATAATATCTAAAAACAGCAAATCGCCGTTACACATTGCAACAGGATGAGATTGATCAAGCTCCTTCATCGCAACAGCCGCTTCATTGAACAACTGATACATCGGAACTGCTTTTTGGGTAGATTTTCTTTCTGCAACAGGAATGTTTTCGGTTTCTGCTCCTTCCCAGAACAATCCGTAATTATTCTCGTTTCCAAGAAGATACATCAAAAGTCCCGGTGTATTTTTATACTGTTGAACCAAATCTTTAACTTCTTTCAATAAGCACTCCCGAGTTAAAGGATTGGCATAATCTGTATTTGCGACCCATTTTCCGTTTAAAGTAAGTCCGTATCTTCCGAAAGAGTGGTTCAGCATCGTATAAATGCCGTAATTTTCATAGATGTAGGTAATCCATTTTTTCGGAATTCCGCTGTAAACACGAATGGCATTGACATTCATATTTTTCAAAAGCCCCATTTCTCTGTCGAGTGCGGCTTTGATAAAATCGTCATTCTGTGTCCAAAGCGAATAACTGTAATTGGTCCCGATCGGGAAATAATCCCAGTTCATCCCATTAATCATCATCGGCTTACCGTTGACTTCCAACTTCTGCCCATCATTATTGCTCACCACTTTCACCGTCTGAGACTGTGCAAAAGCGACTTGAGTAACAATGAACATCAATAAAAGTAAAATTGACTTTTTCATTTATCGTTTTTTAATATTTTTCAAAAAAAGAAAGCACCCAAAATTTTACACTTTTTGGATGCTTAAATTTAGTAAGGAAAAAAACACACTATTAATAAATGGGTATATACAATTGATATACAGATAGTAAATTTTATTTAATCAATTGAACATCAATTTATTACAATTTCTTGAAATTATTTTGGTTTTTTGTTTCATCTCGTTCAATTTTTGAATTCTGCTACTTCAATTGGCTTTAAAAAATTTGAATTTTTACGATGGAATATTGATTTCGACAGTATAGTTCATCAATTCATCAAATATTTTTTTACACAAAAATTTTTCCAGTTTAGTTATTTTATGTTTACATTTGAGCAGCAAATTTTCAAAAAAATTATGAAAATCCTCATCCTGAACGGCCCCAATCTCAACCTCCTCGGAACTCGCGAACCTGAAATCTACGGAACTACTTCCATGGAAGATTATTTAGAAAAATTAAAAAGCGAATTTCCGCAACACGATATTCTTTATTACCAATCAAATGTAGAAGGAGAAATCATCAACAAAATTCAGGAGGATGATTTTGATGCATTAATAATTAATCCTGCAGCTTTTACCCATTATTCTTACGCTATTGCAGATTGCCTGAAAAATGTTCATAAATCCAAAATTGAAGTACACATCAGCAATATTTATCAACGGGAAGAATTTCGCCAAAAATCGTTTACTGCACCCTATTGTAACGGTGTTATCTCTGGTTTTGGGATGAAAGGTTATCGACTTGCGGTTTTGAGTATTGCAGATTCCTATAACATTAAAAAAACACTTCAGTAAATTATAAAAAATCCCCAACAAATTGTCGGGGATTTCCAATTGATAAGTTTCTAAGAATTACAACTGCGGACCGGCTGCAACTAATTTTTTTGCCTCGTCGTTATCGCAATATTGCTCAAAGTTTTTGATGTATCTTGCGGCAAGATCTCTTGCTTTTGCTTCCCATTCAGACGCGTTTTTGTAGGTATCTCTTGGGTCTAGAATTCCTTCGGAAACGTTTGGTAATGAAGTAGGAATTTCAAGATTCATGATTGGGATTAGCGTTTTTGGAGCATTGTCTATCGAACCATCAATAATGGCATCGATAATCGCTCTTGTATCTTTCAAAGAAATACGTTTTCCTGTTCCGTTCCATCCAGTGTTTACCAAATAGGCTTTTGCACCGTGTTCACGCATTTTCCCAATCAAAGTTTTAGAATACATCGTTGGATGCAAAGTAAGGAACGCTTCACCAAAAGCCGGTGAGAAAGATGGTTGTGGTTCTGTAATTCCTCTTTCGGTTCCTGCCAATTTAGAAGTATATCCGCAAAGGAAGTGGTATTGCGCTTGGTCGTCATTCAAAACAGAAACCGGAGGCAATACACCAAAAGCGTCCGCAGAAAGATAAACGATTTTTTTTGCGTGTCCCGCTTTGGAAGGAAGAACAATTTTGTTGATATGATAAATTGGGTAAGAAACACGCGTATTTTCGGTGATGGAACCGTCTTTGTAGTCGATTTCTCCGTATTCGTTTACCACTACGTTTTCCAAAAGTGCATCACGTTTGATGGCTCTGTAAATATCCGGTTCCTTTTCTTCGGAAAGGTCAATCACTTTTGCGTAGCAACCTCCTTCGTAGTTGAAAACACCATTGTTGTCCCACCCGTGTTCGTCGTCACCAATTAAATAACGTTTTGGGTCTGCAGAAAGCGTGGTTTTTCCTGTTCCGGAAAGTCCGAAGAATAAAGCAACATCTCCTTTATCACCTACGTTTGCGGAGCAGTGCATTGAAGCCATTCCTTTCAATGGAAGATAATAATTCATCATTGCGAACATTCCTTTCTTCATTTCTCCGCCATACCAAGTTCCGCCGATAATCTGCATTTTTTCTGTAAGGTTGAACATTACAAAATTTTCAGAATTTAAGCCTTGATCTTTCCATTCTGGATTTACAGTTTTCGAACCGTTCATTACGATAAAATCTGGAGTTCCGAAGTTTTCCAGCTCGTAGTTGGAAGGACGGATGAACATATTGGTAACGAAATGCGCTTGCCAAGCAACTTCCATAATGAATCTTACTTTCAGCCTTGTATCCGGATTGGTTCCGCAGAATGCATCTACAACATAGATTTTTTTAGATTTAGAAAGCTGCTCCAGAACCAATTTTTTACAGTGGTCAAAAATTTCCGGAGTGGTAGGGAAATTCACTTTTCCGTCCCAGCAAATGGTATCTTTGGTAACATCATCCATCACAATATAACGGTCTTTAGGAGAACGCCCGGTAAAAATACCCGTTTTCACGGCCATTGCTCCGGATTCAGTGGTTGCACCTTTTTCGAAACCGTGATTTCTGGAAGAAGTTTCTGCCTTGTAAAGTTCTTCGTAAGAAGGATTGTACACCACCTCTTCATAACCTGTAATTCCCAAATCGTGTAATTGCTGAATAATTTTGATGTTTTTCATATATTGATATTTAATGTTTTAAAGACTATATGGAATCTATTTTTGTTAAAAAATAATTGAAGGCGATTTTATTAAATAAAGTTTAAAAACTTCTGGATTTTTTTGAAACACAAATTTAACGATAATGTACGAGAAATTGGGTTATAAAGTTAGTGATATAAGTCAGAAAAGACAAGAAAATAATAATTTAACAAACTCTTCATTTTCAGCCAATTAAATCGTTATAAGTAAAAATATCGCCAAAACCTTTTTCCAAAAAATAGGCTTCGTAATCCTGAAATTTTGCACTCATTACAAAATCTCCTCCCCAAGCTCCCAAACTTTTTACAAAAACAGGGCAGTTTTCGAAATATTTTTCTTTCACGGGTTGCATTTCAAGAAAATTGGCAAGTTTTTGCTCGTGAAGCTCCATTAATTGTGAAAATTTTTCCAAATTATCGGTTTCCAAAACTTTTTCGGTAATAGAACTAAATTCCTGAATTAATTCCGGTGATTTCTCTTTAGAACGATAATGATTGATGCCTTCGCGGGAATCCTGTTTTTGGTTGAGATGAATAAAAATCAACTCGTTTTTAAAGGAAGGATTGAAATTAATTTTCTGGAAAACTTTTTCCCCATTCAAATTCTGGAAAAGAATCGGGGATTTTTCTTTCGCAACCGCAATATCGTAACCGCTTCCGCCCAAAGACATTTCGTTGAGCTGAAAAGCATCGATTTCTGCCCATTCAGCGAGGTTGTTCATCAAAGTTGAGCTGCTTCCCAAACCATAATTCGCCGGAAACTGAAGATTAGTTTTAAAAAAATAGGAATTTTCGCTTTGGAATCTAATTTTGGATAAATCTTGAACGTTTTGAAGGACTTTCACCATAAAAGCTGCAGAATCCTCCAAATTGGTTTCCAAAATCGTCCAGTTTCTGTAATTGATTTTGATTTTTAACCATAAAATATCCTGATGATAAGCTTCCCAAATAATTTCTGAATCTCTGCCGATGATTTCTTCTGAGAAAAATTCCTGCCCCAATTTTGTGGGAACCGCGAGAGCGAGAGCGCCATCCAAAACGAAATATTCGGAGGTGAGGAGAAGTTTTCCTTGAGAGAAGATTTTATTCAATGTAAAAAAGCTAGAATTTTGTGGTTAAAAGATAGATATTTAAAAATAAATTTTGGCTAAAGCCAATCTCATTCCGTTAAAAAAAACGGGCTAAAGCCCGTTCCTATTGATATGTGAGTTTTTTTTATAAGAAAAAATTACACCGCCGAAGAAACGGAAACTTCAGCATTAATTTTCTTGATTAATCCCTGCAAAGTTTTTCCGGGCCCCACTTCTATAAAATGAGAAGCATTGTCTTTTATCATATTTTGTACACTTTGTGTCCATTTTACTGGTCCCGTTAATTGCGCAATCAGATTTTTTTTGATTTCTTCAGCATCGGAAACTGCAGTGGTGGTAATATTTTGATAAACCGGAATTGTTGCCTTTCTAAATTTTGTTTTTTCAATAGCTTCTGCCAATTTTTCTTGTGCAGACATCATTAAAGGAGAGTGAAACGCTCCGTTTACGGGCAACAAAAGCGCTCTTTTCGCTCCGGCTTCCTTCATTTTTTCGCAGGCTTTTTCTACGGCGGAAGTTTCACCGGAAATTACCAATTGTCCCGGACAATTATAATTTGCCGGAACCACAATTCCATCGATGGAGGCACAAATTTCTTCCACTTTTTCATCAGCCAAGCCTAAAATTGCCGCCATCGAACTCGGATTGGCGTCACAAGCTTCCTGCATTGCTTTTGCACGTGCGGAAACCAATTGTAAACCGTCTTCAAAAGACAAAACGCCATTCGCAACCAATGCCGAAAATTCTCCAAGAGAATGTCCTGCAACCATTTCTGCTCCCAAACCATTAACAGCCTTCAAAGCGGCAACAGAATGAATGAAAATGGAAGGTTGTGTAACTTCGGTTCTTTTTAAATCTTCGTCCGTTCCGCTGAACATCAGTGATAATATGTCGAAACCTAAAATTTCGTTGGCAGATTCCATCAAATCTTTGATGTCTTTTCGGGAATCGTATAATTCTTTTCCCATCCCTACAAACTGTGAACCTTGCCCAGGAAATACAAGTGCTTTCATTAAAATAAATTAAAGTATAGCACAAATATAAGCAAAAAAAAAGGCACATTATGTTATAAAAATGTGCCAATTTTTGCGTATCTTAAAATTAATATTTCCAAATTATGGAACCAACCTCACCACTCTGTAACCTGTGTTGATATAGGCTCCGTTGCGTTGTGCTCTTACAAATTCGAACTTTGTGGCAAGTTGTGTCTGCGATTTTTCTATCTGTTTGAAAATCTCACCTTTGTTATTTTCCCGCGAAAGCATATCGTTCACCACATCGAAACCGATACCTGCATATTTGTTGGGCGCTTTACAATATTTTTCTTTAAAATCACTTAAAATTTCCTTTTCAAATTCCCCTTCTGTATTGATTAATCTGTCCCTCAAATAAACCAGATTCGCCTGTGAAAGTTCATTAAATTTCTTCTCGAAAATAGGAACGTAATACATACTAAACGAACGAATTCCCTGTGTTTGCGAAGACAAATCTATCAATCTGCTTGCAAATGCATTCCCAATGGTATCATCGTTGTTTGCCAAGATTGCAATAACTGGAGCATTTTGTCCGGTCATCATATTATTGTCCAGCTGGATATCCGCAGGTGAATTTACCATCAAAACAGTAGCGTTATTTAAGGTTTTTTCCAAATTGGATTTTAAATAATTTGCGTTTTCTTTATTGCTGTCTGCAACAATGTAGATTTTTTGGTTGGAATAAACGTCTTTTACCTCTTTCACAATTCTGTCTGCATAAGTTTGGGTGGTCGTTTCCACCATAATTAGATTGCTGAAACCATAAAAGTCGCTGTAATTCCCAAATGGTGCAACAACAGGTATTTTTTGGTCTTTCACATAATCCAAAACCTGCAAAACGTTTGATTTGAAAAGTGGGCCTATAATTAAATCTGTATTGTCTTTGTTGATTTGTGTAAGAGAATTTTTAAAAGTAGCTTCACTTCCTGCATCAACAATTTTAATGTTCATTTTTCTGCCCTGTTTCGCATTTCTTTCAATTGCTAATTTTGCGCCGGCAAGAAAATCAAGTGACATTGTTCTGTATTTTGAATCTCCATTGTCATATCCGAAAGGAAGCATGATAACGACATTCAGCCCGTCTCCAGCTTTTTTCACGAAAGCTTGGTCCGCTTTTTTAATTTTTAAAACCATTCCTGGTTTTAGGCCATTTGATAATTCAGGATTCAGGCGGATTAGCTCGTCCAAGGATACTCCAAATTTGTTCACAATACCGAAAGTGGTGTCGCCTTGCTGTACAGAATAAGTAACAAAATCGTCCGAAGATACACCTGTAGTAACATAAGTTGGGCTATCTTTCACTGGCGATTGCTGTGTTGGCGTCTCTATAGGAGCTGAAACAACTGCATAACTTTCATTTTTTGCATCAGCATCAGCATATTTTGCAACCAAGTTCTGAGGAAGCGAAATTTTTTCGCCAATTTTCATTTCTAAATTAGGATTTAGTTTGCGAAGCTCAGATTCCGAAATGTGATATTGCTTGGTTATTCCATATAGCGTTTGTTTTGGCTTAATAATAATATAGCCCAGTTGCGAAGAATTTACAGTTTGAGAAACGGAAGGTGTAGCGTCCTTTTTTGTTTTACCCTTTACGGTAAGTTTGTCGCCGATGTTCAGCTTGCCTTCTTTTGCCTTTGGATTCAATTTGAAAAGTTCGTCCAAGGTCATTCCATATTTTTTGGCAATATTGTATGGGTTGTCGCCTTTAGCAACTGTATGCGTAGAAGACTGCGCAAATACACCAAGGAACAATATCAAACCGGAAAATATTAAAAACTTCTTAATCATCTTACTAAAAATTGTTTACAAAAATACAGCTTTCGGATTAAATTACCATAACAATTAACTCTGAACCCTTTGCTTGGGTTTCGCTTAAACAAGTTTCAAGCCAATTTTTACCATATTCACTATAAAAGTAACTGAAGTTTAGCAACCTTTCCTGCCATGTGTTGGATGGATGTATTTCATTGTAAAGGTTATGAATTCTTTCCAACACTTCATGCTGTTTTTTCTTTTCGGCTCTCAAGAGTCTTTTTTGCATACGGGCAAAAGAATTTAGCTGTCGTTTTCTTTCCGCATCCACCAAATTCCCAAAAGTAATATCTGTTTTTGTGGCTGCTTCTTTCAGCTTTGTATAGGTGAGCTCTATATTTTCTTCCTGCATTTTCAGCATCAGTTCAATCTCATTATTCTGCAATATTACTCTATTCGCAACCGATTTAGAATCTGAAAAAAAATCTCTAATATCGAGTCCAAATTTTTTAATTTTTTTTATGTTTTTTTCAGTTACAAAGAGCATTGAAGTTCTAGGAACTAGAACAGGCATTGGAATTTCTTGTTTTTTAAAATAATCCTTCAGCTCCATCCAATACATAATTTCTGCATTTCCGCCAATATAGGCCAAATTGGGCAGAATAGTTTCCTGATAAACCGGACGTAACAATGCGTTCGGACTGAATTTCTCTGGGAAATCCTCAAGCTGTTTCAGAATTTCATCTTTAGTAAACAGCTCATCTGTATCTACAATTTTGTAAGTATTTCCCTGCAATTCAATCCTATTGCGGGTTTCTGTAAGGTAAAAAAGGTTTATCTCTCGTGGATTTACCTGAACTTTACCGTATTTTTCTTTGAAAAGCTTTACCGTTTCACTTGTTTCGTGAAAAAGCTTTTGGCTTAAAAGTTCTTCCTTGAAAATATTCCGAGCAAGTTTTTTGAGGTTTTTATCGTCTCCATCCACAATAAGTAGCCCATATTGAGAAAAAATGCTACTCACCAAAATTCTTGTAGCTTCGGCAAGCGTTTTACCCGGCTTATACGAGTACGAAAGCAAGTCGATAAGTTCTTCTCCGAAAGTAAAATCTTTAAATTCTTGCGAAAAGTTTGCAATGAAGTTTGTATCGGTTATTTTAATTTTTCCTACGGCACCTCCCGACTTTTCTTTTATTCCATATACATTTTTATCGGTTCGAAATTGCTTTATTTCATCAAAATCATGATCTTCTGTAGCCATCCAAAAAACCGGAACAAAATTTTTGTTTGGAAATTTTCTAGTTAAATACTCTACCGTTTTTATGGTCTGAAGAATTTTATATATAAAGAAAACCGGACCTGTAAAAAGATTGAGCTGGTGACCTGTAGTTATTGTAAATGTATCAACATTTTGTAGTTTTTCTACGTTTTCTTTTTGCTCTTTTGATAAATTAAGCACTGACATCTGTTCACGAACAGCCTCCGCAAGAACTTCCCTTGTTTCTGTGTTATAGCTTTCTTTTTTGGCTAAGATTTTTTTTGCAAAATTGTCTGTGCTGAAAAAGTCTTCACTAAAATCTGTGATTTTTCCTTCCAAATAATCTTTTATTTGCTTTGGAATGCTCTCGATTTCGGTAAATGGTATGTTGATGTGCTTTTCCAAAATAGAAAAATTTAGTTAATCAAATACCACACGATTCCAATATTAATCCTGAAATCGTAAATTGGGTAATGTGGTGAAGTATATAGGTTATTGCTCTTGATGAGTGTAGTAAAATTTTGGGTTTCAACAAAAAAGAACATTTTTTTGACTTTCAAATTAAAGTATGCATCAAGCACTGGACGACCTCCTACTGCAAAAGCTTCGTTATTGGGTAAAGCAAACTCGTTTAACAATGGAAAATAGTCTCGGGAATCAAATTTTGTAAAGAAATAGCCTTTGATACCTGTTTGCAATTCGGCAGCATTTTTAAAGGCTTTGCTTTGGTAAAAAATATTTGCTCTTCCTACCAATGCAGGTGCGGGGAAAAGCTCTTTGTTGGTTAAAGTATTCTGAAAAAGCAACTTTGAGTTGAGGTGAAAATTTCTGTAGCTCAGGGTTGCATCACCTCCAATTTGTGAAATGTTTACAGATGAGGAGCTTTGTTTTGGAAGCGCATCTTTATCAAAGTAAGTAAAATTATTTATTCTGAAATAATTGACAAAAAGCTGGGTGTTGAACCATTTCAAATGTATATCTCCGCCAATTTCCAAAATATTTTGATTTTTGAGGTCGTTTTCAAAATAATTGTACTTCCTATAAGGAGAAGCATTAATATAGTAATTAAAAGAAGGCGTTGCAGATTGAAAGTTGACTTTAGCATTCATGAAATAACCCTCAAAAGGCTCAAAACGCAAACGATTTTGCGACCTCAAGAAATTTCCGAACATTGAACCGTTAGAATATTCAAATCCAGAATTAACATCTATCCTATTTTTAATATTGATTCCGAGATTGGCAACAGCACCGAATCTATTTTCGCTTACCTCATTGGGTATTGTTAAATTACCAATTGTTTGCGCATCTGAAACACCTATTTTCAAAATCTGATGACGGATCCCTGCATCAAGTTGAAACTTTTTATTGTCCCATACAAGACTTACTGCATTACTCAAGTTTTTTGAGAATTTACCTGTAGAAAGAGGATAGGACACTAAATCATTATTAGAGCCATAATAAAAGGGTTGCAGAGATGTGTCGCTGTAGTAATATTTATTGCTTTGGGTAAAAAAATCATGTCTTATCCTGAAAGGAAATTTTTCAGATTTAAATGGCGTGAACTGGTGGCTCAGATAATATCTTCTGTAAGCGAACCGGGAGTTGGAGCCTTTTAAGTTCGTTAAGATATTGACACGCGTTCTGTAAGCGTTTACATTCGCGAGAAAAAGACTGTCGTTTTCAATACCTCCATTTTCCTGATTGTTTACGTTTTGATGAATAAAATGTGCAAAAGCTTCATACTTTCTGTTTTTAGAAGTATAGTGACTAGAAAAAACCAAGTTGGTGTTAGAAGCAAGTGCGTCACTGTAAAATCCTTGTGAACGTAGTCCCATATATTCTACCGAAAAATTGAAGTTTTTGCCTACGTTTTGTGTATAAGTTGAATTAAGTGCGGCTCCATTACGCATTGCCGAATGATAAACAAAGGTGGTAGTGGGAGTTTTCACATCATAATATTTAATATCACGAATTCCTAAAATTCCGAACGACTTATTTGTTGGGAGTAGGGACAGATTCTGTTCGGGATAAACTTCATAAACCAATGGATTAAACCCTGCTCCAATATTAGCAAATTGAATTTTTCCAAAATTATCTCTGTTGTTCCATTGGGAGAAAATAAATGTTTTATCGTGTGTAAAGACAGTATCCAGTATTTTTCTTTCTGAAAACTGTGTATAAAATTGATAATCTTTGATGGTAGGCCGGAAAATTTTCAAGGAATCATTAATACCGGAGTCAACAACTATGGTGTCTTTTTTTATAGTGTTTGAATCTGTTTTGTTAACTACTTGGGCAAGAGCTAATGTATTACTGAAAATTAGTAGTAGGTAAATAAATCGCATTGGTTTCTATGTAGAGGCAAAAATAAGAAAATTAGAGCAATAAAAAACCCCGCTAAAAAGCGGGGGAAATTTAATAATATTTCATTTTTAATTAATATCCAGGGTTTTGTTGAATATTAGAATTTGCATTGGTTTCATTTTGTGGAATTGGTAGAGCCCACTTATTATTTCCTGCAAATGGGAAGTTAGCTGGATCTGCACCTGGCAAATTCCAGTATTGGGCGCCATAATCTAAAATACTTCTCTCCAATTGATTGATTCCTGCTAGTGAATAAAGTCTCTTCAAGTCGATGAAACGATGTCCTTCAAAAGCAAGATCTTTTCTTCTTTCATCAAGTATTGCTTTAAATGCTGCTGCTTGATTTGCAGGAACTGCAACTACAGGTGGAGTAGTAAATCTATTATTTACAATTGTTTGAAGAGCATTCTTCACGCCTGTGAAATCATTTGCTGCTGCACGCGCTTCAGCTTTAATAAAATACATTTCTGAAAGCCTAACTTGTATAAAATCTGGGTTAAATCCATTTGTAGAAGTAGAAGCAAGAGAACCACCCGCCTTGAAAGGAACAAGTATATCACTGTTTCTAATATCAGATGAAGCTGTAGGATTTGGGTCAATTAATGATCCAGTTGCTCCTCCAGAAGGTCTCACAACAATATTTAATCTAGCATCACCCGGAACAGCCAAAAGGGCTTCATATAAACTTCTTGATACCTCATAGAATGGTGAACCATTTTTCGCATTTGAAACAGAAACCCAACCATTGTGTAGATTAGTTCCTTGTGCGTTTTGTTGAACAGTTCTTCTTAACTTAAATATAACTTCGAGATTCCCTGCAGATGTATTTTGATGAAAAACAGAAGCAAGTTGGGTAGCATTGGCAAGAGTAATACCTGAGGTGTTTATTACCTGATCTGCCCAAATTTCAGCGTTATTATAGTCTCCTTTGTAAGCATAGGCTCTTGCATGTAGAGCCTTTGCAAGGTTTGCAGAAGGATACCAAGATGCATTAGAATATGCCGGCGCTGTATTGGAAGCATAAATTGCCAATGCTGCATTTAGATCCGAATGAATAAGTGTATAAAAAGCAGCATTTGTAGATCGAATAGGGGCTTCTAAAGTTCCATATACCCTATCTGCTAGAATACCTGCCAAAGCGGCATCATCTTTAAGATTAGGTGAAAAATACGCCATAATCTTGAGATGTGCAAGTGCTCTAAGGGTAAGTGCCTCAGCTTTGAATCTATCAAGAAGCTGTTTGTCAGCTGGACTACTAGGAACAATATCGCCTACTTTCTGTATAACCCTATTAATTCTAGCTAGTGAAATATAGTTAGCATTCCAAATATTAGCAGGTGAAGCTGATGAAGGATTCAAGGCATATAAAAAATATGCATCAGAACCTGATCTACCTTGACCCCCATTATTTGATCCTAAAGCTGCCTCATCAGTAAAAATTGATGAAAATGAATATTCATCTCTCTGTGTCAAATTAGCCATTGACGAATTAATAAGCCTCTGAACGTCAGTACTTGATTGGATTGCAACGTCTTCAGTAATAGCACCAGGAGTAAAAGGATCCAAAACATCATTACTACAAGAAATTAACCCAAATGTTGCTGTAAGTATAAAAAATATTTTTTTCATTGATTTAAATTTATTTTTAATTAAAAACTAACATCGAATCCAAGCGAGTAAACTCTTGCTGTTGGATACTGATAATAGTCAGAAGTTCTATTACTTTCCGGATCATACCCTTTCCATTTTGTAAAATTTGCAAGGTTTTCTCCTTGGAGTGTAATATTAATAGCTTTAATAAAGGTTCCCGTCAGATAACTTTTGGGAATTCTATAACCTATTTGAGCATTTCTCAAACGAATATAAGAAGCATCTCTAAGGAATCTATCTGAATTACCTGATGCAGCATAATTTGTCGCATCAAGGGAAGGAAGGTTAGACCCCGTATTAGTTGGAGTCCATGTGTTCGCCATATCTGGTGATACTATAAACTGCCCAATATTACCTGGATCATAAAGATTTTCCTCGTCTGCATCAAATCTCCAAACATTTTGTGCAAATGTGAATGTTGTTGAAGCAAAAAATCCTTTGTAATCTAAATCAAACCCAAATCCACCAGTATATTTTGGAATAAAGCTTTTCCCTGTAGCAACTCTATCACTAGCTAACGGATTTTCCGTTACCGTGCCATTAGCAGCTAAAAACTGCAAATTACCATTTGATGGGTTAACACCTACGTAAGGATAAACAAATGCTTCATACAAAGATCCACCATTTTGAGTAATATAAGTATATCCAGCTCCGTCAGTTGCGAAAATTTTTCCATCATTTGATAGAATTCCACTAATAGTATTTTTATTGTAAGCTACATTACCACGCAAAGTTAATTTTACATTGTTTTCACGATTGTTAATAACATCATAAGCTAAACCAACTTCATAACCTTTATTATTAATTACCGCTTCAGAATTTCTTGTTAATGTAGTATTTCCTGCTGCTGCAGTAATTGGCGCATCAATAAATAATTTTTTGGTATCACGATTATAATGCTCCAGAGAACCTCTTAACCTTCTGTTGAAAAGCTCAAAATCTAATCCAATGTTATATTGCGTTGTAGGTTCCCATTGAAGATCTGGATATCCAAGGTTTATACCATAACCTTGTCCACCATTGTAGGTATTGCTAGTAATTGCGTAAGTATCAATATATTTAGGAGGGATAAGCCCAGCGTAAATACTACCGTCTACAATTCTTTGATTACCAATAACCCCATACGAACCTCTTAATTTCAAAATATTTATTGAGGAAATGTTGTCTTTAATAAAACTTTCTTCACTTATATTCCATCTAGCACCGACAGACCAGAAAGTACCCCATTGTTTGTTCTTAACAAAGCGATTGGTACCATCCCTTCTGATATTACCTTCAATACCATATTTACTGGCAAAATCATAACTAAAGTTAGCAAAATAGGAGACTAAATCCTGTCTCAATTGAGATGCACTAACTTGTGGTACATACAAGTCATTAGCTGCGGTATCCACAACGTAACCTGATCCTGTATTAGGTACAAAGGTTTTAGGATCCAAACCTCTTTGACGGAAATTATTAGTTTGAGCTCTTGCGTGATTATATTCAAAATTTAGTCCTAAATTGAAAGTGTGTCTATCAATTTCTTTTGTATAATCAAGCTGCCAAAGATTATTATAAATAAACTCGCGTCTTTGATTAATGTCTTCAAATCCATTGAATACTCCCCCTTGGGTAGAAGGAACTCCAGCAGTAGAAGAAAAAAGCAAACCGTTGAAAGAATCAGGAAATTCAGATTGATAAAATCTTGTGCCTAAAAACTGACCGCTTAATCTAGTTCTCAAAGTTAAGAAATCAAAAATATCATATGAAAAATCTGAAGCAACATCAACTCTTGTTTCATCAGTTAAGTTTTCATACATATTTAGTTTATCAATTAACATAAACGGCGTTGAAAGCAATCCTGGAGTATTATTGTAGAAATTGTATGTCCATACTGATCCTGCATAATCTGCAGGATTAAGATAAGGCGCACCCAAAAAAGCACCAGTCACATAGTTCCTGTTTATTGCTCCACTACCAAGATTCGTTGCTTCATTATTCTTGGAAAAACCCGCAGCAGTATTTAACTGATATTTAAATCTTTGATTATCAGATCTTCCATTAATGTTATTCCTTACAGTAAATCTTTTTAAACCTGTACTCTTTAGAATACCATCTTGCTCTGTATATCCTAATGAAGTATATGAATTAACATTGTTTCCCGAGGTCTGAATGCTAAAATCGTGAGATTGTAAAACAGAAGGTCTAAAAAAATATTTCACCCAATTGGTATCAACATTCCAGTTAGCAATATCCTGATCTGTTAAGCTCGCACCAATACCCGCCCCATATTCTTTTTCTAGAGAAAGAAGTTGCTTGGCATTCATGTACTTATATTTTGGTGTTTGCATAAAGCCAACACCGAATTGATTGCTGTATTTGAAATTTGTTTTACCTTCTCCAAAGCGCCCTCTTTTAGTTTTAATAACAATTACACCATTTGAACCTCTATTACCAAACTGTGCAATAGCAATAGCGTCTTTCAAAACCTCCAAACTTTCAATATCATTAGGATTGATAGATCGGAAATTATCACTATTTGAAGGGAATCCGTCAATAACATATAATGGGTCGGAGTTACCCGTATATGTTCCAACTCCCCTAATAACAACCTGTGGTTTTGCTCCAGGCTGTCCAGTGCTGGCTGTAATATTCACACCCGCAAGCTGACCTTGCACAGTATTCATTACGTTTGCCTGAGCTCTGTTTTCAATTGTTTCGCTGGTTATAGCTTGAACCGCAGAAACTGTTTTCTTGCTTGTGGTTTTTTTGTAACCTACTACAATAACCTCTTCAATTTTCGTTTCTTTTGTTGCGGTATCTCTTCTAGACTGTGCATCAATAGTTTGTGCACCCATAAAGAAAATCACTCCAACAGATAAAACCTTTAATTTTACATTCATATTAACAAATTTTAATATTTAACAGATGCAAATATGTTAATTTTTTTTTAATTGCACAAATTTTCACAACTTAAAATCAACAAATTACAATTTATTTACACAAATAATATTTAAATTAATTAAGTTTTTATTAATAAATATTTGATTATCTATTTCTTAATAAATCTTACTCCATTATAATTACCTTCGCTATCTCTTATAATAATAATATATTGACCTTTTTCCAAAGTTCTTATATTAATTTTTCTTTCTGCGTCAATCTTACCCATTATAACAATTCTACCAGAATTATCCACTATTTTATAATTAGTTAGATTAGTTTTTTTTGAACCAATATTCAAGTCCGTAATTGCAGGAACAGGATAAAGAATTAAATCATCGTTTTTCATGATGTTCTCTTCTGTGCTTAATGCATTATTAAGATTTTGTGAAGTAGCAATTAAAGAGAAAGGTTGTTCACCATTTACCAATGCACCTTTGTGGGTTATAGTTATCGTGTATTGTCCACTAGGGTTATCTATATCAATTCTTTCAAAATTATCTACACTGTTTTGAGAATTACGTGAAGCCGCATCATATGGCGCAGACATTCCACCTCCTTTCCAAGGATAATAAATTATCCCTCCAGGACCTGTAACTTTTACATCCAAATCATTAACTATGTACTTTGTGGTTGGATCTACCGTCCCTGTATTTGCAACTGGACTTTGGGGATCAGTCCAACTTATAGAAACTTTCAGCGGAGTAGTTCCACTGGCATTTATCGTTTTTGTGTATGTACCTCCATTTAACAAATTTAACTCTTCAATTACAGACTTATTCATGGTTAAATTCTTATCTCTAATTGTTAATGCTGCTTTTTCAGCGTTTACCAACCCCCATCCATACTCGTAGTCTGGCCCAAGATAGTTTCCTGTTTCATCAGCTGTGTGGAGTATGAGACCCTTAAGCGTTGCAGCCTTCATATATGAAGAGTACAAGGAGTTATGATATTGCTGAAGAAGCAATGTAACACCTGTAATTCCTGGAGACGCCATTGAGGTTCCTGACATTATTCCTGTTGCAGCATTAGTGCTACTTAAAGTTGATTTAACAGATACCCCTTTCATTGATATATCTGGTTTAATTCTACCATCATCACTTGGCCCCCAACTGCTAAAAGCGGACATAACAACACTTGCCTCATCAACATAATTGTTCACTTGCCCAACTGCTGCAACTGTTAACACATTTTTCGCATTACCGTGCCCATAAATTAAATCGTACCCAACTTTATTAACTAATTGAGTACTGGCCGGACTTTCTGTACTGTTTCGACTATTACCAGCAGAAAATACTGGCAAGTAATAAGGGTTGTTGTAGCAAATTTCATCAATAGATTTAGCTCTACTATCATAAGCTCCAAAAAACCAAAGACTACTTAAAGATCCGAAACCATATGAATGATTAGATGCAAGTAGCCCACCGCTTGCCTCTATTAGCATTTCTGTCAAATCACCTGTCCAATCATATGAATTCACAGAAGAATTAAATGCGATACCTTTTACATCAGATACTATACCTTGGGCTGCAATAGTTCCTGCTACGTGTGTAGCATGATCAGCCAGTGTAGTTCCATCCATTTGTAGAACTTTAGAATTTCCATTTACCATAAATTCTTGGTGAGTAGACCTTACGTTGCCACCGTCCCAAACACCAGCAGTCATATTTTGTCCCTGAATATTAAGACCTAGACTACCACCACTATACAATTTATTAGCTCTAGCCGTAATAGCTGCGCCAGCATTATCGGTTTTTGCATATACAAGTTCGCCATTCGGCAAAACATCCATTATTTCAACCTTTCCCGTTTCTTCATCTTTTACGATTTTGTTTACTCCAGTATTTGCTGAAAAATATGCGGATAATCTCGATTTTCTTTGGATTTCTTCATTTTTAAGATTTTGCATAAGTTTTTCGTTCGCTTCCTTATTTGAAAAAGAAGCAATCTTCGCCCTTTCCTCTTTGGTTTGGGAAAGCATAAATACAGGAATCAAAAATATCGCAAGGAATAAATTTTTGCTTTTCATTGTCTTAAATTATCTTTAATTATTCATTTGTTTTAGAATCGGTAAATATATCTATTTTTTTCTATATAATTCCACAAAAAAAACAAAAAAAGGTGAGAGAACCCACCTTTTTCTTAAAATTTTATGTTTTAGTAATGAAATCAGTATTATTTCAACTTCTTCTTCACCGCCACCTCTTCATACACTTCAAGGATATCTCCAACTTCAATATCATTGAAGCCTTTCAGGTTCAATCCGCATTCGTAGCCTTTGGTAACTTCTTTTACATCGTCTTTAAAACGTTTTAAGCTTTCCAGTTCACCGTCGAATTTTACAATACCGTCGCGAAGAAGACGAATTTTGGAGTTTCTTGTTACTTTTCCGGTAAGAACCATACATCCTGCGATACTTCCAACTTTGGAAATTTTGAAAACCTCGCGGATTTCTACGTTTCCGATTACTTCTTCTTTTATTTCAGGTGAAAGTAAACCTTCCATCGCTTCTTTTACCTCATCAATCGCCTTATAGATTACAGAATAGGTTCTGATTTCAATTTCTTCTTTGTCTGCAAGATCTTTCGCATTTGCTCCGGCTCTTACGTTGAAGCCAATAATAATTGCATCTGAAGCGGCAGCCAAGTTAACATCGGATTCGGTGATTTGTCCAACTCCTGAATGTAAAATGTTTACGCTGATTTCTTCGGTAGAAAGACGCTGCAACTGATCCGAAAGTGCTTCCACAGAACCGTCCACGTCTCCTTTTAGGATAATATTCAGTTCCTTGAACTCTCCAAGAGCAATTCTTCTTCCCAATTCTTCCAAAGTGGTGTGTTTTTTAGTTCTGATGGAAAGTTCGCGCTGTAACTGTTCGCGTTTGCTGGCGACAGCTTTTCCTTCACTTTCGTCGGCATAAACTCGGAATTTATCTCCCGCAGTTGGCGCTCCATCCAGACCTAAAATAGTTGCAGGAATTGATGGACCTGCTTGTTTCATATTTCTACCACGCTCATCCAACATTGCTTTTACTTTTCCGTGGTTTTTACCTGCTACAACATAATCTCCAATTTTCAAAGTTCCTGTTTGAACCAAAAGCGTGGTAACGTAACCTCTTCCTTTATCCAAAGATGCTTCGATAACAACTCCTTGTGCAACACGTTGAGGATTCGCTTTCAAATCCAGCATTTCTGCCTGAAGCAAAACTTTTTCCAACAAAGTATCTACATTATTACCAAATTTTGCGGAAATTTCCTGCGCCTGAATGTTTCCACCCCATTCTTCCACCAAAATATTCATTCCGGAAAGTTGTTGGCGAATATTATCAGGATTTGCGTTCGGTTTATCCACTTTGTTGATAGCGATAATCATTGGAACTCCTGCAGCTTGCGCGTGAGAAATCGCTTCTTTTGTTTGTGGCATCACATCGTCGTCCGCAGCAATTACAATAATGGCAATATCGGTAACTTGCGCTCCTCTCGCCCTCATCGCGGTAAACGCTTCGTGACCAGGAGTATCGAGGAACGTAATGCGTTGTCCATTTTCGAGTTTTACGTTGTATGCACCGATGTGCTGCGTAATTCCTCCGGATTCACCGGCAATTACGTTGGTTTTTCTTACATAATCGAGTAAGGAAGTTTTTCCGTGGTCCACGTGTCCCATTACGGTTACAATTGGTGCGCGGAATTCTAAATCTGCTTCATCATCTTCAATTTCTTCCAATGCTTCCTCCAAATCAGCATCTTGAAATTCGATTTTGTAGCCAAATTCGTCCGTTACAAGTAGCAGTGTATCAGCTTCTAAACGCTGATTCATGGTTACCATCACTCCTAATGAGAAACAGGCAGAAATGACTTCGGTTGGACTTACGTTCATCAAACTCGCCAATTCTCCAACGGTGATAAATTCAGTAACTTTTAAAGTTCTGTCCGCTGCATCAAGTTCCTGCTGAAGTTCGTCTTGCTCTCTTCGGAAAACTCTTTTTTCCTTTCTGTATTTTGCTCCTTTGGATTTTCCACCTTTGTTGGTTAGTTTTTCCAAAGTTTCTTTGATTTGATTTTTTACTTGTTCGTCAGTCAATTCAACAGGCATAACGCGTTGCGCTCCTCTTCTGCTTCCACCACCACGGTTTCCGCCTTGATTGTTTCCGCCACGATTTCCGCCTTGGTTGTTTCCACCTTGACCTTGTGGGCGATTTCCACCCCCTTGAACTTGTGGACGATTTCCGCCACCTTGTTGGTTTCCGCCTTGTTGCCCTTGTTGTCCGGTTCCTGGAGTTCCGGGCTTTTCAATTCTTTTTCTTTTCTTTTTCTTATCAGAAGAAGTTCTTGGTTTTTCCTGAAATTGAGTTAAATCAACAGTTTGTTTTAGAATTTTTGGCCCATCCAATTTTTGATAAACTGTCTGAATTTTTTCCGGCTTATCAAACTCAACTTTCGTTATTTCTTCAGGCTTTGGCTTTTCTTCAACTTTAGGCTTTTCTTCAGCAGGTTTTGGTTTTGGCTGAATATTTTTTTCCGGAAGTTTTGGTTTTTCCTTTTTGAAGCTTTTAGGTTTATTGCTTTCAAGTTGCGAAAGATCAATTTTATCTAGAACTTTCAGCTCTGGTTTTTGTTCCTCCACTTCTTTAGCAACAATTGGTGCTTCTACCTTTATTTCAGGAAGTTTTTCTTCTTTAATCTCCGGAATTTTCTCTTCTACGGGTTCTGGTTTTTTGGGTTCCAAATCTATTTTACCCAAAATTTTTGTTTCGGGTATTGTAGTGGATTTGGCACGAATAATTTCAGGTTTTTTCTCCTCGATGATTAATTTTTCATCGGGTACTTTGGAGATTACCACTTCGTGTGATGCTTTGCGCTGTTCGCCGTCTTTTGCAAATTCGGCTTGCAGTGCGTTGTATGCCGTTTCGTCCAGTTGTGCGTTAGGATTGGCTTCTGCTTCTATACCTTTGCTTTGTAGAAACTCTACCAGTCTCGACATAGAAATATTGAACTCCTTAAGCGCTTTATTTAATCTAATTTTTGGCATTTAAAATAATTAATTTAAAAAAATATTTTTTTGTTATAAGACTTTTTTTAGCCTTCCAACTCATCTTTTAGTATTTGTTTTACCTCATCAATCTGTTCTTCTTCCAAATCTACGAGGTTTACCAAAGCTTCCGTATCTTTATCCAGAACGCTTCTTGCGGTATTCATTCCCACTTTTTTGAATTCTTCGATAATCCATTCTTCAATTTCGTCTTTAAATTCATCTAATTCTACATCGTCATCTTCTGAAGTTTCTCTGTAAACGTCTATTTCATAACCACTTAACCATGAAGCGAGCTTGATGTTCTGCCCCTGTTTTCCAATAACTTTTGAAATTTCTTCGAGTGGTGTGTATACAAGAGCGTATTCTTCTTCCATATTCAAATCAACTTTGTTGATGGATACGTTTCCTAACGCTCTTTTCACCATAATTTCAGGATTTTTGGACCATTGGATAACGTCGATGTTTTCGTTTCTCAATTCGCGAACAACTCCGTGAATTCTGGAACCTTTTACGCCAACGCAAGCTCCTACAGGATCTATTCTGTCATCATAAGCATCTACAGCAATTTTTGCTTTTTCGCCAGGAATTCTCACTACTTTTTTCAAAATAATGGTTCCGTCCTGAATTTCAGGGATTTCAAGCTCCAACAATTTTTCCAAAAATCTTGGCGATGTTCTGGAAACAATAATTTGCGGTTTTGATCCTTTAAAATCTACACTATCTACAATCGCACGAATGCTTTCACCCTTTTTATAAAAATCGGAAGGAATTTGATGTTCTTTTGGTAAAATAAATTCGTTACCCTCATCATCAAGAAGTATGGCGTGTTGCTTTCTTACGTGATGCACTTCACCTACTACGATTTCTCCGATTTTATCGCGGAATTCTTCATAAAGCATGGCATTGTTATGCTCTTGAAGCTTCGTGGCAAGAATTTGCTTTAAGGTAAGGATGTTTCTTCTTCCCAACTCAGCAATAGGAATTTCCACCGTATATTCTTCACCCACTTCGAAGGTTGGATCTATTTTTTTTGCTTCAGAAATTTCGATCTCAAGGTCGTCGTCTTCCGACATTTCGTCTTCCACAATGGTTTTGTTCAAGAAAATCTGAAAATCACCTTTATCCGGATTTACGATAACATCAAAATGGTCATCGGAATCGAATCTTTTTCTCAGCAATGTTTTCAGGGAATCTTCTATAATCGCCATCAAATCGATCTTGCTGATGCTTTTTTCGTCTTTAAAATCGCCAAATGCTTCTATTAAAGCTAAACTGTCCATATATTTATAAATGATAAATGATGAATAGCGAATGATTATGCATTCTGTTTCATCTTGTTGTTATTACTCTATTTTTTACTTGATGTTGTGTGCTGGATTCGGGGTGAACTTCCTGCTTCCATCTTTCATCTTCCAGCCTTCTAAAACTTTATCGCTACTAATGCTTTTTTAATTTCAGAATACGGAATTTCCTTCTCTTCTTCTACATCTATTTTTCCTTTTCCTACTTCTTTTGGTTTTCTGTATCTTAAAAGAAGGGTTATTTTTTCTTCATCCACTTTTACCAGTTCACCTTCAATTTTGGTATCGTCTTTCATCAAAACATCCAAATCGCGGCCGATATTTTTCCGGAATTGTCTTTCGGAAGAAAGAGGTTCACTTAATCCGGCGCTCATTACCTGCAAAGAAAAATCGTGTTCTTCCCGATCCATATTGAATTCTATAGCGCGACTTGCATCAAGACAATCTTGTAAAGAAACGCCGTTGTCTCCATCTAAAATCACCGTTACATCGTCGCTTGCAGAAATTTTCAAATCAATTAGAAAGAGGTCTTTTCTTTCCTCAAGAAATTGATTTAAAAGTTCTTCTATTTTTTTTCTGAATTCCATACACATCTAAAAGAATTACGGTTACGAAAAAAGGCTTTCTTGCGAAGCCTTTTCATTGTTTTTCCGTTAATCCGGTGCAAATATACAACATTTTTATATAAAATTCAAAACCAATTACTTTAACTTCGGTAACCGCGAAACGTTTCAATGCTTTTTTTTGATTAAATTTGCAGAAATTTTTCATAAAAACATAAATTTTGAATATCACTATAGTTGGAACAGGATACGTAGGATTGGTAACAGGAACTACGCTTGCCGAATTGGGAAACAACGTTTTCTGCGTGGACATCGACGAGAAAAAGGTAGAGGGAATGAAGCAGGGAATTGTCCCGATTTACGAACCCGGACTGGAAGAAATGTTTCAGCGAAATATCCAAGCGCAACGACTTTTTTTTACCACCAATATCAAAGAAGCTTTAGATAAAAGCGAAGTCATTTATTTGGCTCTTCCTACTCCTCCCGGAGAAGATGGAAGCGCGGATTTGTCTTATGTTATTAGCGTTGCCAACCAAATTGGCGAAATGATGACGGAATATAAAGTGGTGGTAAACAAATCCACCGTTCCCGTAGGAACCGCAGATAAAGTGCGTGAAGTTATTTCCGCAAAAACTCAAATTCCTTTCGACGTGGTTTCTAATCCCGAATTTTTACGTGAAGGTTTTGCCGTGGAAGATTCTATGAATCCTGCGAGAGTTGTAGTAGGAGCTTCTTCTGAAAAAGCCAAAGAAATTATGGCGAAAATTTATCAGCCCTTCACCAACACGGGAGTACCAATAATTTTTATGGATGAAAAATCTTCGGAATTAACGAAATATGCTGCAAATTCTTTCCTGGCGGTTAAAATTACTTTTATGAACGAAATCGCCAATTATTGCGAAAAAGTAGGCGCAGATGTGGATAAAGTCCGCCTTGGAATGGGCAGCGACGACAGAATTGGGCACCGCTTTCTTTTTCCGGGAATCGGTTATGGCGGAAGTTGTTTCCCGAAAGATGTAAAAGCACTTATAAAATCTGGAAAAGAGGAAGATTTTGCTTTTAAAATTTTAGAAGCTACCGAATACATCAACAAAAAGCAAAAAGTGATTTTGGTAGATGAAATTTCTAACTACTTTAACGGAAACTTGGAAGGAAAAACCATTGCAATGTGGGGACTTGCCTTCAAAGCTAATACCGACGACATTAGAGAAGCATCATCACTCGACAATATTGAAATTTTACTCGAAAAAGGTGCAAAAATCGTTGCTTACGATGCCATTGCCGAAGAAAATGTGCGAAAAATTTTGGGCGACAAAATAGAATATGCAAAAGATATGTATTCTGCCCTTGAAAACGCTGATTGTTTGTTGATTGCCACCGAATGGAGCGAGTTTAAAAATCCAAACTTTGAATTAATGGCAAAAAAATTAAAAAACAAAGCCATTTTCGACGGAAGAAATATGTTCAGTATGGAACAGGTGGAAAATACTGGATTTTTTTATAAATCTATTGGGAGAAAAACTATATTTCATGGATAGGATTGCAGTACTGATTCCCTGCTACAATGAAGAGATAACAATTGGAACCGTAGTTAGGGATTTTAAAAAACATCTTCCACAAGCGAACATTTTTGTTTACGACAATAATTCAACAGATAGAACTGTAGAAGTTGCAAAAGATGCTGGTGCAATTGTTGGGTACGAAAATAAACAGGGGAAAGGAAATGTAGTCTTAAAAATGTTTCGGGAAATAGATGCAGATATTTACATCATGATTGACGGAGACGATACTTATCCGGCAGAAAACATACAATTAATGTTGGAAAAGTTTAAATTATCTGATGCTGAGATGTTGGTTGGAGACCGCCTTTCTAACCTTAGCTATAAAAAAGAAAACAAAAGAGCTTTTCACAATTTTGGAAATCATTTGGTACGCAAGCTCATCAATACATTTTTTGGTTCCGAATTGAAAGACATTTTATCCGGATACCGCATTTTTTCCAGAAGATTTGTAAAAAATTATGCCGGATTAATTAATGGTTTTGAACTGGAAACAGACCTTAGTATCTATACGCTACATTATGGATTAAAAATTACGGAACTTCCCATAAACTACCGCGATAGACCACACGGAAGCGAATCCAAGCTCAACACCTTTACCGATGGTTTTAAAGTAATTCGTTTATTTTTTAATCTGGTGAGGCTGTACAAACCAATGGTGTTTTTCGGTTGGATTGCTGTACTCTCTTTTTTGGCAGGTGCAATAATGATGATTATCCCCGTAAGCGAATTTGTAAAATTTCATTATGTGTATAAAGTTCCTACCCTGATCTTTTCCATAATGCTAATATTGATAAGTTTGCTGTGTTTGGCAACGGGATTAATTCTCGACAACATCTCTATTATAGACAAAAAGAACTTTAAGCTAAATTATTACCAAAAAAACATTTAGAGCGTGAAGAAGGCTGCCTTTATGTTGTTCTGCTTTTTTACAATTTTTTTCAGCATCTATAAAAATGTTTTTCATGTTCTTACGGAAGAAAAATGGAAGTATGCTGAAAATGAATTTTCCCTTACGCTTATGTATGGAAAACTCTTGGCTAGTAATAATTCAGGAATTTTTTCTCATGGTGGATTTCCTGGGTTCTTTTATGTAGATACCTGGGAGCAACTTACCGAAGCTAAAAATAACTACATCGCAAAAAAAAAGTTTTCATCATATCATTATCAAGCCTATACTTCACAAATCGGTGGTCAAGGAATTTTTTATAGTTTTTTGGATAAGATTTCTCCTAATAACAAAGTAGAAAATATTGCATTCTTCGAAATCATAAATAGTACACTGCTTTCAATTGCTCTTACACTTTTTTTGGTATGGTGTCTGCTCAATTTTGGTTTTTTAGTTTCCATAATAACATATTTTTTTATACTTTTAAGTCCGTGGCTCATGATGTATGGAAAAGACATTTGGTGGACGCAGTGGATATTTTTGTTTCCATTTTCTGTTTTGTTGGTATATTTCCATTTCAAAAAAAAATCGGGACTAAAGAATTACTACATTTTAATTTTTACACTGGTTTTTCTGAAGCTTTTTGTAAACGGTTTTGAATTTATCACCACATTTTTAGTTGCTACCTGCATTCCGTTCATACTTTATCATTTTAAAAACTTTCGTTCAATTCGGTTTTTATTTCGTGCAGCTAAAGATCATATTATATCAATATTTTTGGCTTTTACAGCATCGCTGTTAATTATCTTTCAACAATTTTACATTCTAAAAGGAAGTTACAGAGCAGGACTTGATCACCTCATTAATGCATACCATAGAAGAAGCAGTGGTGGTTATAGCTATCCAGATACAAATACAACAATGAATACCTTAAAACATTTTAAGATAGACATTTTATACAGATATATGGGAAATAATGCGTTGGAACTTGGATTTTTACAATCTCATCTAATGCCAAAAATACCGTTCGGATTATTTTTTCTACTGGGTTTATTGTGCTGTATTTTTATTTTTATTAAAATCAAAAAATTACGAAACTTGGCGCTGATAGCAAAACTGTCTTTTTTGGCGCCTGCAAGTTGGTTAATTATCTTTCGGGAACATGGCCACGTTCATACTCATGTAGATTTTATGATTTGGTATTTTCCTTATTTATTGTTCTGCTTCTTATTAATAGGATTAACTTTTCAATTCATAATTAATAAAAACAACTTGAAAACACCTTCATTTTTGTAAATTTGAAAATTAATATTTTTTTATGAAAAACATAATCATAACTGGCGGTGCCGGATTTATTGGATCTCACGTAGTTCGTGAGTTTGTGAAAAACTTGCCGGAAACAAAAATCATCAATCTTGATGCGTTAACTTACGCCGGAAATCTTGAAAATCTAAAAGACATCGAAAGCGAACCCAATTACGTTTTTGAAAAAGCGGATATTACTAAAAACGAGGAACTACAAAGAGTTTTTGAAAAATACAAACCGGACGCAATCGTACATTTGGCTGCAGAATCTCACGTGGACAGAAGCATCACCGATCCTAATGCGTTCATCAACACAAATGTAATTGGAACTGCAAATCTTTTGAATTTTGCGAGAGAATTTTGGACTTTAAACCCAGATCATCAACACGGGAATTTCCCTGATGAACCAAGAACCAATCTTTTTTACCACGTTTCTACGGATGAAGTTTATGGCGCACTTGGAGAAACCGGATTTTTCACCGAAGAAACTTCCTACGACCCGAAATCACCTTATTCTGCTTCTAAAGCTGCTTCCGACCATTTGGTAAGAGCTTACGGAAATACGTATGGAATGCCTTTCATCATTTCCAACTGTTCCAATAATTACGGCCCGAATCATTTTCCAGAAAAATTGATTCCGCTTTGTATTCACAATATTTTAAATGAAAAACCGCTGCCGATTTACGGCGACGGAAAATATACAAGAGACTGGCTTTACGTGATTGATCATGCAAAAGCAATTTTCCAGATTTTTCACGAAGCAAAAACCGGCGAAACTTATAACATTGGCGGTTGGAACGAGTGGCAAAACATCAATTTGGTAAAAGAACTCATCAAACAGGTAGATGAAAAAATTGGAAATCCAGCTGGTTATTCAGAAAAACTGATCACTTTTGTAAAAGACAGACCAGGACACGATAAACGTTACGCCATCGACGCTACAAAACTCGCCAATGATTTGGGCTGGAAACCTTCAGTAACTTTTGAGGAAGGTCTTTCCAAAACAATCGACTGGTTTTTGGAAAATAAAGAATGGCTGGAACATGTGACGAGCGGGGATTACCAGAAGTATTATCAAAAACAGTATGAATAATGGTTTAGTGGTATAATGGTTTAGTGGACGAGTTATTTACTGGAATACTGGTTTACTGGATGAGTTGTTTAGTAGCTTAGTGTTTTTGAAATTTACTAATTTTTGTTAATAGAAATAAGTTTCAAACTAAGTAGCACCATCAAAAATTAGCTCCAAATAATAATAAACACCAATAAATACTAAAACACAAAACCATTGTCCAGTAAACAACATTTTCTCTTACAAACAAAAACGGAATGAAGTGTCATTAATAAAGTATCATAAAGATTTAAAAGTTTATCAGGATGCATTTTCATCTGCGATGAAGATTTATGAGCTTACAAAAAAGTTTCCCGTGGAAGAACGATATTCTTTAACTGATCAAATCAGAAGATCATCACGTTCTGTTTGCGGAAACATTTCTGAAGGATGGCGAAAAAGACGTTACGTTAAATTATTTGAAAATAAATTTATAGATGCGGATGGCGAAGCAAGTGAAACGCAAAACTGGTTAGATTTTGCATTTGCTTGTGGGTACATAAATGATTTGGATTACAAAGAGGTGTATGATAAATACAATGAAATTCTGTCAATGCTCTCATCAATGATTATCAATTCAGACAAATGGACTTTCCCACCAAAGAAAAACTAAACTATTAATCCACCAAACCACTAAACCATTAATCCACTAAAAATGAAAGGCATAATCCTCGCCGGAGGTTCCGGAACAAGACTTTATCCACTAACAATCGCTGTAAGCAAGCAACTGATGCCGGTTTACGATAAGCCGATGATTTATTATCCGCTTTCTACGCTACTTTTAGCCGGAATTCGTGAAATTTTGATTATCACCACTCCGCACGATTCGGAAGCTTTTCAAAAATTGTTGGGCGACGGATCGAATATCGGGTGTAAATTCGAGTATAAAGTGCAGCCGAGTCCGGATGGTTTGGCGCAGGCTTTTATTCTAGGCGAAGAATTTATTGATGATGATTCTGTTGCGCTTGTTTTGGGCGATAATATTTTTTATGGAACAGGTTTGCCACAACTTTTGGCTTCAAAAACCAATGTAAAAGGCGGCTGCGTTTTCGCTTATCAAGTTTCGGATCCGGAAAGATATGGAGTGGTAGAATTTGATGAAAATGAAAAGGCCATTTCCATCGAAGAAAAACCGGAGCATCCAAAATCTCATTTTGCGGTTCCGGGACTGTATTTTTACGATAATTCCGTGGTGGAATATGCCAAAAACTTGAAACCTTCTCCACGTGGCGAACTGGAAATTACCGATATCAACAAAATTTATTTGGAAAAAGGAGAGCTGGAAGTAGGCGTAATGTCGCGCGGAACAGCTTGGCTGGACACGGGTACTTTCGATTCTTTGCACGAAGCTTCGGAATTTGTAAAAGTGTTGGAAAAAAGACAGGGTTTCAAAATTTCATGTATTGAGGAAATTGCCTATAAAAAGGGGTTCATCAACAAAGAACAGCTCTTAGCCGCTGCCGATAAATATGGAAAAAGTGGTTATGGGGATTATTTGAGAAAAGTGCTTTAAAAGTAATTTGATTTTGAAAACAAACCTATTCATAAAAATAATTTTTGCAATGCTATTGGCTTTCACGGTCAATAGTTTTGTTTATTTTGGGTTTGTAAATTCTTATTCATCCAAAATTCTCAACTTTCAAGATTTTACGCAGCAGTTTCACTCGGGGATTTATCAATACAGGATTTTAAGTGGGCATTTTCTGATTTGGATTTACGATTTTTTAGGTAATTTCAACGTGAATTATGATGTTTTCAAAATGAAATTTCTTAATCCCAATTCAGAACCAAGAATGTATCTTTCCCTATATATTCTGAATACATTGTTCTTAATGCTTTCCGCTTTTGTATTGCTTTTGATAACTCAAACCAAAAATTTCATTGCATCGGAAAGTGAGCGGATTTTGATAGTGGCAGTTTCAATTTTTGCAATTGCACTTTCGCAGTTTGTTATAGTTCCCTATGATGTTTCAAGTTATTTTTTCCTCTTGTTATTTTTCTTCTTTTTAATGAAATATCTGGAAAACCAATCGGCTTTAAATCTAATCACACTGTTTTTCATTCTTACTATCTCCACCCTAAACCGCGAAAGTTCTGCTCTTTCGATTTCTTTGGCGGCAACGCTTTTATTGGCAAAATTTGGTTGGACAAAAAAAATGATGGTTCCTGTAGCAATTTTGGCAACAACTTTTATTGCTGTATATATTGGGATGCGTATTTTTAGCGAAAAATTTGTAACTAATGATGGAAGTTTGATTACGGAAAATCTCACTAACTATAAAAACTGGCTTGGTATTTTATTTTGGGTAGTCTTCTTTATTTTTACATTACTTTTAGCAACACAAAAACAGGCGCGGAAAAATATCATAATTTTCCATTTTTTGGCGCTCCCATATATCGCAATGTGCTTTTACACAGGTATTCTGTATGAAATTAGACTCTACATCCCCATCTTCATAACGTGTTTATTTCTAGGCGGAATCAATTTCCAAACAAAAAAACCACAATCAGCAGAATTTTAGTATTTTTGCACAAAATTTACACAAATGAACGAACCACAGCAAAAGTGGACGGAAACCATAGAATCCAAACATACTTTATTAGACCTCAGACTTGGAGAAGTATGGCGTTATAAAGATTTGGTGTACATGTTTGTAAAAAGGGATTTTGTAGCCAGTTTTAAACAAACCATTCTTGGCCCTATTTGGTTTTTCATCAATCCCATTTTCACCACCATCGTTTACATTTTTGTATTTGGAAACATTGCCAAATTACCAACAGATGGCGCTCCGATGATTCTTTTTTATTTGGTTGGCGTTACGCTTTGGAACTATTTTTCCAGTTGCCTTACTGGTACTTCTTATACTTTTGCTGGCAATGCAGGAATCTTTGGGAAAGTTTATTTTCCCAGGTTGGTTACTCCTATTTCGGTGGTTATTTCCAATTTAATGAAGTTCGGAGTGCAGTTTGCCCTTTTTTTGGTTTTCTTTTTTTACTATTGGTACAAAGGCGAAGTACAGCCCAATCTTTGGGTTTTGGCAACTCCATTTCTAATTCTCTTAATGGCTGCATTTGCATTGGGAGCGGGGATGATTTTTTCAGCATTAACAACAAAATACCGAGACCTCAACATGCTTTTGGGATTTGGTGTTAGTTTATATATGTATGCAACTCCCGTAATCTATCCTGTTTCCGCACTTTCAGGAATATGGAAAAAAATGTCAATGTACAATCCTCTCACTGGAATTTTTGAGTGTTTCAAATACGGCTGGCTCGGGAAAGGAGAATTTACGGTAACCATGTTGCTTATTAGTTCCGCTATTATTTTCTCCATACTTGCAGTAGGAACAGTGGTTTTCAACAAAGTGGAAAAAACCTTTATGGACACGGTTTAGTAGAGTGATTGAGTGGAAGAATATTTGAGTGGTATAGTGGTTTACTTTTTTTGAGTATTGATACAGTGTCAATTTTCAACCTTCTATATCATTTGAAATAAATTGAAAATTTTGAAATAAAAATTTATGTTAGCTTTAAAAGCAGAAAATATATCAAAACAATACCGTCTCGGACAGGTGGGAACGGGAACGCTTTCGCATGACCTGAACCGATTTTGGGCGCAAATTCGAGGAAAAGAAGATCCCTATCTAAAAATTGGGGAGGAAAATGACCGTTCAACCGCGGGAAACAGCGAATATGTATGGTCATTGCGCGACATTAATTTCGAAATAGAGCAAGGCGATGCAGTAGGAATTATAGGAAGAAACGGCGCGGGAAAATCTACTTTACTAAAACTATTAAGCAAAGTTACCAAACCAACAACCGGAACAATATACACCAAAGGAAGAATTGCGTCTTTATTAGAAGTTGGAACAGGATTTCACCCAGAAATGACGGGGCGTGAAAATGTATTTTTGAACGGCGCCATTCTTGGAATGACCAGAAAAGAAATCACCCGAAAGTTTGATGAAATTGTAGATTTCTCCGGTGTGGAAAGATACATCGATACGCCTGTAAAAAGATATTCTTCCGGAATGTATGTGCGATTGGCGTTTGCTGTTGCGGCACATTTGGAATCTGAAATTTTAATTGTGGACGAAGTTTTGGCTGTTGGTGATGCGGAGTTTCAGAAGAAGTGTTTGGGTAAGATGGGTGATGTGAGTAAAGGAGAAGGAAGGACGATTTTGTTTGTGAGCCATAATCTCTCCGCGGTGAGAGAACTTTGTAATTCAGGAATATTATTGGAAAACGGCAGACTTGTACACAATGGACGCATAGAGTCTTGTATTGCTGAATATCAGAAAAATAACAACCAGTTATCCCGCTATAATTCCCGCGACTCCAATAAAGTATTTGAAAATCAAAACATAAAAATTATTTCATTTAGTGCTTCACCTGAAATAGGAGGCCTTATAACTGTAGATTCGGGAGTAAAAATTTCCGTTACATTTCTTAATAAAATTCCTAGTGGAAGCATTGACTTGTCTTTCTATCTAAAAACTGCCGGGGAAACAACCATTTTCAGTACAGGAATGATGGTGGCGAACAAAAACAATATTCAACAAAAGGAATACACCGTTTCGTTTACCATTCCTGCAAATACTTTAAATGAAGATCAATATTATTTCGATATGTTTTGGGGGCATAACAGATCGGAAGTTGCATACAGCTTTCAGGATTTTGGATTTGAAATTTTAAATGTTGAAAATGCACTTGGAGAAGTTGTAAAGTCTCCCGGAGTTTTAGCTCCTAAAATACTTTATAGCATTACATAAAGTTCATATCATGCTTCTAAACATCATATTTTCGTACAACAGGGCAATGCAGCTAGATTATCTGCTCAATTCTTCTTTAAAGCATTTAAAGATAGACTATGAAGTTGCCATTATTTACCACACTACCGGTGATCATCATTTGGGATATGAAAAACTGAAAGAAAAATACTCGAAATACCCACAGATTAAGTTTTACGAACGCGAACCTTTGAAACTCTCTCTTATCCAAAATCTAAGGTATTCTAAAAAGAAAAAAGAAGAACTCTCTAAAAAGGATAATTTCAAAAGTTTACTAGAAAAACTTCTACGGAAAACATCTTGTGACTTTGTGATGTTTAACACGGATGATGGAGTTTGGTTGGAAGATGTGGTGATAAGTGAAACCGTATTGAATTTAATTCGCTATAACGGCCAATCTTTTTCCTACCGGATGTATGTTGGTAAAAACATAGAAGGTTTCCCAGAGTTTGTAAAAAAATGGGGCGATATATATCTTTGGGATTACTATGCTGAGAAGGAAATTACACATTGGACTTATCCTTTTGCTGTAGATGCAACTATTTATAATACTAAAGAACTTTTAAAAATTCTGCGAAAGGTTTACTATGATTCCCCTATAAATTTGGAAGGAAATGTGGTAAATTTCGCAATAAATAAAAAATTGTTAGGAATAGGTTTAGGACCTATTACATCAACTCTAAAAGGAACTGTTATAAACAGGGTTTCAACTACAACTTTTAATCCAGCCTTAAAGGTAGATCCCAAAAAACTAAATGAAAAATTCCTAGAAGGTTTTTCTTTAGAATTAGTATTACCTGAAGAAAACGGAATAGTAAATGTAGTTCCAGTTGAGGTCAATATAATTCGAGGCGAAGTCAAAGAGAATCTTTATTCAATTGATGAGTTTGGAAAATCAGTACAGGGTAATTTTGGAAGTGAAGGTTCAAAAACACAAATGCAATAAGATGACTAAACCGCAAATAATTGAATTTAGCAAAATTGGATCACCATCTTTAGGATATATTTCTGTAGCTGAAGCAGAAAAAAACATTCCTTTTACAATAAAAAGGGTTTACTGGACATACTTTACGCCAAACCATGTTGAACGCGGAAACCACGCACATAAGAAACTACAACAAGTAATTTTTGCTGTCGCAGGAATAATCGATTTCAAACTGGTAGATCAAAATGAAAATGTTTATGAATTTACTTTAGATTCTCCGGAAAAAGCACTTTTTATTCCTCAAGGTTATTGGAGAGAGATTAGATTTTCACACAGCGCTGTATTATTATGTCTAGCTTCAGAAGTTTATGATGAGAGTGATTATATTAGAGATTATCAAGAGTTTTTAGAAAATAAATTATGATATTTATACACCCACTTGCTGATGTACATAGTTCAAATATTGGCGAAAACACAAATGTTTGGCAATACTGCGTGGTGCTTCAAAATGCTGTAATAGGTAAAAATTGTAATATAAACTGTCATGTTCTCATAGAAAATGATGTGAAAATCGGAGATAATGTAACCATAAAACCGGGTGTACAAATTTGGGACGGCGTTACATTAGAAGACAACGTGTTCATTGGTCCTAATGTTACTTTTACAAATGATTTAATTCCTCGCTCCAAACAATATCCTGAATCATTTACTAAAACCTTAGTGAAAAAGGGAGCTTCAATCGGTGCAAATACCACAATAGTTGCAGGAAATACCATTGGCGAAAATTCTTTAATTGGAGCAGGAAGTGTAATTACAAAAGATGTTCCGGCAAATACCGTATGGTACGGAAATCCTGCTAAGCAAAAAGGAACAATTGATGAAAAAGGAAAAATAACTTATGATTAAATTCCTCGACCTTCAAAAAATAAATCTCGCCCACCAACAGGAAATTGAAGGGCGACTAATCAATACTTTTCGAAGCGGATGGTATCTTTTAGGCAATGAGGTGAAAACTTTTGAAGAAAACCTTTCGGATTTTATTGGTGCAAAACACGCAATTGGTGTTGCTAATGGATTAGATGCTTTACGTTTAATATTGCGTGCATACATTGAAATGGGCGTGATGCAAAAAGGAGACGAAATTATTGTTCCCGCAAATACCTACATTGCATCCATATTGGCGATTTCAGATAACGGACTCGTTCCTGTTTTGGTAGAACCTGATTTGGAGACGTACAATATTGACATTTCTAAAATCGAAGAAAAAATCACTTCCCGCACAAAAGGAATTATGATTGTGCATTTATATGGCAGAGTTGTTTTTTCAGAAGAATTAAAAAATATTGCCAATAAATATTCTTTGAAAATTATTGAAGATAATGCACAAGCAATCGGTGCGGTATGTAACGGATTCAAAACCGGAAATTTGGGTGATGCATCGGGTTTTAGTTTTTATCCTGGGAAAAACTTAGGAGCTTTAGGTGATGCAGGTGTTGTGACGACTAATGAGGATGAATTGGCAAAAACCATTCGTGCATTAGCGAATTATGGTTCAAACGAAAAGTATGTAAATATTTTTCAGGGGCTTAATTCTCGGCTGGATGAAGTTCAGGCAGCAATTTTGGATGTGAAGTTAAAATACATCAATGAAGAAAATGAAAAAAGGCGTCAAATTGCTAAGCGATATATTTCTGAAATTAAAAATCCAAAAATTATTCTTCCCGAAAACCCTAAGGATGAAGCTGAACATGTTTGGCATTTATTTGTAATTAGAACTGCCGAAAGAGATCATCTTCAAAAATATTATGCAGAAAACGAAATTCAAACTTTAATTCATTATCCGATTCCGCCGCATAAGCAGAAAGCATATCAAAATTTGCATCATCTTTCTTTCCCAATTACAGAAAAGATTCATCAGGAAGTATTAAGTTTACCCATAAGTCCGGTTATGGAAGATCATGAGGTTACAAAAGTGATTACAACTATAAACAATTACTAATGGAATTACCTTTAGTTAGTATTATTGTCGTTTCTTATAATCATTCTCAATTTTTATTAGAATGCTTAGACAGCATTAAAAATCAAACCTATACCAATTGGGAATTGATTGTTGCTGATGATGCCTCTCCTGATGATTCTGTAGAGGTTATAAAAAAATGGCTAAGTGAAAATAATATAACTGCTAAAACAAATTTCCACACCAAAAACACAGGTCTTGCAAAAACATTGAACGAATGTGTTGAATTGTGCAATGGCAAGTATGTAAAAATGTTAGCTGCCGATGATTTTTTACATCCATTATGCTTCCAAAAATCTGTAGAAAAACTAGAAAAGTTAGGCAACAAATATGGAATGATTTTTACAGATATTTTTACGGTTAATAATCTGTCCGAAAGAATATCTGATTATGCAGATTATGATTCTTTGGGCGATATAGATCCTTTGATTTTTCGCAGAGAACTTATTAAAGGAAACAGAATAGCTGCACTTAGTGTAACAATGACTGCTGAAGCCCTTCGCGCCACAGGAAATTACGAAAACTCATTTTTAGCGGAAGACTATTATAGATGGTTGAAAATCAGCAAGAAATACTTAATTGTTTATATTCCTGAAAAATTGGCCTTCTACAGATTACATAATGAGAACATTTCGACTTTAAAAAAAGAAAAACTTGAAGAAGAAGCTTTCTTGCTGAAAATGATGTTCGATGAAGAAGGGGAACTTGCAAAAGATATTCGATACGGAATCTTATGGAAATATCAAAAAGGCAAATTAACCGAGCAAATAAGATCACTTTATAATAGCTACCACGGCAAAGACCATCAGTTAAACAAATGTATTCAACTAAGATTTCCTTTTGTTGTTTACAGAATCATTAAAAAATTAAGATTATGGCAGAATTGATTTCTATCATCGTTCCCTGCTACAACCAATCCCAATTCTTAGATCAATGCTTGCAATCAGTTTTGGATCAAACCTATCAAAACTGGGAATGCATTATTGTAAATGATGGTTCGCCAGATAATACTGAAGAAATCGCAAAAAAATGGACTGTAAAAGACAGCAGATTTCGGTATCTAAAAAAAGAAAATGGCGGATTGTCATCTGCAAGAAATGCAGGTATTAACATAGCTAAAGGTCATTTTATACAATTTCTGGATTGCGATGATTTACTGGAAATTAATAAACTGATGTCTCACGAACCCTACATGGATCAAAATATTGACATATCCATTTCTGGTTATAGGTATTTTGAAAGTGATGAGGGTGCATCCAAAAAAAGAATATTTGGAAGAAACTATTTTTTACCAGAAGTAGCCATCTGTGAACATGACGAAGTAGATTTGAAGGAACTTTTCAAAATAAAAAACCCCTTTGTAATTTCTGCACCTTTGTACAGAAAAAAAATCTTTCAAAAAATAGGAAATTTTAGTGAACTGCTTACTTCTTTGGAAGATTGGGAATTTAATCTAAGATGCGCTGTTAATAACTATACTTTTCAGCATATTGGTTACCCTTCAAAAAGCTTTACTCTTATAAGGCTACATAACTCAAGTATGATGAGGGATGCAGAAAAGATGCAGCAGAATTATAAAACTTTTTTAGAAATTTGCAATTGCAACCCTAAATACTTAGAAGCATTTGGTAAAACTGAAATCGTACATGTAAAAAAGCAAAAAACATCAAATTTCCGCAAAGTAATAAAATTGTTAATGCCTCCAATTCTAACCATTTTTGTAGATAAATTACTTCACAGAAGAAAAACACAATGAAAACCAGAACCCGCGCTTTAGCCTTTTACCTTCCACAATACTACCCCACTCCCGAAAACGATGAGTGGTGGGAAAAAGGTTTTACAGAATGGACTAATGTTACCAAAGCAAAACCACTGTTCCCAGGACATCACCAACCGAATCTGCCATCAGAATTGGGTTTCTATGATTTAAGAATTCCAGAAGTACGGGAACAGCAGGCTCAATTGGCAAAAGAACACGGTATCGAAGGATTTATTTATTGGCATTATTGGTTTGGCAACGGAAAAAGGTTGCTCGACAGAATTTTCAAAGAGGTTTTAGAAAGTAAAAAACCTGATTTCCCATTCTGCCTTGCTTGGGCCAATGAAACTTGGAAAGGAATGTGGCACGGATTGGGAGACAAACCTTTAGCAGAACAAACTTATCCGGGAATTGCAGACTATACCGCACACTTTTATGAAGTTCTTCCTGCATTCAAAGATCCAAGATACATCAGAGTACACAATAAGCCACTTTTTATGATTTATCGGGTGGTTGATTTTCAGGATTGTCAAGTTTTTATTAACCTATGGAATAATCTGGCGAAAGAAAATGGTTTGGAAGGAGTTTTCTTTGTAGGACAGGTTTTTGATTACAGAAGAATTGAAGAAGCGTTTGCAAAAGGAGTGGATGCAGTGAACGAAATCCGCCTCAATGAGTTTCAGCACCGTTTCCCAAAACCTCAGTTTACTGCGAAAGAAAAATTGATGAATCGACTGCGGAAAGTACCTAAAGATTTACAAAAATACAATTACGAAAGCGTTATAAAATATCTGGTTGGTAAAGAAACTAAGAAGAACAATGTAATTCCAACAATTTTTCCTAATTGGGATCATTCACCAAGAAGCAAAGGAAAAACACTTATTGTACACAATTCCACACCGGAACTTTTCCGAAAACATATCCGTGAAGTCATTGAAATTGTAGAAAAAAAACCTGAAGAAGAAAATTTAGTTTTCATAAAATCTTGGAACGAATGGGCGGAAGGTAATTATATGGAACCGGATAGAAGATATGGACGGAAGTATTTGGAAGTCTTTCAAGAGGAAAATACGCTAAGAGATTAACTAAAAGCAAAAAATGATGAAAATCCCAGTATTCAACGAGAAGAAAAAGCAAAAACTAGAATTTGCAGAAAAACATTTTAACGACACATACAATATAGAAGCCAAAAAATCGGCAGAAAAGGAACTTGCAAAAAGGCCTTTCAGATACGACATCATCAATTTTTTGGTGAAACAATTGAACCGTGAAGTCACCTATCTCGAAATCGGGGTTCGTGTACCTGCACACAATTTTGACAAAATAGAAGCCGCAGTAAAGTACAGCGTAGATCCTGGTGTAGAACGTGAACATAATCCTGTGGACTTCGCAGTGACAAGCGATGAATTTTTTCGACAGTTGGAAGCAGGTGAGATTTTAACTAGGGATACCAAATTCGACATTATTTTTATAGATGGCCTTCATTTGGCAAATCAAGTGGAAAAAGATATTGAAAACGCCCTTAAACATCTTTCAGACGACGGCTTTATCGTAATGCACGATTGTAATCCGCCGACAGAGTTTCATGCCCGAGAAAATTTCAGTTATATACTATCTCCTGTTGGTGGCCAATGGAATGGCACAACATGGAAAGCATTTTTCAAAACAAGAAAAAGAAAAGATATATTTTCTTGTTGCGTAGATACGGATTGGGGAGTTGGTATACTTTCTAAAAATATAAATTTTGGCAGCTCTTCCGAAGTAAGTAATGACTATTTTGAGTATGAAATCCTGAATGCAAACAGAAAATCTTCATTAAACCTTGTATCTTTTGATGATTTTTGTGGTTTTTTCAAAAAATAAGCACTGCATAAGATGACAAAAATTGCTGCTATTGTAGTTACTTATAACGCAGACCGTAATAACTGGATTCAAAAATGTCTGGTCTCTCTGTTCGATTCGGATGTCGCAATAGATGTTATTGTTGTAGATAATGCCTCTAAAGACAATACTTGCAATATTATTAATAGCCAATTTCCAGACGTAACTTTAATTTCCTCAGAAAAAAACTTAGGTTTTGGCGGTGCAAATAATATAGGCCTGGAAACCGCATTGAAAAAAGGCTGCTCCCACTTCTTTCTACTTAATCAGGACGCTTGGGTAGAAAAAGATACCGTTCAAAAATTAGTTACATTACAAGACAAAAATCCTGAATATGGAATTTTAAGTCCACTTCACCTTTCTGGTGATGGCAAAAAACTGGATTTTCATTTTATCAGTTCAGCATCTTACTCCAAATGTCCAGATTTATGCTCCGACTTTATTTTAGGATTAAACACAGATAGAATTTACGAAACCGAAAATGTTTGTGCTGCAGCTTGGATGCTTTCAAAAAAATGTCTGGAACTTGTTGGTGGTTTCAGTCCATCATTTTTTCATTATGCCGAAGACAATAATTATATACACAGGTTACAATTTAAAGGATTAAAAGCTGGAATTTATCCTAAGGTAAAAATGTACCATGATAGGGATACACGCACAAAAAACAACCAGTACAGCAATAAAGAATTTGATTTAAATAACATTTATCTTTTAAAGCTTTTAAACCCTAAAGAAACATTTACAACCTCACAGCTTATTAAATTACTTCGTAAAGAGGCACTAAAATCTCTTTTATCTCGAAATGTAGCGGATTTTAAGATGAAGAATAGACAAATAGAAAACTTTAAGAAGAAAAAAAATGATATAAATTTTAATTTATCTGCTTCTAAAAAAGGGAGTTACCCATTCTTAAATCTATAGTTTCATCGTGAAAAACTTAATTGGAAATATCATTAAAAAGAACCTCCCAAAGCTTTACGAGGAATTGATCTTCAGGAAACAAGGTCGGTATTGCTATACCTATAATGCCGCCAAATATCCCGACAGCTTCCTAGATAAAAATAAAAACACCTTTGAGAATAACGCAGAAAGTAAAATTACGGAGACCATATTTTGTTTTTGGACTGGAGAAAATGAAATGAGCGATAACAGGAAAAAAGGATTAAAATCTTTGGAGGAAAAAACGATGATGAAGGTTACTCTCATTACGCCAGAAAATCTCGAACAGTATATTTTACCTGATTATCCCCTTCATAAAGGTTACGAACTGTTGAGCTTGGTTCACCGTTCGGACTATTTACGTTGCTATTTTATGCATCATTATGGTGGAGGATATGCCGATATCAAAACATTTCACCATTCTTGGAAAAAGGCTTTTCAAAAAATAAAATCATCAAAAAAAGATAAATTTATAATAGGATATCAAGAAGTTGGAGGCGTCGCACAAGTTGGCGGAAAATTATATGATGATTTGAAGTTTTATTACCGCCTTCTTATAGGAAATGGTGCCTATATTTGCAAATCCAACACATGTTTTACAAAAGAATGGTATAATGAACTGCATAATAGAATGGATGTGCTGTACCCAAAGCTTATAGAACATTCCAAAAGAAATGCTGATTATCCAGTTCCTTACACATATTTATTAGGACAGATATTTCATCCTTTATGTTTGAAATACCATCGTAATTTAATTCAGGATAACAACTTAAAGCCAGATTTTACAAATTATCATTAATTAAAAATGTCTCATCTCAATATTACAGTAATCATCCCTATTTACAATGCCGCTGCTTTTCTCCAAAAATCGGTTGAATCCTGTCTGCAATTTGATGAGGTGAAAGAAATTTTATTGATTGATGACGCTTCAAAAGACAATTCTCTCGAAATTGCTATCAATCTTGCAAAAAATAACGGCAAAATAAAAGTTTTGCAGCATCCCGACAAAAAAAATCATGGCGTTTCTGCGACAAGAAACTTGGGAATTGACCACGCTTCACAAGATTTCATTACTTTTCTAGATGCTGATGATTATTGGCTCCCAAACCGCTTTGATGCAGAAAGAGAGTATTTTAAAAATCCTAAAATAGACGGTGTTTTTGGAGCACTTTCCACCGAATTTGTTACAGAGGAAGGCAGAAGACAATACATAGAAAAATTTGAAGGCGATGGTTTAACAACCGTGAATTATCCAGCAGAAGGAAAAGACATTTTCTACGGGCTTATCGGGGAAAAGAAAGGATTTGGCGCTTTCTTTTCAATGATTGCATTAACAGTTCGAAAATCTGCTCTTGAAAATCCAAAAAGAAGGCTCAACGAAAAAATGGGAATAGGTGAAGACAAAGATTTCACTATTAAATTAGCTTTTGAAAAAAATCTAAAAACCGGCATTATAGATCGAGCTGTAGCAGTGAGAACCGGCCACGAAAACAACAGCATCACCAAAGTGAAAAACTATTCCTCGAAATTTTTTCATCATAATGCTTTGCTTTATGAATCATTATACAAATGGAGCCGAAACACTAAAGAAATGCCTCGAAATATCGTAGAAATTTTTAAATATAAATATCTCTCAGCAAAAATTGCGAGCGCAAGTGGTATAAAAAAGTATATGATGTTTGGCTTTTATGCTCCTTTTAATCCAAAACTATTAAAAACGAGATATCGTTATTATGCCCTTAAAAACAATGGATAATTTGAAGGAAAATTTGGTAAGCGTAGTAATCCCCTGCTACAATCAGGCGGAGTATATTGAAGAAACGGTAGATTCTGTTTTGAAGCAAAGTTATGTTCCAATTGAAATTATTATCGTAAACGATGGTTCTACCGATAATTCGGGTAATGTTATTGAAGAAATTATTTCGAAATATCCAACAATAAAAAGCATAGTAATAAAAAATAGCGGTGTTTCCCGAGCAAGAAATATCGGAATAGAAAATGCGGAAGGAAAATATATTTTACCACTAGATGCGGACGATTTGATAGAGCCGGATTACATAAAACTCGCTGTTGAAGAATTTCAAAAAAATCCAGATTTATTGGTAGTAACTGCAAAAGGAAGGTTTTTCGGAAAAGAAACCGGTGATTGGAATTTAGAAGATTTCTCGATGAAAAAAATGTTGCACGGAAATGTAGTTTTTTGTCCAAGCATTTTCAAAAAATCGGATTGGCAAAAAGTGGGCGGTTTTGATGAAAACATGACACATCTGGAAGATTGGGAATTCTTTATTCGACTTACTTCGCTGGCTCCTGAACAAGTGAAAAGACTAGATTACAGAGCGCTGAATTATCGCATAAAAGAACTTGGAGCAAGAAATACGGAGGGATTTGAAAATCCAGAAGTTTATCATAATAATTGTCTATACATCTACAACAAGCACAAAAACCTCTACTTTCTGCACTATAACAATCCGTTGTTCCTCATTAAAGATTTGGAAAAACAAAAATGGGAGAAGGAGAAAATGCATAGAGAATTAAACTATCTGAAACGTTTTTTTACTACAAGAATTCTCTTAAGAATAAGAAAAATAATGCATAGCAAATAGTCCAAATGCAAAAAACACAATGGTTAGATACCGCAAGAAGTATTGCAACGCTTGCTGTAATATTGGTACACATTCTTGGAGTCTATATAAATAGCTATGGATCAATAGATGAGACATCATGGGCTATAACTACTCTATTTGGTAGTGGAATACGATTTTGTGTGCCTTTTTTCCTTATGCTTACTGGTGCATTGTTGCTAAATAAAGATTATACAATTAAATCCTTCCTTAAAAAAAGATTTTCAAGAATTTTACTGCCATTTTTATTTTGGAGCATTATTTACGTGTTTATTCAGAACAATTTTCAAATTGATAATAGCATAAAAGATCTTAGCAGCATCTTTTTGAAACCCACGGCTTTTCATTTATGGTATATTTATATGCTGATTGGAATTTACTTAATAATCCCAGTAGTAAATCAGGTTACAAAAGGCGTCAGCAGAAATATTATCCTGTATTACCTATTAATTTGGTTCGCAGTTCTTTTTTTCAATTTACCCTTGCTCTCCAAATTGCCAAAGTCCTTCGATCTCACCTATTTTTCGGGTTATCTTGGTTATGTACTTTTAGGGTTCTACCTATACAGGTACAGCGGAAATGTTTTTCGCTACAAAAAAATACTATTTACAATCTTTTTAGCTTCTGTCTTATTTACTTTTGGCTTCACTTATTTATATTCCACAAAATATTTCAAATATGCAGATCAATTTTTCAACTATCTAACACCGAATATAGTTTTAATGTCATCATCATTATTTCTATTGCTAATGAATTCAAGTTCTCCACACGGAAAATTTACCGTTTTAGTTAATCTGATAAGTAAATACAGCTATGGCATCTACCTTTCTCATATTGCTACAATTATGCTGTTGCAGTTCTTTCTTCCGCATCTCTTTCAGTTAAACCTAATGTCAATCATTTTTGTATTTTTACTTTGTGTCATAGTATCATTCGTTATTACCTATATTCTAAATAAATTACCTTTCGGAAAATATTTTGCAGGATAGCAAAACCACATAAAAAAAATGGAAAATAATCCCCTGGTCTCCGTCATCATGCTCACATACAATCACGCACCCTATCTAAAGCAAGCGATAGAAGGTGTTTTGATGCAGAAAACAGATTTCCCTTTCGAATTGATTATATTTAATGACAATTCACCCGATAATTCAGATGAGATCATTAAACCTCTTGCAGAAAAAAACCCTAAAATCATTCGTTATTTCAAACATGAAAAAAACATTGGATTTGAAGAAAACCAACGTTTCGCTTTTCAACAATGCAAAGGGAAATATATTGCCTATTGCGAAGGCGACGATTACTGGACAGACGAAAAAAAACTTCAGTTTCAGGTAGATTTTTTAGAACAGCATCCTGATTTTGTGATGACAACTGCGAGAACTTTTGCATACAAACAAAATACCGGAAAAACTTCCGAAGACGGCAAGGACGAAATCTTCAGAGGAAAAGATTGGGTAGATTACACGCAAGAAAGTTTCTTTAAAGAAAGGCCTACGCAAACCTTAACCTACCTCATCAGAAGAGATGTAATAGATTTGAAATGGATTGATATTTATCCAGATTACAGAGATTTATACTATTTTTACCATGCGTTAGAATTTGGCAAAGGAAGAGCATTTAATAGAATTGTAGGGGTTTATAGATTACATGACGGCGGTGTTTTTAGCGCGTTGGATATTGAAAAACAACTAAATACCTCTATCAATTTGTTTAAAAACATCAAAAAAGTTAATAATGATTCGAGAGCTGATTTTCAGATAATCAAGGATTATGACACCTTGATTAATAAATACTATTATATGAAAGAATTTCCAGTTCCAGTAAGAAATAGAAAGCTTTTCGAAAAAATTTTTGCGCGATACTCTATCTCTAGTAATTTTCAGATTTTGGTAAAGCAACTATTAAAAACTATAAAATATTCTATTAAAAAGGTATAAAAAGAACCATGTGCGGAATCGCCGGAATAATCGCAAATAACGCAGAAAAGTATAAAGAAAATCTGCAAAAAATGACCGACAGCATCGCCTATCGCGGTCCAGATTCTGCTGCTCATGAGTTTTTTGAAAACGCCGCTCTCGGTCACCGCCGACTCGCAATTTTAGACTTATCTGAAACAGGAAAACAACCTATGTTCTCCGACACCAAGAACGAATGCGTCGTTCTGAACGGCGAAATTTATGGCTATCTAGATTTAAAGAAAAAATACAGCGATTATCCTTACAGAGGAACTTCCGACACCGAACTTATTTTGGCGATGTACCAACAAAAGGGCGAAAACCTCATCAACGAACTCCCCGGAATGTTCGCTTTTGCGATTTGGGACGAAAAAAAACAGGAACTGTTCTGCGCAAGAGACCGTTTTGGCGAAAAACCATTTTATTACGCATTTGGAAAAAATGGCGAATTTATTTTTGCTTCAGAAATCAAAGCAATCATTGCTTCAGGATTGATAAGGCCAGAAATCGACAAAGCTCAAATCGCTTACTATTTAAAGAACGGATACATTCATCCGCATCACAGCATCTACAAAAATATTTTCAACCTAAAACCCGCCCATACTTTAACCCTGAAAAATGGAAAAGTAGAAACAAAACCTTATTGGAAAATCCCGACAGAAACATCAAAAATTTCCCTTGAAGAAGGTATTGAACAGTTTAAATTTCTTCTGGATAATGCGGTTAGAAAACAGCTTATTGCCGATGTTCCAGTTGGTTCTTTTCTTTCAGGCGGTTTGGATTCCAGCACTATTGTTGCCGCAGCGTCGAAATATGAAAAAAATCTGATGACAATTTGCTACGGCTACGAAACAGGCGACCTGAACGAAATGCCATACGCAAAAGCCATCGCAGAAAAATATGAAACCAACCATTTTGAAATCCTGGATAAAGAACAAAGCATTTTCGATACGTTGAACGAGGTTTATTCTTACATGGACGAGCCTTTGATGGACTCTTCGCTTTTACCTATGCATCTTATTTTCAAGGAAGCTTCCAAAAAACTGAAAGTGGTGCTTTCAGGCGATGTTGGCGATGAACTTTTCGGGGGTTACACATTTTACAAATACAATGTGGATTTGAGCCAGAAAGGATTTTATCCAGATTATCTCTCTAAAATTTTTCTGATGATGAACAAATTCAGAAATATAGGTTCTGAAAGAATTCACCGTGCAGAATACAGCGACTCCATTGATTTTCATCAAAATAAAGTGCGGAATTATTTTACGGAAAACGAAATAAAAAGCTTAGGCGTTACCGAAAATGTTCCCAATCAGAGTTTTAGTTTTGAATTTAAAGATGGAGATTTTAATGATTTAATGCGAATCGATTTAGAAAAATATGTTCCCGGAAATATGCTTTTGAAAGGTGACAGAACGGCGATGTTCAACTCCGTGGAAGCAAGAATTCCTTTTCTGGATGTTGATTTTGCAGAGTTCTGTATTAAATTACCATGGCAATTTAAAATGAATAAATCTGATGATAAAATCATTCTACGAAAAGCCTACGCAAAAGCTTGGACAGAAGAAATTGCCAATCGCGGGAAAAATGGTTTTGCCGCATCGGTTACGGAGTGGTTTAAAGAAGATGCGCTGCAAGACTTAAATAAAGAATTATTAGAAAATAAAAATAGTTATATTTTCAACTATTTGAATTATAATGAAGTTCAAAAAAAGCTCAACAATAATCTTCAGCATTGGAGTTTGCTTATTTTAGCATTGTGGTTCCGAAATCAGCATCAAAATTTTGCGTAAAACTTGAAAATTGCGGTTTCACATATCGGTTATCCCATCACTCGGAATATTTTAAATAAAATTCCCAGAGCAGTTTATGTGGTCTTGAAAAAAAACAACAATCTTTTTCATACCCTTTCTACAATTAAAAATTTAGTTTTCAGAAAAAAAATTGATTTTGACGGGAAATATTTTTTCTATAAGAATAGCGATGTTGATATTCTACATCTCTACAACGACATCAATTATTCCTCAAGAAAATGGGTGGCTTCTTTTGAAACATTGGTTCCAAGATTTATGGAAACCAAAAACGACCATCAAAAAGCAGAACCTTTTCATCAAAAAAATGAAAAAACCAGCAAAGGTTTAGAGCAAATTGCAAAGAAAAACTGTTTGGGAATAATAGCCATTTCACAAGCAAGTGCAAATATCCAGTTAGAACTTTTGCAACATTATCCTGAATTTGAGGATGCAGTAAAAAAGAAACTCCACATTTTGCATCCCTCCCAAAAGATTATCTCGGAGAAGATTGAAAAAAATACGGATCAACTCCATTTTATTTTTATTGGAACACAGTTTCACTTGAAAGGCGGCGTTGAAATGTATGAAGTTTTAAAAAAACTGAAAGAAAAATACGATTTCAAGCTTACTGTAATTTCAAGTTTTAAGACGGATCATTACGTAACTAAAGTTTCCGAACAAGAAGCAAAAAAAACAAAAGAAACGCTCGAAAAAGAAGACTGGATAGATATTTACGAAAGTATTCCAAATGAAAAAGTGTTGGAATTGATTCAAAAATCAGATATCGGCTTGCTCCCAACTTGGAGCGACACCTACGGTTTTTCTGTTTTGGAAATGCAAGCTTGCGGAGTTCCCGTCATCACGACAGATATTCGGGCTTTGCCGGAAATCAATAATAATGATTGTGGCTGGATGATTCATCTTCCGCAAAATCGCTTGAAACAGGCATTGTATTTCAATGATGAACAAACGGAAAATCTAAAGGAAACCTTGAAAAAACAATTTGAATTAATCTTGATTTCTATTTTTGAAGACAAATCCGTAATTTTAGCTAAAGCAATAAAATCGTTAGAAAGGATAAGAGAAGAACATAATCCTGAAGTTTTTGCAAAAAAGCTTTTAAGAATTTATACTGAAAAATTTTAATAGTGAACATTTCCGTTATCATCCCTGTTTACAATGCGGAACGCTTTTTGGAAAAGGCGGTCGATTCCGCATTGCAGTTTGAGGAAGTGAAGGAAATTCTGTTGATTGAAGATTGTTCCCCAGATAACTCATTGGAAATCTGTAAAAATTTAGTTTTAAAAGATTCCAGAATCAAACTGTTTCAACATCCCGATCAAGGAAATCACGGAGCTGGAGCAACCAGAAACTTGGGTTTGGTAAAAGCTTCGCAGGAATTCATCGCTTTTTTGGATGCGGATGATTATTATCTTCCTAACAGATTTACTGAAGAAAAGAAACTTTTTGAAAATCCAGAAATCGAAGGCGTTTTCAATGCAGTAGGGACCGATTTCCTCACAGAAAAAGGAAAATTAGAATTCAAGGAAAAATTTAAGGACGCAGAGCTCACCACTTTTAGAAAACCAGCTGAAGGAAAAAAAGTTTTTTATGCCCTTTTGGGCTTGGACAAATCTTTTGGAACTTTCTTTCACCTCAATGGACTAGCCATTCGAGCCGAAAGTATTCGAAAAAATAATTTAAGATTTAATGAAGCTTTGAAAGTTCATCAGGATCAGGATTTCATTACAAAACTAGCCTATCATTGTTATTTGAAATCTGGGAAAATTGATAAAGCGGTTGCAATGAGAGGAGTTCATGATGATAATCGAATCACCAAAATAAAACTGTATTCAGAAAAATACAATCAGCGACAAGCTCTTTTGTGGAATTCAGTTCACGATTGGTCGAAAGATAAAGACATCGAAAAAAAATATCGTGATCATATTTCTCTATCACACAAAGCTTTTGAGCTTGCGATAAAAAAAGGGGGTGCAAAATATTTTTCCTTAATTTTAAACATAATAAAAAATCCAAATATCCTAAAAACAAGGTATCGTTTCAGTTATTTAAATCGTTAAAATAATTGCAGATTGTCGATATTAAATCAACATTTTCTATGAAAATTTCCGTCATCATTCCCGTTTATAATGCAGAAAAATATGTTGCAAAAGCTGTAGAATCTGCTTTGGAGTTTGACGAGGTTTTTGAGGTAATTATGATTGAGGATAAATCTCCCGATAATGCTTTGGAAGCTTGCAAAGTTTTGGTTAAAAAATATCCTCGCGTAAAACTATATCAACATCCCGACAAAAAAAATCACGGAGCTGGAGCAAGTAGAAATCTTGGAATAGAAAAAGCAACTGGAGATTTTATCGCTTTCCTTGATGCGGATGATTATTATTTACCCAACCGTTTCCATGCGGAAAAGGAACTTTTTAAAAACTCGGAAGTGGAAGGAGTTTACGGCGCAATTGGGGTAGAATATTATTCTGAAAAAGCAAAAGAACAATTCTACCATATTTACCAAAATAAATTGGATACGGTTTACAAAAAAGCTGATCCAAAAGATGTTTTTCCTGGCCAGATGCATCTGCGTGGTAGTTTTGGGCTTATTCATTTGAACACTTTAACCGTCCGAAAATCTGCTTTGCAAAAAATGGATAGGCTTTTTGATACATCACTGCGACTGCATCAAGACACAGATTTTACGATAAGATTAGCTTATTATCTGCAACTTTTTACGGGAATTAATGACAAAGCAATTGCAATGCGCGGAGTTCACGAAAGCAATAGAATTACTGCAATAGAAACAAAAAAAATAAATCCTGCAACAACAAGGGTTTTACTTTGGAAAAAGCTGAAAGACTGGGCTATCGTTGAACAAAATTTACCTGAAGAATACCGAATACACATCATCAGGATGCACCGTAGTTTTGAGATTGCAAATGCTGCTTCTCTAAAAAAATGGGGAATGATTTTGAAATATTTGATGGTGGATTTTAAAAGTATAAGATCGGGCCTTTACAACATCAATTTCCGCTAAATTATTTCACAAAAACCCCGATAAACTTTCCCTCGAAATCTACAATTGTAGGCTCTAAGCCGTTTTTTTCACAAAAATCTTGAAAAGCCGAATTATCATTAATGTCATCGCTGATGAAGACTCCTCCTTTTCTTAAATTGCTGTACAGTTTTGGATACGCCCACGACATTCCTTCATAAGCCTTATCAGAATCATAATGCACCACATCAACCTCATTACAAATTGAGAAAATTTTAGGTAGCGACTCGCGGTCTGCATGCCTAAAAAGCTTCCAATTCTTTTTCAATTCTTCCGGAACAACAAAACCCACATATTTGTCGCCATCTTGGCTTAAATAGGGCATATCCGAGCTGTAAAGCGTCCCATTTCTTTTTTCCAAAGATTTCAAAGCAGCAAAAGACGACCAACCGTATGCAACCCCTGTTTCGATGACATTTTTAGCTTTTGTAAACTCGCATGCCTCATAAATAAGCTCCAATGCTCCTGCTCCACCCATTTTCACGGGGCAATTCTGTTGTTTTCTTAAAGCCTCAAGGTATTCTTTATCAAATTTTTCAGCAAATTTTTCCATCTTTTTGCCGAATAATTTTTCAATAGCTTCCGTTTGGCTTACAGCATTTTCAGAAGCCCAAAGGTTCGTCTTTTCTTTACCCTTGAAGGCACTTTTTCTATTGAAAACATTTTTGATGATTTTTCTGCCTAGTTCAGGATAAAGATCTGGTCTTTTAAGATAACCTGCTAAAGTTTTGGTAACCCGTAGTAATTCGCCCACTTATGTTTTATTTCCGGCAAAAATACTAAAATTATAAATCTTTTTAAAAAAGGCTTTATCTTTGTTCAGATTTTTTTAACACAAATGATCTGGAAAAACTTTTCACTTGCAATAATGGCTTTAGGATATTTTGAATCATCTATAAGATAGGCATTACAAAGCACTTTCCCAGCTTTCTTTATTTTTGAATTTAGAATTTGAGCTTAAAAAAATCACATTTTATTAAATATCAATTTCCTCTGAAATTGAAATAGCGCTAAAAAAGATTTTCTAAAGATAAAAGAATAACCAAAATGACTGTAAAACCTCAAGAAATCGAAAACTGCATTACAGGCAAGAAGTTTAGTGAAGGGAAGATTTTGGTATCATTAAAATCAGTTCAATGAAGTTTTCAATTCTTATAGCCAATTACAACAACGGGAAATATTTTCAGGACTGCTATGAGAGCATTCTGAAACAAACCCATCAAAATTGGGAAGCCATAATTTTGGATGACGCTTCTACCGATAACTCTGTGGAAATCATTAAAAACACAATAAAGAATGATACTCGTTTTAAGTTTTATGAAAATGAAAAAAATGAAGGGGTTGGTTTTACCAAAGGCAAATTAATCGAACTTTCGTCTGGCGAAATTTGTGGGTATCTCGATCCTGATGATGCCATTTTACCTAATGCTCTAAATGCTTCCATTCAGGTTTTTAAAAAAAACAAAGATGTTGTTCTCACTTATTCCCGACTTGCAAAATGTGATGAAAACTTGAATAAAATTTCAGAATTTCAATCCGCAATGCAAGTTCCGAATGGAGATTCCAACTGGTTTAATTGTCCGGTTCAGATCGCCCCGTTCGTAGGATTCAGAAAAGATATTTACCTGAAATGCGAAAGAATGAATCCCGAACTAAGAATTGCCGAAGATCAGGATTTATATTTTAAGTTTTATGAAAAAGGAAAGGTTTTTTTTATCAACCAAACAGATTATCTGTATCGCGCACATGCAGGTGGAATTTCGCAGAACGAAAACAAACAAAAATCTTATGAATATTTTGCGCAGGCGATATTTCTTGCCATGAAACGCAGAAAAATTGAAAAAATTAATGACGAAAAAATCCCTGAAACTTATCCCGGTTCAGAAAAGATTTTTAAAATTCTCGAATATCAAAACGGAATCCCCTATAGAATAAAGAAAAAGATAAAAGTATTTTTTCAAAAATTTTTGTAACACAGGCAGATGAAAAAAAAATCTACAGGTTTTATTCCCGCTCTTACCGGATATCGTACCATTGCAGCATGGATGATATTCGTTTATCATTTCATGCCCTACGACAATCCTAAATATCCACAATGGATTCGTGATTTTGTTCTTGAGTTTCATATGGGCGTGGATATGTTTTTTGTTTTGAGTGGATTTCTGATTACTTACCGTTATTTCAATCAAACCCCAATTCCGATGCGAGGTTACTTGGTGAACCGTTTCGCTAGGATTTACCCCATGTATTTCTTAATTTCTGCTGCGTATTTTTTGATTTGGTACCTGCAGAATCAATCATGGGATTCCGAAAAAACCATTGAAGCTATTCTCAGCTTTACCATGACGAAAGCATTTTTCACGAAATATCAGTTTACAGCAGTTGCACAAGGATGGACTTTGACGCTGGAAGAGATGTTTTATTTCACAGCCCCATTTTATTTTATTTTAATCAGAAAAAACATTAAGTGGTTTTTCATCATTCCATTTGTAATTTTTGCATTCGGCACCTTATTGCAACATCTTTTTAAAGGGCCAGAAAATACATGGGAATTTATGACGAGAAACATTTCCGTTTACATTTTTGAATTTTTCGCCGGAATTGGTTTGGCGTATATTGTGATGAAAAAAAATATAAAGTTTAAGTTTAATTGGGTGACTTGGTTTGGGATCATCAATATTTTGCTTTTTCTTTTCTTCGTGAAATATTATTACCTTACCAACAACACCATAGGTCCATTGTTAATTATTTGTCTTTCTATCTTCGGAATTTCTCCTTTATTGTGGGGATTGATCCACGAAAAAACAATCGTCCAAAAAATTCTTAGCACAAAACTCTTCGTTTTGCTTGGTAAAAGCTCCTATATTTTCTATCTTGTTCACAAAGGATATCTCCCCGTTTTCATCAACGATTATATAAGTGACAACAAATTGGTGAATTTTATTTTATTAAATGTAATTTCCATAGTAATGTTCCTTTATTTGGAAGAGCCAATTAATAATTTCATCAGAAGAAAATGGAACCCTAAAAAACCAACAGTTGCAAATATTATCAATGAAAAAGCCTAAAACCAAACTCTTATTCAGACTCCGCTCCATGGAAACAGGTGGCGTACAGAAGGTTTTATGCGACATCATGAAAAATCTTCCGGAAGAAAAATTTGAAATCTTTCTGCTACTGAACATGAAACAGGGAGAAATGCTTCCTTTAATCCCAAAAAATGTGAAAGTTTTCACTTTAAGCGAGGGAAAAGAAAGTTTTTCAAAAAATAGTCTGATTCAAAAAGCCCAGCTTGCCGTAAGAAGGATCAAACTTGAGCTCTATAACAAATTTCCAAATCTTATTAGAAATACAATAAAAATAATTCCCGATGTTGAAGTAGCATTCACTTCCACGGAATATGAAGCCCTTTTGAAAAGCCCGTTCAAAAATTCCAAAAAAATTGGCTGGTTTCATGCGGATATTCGCGATGTAGGACTTAATGAAGACGAAAAACTTTTCGTTATCAGTCAGCTCCAGAAAATGGATACGGCAGTTTTTGTTTCAAAACAAACCAAAAATATTATCAAAGAAGTTTACAATATTGATTTTCCGAACGGAGAAGTGGTTTACAATCCTTTTGAACACGAAATCATTAAGGAAAAATCTAATAATTTTGAGGTAGATTTCAAAACCGATGAACCTGTATTTATTTCTTTGGGAAGACTGATCCCGAGAAAAGGAAACCACATCTTGGTTGAAGCGCATAAAATATTAATTGACAAAGGTTTAAAGCATAAAGTCTATGTTTTCGGTGATGGACAGGAGAAAGAAAATCTGGAAATTTTGATTGAGAAATACAACCTTAAAGATTCATTTTTTATTAAAAATCCCGTCATCAATCCGTATCCTTATTTAAAAAAGGCGGATTTTTATGTTTTACCCTCAAAATCAGAGGCTTATCCGTTGGTAATTGGCGAAGCTTTGATACTTGAAAAACCAATAGTCGCCACCAATGCAGGTGGTGTAAAAGAAATGATGGATGATGGAATCAACGGTTTAATCGTAGATTACGATGCTGAAAAACTGGCTTTAGGAATGGAAAAATTACTCACCGATAAAGATTTTGTAGATAAAGTAAGGGAAAACAACAAAAATGCTTTTCAACGATTCGATAACGAAAAAATTTACCGGCACATCACACAAATTTTAGAAAAATAATGAACCCATTTATAGAACACCTTTACCAATCTTTTCAAAAAAACAGCAATGAAATTTGTCTGAAAATTGAGGAGAAAAAATATACCTATTCTGAAGTTTTTACCTTTGCTCAAAACATCCGTCATCAATTACAAAATATTGACTACCAAAACATTGGAATTTATTTAACGGATGATGTTTATATGTACGCTTCCATTTTGGCAATTTGGTTGGAAGGGAAAACCTACGTTCCCATTCACCCCGAATTTCCTCTAAATAAAAATTTGAGCGTCATTAATCAGGCGGAAATAAAGTTTCTTTTAAGCTCTGTTGAGATTCAGGAAAATTTTGAAGTCCAATATCTCGATTCCACAAAAAGTTTTGAAATTGAAGATTTTGCTCCAAAAGATTTCCCTATTTCTACAAACGCATACATACTCTTCACATCGGGAAGCACCGGAAATCCGAAAGGCGTTCCCATCACTTTTTCTAATCTGTACCACTTCTCGAAATCTTTTGAAAAAACTTTTGGGAAATTATCAACTTCCGACCATGTTTTGCAAATGTTTGAACTCACCTTCGATTTATCGGTGATGAGTTACCTCATTCCTTGGTTGAATGGTTCCACAGTGGTTGCGCTTCATAAAAAGGAAACCAAATTTTTGCAGATTTTAGACTTGTTGGAAGCCGACGAAATTACGGTTGTATTGATGGTTCCAAGCATTTTGAACCTCATCATTCCTTATCTTGATTCCGAAATCAAAAACAGCAGTTTAAGATTAAATTTATTCTGCGGCGAAGCTTTACTCACCAAACAGATCCAAAATTGGAAAGGCTTTATCCCAAACGCTGAAATCTACAATGTTTACGGCCCAACTGAAAACACTATTTTTTGTACGCACTATAAAGTTGGCGAAAACATCAAGGAAAAAAACGGAATTATCAGCATCGGAAAATCAATGACAGACAGCGAAATGAGCTTCCTTAATAACGATGAAAACGAAGGCGAACTTTTACTTTCCGGAAAATTTTTAACCAAAAATTATTGGAAAAACCCCGAAAAAACTAAAGAAACCTTTATTGAAAAAAATGGCGAAACCTTCTATAAAACCGGAGATTGGTGCATCCGTGACACCGATGGAGATTTTTTCTACACCAACCGAATCGATTTTCAGGCAAAAATAAACGGACACCGAATTGAACTCGCTGAAATTGAACACTTTGCCAATCAAGTTTTGGAAAATTCAGTAAGTGTTGCATTGATTCACAAAGATAAGAATGACAACGATGAGCTGGTTCTATTTGTGAATGATTTAGAGGTTGATGAAAACGAAATTTTTGCCAATTTGAAAGAAAATCTTCCCGATTACGCAGTTCCGTCAAGAATCATTAAAGTGGAGAATTATCCTACAAACACTTCGGGAAAAACAGATAGAAACGAACTGAAAAAAACATTGTCATGATCATCAGAAACGCAACGAAAGAAGACATCCCGTTTATTGTAAACTCCATTATTGAGATAGAAAAAACTTCAGATTCAAATACCTATAACAACCTTTTTGACTGCGATACCGAAACCACCAAAAAATATCTCACCCAGTTTTTAGAGGATGATGAAAATTTGGATACCGAACTTTCTTTAAATACATATCGCGTTGCAGAAATTGATGATAAAGCTGCAGGTTGCTGTTCATTGGTTTTCACAAATCATCATTATTACCAAAACAAAGGAGAGCTTTTCCCTGTTTGGCTTCAAAGAAATCATTTGGACTATTTTTTGGAAAATGCAAAGAATCTACCCGATATAAAAAATGCTTCCGAAGAAAAATATTTTGTGGAATATATCTTTGTAGATGAACAATTCCGCGGAAAAGGAATGGCAAAAAAGATGATTGATGATCAAATGACTAAAATTCCTGCGAAAAACCTTTACATCAATGTTTTAGAAAACAACATCTCTGCAATTGAATATTATGAAAAATTAGGTTTTACAAAATTCAAATCGTTAGAAATTGACAATCAAGAAAATAAAATTTATCCTTGCCTGCGAAAATTGATTTTGTGCAAAGAAATTAATTGAACTTTTCCGTACCTATCGCCTCAACCAGTTCATTGACGGTTTTTATGTTTCTAAAACTTCTCGGATTTATCTTCACGCCGAATTGGTCTTCAACCAGCTGCAGGATGAGAACCGCAGAAAGCGATCCGTAATTTTCAAGCTCTTTAAAATTCGTTTCAGGAGTTACGTTGCCCTCTTCTTTCAATTCATCTTTCAACAAGCTGCAAAACTGCTCTATATTCATTGTGTTTCATATTTAAGGCAGCAAATTTAGAAAAATTAATTTTACCTTTGCTACAATCATGATTAATAAAATTATTACCAAAATTTTTACCATTTTAGACGATTTGCGACAATCTGCGTATGTGAAAATCTGCGTTGAAAAAGGCTTGAAATTGGGCAAAAGCGTTTCCATCAGAAACAAAACATCTTTCGGCTCCGAACCCTTTTTAGTGGAAATTGGCGATGACACGAGAATCGGCGAAGGCGTTCAATTCATCACTCATTCTGGTTTTACAGTAAACTTAAGAAAAATTGAAGGCTACGAAACGGTAAGGAATTTTGGGCATATCAAAGTGGGAAAAAACTGCGCGATTGGAAACAACTCTATCATTTTGCAAAATGTGGAAATTGGCGACAATTGCGTATTGGGCGCCAATTCTGTACTTTCCGATTCTATGCCGAGTAACACGGTTTACCTCGGAAATCCTGCAAAATACATCTGCGAAATCGAAGATTATGGCGATGTTTTGAAAAAAAACACAATAGATTATCCTATAGAATTGGAAAAAGACCGCTACAAGCTTCATGAATGGCTAAAAAATAATCTGCCCAAAAAATTCAAAGCCGCGGAATAATGCAAAAAAAGAAAATCCTCATCAGAATTGGTTCCCTGCGTCACGGTGGGGCAGAAAAAGTTTTGGTGACTTTTCTAAAAAATCTGCCAGAAAATAAATATGAAATCGATTTATTGCTGAATCTTTACAGCGGAAAATATTTATCCGAAGTTCCTAAATGGATTAATATCCTTTATTTGAACAAGGGCGAAATGATTACTACAAATCGACCTCAAGACATTCCCCAAAAAGCGTATCGTGTTGTTTATCAAAAGATTCTGAAAAAATTTCCGAAAATTCTTTATTCCAACATTTTAAAAAACAAAAAATACGATGTCGAGTTCGCTGCGATTCACGGTTTTCGGGATGAAATATTGAATTCACCTTTGAAATCTTCCAAAAAAATCGTCTGGATTCACAACGATTTGCGAAAAACCCATTTTCACAACTATACCGACGATGAAATCCGCAAGTTTTTTGGTTTCGATAAAATTATGGTGATTTCCGAACAAATTCAGAAAGATTTTGAAAATCTGGCGGAAAATGATGATGAAAAAAATAGAATTGTGCGAATTTATAATCCTTTGGATACGGAGGAAATTCTTTTAAAGTCCGAAGTCCGAAGTCCGAAGAAGCGGGAAGATGGAAGATGGAAGATGGAAGATGGAAGTTTTGAGTCTGAAGTCCGAAGTCCGAAGTCCGAAGATAATCCTATACAAGAATCCTCGTTCCTCGGAACGACAACTTCTGAAAGCGGAATGCCAAAAGCCGAAAGCAACTTTCCAACTTTTGTAAGCGTAGGAACCGTATTTCCGCAAAAAGGTTTTGATAGGTTGCTGAAAGTTCATAAAAAATTGTTGGATGAAGGTTTTAAACATCGAGTTTTAATTGTTGGAGACGGCTACGATTTTGAGAATATTAAGAATTTAAAAACTGAACTTGGAGTTGATGAAACTGCGACTATGATTGGTTTTACCGATAATCCTTATCCTTTTTTTAAAAATGCTGATTTTTATGTTTTGAGTTCCCGTTACGAAGGTTTCCCGACGGTTTTGTTTGAGGCGATGACATTAAATAAAAACATCATTGCCACAGATGTTTCAGGCGTTCGCGAAATGTTGGAAGATGGAAAACTCGGTTTAATTATAGAAAACTCTGAAGAAGGAATTTACGAAGGAATGAAAAAAGCACTTCAAAATCCTGAAATTTTTGAAAAATACCAACAGGAATTGCAGCATTACGAAATGCCTTTTAATCTTGAAAATTCCGTGAATACCATCATAAAAATAATTGATGAATTATAATTCTCGAAGATTTTGTAGATAAAGCAGATGAAAAAATCTGCTCAATCTGTTTAATCTGCGAGAGAATTTTCTAAATTTGCTCAAATGTCAGAAAAAACCATCATCCAAAAAGATTTCTATCGGGAAAGCGGAAAATGGCTTACCACACAGCAGATTTGGGCGAAATGCGTCAATCCGAACCTGCATTACATTTATTTATTCAGAAAATGCCAAAAATATCCTCGCAAATCATTGAAAGGAATTTTTTGGCGGCTGATTCTGCGACATCATCAGATTAAATACGGTTTCCAAATTTATCCCGAAACCGAAATCGGTGAAGGTCTTTATCTCGGACATTGGGGAATGTTGGTCATTAATCCCAAAACAAAAATTGGCAAAAACTGCAATATTGCACAGGGCGTTACCATTGCACAATCCAACCGCGGAAAAAGACAGGGCGCTCCGGAAATTGGTGATGAAGTTTGGATAGGTCCAAATGCCGTGGTTGTGGGAAATATAAAAATTGGCAGAAACGTCCTTATTGCGCCAAATGCCTATGTAAATACAGATGTACCAGAAAATTCTTTGGTTTTAGGCAATCCTGCGAAGATATTTAGCAAAGAGGACGCCACAGAAGGCTATATTAATAATAAAATATAGATGGATAAAATAAAATTGTAAAACATTATTTATCAAACATCATTTATAAACGCTATGGGAAAAACTTACGAAACCATCTTCGAAAACAATAAAAAATGGATTGCCGATAAACTTGGGAAAGACCCGGATTTTTTTAAAAAATTAGCAGCCGGACAAACGCCGGAATATCTCTACATCGGATGTTCCGATAGTCGCGCTACTGCAGAAGAATTGATGGGTTTGAAACCGGGAGAAGTTTTCGTACACCGAAACATCGCCAATGTTGTAAACACTTTGGATATGAGTTCCACAGCGGTAATTCAATATGCCGTTCAACATTTGAAGGTGAAACACATCATCATTTGTGGACATTACGGTTGCGGCGGAATAAAAGCGGCAATGACGCCCGAAGATTTGGGTTTGATGAATCCTTGGCTGAGAACGATTCGTGATGTTTACCGATTGCACCAAAAAGAGTTAGATTCTATAGAATGTGAAAAAATGCGCTACAGAAGACTGGTGGAACTGAATGTTCAGGAACAGTGCATCAACGTGATAAAAATGGCGTGTGTTCAGCAACGCTATATTTTGGACGATTATCCTATTGTTCACGGATGGGTTTTCGATATGAGTACCGGAAATTTAATTGATTTGGATATCGATTTTGAGGAAATTCTACACGATATTCAGAAAGTATATGATCTCACAGATTCTTCATGGGTGATGAGCAGGAAGAAAAATAGGAATTTGTTGTAAAACAAACTTGCAGCAAACTTTGCTAAAGTTATATTTTCAAGCACATTAACTTTGCCGAAGTTGATTAATGCCAATTCAATATTAACCAAATGTGAATTTAATTTAAATAAATCTCTATTTTTGAAGATTATTTAGGTTGAATTTGAACTTTTCACTACAAAATTTTTCAAAAGTCTGGCTTTCGGTATTGCTGTATTTCGCAGTGATTGAACTGATTGTGATTTTCACAAAACCATCTTTATTTTTGAATGGAAATCTAATGTTGACAAGAGGTATTTTTGTCGCTTTTTTCCTGATTTGTTTTTTCCTAAAAGACAGATTACCAAAGAAATTTTTTGACTTTCTCCAAGTTGTAGGAATTTATGCTTTACTGAGTTTACTATACAAAGAAACGGCAGTTTTCAACACTTTACTGTTTCCAAAAATTGATGGATTTCTTGCCCATCTTGATGAAAAATTATTTGGATTTCAACCGGCGATTGCATTTTCAGAACATTTTAATTCTTTGTTTTTCATCGAAATAATGTTTTTCGGATATTTCTGTTATTATTTGATGCCGATTTCAACCCTTTTGATTTTATTAAAAAAAATTCCGGAGAAAATAGAGGAATTTGGTTTCCTATTCATCACTTCTTTTTTAGTGTATTACCTGATTTTCATATTCCTTCCGGCAGAAGGTCCACAATTTTACTTTCCATTTCCTGAAAACTCCATTGAAGCGAAAGGTTTGGTTGGAACCCTCATCAAAATCATTCAAAAAAACGGCGAAGCACCAACCGCAGCATTTCCAAGTTCGCACGTGGGAATTGCGGTGATCGTTTTGATTTGGCTTTATAACAACTTGAAAAATTGGGCAAAATATTTTCTGCCGTTTGTTGTGCTGCTTTGTTTTTCAACCGTTTACATAAAGGCGCATTATTTTGTAGATGTTGTTGCAGGAATTATTTCAGCACCAATTGTGTATTATATTGTATCTCAACTATATAAATTTTCAAAACGTAATTATGCTGGTGTCATTCTGAAAGAATCGTAGTGAAGCGAAGAATCTTTTAACTACAGATTCTTCACTTCATTCGTTACACTCATTTCGTTCAGAATGACATTGAAAAAATAAAAACCGATGTCCATAAAAATCAAAGAAGTCCGCAGCAAAGAAGATTTAAAAACCTTCATTTATCTGCCGGAAAAAATTCATAAAAACCACAAAAATTGGCTTCATCCATTGTATATGGATGATGAAAAATTCTTTGATGCTAAGAAAAATTCTCTGTTTGAACACAATTTGGCGATTTTATTTTTGGCTTTCAAAGACGGAAAAGCCGTTGGAAGAATTATGGGCGTCATTCCCACCGATTACAATAAACTTCACGGAAAAAGCAACGCAAGATTTTCATTTTTAGAATGTTATGAAGACAAAGAAGTCTTTAATGCATTAATTTCTGCTGTTGAAAATTGGGCAAAATCTCACAACTGCACCGAAATCATCGGACCAATGGCGTTTTCCGACAAAGAACCACAAGGTTTTCTCACCAAAGGTTTTGAAGAAAAAGCAATGATGGTTACCAATCACAGTTTTCCGTTTATGGTAGATTTTATTCAGGAAAATGGTTACAAATCTTATGTAGAACTCGTACAGTACGATGTTCCTTTAACTTCTGAAATTTTAGACCGCTATAAAAATTTTACCAAACGCGTTGAACAAAATTTGAAAATAAAATCTGTAGAATTTACCTCCACAAAACAAGTTCGTCCTTATGTGAAGCCAGTTTTTGACCTCATCAACAGAACCTATCACGAAATTTACGGTTTCACCAAACTCACCGAAAAAGAAGCCAACGAATTTGCCGACCGTTTTCTGCCGCTCCTCAATCCGAAACTCATCAAGATGATTGAAAATGAAAAGGGCGAAATTGTGGCATTCGTCATTGCAATGGCAGATTTAAGCGACGCGATTCGAAAATCGCGCGGAAGAATGTTGCCTTTCGGTTGGGCAAGAATTTTTTACGCGATGAAAACTTCAAAAAGATTGCAATTGTTATTAGGCGCAGTTGCTCCCGAAATGCAAAACAAAGGTTTAGATGCAGTTTTGGCAACCAAACTTTTCGGCTCTGCGATAAAATTAGGATTTAAAACCGTTGATTCTCATCTCATTATGCGCGACAACACGAAAATGCGAGGTGAAATCGAGCGTTTGAAAGGAAGCGTGATGTATAAGGAATATGCGATTTTTAGAAAAAATATCTAGCTTTTTAAGGCAAGACTTTAGAAATGTTAAAAAATTGACTATTCACAAAAAAAATCACTTCCCATTAAAAGCATTCATCGTATTATTCATTCCCGCGAAAACAAATGAAAGGCAGGCTTTTGCGAAGACATCAATCCTTTCCTGCAAGGTTTTCAGTTCTTCTTCATTCCATTTTCCGAGGACGTAATCTACTTGTTGTCCATCTTTAAATTCCGCTGAAATTCCGAATCGTATTCTTGCGTATTCTTGTGTATTTAGAACTTCCTGAATATTTTTCAATCCGTTGTGTCCTGCATCAGAACCTTTTTTTCTCATTCTCAACGTTCCGAAAGGCAGTGCCAAATCATCGGTAATTACCAAAACATTTTCCAAAGGAATATTTTCTTTCTGCATCCAAAAGCGAACGGCATTTCCGGAAAGATTCATATAAGTGTCGGGTTTCAGCACAAAAACTTTTCTGCCTTTGTATTTTCCTTCGGCTACCCAACCGAAATTGGCAGATTTGAAAGGCGCTTCCAACGTTTCCGCAATTTTTTCGGCGACTTTAAAACCAACATTGTGGCGCGTTTCTGCGTATTCTTCTCCTTTGTTTCCGAGACCGACGATTAAGTATTTCACTTTTTAGATAAATGATCAATGATGAGCGATAAATGATTTTGCAAAGATAATTTTTTGGAAATAAAAAATCCCAAACCTTTTGGACTGGGATTTTTTTTAAAAATTTATTTTATAGTACTTGATACTCAAATTTCAGAACTCTCGTAGGAGAACTCGCCTGCGTAGGATAACCTCCCGAATCATAAGTATAAGATAGATTTTCTGAAACTCCTTGTGTTGTTGAAGTTTTGTAATTATTTGTAGAAAGCCCTCTAGTACCTTCTAAATCCAAATTCCAATTGATATTTGAAACCAAATATGATGTTGGTAAGGTACGGAAAGGGTTTGGATCGGAATCGTAGTTGGAGTAAGTGGTTATAATATTTGTAGCAGGTGCTCCAGCTATCTGTTCTGAATAATTTATTTTGGAAACATTGTTGGCTGCATACTCTATATCGGTAATGATGGTTTTTGTTGCAACTGTGCTACCTGGTAGAAAAGTTTCGGTTTTCACCTGAGAAATCTTTCCGCCGGTATAAGCAATATTTGTTGAAAAAACCTTTGTAATTGCACCTCCTTCAGATAGGTTTCCATCAATTTTAGAAAGCTGTGAGCCAATGTAAACCATATTCGAGGTTAATACCTGCATTGGATTGCTCTGAACATTTCTTGTAATTTTTGATATCTGAGTTCCGATATACTCAATAACATAAGAATATGAATTATTACTGGTAGTTACTGATGTGAGCTTTCCTGTGGAAAAAAGATAATTTACATCATAAGCTGTGCCGCCGCTTTCTTGAATATTAACTTTTTTCAAAACTTTTGTGTTCAGGTAATTGGGCAGTACATTATTTAGACCAACTAAATCACCGGTTGAACCACCACAAGAAAAGAGTAAAAATGCAGATGCAAATACTGCCATTATGCTAAAAATATTTTTCATCGTAAATGTTATAAAATTAAAAGAGAAATGTTTTCACATTTCTCTATGTATTATCTTTTTTTTAAAAAGGTCGGTATTCGTAGTTCACTCCCCAACCTGTAAGCGCATATCCCAAATGGTCGTAGGTATAAAGCGTATTATAAGGAATAGGAACGGGTATTAAATCGCCGCTAAGCATAACTCTTTTCGGATTATTAGGAGAAAATCTATAATTATTAAAAGAGTTTTCAAAAGACTTATGAAGCAGATATCCAAAAGGTATTAGCCTGTAAGGACTTTTTTTATCATCATAATTTCCAAAATCGTAAGCTACATTGTTACTGGGCGCTTGCAACACTCCTGCTGCTACACCTCCATAAGCTACTGCAGCTTTAGTTACATTTTGAAGTGCATCATAGGTATAGGTGGTTTTTTGGTAGGATGTAAAGTTAAATGTTGTTAATGGCAAATCGTTTCCTGTCTTTTTTATAACATTATCAAGCTTTCCTGCTGTATTAAAAGTAATATCGTATTTTGATTTTGTTTTGGTAGCAACCAGAGGTGGAGGCAAAAGGTGTTGCGCCTTTATTTTTTTATAAATGCTTTTGGTTTCTGTAATGTTGCTTAAGATGTTATTATTATTAGGATTGTAATTAAATAATTGGGTATACACAATACTGTCGCCTTCCACGATGCCGTTGAAGTCAATACTGTTAATAAGGTCTCCGGAATAAATGATGTTTGTGAGTGTACTATCACCTAAAACCTTGGTGAGCTTTCGTCCAGTATAATGGTACTCTGCTATTGTGTCTGCAGAAGTAACCTCTTGGTAAAGAAATCGGTTTTCACCCAAAAGCCCATTATTCAGACCCATATCATTGAGTAGATTTCCATCGTCGTCTCCGATTTTTTTGCAAGAGTGTATTGCTGAAACCAAAAACAAAGAAATAAAAATGTAAAGTATTTTTTTCATATCTCTTTAAAGTTAAAATTCTTACAAATATAATTTTTTATATTTAAATTGTAAATTATGGTGCAGGCTGATATTTAAAAGCTCTGTATCCGTTGGTTGTAGGATAATTATGAGTGTCAAATTTGTAGTTATAAACGGTTTCCGTAGCAGCTGCTGTTCCCACTTTCAGTTTCAGTTTCCCTGCATTGTTTTCAGAAAGATTTGCATACATATCCGGAAAAACACTTGCCATAATGGTGAGATAATTATCCTGTATGGTAGTATAAGGATTAATCCTCCAATCATATCCGCTGTAATCAAAGGTAGTCTTCACCTCACTTTGTATTAAACCAGTCTGCAAATTCACGACTTGCTTGCTGGATTCTACTTTCACAACATTGCTACCATCATAAGTAATAAAGTCATTCGTAATATTAGGATATACATAAACATTAGGAGTGGAAGGATTTACAGTTGCTGTTTTTTGATATGCATTCACCATTTTACCGGCAGCATTATAATTGTATATGGTGATGGAATGTTTTTTGTGCACAGTACCCTCAAAATAATCATTCATTAAGCTTACCATTTTTCCTGCGACATCATAATTGGGTGTAAGTACCGCTCTTCCAGCAGAGGATGTATTGCCAGGAATATTGCCATTTACCTCTACCTGAGATAATTTAGTCCCCAAATAAGAAAGATAAATCGTTTGGCTTTCCTGAATAGAGGATGAGTTGTAAATTTTTCGCTCTACCTTGAAGAGATTACCCGAGTTTGGGAAATACTCTTCTTCAGTTTGATTGTTCACAATAACCTTCTTCAGCATCCTTGGTCCAGAAATATCCTCCGGATCATCCCAACCAAAAATTTGTGCCGGATCGTTCGTTCTACAAGAAACAACAACAAGGACAAAGAGAAAACTTAAAAGATGTAATATTTTTTTCATATCTTTTTAAAATAAATATTTACAAATCTAACTTTTTTTTGAAAATTTAGCAACATCAAGCTGCTAAAATTTTGATTTTCGGGTAATAATATCTTTTCTGATGAAAATTTGTGGGTAAATTTTCAATTAAATAATTTCAAATAGACTATTAAAAATTATCGTAATAACGAATACATCAAAAAATCACTGAATAGCTTTGTAATATATTTTCATAACGTTTTGAAGGTCAGAAATTGGATAATTCTGAGGATCATAATTTAAACCCGATGACTGATGAATGATTGGTGTCATTGTGGGAGAAGGCAAGATAGTAGTTTTCAAAAAATTATTGTAACTCAACTGCGCGAAAGCTAATGAACCAGCCAATCCGCAACCAATTAAAAACTCCTTTGGCAATGTCGTCATGGGATTTATTTTATTATCAAAATCACTAATTGTATAAGTTGTAATCATATTGGGATCTACCGGATCCATAACTCCATTAACAATAAGCCCATTGCTGTCTTTTATTTTTGTAACATTTTCACCGTTGTAAGTTATTTCTACTAAAGTGTAATGAGAAAATTGGTTTGAAATTAGATTGAACATCATTTTCTTTACAACAGAAGTAAGTTTGTTATTTGAGTTATATGACAATGTACTTATAACTGTTGAATGAAGAGTTGTATTATTTATAAAATTTTCTTGTTTAGAAGAAGTAACTCTTCCTGTAGAATCATAATATAACGATAATTTTGTTTTGTTTGGCAGTTGTTCGTTGAATGTTATTGTACTAATTTTTTGGTTGTTACCGTAGGTTATCACATCATCAGCATCATTATATTGTTTCACAAGCTGCAAAATACCGCTATTCGAAGATACATACTCTGTCTTTGTAATATTTGCGCTATCAATTTTAGTGATAATTCTTGGCCCTGTAATACTATTTGGATTGTTCGGATTATTACTATTCAATCCATAAATTGCAGCAGGATCATTTGGAACACAGGAAAAAATAACCAATAATGTGGCTAAAATCCCAAAAATAGATTGAATTCTTTTCATAAGACATTTTTTAGTATTACAAATCTAATTTTTTTTTTGAATTCAAAACTACACAGAAACAAACATTTATGATAAAATCCCCTCAAGAACCTCCGTCACCTCATCCACATTCCTCACATTATCCTTCCAAATCATCAGCCAGCTGACCTCTTTTTCAGATTTTCTTTCATTAAATGTCTTTATTTTTCAAATACGAATTTTAGACATAATTTTCATTAAAATAAACCTTTTTGAACCACAATTCAAAAACAGGGTCCAAAAGTTCTTGGGTTTTATTTTCCTCATTAATGATGTCTTTCTGCAAAAGGATATTTTTATTTTTTGAAACACTCGCCGAAGTTCCCAAATGATAAGTTTGAAGCGTATTTTTAGAAGAAAGTTGTTCTTCTTGTTTTACAATGGCTTTCAAGAGGTTGATTTGTCCGACACTTAAATCCTCAATTCTTTCTTGAAACAACGGTAAATTACTACTAACCAATAGGTTGAGTGCGTTATTGAAAATAGTTTCGTTCACTTCTTTTTCAGTTTCAGACCAAATATAATACGAGAATTGCTGAACATACCAAGAGTGGTTTTTCATCATTTCGGGGATTTTTTGTGCAAATTTTTCCGAAATTTTTTTGCCAGTTTCTGCAAATTTTTCTTTAATGAAACTCACCCACTTTTCTTTTTTAATTTTTTGCAAAAGAAACAAATCGCCGAACTTATAGAACGGTTTTGAGCTGTTATTGAAAATATCCACCATCATATGTCTTTTGCTTCCGTACAGACAATACACCGTTTTTTTCTGCTTTTGCCAAACCGAACGCATCTTTTTTTCAAGCGATTCAAAATCGTGGAAATGAGCCAAGTTCTGAAACTCATCGATACAGATAATGAATTTAACACCGTTTTTTTCGGCTAAAAGTTCGGGAAGATTCAGGATTTCCTGCGAATTTTTTTTAAGTTCCTTCCATTCAAAAGACAAACTGAAATCGCTGTCCGGCTGAATTCCAATGCTGATTTTCGGAATTAAATTTTTAAAAATTTGGCGGGATTCCTCAATCCAATGTTCCCATTTTGTAGAACTTGCCTTAATTACTTCTCGTGCAAAACTTTCCAAAAAAGCCTCTTCGGAATTTATGGAAAACAGGTCTATTTTTACAGTTTTGTAATTGGGATTTTCTGTGTTTATTTCCTGTATTGCTTTCTCAACCAAAGAAGATTTCCCCCATCTTCTCGGCGAAATTATGATGGTATTTATCCCGTGAATTAGGTTTTTTTTTAGTCTTTTTAAATCTTCTTCCCGATTGGTAAACGAATATAGATTCACCAAATTCCCGAAAACAAAGGGAGAAATTTCATCTTTCATACTAATAAATTTTAACTTACCACGTAGTAACTTACCGAATGGTAACTTACCGAATGGTTAGCCAAAATTAAGAATTATTTTTGGAAATTAGAATTTTATTTAAAACCAAATTCACCTCGTCCACATTTTTCACATTTTCCTTCCGCATCATCAGGAGATTTCCTTCTTTGCTCATTTTTTCTTTCAGTTGTGCTTCCTGCGGATTTTGGGAAAGATAATTGATGATATTTCTAAATTTTTCGCTTTGATAAAATTTATCTTGCGGATTTTGTGGGAAATAGCCAAGGAAAATTCCGTTTTTCATTACGATTTTTTCAAAACCAATGTCGGAAGCGAGCCATTTTAATTCAACTGATTTTAAAAGATTGACGGCTTCTTTCGGAAGATTCCCAAATCGGTCAACCAATTCATTTTCAAATTTTTGCAATTCTTCTTTGCTCTGGATTTCGGCTAATTTTTGATACAGCGAAAGTCGTTCTTCGATAGAATTCACATAAGAATCGGGCAACATTAACTCTAAATCCGTATCAATATTGACTTCTTTAGTTGATTTAAATAACTTTTTACGGTCATCTTCGTTTTCAAATAAATTTTGAAAATCGTCCTCGTTCTGCAATTCTTCCAGCGCTTCCTGCATTAATTTTTGGTAGGTTTCAAATCCCATTTCATTAATGAAACCGCTTTGTTCAGCACCCAACAAATCTCCGGCTCCACGAATTTCCAAATCCTTCATCGCAATCTGGAAACCGCTTCCCAAATCCGAAAATTGTTCCACCGCTTCCAAACGTTTTCGCGCATCGGAAGTGATCATATCAAAAGGCGGAGTTATCAAATAACAAAACGCTTTTCGGTTGCTTCGTCCAACTCTTCCACGCATTTGGTGCAAATCTGCCATACCAAATTTTTGGGCATCGTTGATGAATATCGTGTTTGCATTGGGAACATCAACTCCCGATTCTACAATCGTTGTCGAGACCAAAACGTCGTATTTTCCTTCCATGAAATCCAAAACATTGCGCTCCAATTCCTTTCCGTCCATTTGTCCGTGACCTGTAATTACACGTGCATCGGGAACCAATCTTTGAATTAATCCTGCAATATCTTTCAGATTTTCAATTCTGTTATTGATGAAATACACTTGTCCATCTCGTTGAATTTCATACGAAATCGCATCACGCAAAATTTCTTCTGAAAAACCAATGGCTTGTGTTTCAACAGGTTGACGATTTGGCGGCGGCGTTTTTATCACCGACAAATCTCTTGCTGCCATCAACGAAAATTGCAATGTTCTCGGAATTGGAGTTGCCGTTAAAGTCAATGTATCAATATTGGTTTTCAGCGTTTTAAGTTTGTCTTTTACATTCACCCCGAATTTATGCTCTTCATCAATAATCAACAATCCTAAATCTTTGAATTTCACGTCTTTGCTTACCAATTGATGAGTTCCAATTACGATATCCAATTTTCCCGATGCTAAATCTTTCAACGTTTCCGTTTTTTGTTTGGCGGAACGAAATCGGTTTAAATACGAAACATTTACGGGAAATTCCTTCAATCTTTCTTTAAAAGAACGGAAATGTTGAAACGCCAAAATCGTGGTCGGAACCAAAACTGCGACTTGCTTTCCATCGGTTGCAGCTTTGAAGGCGGCACGAATTGCGACTTCCGTTTTCCCGAAACCAACGTCTCCACAAATTAATCTGTCCATCACTCCATCATTTTCCATATCATTTTTCACGTCCAAAGTCGCTTTTTCTTGGTCTGGAGTATCTTCGTAGATGAAACTAGCTTCCAATTCGTTTTGCAAATAAGAATCTGGCGCAAAACTGAAACCTTTCGCGGTTTTTCTTTCGGCATACAATTTTATCAAGTCAAAAGCGATTTGTTTAACCTTCGCTTTGGTTTTTTGTTTTAAAGATTTCCACGCTGGAGAACCCAATTTTGAAAGCATAATTTCCTTTCCGTCGGGACCATTATATTTTGAAATTTTATGAAGCGAATGAATGGAAACGTAGAGCAAATCACCGTTTTTGTAAGTCAATTTAAAACATTCCTGAATTTTTCCGTGGTTGTTCACTTTCACTAAACCCATAAATTTTCCAATTCCGTGGTCAATGTGAGTGATAAAATCTCCAACTTTTAAAGACATTAAATCCTTCAAAGTCAATTGCTCTGATTTTGCAAAAGAATTTTTTGCTTTGAAGCGTTGATAACGGTCAAAAATCTGATGGTCGGTGTAAACTGAAATTTTGTTTTCGGAATCTATGAAACCTTCGTGAAGTTCGGACTTGAAGGAGTTGTAAAGTCGTTGAGTTGTTGAGTTGTTGAGTTGTTGAGTTGAAAATTTCTCGCCCAAAAGCGACGCGAAAATTTCGTCTAACCTTTCTTTTTGTTTTTCGGATGAAAAAGAAATCCAAGTTTGGTAATCTTCTGCTTTTTTGGCGTTTAAATCTGCGAGTAAAAGTTCAAAATTTTTGTGGAATGCAGGTTGTTGAGTCTGGTTCAGATGAATGATTTTCAGTTTGTCATTCTGAGCGAAGCGAAGTGTAGTCGAAGAATCTTTTGAATCTAAAAAACTTTTTTCTTGAAGAGATTCTTCATTTCGCTGCGCTGCATTCAGAATGACAGACTGTTCTTCTTGTAATGTCAGCGAAGTGAAATCTATCGTTTTAAATTTTTCAAAATCTTTCAAAAATTCTTCTTCGGAAACGAAAAGTTCCGCGGGTTTTTGATGCTTGATATCTTTATTTAAAGTTTCAAATTTTTCTTCAGCTTTTTGATAGAAATCTTTGATTTTTTTAACTGTTAAAAAAGCACTTTCCGTAATGATGAACGAATCTTTTGGCAGCAAATCAAAAAAAGAAACCTTCGTTCCCGAAACTGCGAAATTCATATTGGAAACCAACTCAAATTCCGAAACTTTTTGGGTGGAAAGTTGGGTTTCAATATCAAATTCCTTGATGCTTTCTACTTCATTTCCGAAAAAGGAAATTCGGTAAGGTTTTTCGTTGGCGTAGGAAAAAACGTCCACAATTCCGCCTCTCACAGAAAATTCGCCAGGCTCGGAAACAAAATCTGTAAAGTGAAAATTAAACTGATTCAACAGTTCTTCCGTAAAATCAAAATCCAATTGGTCGCCGACTTTAATTTTATGCGAAATCGCCTTGAAATCTTCCTTTTTCAAAACTTTTTCGCACAAAGCCGACGCATTCGCCACGATGATTTTCGGTTTTTTTTCGGTCGTGAGTTTATTTAAAACTTCAGTCCTTAAAACGATATTGGCGTTCTGTGTTTTTTCGGTTTGATAAGGTTCCAAATGGGTTTCTGGAAAATAAAAAACGAGGTCATTTCCTACCAATTCTTCCAGTTCCGTAGTAACATAATGCGCTGATTCTTTGTCTTCTGTAATAAATAACACGTCTTTTTTCTGCGTTAAAAAAAGTTCTGCCGCAAAAATCGACGGGAAAGATCCTGCATAACCTTTCACAGAAAGATGCAGCGTTTTTTCTAAATTTTCAAATAGAGTCTGCCCGAAATTCTTTTTCAGAAAATCGGGTAAAAGCGTTTCGCTGATGGTTTTTAAATGCATATAATCCTCTCCTAAATCCTCTCCAAAGGAGAGGACTTTTTAAAATTGAACAAAACAGAAAAGCGGTTTCGGGATTGCTCCGGAACCGTTCTGCGGTGCAAATTTACGGATTAATTCTTTGGAATATTTGTGGTAATTTCACAATTTTAAGCTTTGTTTCCATAATTATTTGATTTGCCGTTTTTTGCACATGAATTGCTTTTTCAAAAACAACTTAAAAATGATTATTATGAAGAATATTTTAACGGCAATTTTCCTAGCTTTGGGAATTGTTTTTGCAAGTGCGCAAAAGTTGCCACCAAGACCGCCGCATCCGCCACATCCGGCTCACTTAAAACATCCGCCACATCCACCACATCCTTTACACTCTAAAAAATATAAAAAATACGAAAAGAAAAGAATGGTGGCGCACAAACGTCCAATATTGATAACACCGGATGGACAGAAATTTCGCGCAGGCGATTTGCCACCGCGCCCGAAAAGACTTCCTTTGCCTCCAAGACCTCCGAGAAGTAATTGAAAAAAAATCATTAAGAACTGCTGCTTTCATAAGTTGCAGTTCTTTTTTATATTTTTGCTTCATGCTACAATTTTTAAAGAAAAATGCCGCACTTATTTGGGCTAAAAAACATATAAAACAAAGCAAAGTATATAAAGAAAACGCCGAAATCCTTCAGGAAAAGCTGCTTCTGGATTTGGTAAAAACTGCCGAGAAAACGCTCTTCGGGATGCATCATCATTTTTCTGAGATCAAAAGTGTGAAAGATTTTCAGGAAAAAGTAAAAATATCGGATTACGAAGACCTGAAACCCTACATAGAAAAAGTAAAACACGGCGATCGAAATATACTTTGGAGCGCAACACCAGAATATTTTGCAAAAACTTCCGGTACAACTTCCGGTACGAAATACATCCCAATTTCTAAAGAAGGAATGCCTTACCAAATTGCAGGAGCGCAAAGTGCAATTTTCCACTACATTGCGCAAAAAAACAACGCCGATTTTGTGAACGGAAAAATGATTTTTCTGCAAGGAAGCCCAGAATTACAAGACATAAATGGCATCAAAACAGGACGACTTTCGGGGATTGTGGCGCATCATATTCCCAATTACCTTCAAAAAAACCGCTTGCCAAGTTTGGAAACCAACCTGATTGAAGATTGGGAAACCAAAGTGGACAAAATAGTAGAGGAAACCGAAAGAGAAAATATGACGTTGATTTCGGGAATACCGCCTTGGTTGATTATGTATTTTGAAAAATTGATTGAGCGAAACAGAAAAAAGATTAAAGATTTGTTTCCAAATCTACAGTTAATTATTACAGGAGGCGTAAACTACGAACCCTATCGAGAAAAAATGGAAGAGCTGTTGGGCGGAAAAGTAGATATCATCCAAACATTTCCGGCGAGTGAAGGTTTTTTTGCATTTCAGGATGATTTTGAAAAAGAAGGCTTGCTATTATTAACCAACCATGGGATTTTTTATGAATTTGTTCCATTGGAATCTTATGGAAAGCCCGATGCAAAACGTTTAACTTTAAAAGAAGTTGAGCTGAATAAAGATTACGCAATGATTTTAACCACCAATTCCGGACTTTGGGCATATTCAATAGGCGATGTGGTAAGGTTTATCTCTAAAAATCCTCACCGTATTTTGGTTTCGGGAAGAACGAAGCATTTCACTTCTGCATTTGGTGAGCACGTGATTGCTTTTGAAGTGGAAGAAGCCATGAAAGCCACGGTTGAAAAATTTCCGGCACAAATTACGGAGTTTCATCTCGCACCACAAGTTATTGTTGATGCGGGACTTCCTTATCATGAATGGTTCATTGAATTTGAAAAAGACCCCAAAAATTTGGAAGATTTTAGAAAAAATTTGGATTTGGAAATGCGGAAACGTAATACTTATTATGATGATTTGATTTCGGGAAATATTTTGCAGCCATTGGTGATTTCAAAACTTCACAAAAATGCCTTTCAAGAATATGCAAAATTGGAAGGAAAACTGGGTGGACAAAATAAAATCCCTAGATTGGCAAACGACAGAAAAATTGCGGAAAAACTGGAAAAATTTAAAATTTAATTCAGTTTGTGAACGGAAAGTGTGTTTTTTGAAAAAAATTTATAAATTTGAGGAAATAAAATTGTTATGAGATTATCTTTATCTGCAAAGTCTGTTTTGGTTGCTGCTGCGTTTATTTTTTCTTCGTGTGCCACTACCAAATATCCTGATGATGTGAACCAAAAAAACTTTTCTAACCTGCGATCCGGCAAACCTTACTCCTTTAAACTTAAGGGAAGTAGCGAGAGAAAAAAAATAGTGTTCTCTAACCTCACCAAAGACAGTATCATAGGATATTCCACCAATAAAGACTCTTTGCGCATTGCAATTGCCAAATCTAACGTTACGGAATCGAAAGATGTAAAAAAATCTACGATTTCCACAGCTGCGATTGCCATTGGCACAGTTGGCGTAGCGGCTATCATTTTAAGCTCTACACGCGCTACGAAAAATTAATGGTTTTCCGCCGAAAATAATATTACAATAAAAACTTAAAATCCCATCCGAGCAAACAAGCTGTTTGGTGGGATTTTTCAATTCTGGGGTTTCAAACCCCTATTTTTTCATTGATGATTTCTCTTGAGCCGATAAAAACACTGAAAATTGCCGAGTTCAGGAATTTAATGTCCGGAAGGTTTTTTCTGATACTTTCCTTCAGAATGTTGGCTACGCTTCTTGGATGGTGGGTTTATCAGCTCACGAAAGATCCTTTTGCCATAGGATTGATAGGGCTTTCGGAGGTGATACCGGCAGTAAGTTCTGCTCTTTACGCAGGACATGTAATAGATAACACAGAAAAGAAGCGCCTCCTTCTTATATGCAATTATGTGTATGTAGTACTGATTGGCTTTTTGGCGTTTTTAGCTTTTTATGTAAAAGATTTTCATCGTTTTTCTAATACCGAAATCACTTATCTTATTTACGGAACTATTTTCTTTACTGGAATTTGCAGAGCTTTCATTGGGCCCTTAGTTCCTTCGATGATTCCAAAAATTGTGGGAAAAGAAAAACTTCCGGCGGCTATTACCATTAACCAAGCTACATTTCTTACAGCTTCTGTGATGGGTCATGCTTTGGGCGGTTTCTTTATACATTGGTTTGGTATTTCGGGAACACTTTTTATAATTGTGGGAGTAATGTTTTTTGCATCTTTCTTTTTTTGGATGATCAACAGGCATTTTTCTGAAAACGAAGGCTCGGAAACCAAGGTTCTAGAAAGCATGAAAGAAGGCTTGCAATATATTTACAAAACAAGGGAAATTTTGGGAGCGCTTCTTTTGGATATGTTTGCTGTTCTTTTCGGGGGAGCGGTAGCGATGATTCCTGTTTATGCAAGCGACATCCTGAAAGTAGGTTCGCAAGGTTTCGGGATATTGAATGCTGCATCGGATATTGGCGCAATGCTAATTATCATCACATTAAGCTTCATCCCTTTGCGAAAAAATCAGGGGAAAATTTTGCTTTTTGCTGTGGCAGGTTTTGGGCTTTGCATTATTGCCTTCGGATTATCGAAATGGTATTGGCTTTCGTTCTTTTTCTTGGTTTTAAGCGGGATTTTGGATGGAATTTCGGTTGTAATTCGCGGAACAATTGTACAATTGAAAACACCGGAGAAAATTCGGGGAAGGGTTTTGAGCGTGAATTCCATTTTCATTATGTCGAGCAATGAACTTGGGCAATTCGAGAGCGGAGTAGCGGCAAAACTTTTAGGCGTGGTACGATCCGTAGTGTTTGGCGGAACGATGACGTTGCTGATTGCCTTGCTTGTATCCAAGAAGTTTCCAAGCCTGCGCAGGATGCAGTATTAAATTTTTTTTTGGTGAAATATTGTGCTTCAGATGCAACCTTTTGCCGAGTTTGCATCCTATAGTGTAAATAATTATATTATTTCTTGCAATATCCTCATAAATGATTAATTTTGTTGAAAATCCTTAAAAATGAAGAAATCCTTACTTGTTTTATGTCTAGCCCTTTTTAGCATTGCAACTTTTGCACAAAACAAATTTGATATCCAGATTAAAGACAAAAGCGCCAAACTTAACAAATCGACAACTGTAGAGCAATTTGACTCCCTATTCCAAGAATTTGCAACTTTGGTAAGAAGCAACGATGCCAACAAATGGAAAGCCTATTACTTTGCCGGTCTTGCACAATATAAAAAAGCAGAATTACTTTTGAAGGCAGGAAATACTGCTGCGGCTTCCGATGCTAACGCTATTGCATTCAAATACATTTCGGGAGGTGTTCCAGCTGACAATTTAGACGGTAAAAAACTTCTTCAAATGATAGCTGAACAAAAAAAACAACTTTAATAACCTCAATAAAGAGTTCGCAAGACTTTTTTTTAAAATATTACACCCAACATGAAAAAGTTTCTACTTTCTTTTTTATTTCTTCTTGCCCAATTGAATTTTGCACAGTCTGATTGTGCATCTTCAATTCAGATATGTGGCAACTCCAGTATTTCTTATACGCCAACAGGACCCGGAACACCTGAACCATTAAGTGGCTGCGTAGCTACGGAGCATTATTCAGTATGGTACACGTTTCAAGTTGCAACAGCCGGAACACTTACGATGACTATTACTCCGAACGGAACTGGTTCCACGGATTATGACTGGACGATGTTTGGGCCCAATGTTACTTGCGCAAACTTGGGACAACCTATACGCTGCTCTTATGCAAGTACCGCTCAAGGAATATTAACCGGAATGAATATGACTGCAACCGATACTACTGAAGGAGCTGGAGGCGACGGCTGGGTTCAGTATATGAATGTGCTTCCGGGACAAACCTATTATTTGATGGTGGACAACTTTTCACAAAACACTAATGGATTTGTATTGACTTGGGGTGGAACAGCTACATTTACCTCACCATTTAATTCCACTATACAGCCTAATCCATTTGTTTATCCCGGAACCAATCAAAACGGACATGTTTTAATTTGCTCCAATCCACAATTTTTTAATTTTTCTTCGTTATCCGCAGGAATTTTAAATGGAAATCAAAACTTCGCTGTACAGTACTATTTAACTGCTAATAATGCGATAACAGGAACCAATCCAATTACCACTCCAATAAACGTAAACACTACTACTACTTATTATTATACAATATCCTATTCGGACCCTACGAATCCAACAAGCACGCTGAATTTCTGTAAGGAAGTCAAGACCATTAATTTTGATTCTGGAGCAATTACGGTGACTAATGCAACCATTAAAGCTTGTAACAATAACAATTTGGGTACAGGTACATTCAATTTAACATCAGCTACGGTTTATAACGGACAGGCTACTATACAATACTACCCTTCTATTGGAGACGCCAATGCGGGAACAAATGAAATTACCAACCCGACAGCCTACGTTTCACAACCGGGGCAGGTTTATGCTCTGGTAACTTCACCTCAAGGTTGTAAGAATATAGCAACATTAACTCTGGAGTTTCATCCATTGCCACAGCTCAACACCGTTACGCTTATGGCCTGCAACAACAATAATAGTGGGGTTGCAACATACGATTTAACCACGGCAAATGTATTCGCAGATCCTAATGCACCTAAAACGTATTACCCAACCATTAATGATCTTCTAAACCATACGAACCAAATTACGCATCCTACAAACTACACAAGTGCGCAGGGACAGGTATATGTGGAAGTAACCAATAATTTGGGATGCACCAATTACGGCGTTATAAATCTTACTTTTTTCCCAAATATTAACACATCGGATGCAACACTTACCGAGTGCTTCCTTCCAGGCACACCAACTAAAGGTGAGTTTGATCTTACAAAAGCAAATGTAACTACTACACTTCCTAATACAAAACAGTATTACCCATCACTTCAAGACGCTATTAACAATACGAATCAAATCACCAATCCTACCACTTATATCGCACCCAATTCAGAGGTTTTTGTTCGTGTTATTGATGGAAACAATTGTTGGAAAGTAGCCAAGATAACTCTTGTGGTTACTCCTCCGAAATTTTCACCTACGTTAGTTGATAAAACGATTTGTATTGAAAAAAGAACCACTCTTGATGCCGGTCCTGGTTTTTCAGGATATATGTGGAGCACAGGAGCAACTTCTCAAGTGATTTCCAACGTAATGGTTGGAGAGTATTGGGTGGATTTGAAAACAGACGGCTGTATTACAAGACAAACAGTGCGTGTTCACGCTTCGCCAAAGCCTGTAATTTCCAATCTTGAGATTGGTAACAATACCATAACGGTAACTGTTGTGGGTGGAGTTGCGCCTTATGAATTCTCTTTGGATGCCATCAATTGGCAGCAGTCCAACATCTTGAAAAACGTACCAAGAGGACAAGCAACAATTTTTGTAAAAGACAGCTTTGATTGTGAGCCAATAGTAGTAGCTGTTACTGTACCAAACCTTGTAAATGCCATTACACCAAACGATGATAATGTAAATGATTACCTTGATTATTCGGCACTTGCCTATAAAAAAGATTTGAAAATCACGATTTTTGACCGATACGGCTCTCCTATTCATACTGCAGACAAAAAGAACAATTATCGCTGGGACGGAAGAGTAGGAAGCAATAAATTATCCACAGGAAACTATTGGTACACGATAACTTGGACTGAACCTGGTACTGATACGCAAGTGAAGTATTCGGGTTGGATATTAGTTAAAAACAGAGATTAATTTAAAAAACATGAAATGACCCCTTTATAAAAAGGGTTCATTTTTAAATACTTCAAAATTATTTTTTTATGAAAAATGTACTGTTCATCCTATTTCTTTCCTTATCGTTTCTTTACAATGCACAGATATCTTTAGATTCAAAAATTAAAGATAAAATTGGCAAGCTTGAAACATCGCTAACTGCCAAAGAATTTGATTCTTTAAAAGATGACTTCGTACTTTTAACCAATGAGAAAAAGTATGGCTGGGTTCCAGCTTATTATGCAGCAGTTTCCTCTTACAACGAAGGATATTTATGGTTAAAATCTAAAAACACCGAAAATATTGAAAACTCAACCTTGACGGCTTTAAAATACCTTTCTGTTTTTTCTGACGGTAAAAACGTAGAAGCGCAAATCCTTAAAGGTTTGATATACGCACTACAGGTAAAATCTAATTCTGAAGTATATTCAGCAAAAAACATCCCACTTATTAACGATATTATTAGAGAAGCTGAATTGAAAGTAAAAGATAATGCTCGTTTAGCCCTACTGAAAGCAGAATTAATTTCCTTGATGCCTGAAAACAAAGGTAAAAGCAATGTAGATCTTTATTACGAAGTACTAAAGAAATACAAATCACCGGTAACAAAATCAAATATTGATCCTACATGGGGAGAAAATTTAATTAGCAACTCCATTTTAGGAAAATAATATAACCAACTATTCATAATCATGAAAAAAATTCTATTAACATTTTTATTTTGTTTGTCAATATATAGTTTCGGGCAGTCCGATTGTATTACTGCAATTCCGGTTTGTGGTAATTCAAACTTATCCTACACACCTTCAGGTCATGGTTTGATTGCTGAAGAACTGGGAGGATGCATGGCAACAGACGAAAGATTCACAGTATGGTACACCTTCAGTGTGGGAACATCCGGTACATTGGCATTTACAATTACCCCTAACAATTTGAGTGATGATTATGACTTCGCAGTATATGGTCCAAATATCCCTTGCTCTCAGGTAGGAACTTCAACTGGGCAACCAATGAGATGTAATTATTCGGGCACACCTGGTCTTACAGGGTTAAGCCTTACAGTTCCAGGTCCTGGAAATAACAATCAGTGGAGTCCATTTATAAACGCTATAGCAGGAGAATCCTACATTTTGGTTGTGGACAATTACAGCATGTCTACCAACGGCTTCACTTTATCTTGGCAAGGAACGGCAGCTTTAACATCGCCATTTACTCCTTCCATGCAGCCCAATCCTTTTATTTCTCCGGGGCCTAATCAAAACGGAGAAGTTATTATTTGCAACAATCCTCAGCTTTTTGACTTTTCAACACTTTCTGCGGGAATATTAAATGGGAATACAAATTTCAGTATAAATTATTATAATAACTCAAATGATGCATTAACAGGGAATAATCCTATTACTACACCAATAAACGTTAATACAACCACTAACTATATTTATGCAATTTCTTATACAGATCCTACAAACCCCAATAATCCTGCTAACACCTGCAAGGAATTTGCAATTATAAAGTTTAAAGACGGTTCAATTCCTTTAACACCTGCAACTTTAACAGCATGTAATAACAACAATGCAGGTACAGCAATATATGATCTTACGACCGCAAACGTTTATACCGGAACCCAAACAATGACATCTGTAAAGTACTATCCTACTATGACGGATGTAAATGCAGGTACCAACCAAATAAATAATCCACAAGCATATCTTTCTTCACAAGGAACGGTTTATGTGAAGTACGTTAACACCTTCCAATGTGAAAGAACCACATCAATAACGCTTCAGTTCTACCCTTCTACTCCGGTAATGGATGCAACTTTGGAAGAATGTTTCCTTACAATCGACCCAACAAAGGCAGAATTTGATTTGACCACCGCACACGTAACCACACTTTCTTCTGCAATAAAAAATTATTATCTAACAATGCAGGATGCAATTCATGATATCAACCCAATTGCTAATCCTTTTGTGTACCAGTCAACTACAACAACGGTTTATGTAAGGGTTTATAGCGGAGACGGTTGTTGGAATATTGCAAAAATCAACCTTAAAGTAAAGCCGCCAGTATATTCAAGCGTCCTAACAGACAAAACAATCTGTATAGAAGACCGTACAACTTTGGATGCCGGTCCCGGATTTACCTCCTATAAATGGAGTACAGGTGCTACAACGCAATCTATTAGCAATGTACAGGTAGGTGAATATTGGGTAGAATTAGGAAAAAATGGCTGCATCACAAGGCAAACAGTAAAAGTTAATGCATCAAACCAGCCTGTAGTTACCGCTTTAGATGTTAATTTTACTACCATTACTGTAACTGTATCAGGTGGAAAAGCCCCATATCAATACTCATTGGATGGTATAACTTGGCAAACCTCTAACGTGCTGAACAATGTTCCAAGAGGACAGGCAATTATTTACGTGAAGGACATTTATGATTGTGATCCTGTTGCCACAGAAATCACAGTGCCAAACCTTGTAAATGTTATTACGCCGAATGATGATAATGTAAATGATTATATAGACTATTCTGCACTACAGTACAAAAAAGACTTAACATTTACCATCTACAATCGCTATGGCAATAAAGTTTATGAGGGCAACAAAAAAAATCTTTACAGATGGGATGGTAGATCTGGAGGTAAAAAAGTATCTACCGGAACCTATTGGTACACCATAACTTGGAACGAGCCGGCAACCAACGCACCAATCAAGTATTCAGGCTGGGTAATGGTGAAAAATAGAGAATAATTAATATTAAATATCCAATCAGAAAAAACCTTCAAACTATTTTGAAGGTTTTTTTTATTAACATTTTATCTTATACACTTTCAGCATCTTAGGCAATAATCTCAGGAAATTGTTAATTAATGCATTCGGGGAAACTTTATAAAAAAGCTATATTTGCCTTATGGTTCAAAAGGAAACTTTATCGTCTTTAGTTCAGGGAAATTTTGCAAGAGAGCTTTCTATTTCGGACGGCAAAATGCCTCCAAATGCAATAGATTTCGAAAAACTCGTCATTGGTACTTTTCTTATCGACAAGAAAGGGCTGGATTATTCCATAGACCTTATGAAGCCGGAACATTTTTATGATCCCAGACACGAAATTGTTTTTGCAACAATTCAAAAAATGTATCTGGACAATAATCCTGTGGATTTGGTAACCGTAATTAATGAACTTAAAAAAGAAAACAAACTTTCTTTAGCAGGAGGAGATCAATACCTCATAGAGCTTACATTGGGCGTAAGTTCTTCAGCACACATTGAATATCATGTTCGTGTAATTCTTGAAAAATTTATTTTAAGAAGCCTTATTAATATTTCCGCCAATGTAATTGATAACGCCTATAAAGAATCCACAGACGTTTTTGAACTTTTAGATAGAGCAGAACAAGGCTTTTTCGACATCACCAACGATACTATTAAAAAAGGGTTTGACACAGCAAACTCCCTCGTAAAACAAGCAATTGAAACCATAAAATCTTTAAGGGACAAAGAAGGACTATCGGGAATTCCTTCCGGCTTCAAAAGGCTGGATGAAGCAACCGGTGGTTGGCAAAATTCTGACCTCATCATCATCGCAGCGCGTCCTGCAATGGGAAAAACGGCATTCTTACTTTCGATGGCGAGAAATATTGCTGTAGAACATAAAATTCCTTTGGCACTTTTCTCTTTAGAAATGGCTTCGGTGCAGCTTATCACCAGAATGATATCTTCCGAAACACAAATTTCTTCGGAAAACCTAAGAAAAGGAACATTAAAAGATGATGAATGGAACCGCCTTTTCCACAACGTTTCACAGCTGGAAAACGCCCCACTTTATATTGATGAAACACCATCGCTTTCCGTGTTCGATTTTCGTGCAAAATGCAGAAGACTCGTAATGCAGCACGGCGTGAAAATAATTATGGTGGACTATCTTCAGCTAATGACCGCAAATAACGGCGGAAAAGGAAGCGGAAACCGCGAACAAGAAATTGCCACCATTTCAAGATCTTTAAAAGCCATCGCAAAAGAACTGAATGTTCCCGTAATTGCCTTGTCACAGCTATCCAGAAGTGTAGAAACAAGATCTGCCACCAACAAGCGTCCTCAACTTTCAGATTTAAGGGAATCTGGAGCAATTGAACAGGATGCAGATATCGTTTCATTTATTTACAGACCTGAGTATTATAAACTTCTCCTTTGGGACAACGATCCTGAAGGCCAAGAAACCTCCACGGAAAATCAAGCAGAACTTATCATCGCAAAACATAGAAATGGTGCTACTACAGATGTAAGACTCGCATTCCTTAAAAACATAGGAAAATTCGCAGATTTGGATCAAAACAGCGACGGCTACAGTTATCAGCAGTCCAGTTTCAGCCAGCAAGATGAACCAAGTGGTTTCGACAGGATAAAGACAACCATTCAGCCGGGAGCCGCGTTCGATATGCCCGACAATTCCAACCTTTCCGGTTCTTCCATGAATGACTTGGATGATGACGATGATTTTATGTATTGATTTTATGAAAAAATTTGCTTTATTTTTTTCCTCTTTCATATTCTTTTTTTCACACTCATTAAAAGCGCAGATTTTAGATGATTTCCCAAAAAATCAAGAATTTTACAGCGGCGGATTAGAAAAATTGTATGAAAAAATTCATCAGATTTCAATTGATGAGAATCTGCTGCCTTGTGACAATAAAAAAGAAATTTATCACGCCAAAATTTTGCTTACAAAAGATGGAAATATAAAGTTCATAAAGGATTTCGATAGCTTATCCATAAAAAAGAATAAGTGTGCTTACGACTTTACGCTTAAAATTCTTAAAGGTTTGAAGAATGACAAAAATTGGCAGCCTGCTAAAATAGATGGTAAACCTTACGATGCAATTGTGCGTTTATTTTTTGTGCCTAATCATATTTTCAATTTCAAAAAAAATTATACTCCTTACCAATATTACATTCCTCCATCCTATATTGGTGGTTACGAAAAACAGCAGAAAGACATCCAAGATAATTTCAAGGCAATATTTTCAGATTTTCATGTAAACGGAAGCATGTTTCTTGATTTCGTGGTTGATGAAAATGGAGAAATCATCAATCCTATTATTACGCCTACAATAGATAACAATGAATTTGTAAGTAGAATGAAACAGACTTTGAAGCGCCTTAACCAAAAATGGAAACCTGCACAAATGGACGGAGTCCCAATAAAAGCAAGGCTATCAATTCCTCTTACTTTTTCTGTAAATTTCAAAGAGAGATAAACGTGGCGCTAAAAATAGAAATCTACACCGACGGCGCCTGCAGCGGAAACCCCGGAAAGGGAGGTTACGGAATTCTGATGCGTGTTCCCGAAAAAAACTATCAAAAAACATTTTCAAAAGGCTTCAGAAAAACTACCAATAACCGTATGGAACTTTTGGGGGTAATTGTGGCATTAGAAAAATTAAAATCCTCCGAAAACGACATCCACATTTACACCGACAGCAAATATGTTTCCGAAGCCATCAACCAAAAATGGATTTTTGGCTGGGTAAAAAAAGGTTTTGCAAAAGTGAAAAATCCCGATTTATGGAAACGGTTTTATCCTCTTTTTAAGCTTCACAATCCCAGTTTTCATTGGATCAAAGGACATTCCGGACATCCCGAAAACGAAATCTGCGACCAACTTGCAGTAAAAGCATCTCAATCCGAAACCTTGGAAATAGATACTTTTTTTGAAAATCCCGATGAAGGCGGACTTTTCTGATAAATGGTAATTGATAAATGATAATTGATGGGTTATAATAACATCTTTCTAAACAACTCCTCCACTCAATCACTCTCAAACCCTCCCACTCAAAAACTCCTCGCTTCCCTCTCCCATCTTCCTACTTTTTTTATCTTTGTTAAATGAATTACGTTGAAGCATTACAAAAGCGGTATTCCGTTAAAAAATTTGATAAAGACAAAAAGATTCCTGCGGAAATTTTAAATGATATTTTAGAAGCTGGGAAACTTTCCGCAAGTTCATTAGGACTTCAACCTTATCGAATGATTGTTGTGGAAAGCGATGAAATGAAGGAAAAATTAATTCCCACATTTTACAATCCCTCGCAAATTTCCACTTGTTCGCATCTCGTAGTTATTATTACCAAAAAGAAAATCGACGAAACTTATATTGGAAATTACTTCAATCATATTTCCGAAACACGCGAAATCTCTTTGGAAAATCTTCAGCCTTTCAAAAAAAGCATCGATTTTTATATGACCTTAAATTCCGATGAAGAAATGCTTCACTGGAACGAAAAACAAGGCTATTTAGTTCTCGCCAACCTCATGTTTGCAGCGGCTTTGGAAAAAGTAGATACTTGTCCGATGGAAGGTTTCAAACCCGAAGAAATTTCCGAAATACTAGAAATTGATAATGAAACGGAGAAAGTAACGGTAACTTTAGCTTTAGGCTATCGCGCAGAAGACGATATTTTTCAAAATTTTAAAAAAGTGAGGAAGCCAAACGAAAGGCTTTTTAAATTTATTTAAAACTAGACTTTCCATCGAATCTCAAATTTAAAACTTCAAATCTCAAATCAACCCATGATAAAAGCAGACGTCCTTGTAATCGGTTCTGGAATTTCCGGGCTTTCTTACGCCATAAAAATTTCTGAAAAAATGCCCGATGCCAAAATCATCATCGTCACCAAAGCCGATGAAGACGAAAGCAACACCAAATATGCACAAGGCGGATTGGCTGTAGTAACCGATTTCGACAAAGATAATTTCCAAAAACACATCGACGATACGATGCGAGCTGGAGACGGCGAAAATAATTTGGAAGTCGTGAAAATGGTGATTGAGGAAGGTCCTGCAAGATTTCGGGAACTCGTAGATTGGGGAACGCATTTCGATCAGGAAAAAGGAGGCGACTTTAAATTAGGTCGAGAAGGAGGCCATACCGAAAACCGGATTGTTCATCACAAAGATATTACCGGTGCAGAAATTGAGCGTGCACTTTTGGAAACAATCAAAAAATCTCCAAATATCGAGATGATGGATCATCATTACGTCATCGACCTCATCACGCAACACCATGTTCCGGGAAAAGAGTGGGATTTTGAAGATATTCATTGTTACGGAGCCTATATTTTGGACGAAAAAAACAAAAAAATCAAGAAAATTACGGCAAAAATTACCCTTGTTGCAACCGGAGGAGCAGGTCACGTTTACAAAAACACCACCAATCCAATTATTGCGACTGGTGATGGAATTGCCTTTGTTCATCGTGCGCGCGGAAAGGTTTCCAACATGCAGTATTATCAATTTCATCCAACTGCGCTTTTTTCAAAAAGAGATGGAATGCTTTTCCTAATTTCGGAGGCAGTTCGCGGCGACGGCGCAAAACTTCGTTTGAAAAACGGCGAAAAATTCATGCATAAATATGATGAGCGTGAAGAATTGGCTTCGCGAGACATCGTAGCAAGAGCCATTGACAATGAATTGAAAATTTCCGGCGACGAATATGTAGGTTTGGATTGCCGAGAAATGGAACCCGAAAAATTTAAGGAACATTTCCCAAATATTTATCAAAAATGTTTGGATGAAGGCATTGATCCTTTCAAACAGCTCATTCCCGTAGTTCCGGCTTGTCATTATTTGATGGGCGGAATAGACACTGATATGAATGGGCAAAGTTCCATCAAAAATCTTTTTGCAGTGGGCGAATGCACCAACTCAGGTCTTCACGGCGCAAATCGTTTGGCTTCAAATTCTCTTTTGGAAGGTTTGGTTTTCGGACATAATGCGGCGATGAAAACCGTGGAATTATTGCAAATCAACGATTTTAATTTTGATGACTTAAAAGCGGTTCCCGAATGGAACGAGGAAGGCATGAAAATGATGGATGAAATGGTGATGGTTTCTTATTTGCGCCGACAATTGCAGGAAATGATGAGCGATTTGGTAGCCATTGTTCGCAGCAACGAACGTTTGGAACTCGCCAAGAAAAAACAGCGCGAAATTTTTGAAGCCGTAACAGAACTCTACAACTACTCTATTCTTTCACCGCAACTTTCGGAATTGAGAAATTTGGTGAATGTTTCGTATTTAATCATCAAACATTCGCTACAAATGAAGGAAAACAAAGGAAGTTTTTACAACAAGGATTTGGCGAAAAAGCCGTTGACAATTGATTAATTGCTTTCGGCTTTCGGCTTTCTGCTTTCGGCTTTCTGCAAAAAACATCAAACAAATTCAAACCATTTCAAACAAAATCAAACAAAAAAAATATGAAACGACCACCCTACGTTACCGATAAAGCCTTAAAAGAATTTATAAAAAACGCTCTGGAAGAAGACATTCGCGATGGTGATCATTCCACGCTTTCCACCATTCCGAAAGATTTGGAGCAACAGGCAAAACTTTTAGTGAAAGAAGACTGCATTCTTGCAGGAGTAGAATTGGCTGAGTTTATCTTCAAAACCTTTGATAAAAACATGAAAGTGGAAGTCTTCATCAAAGACGGCGAGTCTGCAAAAGTGGGCGATATCGCATTTATTGTCAGCGGAAAAGCTCAATCTATTCTACAAACAGAAAGGCTGGTTCTGAACTGTATGCAAAGAATGAGCGGAATTGCCACTTTAACACACGATTGGGATTCCAGACTTTTGGGTACAAAAACAAAACTTCTCGACACCAGAAAAACGACGCCAAATTTTAGAATTTGTGAAAAATGGGCAGTTGCCATTGGCGGCGGAACCAATCACCGTTATGGATTGTATGATATGATTATGCTGAAAGACAACCATATCGATTACAATGGAAGCATCACAAATGCCGTAAAAATGGCGAAAGATTACATTAAAAAAAATAAACTGAAACTAAAAATCGAGGTCGAAACCAGAAATTTAGAAGAAGTTCAGGAAGCGATAAATGCAAAAGCAGACCGAATAATGCTCGATAATATGGATGTTCCAACGATGAAAAAAGCAGTAGAATTGATAAAAGGAAAAGCTGAAAGTGAAGCTTCGGGAGGAATCACACGAGAAATGTTGAAAGATGTCGCTTCAACCGGTGTTGATTTTATTTCTGCGGGAGCGTTAACGCACTCTGCTGAAAACATTGATTTAAGCTTAAAGGCAGTCAAAAACTGAATTATGTGATAAATAATAAATTATCGGTTTTTTCGTGAAAAATTTAAAAATATTTTTATCTTTGAATATGATTTTTATCATAAAACAAAACTTTAAACCCCTGAAAAACAATATTTTTAGCTGAAATTTTAACAAAACGTTAATAATTAATAATTTATTAATGTTTTTACTATTTATTATCATTATTTTTGCGCCGTGAAAATTAATCTAAATTGAACAAATATGAATTGTAATCCAATCAAGAAATCAATGCTAACGGTAGTTATCACACTATCTACAGCTAGTGTTTATTTTGCACAGACAGTAAGAGATACTGTACAAAAGGAGTCTGAAATAGAAGCGGTGGTACTTACAGGTGTTGCCGATATAGCAAAGGACAGAAAAACTCCGGTTGCAGTTTCCACCATCAAAGAAGCTCAAATTGTAGAAAAACTTGGAAATCAGGAATTTCCAGAGATTCTAAACACAACCCCTTCAGTTTATACCACAAAAGGCGGTGGTGGTTTTGGTGACAGCCGTATCAACATCAGAGGTTTTGCCAATGAAAATATCGCAGTGATGATCAACGGTATGCCTGTAAATGATATGGAAAATGGCGCTGTTTACTGGTCAAACTGGGCAGGATTATCTGACGTAACTTCAGCAATGCAGGTACAAAGAGGTTTAGGTTCTTCTAAATTGGCAATTGCTTCTGTAGGTGGAACAATTAACGTTTTAACAAGAGCTGCCGACAAAAAAAGACAGGGAAATGTAACAATAGGATTTGGTAACGATGGTTATCACAAATCCTTATTTTCATACAATACAGGAAAATCTGCAGCAGGTTGGGCTACTTCAGTATTATTAAGCAGAACCGCAGGTTCCATGTATATTGATGGTTCTAAATTCGAAGGATACAACTATTATTTCGCATTAGGATACCAAAAACCTGGATCAAACCACGATTTTCAGTTTACTTTCACAGGAGCGCCGCAATGGCACCACCAAAACTTCACAAATTCTATCGCTACTTATTTAGATATGGGTGATGGTTTATTGGATGGTGTAAAAGCTGCTGATCCGAACAGAAGATACAACTCTAACTGGGGAATGCTGAACGGCGAAGAGTTTACTACCAACAGAAACTTTTATTCAAAACCAATCATGTCTTTAAACTGGGATTGGAAAATGTCTGAAAGATCTAAATTGGCAACAGTTGCATACGCTTCTTTCGGTAGAGGTGGTGGAACTGGAGCTCTTGGAACAATAAACGGCAAAACTGTATTTACCTTACCAAAAACTGCTGATGGACAAATTCGTTTTGATGATATCGTAGCTTGGAACCAAGGAGCTGCAGTTTCAGGTTTTGGCGCAAACAATACTTTCCCAGCTGGACCATTAACAAACAGAAGCAATAACGGTATTACAATGAGAGCAAACGTAAACTCTCATAACTGGTATGGTTTATTATCCAGCTTCAACCACAAACTTACTGATGAATTAAATTTCTCTGTAGGTATTGATGGTAGATACTATTATGGATATCACCCAGGTGTAATTACCAATTTCTTGGGTGCACAAAGATATCAGGAAAGAGGAGACTTGAACAATCCAAACAATTATTATGTAACGATGTCTCAAAATCCTAGTCCATCCGCAAATCCTTTTGCAGTTGCTGTGAAAGATAAATCTCAAATTGCAAACCGTAATTTTGATGGTGAAGTGCTTTGGTACGGTGGTTTTGGACAAGTGGAATATTCTAAAAACGATTTTACAGCTTTTGTACAAGGTGCAGTTTCCAACCAATCTTATCAAAGAATTGATAACTGGATTATTGATGGCGTTACAAAACAGCCAAACACACCAAACGGACAAATTGTAAACACGAAAACAGGCTTTAAAGACTTATTGGGATACAACCTTAAAGGAGGTATGAACTATAACCTAACTGCAAATCATAATGTTTTTGGAAATGTTGGATATTTCTCAAGACAACCATTCTTTAGTGGAGTTTACCCAAGTAACAGACAGGTTTTGAACCCTAATTTAACGAATGAAAAAGTATTCAGTGCAGAATTAGGATATGGTTACCGTTCTTCAAATTTTAGAGCAAATTTAAACCTATTTAGAACTACTTGGAAAGACCGTTTCCAAAGAAGAACCGGACTTACAGTTACTGATATAAGCGGTGTATCTTATAGCAATGCTTATGCGGAAGTTTTCGGAATTCAGCAAATCCACTATGGTGCTGAATTGGACGCTATCTACAGCATCGGGAAATATGTAGATCTTGAAGGTATGTTCTCTTGGGGTGATTACAGATACAAAGGAAACGCAACCAGCCAAACTTTCTCAGACAACAACGATCCAATCCAACTTAACAGTGCTTCAGCACCAACAACATTGCTTTTGGATAATGTAAAGGTTGGAGATGCTGCACAAGTAACCGCATCCTTAGGAGCAACTTTCAAACCTGTTGAAGGACTTCGTATCTTCACAAACTGGAGATATGTTGATCAATTGTATGCACGTTTTGACATTAATGGTTTCGACTCATCTCAAGCAAAAACAGGTTCTGCTACACAAGCTGCATACACTCCTGCTGCTTTAGAAAAAGGCGCTCTTAGATTGCCTAGCTACAATCTTTTAGATTTAGGTGCTAATTACACTTTCTCTGTTGCGGACGCTAAAACCATAACAATTGGAGCTAATGTGTACAATGTTTTGGATACTACATACATTTCTGAAGCAACAACTAACAACCATACCAATCTTACAGCGCAAAACTTCGCACCAACTGGCGGAACACTTGCATTACAACAGGCTTCACAAAATACCGCACTTACCAACTATAACAATGTTGGAACGTATAAAGGTATCCACCAATCCAACCAAGTATATTTTGGATTTGGCAGAACTTGGGCTGCTAACCTTACTTTCAAATTCTAAAAAAATCAAAATTTAGAAATACTCAAAATCCCGACCTTTCGTCGGGATTTTTCTATATTTGCAATTAACATTAAAATTTTAATAAAATGGATTTCAGTTTAATGCTCAATGCGCACCGTGGATTTGCGTATTTAATTCTTTTAACAACAGCAATATTTATCATTGCTTTAGTAATGACGATGTTCGGATATTCCGGGAAAATCACCAAATTATTGAGAAAATCTACTCTCTTTACCATGATTTTCTTCCACACACAAGCTTTAATCGGATTAATCATGTTGTTTTTCTTCTCACCCGGATTCAAAGCTGCATTAGAAGCTGGAGAATTAATGACAAAAAAATATAGACCAACTTACATTGAACACCCTACTGCAATGATTATTGCGGCTGTTTTATTAACGATTTTAAATAAAAAGTTTAAAACCAACGATAAAATGCAGATGTCATGGGTAATCATGGCAGTAATAGCTTTGGCTTTGATGTTTTGGGCGTTTCAATGGAACAGACTTTTTGGCGGATAAAATAAGTTCAAAATTGTTCCGATTGGTTGAAATAGTTCAATATTGTTTATCAAATAAAATATGTCCACTATAAAACGTTTTGAAGATTTAGAAATTTGGCAACTTTCAAGAGTGCTTTGCAACGATATTTACGATATTATCGAAAATACTAATTTGAATAGAAATTATAAACTTTCTAATCAAATAGATGGCTCTTCTGGATCAATTATGGACAACATTGCTGAAGGATTTGAGAGAAATGGAAACAAAGAATTTAGTCAATTTCTATCTATTGCTAAAGCATCTTGCGGAGAAACTCGTTCACAGCTCTATCGCGTTTTAGACCGTAAATTTATTAGTGAAGAACAATTTCAAAAACTAAAATCGCAAACCGAAAATTTAAGTATAAAAATCTATAATCTCATAGATTATTTATCTAAAAGTGAAATGAAAGGTTCAAAATATCACAATCCAAACAAATAATTTAAGGGAACATCAAACTTTTTGAACAATCTTGAACCAAATTGAACAATTATTGAACTAAATTTTATGAAAATCGCAGTTGTAGGCGCCACCGGAATGGTAGGACAAGTAATGTTGAAAGTTTTGGAGGAAAGAAACTTTCCCATAACGGAACTGATTCCTGTTGCCTCCGAAAAATCGGTGGGAAAAAAGGTTTCTTTCAAAGGAAAGGATTTAGAAATCGTATCCATGCAAACAGCCATTGATATGAAACCTAAAATTGCTATTTTTTCTGCAGGTGGCGGAACTTCATTGGAATTTGCACCAAAATTTGCCGACGTAGGAACTTTCGTTATCGACAATTCTTCAGCGTGGAGAATGGATCCTACAAAAAAACTGGTAGTTCCAGAAATCAACGCCAATGTTTTGCAAAAAGACGATAAAATTATTGCAAATCCGAACTGTTCTACCATACAACTCGTGATGGTTTTGCATCCTCTGAATCAAAAATACGATGTAAAAAGAGTGGTGGTTTCCACTTATCAATCGGTTACAGGAACGGGAAAAGCTGCGGTTGACCAATTAAATTCAGAAATTAACGGCGACGATTCTGTAGCAAAAGTATATCCTTACGAAATTTTCAAAAATGCGCTTCCACAATGCGACGTTTTCGATGAAGGAGATTATACCAAAGAAGAACTGAAACTGATGCGTGAACCGAAAAAAATAATTGGCGACGACAGTTTTAGTCTTACCGCTACTGCAGTTCGCGTTCCGGTTCAAGGTGGACATTCCGAAAGTGTGAATATCGAGTTTGAAAATGATTTCGAGATAGACGACATCAAAAAAATCCTATCCGAAACTTCAGGAGTTGTCGTGATGGACGATGTTGCCAACAAAATTTATCCGATGCCTCTTTACTCTGAAGGAAAAGACGAGGTTTTTGTTGGTAGAATTCGCAGAGATCCTTCGCAACCAAAAACTTTAAATCTTTGGATTGTTGCAGATAATCTACGGAAAGGTGCCGCTACAAATGCGGTACAGATTGCAGAGTATTTGGTTGCCAATCAGTTGGTGTAGAAATTGTTTGTAAATTTGGAGAAAATAAAGGTCATGACAACACTAGACAAAAATATTATCGACAGCTATTTTTTTCAACTAGAAAAGTTAAGTTCGTTGGCAAAACTTGAATTGATTGAAAAATTAATAAATTCTCTAAAAAAAGAGAAACCAGCAGAAGCTGATGAACGTGAAAAACTATTTTACGAATCTTTTGGCGGTTGGGGAGACGATAAACCTGCTGAAGAAATTATTCGAGAAATACGCGAAAGCAGAAGATTTCGAAAAAAAGATTTAAAATTGTAATGAAATATTTACTGGACACCAATATTTGCATTTTCTCTTTACGAGGAAAATACGGTATTGAGGAAAAGATTAAAAAAATCGGAATAAGAAATTTCTGTATTTCTGAGATTACAGTTTTTGAATTGTATTTCGGGGCAGAAAGAAGTGCAAATCCACAGAAATCTTATCAAAGTATCGAAAAGTTCATACAAGGTTTGGAAATCATTCCTATTTATTCAACGGTACAAGAATACGCACAAGAAAAAAACGATCTTTTTAAAATCGGCAAACCTATTCATGATGAATTTGATTTGCTAATTGGTATTTGCGCAAAGAAAAATAATTTGATCCTCATCACAGAAAACATTAAAGACTTCAAAAACATCCGAAATCTAAAAGTAGAAAACTGGATCGAAAGATAAACTCCCGCAAAAAGCGGGATTTTTTATTGTTAGACCTCTCAAACATTCATAATTTCAAAAATGGAACTTCAAAAAAATATAGATCGTCAAAAATTTAATTTCCAGCGAAACGTTGCTATTGTTGGCGTGATTCTATTCATCGGAAAATTGATTGCATGGCATCTTACCAATTCAGACGCAGTTTTTTCCGACGCAATGGAAAGCATTGTGAACATTATCGCAGCATTTATGGGGCTTTACTCGCTTTACCTCGCTGCAAAACCAAAAGACCACGATCATCCTTACGGACACGGAAAAGTAGAATTTGTAACCTCCGGAATAGAAGGCGCACTCATTATTTTTGCCGGAATTATGATTATTGTGGAATCCGTAGATTCTCTTCTTCACGGCAATAATTTGAAAAAACTGGATTATGGGATTCTGATTATCGCTGCGACTGCAATTATTAATTATTTAGTGGGCTACATTTCCATTCAAAAAGGAAAAAAAGAGAGTTCTGTGGTGTTGATTTCTTCGGGAAAACATCTTCAAAGCGACACTATTACGACAGCGGGAGTTGTCATTAGCTTGATTTTGGTTTATTTCACTAAAATTAATTGGATCGATTCTGCGGTTGCCCTTGTTTTCGGAGGTTATATAATGTTCGTGGGCTACAAAATTATTCGTCAGGCTTTGAGCGGAATTATGGATGAGGCTGATTTGGAAATGCTCAACAGACTGGCAAAGTTTTTAAATGAAAATCGCAAACCGGAGTGGATAGACGTTCATAATACTCGAATTCAGCAGTACGGAAGCGGACTCCACATCGATTCCCACATTACACTTCCTTGGTATTACGAACTTCGCGAAGCGCATGGAGAAATGGAGGAAATGATAAAATTAATCGCAAAAAACTCCGAAAGAAAAATTGAATTTAATTTCCACATGGACGATTGCAAACCTTTTTCCTGCGAAATTTGCCAACTTTCAGATTGTAAGGTGCGCCAAAAACCTTTTGTGAAAAAAATTGAGTGGAATGTAAAAAATATCGCACAAGTGAATAAACACGATATAAAAAACTGAAAATCTTATCTTTACATTATCACATATCAAGCATATTTATAAAATCTAAATTGAAATAGGGAAAAACTTCCCTATTTTTCGTAAATTTGAACATCTATTATCATTTATTTAACTCATTAAACATTTTTCGATATGATTTTTGACCTTGATATGATCAAAAAAGTGTACGAGCGCTATCCTGAAAGAATTGCTGCGGCAAGAAATGTGGTAGGAAAACCGCTTACACTCGCAGAAAAAATTCTTTACGCTCACCTTTGGGAAGGCAACGCATCACAAGCTTATGAAAGAGGAAATTCTTATGTTGATTTTGCTCCAGATAGAGTTGCAATGCAGGATGCGACTGCACAAATGGCGCTTTTGCAGTTTATGCAAGCCGGAAGAAAAAAAGTTGCCGTTCCTTCCACCGCTCATGCGGATCACTTAATTCAGGCGAGAGTTGGCGCAGAAGCCGATTTGCAGGAAGGAATTAATAAAAACTCTGAAGTTTTCAATTTTTTAAGTTCAGTTTGCGATAAATACGGAATTGGATTTTGGAAACCAGGTGCAGGAATTATTCACCAAGTAGTTTTAGAAAATTATGCATTTCCAGGCGGAATGATGATTGGAACCGACTCTCATACCGTAAATGCAGGAGGCTTAGGAATGGTTGCGATTGGCGTTGGAGGAGCAGATGCTGTTGATGTAATGGCAGGAATGGCGTGGGAATTGAAAATGCCAAAATTAATCGGTATCAAATTAACCGGAAAAATGAACGGATGGACTTCTGCAAAAGACGTTATCCTAAAAGTTGCCGGAATTCTTACCGTGAAAGGTGGAACTGGTTGCATCGTAGAATATTTTGGTGAAGGAGCGCAATCGCTTTCTGCAACAGGAAAAGGAACGATTTGTAATATGGGAGCAGAAATTGGCGCAACCACCTCTACTTTCGGTTATGACGATTCTATGAGAAGATATTTGGCAGCAACAGGAAGACAGGAAGTTGTAGATGCAGCCGATAAAATTGCCGAACATTTAACAGGAGATGCTGAAGTTTACGCAAATCCAGAACAATATTTCGACCAAGTAATTGAAATTAACTTATCTGAATTAACTCCACATTTAAACGGTCCTTTCACTCCAGATTTGGCGACGCCAGTTGCAGAATTTAGAGCAAAAGCCGAAGCAAATGGATGGCCTTTAGATGTTGAATGGGCATTAATTGGTTCTTGCACCAACTCTTCTTATGAAGATTTATCAAGAGCAGCTTCCATCGTTGAAGATGCGGTTGCAAAAGGTGTAAAACCAAAAGCAATTCTAGGAATTAATCCGGGTTCTGAACAAGTGAAATTCACGGCGGAAAGAGACGGATTTTTAAATTCTTTCAGAAAATTTGAGAACGCAAGAATTTTTACCAACGCTTGCGGACCTTGTATCGGACAATGGGACAGAGAAGGCGCTGATAAAGGCGAGAAAAACTCCATTATCCATTCTTTTAACAGAAATTTTGCAAAAAGAGCTGACGGAAATCCAAATACTCACGCTTTCGTAGCGTCTCCGGAAATGGTTGCTGCGGTTGCGATTTCAGGAAGATTAGATTTTAATCCAATTACTGATACTTTAACAAATTCTTCTGGTGAACAAGTAAAATTAGACGAACCAAAAGGTTCTGAACTTCCAGAAAAAGGTTTCGCGGTTGACGACAACGGTTATCAAGCACCTTCTGAAGATGGTTCTGGTGTTCAAGTAAATGTGAGTCCAACTTCAGATAGACTGCAACTTTTGGAATCTTTTCCAGCTTGGGACGGTTTAAATATTACTGGAGCATTCGTTTTAATAAAAGCTTTCGGAAAATGTACAACCGACCATATTTCTATGGCAGGTCCTTGGTTGAAATATCGTGGACATTTGGATAATATTTCCAATAATATGTTGATTGGCGCCGTAAACGCTTACAATATGGAAACCAACAAAGTGAAAAACGAATTAACTGGAGAATTTGGCGAAGTTCCTGCTGTAGCAAGAGCATATAAAGCAGCTGGAGTTCCGTCAATCGTTGTTGGAGACGAAAATTACGGTGAAGGTTCTTCCAGAGAACACGCCGCAATGGAACCAAGACATCTTGGTGTGAAAGCAGTTTTGGTAAAATCGTTCGCTCGTATCCACGAAACGAATTTGAAAAAACAAGGAATGCTTGGTTTGACTTTCGCAGACAAAGCCGACTACGACAAAATTCGTGAAGATGATGTGGTAAATTTCTTGGATTTAGACCAATTTGCGCCAGGAAAACAACTCACTTTGGAATTCGTTCACAACGACGGAACTAAAGATGTTGTAATGGCAAATCATACGTATAACGCTCAACAAATTGATTGGTTTAAAGCAGGTTCTGCTTTGAATTTGATTAAAGAAATGGAGCAGCAGGATTAAAAATAAATCCTCACCCTAAATACCTCTCCAAAGGAGAGGGACTTTTAAACCGCTCAGTTTTGGGCGGTTTTTTTATGCTAAAAAGTAACAAAAATCATATTTCGGTTACCAATTATTAAAACTAATTTCGCAAACCCAAAATTTGATACATGAAAAGGACCACAGTTGTCGTAATCGCCATATTTTCTTTAAAAACTTTCGCGCAGCAAAAACCTGCAACAGACAAAGAAACCAAAATTGAAGAAATTACCATCACCAAAACCAAAAAAGCTGTTGAGCAAAAAGCCGACAGAACAATTTTTGATTTTTCGGAGCAACCTCATCTCAATACCGGAAATTTGATGGAAGGCATGAAAAAACTTCCAGGTCTTATCGTTTCCGACGTTGCGGGAATGATGTATCAGGGAAAGATGTTGGATGTTTATTTGGATGGACGACCTTTGGGAATCGGCGGAAATCAGTTACAGTCTTTTTTGGAAGGAATGCCGGCAAATTCAGTGGAACGCGTGGAAGTAATTACACAACCTGGAGCAGAATTTCCGGCGACTTCGGGCGGTGCAATCATCAATATTATTACCAATAAAAATGCGCAAAAATATCTTTCTGCAACGTATTCCGGGAGATATTCCTTCAGCAGCTACGATAAATTAAGACACCGAACTTCAAATTCCATCTTATTGAATGCGAAAAATAAATATTTCGGATGGCAATTGAATATTGGGCAAAATTATCGCGAAGGATTTAGAAATTCTGTCATCGACAAAATTACCGGCGTAAATACTGAAAACGTAAACCGAGGATATTTTGTAAAATCCGGTTTTTCTTTTGATGTCGGAAAGGATAAATTATTGTTGAATTACGACATCAATCACAATAATAACGATGCGTACAGCGACAGTTACGGTTTTATTCCACAAAGAAATACGGTTACAAATGCGTTCGATTCTTTGTTGGATTTCACTACGGATGATGCCGGAAAAAACAAAAACCTTCGCCAAGAAGCCAGCGCAACTTATCAGGTGAAATTTGATGACCGTGCAAAAAAGTTGGATTTCAATGTGACATACAATCAATTTGATACGGATTACAACCAAAAAAGTCGCCGCGTTTTTGAAAACGGTTTTTTTGATAATTCGCAGTATAAAACCACTTCCAAACAGAATTTATATACCGCAAAAATAGATTTTTCGCATCCAGTGAAAATTTTGGATGAAGGAAAAGTTTCTGTAGGAGGCTTGTACGAAAAACTACTTTTTGAAACCGATTACAATGCCTTCAAAAACCTCGATTATCAGCGACAAACCGCTTCTGCGTATGCCGAAATTCAAACAAAATTCAAAAAATTCGATTTTGTAGCAGGAGTAAGAGCTGAAGATTATGATATTTCCGGTTATTCCAGCGCTGTGGTAAATAATGTGGTGAAAAATACCGATTTGATTCCTTTTAAGCAGTTTAAACTTTTTCCGAACGCAAGTTTGCAGTATAATTTTGTTCCAAGAGTGAGTTTTATCTTGAATTACAACAAAAAAATTCAGCTTCCTAATATTTCTTGGCTCAATCCGAACAACACCAATTATCAAGGTGGAAACATCAGTTTTGGCGGAAATACCAATCTTCAGCCTACGATTTTTGATAATTTTGAAGCAAAAATTTCTGCCTTCGATTATGCTTTTCTTGGATATAATCTCAGCATCGCAAAAAATCAAAGTTTTCAGGTGGCAGAAAAGGTTTATTTCGATCCACAAAATCAAAGTATCGACGGAAGAGAAGCTTTTTTTGTGAAAAACACTTTCCTGAATGCTTCATCCATGAGAATTCACAACATCAATTTCGGTTTGCCGGTTCCTTTCATGCTTTTCACCAAAGGTTTAAAGGAATCTTTGAAGTTCAATTTCAATCCGGATAAAATCAACTTTATGTATCTGTACACAGGTTATCAATTACATGAACTTGAAAACAATCAAAATAAAGGCTTCTGGATTTTCAATATTATGGGACAATTTATATTGCCGAAAGACATAAAATTGGTAGCCAATTACGGAACCATGACGAAAGGAAACTGGTATTATTACACAATGGAAAAACCGTGGTACAACAGCTTCGACCTTACTGCAAGCAAGAAGTTTTTGGATAACCGTTTAACGATTTCTGTTTTTGCAAACGATATTTTTAGAATCAATGAAAACGCCGTGACTTCTATTTACAACAACTCCAATATTTTCCTTGGAAATAAGTTTGATTCTCAGAACTTTGGAATTTCCATCAACTATAAAATTCCTACAAAAAATAAACTGGCTAAAGAAGAACCAAACCTCCTAAAACAGGACAAAAAAGAAGATACAGGAGTGCCGCAACAGCAGTAAAAAAACAAAATCTTCTTTTGAAAACCTACCCTTTCAGCGTTTAAAATCGCTGAAAGGGTTTTTTGATTTTATCTCAAAATGAAATCCAATAATTTGATATATTCTACTAAAAACACTTTGCATTTCACCAAAAATTCGATAGAAATTTTTTGCCACGAATGCACGAATGAAAGTATTCGTGCATTCGTGGCATTTTTTGATACTGCAATTAGATATTACAATTTTTTTGGAGGTTTTTTACGCTAAGAAGCTAATCTTCACAAGCCTTCCAAACCGCATCATTCTGCGGAACTGGCGCAACAATTTCCAAATTTTCTTTGGTTACGGGATGAACAAACTCCAACTTTCTGGCGTGAAGATGAATGCCACCATCGGGATTGGAACGTGCCGAACCGTATTTTAAATCGCCTTTTATAGGAACACCAATTTTTGATAATTGAGCACGAATTTGGTGATGACGACCGGTTTCTAAATCAACTTCCAACAATTGAAAATTATCTAAAACTTTAATAATTTGATAATTAAGGATAGATTCTTTCGCGCCTTGAGTTGCTCTCGGAAAAACAGTGGCTTTGTTGGTTTTCTCATTTTTTTGAAGAAAATGCACCAATCTTTGGCTTTGTGGAATCATTTCTTTCGGAACCACTGCCCAATATGTTTTTTTGATTTCCCGGTTTTTTACCATTTGTGTCAAACGTGAAAGTGCTTTTGAAGTTTTGGCGTAAATCACCAATCCGGAAGTTGGTCTATCGATACGATGAACTAAGCCAAGGAAGACGTTTCCAGCTTTTTGGTCACGTTTTTTGATGAAATTTTTGATGAGCTCAATTAAAGAATCATCACCAGTTTTATCGCCTTGAACAAGCTGTCCAACTTTTTTGTTGATGATGAGAAGATGGTTATCTTCGTAGATGATTTGTTCGGAAATCATTGAGTGAGTTTATACGTTTTAGTGAGCATCCATGTTCCACCGTCTGCATTGGCTGTTGAAGCCTGCAACTTTAAGGTATAATTATCGACAAATGCTTGTTGTTTGTTGAAAACAATTGCTTCGTCAAAGCTATTTTTATAATTTTTTTTAAAATCTTCTAAAGATTTTGAACAGCAGGCTGCTAAAGATTTATATTCTTCATCCGATATTTTTTTCTTATTTACCTCATTAGATATTTTTAAGATGTAATTCTCATCAAGTTCTTGTAAAGAAAAAGTAGAAGTAAAAGGCAAAGAAGGTGAACGCAAAAAAGGGAATCTCTCATAACGCATTTCAAAAGTATCAATACCTTTTTTTATTTTCAAACCAAAATAACGGAAATAGGTAATAATTTGGTGTTCTGCATTTGCAATAACCATCGTAGGATCGTCGCGCATGCTTCTGTAATTATCTTTAGCATAAGGATTTTTAATTGCTTTAGCGATACTGTCTATTTTTTTATCCGTAAAATTTCTTCGAATTTGAAATTTCACAGATTCTAGATTGGTAAGAGCAAGATATTTTCCTGCTTCATCTGTTTTAAATTTGATTTCAATTTTTTTAAGGGATTATATTGAGATGTTATCTTACGATCACGAGTATGGTTGTGTTGCTTTTCCATAACTTCAAAAGTGTAGAAAATTTCTCCATTTATTACGTGATCTTTACGCATCTTTATTTTGTAAAAATCTATGCTAGGATGAATTTCTTTGCTTCTTTTAGTTATCTGGTGTTCATTAGTGAGAATCTCAAGAATATAATCTTTACCTGTAAGAAAATCGGGCTGAAAAATAATGTATTTATCCTTTTGAGCCTGAGCTAAAAGATTAGAAAAAATTGCAAAAAATAACAAAAACTTTCTGCCCATTATCAACTAATTTATCTTCTCGTGTAAGCCGGCCTCGCAAAAAAGGTAAGAATTACCCCTCCAAAAAGTCCAATAGTTTTTACTATTTGAAGATTTGCGGGCAAAAATGGACCTACAATACACAATAAAGCTGCAGCATAACCAATATATTTATGATTTTGATTGGGATAAGTTTGTGCAGCAAAGAAAAAACTTAAACCTATTAAAATATAGAAAACGATATTATAAAGAATATGGTTTATTTCCGGTGAAAGCAGGTTGAACCAGCCTACAGCAAGGCAAATGAGCGCACCTATCGAGAGCATTCCCTGTAATGATGTATTGTTTTGCATAAAAATATTTTTAAAAGAATAGAAAATTAAACAAAAAAAGATGTTTTTTAAATTTCGGCTAAAGCCAATTGTATTTTTCAATTATAATAAACTGGCTAAAGCCTGTTTCTATTGATTGTTGATGCTTATTAATAACTTTCTTTTTCGTTCGGGAAACTTACCTCTTTCACGTCTTTCACGTATTGTGCGACGGCTCCTGTAATTTCGGTATATAAATCAAGGTATCTCCTCAAAAATTTTGGCGAAAAATCTTTGTTCATTCCCACCATATCGTGGTAAACGAGAACTTGTCCGTCACAATCCGGTCCCGCTCCAATTCCAATAGTTGGTATGGAAATGCTTTCGGAAACTTTTTTTGCCAAATCTGCCGGAATTTTTTCTAAAACCAAGGCAAAACAGCCCAATTCTTCCAACAATTTCGCATCTTTTATCAGCTTTTCGGCTTCTTCCTCTTCTTTTGCACGAACTTTATAGGTTCCGAATTGGTAAATCGATTGCGGCGTTAAGCCCAAATGTCCCATCACAGGAATTCCTGCGTTTACAATTTTTTTGATGGATTTCGCAACTTCTTCACCGCCTTCCAGTTTTATGGCGTGAGCTTCAGATTCCTTCATAATCCTTACGGCAGATTCCAAAGCTTTTTCCGGATTACTTTGGTATGTTCCGAAAGGCAAATCTACAACCACCAAAGCTCTATCTACACCGCGAATTACGCATTGTGCATGATAAATCATTTGGTCGAGAGTTATTGGAAGTGTAGTTTCGTAACCTGCCATCACATTGGATGCGGAATCTCCCACCAAAATAGCATCTACTCCACCTGCATCCACCATTTTTGCAGTAGTAAAATCATACGCAGTAAGCATGGTGATTTTTTCTTTGTCGAATTTCATTTTTCGCAAAGTCTCGGTGGTTATTTTTTTGAGTTCAGAATGTACGGACATTTTTTTTGAATTAATAATTAATAATGAAGATTGAACAATTCAATTCTTCGAGGAAAACAAGTGATAATCAATTGTTAATTTTTAATTATTACTTATTCATTAAATATTTACATGAATACATGACCAAGTTTAATCAACTTTTCGTGATTGAGGATTTTGATGTTTCGGCCTTCGGTTTCGATAAGGTTGTCTTGCTTAAACTCTGAAATTAAACGGATTGCGCTTTCTGTAGCGGTACCGATAATATTTGCAATCTCTTCCCGAGTAAGCGAAATTTTTATAAATCCTTCCGGATCAGTTCCTAATTTTTGTTCTAAAAGAAGTAAAATTTCTGCAAGTCTTTCGCGAACGGTCTTTTGTGCCAAAAAGGTAATGGTATTAGAACTTTCGCCCAATTCAAAAGCCACTTTTTTTAGCATTGCGAAAGAAAATTTACCGTCAATTTCCAAAAGATGCATAAATAAATCCGAAGGAATCATCCAAGCTTCAATATCGGTCATCGCTTCTGCACGAGCCTGAAAATTTTCGCCACAAAGAAGAGAGCGGTAGCCAATCATATCACCATCTTTAATAAACCGGAGAATCTGCTCCTTACCGTAAGCTCCCATTTTTGCGAGTTTTGCGGTTCCGGACTGTATGTAGAAGACATTTCGCGGAGGTTCATGCTCATCAAACATCATTTCTCCTTTACTGAATTTCACCTTTTCGGTTTCATTAACGAACCTTTGAAAATCTTCTGCGGAAAGCCTTTCTTTAAAAGATTCTTCACTAAAAATTCTTCTGATATTTTCATCAATAATCATTTGTTGCTCCTGACCCATTTTTTATGACATTTATCAGCAAAAATAGGGTTTTTTAAACGGAAAGGCAAAGTTTTTTGTTCTATTTTTGCAAGTTAAGATTCCAGATAAAGTGTCAGAAAATTGTTTTCATTGCGGACAACCGATAGAAAAGGAGCGAATTAGCTTTAATGAAAAGTTGTTTTGCTGCAACGGTTGCAAGTCGGTCTACGAGATTCTAAACATGAATAATCTTGGAAATTTTTATGAACTAAATAAAAATTCCGGAATACGTCCCGATGAAAGCAACTCCCAATTCGACTATTTGGACACGCCCGAAATTTTTGAAAAAATAACAGATTTTTCGGAAGGAACTACTACTCTAGTAACTTTCAAAATTCCTGTAATTCACTGTTCATCATGCATTTGGTTGCTTGAGAGTTTGCAGAAACTCAATCCCCATATCAAATTTTCTCAGGTAAATTTTGCCAGAAAAACGCTTCAGGTTTCCTTCAACCAAAATGAGTTGAAATTGAGTGATTTGGCAAAATTCCTCACCAATTTGGGCTATAAACCAGTTATAACGCTGGAAACTGCAGACAAAATAACGGAAGATTTAGATAAAAGCTTGGTTATAAAATTGGCTGTAGCAGGTTTTGCTTTCGGGAACGGAATGTTTTTTAGCTATCCGGAATATGCGGCAGAAATTTTGGGAACTACCGATTTTTGGATGGAAAAGTACAAACATCTCTTCCGGTTTTTGCTGTTTTTGCTTTCTACACCCGTGGTTTTTTACTCGGCTTCGGATTATTTTAAATCTGCCATTTATGGTTTAAAAAATAAAATCGTCAACATTGATGTTCCGATAGTTTTAGGAATTTTGGTGTTGTACGGACGCAGTATTTATGAAGCAGCTACCGATTATGGCCCTGGATATTTCGATACACTTTGCGGACTGCTTTTCTTCATGCTTTTGGGCAAACTTTTTCAAAAAAGAACGTACAGCGCACTCTCTTATGACAGAGATTACAAATCTTTTTACCCAATTGCGGTAACCAAAGTGGATTTTAATGGAAAACAGGAAAACATTCTTCTTTCCGAACTGAAAATTGGCGACCGAATAATGGTGCGCAATCAGGAAATTATTCCTGTGGATGCAATATTGATCAATGGTGACGGAAACATCGACAATAGCTTCATCACCGGTGAAAGCGCTCCTGTAACCAAAAAACCGGGCGATAAAATTTTTGCCGGCGGAAAACAATCAGGCTCTATTTTGGAACTTGAAGTGATAAAAAACGTGAACCAAAGCTACCTTACGCAACTTTGGAACAAAGAAGCCTTCAAAAAACACGAAACCGGACTGGATACTTTAACCAACGAAATAAGCAAGTATTTTACATTCATCATCTTAGGAATCACGCTGGTTGCCGCAATTTATTGGGCGAGAATCGACAATGAAAAAATGTGGCAAGTAGTTTCGGCTATTCTTATTGTAGCCTGTCCTTGTGCGCTTGCACTTTCTGCACCGTTCACTTTTGGGCATATCATGAGGATTTTGGGTAGGAATAAATTCTATGTAAAAGACACGATAACTATAGAAAAACTATCAAAAGTTGGAACTTTGGTTTTCGATAAAACCGGAACGATAACGCACAGCAAAAAATCGAATATTTCTTTTGAAGGAAATGAAATTTCGGAATTTGATTTGAAAAATATCAAAACTTTGCTGAAAAACTCAAACCACCCGCTTTCCAAATCGCTTTATGAATTTATTGAAGTAGAAGAAGAGTATTTTCCCGTTGAAGAATACGAAGATATTTCAGGCAAAGGTTATTCTGCAAAAGTGAGAAATCATCAATATAAAATTGGTTCGGCGAGTTTTAACAAGCAGGTTTCAAAAAATTTGGAAACCGCTGTTTATATAAGCAAAAATGATATTTTGCTGGGGAAGTTTATTTTCAAAAATGAATACCGCGACCGTTTAAAAACGCTTTTCTCTCATCTTAAAGATTACAAAATACATATTTTGAGCGGCGATAATGCTTCCGAGGAGATTCAATTAAAAGAAATTATGCCGAAAGCTTCAGGAATGGCTTTCAACCAAGATCCGGAGAGCAAACTGAACTACATCAAAAAACTTCAGGACGGCGGCGAAAAAGTAGCAATGCTTGGAGACGGCTTGAACGACGCAGGCGCCTTGAAACAAAGTAATGTAGGAATTGCCGTGGTAGATGACACCCATTCTTTCACGCCATCTTCCGATATTATAATGAACGGTGAAAAAATAGCAGATTTGGATAAATATCTTCATCTTGCTAAAGATGCAATGACGATTGTGAAATCCACATTTGCCATTAGCTTTATGTATAATATTGTAGGGCTTACATTGGCTGTAATGGGACTAATGTCGCCTTTGGTTGCTGCTATTTTGATGCCGATAAGCTCCATAAGTGTTGTAGCGTTTACTTCTTTGGCAACTTGGCTTCGTTCCACCAAATATTTTAAGATTTAGAAACCAATTCATACCAAACACTTGGTTTTGAAGCTAAAAACAACAAGTGCTTATTTAGAAAAATTTTAAATTAACGTTTTTTAACATTTGCTGATTAATATCATTAATTTTGATTAAATTTGACCACTTTAAAAAATTAAATTTGCTATTGCAATGGACATCCTGTATTTAATGATCATCTGCAGCGTTTCATTAGCAGTAGTGTTCTTGATTGTTTTTATTTATAATGCCAAAAAAGGGCAGTTCGAGGATGATGAGTCTCCGGCTGTCCGAATACTGTTAGAAGAAGACAATCCCAACGATAATCATTCAGATGAACCAGCATCTGAAACAAAAACTGAAGAAAAAAGTAATTAGTTAATATGGAAACACAAAAGTTTAGTTATGACAACAGTATTGTTCGGGCATTTCTATACGCCACCATTATTTTTGGTGTTGTAGGTTTTTTGCTTGGACTTACCGCGGCTTTAATGCTCTTTTATCCCGAACTTCCGGAATACTTTTTCGGTACGGACGATGATACCATTAAAAGTTTAGCAGCCGGAAACATTCAGGGCTTAATTAATTCGCATGGAGCTTTCGGATTCGGAAGAATCAGGATGTTGCACACCAGTGCGGTAATTTTTGCATTCGTAGGAAACTGTATTTTTGCAGGGATTTACTACTCTTTGCAAAGATTATTGAAAGCGAGAATGTTCAGCGATACGCTTTCTTGGTTGCATTTCTGGACATGGCAAATCATGATCGTTGCAGTGGTAATCACATTCTTCATGGGTATCAATACCTCCAAAGAATACGCAGAACACGAATGGCCAATTGATATTTTGATTACCGTTTCTTGGGTAATTTTCGGTATCAATATGTTCGGAACTATTGCAAAAAGAAGAGTTCGTCACCTTTATGTAGCGATTTGGTTCTACATCGGAACTTGGATTGCTGTGGCAATGCTTCATATTTTCAATAACTTGGAGGTTCCTCTTAATATGTGGAAATCTTATTCCGCTTACGCAGGTGTAAAAGATGCTTTGGTACAGTGGTGGTACGGACACAATGCGGTAGCATTCTTCCTTACAACACCGGTACTTGGTTTGATGTATTATTTCTTACCAAAAGCTGCAGACAGACCTGTCTTTTCTTACAAACTTTCTATTATTCACTTCTGGTCGCTAATTTTCGTATATATTTGGGCAGGTCCTCACCACTTGCAATATACTGCTCTTCCAGCATGGGCCCAAGCTTTAGGAACTGGTTTCTCTATCGCACTTATTGCTCCGTCTTGGGGAGGTATGTTGAACGGGCTTCTTACCTTAAGAGGAGCTTGGGATAAAGTAAGGGAAAACCCTGTTTTGAAATTCTTTGTAGTAGCTGTTACCTGTTATGGTATGGCAACTTTTGAAGGGCCGCTTTTAGCAACAAAAACTTTAAACAAAATTGGTCACTTTACGGATTGGGTTATTGGCCACGTTCACATTGGTGCATTAGGCTGGAACGGCTTCATCGCATTTGGTATGATTTATTATCTGCTTCCAATTATGTGGAGAACCAAACTTTGGTCTGTAAAATTGGCAAACTGGCATTTCTGGCTTGGAACTTTAGGAATTATTTTCTATGCTGTTCCTCTATATATCGCAGGATTTACACAAGGTTTAATGTGGAAACAGTTTAATCCAGACGGAACTTTATTGTACAAGCAATGGTTAGATACCGTTACCGCTATTATTCCTTACTATATTATGAGATTTGTAGGTGGATTACTTTACATCACCGGTGCAATTCTTATGTGTGTGAACGTGGTAGCGACAGTAAGATCAGGATCATTCCAGAAAGAAGTTCCTGCTGAAGCTCCTGCATTGGCAAACATTGGTTCTGCAAGAAAAGAAGGAGAAGGAACTCACCTTTGGTTAGAAAGAATGCCGCTTTATCTATCTGTTTTAGCATTTATTGCAGTAGCAATTGGTGGTGCAGTACAAATCATCCCAACATTAACTGTGAAAGACAACGTTCCTACTATTGCAGCAGTGAAACCATATTCTCCGTTGGAATTGGAAGGTAGAGATTTATACATCAGAGAAGGATGTAACGCTTGTCACTCTCAAATGATTCGTCCTTTCCGTGATGAAGTAGTAAGATTCAACGGTAAAAACGGTCAATATTCCAAAGCAGGTGAATTTGTATATGACAGACCGTTCCTTTGGGGATCAAAAAGAACCGGGCCGGATTTACAAAGAGAAGGACAAATGAGACCATCACCTTCTTGGCACTACAAACACATGTACAACCCAAGAAACACTTCTCCGGGATCCATAATGCCTCGTTATCCTTGGTTAATTGCCAACGATTTAGACCGTTCTGAAATGGTGAACAAACTGAACCTGATGAAAAATGCGTTCAGCGTACCTTACACCAAAGCAGAAATAGATTCGGCAGGAAAATGGGCAGATAACCAAGCTGCAAAAATCGTAAAAGGTATTTTCGATGAAGCTCCGGATTTGAAACAGGCTTATGCAAGCAGACCTGCAGGTGAACTGGAGAAAAAGGAAATTGTAGCGCTTATAGCCTATCTGCAAAGATTGGGTACCGACATCAAAACTACAGAAATAAAAACTGCAAGTAATAATTAACAAAATCAAAAATCTAAAGGAGCATTATGATCCCTCAAAGTTTCAGAGATATTCTCAACAATAGTGAAAATACAGGTCTTTACCAGACGCTGGCTTTGATAATCTTCATGCTTTTCTTCCTCGGTCTTGTAATTTATGTTTTCAGCCGCCCGAAGAAACACTACAAAGAGCAAGAGCATGCTCCTTTAGATGATGATCAACCATTTAATTTATAAAAAATTAAACGTCATGAAACAAAGAACACCGGTTTACATCAACATTCTTGTTATACTCATCATATTATTTGTAGTATACTATATGTTCGTTCAAAATGCATCATTCTTATCTTCACCATACTTTTGGGGTACTGTAATCATCAGTGCAATTCTGGCGATGATTCACAGTGCAATTGGAGATTTGATTGAGAACGACAAATTCAAAAAACTTACTCCCGAAGAGCAAGCTGCATATTTAGAAGCTAAAAAAACTCCTTATTTTCAGAGACTTTACAATGATGCCTTCAAAAAACAGTCTGCAACGCAGGAAAAAGACATCCTTATCGACCATGGTTTCGATGGAATTATGGAGCTTGATAATCAGCTTCCAAAATGGTGGTTAGGACTTTTCTGGTTCGGAGCAGCTTATTTGGTAGTTTATATGATTTCTTTCTGGCTTACAGATTTTGCGCATCCTGACAAAGAATATGACGTGGAACACAAAGAGCAAATCGCAAGTGTTGAGCAATGGATGAAAGATACTCCTCCACCAACCATTGAAACTGCAAAATACAGTGCCGATAACGTTGCCGCAGGTGAAGAAGTTTTCAAAGCTAACTGTCTATCTTGCCACATGGAAGGCGGAAAAGGCGGTGTTGGCCCGAACCTTACAGATAATGTTTGGATCAATCAACCTGAAAAAACTTTATTCAAAAACGTATTCCACATGGTAGAAAACGGTTCGCCGAACAACCCTGCGATGGTGGCTTTTGGTAAAAATGGTCAGCTAAGTGGATTCGATATCCAAAACGTGGCTGCTTACATTTACCACATCAATCAGGAAAAATCTCCTATCACTCCTGCACAGGGAGGCGCTGCACCGCAAGGAACACCGGCAAACTGGGAAAAATAATTTTTTTTCATAAAAATTTTATAATAAGCCATCTTTCTAAAAGATGGCTTTTATCATGTTTTTTGTTCAGTTTTAGTAACCCTTGTTACACTGATTAGTCAATATATTTTACTAAATTTGTGTCGTTTTCATTCACTGAATTTTTTTTTCAAAAAAACAAAAAAATGTCCGAAGATATAAATTATAGAGGTGGCCAAGGACAGGTAATGGATCCTGAAACTTTCCGAGATTCTGTAGGAACCATGGATCAATCGGGTAAAAGAAAATGGGTCTTCCCTAAAAAACCAAGCGGAAAATATACCAACTACCGCTATCTTGCAAGTATTTTTCTACTTATTGTTTACTTCGCCATACCTTTCATGAAGATTAATGGAAATCCCGTTTTATTAATCAACATCTTAGAAAGAGAATTCTTCATTTTTGGGCAGCCTTTTTACCCTCAAGATTTTTTCATTTTGGCTTTAGGCGCGATTGCATCTATAGTCTTCATTATTTTATTTACGGTGGTTTTTGGTAGAATTTTTTGTGGATGGATTTGTCCGCAAACTATTTTCATGGAAATGATTTTCAGAAAAATAGAATATGCCATCGAAGGCGACCGTAACAAGCAAATGAGGCTCGACAACCAGCCATGGAACGGCGAAAAAATATGGAAAAGAGGACTGAAATGGTTCATTTTTGCCATTATTTCCCTAATCATCACTCACGTAATGTTCATGTACATTGTGGGTTACAAAGAAGTCTTCAAAATAATGAGAGAAGGTCCGTTCGAGCATCCTACAAACTTTCTGGTGATGATACTCTTTACTGCAGCATTCTATTTTGTATTCGCTTGGTTCAGGGAGCAGGTTTGCACATTGGTTTGTCCGTACGGAAGACTTCAAGGAGTGCTTATCGACAAGCAAACCATCAACGTTTTTTATGACTTCAAAAGAGGTGAAAACCGCTCGAAATGGAGAAAAGGTGAAGACCGTAAAGCCGCAGGAAAAGGCGACTGTATCGATTGTAACCAGTGCGTTGTGGTTTGCCCTACAGGAATTGACATCCGAAACGGACAACAGCTGGAATGCGTAAACTGTACAGCATGTATCGACGCTTGCGACGAAGTAATGGTGAAAACCGGATTGCCAAAAGGCTTGATACGATACGCTACCGAGGACGAAATTGAAAGAGAAGTTCCTTTCAAATTTACCAACAGAATGAAGGCGTATTCTGTAGTATTGATGCTTTTAATAGGGTTTTTAGGATTTTTATTGTACAACAGAGGAGCAATGGAAGCCAAATTCCTTAAACCTCCGGGAACATCCTATATCGTAAGAGACGGAAAAATTCACAATACTTACAGCTATACGCTACTGAACAAAACCAACACAAAAAAGGTAGTTACCATAAAAATTTTGGAGCCAAAACATGGCGAAATCATGTTTAACGGCGATAGTAAAATCACCATAGAAAAAGACAAAATTACACGCGGAACAATTTCCGTAAGTTTCCCTGAAAAAGAAATACAAAAAACCAAACAAAACATCACCATCGGTATTTACGACGAAAAAGGTAAGCTGATTGATGAGTATGCAACGTTCTTTGAAGGTCCGTTTAAACTTCAGTTTTAAAAAAAATTATGTTCAAAAATTTTACGTGGGGACACGGTGTAGCAGTAGCTTTGGGGGCGTTTATGATTTTCATTCTATCAATGATTTTCATTTTTTCGAGAGGATGGCAAAACTCCGAACTGATTACCGATAATTATTATGAGGAAGAACTCGTTTATCAAAACGTTATCGATGCAAAAAACCTTGCCGATAAATTGCCCGAAAAACCAAAATATTTACAAGATGTTTCCGGTATAAAAGTAGTTTTTCCGAAAGATATCAATAACGGAAATTCTAAATTTAAGATAGATCTTCACCGTGCAGACGACCAAAAGCTCGACATTATAAGAGAGATGCCTTTGGATGGCTCCAACTCTATCTTCATCCCTGCAAAAGTTTTGCTGAAAGGAAATTACGTTTTAAGAATGCACTGGACGAAAGAAAACAAAAACTACCAGTTGGACTACGATTTGGTTTGGTAAAAAATGGAAACAGCCCTTATTTTATCTGCATTAAGTATTGGCTTCGCTTCAGGGTTTCACTGCATCGGAATGTGCGGTCCTATTGCGCTTTCTATGGGATTAACCAAGCAACAGTCTATTAATTATCACCTTCAAAATCTTACTTATAACTTCGGCAGAATTGTAACTTACGCTGTACTTGGCGGAATTCTCGGTTTTGTAGGAAAAGGCTTTGAAATGGCGGGTTTTCAGCAGTATCTCACCATTTTTGTAGGAATTTTGCTGATTGTGATGGCGCTTTTTTCATTTGGGGGAAAAGATTTCGCTACGAAACTTCCATTCCTCTCCAAATTTCTATTTTTTGTTAAAAAAAATCTGGGAAATCTTCTTCAAAAAGCAGATTTAAAATCCCGATTTTTCACAGGAATTTTAAATGGTTTTCTACCTTGCGGAATGGTTTACATGGCACTCACCGCATCACTCGCAGCCGGAGGAATTTGGCAGGGCGCCCTTTTCATGGCGTTATTTGGTTTGGGAACATTCCCGTTTATGTTTGCCGTAGTTTTTTTGGGAAATATGATGACTACAGCTTTCCGCATCAAAATTTTAAAAATCATTCCGGTATTGATGATTATTTTAGGCGGGTTATTCGTTCTTCGTGGTTTGGAGTTGGGAATTCCTTTGCTTTCGCCAAAAAAAGAAGCTATGAAGGTAATTCATAATGATTCTGAAATGCATGAACAGGGGGATCATTCAAGTTGTCATTAGTGGTTGCTGATTGTTGTTAAAAAAATCAAAAAAATTTCTAAAAAGTGAATTTGCAAAACTTCCAGCACCCATCTTCCTACATCCAGCCAAAATTTTCAACATAACGTCTTGTATTTCAGAAAAAATTCTTATTTTTGCACACTCAAAATAGAATATTAACAACCAAAAATTATAAACAAATGTTTGCAATTGTAGAGATAGCAGGGCTTCAATACAAAGTTGAGCAAGACCAAAAGTTGTTTGTAAACCGTTTGAAAGGAGATAAAGGAGCAAAAGTTTCTTTTGATAAAGTTCTTCTTACTGTAAACGGTACTACAACAATTGGCGCCCCGGCTGTAAGTGGCATCACAGTAGATGCTGAAATCCTTGATCATGTGAAAGCGGATAAAGTAATCGTTTTCAAAAAGAAAAGAAGAAAAGGATACGAAAAGAAAAACGGTCACCGTCAAGCGTTAACACAAATTCAGATCACTGGTATTACCGGATTTGATGGTGCTAAAAAAGCGGCTAAGAAAGAAACCGTAAAATCAGAATCTACGGAAGCAAAAGCGGTAAAAGCTCCTAAAGCTGAAAAAGCAGAGGAGAAAAAAGCAGCTGCTAACCGCGATGCATTAACCGTAAACTTCAGCGAAGATCATGAATTGAACCATTTGTTGAAGAAAAACGGTCTTTCAGAATCCATCGACAACAGAAAAGTTTTGGTGGAATTGGGTAAAGAACTCAAAGAAAAATTAGAGAAAAGAGTATTGAGCTCTGAAGAATTCGATGCTTACATCAAAGAAAACATCGAAAAATTAACCGCAAAAAAATAATCCAGAAATAGAATGGCACACAAGAAGGGAGTTGGTAGCTCCAAAAACGGTAGAGAATCTCACTCTAAAAGATTGGGTGTAAAGATTTTCGGAGGACAAGAAGCAATAGCCGGTAACATTATCGTGAGACAAAGAGGAACTCAACACCACCCAGGTGAAAACGTGGGAATGGGTAAAGACCACACTTTGCACGCGCTTGTTGACGGTAAAGTAGTTTTCCGTAAGAAAGCAAACAACAGATCTTTTGTATCTGTAGAGCCAAACGCATAATTAGAAGCGTTTTATAAAATAAAATCCCGAGCTTTTAGAAGTTCGGGATTTTTTTTCGTAGAAATATATTTTTCAACCAAATATTCCCCTAATTAAAAAACATAAAAACAAAAAACACGGATTTTTCCGTGTTTTATAACTTTTACTCTTATCAATATTTTCTAATAAAAAAACTGTATTCCCGCCTTTATTCCAAATTTCGAAGCATCAGGTTTATCCAAATAATTTCCTCGCCAGTTGAAATCTATTCTGAAAAATCTCATATTTCCAAAACCTATGTTTTCTATCCCAAAACCGTATTCATAATAAACGTTTTTATCTGGTGCAGAATATTTGAAACCTTGCGTATTGATGGCTTTCGATTCATCGCTTAATGTTCCGTAAGCTGCTCTTATAAAAGCAACCTCGCGAAGTTTCAATTTTTTAATTAAAGGAATATAAGAAAGTATTTTGCCGTTAAAATGATGCTCCAAATGTGCCGTTGCGTATTGATCTGCCACAAATTCGTAATAATTCAACTGGGCAAAAGTATTTGGAACCAAGCTGTATGATTGATTTCCAGGAATTACGTTCTGCAAAGCCAAAGGAAGCGGCTCAAAGTTTTTTCCGGCTTCAAAACTGATGAATGATTTCCCCCAAACCCCAATCAACATTGGCTTGTAAAACATAAACTGCAATTTGTTGTAGCCATAATCTGAATTGAAAAGATTTTCCAATCCACGAGTGTATTTCAAAACAATTGTTGGCGCAAGAGTACTGTGTTCGTAGCGATCTACGCCGGTTTGCGAAAATTTCGCTCCCGGTCTCGAAATCAAACTTAAAGTTACGTGGGAATCGTTTACAGTTTTTCGCAACATACCGTCGTTATCGTGATAATAAAGATTGAATTTGGATTCATCGGCAGATTTTATGCTTTGCAAAGTTCCATCCAAACGAACGGTGAAGTTTTTCCAAGGATCAATGGACGAAAATATATTGGTTTGGTTTACAGAGCTTAAGGATGCGTTTTCACCACGCCCAAAAACTGAAGATGAGGCAAAGGTTCGGGACATAATACCGTCATCTGTTGTAAGTTGCACTCCAAGTTGAAGGATATCTCGGCGAGTTCCGGCTCCAATCGTAAAACGATTGATTTTATTGAACATATATTTTGCTTCCGCGCCGTATTTAAACTGTTCATCTTTAAATCCATAAGCTCCATAAGCCTGAATTCTCCAGTCGTCGTTTTGGGTGAAATAGGTTCTTCCTCCCAATCTTATTCTATTTCCTTCCACAGCGTTTCTTCCGTAAATAGAGTAAATACTTCCGATATCAATCGCTTTTCCTACATTATAATAGCCAGAAGCGAAAGTTTCGTAAGCTTTTACAATTCTTTGGAAACGTGGCGTTTTTTCCAGCCTGTCGAGCATTTCATAAACTCCTTTTTCGGTTTGGCTTAATGAATCTGTACGTGCAGCTTGCCAAAAAGCGTCATCTTTTTTCACAAATTCGGCAGTCATTTCAGATTCGCGAAGCTCAAAATCTTTTTCGGTTAAAGGAGGATTAAACTGATAATCTGAAAAATCTACGGTTCGTATTGCTGCAAGGCTTTTTGCAGTTTTATTTTTAGAAAAAGGCGAAAGATCAATCGCTGTTTTTATTTTTGTTGGCAGAAATGTTTCTTCGTCGGGATTATCAAATTCCAATTGGGTGAAAATTCCGTTTACGAAATTTACATTCATTTTTTTTGTAGAGCGCAATGTTGCCTGAACTACAGCGTAATGATCCGTTGAAATATAAAGATAACCCTGAAAAGCAAGTACGTCTTTTCTTTTCGGTTCATACCTTATCTGGAAAGATTGGGTTCCGTTTACCATAATGGTGTCCGTCAACTCATAATTGTAGGTGCTAAAACCGTCTCGCGAAACAGGACTTTGAAAACCGATGTCAAAATAGTTGATAATATTGTCGTAAATATCAATTTCCTTGTATAAATTTTTTGCTGTAAGTGTAACGATTTGATTGTCCTGAAAACCCGAAGTTTTTTGGGCAATCATTAGTCTTTTAGATTTTTTTACTGGCTCATTTTGCCCGAAATTATCGTAAATAGCCTCGTTTAGAAACACGGGGAGAGCAAGCCTTCCGTTATCGGCAGAATCGGCATAATCAAAAATAAAATCGAGTTTTTTAAAGATTTTTTTATCCATGAAGGCGCTGTCGATATTGGCAACGTCAAACTCTATTTTTTCGTACTCTTTATAAGTGTATGTTTTGAATTTTTTCAGTCCGTTATTTCGTTTGCGCTTCCAAACTTCCTGCATAATGGCGTAAGCTGGATTTTCTTTTTTATTCTTAAAATCAGGTTTTCCTTTTTTTATTACTACTTCATCAATTTTTTGTTCTTTTTCAACTTGTGCAAAAGCAATATTGAAGAAAAAAGCGAAAATGAAAGTAAAGAAAAATGGCGTTGTATATTTTTTATTCACAATTAAGTTTTATAGATAATGAACTTTTACAAAAATTATGCTAATTTGATTTAAATTCAGAGATAAAAAAAACCACCAACTTCAGTTGATGGTTTTGCTCCTCCTCTTGGGCTCGAACCAAGGACCCTCTGATTAACAGTCAGATGCTCTAACCGACTGAGCTAAGGAGGAATGCTTTATTTTTCGTTTAGCGTGTGCAAATATAAAAAGTTTTTTATTTCTGTACAAATATTTTTTCAAATTTTCATCAAAGTTTTCCAGTGATAATCTTAAAGATGTCATTACCAAAGATTAACAACATTAAACCTAAAAGAAAAATTACGCCAATCATTTGCGCATGTTCCAAAATTTTCTGAGGAACAGGTTTTCCAGTAATAATTTCCCACAACGTAAACATTACGTGACCACCATCAAGTCCCGGAATTGGGATAAGATTTAAAAATGCAAGCCAAACCGAAAACATTGCCGTGAAACTCCAGAAAGAAGGCCAATCAATACTCAATCCGCCGTCTTTGGATTTATCTACAGGCATCATTTTTACAATCGCAATTGGACCTCCTACGCTTTTATAGCCTTGTATTTTTGAATTGAAAATTATTCGGAACTGCTTTATTTGTGTGGTTAAAGCGCCAATTGTTCTTTCAAAACCTCTTGGAATTGCTTCAAAAAACGAGTATTCTTTCTTTGTTGAAATTCCCTTTAGTCCAGATAGATTCAAGCCAACTCCCAGTTTTCCGTTTCCATCAACAGACACGTTCTGAACTTCCGTGGATTGTCCGTTTCTATCAACGGTTAAGCTGATTTGCTTGTTTTTCGATTCGTCTAAAACTTTGGTTACTTCATCAAAAAATTGAACTGGCTTTCCGTTTATTCCAATAACTTTATCGCCCTTCAATAAGCCGGATTTTTGTGAAATCGGAGTTGTAAGGCTGTCGATAATCATAGGATATCTCGGCATCAGATAAAGTTTCACTTCTCTTTGTTTTATCACATCAGCTACCCCATCTTCGTTTACAGGAAAAGAAACTTGCTTCCCTCCTCTTTCCACGGTTGCCTCTTTACTGAAAAGGATGTCTAATGATGCGTTTTCCAATCTTTCTGCAGGTTTTCCGTCGATACTTACTAATTTATCGCCGTTTTCAAATCCCATTTTTCTTCCGGCTTCAGAAACTCCTATTCCGTTTTGAAATTTGTTTAAATCGGTATATACTTCACCGTTGAAAAATGAAAGTCCAGAGTAGATTAGCCAAGCCAAAAAGAAATTTACGGTTACTCCTCCCAACATGATGATGAGCCTTTGCCAAGCTGGTTTGCTGCGAAATTCCCAAGGTTGCGGTGGGGTTTTCAGCTGTTCGGTGTCCATACTTTCGTCCACCATTCCGGCAATTTTTACATAGCCGCCGAAAGGAAGCCAACCAATTCCGTATTCTGTTTCGCCAATTTTCTTTTTTACAACGGAAAACCAAGGATCAAAAAAGAGGTAAAATTTTTCTACTTTGGTTTTGAACCATTTTGCAGGTAAAAAGTGCCCCAATTCGTGCAGTACAACCAAAATAGAGATACTTAAGATGAATTGAAATATCTGTAATGCTAATTCCATTAATTTTTTTTAAAGTTTTGCAAATGTAGTAATTATCAAAAGGATGCCAAATATAAATTGCCCTATTTACAGCCTTTTTGTCATAATTTAGAGGAAACATTGGTCAAATTTTGCTATTTTTAACCAAAATCATTTTGTATGAAAATCACCGGATTGAATTTGGATATTGTTTGGAAAAATAAAAATCAAAATTTTGAAAACATAGAAAAAGCTTTTGAAAATGAACAAGCCGATTTGTTTCTGCTTCCCGAAATGTTTTCTACGGGATTCTGCATGGAACCGGAAGAAATTGCAGACCGAAATTTGGAAACTTTAAACTGGATGAAAGAATTTGCGAAGAAGAAAAATAGTTCGGTTTGCGGAAGTGCCTCTATTGAAGAAAACGGAAAGTTTTTCAACCGGATGTATTTTGTAAATCCCGATGGAACTTTTAAGTTTTACGACAAAAGACACCTTTTTTCCTATTCTGGCGAAGACAAAGCGTATTCCAAAGGTTCTGACAGAATTATTGTTGAATTGAAAGGCGTTCGTATTCTTTTACAAGTGTGTTATGACCTTCGCTTTCCTGTTTTTTCTAGAAATCAAGGAGATTATGATGCAATTATTTATGTTGCAAACTGGCCCGAAAGCCGCGTGAAAGCTTGGGAACACCTTCTGAAAGCTCGTGCAATAGAAAATCAGGCTTATGTTTTTGGTTTAAATAGAATCGGAACGGATGGCAATAATTTGTTGTACATAGAAAGCTCGCACTGCTTTTTTGCAGATGGTTCGGAAGTTTCAAAAAAAGAGGAAAATTTCGTTTTTTCAGAAATAAATTTGGAAAAACTTCTGGATTTCCGTAATAAATTTCGCTTTTTGGATGACCGAGATGATTTTTTAATAAAAATATAAACAACAGATTTTTAGATAGTTAAATCTATTTTCTTTTCAATCTCCTTCGGTTCGGGTAAAATAATTTCTCTTTCGTCGGTGCTGAATTCATCGCGATAAACCTGTAGCAGCAAAACGGTCATCGAAACCAGAATTGGTCCAAATATTAATCCCATAAAACCAAAAAGATTCATTCCCATAATAATTCCGAAAACGGTGTTTAAAGGATGAATATTTTCTAATCTTTTCAAAAGTGTAAAACGAAGTATGTTGTCGGTAAGTCCTACTGCAATTAAGCTGTAAACCAACACACCAATACCTCCATTGGTATCACCTTCCGCAATCATAAAAATCCCCACAGGAACATATACAATTCCCGCTCCTACAATAGGAATCATGGATGCAACCGCCGTTAATGCAAACAAAAGAACCGGACTTGGCGCACCGAAAATAAGGTAGCCAATTAAAGCCACAATTCCTTGTCCGAGAGCAACAACGGGAATTCCCACCGCATTTGCCATAACTAGTTTTCTGAATTTTTCACCTATCAAAGAGATGTTTGCTTTTTTCAAAGGTATTGCTGTAGTTACGACTCTTTCAAAAAGACGGGGTTTTTCCAACATAAAATAAAGCATAAAAAACATGGATAAAACCACAGAAAGGGTATTGAAAGTACTGCTAACAAAGGATGTAGAAGTTTTTGCGGCAAAATCCTGCACCTTCTTCATATTGTCTTTACTCAATACATCAATATTGATTTTAGAATAAACATATTGCTGAATTTTATCTAAAAAAACATTAAATTTCACTAAATATTCTTTGGAATCACCAAGTTTTGCAATAATTACATCGGCAAGAAGATAAACGGGTATTATTAAAACAATCAAACAAAGTAAAATGATTAGAAGTGACGACCAAATTGGCTTCCAATTTTTGGTTTCCTGTAGGTGAAAATTCAGGCTTCGGCAAACTACGTAAAGCGTTAACGCTCCCAAAAGTGACGGGATAAACATCGACAAATTGGTAACGATAAGTGCTACAAGTGCGGTAATAATTAAAATCAGGAAAACCTGCTTTATTTTCACCCCGCTAATTTGATATTTTCTGTTGGGCATTGTTTTTAAAATAAAAGGCAACAGCATTTTTACTGTTGCCCAAATTTACAAATTAAAGTAATGGTGAATTTATACTTTAATGGAAATCTTTTATTAATTTATCTGTCTCGGTGTTCCGCAAAAAGCGCAGTATGCAGAATACATTGCCGCAAACATAAATGGGAATGATGCAAGCAAGCCAATTCCACAAAAAAATACACCTGCAATAGCGATGATAAACGATACAAGTGAAACGCCCAATAAGGTTCCGTAGTTTTTAGTTGCAATATTTATACTTTTTTTAATTCCTTCAACCGCTGTGGTGTTTTCAAAAAACACAATGGGAAGACCAAGTGCAAATAATGGCGCCACAAAAAATACTGGGAAAAAACATAACATCATCGAAATTCCCATCGCAATTCCTGAAAGGAGTCCGAAAAGTATGATTTGAAGCGTATTTTGCCTAAAACCAATAAATAAATCTGAAAAATTGACAGTTTTTTGTAAATTTCCCTTCTGCAAAATATACAGAAAACCAACAAAAACAGGATATAATAGTAAACTTACAATATAAGATATCGCATTGCTTGCGCTGTAGCCCCTTACTTCAAACATTTTTGCCGGCAAGCTTCCGAAATCCTTACTTTCAATTGCATCTTTCATCACTTCCTGCATTTCAGCTTGGTCGTATCCTATCACCGATGTTGCAATTGCGGAGATAACGGAAGAAATGATTATGAAAATCAAACACAAAAGTATAGCCCACCAAATTACTTTGAAATAATTATTAAAACCATGGCTTAAGATATCGCTGAAATTTCTTTGAGGCGCAGTTCCCTGTTGGTCAAATTCACTAAAAGTTTCCATAAAAAGTCTATTTTTTTTTCAAATATAAAAATTACAAGCTTATGCAGGAGAAATATCGACAAAATTTAACCTTTTTCAGAAAAAATCTTCCTATACAAAGCGTAAATCATTGCATTCATAAAAGGAAAAGTGAAAAGAAAACCTACCAGAAACACCATCAATCCTGCATATTTGAACAAAAAAGCAATGAATACACAAATAATGATTTCTAATGGATAAAGTTTAATCGCCTTGACATTAAAACTAAAGCTTTCAATAATTCTGATATCCATAAAAAACATCAGAGGAGCCGTAAAAAGCGTCAAAAAAATCCATGGAATCACCAAAATAATTGTAGCAGAAGCATATGAATAAGCAATTGACCAAAAGAGAAAATAACTTGCATAAATGAAAAAATTCACACCGTAATATCCTGCGAAAAAATCTTCCATTTCTATCTTTTCTTTCAGATCAATTTTTCTAAACATTTTGTAAAGACCCATATTCAGGGGAAAAAGAAAAGACAACATTCCCAAGATTGCCAATTTGAAACTCCCGAAATTTATATTCGCGTTGAGTTGTGTTGCAGCAGCCATATCATCTTGCATTCCCGGTTTTGAAGCGGCTTGAATATAATTGGCAAAATCATCTGAAAGTTCATAATAATCAATCGCGAAAAAAAAGAATGTAATAAGAAGTGAAATATACATCAAACTAAAGAGCAGTTGATAGGGTAAAGTTTTATTCCAATAATAAAAAGCAGTTTTCAGTATGGTGTCAATCCCTTCTTTTTGAGGATAATTTTGTTCCATTTTAATTCTTTGTGCAAAAATAAACTTTAAAAAATTACTTTTGCGGTATGAATCAAAAAGATTTTCACCCAAATTTCAGCAGAATGGACGAGCTTTCGCAACAGAAAGTTCCCTTCTTTTTTATGGTAGATTTTCTGATGCAGAATGTAGAGATTTATCTTGAAAACGAAATTTTAAAATCAGGTTTGTTAATTGATTTTCAGAATGTTAAAATATCATCTAATAATGATGCCATCAATTTGAAAGGCAGTGAAAAATCTCAAAACTTTGAGTGGAATTTCTTCCCCGAAACCAAAGAAAATTACCAAAAAGGCTTTGAAAATGTTCAAAAACACCTGAAATTAGGAAATTCTTACCTCGTTAATTATACAAGAAAGACGAAAATAGAAACCAATCTTTGCCTCGAAGAAATTTTTAACCTTTCAAAAGCAAAATACAAAGTAAAATACAAAGACGATTTTGTGTTTTTTTCTCCGGAAACTTTTGTTGAAATTATTGGTAATCAAATTTATACGCATCCAATGAAGGGAACCATTGATGCTTCCAAAGAAAACGCCGCCGAACTTTTGAAAAACGATATGAAAGAAAAAGCAGAACATTATACCGTAGTCGATTTGCTGCGAAACGACTTAAGTATGGTTGCCGATGATGTGAAAGTGGAAGAATTTCAAAGAATTGATTTCATTAAAACCCAACAAAAAAATCTTTATGCGATGAGTTCGGAGATTTCTGGGAAGTTGAAGCCCGAATTTGAAGGAAAAATAGGCAGCATTATGAAAACGCTTTTACCGGCAGGTTCTATTTTGGGTGCGCCAAAGCCAAAAACTTTGGAAATTATTTTAGAATCTGAAAATTACGAAAGAGGCTTTTACACTGGAGTTTGCGGATATTTTGACGGTAAAAATCTAGATTCCTGCGTAATGATTCGCTTTATTGAGAGAGACGGCGAAAATTTTTACTTTAAAAGTGGCGGCGGAATCACACATTTGAGTAAATTAGCAGATGAATATCAAGAGATGAAAAACAAAATCTATGTCCCGATTCATTGAAAGCATCAAAGTAGAAGATCAAAAAATTTTCCTTTTAGAATACCACCAGAAGCGCGTTAACGAAACTTTCGCCCATTTTGGGAGGGAAGGTTCGTTGGATTTGGCAAAAATTTTCAAAAATCTAGAACACGATGAAGACGGACTTTACAAACTGCGCATTGTTTACGATCTTGATAAGAATTTCAAAACGCAACTCATTCCTTACGCTATTCCGGAAATTGATGATTTTCAGTTGGTTGAAAACAATTGTTTTGATTATCCCTTCAAATTTGAAGACCGAAAAGAGTTTGAAAAAATGAAAAACAAAGCAAAAGCGGAGGAAATCATCATCGTGAAAAACAACCACATTACCGATACTTCTTACACCAATTTGCTTTTTCTGAAAGGAAAAGAATGGTTTACGCCCACAACTTACCTTTTAAACGGCGTTCAGCGACAGTTTCTTTTGAAAAACAAAAAAATAAAGGAAACTGAAATTACTTTGCAAAACTTAAAGCAATTCTCACATTTTCAGCTGATTAATGCGCTGAATGATTTCGATGATATGTTTGTTTATCCCATCGAAAAAATCACCAATTTACCTGAAAGTTCGGAGTATTTGGAAGTTTGATTTCTTGCCACGAATGCACGAATTTCTATATTAAAGTTTAATAACCATAAAAGTCACAAAAGTTGTAAGATTCTTCAGTAGTGTACTAAAGATCAAATAAGATTTGCGCATTGCTTATTTCAACTTTAAATAAAGATAACCGCATCTTTAACATCCAGTTTCTTTTGTGACTTTCGTGGTTAAAAATATTTTTTTAAAAACTAAAAAAGATTCTTCATTCCGCAAGCTTCATTCAGAATGACAAATTAGATTTTATCAATTCGATAAAATTCGAGGATTTCGTATTACTTAAGGAATTCAAAATACCCCGACAAAATCGCCGCATTTTCAATTTCCTGTGTGCAAACTTCCATAATTTTTGGTTTTGCATCCGGTTTGAAAAAATTCTCCAAAACACGGTCGAGTGTTGCATCATCATCCACTTTCACATAAGAAAATCCGAAATGTTTAGCTAAAAGTTCTATGTTTTTGGTGTGTTTTGTTGCGATAAATTCATCCAAAGCATTTTCTGCTTTCGATGGACCTGGGATAAATTTGAAAATATCGCCGCCGCCATTATTGAAAACGATAATTCTTGTGTAAGGCGGAATATATTGGTTCCAAAGTCCGTTAATATCATAGAAAAATCCGAGTTCGCCTGTCACCAAAAGCGTCGGGTTTTTGTCTGCTATTGCAAATCCCATCGCTGTGGAAGTAGAACCGTCGATTCCCGAAGTTCCACGATTGCAATACACTTTATATTTTTCAAAATCAAAGAGTTGCGCATAACGAATTGCTGTAGAATTGCTGAAATGCACATTGTAATTTTGTGGAATATTCTGCGAAAGTGAATTAAAAAGATAAAAATCAGAGTAACCAGTTTGGTTTACGTATTGACGGTGTTTTGCATCTTTTTTATCGCGCAAAACATCCCAAAGATTGTAGTAAGGTTGCGGCTCAAGCTTCACGAAATTTAGCAGTTTTCCAAAGAAATTTATAGGATTGGTTTCTATTTTTTGGGTAAGCGAAAAATAGGTGTCCGGTTGCCAAACCTCGTCAATATGCCAATGTTTTTGTGGTTTTGCCTTGCGAAGAAATTGTTTTACACGTTTTGAAACCACATTTTGTCCCACTGTAATCAGCAAATCGGGAGCGTAAGTGCGATAATCTTCTTCAGAAAAATTAAAAACATAGCGGTCGATATGCGCAAAAAACTTCTCGTTTTTCAAATTGGAATTCACCTCCGTCATCACAACAACACTGTGGTTTTTAACCAATTGAGAAAGCTGCATTTGCAATTCTTCATTGGGTTCTTGAGTTCCAACGAGAATTAATATTCGTTTGGAAGTATTCCAATCCGAAATTAAATCGGAAGGAATTTCATAATTTTTTTTCTGGATGGTTTTTTCCACTTTCGGCATCATCGGAAGTTCCGAAACCAAGTCGTAAAGCGGCTCTGAAAGAGGAATATTGATGTGAACCGGACCTTGTTTTTCGATGCAAAGTTCAATCGCTTTTTTTACGGTTTCAAAATTATGGTCATCTGCGCCTTCCTTTTCATCCTCCAAAAGTTCAAAATCGCCGTAAGAATGCTGATGAAACAGATTTTTTTGACGAATGGTTTGTCCGTCAAATAAATCAACAAAATCTGTCGGTCTGTCCGCAGTGAGCATCAACAATGGAATATTTTGATAAAATGTCTCTGTAACCGCCGGATAATAATTTGCCGCTGCAGAACCGCTTGTGCAGGAAATTCCGACCGGTTTTTTCAAACTTTGCGCCATTCCCATTCCTACAAAAGCTGCACTTCGCTCGTCTACAATGCTGTAGCAATTAAATTCGTCGGTTTCAGAAAAATGGATTGCCAAAGGTGCGTTTCGGGAGCCGGGAGAAATTACAAAATTGAAAATTCCGTATTCTTTCAGAAGATGTGCGAGGATTTGTATGCTGCGTTTCGAGGAGTATTGTTTCATCTTAGATTTTGAATGACAAATTTACTGATAATTAAGTTTACTCTAAAAATTGAGAGTGTGAGATTCGACAAACTTTTAATTGTCATAAATTCTTTTTTTTCAATAAATTGAACGTTATTTTGTCATTCCGTAGGAATCTCGACTTCGTGTAATGTGATAGTTTAGATTCCTACGGAATGACAAAATCCTGTCTTTTTTCCAAGATTTTTTTTGGAAAAATTTGGCAATCTCATTTTCTCACAGAAAATTTGTCTAAGAATTAGAGTTTTTGCACCAGTAAATTTTCCCTATTTTTGTAGTTGAAAAATTCATAAAATGAAATTAGTTCCTAGTGTTGACCTGCGTGATTTCCTGTCGGACGATCCGGCACGCAAACAGAAATTTGTAAATGAAATCGGAAAAGCATACGAAGAAATTGGTTTTGTAGCCTTGAAAGGACACTTTCTGGACGACCAATTGGTGGATGAACTCTACGGAGAAGTGAAAAACTTCTTCAGCCTGCCATTAGAAACCAAGAAGAAATACGAAATCGAGGGAATCGGCGGACAACGCGGTTACGTTGGCTTCGGAAAAGAAACGGCAAAAGGCTTTAAAAAAGGTGATTTGAAAGAGTTTTGGCATTTTGGGCAATATCTTCCTGAAGGCTCAAAATATGCGGAAACCTATCCCAATAATGTTCAGGTTGATGAGCTTCCAAAATTCAATGAAACCGGCAAAAACGCATTCCAAATGTTGGAAAAAACCGGAAAATATGTATTGAGAGCTTTGGCGCTTCATCTTGGTTTGAACGAATTTTATTTTGATCAATACATTTCCGAAGGAAACTCGATTTTAAGACCAATTCATTATCCGCCGATTACGGAAGAACCGGATGACGCTGTTCGTGCAGCAGCTCACGGCGACATTAATTTGATTACGCTTTTAATGGGCGCTCAAGGAAAAGGTTTGCAGGTTCAAAACCACGATGGAGAATGGATTGACGCCATCGCAGAACCCGATGAACTGATGATTAACGTTGGAGATATGCTTTCCAGACACACCAATAATAAACTGAAATCTACAATTCATCGCGTGGTAAATCCGCCGAGAGAAACGTGGCATACTTCGAGATATTCCATTCCGTTTTTTATGCATCCTGTAAGCGAAATGCCGCTGAATGCGTTGGAAGGAACTTTCGATGAAAATAATCCAAAATTATATCCGGATACCACTGCAGGAGAATTTCTGCACGAAAGATTGGTAGAACTTGGTTTGATTAAGTAAAAACTTTTGTAAAAATGACGAACCCTTTCAGCGTTTCAAATCGCTGAAAGGGTTTTTTGTTTTAAAACCAAATTATCCAAGACTTTTCTTCTTCACAAACATAATATCATAAGGCACCGTCAAAGCCAAATGGATCATTATCGCAGGAAACGGCGACTGAAACCAGATACTCATCGCACAAAGAATCAGCCCAAAAGGAATACAGGAAAGTGCTTCACGTTTTCCGTTTACGAAATGCAGAACGACATAAAGAATTACGTTAATAACTACAGCGATAATTTCTCCATATTCCAAAATGCAAAAATCCAAAAAATAACCACGAAACCAAATTTCGTAGCCAATAATAAATAGAATCCGAACAATGAAATATTGAGCAAGAAATTTTGCGGATAAAATTCGCGAATCTACTTTAAACGTAGTTTTTTGGAGATCTTTATTGGCAACAGTAAAAGCAACAAAAGACGTTAGCAAAACAAGTCCGAGCAAAACCAACCATTGCGTTGTTGAAAAATCAGCAAAATTGAAATTGGGAAAAGGCAGAAAAAACGCCGGTAAAATTCCTAAAAAAAGAACTCCGCTAAAATTTAAGAGAAGAAGAAGATTCGGATATTTTACCGCAGAATCTTCATTTAGAAGTCGCAGCGATTTTTTTTGATAAGCGATGATTAAAACAATCGAAAAAGCAAGAATGGTAAGAAATAAAACAAACATTGGTCTTCAAGGTTGAGAAAGCAAAGATAATGAAGAAATCCCTGCAAACCACAAACAAAAAAAGCCCAGATTTTAGAAATCTAGACATAAAAAAGTGAAAATTCTTTTTTTACTTTTTGTTTACCGAAATCAAATAATCGTACACCATTTGATGTTGGTCGTCGGTCAGTTTGGCTCTTGGTGCCATTCTGCTTAATGTGTTCATCCAACCTTTATCGTCGTGTTTAGTCACCTCAGGTAAAGCATGACATTTGTTGCATGAGTTTTCAAAAACGGTTTTTCCTTGTGTAAGCTTTTCTGCTGATGTATATTTAGGACCGGTTACAGCGTTGCTTCTCGCACAGGAAACCATAAAAATGGATGCTACTGCGGCGCTAAATAGTATTTTTTTCATATCAAGATTTTTTAATGTTTTATTAATGTGATGTGCAATCGCTTTTCGTTCTTAAAATTTAGAATCAAAAAGAAGCGATTTCAAAATATTGAGATTTGATGTAAACAAAATTAAATAAATAAAGCTACTTTTGATTATACAATTTAAGGCAAATTATTCATGAATCTCACGTGGAAAAAATACCGTTTACTGTTAAAAGAAACTTTTTCAATTGCTTATGGGAATTACGATTACAGGGATTCGCTTACCATTATTCTTTCGAAAAACGGCGAGAAAGGTTACGGAGAATGCGTCGCAATCAATTATTACCAAATAGATTTAGACGATTTTGAAAAAACGTTGAGTTTCATACAAAGTAAATTTTCCAACCAAAAAATTGTTCATCCTAACGAGTTTTACCAAACACTTTTATCCTTTAATTTACACCCGTTTTTGCTTTCTGCGATAGATTGCGCTTATTGGGATTTATATGGAAAGCTGGAGCAAAAAAGTTTTGCTGAACTAAACAAAATTGAAACCTCAAAACTTCCAGAATCTTCCTACACCATCAGTATTGCGACAATTGATGAACAAATCAAAAAAATAAACGACAGCAGTTGGGAAAAATTCAAAGTGAAATGCAATTCTCTCGATAAGGATAATGTTTTCCGTCTTTTCAGCACAGGAAAAACCATTTCTTTAGATTCCAATGCCAGTTTTTCCGATGATGAATGTGCGTTTTTGCAAAACAATCCACTTTCTGAGCAATTTTTATACATCGAACAACCGAGACCGATTGGTGAGTTTCAAATTTTAGATAAAAATCTCCACGCAAATTGGATGGCGGATGAAGATTTTCAGAATGTGAGCTATCTGCCAAAACTCCAAAATCATTATTCCTCTGTCAATATAAAACTAATGAAATGTGGGGGATTAACACCTGCTTTAGAATTGATATCGGAAGCCCGAAAATTTGGCTATAAAATTATGATTGGCTGTATGACGGAAAGTTCCATCGGGATTTCTGCGGGAATTGCCATTGCTCCACTTTGCGATTTTGCAGATTTAGACAGTGCTAATCTTATTTCTAACGACCATGCAAGTGGAAGTTTTGTAGAAAACGGCAAATTAGTTCCTTCAGAAAAAGCTGGATTGGGAATTTCTTTAAAATAAGAGAATAAATCTTTTATATAAAAACGAACCTTTTTTCTCTTTATAATGCCGAAAACCTATATAATATAGTCCAATTGGATGTAGATTGTTTTTTTGCCAAGAATGCACGAATAAATTCATTAGTGCATTCGTGGCATTTTTTTATAACTTTTTTTGGCGTGCTTTATATTTGTGTTCCGTATAACTTTGCATTGAAGCTCTTAAAACTTTTGTGACTATTGTGGTTTTGAACAGGCTATAACAAAAAACTCCCGAAATTCTCGGGAGCTTATTCTAATTATTAAAAGTAACGTAATCGTACACCAATTCGCTTTGTTTCGCGTCCAGTTTGGCTTTTGGAGCCATCGCGTTCATAATTCCCACCCATTTTTCATCGCTGAAACTTTTTGGGTTGGGTAAATCGTGGCATTTTCCGCAACGGTTGTCGAAAATGGTTTTTCCCTGCGCAATCATGCCTTCTGTAAGTTGTTTTTTGCCGGTAAAAGATGGCGAAACACCAACAACTTTATTAGAAACGGGTTCGGTGGTAGTTTTACTTTTACACGAAACCAAAAGTGCAACTGCCGCAATTGGAAGAATAAATAGTTTTTTCATAGCTTAAAATTTTGTTCATTTCCCAAATTTATCATTTTTTTTGGTTAGATATTATAATTATTTTTTGAGGAGGTTATTATTAGAAATTTTTATGCAATATGGATTTTGATAATAAATGACGAAAATTTGAAATTTCAAATATTTCTCATACCGCAGAAATGTTTTTAAGATTTAATTTTTCCTAATTTTATTGAATAATTTTCAGAAAATGAAAACAAAAATTCTTTTCCAAGTCGTTTTTTTACTTTCAGCCTTTCTTTTCGGGCAAGAAATGATAAAAATAGACGGCAAAGCACAGGGAACAACGTATCATATCTCTTACTACGACAAGCAAAATCGGAATTTGAAGCCGGAAATTGAACAGATTTTACAGGATTTTGATTTAAGTGTTTCCACGTATAAACCCAATTCCATCATTTCAAAAATCAATAGAAATGAACCGGTGAAAGTGGATAAATATTTTAAAGCTTGCTTCAAAAAAGCCAAAGAAGTTTGGAAAAACACAAATGGAGCATTCGACCCGACCGTTTTTTCTTTGGTTAACGCTTATGGTTTCGGACCCGGAAAAAAGATGAAAATTGAACAGAAAAAAATAGACAGCATATTGCAATTTACCGGTTTTGAAAAAATTTCGTTGAAAGGAAATAAAATTGTAAAAAAAGATCCGCGGGTTGGGTTGGATTTTAATGCTTTTGCGCAGGGTTATTCGGTGGATGTGGTTTCAGATTTTTTAAAATCGAAAGGTATAAAATCATTTATCGTGGAAGTTGGCGGCGAAGTTTATGCAAACGGTAAAAAAGCCGACGGAACTAATTGGACCGCTGGAATAGAAAAACCCATCGACAACCAAACGAGTACAAATCCTTTGGAAGCCCTTGTTAAACTTGAAAATTTTGCCATCGCAACCTCTGGAAATTATAGAAGATTCTCCATAGAAAACGGAGTGAAAATTGCACACCACATCGATCCCAAAACAGGACATCCTACCAAAAATAATTTGCTGAGTGCGTCTATTTTTGCAAAAGAATGCATCAGCGCAGATGCGAATGCGACCGGTGTTCTAGTTCTTGGTTTGGAAAAGGCTAAAACTTTTTTGAAAAACCATCCAGAACTTCAGGCTTTTTTAATTTATTCGGATGAAAAGGGGAATTACCAGTTTTACGAAACTACTGGTGTAAAAGATATTGTGAAGCAATTGAAATAACCTATTTATTATTTCTTTAAAAAAAAACCACGCAAAAAACGTGGTTTTTCTTTGTTAATATGAAGGTTATTTTTTTAGAAGTTCGTCGTAGTAGGATTTTCCTTTGGTGATGACTTCCACGAAATATAAGCCCGTTGGTAATTCTTCAATATTGTAAAGTTCAGCTTTCGGCAAATAACGAAGCAGTTTACCGGAAACGTCATAAATTCTCACACCTGTTACATTATCAATTCCCTGAATTCTAAAATAATCTGTTACCGGATTTGGATAGAATTTTGGAGAATTTTTTCCATTTACTTCTGTAGTTCCCATTGTAGAAGGCGACCATAATAAGGAAACGTTTGTGAAATAGGTTGTATCACCTGTTCCTGTAGGCGGTGTAGTAGTGTTATCTACAGTTGTGGTTCCTTTGGCGAATGTGTAACTTACAATAGCATTATGGGCTCCATCTGCAAGCGCTCCTTGCCAAGAACTTTCTATAAAAATAGTGTAATTGCCATCCGGAACCACTGTTCCTGCGTTGTCTTTTCCATCCCAAGTTACGGAAACCGTTTGTCCAAAAGCGGGCGGAATATTTGTTCCGACAGTGGTTGTTGATCTTGTAGCGCCTGTTACAGCATCCGTAGAAACTGCACAAGAAGGATCTGTAGCGTCTAAAAATCCTCCTGCATTCGCTGTTGTAATACATCCTGCTTTAGTTGCCCAAGAAGGAAGGTGGTCTGAAGTTCCCATTCCTGCGCCCACATATTTTATTTTGGTTTTTATAAGTGTTCCTGCGGAATTTTCAATCCATACTGCGAATGCATTTTTTGCATTTGTGGCAGAAGGCGCTGGTGTTGTCGGCTTTGGCTGCAAGTAGGAAAAAGTAAGTGTTCCTGCCGTGGTTTGGGCAAAAACGCAAACTGAAAATCCTATAATTGCCAATAAATTAAGTAGTTTCGTTTTCATTTTAAAATTTATTTTTTTGATTTGGTTAAAAGAGAAAATTGTGGCAAAAACTCTGGTTTGCAATGCTTTTACCACAATCATTAGGTTATAAAGTGAAATTTGCCCAGATTTTTACGTCTTTTGCCACTTTTTGTTTTACCAAAGAAGGAATTTTAATGTTGTAATCTTCCGCTTTTATTGAAAAAACTGCAGATACTACAATTTTTCCGTTGTCTTTGGACATAGTTGCAGGGATTTTAATTTTCTGTGTAACTCCGTGCAAAGTAAAATCGCCTTCCACATAATAGGTCGTTTTTGCAGAAGTAAGTTTTGATGCATCAAAATTCAACACTTTTCCGGTAAAGGTAGATTTCGGATACTTGTCGGACTCCAAATAATTTTCATTAAAATGTTCTTCCATCAAGGGAACTTTGAATTTAAAACTTTTGATTAGCGCCTGAACCGCAACTGCATTCGTTTTGGTATCCAAAACCGCAGAAACGGTGCTGTTGGTGGCGGCAACTTCTTCAAGTGCCGTAGGAACAGATGCCAAAAACTTCACCTGTCCGCTTTTCGTAATCAATTTTTGTCCGAATGTTAAATTTCCTAATAGAAATAAGAAACTTAATATCACTACATTTTTTAGTATTTTCATTTTTTTAAATTTTGTTTAATTAATAATTATTCCGGCATTCCGGCGTTTTTCCAGTTTTGTATCACTTGAATGGTGGTGGATGGCAATGCTCCTGCAGGAGGCATCGTTCCGTTGTTCATAGTAGATAATACGGTTGTGATATTGTTTTTTACCTGAGTGTAGTTTTCTAAAAAAGGCATTTCTCCTCCCGCTGTAGAGTGGCAACTGGTGCAACTTGCCGTCATAATTGGTTTTACGTTATTGTTGTAAGTTACGGTGGTGGGAACTGCTGGTGAAATGTCTTCGTAAGTCCTTGTGTCGCATGAGGTTATCAATGAAAGCCCCAAAATCGATATGAATATTTTTTTCATTTTATTAAAAGGTGATTAAAATTAAAATACACGATACATGTTAAACCCTAAATAAATTCCGCCTTCGCCTATATTTCCTGCCGTATTGCTGAAGTAGCCAACTTCGCTCATTCTTTGGCTGTTGGAAAGTAGAAGTTGGAAAACGTGTCCTCCCGTATCAATATCAACGCCCAAAGAAACAGGATTGTAGTAGGATTTGGTATTTGCAGGGTTTATTCTCAAGCCATATTCAGCGTTGACACTTACTCGGTTTGAAAGCTTGAATCTTCCTCCTGCTGCAACTATTTGGTCGTTTTTATTTTCTGTATTGGGATCAATCAAATTTTTGTGAATCCAAACTCCAGCGAGTTCCAACGATATTTTATCGTTTATCATTCTGGAAATCAACAGTTGCGTGGAGTAGGACAATTTATCATTAAATTGGATGTTAGGATAAGTTGCCTGCTTCAGATTGGTGTTGATGTTCACAGAATTGTATCCTACCATTGTTACGGGCATATTTTCAGATTGCAGTGCGAAACGGTATTTTGCGGTAAGCTCATAAAGTTTCGGGTTTTGTCTGGTAACGCCCAAAGAAAGCCAATCGTTAATACCGTAGATGAAACCAAGCTTTGTGGTGGCTTTATCCATTCCTAAAAAATTGTCGAGGAAATTAACGTCTTCACCGCCTATTGCGCCAAAACGGTGGGTAACAATCATATAAAGTTCCTTTTTTGCAGGTGTTTTAGTAGATTGCATATTTACGATTTGCAAAGCCTTAAAGGCAGTTGCCGTGCTCATTTCGAGTTTTTGCTCCACATTTCCGCTGTCCAGTGATTTTAGCAAATCATCCTGTCCAAACATCACGGATGCAAAGGAAATTAAGAAAATCAAACTTATAAATCTTGCTAGTTTCATTTTAAATTATTTTAAGTTTTTATTTAACAATAGTGCATTGGTCCAGCTGAACGGATTCTACCAAGCTGTCATAACCTACCAATCTTCCTTTTATAGAAAGTTTATCGCCTGCTTTTATGTTCGCTACAGGTGCTGCAAATTTGAAATCTACCCCGTCGAAAGAAACCGTATCTCCAGCCGCGCTCGTAACAACGCCGGAAACCTCAATTGCTTTATCTTGGTATTTTTTTGTTGCGGCGGTTTCATTTGATACAAATTCACCCTTCAAAGCTGCCGAATTGATTTTAAAATCCGCAGAAGATGTGGTGTAATCCTTCACTCCGTAGTAATAGGACATATAATAATATGCGCCGTAGCCAATGATTGCTAGGAGTGCAAGTCCAATTAGTATTTTCTTAAGCATTGTGTGAAATTTTAATCAAAATTATATCTATTGCAAAAAACAATTATGAAAAATAATATGATATTGCTCATAAAATAAAAAAATCATAAAACATTATAGTCAGGTTGTATATTTTTTTTAAATACTATTTATACAATCAATATTTAGAGTGATGCGAACTTGTTATATTTGTAATGAAATAGATTTTATGATTTCTGTAAAAAATATAATTGAGGGAATAAAAAACGCAGACAAAAGACTTCTCGGAAAGGCCATTACTTTGATTGAAAGTAAAAAACCCGAACACAGAAAGCTTGCAGAGGAACTATTAAAGGCAATCATGCCTTTCACTGGAAATTCCGTTCGTGTTGGAATTACTGGAGTTCCAGGCGCCGGAAAATCTACATTTATTGAAAATTTTGGGAGATTGGCGATAAAAAAAGGCAAAAAAGTAGCGGTTTTAGCCATCGATCCAAGTTCTTCGCTCAATAAAGGCTCAATTTTGGGGGATAAAACCAGAATGGAAGAATTGTCGAAAGAAGAAAACGCCTTTATCCGTCCTTCGCCAAGTTCCGGATTTTTGGGCGGTGTTGCGAATACTACTTTTGAAACCATGTTGCTCTGTGAAGCCGCAGGTTACGACTATATTTTGATAGAAACTGTTGGAGTAGGGCAAAGCGAAGTTTTGGTTGCTGATATTACCGATGTTTTTCTTTTTCTAAAAATTATTGGCGGCGGTGATGAACTTCAAGGGATAAAACGCGGCATTATGGAAATGGTGGATCTTATTTTCATCAATAAAGTGGACGAAGAAAATCTGCAAAAAGCGAAAATGACCAAACAAGAACTTCTGCGAGCTTTATTTTTCATGCCAGAAAAAGAAAAAGATTGGAAAACGCCCGTTTTGCTTGGTTCTGCGCTGAATAATGAAGGACTGGAAAGGGTTTTCGAGAAAATAGATGATTTTATCAACCTGAAAAAGAAATCAGGGAGTTTTGAGAAAATCAGGAAAAACCAATCGGAAAAACGTTTTGAATATTGGGTTCAAGAATATATCCTCCAAATGACCAAAAAAGAAAATTCCGAAGAAAATTCATTTGAAAAACATAAAAAAAATGCCTCCGAACTGAAGGGAAATCCAAGCTCGGAAGCAAAACTCTTCGTTGAAAAACTTTTAGGCAAACTTATTTCTTAAGCTCCTCGTTTTTCATGATAAAACCATCATAAGAAATCGGCGACCTGTCGTTCGCGTCTACCGATACAAAGGCTTTTCCGTTTTTGTAGATTTCTATAATGATTAATCTTATGTGCGAAACATCATTCGGAATAATCCTAAAAACATAGTTTCCTTTTTTGCTTAAAGATTTTTGGATTTGGTAATCTTTTGAGGTAAATCTTAAACTTTGTTTATCGGTATTGTACGTATTTCCACCGTAAGACCTCCCAAAATAAGGCAGTGTCGCAATTAATTCTTTGTTTTTCATTTCCAAAGTGTAGCCATAATCCAAATCTAACATTCGGGAAGAACTGTAATTGGGAATAGAGTTGGCGATGTTCATCACATCTTGATTTACAGGGTTTGCTTTTTGTGCCATGAAGGTGAATTGTTCTTCAGCAATTACTTTTTCCAAAGCAGTTTTTTCCATGTAAATTTGTGAGGAACAGCTCTGAAATGCAAGTAAGAACATTCCTAAAAATATAAAAATTGTTTTTTTCATTGGGAATTTTGATATTATTTTAAAACAGTTTTAAAGTAAAACTATTATTTCAATATTTGAAAAATTATTTATATAATCTATACAAATTTAGTGCAAAAGTTCTTTAATGATTCATTTGGAACAAAAATTGTGTAATTTTGAATAATCAAATAACAATTCACTATGAAATTATACAAAATTTTAGGAATCGGCGCACTTACTGCTTCAATGGTAGCTTGCAGCACGAACCCTGTAACTGGTAGAAGGTCTTTGCAGATTGCAAATGATGCTGAAATTGCATCAATGGCTGCAACAGAATATCAAAAAGCACTTACACAGGCGAAAGTAATTTCGGGAACTACACAGGCAAAAGCCGTATCTAATGTTGGTTTAAGAATAAAAAACGCAGCCAATAATTATTATAGAAACTTGGGAAGAGAGGGCGACCTTGCCAATTATAATTGGGAATTTAATCTTTTGGAAAGTCCACAACTGAACGCTTGGTGTATGCCTGGTGGAAAAGTGGCGGTTTATACAGGAATTTTGCCGGTAACAAAAGATGAAACCGGACTTGCCGTAGTAATGGGTCACGAAATTTCCCACGCTCTTGCAGGACACGGAAATGAAAGAATTTCACAAGCAATGGTAGCTCAACTTGGTGGTGCAGTTTTGGGTACTGCAATTTCCAATGCACAGTGGGCGCAAATTTTTTCACAAGTTTATCCTATAGGTGCACAAGTTGGACTATTGGCTTATGGTAGAAAACAGGAATTGGAAGCCGACCAAATGGGACTTTACTTAATGGGAATGGCTGGTTACGACCCAAGACAGGCAATTCCTTTCTGGAACAGGATGGAAGCTGCTTCATCCGGAAACCAAAGACCACCGGAATTTCTTTCTACCCACCCTGGTCCGGAAAACCGCATCGCTGGCTTGAACAGCTATATGGATAAGGCGATGGAATATTACAGAGCAGCCGGAGGAAAATAATAGAAACTTTAAAATAAATCTTAATAAAAAAACCTTTCTGAATTTTTAGTAAATTTGGAAAGGTTTTTTTATAAAACATCATTATGAAAAATTTGACTTTTATAGGTATTATTCTTTTGGCATTGGCTTTCTTGCTTTACTATATGCTTCCGGAATTTTCAATTGTAAGGCTTTTTGAGCCTATAAATTTGATGGGAATTCTTGCAGGAATCGGAATTGGGCTCATTATTGGCGGAATTGTAGGCTACGTAAGCAAAGGTTCTGCAATAAAACAGGAGCAAAAGCGTAAAGAATTCAAACAATTGCAGAAAGAAAAAGCCGAATTGGAAAAGCAAGCTGCCGAATTAGCGAAACAGCAGGAAAAAACGGTAAATCAAACAAATATTTCACCTAATAATCCACCGAATTATTGATTGATTTTTTTAGAATTGATAACCAACACCCGCAACTAAAAAGCTTGGACGATTATCGTATCTTATCGTTTGTGTGGTGTTTTTATTAATAAATTCGCGCTGATCTTCAGTAATTGCGCCTTCATATCTTCCTGTAAAAATCAGGTTTTTTACTTTGAATTGCGCTCCGAATTGATACCCAATTGTAAATTGATTTTTAGCATTTTCCACAAAATCATTGTATTGGTTTTCTTTGCTTAAATGATAACTTGCAACAGGTCCCGCAAAAACGCCTAAATTATTTCCTATAAGATTTAATCCTAAAAGAACAGGCAAATCTGCTCTTTCACTTTTGGCTTCAAACGTAGTGTTGCTCACAGAATCTGTATGTTTGTCTTTAAAAGTTGTATAATACAGTTCGGGCATCACAAAAAATGTGTTTACAAGATTTATTTTCAAAGAAAAACCTGCATTGAAGCCCACATTTGTTTTCCCTTTAGCTTCATAAGCTTGTGAGGCATTAGTAGAAATATTTTTCCAAGTGGGAGTGTCCATTGGGAAAAGCAAATTGGTTTTTGCAGCAAATTTCACTTGAGAAAATGAAAGTATAAAGGAGAAAATAAAAACTATTTGTAAGACTTTACTCGTCATTTTTTTGCGGTTTTGTAATAATATTTTCAATGGATGTTTTATCGGTTTTCAAAAAATAATCCCGAAGTTCCTTGAAAAGCTCTGATGAATAAACGAAATCAATTAGGTTTTTATTGCGAGCCTGTATTACATTGTCTTTATCGCCTTCCCATTCCAAAATTCCTTGTCGAAGATAAACAATTTTTTCACCAATCGTCATTACAGAGTTCATATCGTGCGTATTGATGATTGTAGTAGTTTTGTATTCTTTGGTAATTTCTACCAGCAAATCATCAATAACGTTGGATGTATAGGGATCCAACCCAGAATTTGGCTCATCGCAGAATAGGTATTTTGGGTTGTTTACAATGGCTCTTGCAATGGCAACTCTTTTTTGCATACCTCCGGAAATTTCTGAAGGAAATTTTTTACCAGCTTTATCCAAATGTACACTGTCCATTACTTCCATCGCACGTCTTTTCTTTTCCCGAAAAGTGAGATTGGTAAACATATCGAGCGGAAAAGTGATGTTTTCTTCCACCGTTAATGAGTCGAAAAGTGCGCTTCCTTGAAAAACGGTACCAATTTCGGAACGCAGTGTTTGTTTTTGCTCTCTGGTCATCTTCATTATGTCCCTTCCATCAAATAAAATTGTTCCAGATGTAGGTTCGTAAACATTCAACAGCGATTTTAGAAAAACCGTTTTTCCCGAACCACTTTGTCCTATGATGAGGTTTACTTTTCCGGTTTCGAAAGTGGTTGTGATGCCTTTCAGAACTTCTGCTTCGCCAAATTGCTTTCTTAAATCTTTTACCTCAATCATTAGCTTAAAATCATTTGGGTTAAAAATAATTCTGAAATGATGATGAAAACCATCGTCCAAACCACAGCTTGTGTACTAGCGCGACCTACCTCCAAAGAACCGCCTTTCACATGATATCCGAAATATGCGGGAACAGTTGCGATAATGAAAGCAAAAACCGCAGTTTTTATAAATGCATAGGTGTAAAATAAATTGGGCATATACATTTGGATTCCGGTTGTATAGTCTGCAGAAGTCCAATTGTCGGTAACCTCTCCTGCAATATAACCGCCTACAATTCCCACAGCAATACTTAAAGCTATAAGCAAAGGATTGAAAATAACGCAGGCTAAAATTTTTGGAAAAACTAAAAAATTCTGGGAATTTACGCCCATAATATCCAAAGCGTCAATTTGCTCGGAAACCCTCATCGTACCAATACTTGAAGCAATATAAGAACCAACTTTTCCGGCTAAAATTAAACTGATAATTGTAGGCGCAAACTCCAAAACCAACACGGCTTTCGTAGCATAGCCAACATATGAAGTTGGAATCGGAAAAGCGGACGCACTGAAGTTATTATACATTTGTATCGCTACAACGGCCCCCACAAATAAAGAGGTAAAAACCACCAGTCCGAAAGAGTTTACTCCCAAATCATTCACTTCTCTCATAAAGAGCTTCCAGAAGACTGATGCCTTTTGCGGACGGCGTATGCTTTTTCCCAAAAACAGGAAATACTCTCCAAAAGCGTTCAGGAACTTTCTCATGCGGCTAAATTAATGTTTTTTTGTTTTGTAGCTGTATTTATCTTGCTTTTTTGTCGCCAGAAATTATCAGCAATATTGTTTTCAAAATAATTACGATATCCAGTGTCAAACTCCAGTTTTTTACATAGAAGGTGTCTGCAAGTACGCGTTTTTTCATTTCTATATTCATGTCTCCATTGTCTCCGCGAAGCCCGTTTACCTGGGCAAGTCCGCTAATTCCGGGCTTTACAGTACTGCGAACTGCGTATCTTCCAATTTTCGTCTTGTAGTAATCATCAATCAGCAGCATGTGAGGTCTTGGTCCCACTACAGACATATCTCCTATCAGCACGTTTATAAATTGCGGCATTTCGTCTATACTTGTTTTTCGTAAAAACTTTCCAACTGCCGTAATCCTTTCATCATTTTCTTGGGTGGTTTTTGTGGAAGATTCATTGTTTACTATCATCGTCCGGAATTTAATGCATCTAAAAACCTCATCGTGGAAGCCGTATCTTTTTTGTTTAAAAAAAACGGGACCTTTGCTGTCTATTTTTATCAATACAGCAATAACGGGGAAAAGCCAACTACAAACGAAAAGAAGGATGAGGATTGAAAATAAAATATCGAAAGATCTTTTTACCGTAAAGTTGGTAAAATAATCCAGTGGAAACTTTACGGGAGTGAGAACTGGTTGCGTTTCCACATAGTTCAGCTCGTATTTGAAGAAATCGTTGTTGTCTATCTCGGGTATAAGGGCTATCCTCACTTTACAATTTTCGGCTTCACGAAATATTTCTTCACGAAGGCTTTTTTTAACCATTGTATCGTTGTTGGAAAGATAGGTAGTGTAGATGCCCTTTTTTTTCCAAAAATCCTTCAGTTCATCTATTTTGATTTCGGAATTGGGATAATCAAATATTTTGTATCCATAGTCTGTTCGCTCTTTTAATACGTTTTCCAAAATTTCTCTTGAGTCTGTTTTGGCACCCAAAAACATGATGTTTCTGTAGTTGATACCCATACTTCTCACATACTTCAGCAAGAAGAAAATGATTGATTTTAGAAGAAAAAAGAGGAAAGAAAGTAAAATAGCCAGCGTAAATCGCTCATTTTTCAAAAATACATTATTACTTACCTTTCCTAGGAGTATGATTCCGAAAAGGAAAATAATCATGTGTGCAAAAATTCTTTCCAGATAGAGGGTGTAGGTTAAGTTCCTTGGGATGTCGTAGAGTTTTGTCCTACCGCTGAGCAAAATCCAAAAAAGGGTCAAAAGCAAAATGGAAAGGCTGTTTTGTTCCCAATCCATATCTTTTAGCTGCAGGTCTCGGTTTCTTTGGATAAAAAAGATGACAAAAACTGCTGCTAAAACAATGATGTCCAGCAAAATAATAATTCCCTTAAAATATCGTGAGAATCGAAGTCTTTGCATTCAGGAAAACTTTAGCCGCTAAATTTACTTAATTTTAAGGAATATTCAAATATTTATGTGTTTGAACAGACACTTGCCATTTCGGATTTTCCAGAATAAAATCCGTAATTTTCGGATACATCTCATTTCTTTTGCTCCACTCGCTTTGCAGATAAAGTTTACAGTTTTCATTAACTTTTTCTGCTTGTTCTTCAGCAAATTTAAAATCGTTATTATTGAAAACAATGACTTTCAATTCGTTAGCAACTTCATAAATATCCTGCAAAGGAAGTCCGGTTTTCTTTGGCGAAAGCGTAATCCAGTCCAAATGTCCGCTCATTTGATAGGCTCCCGAAGTTTCAATGTGAATTTGGCAACCCAATTCCTTCAATTTTTTGGTTAAAATCTCCAAATTCCACATCAAAGGTTCTCCACCGGTTAAAACGATGGTTTTGCAATATTTTGCGGCTGTTTCGGCAATTTCTTCCGTATCCATCAAAGGATGAAGGTCGGGATTCCAACTTTCCTTCACGTCGCACCAATGGCAACCTACATCGCAACCTCCCAAACGTATAAAATAAGCCGCTTTTCCTGTATGGGCGCCTTCTCCCTGCAAAGTGTAAAAATGCTCCATTACTGGGAGCATTTTGCCTTGTTGTAATAAAATATTTTCTTGTTCTTTATTCATTGCTATCTGCTTTCTGCAATCAGCAATCTGCCGTTTGCGATTTTTTTTAATTCTTGCACAATGTATTATTTGGTCGGAAATTAATTTTCTTCGTTTTCCCCGCCCCTAAAGGGAGCGAAAAAAATCAATTTCCTCCCATGTCATCCTGAGGCTCTCGAAGGGATGGTTGGGGAAAAGAAATTGATTTTCAATATATTATATTTATATTAGGTAAAAAAAGTTTTCTGAAAGCCGACTGCTGAAAGCCGACTGCAAAAATTTTAATCCTTATAAATTACGTGTTTGTAAGACAAAAGCGTGTTTTTCATCAGCATCGCTCTCGTCATTGGCCCTACTCCTCCCGGAACCGGAGTAATCCAACTTGCAATTGGTTCGCAAGTTTCATATTCTACGTCTCCTTCCAAGTGGTAGCCTTTTTCACCATCGTCTTCTACTCTTGTTATTCCTACATCTACTATTACAGCGCCTTTTTTTATCATATCGCCTTTTAAATATTTTGGTGCGCCAAGAGCTACGATTACAATGTCGGCTTTTCTTGTAAATTCTTCAATATTTTGGGTGTGGCTGTGAACCAAAGTTACCGTTGAGTCGCCCGGATTTCCTTTGCTGCTCATCAAAATGCTCATCGGTCGTCCTACAATTCGGCTTCTGCCAATTACGACGCAATTTTTTCCTCTCGTATCGATATTGTAGCGTTCTAAAAGAGTCATAATTCCATAAGGAGTTGCCGGTAGAAAAGATTCCATTTCCAAAGCCATTCTTCCAAAATTTTCTGGATGAAAACCATCAACATCTTTTTTTGCATCTATCGCGTTGATGATTTTTTCCTGATCCATACCTTTTGGCAGAGGAAGTTGCACGATAAATCCGTCGAGTTCTGTGTTGTCGTTCAGTTTTTTTATTTCAGCCAAAAGTTCTTCTTCTGAAATTGTATCTGGAAACCTTAAAAGAGACGAAGTGAAACCTACTTCCTTACAGTCTTTTACCTTGCTGTTTACATAAGCTTTGCTTGCACCGTTTTCGCCAACCAAAATTGCTGCGAGATGTGGCGCTCTTTTGCCAGAAGCTACAATTTTATCTACTTCTTCCTTTATTTCTTTCTTAATGTCTTTGGAAACCTTTAGTCCGTCGAGAATTTGAGCCATTATTTTTACTTTTTAGATTTATTTCCTTCAAATTTACTTATTCTCCTTGAAATAATTAATCAAACCATTGGTAGAAGAATCGTGGTCAATAATTTTATCCGAATTTTCCAATTCCTTCAAAATTTTTCCTGCCAAAACTTTTCCGAGCTCCACCCCAAACTGGTCGAAACTGAAAACATTCCAAATTACACCCTGAACAAAAATTTTATGCTCATACATCGCAATTAATTGTCCTAATGAAAATGGAGTTAGTTGGTTGAATAACAATGAGTTTGTCGGCGTATTTCCGTGGAAGACTTTGTAGTTTAAGATTTTAGAAATTTCTTCGTCAGATTTTCCTGCTGCTTTCAATTCGGCTTCTACTTCCACTTCATCTTTTCCAAAAGCGAGCGCTTCGGTTTGTGCAAAAAAGTTCGCCAATAATTTTTCCTGATGGTCGGAAACTTGGTTGCAAGATTTAACATAAGCGATAAAATCCGCAGGAATCAGTTCCGTTCCTTGATGAATTAATTGATAGAAAGCGTGTTGTCCGTTCGTTCCAGGTTCTCCCCAAATAATCGGGCCTGTTTCGTATTGCACAAATTCGCCGTTTCTATCCACACATTTTCCGTTGCTTTCCATATCTCCTTGCTGAAGATATGCCGCAAATCTGTCTAAATATTGCGAATACGGCAAAATGGCATACGTTGAAGAACCACAAAAATTACGGTACCAAATCCCCAAAAGCCCCATCAAAACAGGAATATTTTCAGAGAAATCCGCATTTTGAAAATGTTGGTCGGTATCAAAAGCCCCTTTTAACAAATTTTCAAAATTTTCGTAGCCAACAGCAAGAACAATGCTCAAACCAATTGCGCTCCAAAGCGAATATCTTCCTCCAACCCAATCCCAAAATTCCAAAATATTTTCTTCCGCAATTCCGAACGCTTTAACTGACTGAATGTTAGTAGATAAAGCCACAAAATGTTTCGCAACATCTTCCTGTTTTCCAGCTTTCAAAAACCAAGATTTTGCAGATTCTGCGTTCGTCATGGTTTCCTGCGTCGTAAATGTTTTAGAAGCAATGATGAAAAGCGTGGTTTCGGGATTTAGATTTTTTAAAACTTCAGCAATATGGTTTCCATCAACATTGGATACGAAATGAACATTCAGTCTTGTTTTAAAATGTTTCAAAGCAGAACAAACCATTACTGGTCCCAAATCTGAACCGCCAATTCCGATATTCACAACATCGGTAATTTCTTTGCCAGAAAAACCTTTATGTTCACCAGAAATTACTTTTTCTGAAAAAGATTTCATCTGGTCTAAAACCTTTTTGATTTGCGGTTTGATGTTTTCGCCATCCACCAAAATTGGTTTTTCCGAAAAATCTCTCAACGCTGTATGAAGAACGGCTCTTCCTTCAGTTTCATTGATTTTTTCGCCCGAAAACATTGCAGAAATCGCTTCTTTCAGTTGGCATTCTTCCGCCAAATTCAGCAGAAGCTCTTTCGTTTTGGCGTCGATTAAGTTTTTAGAATAATCAAAGAGAAAATTTTCTCTTTTTATGGAATATTCGTCAAAACGGTTTGGATTGTATTGAAAAAGCGTGCGCAATTCAAAATCATTTTTTTCAAAATGGGCTTGTAAGTCAGTCCACGCTTGGGTTTCTTCGGGGTTTATTTTTGGGAACATAAGGAATTCAAGATTTAAAATTCAAGATTCAAAATTATCGTATTCCGCAATATTGAATTTTGAATAGGCTGCAAATTTACGGAAAAAACCTGTCTTTAAAATAAATTAACCTAATCTGTTAACTCAACCTCCATTGCAATTTGTGCGTGTTCGCGATACTTATTGAAAGTAAAATTCCCCCAATATTTCCATTGATTTGCAACTGTAACCCAAAGATTAGACTCAGATTTTATCGGCTGTGTATGGATTATGGGATTTGTACTCCAAACTAGTTTGCGTTTGGCTTTGCTATTTTCGCTTTCTTTTACAAAAGCTGCATGTTGATAAGTATTCACGGAGTTGATAATCCACTCAAAACCTATAAAAATCCCTTCTTCTGGCATTGGTACAGCATTTTTAGAAAGATCCAACTCCGCAATGTTGTTTTTGCTGGTGCAGTTTGCAATGTAGCTTTTCCACGGTTCATCGGATGGCTTTCCATTTTCTATTTGATATAAAGAAAGTCGGATTGTTGCATTTTTTTTATTCTTTACTTCCTGCGAAAATCTAATTTTTTTAATAAATAGATTTTTAGGAAAATGAGTTTCAGATTTTACAAAATCTGCAACCGTCCAAGTCGTGTTACTACTTCCAAAGCCAACGGAACGTTTTTTTTCGATTTTTCCTAGGACAAAAGTGTGAATGTTTTTTGGACGAAGAAGTACTACTTCTTCAATGCTGATTGGTTTGGGAACGAGCAAATAAATGGTTTTAGCCTTTTCTATTATTGGTTTTTCGTAACCGAAAGCTTCAATTTCTTTTATCAAATCATTTGCTGTGAGCGTAATTTCGCCATTTTCTTCTGTATTTCTATATGAATTTTCGAAAATAATTTTTGCAAACGGAATAGGCAACTTGGTTTCAGCATCCAGAATTGTAATCTTCTGCTGTGCAAACAACAAGTTTATAAGGAAAATTGCGAAGAAAAGAAGCGTTTTTTTTACAAGAAAATTCATTTAGGTGTATTTCAATTTGTCCGTTTCAATTTGTATTCTTTTCACAATTTTTTCGGGAAGATTTCGCTGTTCAGAAAGTACCTTCATTTGGAAGTCTCGTTTTTTTCTGATTATAAAAAATTCATAATCTTCCTGAATCCAAATACTGTATTTTTCATAAAAAACCATTTCAAGACCTGCATTTTCAATGTTTTTTGCCAATTCTAAAAACTCTACGGGCTGATCCAAAAGCTGAAGTGTTTCAGGGTGGTGTTTATGCATGAACTCCAGAAATCGAGGATTGGGAATATTGATCAAAATTTGTGTGTTTTTTCCTGCAATCTCCGATAAGTTTGCAAAAAGAAGTGCGTGATTTTCAAGTGGAATATGTTCAATAACGTCCATCAAAGTAATGAAATCGAAGTCGGTATTTTGAGGGCGATAGTTTACAACGTCTCCCGTTTTTAGGGTTATATTTTTGTTTTTAATGAATTTTGAGGCCAATTCAATACTTTTCGGGCTTAAATCCACAGCTTCTATTTCCCCTTTTTTTACAGATTTTGATAGTAATCTGGTAAAAACTCCTACTCCACAGCCAAGTTCCAAAACATTGGAGGTGTTTATCAAACCTACCTTCACCATTCTTTTATGCAGAGAAATAAGCCGTTCATTCGCGCCTGTTTTTAATTGTTTTTCTGAAAACTGATCGTAGAACTCTGAAATTTCACTGTTATCCATATCGCTAATTTTTTTCAAAGATATTTATTTCGTTAAAAAATGAATCAAAAAAAACCTCCAGAATTTCTGAAGGCAAAATAAGTTTTACTTTGGCTATTCATTTCCAGTTTTTTGAAAGAGCATTTTTCTTTTTTTCAAAAAGTAATAAACAGCTCCTCCTATCAATAAAAACGGCCATAGATTCAACAAAAACACAAACATTTTCTGAACCATATAAAATCCGGATAGAATTGCAGTTTTGGCTTCGTAAGCGAAATTAATCTGATATTTATTGTCAAAATATTTCGTGTTCGTCACAGGAATTTCGGCAACACGAATTTTTGGTTCTTTTAGGTAAATCGCAACTGCGCTGTATTTCAAATCATCAGCAAGTGTGATGTTTGCGATTTGTTGCGCATTGTTTTCAGGGAGGTTTTCGTTGGTGAGTTCCACTTTTTTCTCGTTGTTTTTCATTTTTTCAATCACTTCTCCGGTCTTTTGCGCTTTGCTGATTTCGAGTTGGGCAATTTTGGAATTGTTCGTTACATCTTCTGCGTGGATAATTCTGGTGTTGAGAAACAATTTTTTGTCATTTACAAAAGTGAGAAATTCGCCCAGTCTTTCGCTTGGAACACGAACCGTCATCGAATTATCAGTTTGGTATTTTCGCAAAAGAATTGCCTTGTCATCGGATGTGTTGTAGGTTTCATCGGAAATGATGTTGCTTTTTATTTCGCTGTGAGTTACGAATCCGCCGAGATTTTTCAGTTGATTTTCTATGAAAATGGTGGCGTCGTAAACATCTTTTACTTCCATGTTTACATCTGCGGTTTTTACAAATTTTCGGTCGGGAATTTTTTGCGAAGCAGCGTATGAAATACTGTCGGAAACCGCAGCTGCATCTTTGGAAACAGCAATTTCGGATTGATTTTCTGCAATTTCACCTTTTTTGCAGGAAAATACGGTCACTAAAATTAAAGAGCCGAGAACGATTTTTGAAGGAACATTTTTCATGACGGAAATATTTTTGGGGTTTAACTCCATCAAAGCTCCGAGGGAAAATTTTGTAAAGCTTGTAAATAGATTTTATTGTTTTTGTAAAGTTGGTTTTGCAATACAAGCTATTGAAAAACAATGAATTGTAAAAACAGTTTGAATAAAATCGTCTCGAAATCGAAGATTCGGCGTAGTGAATGCACGAATGTTTATTGATACATTAAGTTCGTTGAATCTGCAGGTTTTTAATAAAAATTGAAATGCGGAAAAATTCTTATTACAAAATTTCTTCAAATGGAATTTCAATACAAACTTTGTGTCCTTTTCTTTCAGAATCCGGAAACGCAACGCTTTCGGAAATCTTGTAATTTTCTACCGTAGAATTTTTATTGAGGATTTCAAAACGCTCACGGATCATTTTTATTCCCTTGGAAGCGTGTTTGCTTTGGGTTCGGTTCATGTCTTTTCCTACGCCGTTATCAATGATTTGGATGAAAAGGTTTTCGTCGTTTTTAGAAAAGGTCAATTGTATTTTCCCGTCGTTGGTTCGCAATGGTGAAACGCCGTGTAGAATTGCATTTTCGATGAACGGCTGTATCATCATATTCGGAATTTTTATTGATTCTTTAGAAATTTCGGGTTCTACTTCTATTTCGAATGCAAAATTTTGGAAACGCAACTGCTCCAGTTCCACATACATTTTCAGACGGTTGATTTCGGAATCTATGGTGAGAAAGGATTTGTCGGCGTGGTTCAGAACTTCGCGGGTTAGTTTTGCAAATTTTGCCAAATATTCGCTGCCCTTTTCCTTTTGATTGGAGTTGATGAAATACTGTATCGCATTCAAAGCGTTGAATACAAAATGCGGATTCATCATCGCAAAAAGTGCTTGTTGGCGGAGTTCTAGGATTTTGTTTTCGGTTTCGAGCCTGTTTTTCTGCTGTTTTTCATTTTTTTGAAAATAGTAGAGCAGAAATGCAAATATCACAAAAAGAGGAATAAAACTCGCTATCAAAACGAACCACCAAGTTGCATAAAAAGGAGCCTGTTTTTTGATGTTGATTTGATACAGATTCCAGCCGGAATTGATGTTGCGGATTTGTATTTCGAGGAGGTGATTTCCGGAGGAAAGCGATGGAAAATCAAGATAGGAGTTGGATGTATTGTTCCATGCAGAACCATCAATTCGATATTGTATAATCATGTTTTTTGGTGAAACATAATTCTGAATATTCATATAAACCTTTAGGAAATCTTCATCGTGCTTCATTTCGATGGAATTTTTCAGCACCGGTTCATCTTCTCTGGACGTTTTGTAGGAAAAATTCAGGATTTTCGGTTTTTCTGCCATTTTATCGGTTTCTTCAAGAGGAATTTTCGTGATACCGTTTTTGGTGGCAACGTAAAGGTAATCTTCCAGAAAAAGAACGTCATTCACTTCATTGTCTGTAAGTAGATTGTGCTGATTGAAGACGCGGCTTCCGTTTTCTTTATCAATTTTAAACAAGCCATTTTGTGCGCACAGCCAAATTTGATTTCCACGCGGAATTATTTTGTTTACATAGCCGAAATATTTTGTGTTTACGGATTTTATGGAGTCGGTAACTTTTTCGTTCACCATTGTATAAAGCGTATTGCCAGTAGTGAGAAGCAGCGTTTTTTCGTCTTTTTTGGCAACTGCGGAAATGAAGTCTTTTGTTTTAAAATCTAAAGTTTTTAAGAGATGAATATCGAAAAGCGTGTCTTTTTCTTTCACAAAATCCAAAATCCGGATTTTTTTACCGTTGTTGTAAAGAACGCCATTTTTGTAGGGTAATAAATTTTGAACCCTGTCAATATAATTAGTTAAGGCATAATTAATTCCATTTACAATTACCTTTTCTTTGAAGTGAAATCTTTGTTTCTTATTGGTAACCAAAATGGTATTTTTGCTGTGGGAGATCGTGAAGTTTTTATAGCTGAAAGGATTATAGCCCCAAATTGCAGGAATATTTTTATAAAAATTTTTATAATATCCTGCTTTTGAAATTCCCGTTTTTACGCTGATAATAGGTTCGGAATCCAATGTTGAAAGCAGCATTTCATTCTGTTCTATTACGCTTTCGTGGGTTAAGGAATCGTTTTTTATTTTGTAAATATTAAAACGAGATGCGGTAAGCAACCCAAGTTTTGGGTGCTGCATAAAAGAGTTGAAATTTTGCTCTGTTTTTCCCGAGAACATGAGTTTTACTTTCGGATTGTTGATTAGGAAAAGACCTTTGTCGAAAGTAGAAATCCAAATTCTCCCTTTGGAATCGGAGAACATATTGTCCACATTTTGGTTGGGCGAAAGACTGAGAAGCGGGGAATAATTTACCAGTTTATCGTTTTCCAGTTTGTATAAGCCGCTGCGTTGGAAATTGATCCACAAATCATCGTTTGCGTCCAACATTAGGTGGTATTTTTTTGTTTCGGTTATTTCGTAGGGGATCTTGATGTTTTGAAGGAGTTTACTCTGAAAATCTGCCCTAATGATTTTATTTTTCACCAAATAAATCATGTCATTTTTTCTGAAAATTACATTGTAAAAATAGTCTTCAGTTTTTGGGAAAACTGCGCTTCTATTTCCAAAATAGGCATTTCCGTTTTTTGTGGTAATGAGTTGATTATTTTGAAAATAGAAGGGTAAAATCTTGGGATATTCTTTTTTGTAGTTGGAAAGTAAGTTATAGGTGTTTTTGTAATTTTTAAGATTATATTGATGTATCGAAACCGTCGGAAATCCTTTATAATCTAATAAGGCACCTCCGAAAGGTCTTCTTACGAAAAGAGTTTTTTCGTCGGCAAAAAGCTCCAAATCATTTCCAAAGAAAACACCAGTATCGGTGAATTTTCTTCCATCGAATTTTTGAATCATTCCGTTGTAGCAGTTTAGATAAACATCGCCGTTTTTCGCCACGTGTAGCGAGGTAACATAAGGATTGAAAAGTCCGTCTTTTACCGTGTAATTTCTAAAATTTGTTCCGTTGAAAACCGAAAGTCCGTTATCTGTCCCGATGAGGATATTGCCGTTTTTGTCTTCTTTTACATCGTAAATGGTGTTGTTTGGAAGACCGTCTTCCATGGTGAACTGGCGGTAAAATAGTTGTTGCTGCGCATTCCCAAAAACACACAGCAACAAAAAAATAGTATGGATGAAATTTTTCAAATTTTCTTATGATGATTAGCCTCCATAAAACTTCGCCAAAGTTATGCTTTCATGCAGATTAATACGGTAAATATTAATAAAATAGTCTATTTTGGTTTTATCGTTTGATGTTTTCGGTATCGTTCTTCTTTTTTTCTTGTTTTTTAAATTTGTAACACCGAAGGTGTGGCATTATTGTAGAATTAGCATTCAGAAACCGTTTAGAACTCCGAAGGAGTGACATTGTTGTCAAAACACGATTAATTTCACCACTTCGTGGTTTTATTTTCATTAATTGCTCATATTTTATAATAGTGCCACCTCTTCGAGGTTGGTTTTAGTTAATTGGTAAGGGTTTGATACGGGCATTATTTGTTTTTTTTACCAATTGAGAAGAGTTCAATTTGCCAACTTTACAATTTGGGCAAGGTTGATTATTTCAATTCATTTTGTCTTTCAGTTCTTTCAGATTTCTCCTAGAAACTGGGATTTTTGTTCGGTTACTCATTTCTATTGAGTTGATTTCCATTGACGAAAATTTCTGCACGTGCGAAAGATTTACCAAAAAAGACTTGTGGGCGCGGTAAAACTTGTCCTGCAAAGTGTCTTCAAAATGTTTTAAGGTTTTTGAAAGTACCACTGTTCTTCCGTCCGACAAATATACTTTGCAAATATTGTCGATTCCTTGGATGTAGATTATTTCATCGGGAAGCACGAAAATTTTTCCTCCGCTGAAGCTTAACGTGATTTTTTGGTTCAGGAACTTCTGTTTTTCCTCCATCCTTGCGATGGTTTTTTCCACGGCGGCTTTCAGTTCGTCAAGCAAAATGGGCTTCAAAATGTAGTCTATTGCCGATTCTTTGATGGCTTTTATGGCGAAATTGTCGTAAGCCGTAACGAAAATGACTTCAAATTTTCTTTCAGGGAATTCTTCTAAAAACTGAAAACCGTCTTTTCCGGGCATCATGATATCGAGGAACACCAAATCCACCTTGTTTTTTTCCATAAAGTAAATGGCGTCATCGGCATTGGAAAAAAGTGAAACCACCTCCACTTCAGGAATGTTTTCACGAACGATCAAATCCAGATTCCGCAGGTTGAAGTGTTCATCATCAATAATAATGGATTTGAGTTTCATGGTTAAAAATTTTTATTAAAATTACTAATTATTTTGAAAAAAGTTGTGTTTTTAAGGGCAGGTAAAAGTAAATCTGTAAATATCTGTTCCGTTTGATCCCGTTACTTTGTCCATAAGATTTTGTGCAGTATAAGTGTACGTAAAATTCTCTACGGTTCCGTTGCAATGTGTGGTTTGGGATAGCATATTTTTGCTCATAAACCGCACATCAAGATAATCGTCCTCAAACACATTTTGATATTCAAAAAATGGAAAATAATTGTTGAAATTATTTACCTTATTCAAATCGTAGGTGTAATTGATGGTGCAATCCAGTGTATTGTCAGAAAGGTAAGTCTTAAGTTGGGTAATATTTTCACCAGTCCAAGTGTAAACTCCTTTTTCGCCTGCAACCCCGTTTTGATCAATATATTGAGATTGCTGAAGTTTTCCGGATGAATAGGTGTTTACATGCTTTCCATTATAATTGTAGGTGCCTCCATAATATTCATAATAAAGCATTTGTGAAACTAATCCTCCACTAATTGTATATTCTTCTTTGAAATATGGAAGATTGTTTTGAAAATATTCTTTTTGTGTAAGGTAGCCATCACTGTTGTAGGTGTAATATACCGTGCTTACTGCGTTGGTCATTTGAGCCATTCGTCCTTGAGTATCGTAAACTACGGTGTATTGTGGGATTCCAGAAAGGTCGAATGTTGCTGTGGTCATTCTACAACTTATCGGAATTGGCTCTGGTGCAGGTTCTTGTCTACATGCTAATAAACTGAATGCAGCCATTGTAGCAATAATAATTTTTTTCATTTTTTGTGATTTTTGTTGATTTTATTTTAAAACATAGTGGTTTTTTATTGGCAATTGTAAGTAAAACGATAGTAATCTTGACCGTTTCCGGTTCCTGTTGCTTTATTCATAAGATCTGTAGATGTGAAGGTATTGCTGAAGTTCTCAATACTGTTGTCGCAGTATTTTGTTTGTGTTAAAACATTTTTGCTCAAAAATCTTACATCTAGCCATTTTGCGCGGTGTACGTTCTGAAACTCGAAATCTGGATAAACATTGTTGAAAGTGTTAACTCTAGATAAATCATAGGTATAGAAAATAGAACAATTATAAACGCCAGTTCCATGATATGTCTTTATTTCTGTAATATTGTCGCCAGTCCAGATGTATTCTGCATATTCTTCTGGCTCACCATTAACACCGAAATAACTCATTTTTTGTATTCTACCTCCACTATAGGTAAAAGTTTGTTTTCCGTGATAAACGTAGGTTGTACCATCGTATTTGTATAGTTTTTGTTCGGTAATTTGCCCGTTGTTTTCGGTATAAATGTATTTGTCATCTGGCAAACCGTAACATAAATACTCCTTCTCGGACGGTAACCCAGAATTAGAATAAATATATTTCACAGATCTGATGGTGCCGTTCATGCTTGAAATCTTATTATTGGAATATCCAACGTTAAATGTTTCGTTTCCGTTGTAATCAAAATACGCGGTCGCAAGTTTGCAATCTGTTGCTTGTGGATCTGGAGCTGGATCTTGTCTGCAGGAAACTATTGATAAAAATGTGATTCCTGCCATTATAAAATTTTTCATTTTTTTATATTCTTAAAATTAATGTATAGCTTTTACTGTCATTTTTGTATAAGTTCCCCCTGTCGAAGTGAAATCCATCACCATTGAGTATCTAAAGGTAGTTTCTGTAAGTTCCAAGATTTCATACTGCCATATAATGCCGTTTCCCTGTTGGTAATTGATGGCATTTTGGGAAGAATTCGTCCAAGACCATGTGGTGGAAGTGCTTTGTTCGCCACCACAAATTTGCGGGCCAAAATTAATGTAGCCGGTTCCGTTGGTGTTGAAGGTTTCGCAATTATCCAAATCGCAGTTGGCAATTTGTTCTGTACCGTTATCTACCCCGTCTTTTGTAGTATCAACAATTCTGGAAACCGGTCTCCAACATTGCGATGAGCAAAGAAGTTCTTCTTTGGTTTTCTTTTTTTCATCATCCTCTTCTCTACAAGATTGAATGATGGTGGCAGTTGCCATTGCTGCAAGTATTAAAAATTTTGTTTTCATCTTTTGTATTTTTTAAAATTCTTACTCAAAGTTGCGAAACAGGTTTTTGAATAAAGAAAAAATCAAGATTTCGGTGCAGTTTTGCAAGGAAAAGGGAAACGCACGATTATTTGATGCGTTTCCCAAGGGTTTTCAATTATTTTTTGATGATTTTGTGGGCTGTTGCTCCTTTGTTGGTGGTAATTTTCAAAATATAGTTCCCCGATTTCAGATTGCTGATATTCAGTTGGTTTACAGATGAAATGTTAATCAGCAAAACTCTTCCGGAAAGATCAAAGATTTCAGTTTTTTGGATTTTTTCCTGTGTTTTGATGTTAAGAATGTCTGTAACAGGGTTTGGATAAATCTGCAAATCGGTTTTTGAAACTTCGGAAACTCCCATTGAACTGTTTTGAACTACAGTGGTAGAAGTGGTATTGGTAACAATCGGTTCATTGTAATCAAAGAAAATATTGGCTGTATTGGTCATGATATCGCCTACTGCAATTCCGGTTTTTGGTTTTATTTGATAAACGATGTAGCCCATACTTGCAGGTTCGCTGTGAGCTTTGTAATCCAAATTGATGTTGGCAAAAAGGAATCTTACTTTATTTCCAATAATCTCTGTGTTCATCGGATGGCTGGTTTCTAAAATTCGCAAACTGTTCAGGTCTAAGTCTGCATCAATATCATCTTCTACTACAACATTTATTGCTGCAGCAGTTCCTTCATTTTGAAAACGGATTTTGTAGGTAAGATAATCCGAAGCCTGTGATAGATAGATTTGCGAACCTTCTTCTACTGCTTTATCATTGGGGTCAAAAGAATTTACGGCAGTTATAGTTCTGCTGGTAGAATTATTAGGATTGTGTGCATCTGTATAATTATTTCCCAAATTTGCGGTGAAAGTAACCTGATTTCCTGCCAATAAACTTGTTGCTGTAGAGTTGAACGTGATGGAATAGGTTTTTGTTTCCAAGGGATCCAAAGTAATTCCTGCCGGAAAAGTAATTGCTCCATTTGCTGCGCTAATTCCGCTGTAACCTGATGAAACGTAATCCAATTTTGCGTCGTCGTAAGTAAAATTCGGATAAACAGTTTTTGAAACGGTAGAAAAGTTTCTTACGGTAATGTTTTGAACGTGATTCAACACAGGTCTTATTGGATAACAGTTCCAAGTCCAAATTCCTACATCATCAATCGTAGTTCCCGTTAAACAGAAATTTACGGTTTTCGTATTGTTAAAACTCATCGGATTCCACGTGTCAGAAGTTGGCGAAACCGAAAGTCCGGAAGGAAGATTAACAATATTTGTAGTAATTCCTTGGTCGTGAGGAACCAAAACCCCATAATTCACATTTTTATGAGAAAAAGTTCCTCGTGATGTGGATAAATACGAAGATTTTACAAACATATCCGCAACTCCAACAGACGAAGACGTACAAGTTCCGGAAGCATCATAACGCACCCTACCTGTAATGGTGTTCGGATTTGGCGGCATTGTGTTGCAGTTGGCTGTGTAATACGTCATTGGTTTCGGAAAATTGGCGTTATAGGCAGCCAAATCGTTGTAGGCAACACACACATAAAGCATGAGTGAGTTTGGATATTGATCTACGGTGAAACTTTGGAGCAGCCTTCCGTTTTTTAGGTTGATTTTCTTTAGATAATTTTGATTGGTGCTGATGTTCAGAACATCCAAAGCATTCAACATCGATAAGTCCAAAACATTTGTTAAAACGTATTTCTGCAAATCCAGTAACTTCAAATTCATTAAGTTAGCGAAAAAGAATGGATTTGAAACCGTCACTTTTTCGTGATTTATTTTGCAATACTGAATGTTATTTGGCCCAATTGGGAAAATCACTTGGGTATCCAAAGTAAAAAGTGGGTTCGGAACCTGCGGAAAAGACATACTCTGAATTCCAAAATACGTTAATTGTGGTGATGCATTTATACCAACCTCAGCTGTATTTACATTGTTTAAATTGATGTATTGTGTCAATGTAGAGCCATAAATTTTATTTACTTCAACCGGATAAGAAAAGTCCAGATTTACAATTTTCAAGGCAGGTCCACTCATTGCATAAGGTTGGGTTCCAACTCCTACAAAAGACAAAGGCAATTTTCCACGTAAATCCACGATTTCTAAAGAAGGCAGATAATTCCAGTTTAAAATAATATTTTGTCCCAGTGTTTGCGAGCTGCTGTTTTCCATAAAAATTCTTTTCAACTGATTGGGTGCCGTCATCGGAAAAGCCAGTAAATTTAGTTTCAATGGGCTGTTTGCGTTTTTATTAAAATATCCAAAAACTTCCAAATTGGTAAGCGCAGAAATATTGATGGATTGAACATTGTTGATTTGCGTCACAGAATTTCCCGTTACAAAAAGTTGCTTTATTCCAGTAAAATATTGTATTCCGTCTAAGTTGGTAATCATATCGCTGTTGATGACCATTGCGTTGCTGTACGTTTGAGGAGCTAAAACCGTCGTGTTATTCGACAAAATTGAAAAACCCAAAGATTGATTATTCGTGTAACTCGTTCCCTGATAAGCCGCCGCTTCCATATCCGAAATTTCCCCATCTCCGTTGGTGTTGATTGCAGGATTTGTTACAAGAAAACTCTTGAAATTAGCATCAGTAAAAGGAATATTAATGGCGGAAAGATTGCAGAATGCGAACATCAATGCAATCATAAATAGTATCTTTTTCATTTTTTTAAAAATTTAGAAAAAACCAGAGGGAAAGCCGAAACTTTCCCCTGATTTCATGGTTTCTATTGAAAAATTAATTAGGACATATCACTTTGAACTCGGTTCTTCTGTTCAGTTGGTGTGCTTCTTCGGAACATTTCACGTTATCTGCACATTCGTTCAACAGTTTGGATTCTCCGTAGCCAACACCTACCAATCTCGCTCTTTCTACACCTTGCGTTACGATGTAATCTACCGCTGCATTTGCTCTGTTTTGCGAAAGTGTTCTGTTGTAAGCTGCACTTGCACGAGAGTCCGTGTGCGATGAAAGCTCAACTTTTACAGAAGGATTGTCTTTCATAAATTGTACGAGTCTGTTCAATTCTGGTTTCGCGTCAGGACGGATGAAATATTTATCCAAATCGTAAAGAATGTTTTCTAATCTGATGGCTTTTCCACAATCTACCTGCTCCATACACATTTCCAGTTTTATGAAAAGCGTTTTATTTCTGTCGTAATCTTTGGTAAGTAAAGTTTCAGTTTCAGAGAAATAGTTGCCTTTTTTACCATAAATAGAGTAGTTGGTGTTTTGAACTGCGTGGAAAATAAATTCACCTGCCGCATTGGAATTGGTGGTTTTTTGAATTCCCGCCATGTTGTTTTTTAAGGTTACATTCACGTCGTCCAATGGAGTATTGGTGTTACAAACAACTACTTTTCCTTTGATGATGAAGTTTTCGTCGGTGTAAAGAATTTCTTTTTGAATTGGGCTTCCACCTTTCAAACACTGGTCGAATTCGCCTTTTGCGATAGAAGCTTTTTCAAGTTCAACATCATACAGTTTACCTTTCACCATATAGTTATCCTGCTTCACGTTATCGAAAGTTACTACACCAAAACTGTTGGTTACGCCGGATTCTACAACGTTTCCGCTCATATCAGTTAAAACTACACTGGTATTGTCCAAAACTTCTCTGGTAAATTTATCTCTTGCTGTAACCGTAATTTTGCATCCGCAAGTTGCGCAACACTGTGGTTTGTGATCTTTTCCGCAAACTGGGCAAACTTCTACTGTTGGTTTTGGTTTTTCTCCGGATTTTCCGAAACGGTACGTTAGTCCTGCGAAAACGCCGATGGAGCTGATGTTCATTTTTCTGTTTTCATCTACACCTTGTTCCCAAATCCTGTCTTTTCCGGAGTTTGGTAGAAATCCTTCCGTTGGAGTAGCTGTTCCTGTTGCATACGATACATCTTTGGTACCACGATCCACTTCATAATAGTAAGTTCCCCAAGCTGGTGTTCCTGTAACGTAACCTAAATCTCTTAAAATTTGCTGTTTTTGAGATTCTTTCGCTCCAAAATGATTCATATAATAGGCTCCAAGATGGAATCCAAAGTTTGGAGTAAAGAAATAATTCATTCTAACCTGAGCTTTCAACGTTGGCGTTTTAGCATTGTCGAATCCGGAATGGTATGCAAGAATGTCTTTTTTTCCTAATTTTTTCACTCCCAAAGAAAGGATTTCTCCACCGTCAATAATCCCAAGTCCGCCCATTAACGCTGCGTCTACAGTCATTTTATTACTTGCAGAACGCCATTTGTAAGCCGGTCCTGCTCCAAAAAACATTCTCGTGATGTTTTTCTTGTGAACTTCTTCACTTGCGTAGGTGTCAACAGACCACATTCCTGTGGTGACATTATAAGTTAGAAATTTTAAATCAGGCAATTGTGTATAAACGTCATTTTTCATGTAATCGCCATCGATTTGGAAACCCCAGTTGTTCCAAAATTTGTTGATGGAAAGTCCACCCATCATTCCGCCTTTGTATTTTATGTACTTGAAGTCGTGCTTGTAGGTTGGGAAATCGTAACCTACTCTTCCTGAAATTTGCCAGTAGCTATTCAGGTTGTCTGTCGTTTGTGCTTTTAGAACCTGTGCAAAACTGATGATCATCATCAGTAAAATGCATAAAAGATTTTTTTTCATTGTTCGATTTTTTAAAATTCTTTACCAAAGGTGGGGACTCTAAAAATCAAAAAAGAAAAAATCAAGGGAACGGACAGTTTTAGAAAGAATTCGTTAAAATCTCTTAAAAAAAGTTAATTTTTTACGATATTTTTAATGATTATGTTAAATTCAATAATCTGATGCCGAAATGAAATTCGATAGAGTACGATTTGCTGCTGAATATTTTTCAGCAAGTTGCACTTTGATTTATGCAACGAAATCAAAGATTACACGAAGTCAATGCACGAATCAATTCATTCGTGCAAAAAATAGTTGAAAATTTGAAGTTTAGTTGAAAATTCCTTTCAACTTCTCCCGATTATCCCAAAGCATCCAAAGGTTTATTAAAAATAAGACGCCTGCAATGGGCAATCCTGTAGGATCGTGAGTGAAAAGATGCGCCAAAATCCCAATCATTATAGGGAAAATAATGAGAGCGCCCAAAGTTCTGGTTTTTGGGAAAATAAATAAAAGACCACCAAGAAATTCAGCAATTCCAACCAATGGCATTAACCAACCAATTTTTCCAAATGCTGAAAAAATTTCCTGTTGTTCTGGCGTTAGTTTTGGCATCGGCATATAATGCAGAAATTTGTCTAAACCTGCGTTAATAAACATTAATCCGAAAAGAGCGGCGACGATTTGTTTAACGATTTTCATAGTTTTTTAATTTAATATTAATCAAAAATAGAAAATAGTTACCGAAATAAAAACCCTTTCCAAATTTACTTGAAAAGGGTCATTATATTTTAAAAAGAAAATTTAATTAATCTAAAGCCAAACCAATCACCTCGCTCATTCGATTGACGTAACTGATTTTCAGATTTTTAAGATAATCTTTTTTTATTTCCTCAACATCTTTTCGGTTGGCTTCGCAAAGAATCACTTCTTTAATTCCGGCTCTGGTTGCGGCAAGAAGTTTTTCTTTAATTCCGCCTACAGGAAGCACTTTTCCGCGAAGTGTAATTTCGCCAGTCATTGCGATATGAGATTTTACCTTTTTATTTTTAAAACTTGAAACCATAGAAGTCAGCATCGCAATTCCCGCAGAAGGTCCGTCTTTCGGTGTCGCACCTTCCGGAACGTGAACGTGGATGTTTTTCTTTTCGATGTCTTCTTCGCTGATTCCGAGTTCTTTATGCTTCGCTTTGATGTATTCTAAAGCAATCGTTGCGGATTCTTTCATCACCGTTCCAAGATTTCCCGTCATCGTGAGATTTCCTTTTCCGTTGCTCAAAATACTTTCAATAAAAAGTATATCGCCACCAACAGAAGTCCACGCCAAACCTGTCACAACTCCCGGAACTCCTGTGATTTCCGAAAGACTTTTCGGTCTTGGAACGCCGAGAATTTCATCAATTTTTTGGATAGAAATTTTGGGGTCGTATTCTTTTTCCATCGCCGTTTGCAGAGCAACCCAACGTGAAATTGCAGCCAATCTTTTTTCCAAACTTCTTACGCCGCTTTCCGAAGTATGAGCGTCGATAATATGTTTCAGTTCAGGATTTCCGAGTTTAAAAGATGTTGAATCCAAACCGTTTTCGTCCTGTTGTTTTTTAATGAGATGGCGTTTTGCGATTTCAATTTTTTCCTCTAAAGTATAACCAGCGATTTCAATGATTTCCATTCTATCCAAAAGCGGCGTTTGAATGGTAGAAAGCGTGTTTGCAGTCGCAATAAACATCACTTTTGATAAATCGTAACCGTGTTCCAAATAATTATCGTAGAAATTACTATTTTGTTCAGGATCAAGAACTTCCAGAAGCGCAGAACTCGGGTCGCCGTGAATTCCTTGCCCAATTTTATCAATTTCATCCAAAACAATCACAGGATTGGACGTTCCCGATTTTTTGATGGACTGCAAAATTCTTCCCGCCATTGCTCCGATATACGTTTTTCGGTGTCCGCGAATTTCGGATTCATCGTGAAGACCGCCTAAAGAAACTCTTACGTATTTTCTTCCAAGTGCGTCTGCAACGGATTTTCCAAGCGAAGTTTTTCCAACTCCGGGAGGACCAACCAAACACAAAATCGGCGATTTCATATTGTTTTTCAGTTTCAGAACCGCCATATGTTCCAAAATTCTTTTTTTGATGTCTTCCAAACCAAAATGCGCTTTATCAAGCACTTTTTCGGCTTTTATAATGTTGAAAATGTCTTTGGAATAATTTCCCCAAGGTAAATCTGTGAAAAAATCTAAGTAATTTCTCTGAACATTGTAGTCGGGCGAATTTGGATGCTGTCGTTGAAGTCGATTCAGCTCTTTTTCAAAATGTTGCGCAACTTCCTCGTTCCAATTGAGTTTTTTGGCTTTTTCTCGAAGCTCTTCTGCATCGCTTTCTGCACCACCACCCAATTCTTCCTGAATGGTTTTCATCTGCTGATTCAGAAAATATTCGCGCTGGTTTTTATCGAGTTCCTTATTGGTTTTTTGATGAATTTGGTTGCGGAGTTCGAGTTTTCTGTAGTCGTCGTGCATCCATTCATAGAGTTTTTCTGCTCTCTTCATCAAACTTTTTTCCTCCAGAAGAACCTGTTTTTTATCTGCGGTAAAATTGGCGTTCGTGCAGATAAAATTCAGTAAATCCTCATTATCAGGCATATTTTTGATGGCAAAACTTGCTGCATTCGGAATATTCGGGTCGAGATTGATGATTTTTTGCGCCAAATCTTTAATGTTTTCCATTAAAGCCTCAAATTCCTCAACATTTTTTGCCGGAACATCCTTAAGTTTGATTATTTCTGCCCTGAAATAGGGTTTTACCGCTTTGAAATTTTTTATTTTGAACCTTCCAAAACCTTTTGTAATAGCCGTAATATTCCCTTCCGGAAGCTTTACGATTTTTACAATTTTCGCCAAAGTTCCTACTGCGCAAAGATCGGCTTCCAAAGGATTTTCCACATTTGGATTTTTTTGGCTGATGATTCCAATAAATTCATTGTTCTTCTGCGCTTCTTCCAAAAGTTGAATCGACGTTTTTCTTCCTGCGGTAATCGGTATCACCACATTTGGAAACATCACCATATTTCTTACAGGAAGTATCGGGAAGATTTTTTGATCTTTATTTTCTTGGGTTTCCATGAAGTCGTTAAGGTTTATTTCTTCGGTTACAATGCTGAAACCTTCATCCATCACATCTTCAAAATTCATTTCTTCAAATTCGTTCATAATATAAAAAGGAATGACAAAGTGTCATTTTATTGAATTAAAAATCAGGCAAAATTCAAAACAACTGTAGAATTCCGCTTTGATAAGGGTGTTTTAAGGAAGTTTCTCAATAGTTGTGCCATTGGTTTTTCACGAAAAAAAGCGGTCAAATTTACCTTAAATAATATGTTTCACGATAAAATTAGGAAAATTGGGTTTAAATTTTAGTAATCTCTTAAAAATGTGTATTTTCGCAGACTGATAAAAATACTTAAAAATAAGATGGCAATTTTAGGAGAAATAAGAAAAAGACCAATTTTATTGATGGGGATTATTGCCCTTGCATTATTAGCATTCTTGGTAAATCCTGATACTTTCGACAAACTTTTCGGGAAAGATCCCATGGTTTTTGGCAAAGTAAATGGTGAAAAAATTACGCGTGAAGAATACAATGATCAACTTTTCGTTTTGCAGCAACAGGCTGAACAGCAAGGTCAACCCGCTTTTGGCTTGGAAGAGCAAGCTTGGCAAATGATGGTGCAGAGCAAACTCATCAAACAGCAGTTTGAAAAAATGGGTTTCAAGATGACTGATGATTTTTTCTGGAGCCAAATTCAGTTTGACCCAATGTTTGCGCAAAATCCTCAAAATTTTGATGAAAAGGGAAACTTTAAGCTTCAAGAAATTAAAAAGCAGGTAGAAGAACTAAAGAATAATGATAACGCCGCAGCTTACAGCCAATGGATGAAAACAAGAAGATCTATTGAATACCGGATGATGGCAAGAGAATTATTCTCTAATATTTCTTCCGGAGTTACCACAGGTAAGAAGGAAGTAGAGGAGATGATGAAACAGCGCGATAATCTTGCAGATATAGATTACGTGAAGGTAGATTACACATCATTTCTTCAGAAAAATCCAATTAAAGTTACGGCTGAAGACATTTCCAGCTACATCAAGCAATATCCTAATACCTACAAGGCGGAACCAAGCGTAAATTTGGGTGTCGTGTTTTTCCCAGCGCAACCAAGTAAGGCTGATGAAGCTGCAAAATTAAAAGAAATTACAACGCTGCTTTCCGGAGGCCCAAATTCTTCAGAGTCTTTTCAAAAAAACGCCAGCGATTCCATGTTTGTAATGCTGAATTCGGATATGCCTTTTGATAATAGATATTTGGGAGAAAATCAAATTCCTCCAAGTATTAAAGATTGGGTGAAAAGTGCTGCACCAGGACAAATTACTGGTCCCTACAAAGAACAGAACGTTTATGTTCTTACAAAGCTTTTGAGCAAAAAACCATCTGATTCTGTTCTCTCGAAACACATCTTAATTGCCTACAAAGGAGCTGAACGTTCCACTGCGAGTAGAACGAAAGAACAGGCAAAGAAGACAGCAGATAGTTTGTATGCAATAATTAAAGGAAATCCGGCTGCATTTGCAGAAGGCTTGAAGATTTCTGATGAACCAGGAGCTGTAGAAAGAAACGGAAGCGTTGGTTGGGTAACTCCATCCTCTCCTTTTGATCCAGGATATTTGAACTTTTTGATGACGAATCCTAAAGGCGCAACTGGAGTTCAAGAATCCAATTTCGGGTACCACATCATCAATATTGAAGATAAAAAAGCAGGTACAATGGGCTATAAGCTTGCAAATGTTGTAAAAGCAATTGCGCCATCCGATGCTACTGAAACAGAGATTGATAAAAATGCAAGAAGATTTATCCAGCAAACGCAAGGAAAATCATTCAACGATTTTGCGAATATTGCAAAAAAATCGAATTTCAATTTCAGCAACCCGAAAAGTTTGAAAAGATTTGAAGGACAAATTCCAGGTGTAGGAACCAGCAAAGACAGCGAAATTATTGCTTGGGCGTTCGACAAGAAAAGAAGCAAGGGAGATACAGAGTTTTTCGTTGTAGAAGGAACTGGAGACAGAGTGGTAGTAATGCTGAACGGAAAACAGGAAAAAGGTCTTGCCGATCCGGAAAATGTAAGAGAACAAGTGGAACCAATTGTAAAAAACCAGCTTGCTGCCAAGAAAATTATTGAAAAAATAAATGCTGCAAAAGCTTCCGGTTTGGACCAAGTTGCAAAACTTTTTGGATCTACTAAACAAGCCGGACAAATAAATATTTTGAATCCACAAATTGCTGGCGCAATGGAGCCGAAAGTAGCAGGAGCAGCGTTTGGTGTTGCAAAAGGAAAAGTTTCTAATCCTGTAGAAGGCATGACTGGAGTTTATGTTCTCGTAAAAAAATCCGAAACATTAAACAAACAACCGGGAGACCTTAAGCAAATGACAGAATCCATCACCGGACAAAATGCCAATATGTTCGGACAGGCCTTCCTGAAAAGCTTACAGGACAACGCCAAAATCGAAGATTACCGAATCGAAGTTTGGGATAAAGGAAATACCAGATAATAATATTGTAAAGCGACTTTTTAGTCGCTTTTTTATTCTATCCATTTTAGGAATTGCACAAATAATTATCTTATATTTGCTTCATAAATTATACATTTTAAATGAAAATTTCTAAAGAAATAAAGGCTGGAATCATCGCTTTACTCGCAATAGTTGGCTTCGTGCTGATGTTTCAGTTTATGAAAGGGAAAAGCCTTTTTACAACAGATAATATTTTCTTTGCCAAATACGATAACGTTGAAGGTTTGGAAGCTTCCAGCAAAGTTTCCATCAACGGTCTGAAGGTAGGACAAGTTGATAAAATTATTCCAATTACTGCAAAAGACGGTAAAATTCACTTTATCGTACGAATGTTGGTGGATAAAAATTTTGAATTTTCTAAAAAATCAACTGTTGAAATCTTCGAGCCCGGCTTAATGATGTCCTCCAAAGAAATGCGTATTAACATGGTTTATGATGGACAAAAAGCCGTAGATGGCGATACGCTTCAAGGCGCGTTCAAATTATCTATGATCAGCAGTTTGGCTACCGAAGTGAAACCTGTAAAAGATCAACTGCAAGAAGTTTTAAAAAGAGTAGATTCCCTTGCGAACAGCGCAAACAAAGTTCTGGACGACAGAAACAGGGCAGAAATTAGAGCTTTATTATTAAATCTGAACAGAACTGTACAAGGTTTTGAAGGAGCATCCAGAAATGCAAACTCTTTAATGACAAACAACGATCCGAGACTTCAAAAAGTTTTGGATAATGCAAATATCGCAGTAGTTTCTGCAAATACTGCTGTAGGAAAATATGGAAAACTTGCGGAAAGTATTGATACCCAAAAATTGAACTCAACCATTGCAAATTTAGATGCCACAGTTGGAAAACTTAACGTCGTTATTGCGGGAATTGATAGAGGCGAAGGCAGTCTTGGGAAATTAGCAAAAGATGAAGCGCTTTACAAAAACCTTGAAGACGCGTCCAAAAACCTGAACGATTTGGTTCTCGACCTTAAAACAAATCCAAAAAGATATCTGAATTTCTCCGTTTTTGGGAAAAACAACAGTACAAAAGAATAATTTTCATAAAATATGCAGTATTTAGACAATATTTTATTTGTAATCCTCCTGATTGCAGGTTTTGGGCTATTTTATAAAAGTCTGAAAGAAATTTACCGCAATATCTACCTTGCAAAACCAATCAACCGTTGCGACCATAAAAAAGAGCGATGGAACACAATGTTCAATATCGCTTTGGGACAGGGAAAAATGGGAGCTCGTCCAGTTGCGGGTTTTCTGCATGTTTTGGTTTACGTAGGTTTCGTAATCATCAATATCGAATTGCTTGAAATTATTGTGGACGGTATTTTCGGAACACATCGTTTCTTGGCTTCAATAATGGGAAATACGCTTTACTCTATTTTTACTGCAACATTAGAAATTTTAGCAATTCTTGTTGTTTTTGCTGTTGTAGTTTTCTTCATCAGAAGAAATTTTTACGGTGTGAAACGTCTTACCATGAAAGAACTTTTCGGTTGGCCAAAAAACGACGCGAACTGGATTTTGATTATCGAATTTCTTCTAATGATGGCTTTTTTCAAAATGAATTCTTCAGATTTCATCCTTCAAAGCAGAGGCGTGGAAGGTTATCATCATTTAGGGAGCTTCCCAATCAGCCAACATCTTTTTGTTCCGATTTACGAATGGTTTAATTTCGATAGCGGACTTCTCATTTTTGCAGAACGTGCAGCTTGGTGGTTCCATTTCGTGGGGATTTTGTTTTTCATGAATTACCTTTATTATTCCAAGCATTTGCACATTATTTTGGCTTTTCCGAATACGTGGTATGCAAATTTGAATAAAAAAGGAAAACTCAACAATTTAGAAAGCGTTACCAAAGAAATAAAGTTGATGATGGATCCAAACGCAGATCCTTACGCAGCACAACCAGATGCTGATGCAAACGCAGTTCCAGAAAAATTCGGTGCAAACGATATTTTTGATTTAAACAGAGTTCAGTTACTCAACGCTTATACTTGTACTGAATGTGGACGATGCACCTCGGTTTGTCCGGCGAATATAACCGGCAAAAAACTTTCTCCACGAAAAATCATGATGGATACTCGTGATAGAATTGAGGAAGTTGGAAAAAATATCAACAAAAACGGAAAATTTGTAGATGACGGCAAAAAACTGCTTGACGACCATATTTCCCGTGAAGAACTTCGCGCTTGCACCACCTGTAACGCTTGTGTGGAAGCTTGTCCAGTATTAATTGATCCACTTTCCATCATCATCGATTTGCGCAGGTATATGATTATGGAAGAATCATCAATGCCGCACGAATGGCAACTAATGCTGAATAATATTGAAAACAACGCCGCTCCGTGGCAATACAACCAAGCCGATCGTTTGAATTGGGCGAATGATTAATGTGATGATGAGGTGATGTGTTAATGAAATAATTATAATCTACACATCAAAAAATTAACAAATTAGCAAATCTTAGTATGGATTTCAAGATAAAGACAATGGCAGAATACGCTGCCGAAGGAAAAGCACCCGAAGTTTTATTTTTTGTAGGCTGCGCTGGAAGTTTTGACGATAGAGCAAAAAAAATCACCAAAGCGTTATGCAGAATTTTGCATAAAGTAGGCGTGGAATTTGCCGTTCTTGGTCAGGAAGAAAGCTGCAACGGCGATCCCGCAAAACGCGCCGGAAACGAGTTCGTTTTCCAAATGATGGCAATGACCAACATTGAAATCATGAACGCTTACGAAGTAAAGAAAATTGTAACGGCTTGTCCGCATTGTTTCAATACTTTAAAAAACGAATACCCAAGTTTGGGAGGAAAATACGAGGTAATGCATCACACCCAATTCCTGAAAAAATTGATGGAAGAAGGTCGTTTGAAAATTGAAGGCGGAAAATTTGAAGGCAAAAAAATTACTTTTCACGATCCATGTTATCTTGGAAGAGGAAACGGCGAATATGAAGCTCCAAGAGAATTACTCACAAAACTGGATGCAGAATTGGTAGAAATGAAGCGCTGCAAGCAAAACGGCTTATGTTGTGGAGCAGGAGGCGCACAAATGTTCAAAGAGCCAGAAAAAGGAAGAATCGACATCAACATTGAAAGAACCGAAGAAGCTCTCGCAGAAAAACCGAACGTTATCGCAACAGGTTGTCCATTCTGTATGACGATGATTACCGATGGCGTAAAACACTTCAACAGCGAGGTTCAGGTGAAAGATATCGCCGAACTTTTGGCTGAAACGGAGGATTTGTAGAATATAGATACTAGATTTTAGACATCAGACTACAGATTTTTTTGTCTGATATCTGATATCTAACATCTGAAATCTTAAAACAATGAAAATAGAAGAATCCACAATCGTAGAAACTAACGATTACAGAATAATAATTTATCCAGCTTCAAGACCTTTCACCGCAAAAGAAAGCAAGGCGATTGCAGAAAAACTTTACGATTTTCTTTCAACTTGGGCGGCACACGGAAAACCGCTTTCCGCTTCCTTTAAAATTGAAAGAAATCAGTTCATCGTAATTGCGGTAGACGAAGAAAAGGAAATGGCTTCGGGTTGTTCCATTGATTCCTTGGGAAGCGTAATGGGCGAACTCGACAATGAATTTCAACTCGGACTTTTCGACCGTATGAAGGCAAGTTTTGTGGAAAACGGCGAAATAAAAACTATGAAACTTCAAGATTTCCGCAAAGGTTTGAAAGAAGGAACGATTTCTCAAGAAATTGAAGTTTTTGATTTTTCAAAATCCACTTATGTTGCCTTTCTATCGGATTTTTTACTTCCTTTAAAGAGAAGTTGGGCAGGAATTTATGTAGATTAAAAATAATATTGTAAAAAAGACCACCCTTTCAGCGTTTCAAATCGCTGAAAGGGTTTTTTGTTTGCTGCAACAACCTTATCTTTGTAAATCAATACGGAAAATGCGTCACAAAGTTCTCTTCATATCTTCATGGTTTCCCAATAAGTTGGAGCCCATTAATGGAAGTTTTGTGCAGCGTCACGCCGAAGCCGTAGCCAATTTTCATGACGTGGAAATACTTCACGTTATCGGAGATTTTCAGCAAAAGAAAAAATTTGTTCTTGATGAACAGACTGTCAATGGCATAAAAACCCTTATTGTGTACTACAGAAATACCAACAATCCTATGAAAAATTTTTCAAATAGGATGAAAGCGTATCAACTGGGATTTCAAAAGCTTCAAAAACCGGATATTGTTCATGGCAATATTCTTCTCAACAATATGTTTTTTGCACTTTGGCTGAAAAAAAAATTCGGAATTCCATTTGTAATTACAGAACATTTTACAGATTTCAGGAAGATCAACTACCGCAACTTGAACATACAAAGAAAAATCACCGCACGAATCATTGGGAATCAGGCTGAAATGATTTTTCCGGTATCCACAGATTTAATGAACGGATTAAGAAATCTAGGAATTAACACAAAAATGAAGGTAATTCCGAATGTGGTAGATATTAATTTGTTTCGTCCTGCTGATTATAAACACAATACTTTTACCTTTGTACATATTTCCAACCTTTCGGATAGAAAGAACCCACAAATCATTCTGGATGCAGCAATACAATTATTGAAAAAAGGGTATCAGTTTCAAATGAAAATGGGAGGAGGCGGAACTCCTGAAATTTTTAAAAAACTTAAAGATACTGCCGAAAATTCTGGATTTATGGAGCATTTTGATTTTTTTGGGCTTCAAAATTCTGCAGGAGTAGCTGAAATAATGAGGGCTTCCGACTGTTTCATCCTTTTTAGCGAAGATGAAAACCAACCTTGCGTTATCTCCGAAGCTTTTGCGTCAGGAATTAGGGTGATTTCAGCAAACGTTGGTGGAATAGCTGAGTTTTTTCCAGAAAATTTTGGATTTCTAATTCCTTTGGAATCAAACGCACTTGTTACTGCAATGGAAAAAATAATTTTGCAGAAATCTGTAATTTCACCGTCTGAAATTGCAAATTACGCGGAACAAAATTTTTCGTTTGAAACCATTGGCAAAAGATATTCCAATGCCTACAAAAAAGTTCTAAATGACAAACTTCATTAAAAATTTTTTCCAAAATAATGGGGCCTGGGTAGCAACCGGAACGATGGTTACAAAATTTTCATCTTTTCTGGTGATACTTTTTGCATCACGCTGGCTTACCAAAAATGATTTCGGCGAAGTGAGTGCTGCAATAAATTTTTTAGGTTTTTTTGTTGTTTTCACCGGTTTTGGAAGTTATCAAGGAATGCTGCGCTTTGGCGCAATTGTAAGCCCCGAAGAACGCGAAAAATTAAAAGCCTATTCTTTCAGTTACGGCATGCTCATTCAGTTGATTATCTGTTTGGTAATGGCCGCAGTAGCTTGGCTTATTTATCGCGACCATTGGAGTCTTCTGTCCATAATACTGCTGTTCAACATTCGCTTTTTTGGTGTTTACCTTTTAGAGCAGGCAAAAGCTGAGACAAGAGCAGATTTCAACAATAAAAAATATGCATTACTCGATATATTATCTTCCGTATCGCTAGTATTGCTGGTTATTATTCTCATTCAGTTGCTTGGAAAAGACGGTTATATATGGGCTTTGTGTGTTTCACCTTTTGCAGTCCTCTTGATTCACAAATTTAAACTTAGCTTTAGCAAAAAAAACTTATTCAGCTTTACAGAACGTGATTTTTGGAAGTTTTCAGTAACCTCCGCAATGGGCGGTCAAGTTGCAGAATGGCTGTTTTTGATAGATATATTTTTCATCAGCCTTATCATTAATCAAACCGCTGTTGCAGAGTATCGTATCAGCAATACAATACCTATAAATCTCATGTTTTTGGCTTATGTATTTCTGCAAACAGGATATCCGGAACTATGCAAACAACATTTGAACAAAGATTTTCAAAAAAAATATTTACGCAATTATCTAAAAAGCCTTATCCCCATCTCTTTTGTAATTCTGGCTTTTGGATTGACTTTTCCTGATGCGTTAATTTCACTTTTTGGCAAACATTATGAGGATTCTTCAATCTTTAAAATTTTGATTTTCGGAACGGTTTCCGTCATTTTAATAAGAGCGCCTTTTGGTTATCTACTATCTGCTTTAGGAAAACCTGCATATACACTTGGTGTTTCGGTTATAATGTTGGTCATTATTTCAATTGCATATTATTTTATCATTCCAAAATATGGATTAAAGGGAGTAGCTTATACCAATGTTTTCGGGCTTACTTTATCAGGAATTTTGTATGGTTTGGCGTATTTTTATGAACTTAAAAAAATTAAAAGTTAATGTGCGGCTTCACCGGTTTTTATTCCAAAAATAAAACATCTTCAGAAGTGATTCTAAAGATGAACGATGCCATAAAACATCGCGGTCCCGATGATGAAGGCTATTTTTTTGGCGACAAACATTTTTCCGGAAAAGAAAGCATGTCCGAAATAAAAACCAGATTTGAAGCGCTTCCAAATTCAGAGTTTTCAAATGTTGCAATGGGATTTCGCCGACTTTCTATTGTAGATCTTTCGGAAAATGGACATCAACCGATGTCTTTTGGCAATCTACACATCACTTTTAACGGCGAGATCTACAATTTTCGGGAATTAAGAGCGGTTTTAGAAAAAGAAGGCGCAGTTTTTCAAAGCAATTCGGATACAGAAGTTATTCTTCTTGGATATCAACATTGGGGAATTGATGTGATCCAAAAACTAGACGGAATGTTCAGTTTCTGCATTTTCGATTCTGCTAAAAAAGAGTTGATTTTTGCTCGCGACAGATTGGGTTTGAAGCCTTTATACTATTTCAAAAATGAAGAAGGGCTTTTTTGGGCTTCTGAAATAAAGTCGCTTTTAAATTCCGGAAAAATTCAGCCCGAAATAAATTGGGACGGAGTTCAGAGCAATTTCATGTATCAAACGACAGTTTCGCCGCAAACTTGTTTCAAAAATATTTTTTCTTTAGAACCTGCTCATTACGCAGTTTATGATATTGAGAATCAATCGTTTAATTTTTATAAATATTATGAGTTTCCCAATAAAACAGATTCTGAAATTCAAAAAGATGAAGCTGTAAAAAAAGTAGATGAACTGCTGCGAAAAAACATTGAAAAACAGCTTTATGCAGATGTTCCTGTAATTTCGATGATGAGTGGTGGAATTGATTCTACTTTAATCAGTGTTTTGGCTAAAGAAAACAACCAAAATCTCGAAGCTTTCACGCTTTCTTACCAAAATGCGGATGAAGAAGTAGAAAATGCTTCCGAAGTTGCGTCTATAAACGATATTAAACATTTTATAGAGAAGATAGATTCATTCAAAATTCTTCAAAACCTAAAGGAAAACATTGCTTTTTTTGAAGAGCCTTATCCTGCCCTCGAAGTTTTGGTAAATGCTTCAGAATTTGGAAAAAATGCTGGTTACAAAGTTATTTTAAGCGGAAATGGAGCCGATGAACTTTTTGGTGGTTATGGTCATCTCTTGAAACTTGAAAAATGGAAAAAAACCAGAAAATTCAGTTTTTTGAAATATTTTTTGCCTAAAAGTGGACGTTTTTCTCTGAAAATACGAAATTTTTTATCGCAAAATTCTGTAGAGGAGTTCTTCAGAAATGGACAAAGCGGCATGAAGCTTCATGAAATTGAACAACTTTTTGGACGAAAAGTACAACTTCAAAAATTTCCAAAAAATGGAAATTATCAGCGTTATTTTTTAGAGGATATGACGAAATCTCTCGCTTCGCATCACGCCTACAGAGATGATTTGAGCGCAATGAAATACAGTGTGGAATTTCGTTATCCTTATTTAAGCAATGAATTGGTAGATTTTGTTGCAAAAATTCCCGAAGATATTCGCTTTAATGGGATTCTGAATAAACCTTTGCTGCGCGAAGTGGCACAAAAATACTTGCCCAAAAGTGTATTGAACATGAAAAAAAGAGGTTTCACTTTTCCTGTTTTTCAATGGTTTCAAAATGATTTTCAATTGCAAAACTTTGTGAATGAACATATAGTAAGTTTGAAAAAAAGAAAGGTTTTTTCCACAAAAACTATTGAAAATTGGCAGAAAAATATTCATTCCGCAGAAGATTTGGGGAAAATATGGCAATTGGTAACTTTTGAAATTTTGATGCAGACGTATTTTGATTCAGGTTTTTCATCAAAAAGCGTTGAATAATATCTTTGCGAAATTCTTAGAGACTGTTTAAATTTTTCAAAATGAACCTTAATTTGTTTACCCCGACCCTAAAAGGAGCAAATTAAGGTTCAGTTTGAAGGAAATTTTCCACCCTTTAGGGTTGGAGAAAAGAAAATTTTCGATACTTTAATTTAAAAATAAAAAATTTAAACAGGCTCTTAATAATTATCTTTATCTGCAACGAATTATTTAAGCATAAAAACCCTTATTCCCTAATTATAGTAAGAACTTTTTTTTAATAATGGAATAAGATTAATCTTCTTGGTTAATGCGATATTTTACTAATGGAATAAGGTTTTTTAATCCTGCTAGTTTTTGATGTTAGATAGCATTGATATTGTTTTTGAACTAAATGCAGTTAGTCAAATTATAAAATTGTTCTTGTATTTTTTTTGAAAAAAAGAGAAAATTTTTCTAAAATATTTTTGCAAATGTTTGATTTTAAATGTCATATATTTTTCCCTCGACTTCTAAAAATAATTTTATCTTTGTTTTCTATGAAAAGAAACGTGTTTTTTGCCGCTTTTTTTGTGATAATCGCTTTGCTTTCGTGCCGAAATAATGATGAACCGATACAGCAAATCGACCAAATTGTGCATCTCTACATCGATTCTTTGGGACAGGATATGCTGAACAAAAAAATTGCTGGCTCCTACATTTCAGTTTCTTTAAATGATGTTGATGGTCTCACAGACAACGCTCCCGTAACTTACCTCATGAAAAAAGATGCGGATACGGTAGATTATATTCAATACATTGCTGGTGCAAAACGGATTTTGACGGATTCTATAGACGCCAATCACAAAACCTATCGTTCCAGAATTGCTTTGAAAATGATTCTTAAAGTAAACGCTACCACACAATCCACCACCAATGATACCTTGATTCTGAATTATCAATACACACCCGAATATTTCAGAGTTTCTTCGGCTTTATATAACAACAAACCCGTTTTTACAAAAGCGGAAGGACAGCCAAACATCATCAAAATCCACAAATAATCATTAAATTTGCCATTCGAGTTACAGGATGCGAGATACGGGTTTCGAGATGCAAGTTTTGAGGTTCCGATTTTTTTATCTGTTGTAATCCGTAATTTTGGCGAGTTACATTATCAATTATTATTTATCAATTATCACTCATAATTATGTTGCAGGTTAATTTTTTGCGCGAAAACAAAGAGCGCGTTTTGGAAGGTTTAAACAAGAGAAATTTTAAGCAAATTACTTTAGTTGATGATGCCATTTCTGCTGATGACGAAAGGAAAAAACTACAGTTTGAGCTGGATGAAAACCTTTCTCAAATGAATAAAATTTCGAAGGAAATTGGACTTTTGATGAAAGACGGCAAAAAAGAAGAAGCCGAAGCTGCAAAAGCCAAAACCGCCGAATACAAAGAAAATTCGCAAAATCTGCAGCAAAAACTGAAAGAAACTGAAGCAAAATTGCAGGAAATTTTGTACTTGCTTCCCAACATACCTTACGAAAAAGTAAAAGCCGGAGTTTCTGCCGAAGATAACGAAATCGTTTTTCAATCCCATGAAGTTCAAGGACTTGGAGCGGGAAACATTCCGCATTGGGAATTGGCAAAAAAATACAATTTAATTGATTTTGAACTCGGCGTAAAAATTGCCGGAGCCGGTTTTCCTGTGTATTTGGGAAAAGGGGCACGCTTGCAAAGAGCTTTGGTGCAGTATTTTTTGGATAAAAATGTGGATGCAGGTTATTTGGAAGTAAATCCGCCTCATGTTGTGAACGAAGCTTCCGGTTATGGAACTGGCCAACTTCCCGATAAAGAGGGACAAATGTATTTTGTGAACGAAGATAATTTGTATCTCATACCTACTTCAGAAGTTCCGGTGACCAATATTTACCGAGATGTAATTTTAGAGGAAAAAGATTTGCCGATTAAAAACACGGCTTTTTCTCAATGTTACCGTAGAGAAGCGGGAAGTTACGGCGCTCATGTTCGTGGGTTGAACCGTCTTCATCAGTTTGAAAAAGTAGAAATTGTAAGAATAGAAAAACCAGAAAATTCTTACGCAGCTTTGGAAGAAATGGTGGAACACGTAAAAGGAATTTTGCAGGATTTGGAGCTTCCGTTCAGGATTTTGCGTTTGTGTGGTGGCGATATGGGCTTTACTTCTGCCATGACCTACGATTTTGAGGTTTGGAGTGCGGCGCAGGAAAAATGGTTGGAAGTTTCTTCGGTTTCCAACTTTGAAACTTTCCAAGCGAACCGTTTGAAATGCCGTTACAAAGGAAATGAAGGAAAAGCGCAATTGGTTCACACTTTGAACGGTTCTGCAATGGCATTACCGAGAATTATGGCGGCACTTTTGGAAAACAATCAAACTGAAAATGGTATTAAGATTCCTGCGAAAATTGCGGAATATGCAAAATTTGATGAAATCTCTTAAACCGCGCGGAGCGCGGCACAATGTTTACCTCATGCGACTTGTCGCTTTAGGGATAAAATAAAAAACCATCTGACTTTCAGATGGTTTTGTTTTAAGAATTTCTAGCTTCAAAATTTTTAAAAAATGGTAAATGCCACGAATGCACGAATATTTTTTTTCGTGCATTCGTGGCAATCATAATTCTAGTAATACTTTACTTCGTGTAAACGATAATTTTCTTATCCTTGTTTTTCAAATTTTTACCTTCGTCCCAAAGATCGTTGGTTCTTACGTTGATGCGAATGGTTTTATCATCAATCTGTTGCACAAAATCGTGTTTTCCTTCAATTTTTGTGATGGGTTTTTGGAATTTCAAAGTATTGGTGAAATTTCCGTTGAACATTCGCAACATTCCTACAACTCCGGAAGCCATTTGTCTGCCATAAGCTTCTATGGAATCTTGCTTGGTTTGCGGTTTTCCGGTCTTTTCTTCCGGTTTCACTTTTTGAATTTCCGACAGAGATTCTGCAATATTAAATTTTTCAGTATCAATTTCGAGTTTTTCGCCGTCCCATCTTCCAAAATCTTGCAAAGGAATGTTTTTCAGTTCGCGCTTGCTTGCAAAAAGTTGGGCAACTTCCACAGGAAGCAATTTATCATATTTCAACGACAGACCTAGGATTTCGCCTTTGTCTTTATTGAGTTTGATGTACATTTTTTTCAGGGCGCCTGCTTCTTTTTCGTTCAAAACGATTTTTCCTTTTTTTTGTAAATCGTAAAGGCTTTTCCATTCGGTGGGAAGTTCGGAAAGGTTCGGAATATCTTTTGAAACGGCGGAAGAACCAGCAACATTCATCATCCCGATCATGGTTTTGTCCATCAGGATGTTAGATTCCATGCTGGATGCGGCGTCTTTGTAATAGGTGGTTTCGGTATTTACGGAGCAGGATTGCAACAATGCGAATGCAACAACAGATACGTAAAATCCAATTTTTTTAATCATTTTTTTGTTTTTTTGTGAGTCTGTTGGATTCAAAATGAGTGCCGAAGTTAAAAAGCATTTTTTCCATAACCTTGTCAAGGTTCCAAACCTTGACAAGATTGAGCGAGTTAGAATTAACTTCAAAAAATTCCGCGCAATCACTTCATCAATCCCTCCAAATATTCTGTAGGAGGAATTCCGTATCGTTCGGTAAAGAGATTGGTGAAAGCTTCGGGAGTGCTAAATCCTAAATGTGAAGAAATATCGCGGATTTTTTTCTTTTTGAAAAACGAAGGTTCTTCATCAACCTTTTTTGCTAAATATTTGAACCTCAAATCGTTGATGTAGTGATTGAAAACCAAACCTGTATTCACCTTGATTACTTTTGCCAAATATTTTTCATTGGTACTGAATTCTTCTGCAAGTGGAATAAGGCGGATGTTCTTTTTCAAAAACTTATTTTTCTGCTCAAAGTTTTCCAGTTTTTTTAGAATATGCTTCAGCGTTTCCGGACTTATAGGATAGTATGGATTTTCTTCCAATTCCGGCTCCGGTTTTTCCGTTGGATGCAGAATATAGGCAATATCATCATCTTCTTCGTTCGTTATTTTCTGCTCATTTTCATCAAATTCCGGTGCTGTGTTTTCATCCAAATCATTCACGCTATCACTTTCATGAACACTTAAAATCGGACTTTCTTCAGCATTTTCTAATGCAACATCTGTTTCCATCTCATCCTTTTCTTCATACTCAACCTCTCTCTCCATCGCCATTTCCCGAAGTTCCTGTTTTCTTTTTATGCGGTAGAAAATGTAGGAAATAATTCCCAAAACTGTAAAAACAATGCTTGCGATAAAAGCCCAACGTTCTTTTTTGCGGTCGCTTTCTATTTTGGCTTTTTCTTCCAGCAGGCGTTTTTCGTCGTAATCGGTATTGAGTTTATAGACGAGGTTTTTTTGTTCTTCGGCGAACTTTCGGTCGTAGGCGAGAAGGTTTTCTACGGCTTGCAACTGTTTTTCGCGATTGCCTTTGTTTTTATAATAGTCTATATAGAACTCGAACATGGGGCGAAACTCCATGGAAATCCTGCCTGTTTCGGTGTAATCTTTATTGATTTCCTCAAAATAGGAAAGTGCCTGTTCTGGCTGGTTTAGCTTCCAGAAGGACATGCCGATGTAGAATTTTTCTTCCAGATGTTTGTCTTCGTCGTGAAATTCTTCAAGCGATTGTAGATATTTTTGAATACTTCTTTTATAATCATTCTTTTTATATAAATTAAAAGCAAAAGCTCTAGAAAAATATGCTGAATAGTAGGCTAATTTTTTGTTATTTTTAGTCTCTTTGTTTATTTCGTCAAAAATTGCAGAATTTTCTTCAAAATTTCCTATTGCAGAGTTTACTTTCGTCAAAAAATACAACGAGAATAAATAATCACCTTTTTTACTGGGCATTTTTTCCTGTTTCCATTTAAAATACGATGTAGTTTCGGTGAGAATTTGATGTGCTTTTTTTAAGTCTCCAAGAAGATAGCGAATATGTCCTATAGTGACTTTGCTGGAATTGCTATATTCTTTTGAGTTATCATTTTTAAGATAATCATAAGATATCAAAGCATGTTCTAAAGATTTTTCATAGTTATAAATATCCAAGTTTGCATCTGCTGAACTTTGATATGCTAAACCAATATATCTTCTATCGCCAATTTTTATGGCGAGAGTTACTAAGCTATCAGCATAATGGCTTCGTAATAAAACAGGGCTTTTATCTGCAGCAAAAAAATATCCGCCGAATAACTCGTCATTGTTATTCTGTTTTTTTGCCAAGACAATGTATTTTTTTATTAAGTCGTATTGCTTTTCTTGTTTGTTTCCAGCTAAATAAATTTCATCTTCAAGTTGTTTGAATTCTAAGTTTTTCTCTTCCTGCGCTAAAACACAGGAAAACGAACCCCAAAAAATCATCAAAAAAAGGAAAAATTGCTTCATACAATTCGTGTTTTCACAGATTTGTCTGCAAAAAAAAGGAATTTTCATCATTTATGCAAATTTTCTTGTAAAATATTGGTTTTCAATCTGAAAAATTTTATGCTTTCCTGCTTTTGCAGATTCTCTTTCCGTTTTTAGCAGAGGTTTTCCTGTAATTGCAGAGGTTTTTCCTGTTGGTGCAGACTGCAAAAAAAAGAAAGTTTGGAAAACGCATTTTCGTACTGCATCTTTGGAACAAGCAAAACGCAATAGTCCAATTGCACAGAAAAAGATCTTTGACATCTACGGTAACATAAAAAATAAAAATGAACAAATCTTGCCAAGGCAGGGAAAATTTAAAATAACTAAAAAAAAATAATATGAGAACTAAAAAATTTACTTTGACGGCATTATCAGGGATTGTGGTATTATCTGTTTTTTCATGTAGAAATGCTGATGATAGTGTAATAGAGCATCAAAATTTGTCGAAACATAATTTGACTTCGAAAACCGAAATCTATTTTAATTCTAGAAATGTTGATTCTATAAAATGTCAAACTAATGGCGATATTGATTCTTCTAAAACTAAAGACCCAAAGTTCGAACCATTTCCGCCGCCAAATTCAAGTAATTTTCCTTCTGATTCAATTAGTGTCTCCGTACAGTAGTTGAAAATGGAGAAATGAGAATTTAACCAACTAGAGCTAAAAAAGCTAACATTAAAAACTAATAACCACCAAAAGACCAATCCCGTAAGATTGGAAACCAAAAGGAAACCCCGTAAGGTTTCAAAATCAAAACCCAGTCCCGTAAGACTGGTACTTTTTAAACTAACCACTAAAAAATCGAAACTATGGATCCTTGAAATGAGAAAACGCAACTAATAACCAGAAAAAGACTGAACCGTAAGTTCAGCAAAAAAACTAATAACCACCAAAGACCAATCCCGTAAGATTGGCAACCCAAAAGAAACCCCGTAAGGTTTCAACTTTAAAAACTAACTAACCAACCAAGGATTGCTTCGTTGCACTCGCAATGACGAAATCCATTTTCAGAAAACCGGTTTTCGCTGTAGTTTTTCGTTTTCTGAAAATTATCTGCCAATAACGTCCTGCAAATAAAAATGCAATGGCGAATATGAGGCGGAATAATAAAACAAATGCATGCCGGAAATCTTAGCAGCGGCAGTAAAAACTGTAAAGAAAGATTGCTTTTCGCATGTGGGAATGGCAATAAAAGTCGGAGAAGTGTTGTAACAGCGACTATAAATTTGTAAAACAGCGAAAAACTTTTTAACAAAACAGACGGACTAAAAAAACAAGTGCTTCTCTCGTTCGGAAGTTGATTTACAAAAAAATTAAAATTTTGAGAAAACAAAAATAGCTATGAAATCTATGATTCACGAATTCAAACAAAACAATTTACAAAAAATGAGTAAAAATGTAATTAAATTATTTAGTGTATTAATGGTAATGATAGGAAGCTTTGCTTTTGGGCAGACAACTTCGAAAGATTTAGAAAACGTTGGAATTGAGCACAATAAAATGATGGATTTACTATATAGACATTTTCTAGACAATAAAATTCAAAACAAAATTAGTTTAGAAATAAAGTATGTTGGGGGGAATTATTTGAAAAATCTGAGAGGATATAATGAGGACGATATTCAACTAGGAATAAGAAACCTTGAAAACTATGTTCAGAATCCTTCTTTCTATAGTGGAAATGTCTATGAAGGTTTTGAAAAAGTAATTTCAAATAAATCTAAAAGTTTTCTTGACATTCTAAATACCATAATAAACGATGAGAGCTTGAGTCAGGAAATTTTTCATCAGAAAATAACGGAATTGGAGGTTCAAATTGATAAATCTGGTCTGGAAAATAAGGATTTAGTGATTTTGTATTCAGCAACAAATGTTGCAAGATATTCTTTTGATTACTGGACTAAAAATTATTCGCAATGGGAAACTTTAGACTTGTCTAAAAACACCGCTGCAAGAAAAGGACCTGGTCGTAGGATTGTAGGGATGGATGTTGCAGGTGCTGTTGGCGGAGCTGCAGGAGCATGGGCTGTAAATGTAGTTCCAGGTGCTGGACAAGTTGCTTATGGTGGTGCAATTATAGGCGGAGCAGTAGCTGGTTCAGTAGGACAGGCTGTATATGAATTAGGAAGTTATTTTGATTTATGGTAAAAAATAAAGAAATGGACTTGAAGAAATTTATAATTGCAGGGGTAGTAAATATGGCATTAGCTTTTGTTATCTTGAAATTATGGGACATTAATGTTTTCATCCCTATGGTTTTAGCTACAATAATTATATCATTAATTAAAAATAAAAAGAATCACAAAGAATTATAGAAAAAAAATAATTATAAAGACATTTTTTTAACAATTAACAAAAAATCCGATAACCATGAAAACAATTATTAAATTATTCAGCTTTGTAATGGTGCTTTTTACCACGATGACTTTCGCACAATATCATCCAGACGGGTGCATTCCCGATCCGCTTCGGGACAAGATAAAAGCCCTTACGAAAGACCAAATCAATTGGGATTTCGACCGTCCGATGAACGAGCAGCGTATTGCCTCCTTTTTAACGAGTTTCAATGATGCTTTCAACAGGCATTTGAACGGCGAACGTGTATCGCAAGAAATGGTACAAACAATCGAGAATATTGATGAGAAGTATAAAATTCTGACCATTAGACTCATTGCAAAATCAAACAATTTTGAAACGCTTAAAAAGAATATTGAAACAGAGCTTCTGGTAAGCGAAAGCCCAGAAACAAAAGAAAGTTTGCTTGCCACTCATTATGCAGTACAATTGGTAGAAAAATCTTATTCAGAAAGAACAAGCGCCTTAAACTGGGATTGTATTGCCAATGTAATAGGATTCGCAAGTACGAATGTAATGAGTAACCCGAACGATCCTGTAAATGATTTTGGAAATGCAAGTGGCGGTATCGCAGGTGGTGGATGTACGCCTACATTTAATCCTTTTCCACCAAGGTTTTGCAAATAATTAATACACAAAAAAAAACATTTATTAGAACAATGAACACACAAACAAAAATCACCCTCTACATCACAGAATTTTTTCATTAAATATTAACCTTTAAAACCTATGAATCATGAAACATTTTTTAAACCACACCGGTACGTTTCTGCTGTTTTTTTTCCTGATGCAGATTTCAGGCGCATGTTTTTACCAGTTCTCTAAAATGAACTATAGCAACGAGGCTTTAACAAGCTTATCCATTATGGTAATCAGCTTCTGTCTATCTGTTTACACATTTCATAACCAAAAATTTATAAGTTATGAAACGTAGTACCATCGCAGCGCTATTTTTTACCATGTCCGCAGCAACTGCACATGCGCAAATGTCGCCCGTTACCAATTTCGATAGAGGCTTACTTGTAGGCAATCTTCTTATAGAAGGCTATAAGCTGATAAGAGGAAACGGAACGGGAAGCAAAGCACCCGATCCTACTGCAAAAACCGTAGAAAGCTTCTGTTTTAAAAATAAAATGGACGAAAAAATCTCGGTTAAACTCACAGGCAGGATAGAGGATGAGGACATTAGAAAGGAAATGGTAATTCAAAAAGGAGAAAAAGAATGCACCTACCAATTGCCGAAAGGGGTTTATCTGTACGAAATTGCCCTTTCCAGCAAAGATATTTACCAGAAAGGCGAATATCAGGTAACAGAGGAAACTCTGATGACCATTAACAAAAAATAATGGAATCCGCCGTGTAAAAAGCGGCGGATATTTTACAAAAAATTAATATCCAAACATTGTGGTTAAATAAAACAAGTACTTCTCTCGCCACGGTGTTTAAACAAAATTTAAAATTTGAGAAGACAAAATTATTATGAAAACAATTCAGAAAATCCAAAAAAGTAATTTAGAAAAAATGAGTAAAAGTGCAATTAAATTGTTCAGCGTATTAATGGTATTGATTGGAAGTTTTGCTTTTGGGCAGGATAAACATAGCACTCAAAGTGTTGAGTTATTTATGAGTAATGTTGAGAAGACTACGGAATTACTCATAAATAAAAAAATAGGGCCGGATGAAACTAAATTAACATTTGAGAATTTGTTTAAAGGACAAGGTATAAGTATTATTGAAGATTACTTTATTGATGACAGAGAGCTTTCAGGAGAATATAAATCAATCTGCCTTAATATTGTCTCAGCAGATAAATATGAAACAGAAAGTGACTATCTAAATCATTTAATGCAGATTGAGAGACACATTGGAACATCTAGATTAACCGAAAAAGAGAAACAGCTGGCTCAAGTTCTTACTGATTTCGAGCGGCAATTAGTAATCAAGATGCAAAATCTAAATGATAAATATGGTAGCGTTGAAACGGGTAAGAAAGGATGGTGGAAAAGCTGGGGTAAATGTGTAGCGAGTTCTTTGGGAGGAGCAATAACAGGTGGCGTTGTAGGATGTGGAGCCATAGGAGGAATAGGAGCCATAGTTGGAACTGTCGTTCCTGGACCAGGAAACGCTGTTGGCGCTGCAGCTGGCTGTATAGGTGGTGGTATTGCTGGTGCTATCGGAGGTGGACTTTCTGGCGCTGCTTTGGGATGTTAAAATTATTATAATGAGACATCTTAAATTTATGTCCGTAGGACTTGCTCTAACTGGATTTCTAATGACATTTTTCATTTTTAAAAACACAAAAAATTTTCTTGGAACCGATTCCGAATGGAAATATTATTTTTCATTAACGGGATTCATCATATTTTCAATTATGCTTTTAATAGTAATTGCAGCAATGCTAATTTCAAAAAGAAAAAAATAGATAATCCGTATGGAATAATGTGTGTTACAAGCAATCATCAGCAAATTAGTTATGGCAATTGCTGTCGATTTTGTCTTCAACACATGGGAAAGAAAAGAAAGTAATTTCCAGCAAAGATATTTACCAGAAAGGCGAACATCAGGTAACAGAGGAAACTCTGATGACCGTTAACAAAAAATAACGGGATCCGCCGTGTAAAAAGCGGCGGATATTTTACAAAAAATTAATAACCAAACATTGTGGTTAAATAAAACAAGTACTTCTCTCGCCACGGTGTTTAAACAAAATTTAAAATTTGAGAAGACAAAATTATTATGAAAGGATTGTTTTTGAACTTTATAGCTATTATGCTTGCTTTTAATATGGGAACCGCACAAATAAAAGTTGAGGATTATTATTATCTTGGCAATTTGCATAACAAAGGTCTTGATTATGTAGTACAAAATATAGATGAAGAAAAATTCTCAAAAAATTTGGATCAAAACGTTAATTATATTAATGATCTATTAACGTCTTTTTATAAACAAAATGGCATACATAATAGTGGTAGTGGTAACTTTCAATATTTTGTGGTTGCAGAAAACTTTATGAGCTATTTAAACAACGGTGCAAATGCTTATCAAGAATTAGGAAGTGTAGCATTTGAGACAACAAGAAGCTTGAATCTATCATTTGGTTTACTTAGTGATGAACCTACATTTTCATCATTGCTTACAAATTCACTAAATCAAAGAATAATAGACAACTACGAATTTTCTAGTTTAGTAGAAATTAAGAAATTGGTTGATGATAATGGTAAAGGTATGAACAAGACCTCAGAAATTTTGGAGCAATTAATAATTAAGAAAAATCAATTTGATGCCAAAAAATATCCGACTTCTAATAATGCGGGTCACGTTCTAGCAATTACTCTAGCCATTTCAATAAAATCGATGGAATGGTGGATTGAGCATGAAGATTTCATGACATATCAGGGAACAAGCGAGGAATATTTCTTAGTAAAAAATGGTCCAAATGGGGATATTGAATTTAAAAAGAATTCATCGGTAGTAGTTGCTCCTTGGGTAGCTGCTGATGTAGCTGGAGCAGTAGTCGGTGCTGCGGGAGGCGCAATCTCCTCCTATGCTGGAACAGGTAGTGTGAACTGGACTTCTGTAGGGGTATCTGCAGTATTTGGTGCGGTCACCGGTTCAACAGGTGTAGTTGGAAGATTGGCGAAATTGATTAAAAAATAATTATTATGGAAAATTGGATTTTATATGCAATCATCGGTACATTACTAGGGGCTATTGTAGGTAACTATGTTCTTGAATACATGAAAAAGAAAAAAAGAAAATAATTTCCAGCAAACAAATTTGCCAAAAAAAGCGAATATCTGTTAACAGAGGAAACTATGATGATCATTAACAAAAAATAAGGGGATCCGCCGTGTAAAAAGCGGCGGATATTTTTACAAAAAATTATTTTCATGCGAACAAAAAAATTAAGAATAATAGCAGCAGCGCTATTCGCTTTTGCAGCAGCAATTTTTACTTATCTGCTGTATGTAAATAATATGAACTTCCAAAATCAGAACGTTTGGATGTACGGAATTTCATGTGCAGTATTATTACTAATCTCTGCAATGCTTCTAAAACAGGATAACAGTTCTCAATAATTAGTTTTTCCTCCGGTGAAATTTCTGTATTTTGCCGGAGGTTTTTTATTGAGAAAATAACGAATAATAGAATATAGAAATTTGTATAATTACACTAATTATAGAAATCGCAATGAAGTTGATTTGCTCTTTTACTTAAAAAAGCTTTTTTTGAAAAATTGATTTATTATGAAAACATCTAAAACGCAATTGCTCATTATGCTCTCCATTTTTGCGGCTTATCTTATAATTATCATAGGATTTTCTACCAATTGGTTTAAAAGTTCATTCAACATGGAGCCTTATTTTGTGTTGTGGCTCACTGCGGCATTTGCCTTTATCTCTCTTTTTAGAATGACGATTAAGTATTTTGTGGAGAAAGAAAAAGAAAATCAACAGAAAAGACGATGATCTGTTTTAAGAAATAGAAATAAACAGTAGTCAAGATTTTATATCAAAAATCAATTTCTTTACCCCAAAGCTAAGGTGAGGAAATTGATGTTCTTCGCTCCCTTTAGGGTTGGTGAAAACGAAGAAAATTAATTTCCGATTACATACTACATTATTCAATCACTATAAATTTTAATTTTTTGTTTTCAGGTGATGGTTTGTCCTCGGTGTTTTACGGAACATCGGGGATTTTTTATTGCTGAAAATTAAAATGATTTTGAAAGCAGAAACAACTTTGCCAAAGCTAATTTACATTAATTTTTGGCTAAGTTTTTACTTATACTCCACTTTCTTTTTGTCGGCACCCATGAAAACCGCTTTTCCTCCACTTTCAGACACCTCGATCGTAATTTTATCGTCTCCATAAACGTTTTTTCCTTCGTGTGCGGTAAGAAGCCCTACTTTTTTAGGCGCATCTTTTCCTTTGGTGTAAGTAACGTATTTGTTTCCGTTTTTTTCTTCGTCAAAAACAAGTTTTAGGTTTTCACCTTGGCTGTTTTTTAATGTTACTCCGGGATTGTTTTCAACTTCTTCTACATTTTTACCCACACTTTCGACTTCAGATTTTTCAATCATTTCCACTTCATCCTTGTTGTATTGGGCAACTTGTGCGCTGTCCACATCGGCATTTTTTGCAATTTCTTCTACTTCTGCAGTATTGTCTACTGCGGCTTCTTCTACTTTCGTTTCTTTTTTACAGGATACCATCACCAATGCAGTGCAAATGGCGGGAATAAGGATTTTTTTCATAAAATTTTACTTTTTAATAATTAGAGATATTTTCCTAAAAACGAATTTTTTGGATAAAAATTTTATCGGCTTATGAACTTTAATAAAACTCAATAGGATTATTTTTTCTTTTCATCTTTTCCCTGGCTTCTTCTTCATAATAACGAATAAGCTCATTTGTTTCGGTAATTTTTCTGCCATCGCCTGTTTGTACAATCATAGAAACTCCCGGTCTCGCTAATTCCTGTTTTAAGTTTTTTACGGGATCATTTTGATATTCTTGATATAATTTCGTGTACTGTTTGCCATTAATTTTCAATTTATTTACGGAACTTCCATAAGCTTGCGTTCCTAAACCTTCTATATAATCCCAAGTATTATCCTTTTTTGAAAGTTTTTTATTTCCTTTCAACAAAAACTGATGAGTTCCGCTGCGGTCTTCCATTTTTACAATCAACCCTGGCAAACCATAAAATTTGTAGGGACCTTCCGGAATGGGAATTTCTTTCGTAAACCACGCCGTCCATTTTCTTCCGCCGTAATCTAATGTCGCTTTTTGGCAATGATACTTTTCAATGATTTTGGTTTCGTTGGAAATAATCCAGTTCGGCTTCCTATCTTCTTCTACAAGCAAATTCTCTCGTTCTATTGCAGTGTCCCAAAAGGTTTCATAGTCGGGATATTTTTTTTTGATGACGTAAGCAATGTTCCAATCCAAGCTTTTTCCTGAAACTGAATAAGTTCCCGGTGTTCTTTTTTGCTGCTCAATAATAGAATTTAACATAATAGAATCGCTCATAAATTTTTCCTGACCATAAAAAAAAGACTCATTCTTCATCACATCCAAATTCATCATTTCCTTTTTCAAAGAATCAGTTTTGGTAGAGTCTGTGCGAAATTTATATTCGTAAATAAATCTGTGGTTCTGCGAAAAACAAAATAAAAATAGATTGAAGAACAAAATAGTGAAGAAACTTTTCATATAAAATGGTTTGAAACAAACATAACGAATATTTTGTAAATTAATTTCGCTTGAAGAAAATATCACCCATTTTTTCCTAAATTTGATAGATTAAAAACATTTATGAAAAGAGACCTCTACATTGATTTTGCCAAAGGTTTGGCCACCATTTCCGTTATTTTTATCCACACCGTTTTCTGGAGCGGACAGTTTTACGTTCCTTCGGAAGTTCGGGTGTTGTCTTTGCTTTTTGATGTCGTTCTTTTCTATGCATTAAGCGGAATTACTTCCGGCGGAAATGTGGAAAAAACCTTGTACAGGTTGCTGAAACTGCAAATTACCTTCATGATTTTTGTAACGCTCATCTTTTTCCTCGATTATTTTTTTAAAGTTTTCGGGCTCTCGCTTTTCGGGATGGATTGGATGAAGAATTTCTACAGCACCTTCGGCGGAAAATACGTTCCACAAGATATTTCAACTCTTCCACAATGGCAAAATCTCGGCAACTGGTATCTTCACAGCTATACCAATGCAGATACTTTTCCGGTAATTATGGGCAGTTTTTGGTATTTGAAGGTGTATTATATTTTAACGGTTTTGGGCGTTCTTATTATCCGATTTTTTCCAAAACACATCCACTGGTTCATTGGGCTTTGTTTCGCATTAACGCTGATATTTCATATTTTCCCGCACTATTATCCAAGCGGACAAGTTGGTTACGTAGCACTTTATTTAGGCGTTTTTCTCATAGGAAACCGCATGAAGGGCAAAACCATTCCAAAAAACTGGATTTTTCTGCTTTACGGAATGGTTGCAATCGCCTTAATTTGGCTTTTTTCCTCCTATGGAATTGAAATTTTCTACAAACTCAATAAAAATAAATTTCCGCCGAAAATTCCTTACATTATTTGGATTGCATTTTCTGTGGTTACGCTTTTTGTTTTTTACAACCGCTTGAAAATCTCTAAAAAAAGCATCATCACCTACATCGGCGAAAACGCGATTTTCTTTTATTTTGCGCAGGGAATCAGTTCATCGCTCATTTATTTCATCGTAGTTCCATTGCATGAAAAAATGCCGTGGTTCATCTTTTTGCCCATCGTTTTCGTCATCAATTTAGTTTTGGCATATTTTCTTGCCATACTTTTGAACAAATTTGATGCTTTGGGATGGAAAATTTTAGAATATTTACGAAAAAAAACTGCCTCAATTCAAAATTGAGACAGCTCTATAGAAAGGGATTTAGTGTTTATGCGTTGCTCTTGTTCCCTCTTGCTACCAAAGCGATAATAAGGATAAGAACCAAAGCTCCAATTACCCAGTAAAGAGGATTTGTCATCCATTCTTCTGTGGTAGTTGTAGTCGTTTTTGTAGTGGTAACATCCACATTTACAGGCTTCGTTGCTTCCTGTGCAAAAGCGATGATACTAGAAAAAAACATAATAGTAAGCAAAGCTAGCTTTTCGAATCTTCTTGTGATAAAATTTTTAGTTTCCATAATTTATTTTGATTTGTTTAATGTATTTTGATAATTTCAATATAAATGCCAAAACCTTACAGAAATGAAAATGATATAACCAAAGCCGAAAATTTTGAAAAAAGCCTCAAGTTTTGCCACAAATTTTTAGAATAATACTAAATTTACCAAAAAAAATAGAGTAATGTTCAAACTGAAACTTCCCACAGATCCAAGATGGGCAAATATTGCCGAAGGAAATCTGGAGGAAATCCTTACAGACCACGCTTGGTGCGAACAAAAAGCCGCTACCAACGCAATTGGCCTCATTACAATGCTTCCGGAATATCCTGAAATTGTAACCGAACTTTTGGCGATTGCACAGGAAGAACTGGATCATTTTAATCAGGTTCACGAGATTATCAAAAATCGCGGCTATACTTTTGGACGCACCAGAAAAGATGATTATGTGAATGAACTCGTAAATTTTATCCAAAAAGGTGGAAACCGAAACGATTTAATTATCGACAAAATGCTTTTCGCGGCCATGATAGAGGCAAGAAGTTGCGAACGTTTTAAAGTTTTAACCGAAAATATAAAAGACGAAGAACTGAAAGTTTTTTATAAAGAACTAATGATTTCCGAAGCCAATCATTACACCACATTCATCGGATTTGCGCGCCAACTTGGCGATCCAGAAAAAGTGAACAAACGCTGGGAAGAATGGCTGGAATACGAAGCAAAAATTATCGCGGGATACGGAAAAAAAGAAACGATTCACGGATAAGATTAAATTTCAGATTTTAAAAAAAGATTAGAAACTTGAAGGTGTCATTCCGACGAAGGAGGAATCTTTTATAAACAGGTTCTTCACTTCGCAAGCTCCGTTCATAATGACAAACAATGTGCTTTTTGCATTAAAAAATTAAGAATCTGCCAAATCAGCAAAATCTGCGAGAAAAACCAGCAACAAGAAAACAGAAACTAGAAACAAAAGTGAAAAAACCAAACACCGAAAAAGTCCTCAATCTCTTCCTGAAATCCTTTTTTCAGGGACTGATGATTATTGGACCTGTTGGTTTAACGGTTTTTGTCATTTATTACATCATTTCCTCCATCGACAGTATTTATCCAACAATTGCCGATAAATATCCAGGTGTCGTTTTCATTTCTGTTATAGCACTTACAACACTTTTGGGTTATTTTGGAAATAAATTTATCGTTGGAAGATTTGTTTTCGACAGAATTGATTCTCTTTTAGAAAGAACACCCGGAATACGGCACATTTACACACCAACAAAAGATGTAATGTCCTCCTTTGTAGGCGATAAAAAGAAATTCAACCATCCGGTTTGGGTAAAAACCAACGAAAATCCTGAAATCTGGAGAATTGGTTTCCTCACGCAAAGCGATATGTCCGATGTTGAAAAACATCAGTATGTTGCGGTATATCTTCCACATTCATACGCTATTTCCGGTTGGGTAATCGTTACTGAGGAAAAAAATGTAAAACCCGTTATCGGAATGTCGGCTGCCGCAGCAATGAAATTTGCCGTAAGTGGCGGCGTTGCAGGATTTCATTCGGATAAAAATATTTTCAAGGCACCGGAGTGATAAGGAATGAATAATTAATAATGAAAAATGAATAATTTCCAAAGCGTTTTTTATTATTTCAAAACTAGATTTACTCTAAAATCTCACCTATTAATTATTAATTTTTAATTATTCATTTAAACCAAAATACAATGAAACTCCCTTACGCCGAACCTTTCAGAATAAAAATGATTGAAGAAATTCGCCAATCCACCCGTGAAGAACGAGAAGAATGGCTGAAAAACGCAAATTTCAATTTATTTAATTTAAAATCTTCACAGGTTTTTATCGACCTTCTTACCGACAGTGGAACCGGCGCAATGTCCGATTCTCAATGGGCGGCTTTAATGCGCGGTGACGAAAGTTATGCCGGTTCCCGCTCCTTTGAAGAACTTCATAATACTGTTCAAAAAATTACGGGCTACAAATATTTGCTTCCAACGCACCAAGGAAGGGCTGCAGAAAACGTTCTGTTCTCCGTTTTGGTAAAAGATGGCGATATTATTCCGGGAAATTCCCACTTCGATACTACAAAAGGACACATCGAGTTTAGAAAAGCTCATGCTGTAGATTGCACTATTGATGAAGCTTTCGATATCGAAAATCGTCATCCCTTCAAAGGAAATATCGATTTACAAAAACTTGAAAAAATTTATCAGGAAAATCCTAAAGAAAAAATTCCTTTTTGTTTGATAACCATTACCTGCAACACTTCGGGAGGACAACCTGTTTCTTTGGAAAACATTAAAGCCGTAAGTGAACTTTCTAAAAAATATGGAATTCCGGTATTTTTCGACAGCGCAAGATTTGCCGAAAACGCGTATTTCATTAAAAAAAGAGAGGAAGGACAGCAAAACCGTACCATCAAAGAAATCTGTAAAGAAATTTTTTCTTACGGCGACGGAATGACGATGAGTTCCAAAAAAGACGGACTCGTAAACATAGGAGGATTTATCGCCTTGAACAGCGAAGAGGTTTTTCAGGCAGCGTCCAATTTTACCATTATTTATGAAGGATTCATCACTTACGGAGGTTTAGCTGGAAGAGATATGGCTGCTTTGGCAGTTGGTTTGAATGAAGCGACCGAATTTGCCTATCTCGAAAGCCGAATTTTACAGGTAGAATATCTCGGAAACAAATTGATGGAATACGGAATTCCGGTTCAAAAACCAATTGGAGGACACGCTGTTTTTATTGATGCCATCAAGTTTTTACCAAATGTTCCGCGTGAAGAATTTTCTGCACAAACTTTAGGGCTTGAACTGTATAAAGAAGCCGGAATTCGTGGTGTAGAAATCGGAACTTTGCTTGCAGACCGCGATCCCGCAACCCGCGAAAACCGTTATCCAAAATTAGAATTACTTCGTTTGGCAATCCCAAGAAGAACTTATACCAATAATCACATGGATTATATTGCAGCCGGCGTGAAAAACGTTTATGACAGAAGAAACGAAATCACAAAAGGCTATAAAATCACTTGGGAACCGCCGATTTTGAGACATTTTACGGTGAAACTGGAACCTATTTAACTTTTTTTTCGGATTTATCTGACTTTTTGCATGAGAAAAAATTGTTTTTTTTGTAACAACTCAAAAAAAATCAACACTTATTGCATAAATCAATATCAAAAAATGAAAAAACACATATCATTATTCATCCTTTTTCTTTCGCTTGCCGTTTCAGCACAGCAGGAAGCCAACAGATTTTTCTATGAACTTACCTTCAAACCGAAAAAAGCAAATCCTACCACCGAAAAAGTGATGATGATTTTGGACGTTGCGAAAGACAAATCCTACTTTAGAGATTATACATTCATCGCATCCGATTCTTTGGCGAAAGCTGAAGTGGAAGCCATGCAAAAAGCGGGAGTGTATAAGGATATTTCGAAAAGCATAAAAATGCCGAAGTTTTCCTACAAAATCATAAAAGATTATCCAGATATGAAAATGGCTTATTCCGAAGGTATCATCAACGGAATGACTCCGATAGAACTGGTTTACAAAGAAAGTGTAAAAATCGACTGGAAAATTCTTCCGGAAAATCAAAAAATTGGTGCATATAACGCACAAAAAGCTACCACAGATTTTGGAGGGAGAAAATGGACGGCGTGGTTTTCTAAAGACATTCCATTCAATGATGGTCCTTACAAGTTTCACGGACTTCCAGGTCTTATCGTAAAAGTGGAAGATGCAGATAAAGACTATTCTTTCGAGCTGAAAGGAAACAAAAAAATTACCAATTTTGAAGAATACAGCTACCTAGAAAGAGTACGACCAGGTGGAACCGGAAGCAAAGTAGAAGTAAACAAAGAAAAATTCAATAAAACTTTCAGCGAGTTTAAGCAGGACCCTTTTGCTTCCATAAGACCGCAATTAACTCCGCAAGTTTTAGCTACAACCATTCCTGGAGCAGATAAAACTGTTGGAGAAATGATAAAAGACCAGGAAAAAATGCTGAAAGATTTCTATTCCGCAAACGATAATCCTATTGAAAAGTAACCTCATATTAAACAATTTATAATTTTTCAAAATCCTTCGCTTTGTGGAGGATTTTTATGTTTAAAGTCAGGAAAAAGCTTATTTAGATTTAATTTAAATAACCTATATTTGCAAATCAAAATATGGAGAATTGAAGCGAGACGATTCCAATAAACTTTGTTGTTTTCCTTTAAATAAAAAGGGAAGAATTATAGATTATGAAAACGAAGATCTGAAGATGCCCAACAAAATTATAGAAATGGGTCTTCTTCCGGATACCGCTTTCAAAATCCTTTATCAGGCGCCTTTTCGCGGTCCGCTTTATATAGAGTTTGGTGAGGAAAAAAGCAGAATTGCATTGCGAGAAGAAGAAGCGAGATTTATTATTGTGGAAGGGCTTTAATTGTGAATTGTGAATCGTCAATTGTGAATCGTGAATTTGAAAATCTATGATTTTCATTTTTTGAACTTTAATAAAATAACATTCAAGAAGCTAAAGTTTTTATAAAAATCCTTTTGCGACTTTGTGGTTTATCCTTAAATGCAGTCAGAAAACCAAAAAAAAATTCTTTTAGTTGGGAATCCAAACGTTGGGAAATCCACTATTTTCAACGCGCTGTGCAACCGCAACCAAAAAACAGGAAATTATGCGGGAGTTACCGTTGCAAGCCACTCCGGAAGTTACACCTACAAAAACCAGGAGGTTGAAGTAATAGATTTGCCCGGTTCCTACAGCATTTATCCCAGCTCCGAAGACGAAGCTATTTTCACAAAATTCCTTATTGATGAACAGCAAAACTATACAGGCGTAGTGTATGTTCTGGATTCTATGAATTTGAAAAGGGGTCTGCTTCTTTTTCAGCAAATTCAGGATTTAGGAATGCCTTTACTTTTAGTAGCCAACCAGTTAGATGAAGCCGAAAGACGAGGAACGAAAATAAATTTTCAAGAGCTTGAAAATGAGTTGGGTGTAAAAATTATACAATCCAACGCAAAAGAAAAAATCGGAATCGAAGAGTTGCGCGAAGCAATTCATCAGCAACAATTCAAAAAAAGTGAAAAAATATCTTTTGAAATTCCTTTGGAACAGCGAGCTGTAGTCCATAAAATAGCATCACAAACCAAAGAAAACAATACCTATAAAGTTTGGACTTTGCTTTCGTCCGAAACGTATTTGGGTAAACTGGATACTTTGGATGATAAATTGAACGACCAAGAAGTTAAATGCATCATTCCCAAAAGGTTGCAAACGCAGGAAACCATCAGAAGATATCAAAATATCGACAAAATTGTTCAAAAGGTTATAGCAAAAACACCCCATTTCAAGGAGCTCCTCACCGAGAAAATCGATAAAATTTTGGTACATAAATTTTGGGGATATTTTTTCTTTGCAGCAATATTATTATTGATTTTCCAACTGGTATTCTTCATGGCAGAATATCCGATGAATTGGATTGACAGCGGATTTGTATGGCTTTCAGATTTTGTAAAAAACACCTTTCCGGAAGGACCGTTAAACAGTCTTTTTGCCGACGGAATTATCCCTGGATTGGGCGGAATCATCATTTTCGCACCACAAATTGGGATTTTATTATATTTTCTATATTTATTGGAAGATTCCGGCTATATGTCGCGCGTAATTTTCCTTATGGACAGGTTTCTGAAACCATTCGGACTGAACGGAAAAAGCATTGTTCCGCTCATTTCAGGAGTTGCGTGTGCAATTCCCGCGATAATGTCCACAAGAAATATAGAAAACGTAAAGGAACGGTTAATTACCATTCTTGTAACGCCGTTTATGACTTGTGCAGCGCGACTTCCAGTCTATAGCATCATCATCGCATTGGTGATTCCATCAGGAAATTTTTTAGGGATTGATTATCGTGCAATTGCGCTTCTCGCCATGTATCTTTTAGGTTTTGTAACGGCACTACTTTCGTCTTTAGTTTTGAAAAAAATTATCAAGCAGAATTACAAAAGTTTCCTCGTGATGGATTTGCCGCCGTACAAAATGCCACTTTTTGGTTATGACTTCAAATTGATGCTCGAAAAAGTTTGGGATTTCATCACCGGAGCCGGAAAAATTATTTTTGCGGTGAGTGTAATTCTTTGGGCATTAAGTTACGTTGGCCCGAAACAAAACGACAATGAAATTGTTGCTACCAATGTTCATCTGGACCATTCTTATTTAGCAAAATTAGGTCGCGGAATCGAACCTGTAGTTGCACCACTCGGTTACGATTGGAAAATGGGGGTTTCCATTATTTCAAGTTTTGCGGCGCGCGAAGTTTTTGTAGGAACCATGTCCACATTATACAGTTTGGATGAAGACGTTCCCGAACAAAAAATCATCGAAAAAATGCGAAACGACGTGAAACCAAACGGCGAAAAAGTATTTTCGTTGGCAACAGGGCTTTCCATTTTAATTTATTATGCCTTCGCGATGCAGTGTATTTCCACCATTGCAGTAGTTTACCGAGAAACAAAAAGCTGGAAATGGACGATGATTCAGTTGGTTGGTATGACTGGTTTGGCGTATTTTGTGGCGATGATTGCTTATCAAATTTTTAAATAGTTAAACGTTGGTTCAAATTGTTCAATTTGGTTCAAATATTGTTCAATATTGTTGAATTGCATAAATAATGTTCCTTTCTAGAATTGAACTTTCAAATTGAACAAGATTGAACAATTTTAAACCACTTTAAAATGGAAAATTCACTTCTTTTACAATACATTATTATCGCTGCTATCGTTTTGGCGGCGGGATATTCTTTAGTGAGGATTCTCATCCGAAACTTCAGTCCGAAAAAATCCAAAAACGGAAAAGCTGGGTGCGATTCTAATTGTGGATGTTCGTAAAACGTGCAAAAGTATTGTTTCAATACTTTTATTAACTTTGTTAAAAATAAAGATATGGAAATCACAAGTTTAGACCAATTGGATTCCAAGAAAATCTACACTTATGCAGATTATCTTCTTTGGAAGCTGAAAGAAAGAGTAGAGCTTTTTAGAGGAAAAATTTTCAAAATGAGCCCTGCTCCAGCAAGAATTCATCAAGATATTTCTCAGAATTTAAACCAAGTTTTTCTGAATTTTTTCAGACGACATTCTTGTAAAGTTTACACTGCGCCATTTGATGTGAGATTACCAAACAAAGACAGGGAAATTCTTACAGTGGTTCAGCCAGATTTATGTGTGATTTGCGATTTAGAAAAATTAGACGACAAAGGATGTTTGGGAGCTCCAGATTTAATTGTAGAGATTCTTTCACCAGGAAATACAAAAAAGGAAATGGACTATAAATTCAGCATTTATGAAGAAGCCGGCGTTAAAGAATATTGGCTCGTTCATCCAACGGATAAAAATGTTCAGATTTTTGTATTGGAAAATGGAATTTATATTGGGCTGAAACCTTATACAGAAGGCGAAATGCTCACTTCAAGAACATTTCCGGAACTGAGTTTCTCTACCGACGAAATTTTCAGTAATCTTCAATAAAAGTCACTTTTTCAGTGGCTTTTTTAATTTATAACACAACTTCTTTTTCCGTATTTTTGCAGAAATCATTTTAGATGAAAAGAACTTTTCTCTTAGCGTTTCTTTTTTTGTTTCTCTCTTTTTCCGCACAGGAGAAAATATGCTATAACGAAAACTGGATTGAGGTAAAATGCTCCGCAGAATATACTTTCTACCGCATTCTTCAGCAAAACAAAAATGGTTTATACCCAGTAAAAGATTACTATAAGAATGGTGTTCTGCAAATGGAAGGAGCATATTCCGATAAAAACTACAGGTATAAAGAAGGAGAATTTGTGTACTATTATGAAAATGGAAAACTTTCCTCCGTAGAAAATTATTCCAACAATGCCTTGCTTGGTTATTTCAAGAAAATGTATCCGAACGGACAAAAAAATTACGAGGGAACTTACCTTGAACCGGATGGACCAGGATTATACTGGAATTATTGGCTAGAAGATGGAACTCAAAAAGTGACTAACGGAAACGGTTATTATGAGAAAAAAAGTGATGATGGTTCATTTTCGGAAGGAAACCTCAAGCAAGGTAAAGCAGATGGATTGTGGAAAGGATATATGAAAGAAAGAAACATTCGGTACGAGGAAGTGTATGAAAACGATGAACTTTTACACGGAAAAAGTGTTCAGGATGGAAAAACCTACATGTATAATGTTATTGAGGAATTTCCCCACCCTGTAAAAGGAGATGATGATTTAAGAAATTATATATCCGAAAAATTCAGGTTTCCCGGTAAGGTTTTGAGAAAAGATTATTCTGCATCTTTTATTATTGCCTTAACAATTGATGAAAAAGGGCAACTCTCAAATGTGGAACCCGAAAATATCGTTGATGAAAAAGTAAAAACAAGACTCATCGATATCATCAAAAAATATCCGGGAAAATTTAAAATCCCTAAAATAAGGGGCGTTCCCAGCAAACAGAGAATAAGAATCCCTTTCACTTTAATTGTTGATTAAAAATATCAAAATATGTCATTAATAAAAAGTATCTCCGGAATCCGCGGAACCATCGGTGGAAAAGTAAACGATAATTTAACGCCGCTTGATGTGGTGAAATTTGCTTCCGCTTTTGGAACGTGGCTTCAAAACAAGAAAAACAAGAAAAATTTAACCTTGGTTATCGGTCGCGATGCAAGGATTTCGGGACAAATGGTTTCGTCTTTGGTTTCCTCCACTTTGCAAGGTTTGGGAATCAATGTGATTGATTTGGGACTTTCCACAACTCCAACGGTAGAAGTGATGGTTCCCGAATTGAACGCAGATGGCGGAATAATTTTAACTGCTTCTCACAACCCAAAACAATGGAACGCCCTAAAATTATTAAACGAAAAAGGCGAATTCATTAACGCAGAAAACGGTGCAGAAGTTTTGAAACTGGCAGAAAACGAAGATTTCAACTACGCCCAAGTTGATGATTTAGGAACCTACGAAACTCGTGATGATGCTTTTGACATCCACATTCAAAAAATTCTGGATTTGCCGATGGTAGATGCAGAAGCCATAAAAGCTAAAAAATTCAAAGTCGTTTTAGATGCCGTAAATTCTACGGGAGGAATTTCCATTCCGCCACTTTTGGAAAAATTGGGCTGCGAAGTTGTAAAGTTGTATTGCGAACCTAACGGACATTTTCCTCACAATCCGGAACCTTTAAAAGAACATTTAACGGATATTTGCGAACTGATGAAGACCGAAAAAGCAGATGTAGGAATCGTAGTAGATCCCGATGTTGACAGATTAGCGCTCATCGACGAAAACGGCGAAATGTTCGGCGAAGAATATACTTTAGTAGCCGTTGCAGATTACCTTTTGAAAAATAAAAACGGTGTCGCAATTTCCAATTTATCATCAAGCCGCGCTTTGCGCGATGTTGCGAAATCCCACAATTCCGAGTATTTTGCGAGCGCAGTTGGCGAAGTGAATGTGGTAAATTTAATGAAAGAAAAAAATGCCGTAATCGGCGGCGAAGGAAACGGCGGAATTATTTATCCTGATTTGCATTACGGAAGAGATTCTTTGGTGGGAGCTGCCTTGTTTCTAACGCATTTGGCAAAAGAAAACAAAACGGTTTCGGAACTTCGTGCAACTTATCCGGCTTATTTTATGGGTAAAAAGAAAATTGAGCTCACTCCGGATATAGATGTAGATTCCCTCTTAACAAAAATGGAAAAAGAGTATCAAAACGAAGAAATTTCTACAATTGACGGCGTGAAAATAGATTTCCCCGAAAATTGGGTTCATTTAAGAAAATCAAATACAGAACCAATTATCCGCATATATACCGAAGCAAAAACGCAGGAAGAAGCAGATAAATTGGGAGATGATATGATTGCAAAGATTAAATCATTAATTTAGTTGCAAGTTTCAGGTTTCAAGTTCCACATCTTGGAATGAAACTTGAAACCTGAAACTTGAAACAAAAAATACACATATTGGAAGAATTTTTTGAAAACGAACTTGCTTCAAAGTTCGAAGAAATGATAGAGAATAATGAAGAGTTCTACTTCGATACCGAAGAATTGGAGGACATCATTATTTATTATCTCGAGTTGGGAGATATTTCTTACGCAGAAATGGCGGTGAATTTTGGATTGAAATTGCATCCAAATTCCATAGAAATAAAAACCAAGGAGTTGGAGGTTTTGCTGGAATTGGAAGATTACAACAAAGCCAAAAAACTAATCGAAGAGTTAGAAGCTTCTTGCATGGAAGATACCGATTATCTGGTTTGCTGCGCAAAATATTTTTCTAACCTTGGAAACCCGAAAAAAGCAATAGAATACTGCGAAAGAGCACTTACTTTAGAAGAGGAAGAAAATTTCCTTCATAATTTCATAGCAGATGAGCATGTGAACTTGGGAGACCCTTTCAATGCCTTAAAACACTATAAAAAAGCACTTTCTTTCGACCCTCAAGATGAATATTCCTTAGAAAATTGCCTTCTTTGTTTCTACGATTTGAAAAAACATGATGAAGCTCTTGTTTTTCTGAATCAATATTTGGACGATTTCCCTTTTTCAGAAACGGCTTGGTACGAAATGGGACAGTTCTACTTCAACAGAAAAAATTACGAAGAAGCCATTCGTTCTTTCGACTATCTTTTGGCAATTAATTCCAATGCTGTAGGAGTTTACGCGAATAAAGCAGCCTGCTACGAAGCCATGAAAAATTGGGCAGAAGCCATAAAAGTGTATGAAGAAATGCTGGAATTGGAATACACCAAAGGTTACACTTTTTACAAAATCGGACTTTGTTATAAAGAAATGAATTTGCTGATTCCCGCACTTTCTGCTTTCCAAAAATCTTTAATTGAAGACCCGCAGTTTTATCATTCGATGATGGAACAGAGCTACATTTACGAAGAAATGGGCAGCATGAAAGAGGCTCTTCACTTTGGAATTGAAGCAACAGCGCTGAATGAAAATAATCTGGACTATCAAAAAAGGCTTGCTTTTCTTTACATTTCCGCAGGAAAAGTGGAGGAGAGTTTAAGTTGCCTGAAAAAAATGGTTACTCAGGAGCCAAGTCGCTTCTACAATTGGTATGCTTACGCCGAAGTTTTGATGCTGTTGGGTGAATATGAAGACGCGATAACGGTTTTGGACAACGCAGTGAAGATCCATAAAAGGGCCGAACTTTTTTATCAGCTAAGCAATTGCTGGCTTATTTTGAAAAATGAAAATTTGGGCTCAAAAAGCCTTGAAATAGCGTTGGAATTAGATGAATCCATCGTGGAAGATATGCAGGAAAAATACCCGTTTATAAAAGACGAGGTAAAAAAAGTAAAAGCTAAAAAGAAATAAAAAATGGGTTTAAAAGCCCATTTTTTTTGTGATTATTTTTTAGTAGTTAAAATTTCTCTGAATTAACGGCATTTTGGTTCGCGCGGAGCGCGACACATTGTTAACCTCTTGCGACTTGTCGCTGGAGGATTTTTATAAGTGCGAAAAGAGAAAAACCTTACCTCAAAAGCTCCAAAGCACTTTCTGCCAAAAAACCAGATCCAAAAGTCATACATTCTTCATTGAAAATTACTTTTGGATGATGGATGAAAAACTCGCCTTTTTGCTCACTCATCGCTCCGATAAAATAAAACATCGAAGGAACTTTTCGGGAATAAAATGAAAAATCTTCAGCTCCTAAAGTAGGTTCTATTGGATGAACCCCCATTGGAAAAACATTTTTTGCTATATTTTCCAGCCGTTGATGAACTTCCGAACTGTTGATAACGCTTGGATAATAAGAATCCATCGTGAATTTAATTTCTGTATCGTAAGCCTCGGAAATTCCTTTAATAATTTGTTGAATACGATTATTTATTTTTTCAAAATTTTCATCATTCATCGCACGAAGCGTTCCTGTAAGTCTCGCATAATCGGCAATAACATTTGGCGCAGTTCCGGCGTGAAATTCTGCAATTGAAACAACGCCCGCTTCCAAAGGAGCAATATTTCTGGAAATGATGGAATGTAAGTTTTGAACCAACGCAGATCCCACCAATACAACATCTTTTGCCAATTGTGGAGCCGCTCCTGCATGACTGGATTTGCCAAAAATCTCAATGGTGAAATTTCCCGCACAAGCTAAAGCGTTTCCCAGTGTGTAATTCAGCATTCTTACTGGTGCTAAAGGATTTACGTGGAGACCGACTGCAAAATCTACATCGTCTAAAACACCTTCTTCCACAATTCTTTGTCCACCGGATTTTTTTTCCAAATCGCCGTTTGCGCCCTCTTCAGAAGGTTGGAAAACAAATTTTATAGTTCCCTCAAAATCTTTTTCTTTCAGATTCATAATTGCGCCCAAAAGTATGGTTGTATGAATATCGTGTCCGCAAGCGTGCATCACTCCATCGTTTTTGGAAGAAAACTCAAGTCCGGAAATTTCCTGCATCGGCAATGCATCTATATCTGCACGAAGCAAAACGGTTTTTCCTTCGCCTTTTTTCAGTTCTGCAACAATTCCGGTTCCTTTAGCAAAGCCTTTTTTGAAGGGGATTCCAATTTCTTCGAGTTTTTCGCAGATAAACTTTGAAGTTTCAAATTCCTGATAACCCAATTCCGGAATTTGGTGAAGATGACGGCGAATTTTGATGAGGTTTTCTTTAATTGAGAAATTTTCCATTTTTTTACAATTGAAATTAAAGATAAACAGAAATTTACGAATTATTGATCTTTTTCACTTTGCTTCGTAAAAAAATAAGTCCTGCAATAATAATTGTTCCCCCGAAAAACTGAATTAGTGTAAGTGTTTCTCCATCCAAAACACCCCAAATCACGGCAACAATAGGCATTAGTAAAGTAACGGTTGATGCAAATAAAGGCGTTGAAATATTCAGCAACCTATAATTCAGCATCATCGCCAAACCTGTTCCGAAAATAGAAAGCAAACTAACGAAACCTAAACCAACAAATTCTGATTTTGTCCATTGAAAATTTTGAAAAAATCCTGTGAAAATTAGCGCTATTAATGATGGCAGGAGAAGAATATAAAAAAATACGAACGACGACATGATTTTTGCCGGAATATCGCTCAACTTCGATTTTACGGTTGTTGTACTTACTGCATACAGAAAAGTGGCGAGCAAAAGCCACAAAATTGGAACAATTTTTAAATCTCCGCCACCGTGATCGCTCAACATCAAAATGCAGGCTCCCAAAAAGCTGATTCCAACGCCAATTAATTGTCGTTTTGATGTTCCGAATTTCCAAAATATTCCGCCAACAATAATTACGAAAATAGGCATCATAGAGTTGATGATTCCTGCAATACTGCTGCTGATTTCCGTTTCTACAATAGGGAAAAGAAACATGGGGATAAAATTTCCGCTGAATGCTGCAAGAGCCAACCATTTTAATCTCTCTTTCGGGAATTTTTTAAAATTAAAGATAGCTATTGGAGCCAGCATTATTCCCGCGATCAAAACACGCAAAGCTCCCACCTGAAAAGGATCGAAATGCTCCAAAGATTTTTTGATGAGTATGAATGAAGAACCCCAAATTATAGAGAGAAGCATAAGTAGCAACCATTTTTCCCGTTCTCGGTTCATGCGTTTTGTTTTAAGGTTTTCAGGTATTCTTCTTTAGAAATCATTTTTGCGCCTAAACTTTCAAGATGTTCTGTATGGACCTGACAATCAATTAAATTTAATTTGTTTTGATTTTTTTGAACAAAATAAATAAATGCAGCTTTCGAAGCGTTACTTACTTTGGCAAACATACTTTCCCCACAAAATACCTTCCCGATTTGAAGCCCGTAAAATCCTCCAACCAGCTCATCGTTTTGCCATACTTCCACGCTTTTCGCAATGCCCATTTCATGTAGTTTTACAAAACTTTCAATCAGTTCGTCAGAAATCCAAGTTCCGTCCTGCCCTTCTCTTGGGACTTTCATGCAGTTTTCCATCACTTCCCGAAAACATTTGTTTTCAGAAAAAGTAAATACCTCATCGCGCATAATTTTCCTCATCGATTTTGAAATTTTCAAGTCATTTGGAAAAAGTATAAAACGAGGATTCGGACACCACCACAAAATCATTTCATCTGGATTAAACCACGGAAAAATCCCATTTTCATACGCCAAAAGAAGCCTTTTCGGCGATAGATCGCCGCCACAAGCAATGATGCCGTTATCGGGATGATAAAAAGCTGGGTCGGGAAAAGAAATTTCGTTGGGATTTAGGAAAACCATTATTCACAAAAAATCCTACTTTTTTGCAAGCAGGATTTTCAATTATCATTTAATTATCAAAAATTTAGAAAGGCAAATCGTCGTCCTCTTCATCTGCAAAAGGATTTTCGGTAGCAGCAGGAGCAGCAGCCGCTGAAGCGCTTTGTGCAGCAGGTTTTGCCTGTATTGGTTCAGCTGCGTTATCTGCCAATTTTTCAATTCTCCAACCTGTGATGCTGTTGAAATACTTGGTTTCACCTTGTGGTGAAGTCCATTCTCTACCACGAATGTTGATTCCTATTTTCACATTTTCGCCTTCGCTTACATTATCCAACAAACTAATTTTATCTTGAAGAAATTCTACGCTTATTGGTTGTGGATATTGTTCCTGTGTAAGAATGATAAGTTCTCTTTTCTGAAATCCGCTTGCAAACGTCTGTGTTTCAAATAGTTTTTTTACTGTTCCCTGTAGTTCCATTACATAATAATATTAAGAATGTAAAAATAGCAAATTGTAAATTAAAAAGCGTGAGAATTGCACAATTGTGGAAAAAAATATTTTTTTGCGGAAAAAGTTTGTTAGAAAATAGAAAATTATACTATATTTGCACTCACAAAAAAAGAGAGAAGATCTTTTAGAAGCGGATGTGGTGTAATTGGTAGCCACGCCAGACTTAGGATCTGGTGCCGTGAGGCGTGGGGGTTCGAGTCCCTTCATCCGCACAAAAAGGTTTCTAAAAGCGATTTTAGAAATTTTTTTTGCGAAAATTTATTTTCAAAAAACGCGAAAATAGCTCAGCTGGTAGAGCACAACCTTGCCAAGGTTGGGGTCGCGGGTTCGAATCCCGTTTTTCGCTCGAAGAGTGGGAAGTTTTATAAAACTTCTTTTTTTTTAACCGGCTCTGGTGGTGGAATTGGTAGACACGCAGGACTTAAAATCCTGTGTCCGCAAGGACGTACGGGTTCAAGTCCCGTCCGGAGTACATAAAGCATTGTTAATCTTTTGATTTTCAATGCTTTTTATTTTGCATCTTTTTCCAATATCTGTTTTTTTCATTATTTTAATAAAAAAGCATTTCTAATCCCTATTTTTGTAAATTATTCCAAAAAAATGTCAGATATCATTCAGCTTCTTCCGGATCATGTTGCCAACCAAATTGCGGCTGGTGAAGTGGTGCAAAGACCTGCATCCATTGTGAAGGAACTGTTGGAAAATGCGATAGATGCAGGAGCTGACAAAATAGAGCTCATCGTTCGAGAAGCAGGAAAAAACCTCATTCAAGTAGTAGATAACGGAAGTGGAATGTCCGAAACCGATGCAAGAATGGCTTTCGAAAGACACGCTACCTCAAAAATTAGAACAACGGACGATATTTTTAAAATTTCCACCAAAGGTTTTCGTGGTGAAGCTTTGGCTTCCATCGCTGCCGTTTCGCAGGTTGAGCTTAAAACCAAGCAAAAAGACAATGCAGTAGGAACCAATATTTACATTGAAGGAGGCGGTTTGCAGTTTCAAGAACCTGCTCAAACTACAGAAGGTTCTAATTTTTCTGTAAAAAATCTGTTTTATAACGTTCCAGCTCGTCGCAAGTTTTTGAAAAACAATAATGTAGAATTCCGTCATATTATTGATGAATTTCAAAGGGTTGCATTGGCTCATGAAGGAATTGAATTTTCACTTTTTCATGATGATGACCCAGTTTTTCGGCTTCGAAAAGGGAGCGAAATGCAGAGAATTGTCGACATTTTCGGCAGAAAACTACAACCACTTTTGATTCCCGTAAAGGAAGATTTGGGCTGGATAAAACTTCACGGTTTTGCTGCAAAACCAGAAGGCGCAAAAAAAGTTCGTGGCGAGCAGTTTCTTTTCGTGAATGGAAGGTTTTTCAAAAGTCCGTATCTCAACAAAGCGGTTCAGGAAGCTTTTGAGGGATTGCTTTTGCCGGGTTATTTGCCCTCATTTTTCCTTTTTTTGGAACTTGATCCCGAGAAAATTGACGTCAATATTCATCCACAAAAAACGGAAGTGAAGTTTGAGGACGAACATCTCATTTTCGCACTTCTTCGTTCTACCATAAAAAAGGCTTTAGGAATTTACAACGTTGCTCCAAGTTTGGATTTCGACCGCGATCCGGCGATGGACAAGGTTTTTCAACCATCAAGAGGCAATTCTGATCATTTTAAAATGCCGGAAATTTCGGTGGATAGAAATTACAACCCGTTTTTGGAGGAAAAAACCGTGAAACATGCCGAAATTCAGAATCTTGCGGAAATGTATCACCAAAATATTTCCGCAGAACCTTCAAAAATCAACCTTTTTGAAGATGAAGATTTCGATGAAGATTTGATGAGGCTTCCAAATGGTTATTGGCTTTTCAACAAAGGCGAAAAAACGCTGATGTTGGATTTGGGAAGGATGCACCGTTTAACGGTTTCCGAAAAAAATAAAGGTAAAAAACGCAGCAATGCTTCACACTCGCTTCTATTTTCTTTGGAATACCACATGAATGAAATTGAAAAAAATAAGTTCCGTTCCATCAAAAAATTCTTGCCAGATTTGGGTTTCGATATCAAAATTGCCCACGAAAACGTTTTAAGGATTGATGCTGTTCCTGAGGGTTTGAAAGAAACGCAGGTAATGAAATTCATCGAAAATCTATTCGAAATTTTAGAATACAGAACGGAAGACGAGTTTATGAACTTTTACGAAAACCAATGGAGCAAGCTGCAGAGCAAATCCCGTTTCGATTTCATCTACAAAACCGATGCAGAACAGGTTATTCGAGATTTTTCCGCGCTTGGTTTTCCCGAGTTTTTACCCAACGGAAAGCGCTGTTTCTATGAAATGCCTTTAGAAGATTTAAAAAATAAATTTTAAAATAAATGTTTCAAAATATTCCCCCAATAACGAAAAGGATTATCATCCTGAATGTAATAGTATACCTCATTAGTAATCTATGGCAATTTCCGTTGCTTTATAACTATCTTTCTGTATTTTACCCCACTTCTCCACACTTTTACTTTTGGCAAATCATTACCCATATGTTTATGCATGCACCTTTTGTAATGGGCGGCGGAATTATGCATATTATCTTCAATATGTTTACGTTGCTAAGCTTTGGACCCGTTCTGGAGGCGAGGTTTGGAGCAAGAAGATATGCGTTGCTTTACTTTTTAAGCGGTATTGGAGCCTATTTGCTTAATATTGGCTGGAATTTTTTTCAAATTACCTTTCAGGGAGCGGATTCCGCTATAATAGAGGGAACTCCTATGATTGGCGCATCAGGTGCTATTTTCGGTGTTGTGGCTGCCTTTGCAACCCTTTATCCTAACGCAAAACTGATTTTCCTTTTTATACCATTTCCAATAAAGGCGAAAATTTTGATGATTATAGTAATTGCGGGTTCAGTTGTATTGGGTTATACAGGTACAGCTGGCGGAATTGCCCACTTTGCGCATGTAGGCGGTGCAATTGTTGGATTTTTACTTGCTAAATATTGGAAAAAACATCTTGAAAGATTCAATCATTTTTAAATTTTTTTAAAAGCTTAAATTTTATGGGTAGATTTTTTCTTTTAATCTTGGTGAGCGCCTTGATTATTGGCTGTGCCGATAAAAAACAGAAAACTGTAGTAAACACTAAAGACGAAAGCGTTCATGCGCCCTACGATACCATTGCAATAGATTCTTTTTCAAGCGGGGCAACTTCTGTAGATATTGCGGCACAAATTCGAAGGTCTTCCATTGCCTTTCAGGATTCTGTAAAAGCTGTTGCCGTTGCCGCAAATGAAGCAAAAAAGAAAGCCGAATTGGAAAGATTGAAAAAAGAAGCTGAAAAAAAGGAGGTCGATAAAAAAGAGGCTGAAAAAAAGAAGGAAACTGCAAAACAAACGGAAGCCGCACCAGTAACCGAAACTCCGCAAACCGAAACTCAAAAAAACTAACTGTTCAGCTTCAAAAGCGGATCAATATATTCGCGGTTATTACTTAAACGTGGAACTTTGTTTTGTCCGCCCAATTTTCCGCGCATTTCCATCCATCGGTAAAAAAGTTGAGGTTTTGCAACGTGCATTACTGGTCTTCGCAGCGTAATATCGTTGTATCTTTTTGCTTCGTAATCGGAATTTATTTCTTTTAAAAAAGAATCGAAAGTATCTAGAAACTGCTCATTATCCGAAGGATGATGCGTAAACTCGAAAATCCATTCGTGGGCTCCTTTTTCCTCGCCGTTCATGAAAATTGGAGCTCCGGTAAATTCGCAAACGTGCGCTCCGGTTGCTTCACAAGCTTTTGTGATGGCTTTTTCTACGTTTCCAATCATCAGTTCTTCGCCAAAAGCGTTGATGTAATGTTTGGTTCTTCCAGAAATCTTTATTCTGAAAGGATCTAATGAGGTAAATATTACGGTATCACCAATTAAATATCGCCATAAACCGCCGTTCGTGGTAATTACCATCGCATAGTTTTTCCCCATTTCTACTTCTTCCAAAGGAATTGCTTTAGGATGCTCATTTCCTAACTCCTCCATCGGGATAAATTCATAAAAAATTCCGTAATCCAGCATCAGCAACATTTCATCGCTGCCAAAACGATCCTGAATGCCGAAAAATCCTTCAGAAGCATTATAAATTTCGTAGTAATTCAAGTTTTTGCCAATCAGTTTCTTATACTGTTCACGATAAGGCTCGAAGCTGATGCCACCGTGAAAAAAAACTTCCAAATTTGGCCACAGCTCTGAAATACTTTGAACTCCGGTTTCCTTCAGAACTCTTTGTAATAAAACCATCATCCAGCTCGGAACGCCCGTTAAGCTTCCAACGTCTTCGTTTTTCACTTCGGAAACTATTGCCTTTAACTTGCTTTCCCATTCGGACATTAAGGAAACTTTTTTGCTCGGAGTTGTGGTAATTTCAACCCAAAAAGGAAGATTATCGATTAAAATTGCAGACAAATCCCCAAATTTCGTATTGAATTCCTGATACATTTCGGAACTTCCTCCCAAACGTAAATTTTTGTTGGAAAAAAGCTGATTATCCGGATGATTGTTGGCATAAATGGAAACCAAATCTTTACCTGCTTTGAAATGACAGTCTTCTAAACTCTCCTCTGTTATTGGGATAAACTTACTTTTGGCATTGGTAGTTCCGGAAGATTTTGCAAAATTTTTAATAATTCCGGGCCAAAAAATATCGCGTTGTCCCTGTCTTGCTTTTTCAATGTAGGGTTCAAAATCTTCGTAAGAAACGATGGGAACACGGTTTTGAAAATCTTTGTAGGACGAAATAGAGCTGAAACCATGCAATTTTCCATACTCCGTATTTTCCGCATGATAAAGTTGGGAAAAAAGAATCCCGTTTTGCGTATCGATGGGGTGATTCATAAAATTTTGAATCTGCTCGATCCTCTGTTTTATGAACCAATTTACAACAGAATTGAAAAGTGCTTTGGTTGCCATACGCACAAATATAATTCAATAATTAAAAAAAATCAAAATAAAAAAGCAGCAAAAACCGAAATTTCTGCTGCTTTTTTTATTTTTTATAAAACATTTAGCAATACTCATCATAAGCTGCCTGCAAATTTGCGGCAATTGCTCCAGCTGGATTTCCTTCGATGTGGTGTCTTTCTAACATGTGCACCAATTCACCATCTTTAAAAAGTGCCACACTTGGCGAGCTTGGCGGAAATGGAGCCATGTGTTTTCTAGCTTCTGAAACAGCATCACCATCGAAACCTGCAAAAACTGTTACCAAATGATCTGGTTTTTTATCGCCGGTTAATGAGTAAATTACTCCTGGTCTTGCTGCTCCTGCTGCACAACCACAAACGGAATTCACCATTACAAGGGTGGTTCCTTCTTTTTTCAGAGCTTCATTTACTGCTTCTGCGCTGGTAAGGTCTTCAAAACCTTTATCGGTAAGTTCAGCCTTCATCGGCATTACTAATTCTTCTGGATACATAGGATTTTTTGTTTAAAGTTTAATGTTTGATATTTCGAGTTTCGAGTTTCGAAATGTTCTGCAAAATTAGATATTATATTTAGTTAAAAATGATTTAAAAAGTGTATCAAAATCATTCCAAATATAAATGATGGACAAATTGGCAAAAACAAATTATTCTACTCGAAATTCATAGTTAATGGCATTCTAAAAACAGATTTTACGGCAATTCCATCTTTTTCGGCAGGTTTAAATTTGCCTTTGTCTAAGATTTTATACAAAGTGAGAATTGCTTGATAATTGAAAACGGCATCATTACCTTCAGCATTGATATTCGAAATCTCACCTTTTTCATCTATTAAAAAAATTAGTATAGACTTTAAAGTTCCGCGCTCCCCATCTATCGAAGAGGTATCAAAATTCTCCATAAATAGCTTCCTAAAACCAAAGATTTCAGATTCAAAGGTAGCTTCTTTTGTAAAATCATTTGAAATGGAATTCAAATCTACCTTTATTTCATTTTTTTGAATATTTTCAATGGCATTTTTATAAGCTGCTGCTTTGTATGCATATACTTCTGCTTCTTCCTTCAGGCGTTCTTCCGATTGTTTTTTTCTGTATTTTTTATGAATAGCGTCATATCTTTTATTAACCTCCTTATCAATTTTAGGAATTTCAGAAAGTTGCGCAAAAGCGAATGAAAACAAAAACAGGGAAATAATGGAAATACCTTTTTTCATATTATTTTCTCTTCACCGCTCTCGCGATATTCACAATTACTTTCACCGCTTTCTCCATGGTTTCCAAAGCTACATATTCGTAAGGTCCGTGAAAATTCATTCCGCCGGCAAAAATATTCGGGCAAGGAAGTCCCATGTAAGAAAGTTGCGCGCCATCTGTTCCGCCGCGAATGGCTTTTATTTTTGGTTCAACATTCGCGTCTTTCATGGCTTGTGCAGCAATGTCGATGATGTGCATTTTACCTTCAAACTGCTGTTTCATATTGCGGTATTGTTCCTTAATCTCAACTTCCGCAGTTTTTTCGCCGTATTTTTGGTTAAATTCTGCTACTTTATCCAACATCAGTTTTTTTCTGGCTTCAAATTTTTCAGCGTCGTGATCGCGGATGATGTATTGCAGTTTTGCTTCAGAAACATCCGCATTGATATCGGTTAAATGGAAAAATCCTTCAAAACCTTTGGTGGTTGCGGGAGTTTCATTTTCTGGCAACATTTTTGCAAATTCTGCGGCTAAAAGTCCTGCATTCACCATTTTTCCGTAAGCATAACCCGGATGAACGCTCAATCCATGGATTTTTACAACTGCTCCTGCTGCGTTGAAGTTTTCGTATTCCAATTCTCCGGCTTCGCTTCCATCCATCGTATAAGCCCATTCTGCACCAAATTTTTCCACATCAAATTTGTGAGCTCCACGACCGATTTCTTCATCGGGCGTGAAACCAATCGCAATTCTTCCGTGTTTAATATCCGGATGCGCCAAAAGAAATTCTGCGGCGGTTACAATTTCTGCAACTCCGGCTTTGTCATCGGCTCCGAGAAGCGTGGTTCCATCAGTGGTAATCAAAGTTTTTCCGACATAATCTTTCAAACTTTCAAACTTTGAAGGCGATAATGTGAAGCCTGTTTCTTTATTTAAAAGCAAATCGCCACCATCATAATCGTCCCAAATAATAGGTTTTACATTTTCTCCATTAAAATCCGGCGAAGTATCGTAATGTGCGATGAAACCTACAGTTGGCTCATCATCGTTTTCCAAATTGGAAGGAATGTAAGCGTAAATATATCCGTTTCCATCCAGCTCCACATTTTCCAGACCTAAATTTTGCAATTCTTCAAAAATATATTTGGCTATGTTCCACTGTTGCGGTGTAGATGGTGTGCTTTCGCTTTCGGGATCGGACGTGGAATAAATTTTAGCGTAGTTGATAAATCGGTTTTGGAGTTTCAGTTTCCACTCCAAGTTGAAGTCTATGGTTTGCATTTTATTGAATTTTTCGTTTAAACAAAGATAGCACATTCGGATGGAAGACTGAAGTCCGAAGACCGAAGAAAGTTTAAGAAATAAACAAATAGAGGTTTTGCAAGATAGATTTTTATGATTCTTTTGTCTTCGGACTGCGGTCTTCGGACTTCCGACAATTTTATTATCTTTACCAAAACCAAAAAAACCAAAAATGTTTCTTACCGAATGTCCGCGTGATGCTATGCAAGGTTGGGGTGAATTTATCCCGACACAAAAGAAAATTGACTACATTAATGCGTTGATGTCGGTTAATTTTGATAGTTTGGATTGTGGGAGTTTCGTTTCGCCAAAAGCAATTCCGCAAATGGCAGATTCGGGAGAAGTCGTGGATCATATTGATAAGTCGCTTTCCGATACAAAAATTTCGGTGATTGTTGCCAATATTTCCGGAGCAGAACACGCTTTGAAACATGAAAATGTGGATATTTTGGGTTTTCCTTTTTCTATTTCCGAGACTTTTCAATACCGAAATACGAATAAAAATCAGGAGGAAGCTTTCAAGCAAATTGTGGAAATTCAGAACATGACGAAATCCCAAAACAGGAGTCTAAACGTTTATTTTTCAATGGCTTTCGGAAATCCTTACGGCGAAATGTGGAAATGGGAAGATGTGGATTTTTGGGCAAAACGTTTTTCGGAAATCGGCATCAAAAACATTTTACTTTCCGACACTACAGGTGTTGCAACGCCCGAAACCATCGCTTTACTTTTTGAAAAAATTCCGCAAAAATATCCGGAAACTTCTTTTGGTGCACATTTTCACAACCGTTACGAAGATTCTTATACCAAACTTAAAGCAGCTTACGATAAAGGTTGTCGCAGTTTCGACAGTGCTATAAAGGGAATTGGCGGTTGTCCGATGGCGAAAGATGATTTGGTGGGAAATATGCCGACAGAACAGGTTTTTAATTTCATGAATTCAGAAAAAATTGACATTCAACAAAATATGCTGAATTTTGAAAGCGCTTGGAATATGGCGAAAGATATTTTTCATTTCTGATAGGTTCTCTCACAGATTTTCACAGATTTTTTTAAAAATGCAGGAATATATGACCTCAAAAATAACTTACCTCGGAAACCTTCGCTGCGAAGCAGAACATCTGCAAAGCGGAACCAAAATTTTAAGCGACGCACCAACTGATAACCACGGGAAAGGCGAAAAGTTTTCTCCAACAGATTTATGCGCAACTTCTCTGGCTGAATGCGCTTTAACGACCATTGCAATTCTTGGAAGAGACAGAAATATAAATATTGATGGCGCCACCTGCGAAGTACAAAAGATAATGCTTTCCAACCCGAGAAGAATAGGAGAAATTGTTTGCTATTTTGAATTTTCGGGAGAGTTTTCGGATGAAGAAAAGGAATTTATTGAAACTACGGCGCACAATTGTCCGGTTGCAAAAAGCTTGCATCCCGATTTGAAGCAAACGATGAAATTCAAATTTGGGAAATAAAAATAGCGGCGAAAGTTCTAACCCTTTTTTAAACAAGAAAATCAAATTTACTTTCTGTTGATAGACGGATTATATGCCACGAATGCACAAATAAATTCATTCGTGCATTCGTGCCATTATTTAATTTATACAATTCTAAAAATCTGCGAAATCCGCAAAATTTGCGAGATCATTGTATTAAAACAAAATCCCCAGTTCAAATTTCGCTTCCTCGCTCATCATATCTTTGTTCCAAGCCGGTTCGAAAGTAAGTTCCAAATCTACATTTTTTACACCTTCAACGCCTGCAACTTTTTCTTTTACTTCTTGTGGTAAACTCTCTGCAACAGGGCAGTTTGGAGTAGTTAGTGTCATTACTACTTTCACTTCGGCATCATCGGAAATCTGAACATCGTAAATTAATCCCAATTCATAAATATCAACCGGAATTTCTGGGTCGTAAACGGTTTTTAAGGCTTTTATAATATTGTCGCCCAAATCGGCGATTTGTTCGTCTGTATATTTCATTGCTGTCGGCTGTCAGCAATCGGCTGTCAGCAAATTATGGTTCAAATTTTTGCAGTAAATCTTCCTGACGCATCCGCCGGAAAATATTTGCCAAAGTTAACACATCTTTTTCACAATATTTAACTATTCTAAATAAATCTTTCTCTATATAGTAGATAGATGAAACCATAGAGCCGTCGATATCGTCCTTTGGAGTGGGGATTCCGAAGACATGAGCCAAAAGTTCGAGCGACACGTAAGATTTGTAATCGCCAAATTTCCAAAGCTCCATAGTATCGATATGTGGGATTTCCCACGGTTTTTTTCCGAACATCTGAAAAGGTTTCGGTGGCTGCATTCCGTTGATCAAAAATCTGCGCGCAATCCAAGGAAAATCGAATTCTTTTCCGTTATGGGCGCACAAAATAACGTCGCGAAGTTTCGGACGGTTGAAAATTTCACCAAATTCTTCCAGCAACTTTTTTTCATCATCTCCAAAAAAACTCTTGACGAGCAATTTTTCATTTTTTTCTAAAATTCCTACAGAAATACAGATGATTTTGCCAAATTCTGCCATTACTCCGGCTCTTTCCATATAGAAATCTTCTGCGGTAATTTCCTCTTTTCGCTGATAAAAAGTTTTTTTGTCCCACAATTTTTTTTCGGAATCGGGAAGATCTTCCCACGCTGAAGCGTTCGGAACGGTTTCTATATCGAGGAAGAGGACTTTTTCTATGGGGATGGATTGAATCATTTTTTATGGGTAAAGTTGTTGAGTTGTTGAGTTGTAAAGTTGCTAAGTTGCTAAGTTGTAAAGTCGTTACTTTATCCTATTTGCATTCCGTTATTTGTGGGGAGTGAAGTTGTGAGCAATGTTACTTCGTTATTTTCACCATAAACACCCAAAATAAGGCATTCGCTGAAGAAATTTTTGATTTGCTTTTTGGGGAAATTTACTACGGCAAGTATTTGTTTGCCAATCAATTCTTCTGGTTTGTATAAATCGGTGATTTGGGCGGATGATTTTCGGATTCCTAAATCTCCAAAATCAATTTCCACTTTATAGGCAGGGTTTCGTAAGCCGAGAAATTCTTCTGCAGCGATGATGGTTCCTGTGCGAATGTCGATTTTTTCAAAATCTTCCCAAGTAATTTCAGGTTTGGTCATTTTCTTCTGATTTTTCTGTGATTTCGGGCTGTTTTTCGCCTCGTTTTATCAAAATTTCGTCTAAAAGTGCCTCAACTTTGGTTTTTTCTTCGGCGTATTTTTGTTGGAGTTCGCTTCCTTCGCCCATTCGTTTATAATATTCCAACGCTTTTTCGCAAAATTGTTTTCTATTGAAATCCGGCGCATCAGGAATATTTGGAAAAACTTTATGGAAAAGCATTTCCGTGTAAGCTTGCCATTCTCGCTCGTTTTTATCTTCCACCAAAGATTCGGGTGCTTTTTGACGAACATGAAGCATTTCGTGGGCAATCATGTTTAGCACTAAGCTCAAGTCGAAATCAAAAAGATTTTTTGGAATTTTCACGGTTTGTTTTCCGCCCAATTCACCTTCCGCAGTAAGTAAAATGGAGTGTTTTTCCAATTCATCACGAAAACCAAATCCGGCAAAATTTTCATGTTCCAAACCAAAATTACGGATTAAAAAATCTGCTGCATCCAGAATTTGGTCTTGAGATTTGTAGGCGTCCAAATGGGAGCTGATGTTTTCTAAATTCATCGAAAATCTTTAATATAGACAAATGTATCAATAATAAGCATTAGAAAAAAGGGGGGAAATCCTATTTTTTATTGTTGGAAATCTCATTACATTTACCTTTCCTAAAAGTTCGATATGCTTGTAAAAATCTATGGAAGTGCAATTTATGGAGTTTCGGCGCAAACGATAACGATTGAAGTAAATGTAGATTCGCCTGGAGTTGGCTATCATTTGGTTGGTTTGCCCGATAATGCGATTAAAGAAAGCAGTTATAGAATTTCTGCTGCGCTGAAAAATGTGGGCTTCAAAGTTCCCGGCAAAAAAATTACGATAAATATGGCTCCTGCAGATTTGCGCAAGGAAGGTTCAGCGTATGATTTGAGCATTGCGATTGGGATTTTGGCGGCTTCAGACCAAATTGTTGCAGAAAATTTGAAAGACTATATTATTATGGGCGAACTTTCTTTGGATGGTGGTTTGCAGCCAATAAAAGGCGTTCTCCCAATTGCCATAAAAGCGCGTGAAGAAGGTTTCAAAGGAATTATTTTACCCAAACAAAACACTCGTGAAGCCGCAATTGTAAACAATTTGGAAGTTTACGGCGTAGAAAACATCAAAGAAGTTATCGATTTTTTTAATGAAGGAATTCCATTAGAGCGAACCGAAATTGATACCCGAAAAGAATTTCAAGACAAAATTAATGATTTTCCGTTTGATTTTTCGGAAGTGAAAGGTCAGGAAACTGCAAAACGTGCGATGGAAGTTGCTGCAGCAGGAGGACACAATATTATATTAATCGGACCTCCCGGAAGTGGAAAAACCATGCTCGCAAAAAGGGTTCCGAGTATTTTGCCACCTTTAACTTTGAAAGAAGCTCTTGAAACCACAAAAATTCATTCCGTTGCAGGAAAAATTGGCGCAGAAACTTCGTTGATGACGGTTCGTCCTTTTCGTAGCCCACATCATACGATTTCTGATGTTGCATTAGTCGGAGGTGGAAGTTATCCGCAACCCGGCGAAATTTCTTTGGCTCATAACGGTGTTCTTTTTTTGGATGAAATGCCCGAATTTAAAAGAACCGTTCTGGAAGTAATGCGACAACCGTTGGAAGACCGCGAAGTAACGATTTCCAGAGCGAAATTTACCGTAAATTATCCTGCAAGTTTTATGTTGGTGGCAAGTATGAACCCTTCTCCATCCGGATTTTTTCCCGATGATCCAAATAACACTTCGACGGTTTTTGAAATGCAAAGGTATATGAATAAACTTTCGGGGCCGCTTTTGGATAGAATTGATATTCATATTGAGGTGCAAAAAGTGGAGTTCGAGCAACTTTCAGATAAAAGAAAAGGCGAAAACAGTCTTCACATACGAGAGCGAGTTTTGAAAGCCCGAGAAATTCAATCCAAAAGATATGAAGATTTGGAAATCCATTACAACGCGCAAATGGGACCAAAAGAAATTGAAAAATATTGTGAACTGGACGAAACTTCGCAAAACCTAATCAAATTAGCCATGGAAAAACTAAATCTTTCGGCAAGAGCTTACGACAGGATTCTGAAAGTGGCAAGAACGATTGCCGATTTGGAAGGTGCTGAAAATTTATCTTCTGAACATATTTCGGAAGCGATACAGTATAGAAGTTTGGATCGGGAGTTTTGGAATATTTAATCAATTTTCATAATACATCAACTCTTCCGGATCGTTGGGAAGAAAAATGTTTTTTTGAAATTTCAAGCCGAGTTTTTCAATTAGTTTTTGGGATGAAAAATTGTTTTTTGTGGTAATTGCGGAGATTTTTTCTACTCCAAAATGGGTTTTTGCAATTTCCATTAATTTTTTTGCAGATTCAAAAGCGTAACCTTTTCCTTCGTACTCTGGCAAAAAGCTGAAGCCAATATCCATTACTTCCAAACCTTCACGCTCAAAAATTCCGACTGCTCCTATTTTTTTGTTGGAATCTTTCAACATTACCACATAATTTCCAAAACCTAATTTTTGAATTTGAGGAAAAAATCTGTTCGTTATATAATCTCTTGCATCTTCGCCGGTTTTAAGGTTTCTATCTCCGACGAATTCGATGAATTTTGGCATATTGTAGAGTTCCAACAAAAACTCGGCGTCATTTTCGTCAAACAATTTTAGGATTAATCTTTCGGTTTCAAGGGTTTTTAGTTTCATAATATTTTTTGATTTTTCCTCAAGCGACAAGTCGCATGAGGTTAAGAATATGTCGCGCTCCGCGCGAGTGGAACTTTTTGTTTTTTTATGACTTATTTCTAACAAATTCAGAAATTAATTTTCTTCGATTTCCCCAACCCTAAAGGGAGCGAAGAAAATCAATTTCCTCCCATGTCATCCTGAGGCTCTCGAAGGGAGGGTTGAGGAAAGGAATTGTTTTTCAAGATATTAAGATAACTATTAACCTTATCAAACTCCTTTTTTACCACTTAAAATCATCTCTATCATTTTGATTTTTCTGTTTTCGCGGGTTTCGGGTTTTTTAGCGTCGGTAATCCAGCGGATGTATTCTTTGCGGTGGGTGTAGCTCATTTTTTCTAAAAGTTCTTTGGCTTCGAGATTTTCATACAAAATTATTTGCACATCTTCAGGAATTTCTACAACTCTTTCCTCTAAATCTTCCCAAAGCTCTACGGAAACCTCATCACCAAAAGTTTTTCCAAGTTTTTTGCGTATTTCCTGCGTTAAACCCAAACAATGAAAACCTTGTCCCATGTTTGCCAAAGAACCTCGATATTCTACCGCATCATCAAATTTCGCTTTGATTTTCACCTGACCTTTTTTGCCAAAAATTTCTTCTGTGGAAAAGGGAAATTCTACAAAAGCGGCATTCATGTTTCCGTTTTGGAGGATTGTGGCGGAAAATTGGGTTTTGGGTTTCATCAGTTAAAATTTACAGTAGGGGTTTATGTATTATAAGCTTAAAGATTTTACAAAAATTAAAACACAAATGCAAAGCAGCATTATTAATAATATATAATGGTGATTGGTGAATTTCTGACCGTTTTTATACATTTGATTGAGGATTAGAAAATACCATATAAGGGAAAAAATACTTAATGGTATAATTATCATAAAAAATAAATCAATTGACATATATCGTAATTTTAGTTGCTAACTTTGGTATTACATAACAAATATTCTTGTCTGATAAAAGTTTCATCAAAAATAAAAAAACCGGAAGAAAATTCCTCCGGTTTCGCATCTTATAAAAAATTTACTTTTTCTTCAAAAGAACCGTTCCTTTCACAGGCTTGGGATAATCATTGGTAACGAAATCCATTTCTTCAACCAATCTTTTTGCACCGGCATATTTATCAATGGTCCACATTACAAAACGAACGTCTACGTTGATGGTTTTTTGCCAATCTTTTTCAAAAACGATGTCGCCGGAAAGTGCTTCAGAATTCCCGTCGAAAGCAATTCCGATGAGGTTTCCGTCTGCATCAATTACCGGAGAACCAGAGTTTCCGCCTGTAATATCGTGATCAGTAAGGAAATTTACCGGAAGATAGCCTTTTGCGTCGGCATACATCCCGTAATCTCTCATTGCATGCATATCTATTACTCTTTTAGGGAGGTCGAATTCCTCATCGCCTTCTTTGTATTTATCCACCAAACCTTGCATATCCGTGTAGAAATTATCAGAAATTCCGGTGTATTTTCTATCTTCTCTTTGTGGAAGTCTATCCACTTTTCCGTACGTTAAACGCATGGTAGAATTGGCATCCGGATAGAATTTTTTATCCGGGAAAGCTTTTCTTAAACCGTCTAAATACAATCTGTTGTTTCTGGCAAAATTTGCATCTACTTTGCTGAACCTTTCAATAAGTCCTCTTTGGTCTGTAATGTATTGATTTGAAAGTTGGTATAATGCATCTGCATCCAGTTTTACTTTATCGGGATTCAGCATGAAGTTCACTGCGGAAGCTTTATTGGCAAAAATGGAAGCATGAGCCAAAAGTGAAAGGTTTTGAGAATCTTGCGCAACTAACGTTTTGGAAGCAACATCTCTGTCCACCTCTTTTTGATACAATCCAACCAAGGAGTTCAGCATTTCTCCTTCCAAGGCGGCATCGAAATCACCGTACATTTCTTCTATTGCTGCCTGAACATCGGCTTTCATAGCAATTCTGTTATTCAAATCTTGGTTGGCGTAAACTTTGAAAAGAGCGCCCAACTGAAATGGAATGGTGATATATTTGGAATTCATCTGGAGCTGGCTGCTGTACATTCTTTCCACATTTCTTTTGGAAATTTGGTTGTAATATGCCTGAATATTTGGAAGAAGACCTGTATAAAGATCATTCCCCGGAAGGTAAGACCAATTGTTGAATTTTTCTTCTTCAGCCTGTTTTGCGGCGATGGTGTTGTTTTTTATCACCGCATCTATGGTTCCCTGTCTGTTTTTCCAATAATTGGCAACATTGGCGTATTGCGAAGCGTAATCCAATTGAGTAGCTTTGTTTTTATCCATGTGTTTTTTCATAACGGTCATGGCAAGGTTGGAAGCCTGAACCCAAGCTGGATAATCTTTTTTGATAAGGTTATCGATACCGTAAGAAGTCATATATCTGTTGGTTCTTCCTGGATAACCGATGATCATGGAGAAATCTCCTGGCTGAATTCCTTTTAGAGAAACAGGAAGGTGATGTTTTGGTTTCAAAGGAACATTGGTTGGGCTGTATTCTGCGGGATTTCCTTTTGCATCAGCATAAACGCGGAAAACAGAAAAATCTGCAGTATGTCTTGGCCACTCCCAGTTATCGGTATCTCCACCGAATTTTCCTAAAGCGGAAGGAGGTGCACCAACTAAACGAACATCTTTATAATCCTGATAAACAAAATAGTAGAACTCGTTTCCATTAAAAAAATCTCTTACGGAAACTGTATATTTTCCATTTTCTGAATTTTCCTGCTGAATGGCTTTGTACTCTGCATCAATAATGGCTTTTCTCTGTTCCTGCGTCATATTATTGTTCAACTTGGAATTGATTCTTTGCGTTACATCATCCATCCTTACCAAAAACCTTACATAAAGGTCTTTCGCATTGAATTCATCTTTTTCCTTCATTGCCCAAAAACCATTTTTCAAAAAGTCTTTTTCTGGAGTAGAAGCCGCTGCAATAGCATCATAGCCGCAATGATGATTGGTAAAAATTAAACCTTTATCCGAAACAATTTCTCCGGTACAAAAACCGCCAAAACTTACGATCGCGTCTTTTAAAGATGAATTGTTCACGGAATAAATTTCTTCCGGCGTAAGGTGGAGTCCCTGTTTTTGCATATCAACTCCGTTCAGTCTTTTGATAAGCATCATCAGCCACATTCCTTCATCTGCACGCATTTGTACGAAGCTCAAAAGGAAAGTAAGCAGTAAAAATATTCTTTTCATGTTCTAAATATATTTAATGGTCGCTAATTTACTAATTTCTTTCAAAATTTCTTTATGTATGCTAATTTATTTAATGAATTTATGAAAAAAGCCACCGAATAATCAGTGGCTTTTGAGAATTATTTTGAAAATGATTATTTTACAATCGTCATTTCATTCAAAAGATGTCCTGCTCCGGAGAATTTGTCGATTACCCAAAGTACAAATCTGGAATCTACGTTGATGGTTTTTTGCCATTCTTCCTCGAAAACGATATCGCCCGAAAGTGCTTCAGAGTTACCGTCGAAAGCCAATCCAATCAATTCACCGTTTCCGTTCATAATTGGAGAACCGGAGTTTCCACCTGTAATATCGTTATCGGAAAGGAAATTTACAGGAAGATAACCTGCAGGATCTGCATATTGACCGTAATCTCTGGCTTTTGCCAAATCTAAAAGTCTTTGTGGAAGGTCAAACTCTTCGTCGCCTTTTTTGTATTTCGCTACCATTCCGTCCAAATCGGTATAGAAATTATTTTTCACTCCGTGATAATCTCTGTCATTTCTTACAGGAAGCGTTGCAATTTTTCCGAAAGTAACCCTCATGGTGGAGTTTGCATCAGGATAAAACTCTTGTTTTGGGTGAGATTTTCTTAAACCGTCAAAATAAAGCCTGTTGCTGATGCTGAATTTATCGTCATCCGCTGTGTATTTGTCGGTTAAGTTTTTTGAGTCTGTAGAATAACCCGTTGCAATTTTCAAAAGTGCGTCGTTGCTCAGTTTTTCTGCATCAGGATTGTTCAAAAACCCCATTGCGGAATTTCTTGTTGCGAAAATTGAGTTTTTTGCCACATCATCCAAAAGTGCAGGATTAATGGTTTGCAAATATGGAGAACCAGCTGCATTTCTTACACGCGCTCTGTATAAAGAAACCATTTCCTTCAACATTTCCTGCTCTAAAGCCGGATTGAATTTTTCGTACATCGCATCTATTCTCTCTGCAGCTTTTTTCTTCAATTCTGCCTTTTTCGCAGCATCGGGTTCCTTCATATAATCTTTAAACATCGAACCTAAGTTGATTGCGTAAGGAATATATTTAGCATTTCTGGTCATTTGCGCGGCATAATTTCTTTCCACGCCTCTTGCGGAAGTGGTTCTGTAATAATCTTTCATTTCACTCAGAACGTTTCCATAAAGTTCTTTGTTTTCAGATTTATCTGCCCAATTTTGGAAAGCCTGCTCCAATTTTTCTTTGTCTTGAATAGTTCCGTTTTTAATTACAGAATCTATAGTTCCCTGTCTGTTTTTCCAATAGTTTGCTACGGAAGCATACTGAGAAGCGTAGTTCAGTTTTGTAGCCTGATCACGATCCATATATGTTTTCATTACATCCATCGCAGTTTTGGACGCTTCTACCCAACCCGGATAATCTTTGTTCACCATTTGCGAAATTCCGTAAGAGGTGAGGTAACGGTTTGTTCTTCCAGGATAACCCATAATCATCGCAAAATCTCCCGGTTTGAAAGGCTTCAAAGAAATAGGAAGATGATGTTTTGGCTTGTAAGGAACATTATTCGGGGAATATTCAGCTGGATTTCCGTTGGCGTCGGAATATACTCTGAAAACAGAAAAATCTCCTGTGTGTCTTGGCCATTCCCAGTTATCGGTATCTCCACCGAATTTTCCGATGGAATTTGGCGGAGTTCCCACCAAACGTACATCTTTAAAATCTTGATAAACAAAATAATAAAACTCGTTTCCATTGAAAAAATCTCTTACAACAACGGTATATTTTCCGTTTTCAGAATTTTCCGTTTGTATGGCTTTATATTCTGTGTCGATGATATCCCTTCTCTCTTTCGCCGTCATACTGTTGTTCAATTTGGCGTTGATTCTGGAAGTTACATCATCCATTCTCACCAAAAATCTTACGGAAAGTCCTTTTGCTGAAAGTTCTTCTTTGTTATTTTTTGCCCAAAAACCATTGGTTAAATAATCGTGTTCTGGGGTAGAAAGTGCGGCAATTGAACCATATCCGCAGTGATGATTGGTAAAAATAAGCCCTTCTTTTGAAACGATTTCTGCGGTGCAACCACCACCAAACTGTACGATTGCGTCTTTTAAACTTGAATTGTTAACAGAATAAATTTCTTCTGCCGTCAATTTCAATCCTTTTTTCTGAAGGTCTTGTCCGTTCAGTCTTTTAATCAGCATCATCAGCCACATTCCTTCGTCCGCTCTCATTTGGATAAAGCTCAAAAGAAATGTGCACAATAAAAATATCTTTTTCATAATGTAAAATAAATTTGCCGCAATTTACTGATTTTTTGGCTTAATTTTGGGTTTATAAACATCATAAAATCAAAAATATCATGAAAAAATCCGGATTTTTAGTTGCGCTGTTCAGTTTTTTATTATTATTTCAAAATTGCAAAAGTCAAAAACCAAATCCCGACCAGTACCAAAGGCAATGGATGCTAACTTCATTAAATGGTTTTAGCAGAGATTTTTTGGTTTCCAAAAGGGCTCAACTCGATTTGTCTCCCACGAAATCAGCTCCAAATCAATTCAGAGCTTTTATGGGATGCAACGATTTAGGCGTAACCGCGGAGTTTAAGAAAAATAATACCGTAAAGTTCGGGGATTTTATGTCCACAAAAATGTATTGCGAAGACAACAAAGGCTTGGAAAAAACCTTCATCAACATGATTGCAAAAATGACAAAATACAAAATCGACGGTCATCAACTTACGCTTTCCGACGGAAAAGGAAACGAAATGAAATTTGTTGCCGCAGATTGGGACTGATATATATAAGAGATAATTGATAAATGATTTTACATTTGTTTTAAATTTTCGCAATATCATTTATCACTCATCATTTATCACTTATGCAATTTAACCCAGAAATTATCGGATTAGTCGGAGGTTTTCTTTCCTGCATCACCTTCGTTCCACAAATATTTAAAACATGGAAATCGAAATCTGTAGAAGATATTTCGGTTCACACTTTTTTAATTGTTCTTGCAAGCACTATTATTTGGATTGCATACGGAATTTTTAAAGACAGTATTTCTGTGATTTTAACAAATATTGTTGTGTTTTTCACGGCTGTCATTATGCTTTGGATGAAGTGGAAGTTTACGGAGAAATCTCACAGATAACGCAGGTTTTCACAGATGTTAAAAAATTTATTATCCAAAATTTAAATTTATCAGTAACAAAATCTGTGGAAATCTGTGAAATCCGTGAGATATAAAAACCTTAAATTTGCACAAATGCAGAAAGCAAATTGCTGAAAGCCGAAAGCAAAAAAATATGCTCGAAAAAAAAGACCACCAATATGAAAAAGCCGTTCTTGTCGGCTTAATTACCCAAAACCAAGACGAAGAAAAACTCACAGAATATCTGGATGAGTTGGAGTTTCTTGCTTTCACAGCAGGTGCAACTGTGGAAAAACGCTTCACACAAAAAATGTCGCAACCCGATTCCAAAACTTTTGTAGGAAGCGGAAAAGCCGAAGAAATCAGGAATTACGTAAAAGAACACGAAATCGGAACCGTGATTTTTGATGATGAACTTTCGCCGTCACAATTGAAAAACTTGGAGCGAGAAATGGAAGTCAAAATTTTGGACAGAACCAATCTCATTCTCGACATTTTCGCACAACGCGCCCAAACTTCCTACGCAAGAACGCAGGTAGAACTCGCCCAATACGAATATTTGCTTCCACGATTAACAAGAATGTGGACGCACTTGGAACGTCAACGAGGTGGAATCGGAATGAGAGGTCCCGGAGAAACCGAAATCGAAACCGACCGACGAATTATCCGTGACAGAATTTCTTTACTGAAAGAAAAACTGAAAACCATCGACAAACAAATGTCCACACAAAGGCAAAACCGTGGAAAAATGGTTCGCGTCGCTTTGGTTGGTTACACCAACGTTGGGAAATCAACGTTGATGAATGCGCTTTCAAAATCGGAGGTTTTTGCAGAAAATAAGTTGTTTGCTACTTTGGATACGACGGTTCGCAAAGTTGTAATTGGAAATTTGCCTTTCCTTTTGACGGACACGGTTGGTTTCATCCGAAAATTACCGACACAATTGGTAGAAAGTTTTAAATCGACTTTGGATGAGGTTCGTGAAGCGGATTTGTTGGTTCACGTCGTGGATATTTCTCACGAAAGTTTTGAAGACCACATCAATTCCGTTAACCAAATTTTAATGGAAATCGGCGCTCATCAAAAGCCGATGATTATGGTTTTCAATAAGATAGACGCTTTTGCTTACGAGAAAAAAGATGAAGACGATTTAACGCCTTCCAACAAAAAAAATATTTCACTTGCAGAATGGGAAAAAACATGGATGTCAAAATCGAAATATCCAACGGTTTTTATTTCGGCTTTAACGAAAGAAAATTTCCCTGAAATGAAGAAAATGATTTACGATGAGGTTTTGAAGATCCATATTTCAAGATTTCCGTATAATGATTTTCTGTTTGAGTATTTTGATGAGGAGGAGAATTGATGTGATGATTTGTTGATGTGATGATTTTATAATTTGAAAATTTAGAGACGCGATTTATCGCGTATTATGAATCAAAAATACTATGAGAACAGAGTTATTCCGCAATAAAATATTTTTCTATATTTTTTTGGCAATTGTAGGATTGGATTTTATGAGTGGGCTTTTGCACGTTTCAAAACCTACAGAGAGTACAGGAATTATTGTTTTCAAATGGCTAAAATTAATGATTTGTTTGTCGGCTTTTTTAATGTTTTTTATCAAAACAAAATATAATCATCAAATTTTCAAACTCTATATTTATTTTGTGGGAATTCTACTGCCATCATATATTTTGCTTTATGACTTGAAAGAACTTGTTTTTTATGGCATTCATCCGGTTTCAGCAGAAAAATTATTTGAAAATGGGTTCGCTTTAGTTTTCGCCATAATTCTTCTAATTTTTTATAAAAAATTCAAAATTGAAAATAATTGACAACATCAAATCCGCCCTCGAATTCCTTACCATTCCAGAAAAAAAGGAATTCTTTCCCCGTTTTTTTAAAGCCGGAAAAGGAGAATATGCAGAAGGCGACCAATTCATCGGCGTTACCGTTCCCGACCAAAGAAAAGTCGCGAAAGAATTTTGGAACAAAATTTCTTTAGGAGAATTAGGAGAGTTGCTTTCCTCCAAAATTCACGAGCATCGTCATACTGCGCTTTTGATGTTGGTCACTAAATTTGAAAAATCAAAAGACCCGAAAGAGAAAGACGAAATCGTAAAATTTTACCTAAAAAACAAAAAACACATCAACAATTGGGATTTGGTGGACAATTCCTGCTACAAAATTTTAGGGAGATATTGTTTTGAAAATCAGGACGATAAAATTTTAAGAAAACTTTCGGAAGAAGATAATTTGTGGAGAAAAAGAATGGCAATTGTTTCTACAATGTGGCACGCAAAAAAAGGAAACAGTTTTGAGTTACTAAAAGAATTAGCATTAAAAAACCTGCATCACGAACACGATTTAATGCACAAAGCAAACGGTTGGCTCCTTCGAGAAATGGGCGAAAAAAACGAAACCGAACTCCTTGATTTTCTGAAACTTCATTATAAAACAATGCCGCGAACTTCACTTCGTTATGCCATTGAAAAACTGGATGAAGAGGTAAGACAGGATTTTTTGAAAGGCAGAGTTTAGTTTTTACAATTAAGTATTTTAAAAACCACAAAAGGCACAAAAGTTTTTTTGCCAAATGAAAGATGGAAAATATTGAAAACATAAAGTGCACAAAAGCGAAAATCTTTGATTTTCAATTTTATTTTCTTTTGAAATCCTTTTTCCTCATTATGAATTTTTGTTTCTTTTGTGGTTAATATTTTCTATATGGAAAGTCATTTCTACATCCGCGAAATCATCCATTATTTTCTGCATTTGGTTTTCCCGATTGTGATTGCGAAAGTTTTCTTCAAAAATAATTGGAAACACGCCTATTTTCTTCTTTTGGCGACAATGTTGGTGGATTTGGACCATATTTTTGCCAATCCAATTTTCGATCCCAATCGCAACAGCATTGGTTATCATCCTCTTCATACCTATCCAATGATTGCGCTGTATTTTTTGGGTGCTATTTTCTTGAAAAAAAATTACAGAATCGTCGCTATAGGTCTTCTTTTCCACATGTTCACCGATTTTCAGGATTTTTATTTTTGGAAGTAAAAAGTACTTGACAGTATAGGCATAATCGGAAATTAATTTTCTTCGTTTTCCCCAACCCTTACTTCGAGAGCCTCAGGATGACAGGGAGCGAAGAAAATCAATTTCCTCCCTTTAGGGTTGGGGAAAAGAAATTGATTTTCAGTGTATTAAAAATGTTATAGGTAAAATCTTGAGTAATCATTTTAAATAATCTTTAATAATTTTATTTCAGCATTACATAATTATCATTTTTTCAAATCAAATTTCGTTTTTTTGATAGATTTTTTGTATTTTGTCGGCGTTCTTGATGGAAAACTTAGCTTTATTTTTCATTTATGCTAAAAAATAAAGTTGGTATTTCTTCTTGACAATCTCTAAAAAACAAAATTTATGAAATTAAAAAATTTTACAGCTTGGCATATTTTACTTCCCATTTTCGCTTCCATATTTTATTTGGGCGGATTTCTGAATGACACCACAATTTCTAATATCATCGGCGCAATTTTGATGTTCGGAAGCGTTTTAGCGGCAGTTCATCATGCAGAAGTGGTTGCGCATAAAGTTGGAGAACCTTACGGAACCATAATTCTCGCGATTTGCATCACCATTTTGGAAGTTGGACTTATCATTTCCTTCATGCTTTCAGGGAGCGAAGGTTCATTGACTTATGCTCGCGACACGGTTTTTGCGGCAGTGATGATTATTCTGAACGGAATTTTAGGAATTTGTATTCTTGTTGGTGGTGTGAAATTTCGAGAACAGTTTTTTGCCAGAAGTTCGGTGAGTATTTACTTGGTGAGTTTGGTTACCATCCTCGTTCTCACGCTTATTTTGCCTAATTATACGTCAAGCGTTCGTGGTCCTTTTTATTCAGAAGCGCAGCTTGTTTTCGTTTCCATCGCGTGTTTGGTGATTTATGGCGTTTTTTTGATGGTTCAAACCGTTCGTCACCGCAATTATTTTATCGATGCAAATACCGATGACGACCACGCTGCGGAACCTCCAACAATTTCTGTTACGATTTTAAGTCTTGTAATGTTGTTGATTTGTCTTGCCGTTGTAATTTTCATGGCAAAAGGTTTATCTCCTGTAATTGAGAGTTTTGTAAAAAGTATTGGCGCACCAAAAGCTTTGGTTGGTGTAATTATCGCTTCCGTAGTTTTGCTTCCCGAAGGTTTGGCTGCGGTTCGTGCTGCACGCAACAATCAAATTCAGTCTTCTGTAAACTTGGCTTTAGGTTCTGCTGTTGCGAGTGTTGGACTTACAATTCCGGCAATTTCAGTGGTTTGCGTTATTTACGATATTCCTTTCGTGTTGGGAATGGATATCAAATCTATTATTCTCCTTGCATTATCAGTATTTACAGTGATGATTTCCCTGAGTCGCGGAAAAACAAACATTCTTTACGGAACGGTTTTGCTTACCATTTTGGCGGCATACATTTTTACGGTGATTGTACCGTAATGTTTAGCCACGAATGCACGAATAAATGTTCATTTCAAAGTAAATTCTCAAAAAAATCGTGTATTCGTGGCAAAAAATCAAGAAAGTTTCTCCAGTTTCGTAGCCGTTTCCATTTTGTAAGCCATCAAATTCGCAATATTTCCAGCTTTGTAAATCGCTAAATCCGCCGTTTCTCCAGTGAAATTTTCCTCCACGGTTTCAGTCCAAAGTTTCAGCCAAGTTTCAAAATGCTGCTTTTCCATCGGAACCATCTGATTGATAGGAAAATGCACCGCCATCGGATTTCCCTTGTAAGAAATTTGCCCAAAAAGAAGTGTTTCCCAAAATTTATACATTTTCGGAAGATGAAGGCTCCAATCTACTTTTGCAATATCGTTGAAGAAGAATCCAATTCCCGATTTTTCTACTTTTTTGTAGAAAGTGTTCACCAGAAATTCAATATCTTCTCTTGTTTCTAATTTTTTCATGCCTCAAAATTACTTTTTATTTATGGCTAAACTTATGATTTCAGTCAATATAGCGTAATTTTGCAGAATTATGGCAAGAAAATTAAGAATAATCCGCCAAAAATCCCGCGACGACAGTGGTTTTGGAAGCAACGCGTCGGGAAGATTCATCAATAAAGATGGGTTTTCCAATGTTCAGCGAAAAGGAGTGAATATTTTCAACAGGTTCAGTTGGTATCACACGATGCTGAATTTGCCGTCCTTTCGTTTTATTTCTTATTTAATTTTAGGATATGTCGCTATCAATCTGGTTTTTGCGCTTATTTATTACTTAATCGGCGTTGAACATTTAACCGGAATCGACCAATCTACTCCTTTGAATGAATTTATCGATGTTTTCTTTTTCAGTTCGCAAACCTTCACTACAGTTGGTTACGGAAGAATAGCTCCTGTTGGATTTTTAGCGAGTTTGGTTGCCACTTTTGAAGCATTTCTCGGACTCCTCGCCTTTGCGATTGCAACTGGTCTTTTTTATGGAAGATTTTCACGACCAAGAGCATTTTTGGTTTTTTCAAAAAACGCTTTAATTGCTCCATATCAAGATGTTACAGCGTTAATGTTTCGGTTGGCCCCGTTTAAAAACAATGCCTTAACAGATGGAGAAGTAATTCTTACAGCTGCGATTGAAATCAACGAAAACGGGGTTCCAAAAAGCAATTTTTATAGGCTTAATGTTGAGTTGGCAAAAATAAATTCTTTATCATTAAACTGGACAATTGTACATAAAATTGATGAAGATTCTCCTTTTTTTGGTTTTACGAAAGAAGATTTTCAAGACCCCGAAACAGATATCGAAATTATGGTTCAGATTCGTGCTTTCGATGAGGTTTTTGCAAACACGGTGGTTCAAAAAACATCCTATATTAATTCAGAAATTATTTACGGTGCAAAATTCATTAAAATGTATGAATCGAGCGACGACCACAAAACCACTATTTTGGATTTGAGCAAAATTGATGCGTATGAAAAAGTAAATATTTGAGTTTGATTTTGTTTGATTTTGTTTGATTTCTTCAATTTTGCTTCTCTCAACATTTTCGAAACTATTTCAAACCTCCTCAAACCACTTCAAACGATTTTAAACCAAAAAAAGATGGATTTAGAATTCTACAAAAAACAGGCTCTTCAGAAACAGAAAGATCACAAAAAGTTTTTGGAAAACCTGAAGAAAAAACCGCCCAAAAAACTCGATTATGTTGTTGAGGAAACCCACGATGATGTTTTTGAAGAAATCGACTGCCTGAAATGCGCCAATTGCTGCAAAACAACCGGACCGCTTTACACCGAAAAGGATATTGAAAGAATTTCCAAACATCTTAGGATGAAACCTGCCGATTTTGAGGCGAAATTTCTAAAAACCGACGAAGACAAAGACAAAGTTCTTCAAAACCTCCCCTGCTTTTTCCTAAATTCCGATAATACCTGCTCCATTTACGAAGTCCGTCCGAAAGCTTGTAGAGAATATCCTCACACCGACAGAAAAAAGATTTACCAAATCAATAATTTAATGCTGAAAAACACGGTAATTTGTCCGGCTGCTTTTGTTTGGGTGGAGAAAATGATGGGGAAAATCCAAAAATAAATGCCACGAATACACAGTTTTTTTTACAATCTTTTAGTTAAGATTTTAGTTAAGAAATAATTCGCTTTTGGTTCTCGCGGAGCTTGACACATTGTTATACCTAAAACACATATATAATATGGTTCATTGTAAAAGCATATTTTTGTTTGCCACGAATGCACGAATTAGTTGATTCGTGCATTCGTGGCATTTACTTTATGATTTATTTTGGTGTATTTTAATTTGTTTTGTGTATTAATCTCTTGCGACTTTTCGCTGGAGGAGCAAAATCTTAAACTTTAAATATTTCTTTTTAACAAAAAAACCCTTTCAGCGATTTGAAACGCTGAAAGGGTAGTTGTAAAAACACTTTTTGTTTACGAAATCTTAAAAATTTTGCATTTACCACAAAAATAAAAAGCATTGAAAAACAATGCTCTTTATCCTTTCATTTTACTTTTTCCCATTTTCCCGGGACAGGATTTATCAAAAGAAAAAAGCCCGAAAAACTTTCGGACTTTTCTATATTTTATACCACTCCTTGAGCCAACATTGCTTCTGCCACCTTCACGAAGCCCGCAATATTTGCACCTTTTACGTAATTTACGTAGCCGTCGTCCTCTTTTCCATAGTCGCGACAAGCTTTGTGGATTCCTATCATAATTTCTTTCAGTCTTGCATCCACTTCTTCGGAGCTCCAGTTCAAACGGATGGAATTTTGCGTCATTTCCAAACCGGAAGTTGCAACACCACCTGCATTGGAAGCTTTTCCAGGAGAAAATAGAACTTTGTGACCAAGGAAATAATTGATGGCATCCAGAGTTGAAGGCATGTTTGCAGCTTCTGTAACGCAGATTACGCCGTTTTCTACCAATTTTTTTGCATCATCCAAATCCAGTTCGTTTTGTGTTGCACAAGGAATTGCAACATCACATTTTACTTCCCAAGGACGTTTTCCTGGATGGAATTCTGCGGAAGGGAATTTTTCAGCGTAATCTTCTGCGCGGTTATTTCCTGAAGAACGAAGTTCCAGTAAATATTCTATTTTTTCGCCAGAAATTCCGTCTTTATCGTAAATATATCCATCAGGACCGGAAATGGTAACTACTTTCGCACCCAATTCTGTCGCTTTTTTTACAACTCCCCATGCAACATTTCCGAAGCCTGAAACAGTAACAATTTTTCCTTTGAAATCTTGGTTGATGGTTTTCAACATTTGTTCGGCGAAATAAACTACGCCATAACCTGTCGCTTCAGGACGGATTAATGAGCCTCCGTAAGCAATTCCTTTTCCGGTAAGAACTCCGGTAAATTCGTTGCGTATTTTTTTGTATTGACCAAAAAGATAACCAATTTCTCTCGCTCCAACACCAATATCTCCAGCTGGAACGTCGGTTTCTGGACCGATGTGTTTGCAAAGCTCCGTCATAAAAGCTTGGCAAAAACGCATCACTTCCATATCCGATTTTCCTTGTGGGTCAAAATCTGAACCTCCTTTTCCGCCGCCCATCGGAAGCGTTGTTAAGGAGTTTTTGAAAGTTTGCTCGAAAGCTAAAAATTTTAGAACACTTAAATTTACAGTCGGGTGAAAACGGATTCCGCCTTTGTAAGGCCCAATTGCAGAGTTCATTTGAATTCTGAAACCTCTGTTTACCTGTATTTCGCCACTGTCATCTACCCAAGGAACACGAAAAATAATGGTTCTTTCCGGCTCTGCCATTCTTTCCAAAAGCTTCATACCATTGTATTGCTTTCTGGTGGAAATAAAAGGAATTACCGTTATGGCTACTTCTTTTACGGCTTGTAGGAATTCCGGTTCGTTAGGATTTTTCGCTTCTATTTTTGCGATAAATTCCTGAATTTTTTGTTCTACATTGTAGTGTTCCATAAAGGGTGGGTTCTTATTATTACAAATTTAATTTTTTTTTGAAATTTCACAAGCCATCAACTAAAATTTGTGAAAATTTCATTAAAACCAAAACAATAACTATTTATTGATTAAAAATAATAATATTTTTTTAGCAAATTTCCAATGTTATACAAAAAACAATGAAATATTAAAAAACGGTTAATTTTTACAATGCCAAATATTGCCTCCCTGAAAGTGATTTCAGCAAGCCCGAAAGTTCCAATTCCAATAAAACAGGCAAAATCTTGTGCGAAGAAATACTCAATTTTTCAGAAATTTCATCCAAAGAAATATTGGGATTGGTTTTGATGGTTTTATAGATTGTTTCTTGATTATCAGTTAATTGCAATCTCACTTCCGACCTTGGGAACAATTCTTCCATTTTTTCTTTTGACGCATTAAAACCCAAATCATTTACCAAATCTTTGATGGTAGAAATTGCAGAAGCCTTGTTCTGCATTATGATTTGGTTGCAGCCTTGGCTGTATTTATCGGTTATTTTTCCGGGAAGCGCATAAACTTCGCGGTTGTAATCATTTGCAAAAGTAACGGTAGAAATGGAGCCGCCTCCAAAAGCAGTTTCCACCACGATAGTAGCGGGAGAAAGTCCTGCAATCACACGATTTCGTTGGATGAAATTTTCTCTGTCGGGTTTCTGTGAAGAATTAAATTCGGTAAAAAGTGCGCCGCCATCTTCCAAAATTTTTTCGGCCAATTTTCGGTTTTTCGATGGATAAAAAGTGTGAAAACCGTGCGCAAGAACTCCAACAGTCGGAATTTTATGCTTAATCGATTGTGCATGAACCTCCTCGTCAACTCCCAAAGCCAATCCGCTGATGGAAATCGCGTTTGTTTTTTTTATTTCTTCAAAAAAATCCTCGATGAACTTTTTTCCATAGGAAGTGATGTTTCGGGTTCCAACGATGCTGATTGCGGAACGTTTTTCTTCAAACTTTCCTTTATAATAGATGATTGAAGGAGCATCTTCACATTCGTTCAGCAATTTTGGAAGCTCGTTTTGATGGCGAAGAAGAATTTTTATGTTATTCTTTTCACAAAACTTTAATTCTTTTTCCGCAAATTCTAAATGTGCCTTATTGCCGATATCAGCGACGATTTTTTGCCCAATTCCATCAATTTTAGCCAATTTTTTCTTGGAAGATTCCCAAACCTCCTTCGCCGAATTTGCCGTTCTTAAAAGTTTAAAAAAATTAACGTCGCCAATAAGGTTACAGCGACGCAAAGCAATGGAATAAAGGTGCTCTTCGGAAAACATCATTTAGTTTTTACCAAAGATAAAAAATTAATGATGATTGAGAAATAGTTGAAAATGATTGCTTTCAACTCTTGTATGGTCCTAAAAATTTATCTCCATTAAAATGAACTAAATGATCAGGATTATCCGCAATCCAAACTTCGGTTTCCCAAGCAATATCTGCAATAAATTGTCTAAACTTTGTTCGGGTTAAAAAAGCTGTAACATAGACAATGTCGGCTTTGCAATTTCTAGTTAAATTTTGAAGTTGCAATAATCTTATTTCTGAAATTGGTCCTGAAGAATGTACAGCTTCAATCAAATAAATCCAATTTTTTTTCTTCGAGTAGGCAATTACATCAGGTAATTCGTCGTGCGAAATTTCAAAGAAATTTAGTTTTTCTAATTTCTCTTTTTCAAGGTATAAGTATTTGTCTGCCGTATCTCCAACATACAAAACTTCCGCTTGAAATCCATATCTTGGAAGAAATTCTTCAATAATTGCCTTTTGTAAATCGTTATGTTCTCCTGCTGAAAATGTTAGTTGCCCTCCTGAAGGAAGAGTTACTTCCACTTTTGAAATCTGTCTTTCTCTTTTTAGTTTTTTACTTAATGGTTCAATGCTTTTTAATTGCTCTTGAACAGATTTTTCCCAATTTTTCTTGCCGAAATTTCTTACTAATTCAGCATAAGTTGGATTAATTGAATATCCACGAGTTGAATCATTTGTCGCGGAGTTTGGACTCGATTGTAAAACAATTTCAGCAATTGTCAAAAGTTTTAAATCTTTTCTTCTGATATCATCATAAGAACCTGAACTAATTTTTTCGTCAAAATGTTCATTTACAAAATTGATGATATCCCTTGTTTTAAGAGCAAACCCATTATTTAAATCTTTTGCTTTTGAAATATCTTTTAATGCTTTGATATCTCCACAAGCCAAAAATGCAATCGCCATTCTCTCTAATCTTCGCGATGTTCCCTCAATTGGAATTCCAAAAGTGTCAAGAATATAAAGAGCAGTATTAATAAGGTCTTGAATAGCTTTAGGCTTTTCGCTAAAAGTTTTGGATTTATCTGAGCTGAGGTATTGCTTCATTATCAAATAATTTAAGTTGCTCGAATTCAATTACAGTATAATCTTCAATGGAAGTTCCCATGATATGTGTTTTAATATTTTTTGCTAAATGAAAAGCGAAATTTGGAGCAACTGCATTTCCAATCTGGTTAAATTGATGAGTTTCAGTTCCTTGAAATTCAAACCAATCAGGGAAACTTTGAAGCCTTGCAGCTTCTCTTACAGTTATCCGTCTTCTTCTTCCATCGTTTAATCTTACTCGGTGCATATCTCCTGTAGCTCCTGCAAGATTTCTACAAGTTAAAGTTCGGGCAGGTCTATCCAAATATAAGTCTCTCGGGTTTACACATTTTGATGCTTTTTCATAATTTGCAACATATCTGTCCATAGATTCTGTAAAAAATTTAGAATTTTCATCATATTCAAACGCCAATTTTCCTAATGCTTCTCCTGCTGTTACAGTTTTTCTAATCGGTCGAGGCAGTTTGACTTTTTTTTTAGAACCAATTACAATTACTCGCTCTCTGTTTTGTGGAACTTCATAATTTACAGCATTTAGAAGAGAGTAATCGATATAATAACCTAAACTCTCAAGCTCGTCAATCACTTCTTTCAGATACCATTTGTTTTTGTACAGCATTCCCCGAACATTTTCAAACATAAAAATTTCGGGATTTAATTGTCGAACAGCAGATATGAAAATGGGAAATCCGTCTCTTGAATCTTTTAATCCGTGCTGTTTTCCACCTACACTAAATGGTTGACAAGGCGGACCTCCGATTACAATATCCGCTTTTGGATAAATGGATTCAGGGGTTAATTTTCCTGTAACACATTCTCCTAAAAGATTTTTATTATAAGTTTTTGAAGCGTTTTCGTCCATTTCGTAGCCAATGGTTTTAAATCCATTTGCTTCAAAGCCAAGAGATAGCCCTCCACACCCTGCAAAGAGGTCAACAACCGTTTTGTTCAAATCGGCATCAATCCAAGGTTTTAACTTATTATTAATCTCCTTCCAATATTCCATTTGGTAAAATTAGTGAATTTTCTTTTGAACCAAATGTTTTCAGAAATCATCACCTGCAATGAATCAACTATTCCTACGGATTTCATCCAAATGCTCCCAAACATCGTCTTTCTTTTTGTAGGGAAGTTCTTCAAAATCATCGGGATGGTTTTCGCGGTATTCCTGCCACAGTTTGTCGTCTTTTTCGCTGTAATAGTTGGGAAATTGCCAAATGAATTTTTTCTTTTTTTCTCCGTAATTTCTAAAAACGAAAGCCATAATGCTGCCAATTACAGCGCCGGAAAGATGGCTTTGCCAAGAGATATTGCTTTTTTCTTTTAAAGTTCCGAAGAGTTCTTCAGGAAAAACACCCCAAATTAAACTACCATAATATAAGGCTACCACAAGAGAAACAGTTAACAGTTTCATATTCCAACGAAATACGCCACTGAAAAAAAGGAAAAATGCGAGAACATATACAATTCCGCTGGCTCCGATGATACAAGTGTAGTTGTACTGCCCTGTAAAAATATCAATAGGAGGAAGAAGCCACACTAACAATCCCGTGAGAATCCAGCCGAGAAAGAAAATTTTGTTTGCAATTTCTGAATAAAATTGAAATAAAAGAAACATCAAAACAGCAATTGGAATAGAATTTCCAAAGAGATGCTCCAAGTTTCCATGTAAAAACGGCGAAAAAAAGACTCCTTTCAAACCTTCGGGAACGAGCGGAATGATTGCGCCCCAACAATCCTGAATAACTCCCTGAACCTGCAATAAATAACCTGTCCACATCACAAATAACATGATTGCTGGATAAATTACCGCATTTTTGGAAATTAGGTTTTTGAACATGGGTTACTTTTTTCAAAACAACAGCCAAACAGATTTGTATGTAAATTTGGCTAATAAAATTGAAAACCGAATAATATATAGGACAAAAAGTAACTTTTTTTAGTAATGCTGAAAGATTGATTTGTTTCAGAAGCCCTATTTTTGCAAAAAATTTGGAAAAATTATGAAAAGGAACTTGGTATTGATTTTTTGTTTATTTTTTTTATCGGTGTTTTCGCAGGAGAAAAAAGACTTGCGAAAGGTTTTAGATTCCATCAACGAAGCACGTTGGAAAGCTACTTTTTTGGATTTGGACAGCCTTGCCAATCCGAAGTTTACAGAAATAGAAACCGATTTTAAAGACACTATTTTACTGCGCGATAAAATTGTAATTCCAATAGCGGTTATCGAGGAAGTTCCGATAACGCCTTTTCTGTTAAACAATTACAAAGAACCGCAAAAGTGGTATTTTTTTGGACAAAATAATTTGGTGATTAATCAGGCTTCGTTTTCCAACTGGAACTCGGGAGGGAACGATAATATTGGCGCAATCGGAAAAATTAATTATAACCTCAGCTACAGAAACAAAAAACATTATTTAGAGAACATTCTTCAACTCGGTTACGGTTGGCTTGCCAATAAAGGACAAAGCAACAGAAAAACGGAAGACATCATCAATTTGATGACGAATTATGGCTACGATTTGGGGAAAAACTATTATCTCTCAACAGGTTTTCAGTTTATTTCACAGTTTGCTGCGGGTTACAATTACAATGTAACACCCGATCCTGAAAATGATGACCGAATTTCGAGATTTTTGGCTCCGGCTTATCTGAATGCGGGTATTGGTTTTTCTTACAACCCGAATGAAAATTTCCAATTGATTATAAGACCGGCAAACGGAAAATTTACCTTCGTTACCGATCCGTATTTGCAGAAAAAGGGAAAGTATGGCTTGGAACATGATGGACAAAGCATTCGTACAGAGCTTGGTGCGATGATGAATGTTATTTATAGGATTAAAGTTTACAAAGATATTACGTTGGATAATCAACTGAATTTTTTCAGCAATTATCTGTATCATCCTGAACGAGTGGATATTGCTTATAATGGAACACTGAATATTAAGTTCAACAAATTTATTTCAACCGTTGTAAGTCTTGATTTTATGTACGACCACGACCAAATTCAAAAACTCCAAAGAAAACAGACGCTGGGAATAGGTTTTTCATATAATTTGGGTACGAAAACGGAAGAAAAAAGTAAAAAAATTATTAAGCCTTTCATTGTAAAATGATAAATATCAGAGTTTTAATTTTAAACAAATGATTACTTTTGCAACTTTAATTTTATAAACTATGAAAAAATTATTTTTATCTGTTTTTGCAACGTTAAGTTTTCTTGCCAATGCACAGGAAGCTCCGGCTGTAGATTCTACAAAACATTGGTCAATCGTTGGTCAGAATACATTAATGTTGAATCAGGCTGCATTTTCTAACTGGGTTGCAGGAGGAGCAAACAACATTGGCTGGATTGCCGGAACCAACTATAATATGACCTACGAAAAAGACAAAGACCTTTGGGAAAACATCGTTGTTTTGGGTTATGGAGAAAGCAATACTAAAGGTGTTGGAACTAGAAAAACACAGGACATCATCAATCTTTCTACCAATTACGGTCGAAAAATTGCAAAAAGTTGGTACGCTTCTGCAGGAGCTAGTTTACTAACTCAGTTTGCACCAGGATACGATTATGCAGGAACAAGTCCAATAATTTCTACCGGCTCTAACGGCGGATTCAAAAAAACATCCAGTTTTATGGCTCCAGGTTATGTGAATTTGGGCGCAGGTTTTACGTACAGACCGAATGAAAACTTCACCGCAACATTGCGCCCTGCAAACGCGAGATGGACTTTCGTGATGGATAAAGACCTTCAATTCGCAGGAAATTATGGCTTGAAAAACAACGGAGATTCTTCACTTTTTCAGTTTGGATTTTTGGGAACAGCAATGTACAAAATGAAGATTATGGAAAACGTAACTTTATTGAACACAGCTTCTGTTTTCTCTAATTATTTGGATCACCCTGAAAGACTTGTTTTGGGTTACGGTGGCGTTTTGAATATGAAAATCAACAAATATGTTTCTTCTGTGGTAACTGTAGATGTACTTTACGACCACAACCAAATTCAGAAAACACAGTTTAAACAAACTTTAGGAGTTGGTTTTGCATATAATATTGATAATGGTGTGAAACGTTCTGATAATAAGAACAACCAAACTTGGAAGTAATTTCCAAAAATATACAAATAAAAAGACCGAATCGCGCGATTCGGTCTTTTTGTTATATGGTGGCAACTGTAGATGGCTTGTAATAATTCTGTGGTTTATGAAAACGGTAAAGAAAATCCAAATCGCTTTCATCCGGTGCAAAACCATGAGTTTTGATGAGTTCAATTTTATCAAAATATAAATCGATATAATGATCTACAAAATTCTTTGAAAACGTTTCATTCAATAGGAAATTGACAAACCATTGGGTATATGATTTTGATATTTTTTTACAAAAAGGATTGTTTTTAGCAGGGAAAGCTTGTGCGACGTCAGGATAAATTTCAATGCCAAAATCTGGACAAAAGAATATAACCACGTTTTCAAAATCTTTAAAGTCTGAGAAATCATCGGTTTCATCACCAAAAAATCCTTTCTTCTGCATTCTTTCTTTTGATTCCTCCTTTTCTTTTTTGCTGAGATGAAGTTCTTCATTAAAGTCATTCATGGTTTCTGAAATAAAGCGGTTCATATCTTTAGGATGAACAAATGCCAAAAGACCACCGTGTTTTTTCTCAAAAGCTTTACGGTGCATCTTAAGCATTTCTTGGTTAGATTTCGCTATTTCAGAATCTTCCTCGTCTAGAAAAGCGACTTGCATGCGAGAAGACGCCGAGTTTTTTTCTTTGAGAATTGCGTCTGCATTAAAGTCATATTTATAGCTCATCCCAGAAAACCACCACTCGTTTTTCCAGCGTACTATACCTATCATCAGTATTTCATCTATTTTTAAATCATCAGCGAAATCATAAGAACTCTTTAATAGGTTGAATTTTTTGTCCGTTGCAATATGTTCCAAAAAAATATATTTTGCGTCCTGTCCTTTGTAAAGAAAATGAGCTGTAATTTTTTTTGAAATGTTCAGAATATCGTTATAAAGCGGATGCTCTTTTCCCAATTGATAGGCTGCGAACTGGCGCATCGTCATACCGACAAGCTTCAATCGATGTTCATTTACAAATTGGTCATCAGTTTCCTTCAGAACGGTTTCCTGCATTCCATACTCTTCAAATTTTTCAAAATTTATGGCTTCTATTTTCTGAATTAACTCGGGAACTGTCTGTATTTTTGTAAGATAAGACGACATATTTAATTTTTTGATGTAGTATCTTACCTTGTAATAGTCGGTTTCTGTTTCGGGCAACGAGTAGTGTTTTTTCAAGGTTTTATTTTCTGGTGCATAATCAAATTCTTCAATCAAAACATCCATTGCAGCAGAAGCTAATTCCATTACAAAGACATCATCGAACAAAATAATACGGTTGGGATTTTGCACGCTGAAATAGTACCAAATAAGAAAAGTTACATCCTGAGAGTTTATTTCATCAAAAAAATATTCATCAAACTCGCTTTCGTGATAGTAAGGAAGGGGTTTTTTGTACAGTTCAGTATGCGCGTTGCGAAACGCTCCAAAAATATTCGTTTCAGAAACAATATCTTCCAAATAGCAAGATAAAAGCAAACTGATTTCAGCGCAATCGTCTCCATCAAAAAAAATGAAATTTTTGTCGAAGGATTTTTCATTAGCTTTTTTTACCAATGCGTCATTAATGGAGTTGGCTAATTTCAGATAATAAACGTCGGTAACGGCGTGTTCCTCATACGGTTTTGTAGCGGACCACTCGGAAATATAGATTTTGCTTTTCTTTACCACGGATAAGAGTTTGGTCAAAAATAAAAAAACCTAACAGATTTTGTTAGGTTTTTTTTAATTCTTTTATGATTTTAGGTGATTTTTCAATTCCTAAAAGTCAATCTCCACTTCCAATTTCTCTGCCAAAAGTTTTGAAATTTTTAATTTTAATGGTTCAATATCAATATTTTGCATCGCATCATTTGCAAAAGCGTAAAGCAATAATGCTTGCGCAGAATCTTTCGGAATTCCGCGCGCTTGTAAATAGAACATTGCATCGTCATTCAATTGTCCAACGGTGCAACCGTGAGAACATTTCACGTCATCTGCAAAAATTTCCAATTGTGGTTTGGTGTCGATTGATGCGCCTTCGCTCAGTAACACATTATTATTCTGTTGATAAGCATTGGTTTTTTGCGCAATTTTATCTACAAAAACTTTCCCGTTGAAAACGCCGTGAGATTTATCTTTGAAAATTCCTTTGTAGTTTTGATAGGATTCACAATTCGGTTGGTTATGATGAACCGCAGTGTGATGATCCACCAATTGTTCTTTACCAATAATCGTGATTCCGTTCATAAACGAGTTGATGTTTTGTCCGTTTTGAATAAAATCCAAATTATTTCTCACCAATTTTCCACCGAAAGAAAAGGTGTTGACAGTCGCTAAAGAATCTCTTTCCTGCTTCGCAAAAGTATGGTCTACCAAATACGAAGTATCGGAATCGTTCTGCAGTTTATGCCAATCTGCTTTTGAATTTTTTTCCGCAAAAATTTCGGTCACGGAATTTGTGAACACAAAACTTTCATCAAAATTGTGATGACTTTCAATCACTTCTACAGCACCGCCTTCTTCTACAATCAATAAATTTCTGGTATTATAAAACGTGTTTTTATCTTGATTTTGAGAAAGATAAAAAACGTGAATTGGTTTTTCAATCACTACATTTTTTGGAACTTTCAGGAAAAATCCGAAATTGCAATAAGCCGAATTCAAGTTCGTGAAAGCCAATTCCTGATTAGAAATCGTGTTGAAATATTTTTCAAAAACTTCTTTATGTTCAGGACTGTTTAATGCAAAATTAAAGGAAAGCAATTCTACATTTTCAATGGAAATTTTAGAATACTCTTTGTGTAACTGTCCGTTAATGAACACGATATAATCAAAATACTCTTCTCCAACGTGCAGATTTTCAAACTGTTCCTTTGAAATATTGTGATGGGGATTTGGAAATAAATTGTAATTTTTCTCCGTGATTTCCTTCAGATTCGTGTATTTGTATTCCTCGTCTTTTTTCGTCGGAAAACCGAGTTGAAAGAATTTTTTCAGCGCAGATTTACGGTTTTCGTCTAAAAACCTATGTTGCAAAGTTTCTAAAAAAGAAGCGTGATTATTTTGTATATTTTCTAATAGTGCCATTAGATTTCTTTATTGATTTCGCTCTTTCAGAGCTTCACAAATTTTGTTATTTTTTTCTTCATAGCGCTTCGCACTATGATATTGATTTCTTCATAGTGCTTCGCACTATGCTATTGATTTCGGTGCTTCGCACCTTTTACAAATTCAGTTTCTTGTCCTCAATCTTGAATCTTGAATTTGGAATTTTGAATTAGTTTACCAGCCAGTCGTAGCCTTTTTCCTCCAACTCAAACGCAAGGTTTTTGTCGCCAGTTTTGATGATTTTTCCATCAGACAAAACGTGAACGAAATCCGGTTGAATATAATCTAAAAGTCTTTGGTAGTGCGTAATGAGAAGAACTGCATTACCTTCATTTCTGAAAGAATTCACACCGTCTGCAACAATTCTTAAAGCATCGATGTCTAATCCGGAATCGGTTTCGTCCAGAATTGCCAATTTTGGATTGAGCATCAGCATTTGGAAAATTTCATTACGTTTTTTCTCGCCTCCGGAAAATCCTTCGTTTAAAGAACGTCCAAGAAAATCTTTCTTAATGCTCAATTTTTCAGAGTTTTCACGAACCAAAGCCAACATTTCTTTTGCCGGCAAATCTTCCAAGCCTTTTGCTTTTCTGGTTTCATTGATGGCGGCTTTGATGAAATTGGTTACCGTAACTCCCGGAATTTCAACAGGATATTGAAAAGAAAGGAAAATTCCTTTGTGTGCTCTTTCTTCGGGAGCGTCTTCAATAATATCTTCACCTTCAAAAATAATTTCGCCATCGGTAACTTCGTAATCTTCTTTTCCAGCGATTACCGAAGAAAGCGTTGATTTTCCAGAACCGTTTGGTCCCATAATCGCGTGAACTTCGCCTGGTTTTATTTCAAGGTTGATTCCTTTTAAAATTTCTACGCCGTCTTCTATTTTGGCGTGTAAGTTTTTGATATTTAGCATAATATTTATAACTTAATGTGCAGATTTTCAGAGTTATAATTCGTAAAGAATAATGTCTGTCTCTGTTACATTTTTTAATTTTTTATCAGAAGTAACAAATGGTATATTTAGGAAAATTGCACTTGCAAGAATAACGCTGTCAGCAAATTTCAAATTATATTTTTTTCTTAAGTCAATAATAATGTTTTTTAATGAGGAATGATATTCAACTATTTTAAAATCATTCAACAATTTGGTAATTGTAAGTTGTTCATTTTCGGTCAGAAAATTGAATGATAAAAGTTCAATCTCCGTAACAAATGAAGTGTAAACATCCTTATTTTGAATAATTTCCACCACGTTTTCATCACCTTGAGTAAGGTAAATAATGATATTGGTATCTACAAAAATTCTATCGGTCTCCATTTCTCAACTCTTCTTGCAATTTATTGGGGTCTAAATTTTCAAACGACTTTATCGCTCCACAATATTTTTTTGCATCAAATCCTTTTTGAGATTTTGCCTTTTTCTTTTGCATTTCTTTTAGAATCTTATTAAATTCTTTAGCAGTTGTATTTTTTTTGATAATTACAGTCATAGGAATAATTTTCTTTAAAATTACAAAATTCTATCCAACACTTCCTTCCAAAGAAATTTCTAAAAGTTTCTGCGCTTCAATTGCAAATTCCATCGGTAATTTGTTTAATACTTCTTTGCTGAAACCATTCACAATCAATGCGATTGCTTTTTCGGTGTCGATTCCGCGTTGATTGCAGTAGAAAATTTGGTCTTCGCCAATTTTGGAGGTTGTGGCTTCGTGTTCCAACTGTGCAGTTGGGTCTTTTATTTCGATGTATGGAAAAGTGTGGGCGCCACATTCATTTCCCATCAACAAACTGTCGCATTGCGAAAAATTTCTTGCTCCTTTTGCAGAAGGCATTACTTTTACTAAACCTCGGTAAGAATTGTTTGATTTTCCTGCCGAAATTCCTTTGGAAATAATGGTGGAACGAGAGTTTTTACCAATGTGAATCATCTTCGTTCCGGTATCTGCATATTGATGATTGTTCGTAACAGCGATGGAATAAAACTCTCCGATAGAATTATCACCTTTCAAAATACAACTCGGATATTTCCAAGTTACTGCAGAACCTGTTTCAACCTGCGTCCACGAAATTTTTGCATTTTTTTCGCAAACGCCACGTTTCGTTACAAAATTGAAAACGCCTCCTTTTCCATTTGCATCTCCCGGAAACCAGTTTTGCACGGTGGAATATTTTATTTCGGCATCGTCCATCGCAATTAACTCTACAACTGCGGCGTGCAATTGGTTTTCGTCTCTTGCAGGAGCGGTGCAACCTTCCAAATAGGAAACGTAACTTCCTTCATCAGCAATAACCAGGGTTCTTTCAAATTGTCCGGTTCCTTCTTTGTTGATTCGGAAATACGTGGAAAGTTCCATCGGACATTTTACACCTTTCGGAATGTAGCAGAAACTTCCGTCGGAAAATACCGCAGAATTCAGCGCTGCATAGAAATTATCGCCTCTTGGAACGACTTTTCCGATGTATTTTTTAACCAAATCTCCGTGATTTTGAATCGCTTCGGAAATTGAACAGAAAATAATGCCTTTTTCTTTCAAAGTTTCTTGAAAGGTAGTTTTTACGGAAACGGAATCCATTACAATATCAACTGCAACTCCCGAAAGTCTTTTCTGTTCCTCGATGTTGATACCCAGTTTTGCAAAAGTTTTCAAAAGTTCCGGATCAACTTCATCTAAACTTGCCAATTCCGGTTTTTGTTTTGGTGCGGCGTAATAGGAAATTGCTTGAAAATCAGGCTTTTCGTAAGTGATATTTGCCCAATCCGGTTCTTCCATTTTTTGCCAAATTCTGAAAGATTCCAAACGCCAATCGGTCATCCAACTTGGCTCGTTTTTCTTTTCGGAAATCATACGGACAATGTCCTCGTTTAAACCAATAGGAAAATCCTCGTATTCTATATCTGTATAAAATCCCGCTTCGTATTCTTTGGTTTTCAGATCTTCTCGGAGATCGTCTTCGGTATATTTTGCCATAAAATTAGATTTCAGATTTCAGATTTCAGATTTCAGACGAGAAAAGTCTGTTGTCTGATGTCTGAAATCTAGTGTCTATAAACTAAAAGATTCGCCACAACCACAAGTTCTTGAAGCATTCGGATTATTAAAAACAAATCCTTTTCCGTTCAGTCCGCCAGAAAACTCAAGCGTTGTTCCTGCAAGATATAGGATGGATTTTTTTTCAATAATGACCTTTATGCCGTTATCTTCAAAAATTTGGTCGTTTTCTTCCTTTTTATTATCGAATTTCAAAACATATTCAAGCCCAGAACATCCACCGCTTTTCACACCAACACGAATGTAGTCGGTTTCTGGGTTGAAACCGTCTTCCGTCATCAGTTGGATGGCTTTTTGTTTTGCTGTGTCGCTAACTTTAATCATTGTTTTTATTTAGAATGATTTTAGATTGCAAATATACAAGGTATTAAATTGATAATCAAATTTGTTGTTTTCTTTTAACTATAATTATGATTGATATTCTTTTATTCGATGATTTTTCTTTCTAGTAAAATTCTAAGGGAAATAGTTCTAAGGTTCTTGCTTTTTCAAGAAGCAGTATAACTCATGCAAACAACAAATTTTTATTATCTTTCCCATTCCAAATTTTTTTTGAATATGAAAAAGAACCTCTTCATATTGGTTTTATTGGTGTTTGGTAGTTTTCAGGCACAAAAAGTACCTTATTATCAGCAATTTGCAAAGTATAAAATGGACATCGACATCGATGCTAAAAACTTTACATACACCGGAAATCAAACTTTAACCTATACCAATAATTCTCCTGATGAGCTGAAAGTTGTGTATTTTCATCTTTATTGGAATGCCTTTAAGGCAGGTTCTATGATGGATCAACGCGCTCAAAGTCAAGGAAAAGTTGGAGATTCCAGATTGCAGGTTAATGGTGTTTCAAGATTGGCCTCTATTCCAAAAAATGAGGAAGGAGCGCAAAACATTCACTGGATTAAGCAAAATGGTAAAAATTTGAAGTTTGAAATTCAGGAAACCATTATGAAAGTGGAGCTTGCAGAAGCTATAAAACCCAATTCTTCTACCACATTCACGATGGAGTGGGATGCTGTAATTCCTATGCAAATTCGCCGTTCGGGAAGAAATAACCGTGAAGGAATCGACATGTCGATGACGCAATGGTACCCAAAAATTGCAGAATACGATTACGAAGGATGGGGAACTTTTGACTATATCGGAAGAGAATTTCATGCGCCGTTTGCAGATTTTGAGGTGAATATTAAAATCGATAAAGATTATGTGATTGGCGCAGGTGGAACTTTGGAAAATCCTTTAGAGGTAAAAGGTTACGACCAAAATGCTTCCATTAAAACAGATTCAAAAAATAAGGCAACTTGGAAATGGACAGCAAAAAATATCCTCGATTTTGCTTTTGCTGCCGACAAAGATTATACGGTGGAAACTTTCACGATTCTGGACGGTCCGAAAATCTATTACGTTTATCAAAAATCCGAAAAAACCAAACTTTGGGAAGAAAGTAAGCCTTACGTTACCAAATTTTTCCAACTTATGAATGCCACGATGGGGAAATACGCTTATCCGAGTTACGCTTTTATACAAGGCGGCGACGGCGGAATGGAATACGGAATGTGCACCTTGATGCTTGGTGAAGGAAGAAGCTTGGAAGGATTGGTAGGTTTAATGGTTCACGAAGGAGGACACTCTTGGAACCAGCACATGTTGGCCTTCAACGAAAGCGTTCGACCTTGGATGGATGAGGGTTTTACAAGCTATTATGATGATTTGATTATGCATCAGCTTTTTCCGCCAAAAGAACCTGTCGCGAATCCGTTTCTTGGTTCCATAAAATCTTATGTTAATTTTACAAAAACCGGAAAAGAAGAACCAGCGGTTTGGTTAGCCGATCATCACGACGGCGGAAGTGCTTACTCCATAGCATCTTATGTAAAAGGAAGCCTTTTTTTGGTGCAATTGGGCTATATCGTGGGCGAACAAAATTTGTCATTAATCATGAAAGAATTTTTCAACCAATGGAAAATGAAACATCCAACCGACAGAGATTTCCTGCACATTGCCCAAAAAATTTCGGGAATGGATTTGCAATGGTTTCTGCATTATTGGATCAATACCACGAAAACAATTGACTATTCCATAAAAAATGTGGAATACGGAAAAGATACCACCACAATTACACTTGCCAACAACGGCGGAGTACCAATGCCGATAGATTTTTCAGTTTTAACTAAGGAAAACAAGGTGGTAAATTACCAAATCCCGATGAATATGACGAGAGAATGGAAAAAGAACGATATTTACGGTGATTTTAAAACATTAAAATATTGGGCTTGGACACAGAAAGAATATTCTTTCACCATTCCGTTTTCAAAATCGCAAATTTCTGCTTTAGGGATAGATTTTTCTCAGCGACTTGCAGATATAAATCAAGAGGATAACTTTGTGGAAGTGAAATAATTTTTGTTTGAGAATTTGAAATTGTTTGACAGATTTGATAAAGTTCTTTGCTCAAACGACTTCAAACAAAATCAAACAAAGTCAAACCATATTAAACCAAAAAACCAAATGACTTCAATTGTAATAAACATCGGGAATACCAATATCCGTTTCGGACTTTTTGATGATGATAACTGCGATATTTCGTGGATTATGAACACCAAGCCGTACCGAACCAGCGACGAGCTGCAAATGCAGTTCATGATGATGTATCAAACACACAAAATTGAAGCGGAACAAATTGAAAAAATCATCATAGGTTCAGTAGTTCCGCAGCTTACTCATGACGTGGTACGAGCGATTGAAAAGATTCATGGTAAAAAACCGGTTATTGTGGATAGAACTACACCTTCCGATGTTCAGCCAAAATCGAAACAGATGGGAACCGATATTTATGCCAATTTAGTTGCTGCACATTACCTTTATCCCGGAAAAAAGAAAATTATTTTTGATTTCGGAACTGCACTCACCGCAAGTTGTATCGACGAAAATGGAGAAACCATCGGTGTAATTATCGCTCCAGGAATTATTACTTCTTTAAATTCTCTAATTCACGACACCGCGCAACTTCCTGAAATAGAATTGGTAAAGCCAAAATCGGTTTTAGGTTTAGACACGGTTTCCTGTATGCAAAGCGGAATGGTTTACGGATTTTTGGGAATGGTAGAAGGTTTTGTAGATCGAATTAATGACGAAGTTCAGGATGATTGTTTTGTAGTTGCAACTGGCGGCGTTTCGCACGTTTATAAGCCTTTAACGGATAAAATTCACGTTGCAGACCGTCTTCACACTTTGAAAGGTTTGTATTTTTTGGGTAAAGATTTGTAGAGAAGCCATTTATCGAGTACCACGAAAGTTTATCTTTTATTTTTAAAAAAATCTTTCACTATCGCAGAACATTCATTTTCCAAAACTCCGGAAACAATCTCTGTTTTCGGGTGAAGCGACAGATTTTTGTTGATAAATCCTCTTTGTTCGTCTCTCGCGCCAATCACAACTTTAGAAATTTGCGACCAGTTCAGCGCGCCGCAGCACATTACGCAAGGCTCCAGTGTAACGTACATCGTACAGTTTTGCAGATATTTTCCGCCTAAAAAATTTGCTGCGGAAGTGATTGCCTGCATTTCTGCGTGCGCTGTAACGTCGTTTAAAGTTTCGGTAAGATTGTGTGCTCTTGCGATAACTCTGTTATTAGAAACAACGATACAACCAATAGGAACTTCGTCTTTTTCCAAAGCATATTGTGCTTCCTGCAAAGCCATTTTCATGAAATATTCGTCGGTAAACATAATGAATTCTATTTTTTTTAAAATTAAGAAAGCATTCTTTGCGCTTTTTTCACCCCTTCTACCAAAGCATCAATTTCCTCAAGAGTATTATACACCGCAAAACTTGCACGAACAGTTCCTGCAATATTGAAAAAATCCATAATCGGTTGTGTACAATGGTGACCGGTTCTTACGGCAATTCCCATTTTATCCAAAATCATCCCGACATCGGAGGAAATTCCGGAATTTAAAAGATTGAAAGACACAACCCCGGCTCTTTTTGCCGTTTCTCCGTAGATTTTTAGATTTTCAATTCCTAATAGTTGCTTTTGAGCGTATTCCAGAAGCTCGTTTTCGTGGTTTTGAATATTTTCTTGACCGATTTTTTCAATAAAGTCAATTGCCGCTCCCAAAGCGATATTTCCGCCAACATTGGGTGTTCCTGCCTCGAATTTGAAAGGCAAATCTGCATAAGTAGTTTTCTCAAAACTGCAAACTGCTATCATTTCGCCACCACCGTGAAAAGGTTGTAGTTTTTCTAAAACCTCCTTTTTTCCGTAAAGAACGCCAACTCCCATTGGTGCGTACATTTTGTGACCGGAAAAAACGAAAAAATCGCAATCCATTTTCTGAACATCAATTTTGAAATGCGGAGCAGATTGCGCCCCATCAATTACGATGAATGCATCAGAATTCTTTCTGGTTTTTGAAATAATTTCTTCGATAGGATTGATAATTCCCAGTGCGTTGGAAACCTGATTTACAGAAACAATTTTCGTTTTTTCCGATAAATTTTTATCTAAAAAATCGAGTTTCAGCATTCCATTTTCGTCCATTGGAATTACTTTCAGAATGGCTCCTGTTCTTTCACAAAGCATTTGCCACGGAACGATGTTGGAGTGGTGTTCCAGATAAGAAATGATGATTTCGTCGCCTTTTTTTAAAATATTTGAATTTCCGATGGAATAGGCAATTAAATTGAGCGCTTCCGTAGTCCCTCGCGTGAAAATCACTTCGTAATCGTGTTCTGCGTTGATGAATTTCTGGATTTTTCTGCGTGAAAGTTCCATTTCTTCGGTCGCGAGTTGGCTTAAGGTGTGAATTCCGCGATGAACATTGGCGTTGATTTCGGTGTAATATTTTTCCCAAGACTGCAAAACGGAAATCGGTTTTTGGGAAGTTGCTGCATTATCGAGGTAAACCAAAGGTTTTCCGTTGATTTTTTGGTTTAAAATTGGGTATTGGGAGCGGATATTTTGTAAATCGAACATTTTTGAAAATTTCGGAAACTTGTTTTATAAAACCTAATATATTTTTTACCACATATTTATATATGTTTTTCGGTGATAATTATTTACTTCAGTTTCTTCATTGTGTTACTTTCTGTTAGTGATTTCATTTGAGTTATTGCTACTTTATTAAGTTGCAAAAGTCTTTCTCTTTGCGACAAACCTTGCCCTATAAGCAGAGCATTGATACTTTCCATATTGCTTAAAACCACCAACTGCTCTAAAGTGGCATAATCTCTGATATTTCCATTTTTGTTTAAATTATTGTTTCGCCATTCTTTTGCTGTAATTCCAAATAAAGCAACGTTCAACAAATCACCTTCGTTAGCATAAACAAAACTAGCTTGTTGTTTGGTGATTTCTCTAGGGATTAGATTTTCTTTAATTGCGTCTGTATGGATGTGATAATTTACTTTCGCCAATGTTCTTTGTAAGTTCCATTCTAATTTTAGTCGGTCGTTTTCATCTTCTTTAAGACGTTGATATTCTTTAACTAAAAGCAACTGAAACTTAGGGCTAATCCACATTCCAAAATGAAATGCGAGGTCTTTATGGGCATAAGTTCCACCGTATCGTCCTGCCTTAGCAGTTATACCTATGGCATTTGTTGCTTCAATCCAATTTTTTACAGATAGTACAAAATTGTTGCTTCCTGCCATATTTTTAATTGTACCGAATTCGGTATAATTAAAATTGGGATTGTACAGCGCTTCCCATTCCCCAATATATTCAATAGTGCTTTTTAGAGAGAGCCATTTAATAATAATCGCCTCCTGCATTTGGCTTTTAGCCATATCTGTTAGAGATATAAAATCATCTTTCTTTTGAGAAATAATACTTATTTCTTTTCCTTCTATTTCTATTTTCTTGCTTTTTGCCATAGTTTTTTATCAAATTACAAATTTTTAAAAATAGTTTTTGTCTCTATTATTTCTTAAAGACCATCGAAAATATATTATTTTTCTATGTGACTATGTGGTTTATAAAAAATATACAGTTTATGAACTCATTATTTAGAATGCTTCAAATTTACGGAATTTTTTCGCAATAGGGATGGTAATGAAAATCCCGCAGTAAGCGATGGGAAGGATTTGGCACGAGGAATTGCAGTGGACAGCCCGACCGCGCAAATTTTCGGTGATGGAAATGCTGCTGGAAAATCTTGCGGGGGATTGCCCAAAACAAAAAATCCCATCAAATAAATGACGGGATTGGTATAGACTTTTAGCAATATTTATGCTTCAAAAGATTTTTCTTCTGTTGTAGGAACGTCAGGGGATTGGTCTTTTACTTCTTCTGCTTCTACTTCATCTTCTTCGTCCATTGCAGCACCGCCTTTCATTGCAGTTCTAGACATCTTAACAGCTACTACCACTGCGTTGTCTGGATGCATGAATGTGAAGTTGTTTGTTTTGATGTCGCCAACATAAAGTTTGTTACCAATCTTTAATGGAGTTACGTCCACCACGATTTCATCCGGCAAGTTTGCAGGAAGAGCTTTCAACTTCAGTTTTCTGAACGACTGACGAAGAACACCACCGGCAACAACACCTTTTGAACGTCCTGTAATTCTTACCGGAACCTCCATGATAACAGGTTTGTCATCTGCAAGTTGGTAAAAATCCACGTGGAGAATTTTGTCTGTAATCGGGTGAAACTGAATGTCCTGAAGAACCGCAGGGATTGTTACCCCATCGATTACCAGTTCTGCCGTGTGTGCGTCCGGAGTGTAAACCAAATTTTTGAAAGATTTCTCTTCTGTAGAGAAGTTCAAAGGTTCACCACCTCCATAAACAACACAAGGAACTTGTTCAGCATCACGTAAAGCTTTTGTAGACTTTTTGCCCACGCTTTCTCTTTTTGTACCTTGAATTGTAATAGATTTCATAATAAAATATAAAAATTTTGAGAGTGCAAAAGTAAAACTTTTTCCCGAAATAAAAAAACCTTCTGAAAAAGAAGGCTTTAGATTTTCAAAAAACTTTGTGCTCATTTAGGCAAAAATTAATCGCAAAGAGCGCAAAGATTTCAATTTATTAATTATTAAGCTATTACGATCGCAAGGACACTTCGTTCAGCAAAAGTAAAATTGAAATTCTCAGATCATTTGCTAAGCGAAGTGCCTTTGCGAACGAATTTGATATTCACATTTAAAAATTTTCCTTGTGAACCTTTGCGATAAAGTGTTTTTTTAAATAATAAACTTATCGCTGATGGATTTGTGTTCGTGTACCATTTTCATTACATCTGCAAAAAGTGAGGCACAAGAAAGCACTTTTATTTTTGGTGAAAGTTCCGTTTTTACAGGAATGGTATCGGTTACTATGACTTCCGAAAGTTGGGAATTGTTCATATTCTCATACGCTTTTCCGGAAAAAACACCATGTGTAGCCATTGCACGAACCGATTTTGCTCCGTTTGCCATCAAGATTTCTGCGGCTTTGCAAAGAGTTCCGCCCGTGTCAATCATGTCGTCAATTAAGATTACATTTCTGTCTTTTACATCACCAATGAGGAACATTTCTTCTATTACATTGGCTTTTTTACGTTCTTTGTAGGCAATTACCACTTCTGCGCCGAGGTGTCCTGCATAGTTTTTTGCTCTTTTTGCGCCACCCATATCTGGAGAAGCGATGGTTAGGTTTTCTAAATGTAAAGATTGAATATAGTCCACGAAAATAGTTGAGGCATACAAATGATCCACAGGAATTTCAAAAAAACCTTGAATTTGGTCTGCGTGAAGATCCATCGTCATAATTCTTGTCGCTCCTGCTGCTGTAAGAAGATTGGCTACCAATTTTGCCCCGATTGGCGCTCTAGGTTTGTCTTTTCTGTCCTGTCTTGCCAATCCGTAATATGGAATTACTACGGTGATGCTTTTAGCGGAAGCTCTTTTTGCAGCATCAATCATTAATAACAGTTCCAAAAGATTATCTGCAGGTGGAAATGTGGAGCCTATAAGAAAAACTCTTCCTCCACGAACGGATTGATCTAAAATAGGTTCAAATTCGCCGTCGCTAAACTGCTGGAAATTGATTTTCCCCATTTCTTGCCCATAATACTGTGCAATTTTTTCAGCCAAATCTTTACTCGTTCTTGTAGAAAAGAGATAGCTTAACTGTTCTGCCATTTTATTTTTTTATTAGATGCACAAATTTAACAAAATAAAACCACCTGAAAAATCAGATGGTTTTAAAATTATCTATTTCTTAAGTAATTCTTAAGGGAATGTTACTCCAGAATAAGAGTTTGCATTTACCAAAGGAAGGTTGGATTGGTATTTTTTGTTAATTGCTTTAATAAATTCATTGGCAATAACTGCATAACCTCTACCTGTAAGATGTACCGCGTCTAAGGAGAAAGTCCCTCCAGTTACAAATTTTGCAGTGTATCTTACACCATCAAACTGAATTCCTGAAGTTGTAGAAAGTTCAGTCATTTTAGATTTAGCATCGAAGAAAGCAAGTCCTTTAGAATCTGCTAAACCTTTAATGGTTTCATTATAAGAATTTGTTGCATCTAATACCTCATCTACTTCACTTGTGGTTTGTGCACCGAATTTACCTCTTAAAACATGTTTGTCTTCCAGAGGGAAAGTAATTCCATATTTATTAAGAGGTGCTACAGCATAAGGAGAAGTAGGCGCAGTACCAATAACTCCACTCGTAGTCAATAAAGTTAAGTCTGCCGCAGTCGCATGGCGAGCTTGTCCGAAAACAGCGCCTAACAATCCTGCTGTTTGAGCGGGAGCTCCACCTGCAACTAAACCTTGTGTAATTTGTGCAGCCAAGTTTGTAAGACTTTCATCTTTTATCAAAAGCGGATTAGCTCCTGTTTTAGAAATTAGCTGAAGCCTGCTTCCTTGTCCCAAAGCAGTTAAAACAGCTTTCAAAGGTCCAAAAATTTGTGTGTTCAGGTTATCTATGTTGCCATCCTGATTTGAAGGGCTACCTGTGGCAGCCGTGTTGAATTTATCCGGTGTAATTGGGTTAAAAGGTACTGTTGTAAAGAAAGGAATTGTTGTAATATTAGGAATATTTGCAATTATTCCTTTTGCACCGGCTGAAGTTAAAGTATTTACCAAAGCGGTGTATTGCGTGGTAAAATCAGCTGTTGGTGTAATTGGGTTTGAACCGTCTCCACCAGAAGTTGCATATCCTAATACATCGTTGTTCCCAATCCAAAGTGAGAAAAATGTAGGATTCTGAGCCATTGCATCTTGTACTACACTTGCGTTTGCGGTAGTAGCAAACCTTGCATAATAAGGATTTGCCATTCCCGTTGCAACACCTGCAGGATTTCCGTAGCCAGGAAAAAGAAGATGTCCTACTTTCGCTCCCGGAACACCCAAGTTTTGATATGGACCGCCTGATGCAATATTATCCAAAGCTGTCTGCGGCATAGTTGGAACTGGAGCCAAGCTACCGTTTAGCAGCTGAAGTTTCAATTTTCCCATAGCTATAGGTTGTCCTGTTATCGGATGCTGATTGGTAAAACCGCCAGTGTTGTCCTGCATCATTGGTTGTTTGAAAGTGCCACCACCTGCAAGTTTCATTTGCGCTGCAATTATACTTGGATAAGATTCATTTTGTGCATCAATGTATAGTGCGCCATCTCTATATCCCGAAGTAAGAGAGTTCCCAAGAGCAACATATTTACTGAAGTTTGCATTTCCACTTGTAACTGCAATATCATTCACATCATTTTCAAAATCTGTTTTGCAGCTGTATGATAGGAATAACAATGAAACCGCAAAAGAAGAAACTAATATTTTTTTCATAATTATTTTTAATTTAAGTTGTAATTAACTCCCAATCCGAAATAGAAAGATTGTGCTTTAGCCTGTCCGGCAAAATTGTAATACTTGTTGTCGAAAGTTCTTGCTTTCGGGAAGGATTTTGCAAGTGCAAGATCAACCCCTAAACCTCCAAATTTCAACCCAAGACCTCCAGTAAGTACATGTGCATCGAAAGAAGGAGTTTCTGGGATGAACCATTTGTCTTCGTACGGCGATTGGTCGTAATACCATCCTAATCTTCCTGCAATCATGCTATTGATTTTGTATTCCGTACCGATTCTGAAGGTTTTGGAATTTTTAAAGTTTTTTGGAGTGGTAAGGATTGTATTATCTGCTTGATTTCCTACTTTGGCATTTTCGAAATCTAAAGTAAGCTTGTCATATTTTTCCCAGCCTTGGTAGTTCATTTCGGCTGAAACCTTCCAGTTTGGAGTAACTTTATATGTTGCACCAACTGTAAATTCTTCCACCAAAGGTAAAGTTGCTTTAAATTTGTCTTGTCCATTAGCATCTAAACCAACAAGAGGATAAAGAGCCGGACTTATTTTGAAGGTTGCCACACCGTTTTCAGCCTTCATATCCACTGGTGAACGATAAGCCACACTTATATCCCAGTTTTTATCCGGCTGGAAATAGAACCCTAATCCTACACCATGACCCTTAGCTTTTTCATCTTTAATATTTAGCGTACCATTAAATTGCGTAACCGCTTTATCCCAATCTACAGAGCCTTTCGCGTAAATATAGCTTGCTCCAACCGAAGCCCATGGAGCCAGTTTTACAGAAACCATTGGCTGGAAGTACATTCCTTTTAAAGACATCTTCTGCACCATTTCTTGTCCTGCCCAGTTGTCCTGCCACTGTATTGTACTCCCAAAAGGAGTAGAAAAACTAAATCCTACGGAAACATTATCCAAAACCTTATATGCTATTGCAGCATAAACTGGCGTTCCAATGGGATTATTGGTTTCATAAGTTTGATAAGTGGATGTGTTTTGATAGGTGACTTTCGACATAGCTCCGAAACCACCGGCAGCAACACTTAATTTTGCAGGAATAAAGGAAATACCTGCTGGATTAAAAAATGCCACACTTGCATCTTCAGCATGTGCGCTGGTATGTGCCATCGCCAGTTGCTTAACTCCCTGCAAGGATACTCTAAATCCGCCCGCGTAGGTTAAAACCCCCGCTAATAAAGCTGTAGAAATTAAAATTCTTTTCATAAAAAACTATTAATTATTGGTCAAATATAGAATATATTTGGAAACCTATGTTAAGGTTTCTTAAATAATTTGAGAATTTTTTAAGAAATTAATTATGCCATCAATAGCATAACTGTTTCTGAAATAATATGTTAAGACAAATATCAAACAGATTTTAACTGTAATTTGATACGTTTAAATAAAAAAAAATAATGCCTCACCGAACATATGAAAATTATTATAAATTTGCAGATTAACAAATTAAAATATAAAAATGAGTTGTGGATGTAAAACATCCGGTGATTCTGCTCATAACTGCGGAACAAAGTCCGCCAACGGATGTGATAATGTTGACACCTGCGGAAATAGCTATAAATTAAGTGTTTTTGACTGGCTTTCCAATATAAGCAACCCTGTTTCTGAAAAATGTGATCTCGTTGAAGTACGTTTTAAGAACGACAGAAAGTGTTTTTTCAGAAATATACATAATCTTCCGTTGCACATAGGAAGCATAGTTACAGTAGAATCAAGTCCCGGACACGACGTAGGGGTTGTAAGCCTTACCGGAGAACTGGTTAAAATCCAGATGAAGAAAAAGAAATTTTCGGAAGAAAATGTTTTGAAAATTTACAGACTTGCAAATCAGAAAGATATAGAGACATGGCAGGAAGCTCGCAAAAAGGAAGAACAAGTAAAGATTGATGCCCGCAAAATTGCCTATAGCCTAAACCTGCAGATGAAGATTGCCGATGTAGAGTTTCAGGGAGACGGCGGCAAGGTCACCTTTTATTATACCTCAGACAGCCGCGTTGATTTTCGCCAGCTGATTAAAGAATTTGCCGGCGTTTTCCGAACCAGGATTGATATGAAGCAAATCGGGTTTCGGCAGGAAGCCGCTAAAATTGGCGGTATCGGATCCTGCGGAAGAGAACTTTGTTGCTCCACTTGGCTTACAGATTTTCGTTCCGTAAACACAAATGCGGCGAGATATCAGCAATTAAGCATTAACCCACAAAAACTTGCAGGTCAGTGCGGAAAGCTTAAGTGCTGCTTAAATTATGAACTTGACAGCTATTTAGATTCTCTCCAAGATTTTCCTCAAACTTCCACTACGCTGGATACAGAAAACGGTAAGGCATTCTGCATAAAAATAGACGTTTTCAAAAGAAAAATGTGGTTTGCATACGTCGATAAATCCATGGCTTGGTATGATTTGGATATTGAGGACGTGAAAAAGATGGTTTCGCAAAACAAAAAAGGCGAAAAAGCAAAACCATTAGAAGAAATGAAGTTGGCAAATACAGACTATAACGTAAAAAGTACCGACCTCATTCAGGAAAGCAGCGTGGACAGGTTCGAAAAGAAGTTCCGAGGTAAAAACAACCGAAAGAAAGACAACAATAGACCCGAACCAAAAACACACACTCAAAGCGTGGTGAGTAAGCAAAATCGTCCACAGAGCAATCGACAGAATGAAAATCAAAAAGAAAGTGGCAATAACAAGTTTCAAGCTAAAAAGAAAAACCCAAAATTTCAGAAAAAACGTGACGATAATCCATAAGATATTAGGCTTTTGCAGCCTCTTTATAATCCTCGTAAGCTGCAAAAACACATCGGAAGACATCAAAACAGTAAGTTTAAACGGGGTTTGGAGCCATAAGTTGGAACAACGCTTTGATTTCGATATTAAAGATGCCGAGAATCCGAAAAACATTATATTTGTAGTGAGGAACAATAACGACTATCCTTACAGCAACATCCGGTTTATAGTGAATTTCACCAACCTGAAAAGCAAGAAAAAGGAAACGGACACCCTAAACTATATCATGGCAAAACCCAACGGAGAATGGATCGGCAGCGGTTTCGGCGGCACCAAAGAAATCCTTTTTCAGTACAAGATGAATTATAGGTTCCCCAACAATGGAACTTACCGCTTCGGTGTAATTCAGGCAATGAGAAACAATGATTTACCGGGTATAGAAGATATTGGCATTAAAATAGAAAATTCAAAACCATAATTTATTTTTTATGGATAACAAAAATAATACTGGAGGTAATGGGAATAAAACATTTCCGCTTCCCCCCAAAAAAACCAAAAGAAAAGGCTGGAAAAAATGGGTAAAATATATTTGGCTTGCTCTCATTTTCCTTGTTTTAGGCATATCCACACTCTTTTTTGCAGTTTCACAAGGATTTCTGGGCGAAATGCCCGAAGTGAAAGAGCTGGACAACCCCGATATTTATGTAGCTTCAGAAATTTACTCTGCGGATAATGTTCTCCTAGGTAAGTTTGAAAAAGAAAAAACCCAACCCGTAAACTATCAGGATTTGCCAAAGCATTTGGTTTATGCGCTTCAGGCGAAAGAAGACGAACGCTTCAAAGAACATTCAGGTATCGATATCCAATCTGTAGCAAGAGCAGTTGTCTATAGAGGACAAAGAGGAGGGGGCTCCACCATCACACAACAGTTGGCAAAGCTCCTATTCACAGGAACAGCTTCTCAAAACAAGATAGAGAGGGCCTTTCAAAAACTTAAGGAATGGGTGGTAGCAGTAAGCCTTGAAAAAAGATATACCAAAGAAGAAATCATACAGCTTTATTTCAATAAGTTCGATTTTCTGTATAATGCCAACGGAATCGAGATGGCTTCCAGAATATATTTCAACAAATCTGCGAAAGACCTTACTTTGCCAGAGGCTGCCGTTTTTGTATCCATGCTTGAAGCTCCAGTTGCCAACAACCCAATGCGAAATATGGAGAGAGCGAAACGCAGAAGAGACGTGGTTTTGGAACAAATGCTTAAAACAGGATATATCGACCAGGCAACCTTCCAAAAAGCGGTGGACACACCCATTAAACTCGATTACCAACCTGTAAAATCCATAGACGAAGGCTACTCTGCCTACTACAAATTCTACCTACGCAAAGAAATTGAGAACTACCTGAAAGAATATGAAAAGAAAACAGGAAAAACGCTCAATCTTTTTAAAGACGGCCTAAAAATCTATACCACACTGGATTCAAAAATGCAGAAATATGCCGAAGAATCCATCAAGGAACACCTTACAGATTTGCAAAAAAGTTTCGACAGAGAACAGCGCGGAAGAAAGCAGGCGCCATTTTATTTAATTTCAGACAAGGAAATAAGCAGCATAATGATGTCTGCTGTTAAAAGGACTGGGCGATACAAACAATTAAAAGCCGCAGGTGTATCCGAGGATTCCATTATGCTCGATTTCAAAACTCCCATTAAAATGTCTCGATTCACTTGGGCAGGGGAAGAAGAAGTAGAAATGTCTCCTTGGGATTCAATAAGATATCACAAGCAAATTGCACAAGCTGGATTAATGTCGATGGTTCCCGGAACCGGTGAGATTAAAGCTTGGGTAGGAGGTATCAATTGGCAACATTTTCAATATGACCATATCAAGCAGGGAAAAAGACAGGTAGGCTCCACATTCAAACCATTTGTTTATGCCACCGCAATTATGAATTTAGGAATGACCCCATGTTCGCAAGTTTCCAATGCAACATATAGAAAAGGAACATGGACGGTGGAAGGTTCAGGAGGAATGCTAGATCTGAAAAACGCTTTAGCACACTCCAAAAACCCAGTAGCAGTAAGGCTTATAGAAATGACGAGTCCCAAAAAAGTAATCCAAACAGCAAGAGATCTTGGTGTAACAGAAGAAATGCCTAATGAATACGCCATCGCACTTGGATCATCAGACATAACCATTTATGAAATGTTGGGCGCATACAGCACATTTGCCAACTACGGAAATTATCAAAAACCAGAAATGATATGGCGTATAGAAGACGCCAACGGAAGAGTAATAAAAGAAGTAGAAAGCGAAATCAGAGAAGTAATGAACGAAAAATATGCCTATACAATGATTGAACTCATGAAAGGTGTGGCACAGTTTGGTACGGCATCCGGTGAATTGGGAAGAAGAGGAATCAGTAAAGCAGTAGAAATAGCAGGAAAAACCGGAACTACGCAAAACAACTCCGACGGTTGGTTTATGGGAATTACGCCAAATCTTGCAACCGGAGTTTGGGTAGGATGGGAAGATAGAGCTACCCACTTCTGGGGAACCGGAGAAGGACAGGGTGCAAAAATGGCACTCCCGATTTGGGCAATTTTCATGAAAAAAGTTTGGGCAGATAAAACTTTGGGTATTACGCCCGACGACAAATTTGTAAAACCTTCGGATTGGACGGATGGTTGCCAAGACTTACAGGGACTTACAGGAGGCTACGGAGACGAAGGCCCACTGCAAACCATTGAAGACCTAAAAAATCCAAAAATTGAGGAACCTACCCACACAAAATCTCCTGCAAGAAAGGAAGAAAATGTGAACGAAACCATCAATAAGGGTGAAGAGATAGATTTTAATAAATAAGCTTTTCTTTTAATAATACTTTAAATCCTTTCAAAATTTTGGAAGGATTTTTTATTCCTAAATTTACCGAATGAACCTCCAAAACATCACCCAACAATATTTAGAGCTATTTCCAGGAGATTTTTCTGGAAACCCAATGCAAAGACAAACCCCAAAAATGCTCTTTGCAACAATAAGTCCCGCTGGTTTCGAAAATCCGGAAATGATTATTTTTAATGATAATCTATCAGACGAAATTGGCTTGGGAACACTTGAAACCCAAGATTTGGATTTTTTAGTGGGAAATAATCTTCCAAAAAATGTAAAAACCTACGCAACAGCTTATGCAGGACACCAGTTTGGAAATTGGGCAGGACAATTGGGCGACGGAAGAGCAATTTTCGCCGGAGAAGTAAAAAATAATGCCGGAAAAACCACAGAAATACAATGGAAAGGAGCCGGTGCAACACCATATTCTCGTTTTGCAGACGGAAGAGCGGTTTTGCGTTCCTCACTTCGCGAATACCTGATGAGTGAAGCCATTTTTCATTTAAAAATTCCCACCACAAGAGCTTTAAGTTTGACTTTTACAGGCGAAGAAGTTGTTCGCGACATCATGTATAACGGAAATCCGAAACCCGAAAAGGGCGCAGTAATGATAAGAACTGCTGAAAGTTTTCTGCGTTTTGGGCATTTCGAGCTGCTTTCTGCACAAAAAGAAACCGAAACTTTAAAAAAACTTGCAGATTTTGTAATTCAAAATTATTTTCCGGAAATCACTTCCGAAGGAACACAGAAATACAAAGATTTTTTTGAAAGTATCTGCCAAAAAACAGCTGATTTAATGGTAGACTGGCTTCGTGTAGGCTTTGTACATGGTGTGATGAATACGGATAATATGTCGATTTTGGGCTTAACGATGGATTACGGTCCGTTTTCGATGATGGATGAATTCGACCTGAACTTCACCTCGAACACCACCGATTTGCCAGGTAAAAGATATGCCTTCGGAAAACAGGCGCAAATTTCACAATGGAATTTGTGGCAACTCGCCAATAGCCTTTTTCCACTTATTCAGGATGAAAAATTTTTGGAAGATGTTTTGAATGACTACAGTTCCTATTTCTGGGAAAAACACGACAAAATGCTCGCATCAAAGTTTGGTTTTGATAAGGTTTTGCAGGGAGATGAAACTTTTTTTGTGGAAGCTCAAACGATGATGCAGGAACTGAAGTTGGATTACACTTTGTTTTTTACAGAATTAGAAAAAATTAATAAGAACTTTGAATTGATGGAATTTTTAGAAAAAGTTTCTTATTTGCCTTATTCCAATGAAAATGGGGTGAAGCTGAAATATTTCGTTGAAAAATATCAAAGCAGACTTGCAAGAAACACAATTTCCTTTGAAGAAACTTTAGCGTTAATGCGGAGAAACAATCCGAAATTTACGTTGCGAAATTATCTTTTGTTTGATTGTATTAAGGAACTTGAAATTGGAAAGAGAGACTTATTGGAAAAGCTTTTGAAAGCTTTAGAAAATCCATACCAAGAAGTTTTTCCGGAATTTTCTGCAAAACGGCCTTCAAAATACGACGGAATTCCCGGTTGCGGCATGCTCTCCTGTAGCTCATAACGGTTTGAAGTGATCAATCTGCTTTTAAAAAATTTGAACAGAAAAACCCTCACTCTCTCAAGCTCCTTTTATAAGTTCTTCCGCTTGTTTCAGCGCAGCATCTGTAATCTTGGAGCCAGAAAGCAATTGCGCAATTTCTTGAAGCTTTTCTTCATTATTTAAAGGAATAATACTAGACTGTGTTTTGCCAGAAACCTCTTCTTTAACAACTTTATAATTGTTATCTCCTTTTGCGGCAACTTGTGCAAGATGTGTGATGACGATGAGCTGCATATCTTTCGACATTTCCTGCATAACTTTTCCCATTTCATCGGCAATTTTACCAGAAACTCCCGTGTCGATCTCATCTAAAATTAATGTCGGAAGCTCTGCGTTTTCTGCCATAATCTTTTTTACTGCAAGCATCACTCGCGATCTTTCTCCTCCTGAAATTGCGGTCTGGATTGGTTTTAAAGGAAACCCAGAATTCGCCTGAAACAAAATCTCAATCTTATTTTTCCCAAAATCATTATAGGTGGCAGAAGCGGCTAAATCCACCTGAATTTTTGATTTTTCGAGACCGAGTTTTGAAAGCAGAGATTCTATTTTTTGGCTAAAAAGAGGAATCCCCTTTTCCCTTTTTTTAGAAATTTCTTTGGAAAGTTTTTCCAAAGTTTTTTCTAAGGTCGATAATTCCTTTTCTGATTTCAGAATGCGTTCTTCCAATTCTTCAAATCCCATTTGTTCTCCCGAAATTTCGTCGCGTATGGCTATAAGCTCAGATATGCTGGATGCGTTATGTTTCAGGAAAAGGGCATTGATGGTATTTATCTGCTCATTTAGTTCTGAAAGCGCCATTGGATTTATTTCTATTTTCTCTGCCTCGTCCTGAAGTTCAAAAACCAAGTCCTTCAGTTCCAAAAATTGGCTTTCAAACCTTTGGCTTATTGCAGAAAAGTGGTGCGAAAGTTCTGCTGTTTTCAAAAGCTTGCCTCTCACATCAGCCAGCGCGTCCAAAATGCCAATATCATCTGCATCAAAACGTGCAAGGGCCTCGCTTAGGTTTTCGGAAATGCTTCCTGCGTTTTCCTGCATTTGAAAACGGTTTTGGATATCGTCCCAATCAACGTTGTCTAGTGCTGCATCTTCCAGTTCTTTTAGCAGGTAATTTTTGTAGTTGGATTCCTTATTTCCTTCCAAAAGCCTATTTTTCAGCTTTTCAAGCTCTTTTTTATTTTTTTTGTACTCGTTAATTGTATCCTGATAGGAAGCAATACTGTTTTGGTTTCCTGATATCCCGTCAATAATCCTAAATTGGTATTCCTCCGAAAATAAGTTGGAAGTTTCGAACTGCGAATGAATGTCCAGAAGTTTTGCTGAGATTGCTTTCAGAGCCTCCAAAGTTACCGGAACATCATTTACAAAAGCTCGGGATTTACCGTTTGGAAGTATTTCGCGTCGGATAATGGTGTTTTTTTCAAAGTCCAAATCATTTTCCTCAAAATAACTTCTAAAGTCTCCCTCTAGCAGAAACTCGGCTTCTACAATAGACTTTTTTTCAGAATTTTGGATGGATTTTGCATCTGCGCGTTCCCCCAAAATAAGTCGCAATGCACCCAAGATGATGGATTTTCCTGTTCCAGTTTCACCCGTAATCACCTGAAGCCCCTTATTCAGAGTAATCTCAAGAGAATCTATCAGTGCAAAATTTTGGATGAAAATACGGTTCAGCATGTTTTGAATAACGAAATACGAAATTATAATTACGAAATAATTCCGTAAAAATACGGCTTTAATAAAAACTACGAAAACATTTTGAAATGCGAATTACGAAATGTGAACTACAATGCGGAAAACGTGGGCTTTGAAGCAACAATTACGAAATTCAAATTACGAAATGAGGTGTATGAGGTGAAAAAAACGTTTAATTTGTGTTGAAATTTGAAAAGAAAGTGGTTTCTAAATTCGTAATTTCAACTTCGTATTTCCTATTTCACATCATTTCCACTTGCTCCATTTGCTGTCGGTATTTTTCGGGGAAAAGGTAATCATAAGCTGTTTCAGCTCACTCATATTTACCGGGCCATTATTTGGGGAATCGAAAATGCTAAAAATCTCATTGGCTTTGGTATCCAAAAAGAGATTTATAGCGTAGTTCTGTTGAAAAGAGTTTTCGTACTGAGAGAGCCTTTTCAGGGCATCCGCTATATTTTTTTTCGGTTGGGACTGGTCTTGGCCGTTCATATTATCAAGGCCCGCTCTATGATAAGTGTAAGACATGCCACGAAGTGTAGATAAATTAGGATTAATGATGCCATCAATTAAGGATCCTCTTGTACGAGGCCCTTCCATTGTGGACCACCCTTCAAAACCTTTATTCATAGCATTTCTGGAAATAGACTGCGCTTTTGTGAACCATTGTTGTCCACCCATGTTTTGAAAGCTATCAGCGTCATAACCTAAAATTAGATATACGTAGTAGCTTATAATATCCGTTAGGTTTTTGCCGGAAAACTGCCTCTCGTTGAAAATGAGATTTTCGTTTTCAATATACTCGAAAACTACCTTAGTATCGTTTACGTTGATTAATGGTGTTTCATAAGTTGAATTATACACTGGGCGAACTGCCTGTACTACAAGGTTTGCAGTAAATTTATTCCCATCTCGATAAGTAATTACAAAAGCGAAATTAGACTTGATTTTTTCAAAGTTCTGCAACTTTTTTCCTGTCCAGCTGGTTTTATTAATAAAGTCTTTAATATTTCTTTCAAGTGTTTTATAGACCTGCTGATTGCTTCCTCCCATTTGTTGGGAATTTACGGTAACATTTGCCAGTAATTCCTGCGAAAAAGCAATTTGTGTAAAGAAAAATATGGTGAATATGGTGAATATTTTTTTCATTGGTTCTTTTGAATTTCAAAACGGAAAATTACACAAATTATTTCAGAAATTGTGCTTCCAAAAAGTTTAGGATGTCTTTTGCAACTTCGTCTTTCGATTTTAGGTTAAACTCCAGCAATTCTGTTTTTGTAAGTATTTTTATCTTATTGGTATCGTTTCTGAATCCCGCTCCATCGTCTCGGAGCGAATTCAGCACTATCATGTCCAAGTTTTTCTTTTCCAGCTTTCCTTTGGCATTTTCTTCTTCATTTTGGGTTTCCAAAGCAAAACCTACAAGAAACTGGTGAGCCTTTCTCTCGCCCATCGTCTTCAAAATATCGGGGTTTTTTACCAATTCTATTACTAAATTTTGGTCGTTTTTTTTGATTTTTTCTTTTGCGACTTCTTTTGGAGCATAATCCGCAACCGCTGCACTTGCAATAGCTACATCTACGTTTTCATAATGTTTGAAAACCTCATCATACATTTCTTTTGCTGATGTAACTCTGTGGATTTCAATATTGATATGTACGGGTTTTAAAGAGCTTGGCCCCGAAATAAGAATCACTCGAGCTCCTCTTTTAGCCGCTTCTTCAGCAATAGAGAAGCCCATCTTCCCAGATGAGTGGTTCCCAATAAACCGAACAGGATCAATGGCTTCATAAGTTGGTCCCGCGGTTATCAGCAAAGTTTTTCCTTCCAAACTTTTATTTTTTTGAAAATATTGTTCCATGTTTTTCACAATATTTTCAGGCTCTGCCATTCTTCCCTGCCCTACTAAGCCACTGGCAAGTTCTCCTTCCTCTGCGGGGATAATAATGTGCCCGAAATCCTCTGCCAATTCCAAATTTTGTTTTGTGGATGGATGTGCGTACATATCCAAATCCATGGCGGGAGCAATGAAAACGGGACATTTAGCAGACATATATGTGGCAAGTAGCAGGTTATCGCACATTCCGTGTACCATTTTTGAAAGCGTATTTGCAGTGCACGGAGCAATAAGCATTACATCTGCCCAAAGAGCAAGCTCCACATGGCTGTTCCAAGTTCCATCATGATCAAAAAAATCGCTGTAAACCGGTTTTTTGGAAAGTGTGGAAAAAGTTGTTTTCGTAACAAAATTTTCTGCAGCTGCCGTCATAACAACCTGTACTTCAGCCTTCTGCCCTATTAATTCACGTATAAGATAATTAATTTTGTAGGCTGCTATTCCGCCTGTTACTCCAATCAGAATTTTTTTTCCCTGAAGACTCATTACTCAATATTTAATATACGAATTTACTCTTTTTTTAATTATAGGACTGTGGCATACCAACATAAAAAAATCACAGAAGAATCTTCTGTGATTTGGTGTAGATATGGTTTTTTATAACTTAATTTCTTTCTTCTGTTTTTCTGAAGTAAACCTCGTCATCCATCCATTCTTTTATTGCAATGGATGTTGGCTTCGGGAGTTTTTCGTAATGTTTTGAGATTTCTATTTGTTCTCTATTTTCGAAAACCTCTTCCAGAGTTGCGTTGTGTACGGCAAACTCGTCGAGCTTTGCATGAAGTTCTGTGCGAATTTCTGCATTAATTTGCTCTGCTCTTTTGCCCATAATTACAATTGCCTCATAAATGGAGCCCACCTTTTTTTCGATTTTATCTCTGTCGTAGGTTATTGTATTTAGTTCTGCTTTTGAATCTTTTGCGCTCATTATCAGTGCGTTTTATTTATTTGCGTGTGCAAATGTAGTGATTATTTTTGAATTGGTAAAGTTACTGCTGGAGGCGGTGTTGAAAGTCTTGCGCTGTCTCTTAACGCTTGTTTTGTGGTTCTATTTGCTTGTTCGGCGTCCTTTTCTGCCTGCATTCTCTTTTGTTTCTCTAGTGCTGCGGCTTTTTGAGATTCAACATGCTTTTGCAATTTGGCAAAACTTTCTTTTTCTTTCAAAAGTTTGTCGCGCAAGTTTATTGCGGTTTTAGCATTTTCTGTTCCTGGGAGTTCCTTTTCCACTCTTTTTGTGAAGGCAATTGCGTTTTCTATACGTTCCTGTTTCAAATCATAAACAGAGTTCACCGCAAGTTCGTAGCGAGAATTCATGATGTAATCGTAGATGCTCGGACGCAATTTGGTTGCAGGAAAGTCTTCCAAAACATTTTCCAAAGCAACGTTGGCGGATTTATAATCTCCCATTTTGTAATACTGCCTCGCGTTTTCATAAGCTTTAAACTCTAGCTTATAGGAAAGTTCGTCAATGAGCTGGCTTATGTTTTTAGAACGTTCAGAATTGGGGTATTCATTAAGGAAGCTCTGAAGCTCGTTTATTGCCAATTCGGTACTGCTCTGATCTAAATTGTAGTCCATTGATCCCTTGTAATAACACAAAGCCGACATATACGACGCCTCTTCCTTTCTTGGATCTTGTGAAAAGTTTACTGCAAAATTTTTGAACTGATGCCCTGCAAGTTTATAGTTTTTATCATAATAATTGGCATATGCAGAATTAAAAACCACGTTGGGTGCGTCATCGGTTCCTGCTACCAAGTTGGTAAGTCTTTCGTATAGTGCAAGAGACTTGCTCCACTTCTTGTTGGCAAAATGCTCGTTAGCTACTTTTAATATAAAATCCTTATCTGCGCTTTTCAGAGCCTCGTCATGTTTAGATTTGCAACCGGCAATCATTAAAGCTGCGATAAAAATAAAGATGTATTTCTTCATAAATGCTAATGAGGCGACCCCTAATTATGCAGAACGCCTATCAGTTTGCAAAAATAGAATTTTTTTAGCAATAGAATGCGTTTTAAGATTATTTAACTAATATTTATTCGTTCGTATAACCCAACGAAGAGAAAATGGTAAGCATGATGCTTGTTTTCACTTTCTTCTCTGCTTCTTTGAAATATTGTTCGTCTGTTTTGCTGGGTACAAAAAGTTCCACAAAGTTTTTGTTCCTAATAGTGAAAAGCGTAGTCCCCATAATGATGGATAGCAAATCTTCAGGTTTCGGCGCAAAGGTAAAGCTCCCAATGGTGATTCCCTTTTTAATTACCTCATCTATCCTCATTACACAAATCTGGTAAAACCCCATCAAATCTTCCTTCAAATGCTCATTGTAACGAAGTTCTTGCGTTACAAAGCCATGAAAAAAACTGTATTTAAAAAGCTGTTCTACAATATATTTTATGATTTCTTTCATCTGAAGTTCCGGTTTCGCTTCCTTTATAGTTTCCGAAAATTCCGAAAAATGCTCTCTGGTTTTCTGAACCCTGTAATGATAAAGATAAGACATCATTTTCTCCTTCGAGCCGAAGTAGTAAGAAATCATCGCAACATTAATGTTTGCTTTGGAAGCAATATCTCGAACCGAAGTTCCCTCAAAACCCTTCTTTGCAATCAATTCCTCCGCAACATTCAGGATGTGGATTTGCTTTTCCGAAAATTTTTTTCCCATTATTTGTATTTTTAAGTAAATTTAAGAAATTATTAACAATTTGTAAAACGCGTGTTTACATTTTGTAAAAATTGATGGATATTTCGTAAATTCTTAATATAGAATACTAAAAATTGGGATATTTGCACATATTCTAAATATGAATTTCTTTAATTTCCACCACCACAACCCCGAAATAAAGTTTGGAATTTACAACTTAAAGTTTGGCGAAAGGATTCCCAATACTTTGTTTTCCGCTGGAATTCATCCCGATTCCATTGTTGAAAATATGGATGAATATTTTCTTTGGTTAAAAGAAGTTTCCGGAAATAAAAACTGCGTAGCCATCGGAGAATGTGGTTTGGATGGCTTAATTGATGTTGATGAAAAATTACAGGAAGAAGTTTTTGAAAAACAGATTTTTTTGGCTAATGACATTCAAAAACCAATAATAATTCATTGTGTAAAAAGGTTTTCACAATTAATTCCTTTCAAGAAAAAATCGAAAGTTCCGATGATTGTTCACGGATTTAATAAAAGAAAAACAATCGGCGATGATTTGCTGAAACACGATTTTTACCTCAGTTTTGGAAAATCTGTTTTGCATAATGTAAATTTGCAGGATCTTGTGAAAGATTTCCCTATGGAAAAACTTTTTTTGGAAACCGATTCTGCTGATTTCGACATTCAAGATTTATATCAAAAAGTGGCAGAACTAAAAAATTTAAGTTTGGAAGAATTGACGCAAAAAATCAAAAAAAACCTTCAATTTCTACAAATTCCGGCATAAAATGAAGAAAAACTGGCTTGAAAGAACCGAATTGCTCATTAAAGAAAACAATCTTGAAAAACTGAAAAATGCCAATATTTTGGTGATTGGTTTGGGCGGAGTTGGTTCTTTTGCAGCAGAATTTTTAGCAAGAGCAGGAGTAGGAAAAATGGCGATTGTGGATGGCGATACAGTAGATATTACGAATATTAATCGGCAACTTCCTGCGCTTCACTCCACCATTGGAAAAAATAAAGTGGAAATTGTTGGAGAAAGGCTTTTGGACATCAATCCGGAATTAAATTTAACCCAAATCAACCAGTTTTTGAATCCTGAAAATATGGAGGAAATACTTGATTCTGAAAAATTTGATTATGTTTTAGACTGTATCGACAGCGTAACTCCCAAAATTACTTTGATAAAAGCTTCCAGAAAAAGAAAAATAAAGATCGTAAGTTGTATGGGAGCCGGCGGAAAAATGGATCCGAGCAAGGTGATGGTGAGAGATATCAGTAAAACCCACAACTGTTATTTGGCAAAACAAGTTCGGAAAAGACTAAAAATAGAGGGAATCAACAAAGGTTTTCGCTGTGTTTTTTCCAATGAAATACAAAAGGAAGAAAGCCTGAAAATGACGGACGGGAGCAATTTTAAAAAATCTTTTTACGGAACAATCAGTTTTATTCCTGCAATTTTCGGGTTGTATGCAGCCGCGGAAGTAATTAATTATTTGATTAAAAAGCCCGAAGACGGAAGTCCGAAGTCCGAAGAAAATTAGGTTTAAATGAAAGACCAAAAATATCCACGAAAGGAAAAACTCAAACAAAAAAGAGAAATCGATTTGCTTTTTGCGAAAGGCAAATGGAATTCGTGTGGAAGTTTGCGGATTATTTATATTGATTTAGAGAAAAGACCTCAAGAGAACTTTGAACTTTCCCTTCAAAAAGTGGGTGTTTCAGTTTCCAAAAGAAATTTTAAAAAAGCCGTTGACAGAAACAGAATAAAAAGGCTTTTGCGCGAATGTTATCGATTAAATAAAGATATTTTCACCTCAAAATTTGGAACTCGCTCATTATCAATGCTTTTTTGGACTTCAAAAAACTATCCCAAAAATTATGCAGAAGTGGAAAGCGAATTTCTAAAACTTTGTGAATCAAAAAAATAAAAGATAAAAGTTAGCACGTTTTTTGTAAATTTGGTTGGAAATAAACTATAAATTCACACGAAATGTTAGATAACATTCCTTATTTACCTTACGCAATCAGCGCTTTCATCGGTATTGGTTTGGCTGCAGCAACGGGTTTCAGAGTTTTTCTGCCGATGTTCGCAGTAAGTCTTGCTTCCTATATGGGTTGGATTCCGATGAATGAAAGTTTTCAATGGCTTTCCGGCCTTCCAACTTTAATTACCACTGGAATTGCCACGATTGTAGAAATTCTTGCGTATTACATTCCTTATGTTGATCATCTTTTGGACACGTTGTCGGTTCCTTTGGCTACAGTAGCTGGTTCTGTGATGTTTGCAAGTCAGTTTGCGGATATCGGAACTTTTCCACAGTGGGCTTTAGCATTAATTGCAGGTGGTGGAACTGCTGCTGCGATTAGTTCTGGATTTGCAGGAACGAGAGCGGCTTCTACGGCAACAACTGGCGGTTTAGGAAATTCTGTGGTCGCGACAACGGAAACTGCAGGTGCGGGAATTATGTCGTTTTTAGCGATGGCTGCTCCGTTTATTGCCTTTATTTGTGCAATTATTTTGTTGGTTGTCGTTTTGGTTTTAGGAAGAAAAATTTGGAAAAAATTTAGAAATTTTAATTCCGACCGAAGCGCAAAAACGATTGATGTAGAAGTCGTCGAACGGAAAAATTTAGAATAAAAATTAATCCCGATTTTGTGTCGGGATTTTTTTGTACGACGAATTATATTTAAAATGCCACGAATGCACGAATAAATTCATTTGTGCATTCGTGGCATAAGCGTCATTCAACTTCATTTTATTTCTGAAAAAACATTTTCACCGCTACTATAAGCATTAATATGGCAAATGCTTTTCTTAAAGTTTCCTGTGATAATGAAATGGCAGTTTTACTACCGAGATAACTTCCCAAAACGAAGCCGCAACAAAGCAAAAGTGCGGTTTTGATGTCCACATTTCCAGTTTTGTAATAATTCATCACCCCGAAAACTCCTACGGGAATCATCAGCAAAGCCAAAGTTGTTCCTTGAGCTTTATGCTGCGTGAAACCGAAAAGCAAAACCAAAACCGGAACCATCACAATTCCACCGCCAATTCCAACTAATCCGCTTAAATAACCTGCAATTAGTCCCAAAATAACGAGTCCGATGATGATTGTGATGTCCATTTTCATTTGTTTTGTGGGTTTATTTCAAATATAAAAACGCAAGGATAGACAAAGTTTTTAAAATTTTGCGACCGTTATTAAGATAAACAAAGGAACACCTGAAGATGGTCTGTGATGTTCGGAAAGTGTTTGATTCTTTATTTATTTTGTCTTAAAAGTTTGATTTCCTCTATTTTTTCGGCGAAGTAATCTGCTTTCTCCGGATGTTTTTGTGAGAGAACTTCGTAGGCTTTAATAGCTTTTGAATACAACTTTTGTTCGGTGTAGAGTTTTGCTAAAGTTTCCGTCATTAGATGAGAAATATTATCGCTTTTTTCCTTCACCACAAAATCGGAATCTTCTTTCAGTTTTGAGATTTTTGGCTCTTTTTCAATGAAAGTTTCTATAACCTTGCTTTTTATTTCTTCTTTGGAAATTTCAGGTTTCTCTTCAGTTTTCGGCTCATTTCGGTCAATTTTCAACCAATTTTGCCAAGTATTGATGAAAGTTGGGATATTGCTTTTGGTCTCCTCTTCTTCAATTTCTTCTGTTTTTTCCTCCGATTTTTCTTCAATATTTTCAATTTTTGGCGCGAAAAACGATACGTTCATTACCGGAATTTCCTCTTGCTTTTCTGAAGTTATTTTGACGGTTTTTTCTTCTTTTTCAATAGATTTTTCAGCAGGGATTTCTACTTTTTCCTCTTGTTTTTTAGTAATCAAAGCATCAGGAATGGAATTTTTAAAACTCATTGGTTTCCATTCAGCCGAAACGTTTTCTGTTTTTTCTTCAACAACCTTTTTCTCTACTTTTTCAAGTTCTTCAGCCTTTTTTTGTGGAACTTCCTCAACGACTATTTCTAAAGGTTTTTCTTCTGTTTTTTCTGGTTCGAAAGACTGCGTTTCCGCAAAACTGATTTCTGTATTATCGTGATTTTCCTCTTTTTCAATTGGTTTTTCTTTCGCAGTTTGCGAAGTCTTTTTGCTCTTCATTTTGGCTTCCACTTCGGCGATAAGGCGTTTCATTTCCTCATCGTGTTTATTTGTGGAAGGTTTTTCGGGGGCAACAGTGAGAATTTCAGATTTTTTTGGTTCAATTTTAACTTCAGGCAAAAATTCCTGCAGTCCATGGAAGCTTATTTGTGAAGGATTTTCTATTTCTTCTTTCTGGGTCTTTATTTCATCCTCGTTGATGATTTTTTCGGGCTCAACTTGTTCTATTTCCTCATCTTTTGGTTCAATTTTTTCAATTTCTTTTGGAGCTTCTTCTATTTTATCTGAAACCTGTTCAATTTCTTCGGCCTCTGCTTCCTGAATGTTTTCATCAAGGATTTTACGCTCAATTTCTTCATCTTTCTTGGGAAACTCTGGTTCAGATTTAGTAATTAAAGATGATTTTAATTCTTTTTTTGGAACGGAACTCGTTGTAATAAACCCATACTGTGGAACAGAATTTTCAACTATAGTTTCCGAAGTTTTATCTTCCGTTTTGATTTCTTGTTCACCTTTTTCTTCAATTTTTTCAGAAACAAAAATTTGTTGATTTTCGGGTTCTTCAATAGTATTTTCTATAGATTTTTCCTCCGAAAATTCTTCCATTTTTTTGCCATTGATTAATTGGTAAAGAATTTTTTTGTCAGTTGTATAAGCTGCCGTTTTTGAAAGTTCCCGATGATAATTTTCCGGAGTAAATCGGTGGGTTCCCAACAAAAAAAGAGCTCTCAAACCTTGAAAATATGGTTTTGTGTGAATTTCTTTTTCGATAGTTTTCAAATCCTGAACTTCCAAAATTTCGGGATTTTTCAGCAATTCTAAAATTCTTTCGTTCATAATCATTACCAATTGGCTACAATATCATTGAAAATCTTGTTGATAATTCTTTCATTTACCAGCTTTACCTGCGCTGTTTCGATTGCATTTCGGTCTAAATCGCTTGCAAAAACCGCTTCGTCGGAATAAGTTCTGTCGAAGCTTTTATCCGGTTCTATTTTATTTTCGTAATGCACTTTTACGGTAATCGTAAGCTTGTTTTGCGCCGCCTGAATGCTTCCTCCAGGCGCGTTCACAGCAGACGAAATCGTGGTTGGCGAAATATTGTAATCTGTAATTTCGCCTTCTATCAAAATATCAGGTTTTTCTTTGGTCCCTTTTAAAGTAGTCCTTTGCAGAAAACGGTTTTGAATATCTGTAGAAAATTGCTGCGCCAACTGAGGATTATTGAGCGGAGCATTATTGATAAACTCGTTTATCTGAATAGTTTTGGTTTCCGGACTTAAAGAAGAACCCGTGAAAGAATAACAAGAGCCAAGTAAAAAGAGCCAAGAGCTAAGGAAAAAGAGTTTCAACCAATTCTTCGGGCTTCGGACTTCGGACTTCAAACTTTTTTTCATTCTTCTAAATTATACTGTTTTATTTTTCTGTAAAGTGTTCGTTGCGAGATTCCCAATTCATCGGCAGCTTTGTTTCTTCTTCCTCTATGCTTCTCTAATGCCTTCACAATCAACTCTCTTTCATTGTTTTGCAAAGACAAAGTTTCGGGTTTTGCTTCTTCCAGTTCGATATCTTCTACATCATCAAAATCATCGTCCAAATTAGAAATAATTGTAGGATTCTGAACTTGATTTTGCTGATTATTTTCAAAATATAAAAGCGAATTTGGATTGTGAACTGCTGTTTCAGGCGTAAATACTCTATTGATTAGATTTTTTTCCTGATGACTGAACTCGTTATTGCCACGATTTTTTATCAGTTCCGAAGTTAAGGATTTTAAATCATTCAAATCGTTCCTCATGTCGAACAAAATCTTGTACATAATCTCTCTTTCCGAATGAAATTCTGAATTCGAGATTGAACCGTGATTTTTATTTACAACCGCCGGAAGATTCGCATTCATAGGAATATATTCTGCCAATTTAGTGGAATTGATTTCGCGATTTTGTTCGACAACCGTCATTTGTTCCACCAAATTTCGCAACTGACGAACGTTTCCCGGAAACGAATAATTCTCTAAATATTGAACTCCGTCCTGACTCAGGAAAATTTCCGGCATTCTGTATTTTTCGGCAAAATCAATCGCAAATTTTCTGAAAAGCAAGTGAATATCGCCTTTTCTTTCTCTTAAAGGAGGCATATCGATTTGAACGGTATTCAAGCGATAATACAAATCTTCGCGAAATCTCCCGTCTTGTATTGCCTTCATCATATTTACGTTTGTTGCAGCAACGATTCTCACATCCGTTTTTTGAATCTGCGAGGAACCGACTTTCATAAATTCGCCGCTTTCTAAAACACGTAAAAGTCTAACCTGTGTTTGTAAAGGAAGTTCGCCGACTTCATCAAGGAATATTGTTCCGCCGTCTGCAACTTCAAAATAACCTTTTCTGGTTGAAGTTGCGCCTGTAAATGCGCCTTTTTCGTGCCCAAAAAGTTCAGAATCTATCGTTCCTTCAGGAATTGCCCCGCAGTTGACAACGATGTATGGTTGATGTTTTCTCTTAGATTCCGCGTGAATAATTTTTGGAATAAATTCTTTTCCCGTTCCAGATTCGCCGATGACCAAAACGGTGATATCTGTTGGTGCAACTTGAATGGATTTTTCTAAAGCACGGTTTAAAGCGGGATAATTCCCGATAATTCCGAAGCGGTTTTTTATGGATTGTAGTTCGTTCATTTTTTTGATTTGAAATTTGATGTTTGAGATTTTACAAATCTGCGATTTGTTGTCGATAGATTTTATTGTAATGATGGGTATAACTGTCTTTCATGGTTTTACCTTCGTCATACGTTTTTAAAGCCAAATTCTTCAAATCCAAATAATCTTTATTTCTAATTTTTGAAACTTTTGCCCTGAAATAAATATTTTCTGCAAAATCTGAAATTTTGCTTTGTTTTTCAAAATTTTCTAATGCTTTATCAACTTTATTTAACTCAAAATAAGTAACACCTAACTGATAATAATCGTATAAACCGACGTTATTATTCTTATTCGAAAGTCGGCTCTCTATAATAGAAACTGCCTTTTCTTTTTCTCCAATCGCTGAATAGCAAATGCCTTTTACGATCTCTAGTTGGTAATCTCCGTTTTGAGAATATCCCAAATCATTTGAACCTAACTTTTCCAACTCCTCAAAGTCAGCAATTGCACCTCTATAATCGCGTAGAAACTGAAACTTGCACCAAGCGCGATATCCTAAATGTTTTCGAGGTTCTAAATTTATCGCTTTGTCAATCAGGGTTTTCCAAGTGATGAAATCTCCGTTTTTTAGGTAAGGAACTGATTTTTCAAAATAAAGTTCTGAAAATTCCGGAAAAAGTTCAATGCCTTTATCGAACGCTTCCTGAGATTGCCGAAAACCTTGATATTGCGTAGCCAAATTGTAAAGTTGACACGCTTTTTTCTGATTTTCTTTCTCAAAAACATTGCAGTTATAAGACTGCGCAACAAATCCTTGAAAAGCAAGAAAAGCAATGAGATTAAGGCAATATTTCAACGACTTGTCCATTTTCGATTTTGTAGGTTAAATATTGGTAATAATCTATTTTTTGTCCTTCATTTTGTCTCGGAATCCAACCTCTCAATGATTTTGTAAAATCCAATAGTTTGTTTGTGAGATTGTTATCTAGTTGAGTTTGCTTATAATCCAAACCCATTTGTTGGGTTCTGAACATTCCACTTTTCCCTTCGCAATTCACGATAAATCGTATCGTGATGTATCCGTTTGCATCTTTATTTCCTGAAATATTCTTTGACTTTAATTCTTGAAAAATCTCAAATTTTTCTCCTTTATATTGAAATCCATTGGAGTGGTAATATTGAAAACTAAAATTTTGATTTTCTCCACATTTTTTGAAATCTCCATCAATGGTTTTATCATACGAAATGTCACCTACAAATTTTGGATATGAGGAGGCGACCTTTTCTGTTTGGCAAGAGAAAAGGAGCGGTAGAAAAAATAAAATTTTCAATCCTTTTATTAAAAATATTGGGTTATATCTCATTATATTTCTCCAATTCATTCTCTATTTCCTCAATCATTGGAAGTTTGCTTTTTAAGTTTTCAGGTAAATTTTGGGTTAAAATAAATTCGCTTACTCTGATTTTTGGTTTTAAATCAATCAGCCAATTTTTATAATCGCTATTGGAAAATAGTTCTTTCATTTGAAGTTCGAAATTTGAGTTTCTTTGGTAAACCTTATAGGTTTCCGAAACCTATAAGGTTTCCACCGTTCTCCCCAAAAGCGTTCCCTGCGTATTTCCGTGAACAAAAACAGTCACAATGTCGCCTAATTTTTGTCCTTCTTCTTTATCGAAAACACAGACTGCGTTTTGGGAATTTCTTCCTTTCCATTGGTTTTCGTTCTTTTTGGAAGTGCCTTCAATCAAAATTTCATGATTTCTTCCAACATAAGATTCCATTCTTTTTCGGGAAAGTTCGCCTTGAAGCGCAATTACTTCGGTCAATCTTCTTTGTTTTATATCTGCAGGAACATCATCTTCCATTTTTTTGTGGGCGGGAGTTCCAGGTCTTTCGGAATAGGCAAACATATAACCGTAATCGTATTCCACTTCTCGCATTAAACTCAAAGTCATTTGATGGTCTTCTTCAGTTTCGCCACAAAATCCTACAATCATATCTTGAGAAAATGCAATTTCGGGCATTATTTCTTTAGCCTTGTTAATTAAATTTAAATATTCCTCACGAGTATGTTGACGATTCATTTTTTCCAAAATCCGGTCGCTTCCGCTTTGAACAGGAAGATGAATGTATTTGCAGATATTATCGTGTTTCGCCATCACTTCAAAAACATCCGTCGTCATATCGTGAGGATTGGAAGTGGAGAAACGAATTCTCATTTCGGGAACTACAGTTGCAACCATATCAAGCAATTGTGCAAAATTTACAGCCGTTAATTTCTGTAAATCGGAAGCGTTTTTAAAATCTTTTTTAGCTCCACCGCCAAACCAAAGGTAAGAGTCTACGTTTTGACCAAGAAGTGTGATTTCTTTGTAACCGTTTTCCCACAAATCTTTACATTCTTCAATAATCGAATGCGGGTCACGACTTCTTTCACGACCGCGCGTAAACGGAACCACGCAAAATGTACACATATTATCGCAACCACGAGTAATGGTAACGAACGCTGTGACGCCATTTCCGCCTAAACGAACGGGATTGATATCTGCGTAAGTTTCTTCTTTTGAGAGGATTACGTTAATGGCGTCTCTTCCGTCTTCGGTTTGAGCCAAAAGATTCGGTAAATCTCTGTAAGCATCGGGACCGACAACCAAATCCACCAAATGTTCTTCTTCCAAAAATTTGGTTTTTAAACGTTCTGCCATACAACCAAGAACACCGACAGTAAGGTTTGGATTGGATTTTTTCTGATTTTTAAATTGCGAAAGTCGCATCCTTACGGTTTGTTCCGCTTTTTCACGGATTGAACACGTATTTAAAAGAATTAAATCGGCTTCTTCAACATTCAAAGTGGTATTATAACCTTGTTCATTGAGAATAGAAGCCACGATTTCAGAATCGGAGAAATTCATTTGGCAGCCGTAACTTTCCAAAAATAATTTTTTAGAATTTTCAGGTTTTTCAGCGATGGCAAATGCTTCGCCTTGTTTGGTTTCGTCTATGTATTTTTCTTGCACAATTTTAATTTAAATTTCAAAATTCCGAATTCAAAATTTTGAATGTTGAATCAGGAATTTGGAAGAGTTTAGTGTGCAAAGATAATAAAACTGTGACAGAATGGCAGAAAAAAATACTCGGAGCAAGTCCGAGTATTAAAGTAATATTTTAAAGTGCCGCACAAATGTTAAAATTAGTGGTGCACTGACAGTATTTTATACAAATACTATGCAAATATATAACACTATTTATATATAATACAAATATATGTACATATATTTATATTCATTTATACATATAATTTATTTCATTCTCAATTATTCTTTTAACAAAACCATCATTTCTGTATTTTTCAAATAATTGATTAATTGAATTTTCTAAATCCTTTTCCCTATCAGTTGAAATTTTGTTTAAGAAAAATAATATAACTTTAATAGATGAATCCAAAGACATCCTATCATTATTGTTAAATTCTAATTCGGGTATTTTTGAAATACCTTTAGGTACCTTTAAGTCAAAAAGAACTCCTCCATGCGCACAAGTGTTTCTTAACAACACCAAAGTTTCCATTAAACTAATAAACTTTGCTAAATTTTTTACACCATAAATATTCGTAATTCTTTCTTTTATATCATTATCATGTAAGTTTCTAAAGATTTTTAATATTACTCCAAATGTAAAAAACTCTAGTGTTTTCCAAGCAGGAGCATATTTATCGTTTAGATATTTTTGATGATGCTTTTTTATAGGCTTATTTGATTTTTTAAAATCGTCACTATAATACTTTTCAATATCCTTTATGAAATTTTGGTCAACAATTTTTGGGTCAATAAACCAAGTCGGAGAGGTTTTATATTTATTTGAAACATAATATACTAACTTAGTTCTAAAATTTATTTCTATACGATTAAGATATTTTGTTATGACATTTCGCAAATCAACGTCTAAATAATATAGATTAATTATATCAGAAAACTTTATTCCACTCAATAAATTATGATTATCATCAATAACAAATGGATGCCAGTAGAATCCCAATCTATAATATCCAATGTCTAGCAATATTTCCTTTGCCTTATTCGGTTCTAAATCAATGGTCATTCCACGTTTCTCAAGCAAAGCAATTTGTTCATTGAAAGTTGTTGCTATATTTCCCATTTTCCAAAACTACAAATTTTCAGTTTACAACACCTCCACCTGATTTTTCAGCAAATCCTCGAATTCATCTCTTTTTCTAATCAAATGAGCTTTTCCTTCCAACCAAAGAACTTCAGCCGGCTTCAATCTTGAATTAAAATTGGAACTCATCTCAAAACCATATGCTCCCGCGTTTCTGAAAACCAAAATATCGCCTTCTCGAACCTCGTTCAGTTTTCTATCCCATGCAAAAGTGTCTGTTTCACAGATGTTTCCTACAACGGTATAAATTCTTTCCGCTCCTTTGGGATTGGATAAATTTTCAATAATATGGTAAGAATCGTAAAACATTGGACGAATCAGGTGGTTGAAGCCTGAATTGATGCCCGCAAAAACTGTCGCAGTTGTTTGTTTGATGACGTTTGTCTTCACCAAAAGATGCCCTGATTTTGAAACCAAAAATTTCCCCGGCTCAAACCAAAGTTCAAACTTCTTACCTGAACTTTTTGAAAACTCAGAAACTGCTTTTTCCACCTTTTTCCCTAAAGTTTTCACATCCGTTTCCATATCGCCTTCTTGATATGGTACTTTGAAACCACTTCCCATATCCAAATATTTCAGATTCGGGAAATTTTCAGCCAATTCGAACATGATTTCCAAGCCTTGCAGAAAAACATCGGGATCTTTGATTTCGCTTCCAGTATGCATGTGAAGACCTTCTACATTAATTCCGGTTGTTTTCATAACTCGCTCGATATGACGAAGTTGATGAATTGAAATTCCGAATTTGGAGTCGATGTGACCAGTAGAAATTTTATAATTTCCACCTGCAAAAATATGTGGATTAATCCTTACAAAAATTGGATAAGAATCGCCGTGTTTATTTCCAAATTGTTCCAAAATCGACATATTATCGATATTGATATGCACTTTCAGCGACATTGCTTCTTCAATTTCCGCTAAGTCCACACAATTTGGAGTAAAAAGTATTTTTTTCGCCTCGAAACCTGCCTTTAAACCTAATTTTACCTCGTTGATAGAAACGCAATCAAGATTTCCGCCCAAACTTCTCACATATTTTAGAATGTTGATGTTGGAAAGCGCTTTGCACGCATAGAAAAACTTTGTGTTTTTATGAAAGGAAGAAGTAAGTTTTTCGTATTGGGTTTTAATGCTTTCAGCATCGTAAACATAAGTAGGAGTGTCGAATTGTTCGGCTATTTTTAATAAATCTTTGTTAGTCATTTTGATGAGTTTGAAGTTTGAAGTCCGAAGACCGAAGAAAATTCACGAAGCAAAATTCGTGCATTAATGGCAAAATCACTTCTGCGGCAAAGGAAAAATCTCAAAATCACCGCGCAAAAGCCCAAGTTTGAAGTCATTTTGCATATCAATTGTAGAAACCGGAAGGGAGATTTTCAATTTGTTGATTTTTGATCTTGATTGAATTTGCGTATGAAATTCATAAAAACCGTAACCTGTAAGTTTGCTGTTTTCGAAAATCAAAAACGTTTTTTCGCCTAAATTTCTTCCGGAAGTGGACCAGATTTCATTTCTCTTTTTTAAAGAAATCCTCTTTGTAAACTCTTGAATGTCAGAAAAATTTTGAGTGGAATTAATATAACTCACTGCTTTCAATCCTTGTGTAAAGGATTTGAATTTAATCAATGCTTTTTCTGTTGGGTGAAGCGAGTTTTTTTCAACTAAATATTTTCCGTTGCGGTGATAAAGACCAAAATTTAAGGATTCTCGTTTTCGGATTCCCTTGGTTTTCATCAAAAGTTTTGCAACAATATCATTTCCGGCAAGTTCGTAATGAATTTGCTCCGTTTCCTCCTGAATTTTTTGAAAACGTTTTGATTTGGAGTTGAAGAGTTTTTTTGAAAATTTGTTGATATCATCCACAAAATCGCTAAAAAGAATTTTTCCTTTTTCGTCCTGAAAATACACAATTCCTTTTTCATTCGGCAGATCCTGCGTTAATTCCCGAATTTTGTTGATGTAGGTTTTTGCGTTGGTTTCGTCGTGCTGCTTCTGGATAATCTCGTTATCAACATCTTTGGAAATCAACAATTTAAATAAATCTAAAGTTGCTCTTGCGTCTCCTCCTGCTCTGTGATGATCCACCAAAGGAATTCCTAAAGATTTTACCAATTTCCCCAAAGAATAACTTTCCGCTTCCGGAATCATTTTTTTGGCTAAAGGAATCGTATCTAAAGTATTGATTTTGAAATCGTAACCAAGGCGTTTGAACTCTTGGCGAAGCATTCTGTAATCAAATTCGATGTTATGACCCACCAAAGTTGTACCTTCCGTAATTTCCACCACTCTTTTGGCGATTTCGTGGAATTTTGGTGCGGTTTTCACCATTTTTGGAGTGATTTTGGTCAATTTTTGAACAAAATGGGTGATTTCTGCTTCGGGATTCACCAAGGAAAGAAACTGGTCAACAATTTCATGACCGTCGTATCTGAAAATAGCAATATCGATGATGCATTCCTTACGAAAACCACCTCCATTACTTTCTATATCTATTATGGAATACATTTTTTTTGCTTTCGACAATCTGCTCAAGCTTTCGGCTACCAAAATGCTGATAGCGAATAGCTGAAAGCTGATTGCTTATTTTTTATCTTCTTCTTCCGCCCAAACCAAACATTCCCAAAATTGCTTTCGCTCCTTCTCTCATCAAAGTATTGGTGAATGTTCTTCCGGCTCTACTGGTTAAAACCTGTTCCACCATTCCCGGTTCTTCTTTTACAGGTTTTGTTTTCATGTCAGCCGGCGCATTTTGAACAGCTTGTTCCATTCTGGAAGTCAACATTTCGTAGGCAGAATCCTTGTTTACCGTGTTTTCATATTTTGCAACCAAGGCTGAACGCGACGTTAAATCTGCAACTTCCGCATCGGTAAGAACATCCATTCTGGATTCTGGAGAAATTAAATAAGTGTCAACCAAAGGTGTAGGAATTCCCTTTTCGTCCAAAGCCGTAACAAAAGCTTCACCAATACCTAAATTTTGGATGAGCTGACCAGCATCATAAAATTCTGTAATTGGGTAATTTTCAACGGCTTTATCAATTTCTTTTCGGTCTTTTGCGGTAAAACCACGTAATGCGTGCTGAATTTTCAAACCTAATTGTGACAACACATTTTCTGGAACGTCACCTGGAATTTGTGTGATGAAATAAATCCCAACTCCTTTGGAACGAATCAGTTTCACCATTGTTTCTATCTGTGAAAGAAGGGCTTTTGAGGCTTCGTTAAAAATTAAGTGCGCCTCATCGATGAAGAGAACAAGTTTTGGTTTTCCTGCATCGCCTTCTTCTGGGAAAGTCATGTAAATTTCTGCAAAAAGCGAAAGCATAAACGTGGAAAAAAGCTGTGGCTGCGTCTGAATATTGGCAACTCTCAAAATATTTACCACTCCTTTTCCGTCTCTTTGCTGCAACAAATCGTGAACATCAAAACTCGGTTCACCAAAGAAATTAGTCGCACCTTGTTGTTCCAAAGCTACAATAGAACGTAGAATTGCACCTAAAGAAGCCGGAGCGATTGAACCGTAATTATTGGCCAAATCTGCTTTTCCTTGCGGATTATCGGTAACGTATTGTAGCACTTTTTTCAAATCCTCCAAATCAATCAGCGGCAAACCTTTGTCATCGCAATATTTAAAAACGATGGACATGATACTTGCTTGCGTATCGTTCAGCAACAAAATTTTTGAAAGCAAAACTGGCCCGAATTCCGTAACGGTAGCGCGAAGTTTCACGCCTCTTTCGCCAGAAATCGTCATCAATTCCACCGGAAAACTCTGCGCTTCCCAATTGAGCTGTGTTTTTGCATAACGCTCATCAATAATGCTATTTCTTTGTCCAGCTTCTGCAATTCCGGAAAAATCTCCCTTAATATCCAGAACCAAAGACGGAACTCCTGCGTGCGAAAGCTGCTCCACAAAAACCTGTATTGTTTTGGTTTTCCCCGTTCCTGTTGCACCGGCAATTAATCCGTGTCGGTTGATGGTTTTCAGGGGAAGCGTAACGTTTACTTCCGGAACTACTTCGCCGTCGAAAATCCCTTTTCCAAGAACTATGTGTTCGCCTTTCGGAGTATATCTTGCGTTAAGATCTGCTATAAATTTTGCCTTGTCTGCCATTTTTTTTTTGTTTATTTAATCAATTGATAAAGGTAAAATTTTTTGAGAGAAAAATAAAATGAATTGAAATTATTGTTTTGAATAAAAAATGCTGACAAATATCACATTCCATTTGTGACCGCAATCATAGACCTTCCAAAAGCCTTGCTTTATCTTTGTTCGTGAAATGAAAGTATTCTTTTCGACCATATTATCTATAATTGTTTTCTTTGCGAGTTTCCAGAACTCTCTGGTTTTGTTGGATTATAATATCCACAGAGAGTTCTACGAAGCTCATTGCGTAAACAAAGGCAAGCCAGAAATGGAATGCCACGGAAAATGCGAAATGAAAAAACAGGCAGAAAAAAGCAATTCTCCTTTTAATATCGTGAAAACTGGAGCTTTTGATTTTCATTTCGTTCCAAATGCTTTGGTAGAGATTCCAAATCTTCAAAAAGACTTTCACAACAACCATCAGAAGATTTTTCATACTAATTTTCATCAAATCTTGAAGGGCTATCATCAGATTTTGCCCCATCCTCCACAAGTTTAGGTTTTTATTGCAATTCGCTTTATTTCAATGAAATGAAGCCATATCAACTTGCTTTTTAAAGAAATTTTTTCTTTAGAAAATCCAACCTATTTACACAATCAAAAAAAAACCTAAAAAAATGAAATTTTCATTAAAAATATTATTCGCCATGCTTGCTATGGCTTTGTTTTTCACGTCTTGTAGAAACAACGATGAACCCGTAACTCCGATAACCAACGAACTGGAAGGTTTGAAAAAAATAAAAGAATTCTCCAACAACACGCATATTATCGAGCTTTATTCTGCTTCCGGAACTACGAGTTTAGGATATAACGATATAAAAATCCGCATCAAAAACAAAACCGACAATTCCTACGAGAAAAATGCAACAATCTCTTGGATGCCGGTAATGCACATGACTTCAATGTCGCATTCCTGCCCAAAATCTACAGTTACGAAAGTGAGTAACGACGGTACTTTGTACAAAGGATACATTGTGTTTCAGATGCCCCAAAATGCAACGGAATATTGGGATTTGAAAGTTGATTACACCATCAATGGAACAAATTACACCGCAACTTCTGTAATTGATGTTCCGGCGCAAACTAAAAAAACCGTAAACTCTTTCATGGGTTCCGATAACACGAGATATATTGTGGCTTATGTAGAGCCAAAAACTCCGAAAGTTGCTGTAAACGACCTTGTTGTAGGCGTTTGGAAAATGCAGGACATGATGAGTTTTCCCGTTGTGGACGGATATACTGTAAAAATTGATCCAAGAATGCCGAGTATGGGAAATCATTCGTCTCCAAATAATGTTCATGCAACACAAAATGGCGCAGGAAACCTCTACAACGGAAAACTTTCTCTTACCATGACTGGTTACTGGAAAATAAATTTGCAGCTCGCAAATAATTCTGGAACTATTTTGAAAGGCGAAGAAATAACTGCAACAAACGAAGCAAGCAGCATTTTCTTCGAAATTGAATTCTAAATTTTTCCACTAAAAGCAAAGTTTCCGCAAAAAAAGAAGCTTTGCTTTTTTCAAATTTTAAAATCATGAAAAAAACAATTTTCCTGATTGCAGGATTCTTTTTTGCACAAAATATTTTGGCACAAACTCATTACGACAGTCTGAAAACCAGAGAAATAGAAGAAGTAATCGTCATCGGAACTACGAATATTGCCAACAAAGAAGCAAAACCTTTAGGCTCCATCGACGAATATTTGCAAAAATCTTCAAAAATAGATATGATTCGGCGCGGAAGCTACGCTTGGGAACCCACCATCAACAGCATGGCAACGGAAAGAACGCTTGTAACTATTGATGGAATGAGGATTTTCGGCGCTTGTACCGACAAAATGGACCCTATAACTTCGTATGTAGAAGTTTCCAATTTATCTGAAGCGGAAATAATTTCGGGGCAGCAAGGTTCCTGTCATGGCTCTACAATAGGCGGTTCTATCGATTTGAAGCGGCAAAAAGGAAGTTTTGGCGAAAAAAGATGGAATTTTAACATCAATTCAGGCTTTGAAACGGTGAATCAGCAGAAAATTTTTGGCGGTGGAGTTTCTTTTAAAAACAAAAAATTCTATTCCGATGCCGATTTTATGATGCGTGACGCCGAAAACTACAAAGACGGAAACGGCAATGAAGTTCTGCATTCACAATTCAAAAAAATCAATTTTTCGGAAACTTTGGGAGTGAAAATCGGTGAAAATAAATTGCTGGAAGGTTCGGTAATCTACGATAAAGCCAAAGATGTGGGCTATCCTGCGCTTCCAATGGATGTTTCTTTGGCAGAAGCAATAATTACTTCTTTGAAATTTCAAATTTTGCCCAATTCTGATATTTTCAAAAATTGGGAAACCAAATTCTATTACAACACGGTAACACACAGAATGGACGACACAACGCGTCCCAACGTTCCCGTTCACATGGATATGCCTGGTTGGACGAAAACTTTTGGATATTTCTCGAAAATAAATTCGGTGTGGAAAAATCATAAACTATTGCTGAATTTTAATGGTTTTTACAACAAATCGGTTGCGGAAATGACGATGTATCCGAAAAATCCCGCCGAAAACTTAATGTTTATGTACACTTGGCCCGATGTGAGAACACTTTTTCAAGGAGTTTTTCTAGAAGATTCTTTTAGTTTAAATGATTTTTCTTCCATAAAATTGACGGGCTCGTTTGGTTTCCATTCCAATAAAGTGGCGAGTGAATTTGGGCTGAACAGTTTGCAGATTTTTTATCCGGAAATGGATGCACAAAAAAACAGATTTTTGAAAAGTTTATCTGCAAACTACATTTTCAACAAAAATGATTTTGAAATTGGCACAGGAATCGGCTATGGCGACCGAGCTCCGTCTGTTTCGGAAGGTTACGGATTTTACTTGTTTAATAGTGCCGAAAAGTACGATTACGTAGGAAATCCCGATTTGAAAAACGAAAAATCTTTGGAAGCCAATTTTTCTTCGGGCATCAAAAAGGAAAAGTTTTCGGTAAAAATTTCTGCTTCTTACTTCCATATTTCCGATTATATTGTAGGAAAAATTCTACCCAATTTAGTTCCGATGACGATTGGCGGAAAAGGTGTGAAAGGCTATACAGCTCTTGAAAATGCTCAAATTTTTACTGCGGCTTTTAATTCTGAAGTTAAAATTCTAGAAAATTTAAAGTGGAAATCCCAAATTTCTTATAGCAAAGGACAGGACAATTTTAAAAACAATTTGCCTTACATTAGTCCGATTTCCTATTCTTCTTCTTTGTTTTTTGAAAAAAATAAATTTTCTGCTGAAGCCACGGTTTTAGGAAATTCAAAGCAAAGAAATTTTGCTGTAGATTATGGGGAAAACGCAACTCCGCCTTACACAATTTTGAATGCAAATGTAGGTTACAGGTTCATTTTCAATGAAAACAAAATCTATTTAAAGGTAGGCGCAGAAAACATTTTCGATGAATTTTACACCACTTATTCGGAATGGAACAAGATTCCAAGAGCGGGTAGAAATTTTTTTGTCAACATCAATTATGCATTTTAATGTAAGGAAATTTCGCGAAAATTTTTACAGGATTATTATCATATTTTCTGTGTCGCATTATTTTAGTAAATTTGTTTCTCACCTAAATTTTTTACGATGAAACGAGACGAAATCCTCGCTAGAATTATTGAGGAGCAAAATAAAGTTATCGAAAGTTTACAAAACTCTGTAAAGCTCTACAAAAAAGAATCGGATATGGACGAAGACGACACTTCCGACCCCGATGATTATGCCCGACAAACAGAAGCAAAAGACATGCAGCTGCGTTTTGAAAAAATGCTGACGAAGGAAAAAAACGACCTGAATTTTGTTCTTGCCGAAAAAGAAAATCATTATAGCGAAGCAGAACTCGGAGCCATTGTAGAAACCGATAAAAATTATTTTTTCATGGCTGTTGCTCTTCCGTCCTTCAAGTATAACGGCAAAGATGTGTTTTGTATTTCACCGGAAGCTCCTATTTTTGGGAAACTTCGGGGTAAAAAAGTGGGTGATAAAATAGAGGTTGGTCCGAATAATTTCGAGATTGTATCCATTCAATAATTCTGCTGTGTGATTTTCATTACGTATTGCTCGTTGTTTTAAAGTTACATTTGCAGAATGGAAGTTTTAGGATATTTTTTTGCAATTGTAATAGGTTTGGTGATGGGAATCATCGGAGGTGGCGGCAGTATTTTGAGTGTTCCCGTTTTTGTGTATATCTTTGATATAGATGTAGTTACAGCAACGGCTCTTTCGCTTTTCGTAGTGGGAATTACGAGTTCTGTTGGTTCGGTAGGCTACATCAAACAAGGATTTGTACAGTTCAAAATGGCTTTTCTTTTTGGGTTGCCGTCGGTTTTGGGAATTTTGTTTTCCAGAAGAGTAGTATTGCCGCATTTACCGGAATATATCATCAACAGATGGGGAATTTCCCTTACAAAAGATATGTTCATCCTGATTCTTTTTGCCGTATTGATGCTCATTTCTTCCATTAAAATGATTAAAAAATATGACCGTGCAAGAATCCGAAAATCAGAGGAAATTAATTATACGCTTTTGGTTTCGCAAGGTTTGTTGGTGGGAATTATTACCGGTTTTATAGGTGCAGGTGGCGGTTTTTTAATTGTTCCGGCTTTGGTAATGTTGCTTGGTTTATCCATGAAACAGGCTGTTGCAACATCCCTTTTTATTATTTCTGTAAATTCATTAATTGGTTTTTTCTCTTCTCTGGATAAAATTGATGTGAATTGGCAGTTTTTGCTCTCTTTCAGCGCATTATCCGTTATTGGAATTTTGGTGGGAGTGCAAATCGCAAAAAAAATAGAAGGAAGAAAACTCCGCCCCATTTTCGGTTGGTTTATTTTGGTAATGGGCGTTTGGATGATTATAAAAGAACTTTTTTTAACCCAATTTTAAAAATATTATTATGAAAAACATATTTTTTAGCCTTATCGCCGCAAGTTTGATGTTGATTTCCTGCAAAAAAAACGAAGCATCTCCAGAAAACAAAGAAACTACGGAAGCTGCCAAAAGCAACGAAATCAGCTTGGAACAAGACGTGAAAATCCTAAAAAGCAGCAAAGGAGACCAACTGAAAGTAACCTATTTTGCCGAAGGAACAGATGTTGCCGTAAAAATTCAGAAAAACGAGGAGCCGGAACAAAAGCTTTCTGCAAAAACTGTCAGCGAAAAAGGCAATCCCATTTTTACCAACGATACGTATATGTGGGAAATGAACGATAGCGGAACCGGCGGAAAACTCTCTGATAAAGACGGAAACGCAATGGTTTACACAGTGGAATAAAATTTGTGTGGAATTGGTAATATTGATAAAAACTATTGCGTTTGTAACAATCATCACGTTTTTATCAATAATTAATCCCGACTTTTGCAGTAGATTTTTAATCTTTAACTTTTAAAAAAATTCAAAATGAAGATCGAACAAATATATACAGGATGTCTTGCACAAGGTGCTTATTACATCGTTTCGGAAAATGAGGCGGCAATTATAGACCCGCTTCGCGAAATTCAACCCTATATTGACAGGCTGCAAAAAGATGACGTTACCTTAAAATATATTTTTGAAACACATTTTCACGCAGATTTCGTTTCGGGACATGTAGATTTAAGCAAAAAAACCGGCGCTCCAATTGTTTACGGACCAACTGCACAACCTGCCTTTGAAGCCATTGTAGCCGAAGACAATCAGGTTTTTGAAATTGGAAAAATCAAAATAAAAGTGTTGCACACTCCGGGCCACACGATGGAAAGTTCCACTTTTTTATTGATTGACGAAAACGGAAAAGAAACCGCCATTTTCTCCGGTGATACTTTGTTTTTAGGAGATGTTGGCCGTCCAGATTTGGCGCAAAAAGCGGCAAGTATGACGCAGGAAGAACTCGCAGGACTTCTTTATGAAAGTTTGCAAAACAAAATAATGCCTTTAGCAGACGATATTACCGTTTATCCGGCTCACGGAGCGGGTTCCGCATGTGGAAAAAATATGCAGAAAGAAACGGTAGATTCTTTAGGAAATCAAAAAAAGTCGAATTACGCTTTAAATCAGCCTAATAAAGAAGCATTTGTTGAAGCCGTTTTGGATGGATTAACAGCTCCACCAAAATATTTCGGGATGAATGTAGCGATGAACAAAGGTGGATACGAAAGTTTTGAAAAAGTATTGGACAAAGGCTTAAATGCACTTTCAGCAGAAGATTTTGAAACAGCAGCCGAAGAAACCGGAGCAGTGATTTTAGACACCAGAAATGCCGCAGAATTTCACAAAGGATTTATTCCAAATGCTGTAAATATTGGCTTGAAAGGCGACTTCGCACCTTGGGCGGGAGCCATGATTGTAGATGTACAGCAACCTTTGCTTTTGGTAACGGATGAAGGAACTGAAAAAGAAGTGATTACAAGGCTTTCAAGAGTAGGTTTCGATAATGTAATTGGTTATTTGAAAGGCGGTTTTGAAACTTGGAAAAACTCTGGAAAAGAAACCGATTCTATCAACAGAATTTCCCCTGATGAATTTGCAGAAAAATTCAACGAAAACTCAAAAGTAATCGACGTAAGAAAAATTTCAGAATACGAAGCGGAACACGTAAACGATGCTTACAACAGACCATTGGACGCCATTGCAGATTGGGCAGGAACAACGGATGATTCCGAGCATTTTTTCCTTCATTGTGCAGGTGGTTACCGAAGCATGATTGCCGCTAGTATTTTGAATGCGAAAGGAATCCGCAACTTTACAGAAGTGGAAGGCGGTTTCAACGGAATTAAAAAAACGGAAAAAGTTCCTACCACAGATTTTGTTTGTCAAAGTAAAACTTCATAGTCCATCAAAAAAACGAAGTTTAAACCACAAAAGTGACAAAAGAATTGATTTTGTTGGAAGTCCTTCAAAAGAAATCATCAGCAAAAAAATCAAAGATTTTTAACCTTTTGTTAGCTTATTAACCACAAAGATTTCCAACTTGTTTGTAGCTACAATCTTTTGTGACTTTTGTGGTTGAGTTATTAATTTGTAATCCCTTTTTCAAGATAAGAATCATGAACATCCTACAATACACCGATTTTTTAACAGATAAACCTTCTGTTTTTCAAATCAAAAAAACGGAAAAATCGCAGCAGTTTGCCGTAGCTTTGGGTGAAAGCGCTTTGTTGAAAAAACACACCACTTCCGTTCCTGCAACATTATTGGTGCTGAAAGGCGAAATAAAATTTACGCTTCCCAATGAAGAATTGATATTGAAGGAACTGGATGTTTTTGAAATTCCTGTGGATGTAGAACATGAAGTTTTGGGCATTTTAGAAGAAAATTTATTCCTAATCACCAAAGAATTGTAATGGCAGAAATCTCTTGTGGAAATCCGAATAGCGCGCTCGACCAAAATTTCTGGAATCAGCAGTGGGAAAATCGGGAAACCGGTTGGGACATCGGATATTCTTCCCCTCCAATCGAGGATTACATGAAGCAATATTCCGATAAAAATGCAAAAATCCTCATTCCGGGTTGTGGAAATGCTTATGAAGCAGAATTCCTTTTGAAAAATGGCTTTACAAACATCACCATTTTGGATATAGCGCCAAAAGCGGTAGAAATTCTTCAGGAAAAATTTAAAAATAACCCTGAAATTAGGGTGATTCTTGGCGATTTTTTTGAGCATCAGGAAAAGTATGACCTCATCATCGAGCAAACTTTTTTCTGCGCCATCTCACCTCTGCAAAGAAAAGATTATGTGAAAAAATCCGCAGAACTACTGAACGAAAACGGCAGAATTATTGGAGTACTTTTCAACAAAATTTTTGAAAAAGCTGGTCCTCCTTTTGGTGGAAACACTGCGGAATACCAATTTATTTTCAAAAAATACTTTGATATCCAAACCTTGGAGCCTTGCTACAACAGCATCGATGCAAGAGCCGGTTCGGAAGTTTTTATCAATTTAAAGAAAAAATGAAATGACAGATTTTATAGTAAAACATAAATTGGCAATTGCCGGAATTTTTGTGGGCGGAATTTTGGGTTATGCTTATTATTATTTTGTTGGCTGCAATTCAGGCAGTTGTGCAATTACATCCAAACCTTTTAATTCTTCAGCTTACGGAATGTTGATGGGCTATTTGATGTTTTCTGTTTTTGAAAAATCTAAACCAAAAAAAGAACAATAATGCTAAAAAACTGGGATATTCGTAGAACATTGTACCTCATCGGAGGAATTGCCTTCACCATCATTGCTATAAAAGATCAAACTTGGTGGATGATTATTTTCGGAGTTTATTTTGCTTCTATGGCGATTTTCCGTTTTGGATGTGCTTCGGGAAACTGTGAGGTTCCTCTTAAGAAAGAAGATTCTAAAACTAAAAACTAAAACTTTAGTTTAAGCAATTTTGGATTAAAATTTGCAGCAGAAAAAGTATCATTTATCAACCATCATTCATCAATAATAATTAAAGATGTCACAAAAATTTCAAGAATTAATCAACTCCGAAAGACCTGTTCTCGTTGATTTTTTTGCAACTTGGTGCGGTCCATGCAAAGTGCAGTCTTCGGTTCTTATCACAGTAAAGGAAAACGTGGGTGATAAGGCAAGAATTGTAAAAATAGATGTGGACCAATATCCTGCAATTGCCGCTCAATACGGAGTTCGTGGAGTTCCCACGCTTGCAGTTTTTAAAAATGGTGAGCTACTTTGGAAGGAAAGCGGAGTTCACGATGTGAATACGCTTACAGAATTGCTGCAAAAATACAGCGACTAATTTTGATTCAACCAGTCTTTAGGAAACCTAACAAGTTTTAAAAACTTGTTAGGTTTTTTTAGGACAACAAAAAGAAGCCACTACATTTAGCGGCTTCTTTTTGTTATAGAATATTGCTCTCTTATTTTTTCAAATTTCTAATTCCCATTTCATACAGCGCAAAGCTTAATAAATCGGCATTTTCGCCAATTACTTGGTCTGTAGATCTTCCTGCGCCGTGACCTGCGTTTACTTCAATTCTTATTAAAGCCGGATTGTTGCAAGATTGTTTTTCCTGAAGCTCCGCTCCAAATTTAAAGGAATGCGCCGGAACAACACGGTCGTCGTGATCACTTGTAATAATCATTGTTGAAGGATAGCAAACTCCTGTTTTTACATTGTGAACCGGCGAGTAGGATTTCAAATAATCGAACATGGCTTTATTGTCTTCCGCGGTTCCATAGTCGTAGCTCCAACCTGCTCCTGCTGTGAATTTGTTGTATCGAAGCATGTCCAAAACTCCAACTCCCGGAAAAGCTACTTTTGCGAGATCAGGACGCATCGTCATCGTTGCACCTACCAAAAGACCTCCGTTTGAGCGACCAGAAAGTGCCATAAATTGAGGAGAAGTATAGCCATTTTTCTGTAAATATTCTCCAGCCGCAATGAAGTCTTCAAAAACATTTTTCTTCTGCATTTTTGTTCCTGCATCGTGCCATTTTTTTCCGTATTCACCGCCACCACGAATGTTTGGAACGGCATAAATTCCACCATTTTCCATCCAAATAGCATTTACTACAGAAAATCCTGGCTGCAAAGAAATGTTGAAACCTCCATAAGAATATAGAATTGTAGGGTTTTTTCCATCTTTTTTCAATCCTTTTTTATAGGAAATCATCATTGGGATTCTTGTTCCGTCTTTTGATGTGTAGAAAACCTGTTCCGAAACATAATTGGAAGGATCAAATTTTACTTTTGGTTTTTGATAAACTTCAGATTTTCCGGTTTCTACATTGTATTTGTAGGTAGTACCTGGTGTGGTATAATTGGAAAAAGAATAATACAAATCCTTCTGTTCAGTTTTTCCGCCAAAACCTCCTGCTGTTCCGTTTCCGGGTAAATTAATGGTTCTCACCAGTTTCCCGTCATAATCGTACTGCTGAACGTAAGAAAGTGCATCTTTCATATACTTTGCAAAAAGATAACCTCCTCCTGTTGAGATACTTAAAACATTTTCGGTTTCAGGAATTACGTCCGTCCAAACAGATGGATTTTTGATGTTAAATTTTGCAAGACGCTGATTTGGCGCGTTTTTATCGGTCATCACATAAATGATGTCGCCTTTAGAATCAACAAAATCCACATTCACGTCGTATCCTTTCTGTATCGAAATCCAATCGGAATTTGCTTTTAAATCTTTCAAATAAAGTTCGTTTCCGTTGGTCGCATTAGCCGCACTCATCACCAAATATCTCTCGTCATCCGAAACGCCGATTGACATATATCTTCTCTTGAAATCTTCGCCTCCAATCACCAATTTATCGTCAGAAGCTTTGGTTCCTAATTTATGGAAATAAACTTTGTGCGTATCCGTCATCCCAGAAAGTACGCTGCCTTCTTTTGGCTGATCGTATTTAGAATAATAAAATCCTTCACTTCCCAACCAAGAAGCTCCAGAAAACTTAGAAACCACAGGTTCGTCCAATATTTTTTTGGTAACGGCATCCATTATGATGATTTTATTCCAGTCGGAACCGCCTTCCGAAATGGAATAAGCCACTAAATTTCCTTTTTTGTTGAATGAAAGACCGGAAAGCGAAGTCGTCCCTTTTTCTGAAAATTTATTGGGATCAAGAAAAACTTCCGTTTTTCCGGATTTATCGGTTCTGTAGAGAACAGATTGCGCCTGAAGCCCGTCATTCTTATAAAAATAGGTATAATCTCCCTCTTTGAAAGGCGCTCCTATTTTTTCATAATTCCAAATATCTTTCAGTTGAGTTCTTATTTCATCCCGAAAAGGAATTTTTGCAAGATAATCGTTCGTAAAAGCTACTTGTCGCTGTACCCAATCTTTGGTGTCTTCAGCACGGTCGTCCTCCAACCAACGATAAGGATCGGAAACTTTTGTGCCAAAATACTCGTCTGCGTGTTCTACTTTTTTGGTTTCAGGATACTTGAAAGTGCTTTTCATAGCCGTTTTTTGTGTGGTGCAGGAAGCCAGAATAAGAGAAACTGCCGCTGCGGTGAGAAATATATGCTTCATAAATAAATTTTAGTCGTTTTTTCAAAAATAAGAATTTTATAAGTGTTTAAGAAATGTTTACAGAACATTAACAAACTTTAAAGCAAACATACTTGTGATGGGAATGTTTTTTGCTTAATTTTAACCTGAAACAAATACAATAGAAAAACAATATGAAAAAAGAAACAGGAATATTATTTGCAGCAGGAGCAGGATTATTTGCGGCATTAGGACTTATTTTTCTCCGCAGATTTTTAAACACAAAACACAAAGAATACGATGAGTATTATTCTGATTTTCACCGTCATTTCGACAAAAACGATCATCATGAAGAACATCACGGTATAGAATTTCTTTCTCTAAATTAATTTTCTTAAACATAAATTGATTCTTCAGTTTCCGGTTTTTATAGCCGGATTTTTTTGTGGAAAACTTCTCTCTTAAAACTCATTATTTTTCTAAATGCTGCCACTATTTTTACAAAAGTTTTATGGATAAAAAACCAAACATCAAAGGACAAGGCGCTGTTCAAAACGTGATCAATCGTTTTGACAGATACACTTTTGAGCCTGAAGATGAAGATTTTGAAACCGTAAAAACCGCTTTCACCGAAGTTTTTCCAAAGAGCATTGTGAATCCTGTGAAAAGTCCGGATTTATCGATGGAATATTCACTAAATCCTTATCAGGGCTGCGAACACGGCTGTTCGTACTGCTTTGCAAGACCAACACACGAGTATTGGGGATTTTCTGCCGGAATTGATTTTGAGCGAAAAATTATGGTGAAAAATAACGCTCCTGAACTTTTGGAAAAGTTTTTCAAAAAACGTGGTTATGCTCCGAAAACCATCGTAATGTCCGGAAATACAGATTGCTATCAACCTATTGAAAGAAAACTGGAAATCACCAGAAAATTGTTGCAAAAGTTTTTAGAGTACCGTCATCCTGTTTCAATTATTACCAAAAATGCTTTGGTTTTGAGGGACTTGGATATTTTCATACACCTTCGGGAAATGAATTTAATTTCCGTGAATTTAAGCATTCCTACCATTAATGAAGATCTTCGGAAAGTAATGGAACCGCGAACTTCTACCGTAAAAAACAAATTGAAAGCCGTAGAAATCCTTTCGGAAAATGGAATTCCTGTGAATGTGATGGTGGCTCCGGTTATTCCTGCTCTGAATTCTGATGAAGGTTTAAAAATTTACAAAACGGTTTCGGAAGCAGGCGCGTTAAGCGCACATCATGTCCTGATTCGTTTGAATGATACTGTAGAACCTGTTTTTGTACATTGGCTGAACGCAAATTTTCCCGACCGTTCTCAAAAGGTTTTGAATCTTATCCAATCAATGCGCGGAGGAAAACTTGGAGAAAAAAGGTATTTCGAGCGTTACAAAGGAGAAGGAAATATTGCTGAAATGATTCACAATTCCTACCAATTGGCAAAACGAAAATACTTTGAAGGAAAACATATTCCGCCGCTTTCCACGGAACATTTTTCTGGAACGAAAGAACAGCAGTTGAGATTATTTTGATTGATAACGCTCCTCAATCGACAAGTCGAATGAGGTTAACAATGTGCCGCTCTCCGCGCGGTTTCCTCCATAATTTCTCATCAAATTTTAAATAACACCTATTTTCCCAAAGTTTTTTGCACTACGAAAGCCAAGTTTTTGCTCACAATTGAGAAATTTGTTTTCGTTACAAAAAAATCCACGAAAATTTTCGTGGATTTTTATCTTCTGACTTCCTTCTCCGAGCTTCCTGCTTCTTTAATCATTCAGCTTCAACACCGCCATAAATGCACTTTGTGGTACTTCTACTCTACCAATTTGCTTCATTTTTTTCTTACCTTCTTTTTGTTTTTCCAAAAGTTTTCTCTTTCTGGAAATATCTCCACCATAACATTTTGCGGTAACATCTTTTCTTAAGGCTTTCACGTTTTCGCGGGCAATGACTTTTGCTCCTAAAGCTGCTTGAATGGCAATATCAAACTGCTGTCTTGGAATCAATTCTCGCAGTTTTTCGCACATTTTTTTACCGATATAATAAGCGTTGCTTTCGTGAATAAGCGATGAAAGTGCATCTACCATATCTCCGTTAATCAAAATGTCCATTTTTACCAACTTCGAAGCGCGGAAACCAATCGGGTGATAATCGAACGAAGCGTAACCTTTTGAAATGGATTTTAAACGGTCGTAAAAATCAAAAACAACTTCAGAAAGTGGCATATTGAACACCAATTCTACTCTATCCGAAGTTAGATAACTCTGGTTCACAATTTCGCCACGTTTTTCGATACAAAGCGTCATAACAGAACCTACAAATTCAGATTTTGTGATGATGGTTGCTTTGATGTAAGGTTCTTCTACCCTATCCAAACCAGCCGGATCCATCATATCCGAAGGATTGTTGATGAGGATCATTTCGTCCGGTTCTTTTTTAGAAAATCCGTGGTAAGAAACGTTTGGAACGGTGGTGATTACGTTCATATTAAACTCTCTATCCAATCTTTCCTGTACGATTTCCATGTGAAGCATTCCCAAAAATCCGCAACGGAAACCGAAACCAAGAGCTGCAGAACTTTCCGCCTCGAAAACCAAAGATGCATCATTCAGACGAAGTTTTTCCAAAGAAGCTCTCAATTCTTCAAAATCTTCAGATTCTATGGGATAAATTCCTGCGAAAACCATCGGTTTTACTTCTTCGAAACCTTCAATAGCTGCAGTAGCTGGATTTTCTACGGTGGTAATCGTATCCCCTACTTTTACATCTCTCGCATCTTTAATTCCGGAAATGATATAGCCAACATCGCCAGTTTTTATTTCAGCTTTTGGCGACTGTTTCAGTTTTAAAGTTCCTACTTCATCTGCATCATACGTTTTTCCGGTCGCCATAAATTTTACTTTCTGGCCTTTTTTGATGCTTCCGTTTACTACTTTAAAATAGGCTTCAATCCCACGAAAAGGATTGTAAACCGAATCGAAAATCAACGCTTGAAGCGGTGCATCCGGCTCTCCTTTTGGTGCGGGAATTCTTTTTACAATTTCTTCCAAAAGTTCGTGAACGCCTTGTCCGGTTTTTCCGGAAACGCGCAAAACATCTTCTGGTTTACAGCCGATTAAATTTACAATTTCGTCGGTAACCTCCTCCGGATTTGCGGAAGGAAGATCAATTTTATTTAAAATAGGAATAATTTCGAGGTCGTTTTCCAAAGCCAAATAAAGATTGGAAATCGTTTGTGCCTGAATACTTTGCGCCGCATCCACAATAAGGAGCGCACCTTCGCAAGCCGCGATAGAACGGGAAACTTCATAGGAAAAATCTACGTGTCCCGGTGTATCGATAAGGTTGAGGGTATATTTTTCGCCATTCAATTCGTAATCCATTTGAATAGCGTGAGATTTTATGGTAATTCCGCGTTCGCGCTCCAAATCCATATCATCCAAGGTTTGCGTTTGCAGTTCTCGTTGGGTAACGGTATTGGTATATTCCAAAAGGCGGTCTGCCAAAGTGGATTTGCCGTGGTCGATATGTGCGATGATGCAGAAATTTCTTATGTTTTTCATCTAATTTCTTAAGTAGTTTGCAAATTTAGTGTTTTTTAAGCGAATTTTTTTGTTAAAACAGACGACCTTCACATGAGTCTGCAAAGGTCGTCCAAACATTAAAAAAATAAACTATTATGGTTATCTTCTCGGCGATGATCTCATACCATCGTTATTTCTTGTGCCTCCTTCGTTTCTGAACGGAGAGCGGTTTTCGTTTCTGTTTTCTTGAAATTGTCTGCTGCGATCCATTGGTCTGTTTTCGTTTCGCATTCTGCTTCTTTCATCATCGTTGGTTTTTCTGTCCATCATTTTGCTTCGCATCATTCCTTCGTTTTGAAACATTTGCAGCACTTGTTGAGGCCTCATCATTCTTTGAAATTTTTCGGCGTATCTTTTTCTGTTGTCCAAAAGTTGCTGTCCTACAACAAAGCTTTGTTCAAGTTCTCTTTTAGCTTCTTCTTCTGATAATTTTTCGTAGTCGGTACTGGTTTTGAAGCGTTCTTTTATTTCGCGTTGGCTTTCCTGATATTCGTTATAAAGGGTTTTGAACTCTTCCTGTTTTTCCTGCGGAACTTCTAAATCATCAACAAGCATATTTTCCCGAAGATTTTTCAGCAATTCCACTCTTTGTTCAGGCGTCATCTTTTCGATGATTTCTTTACGCTGCTCTGGTTTTATATTTCGCCAATTTTTTATCTCTTGCGCATTTGAAAATCCAAATACAAGAACTGATAAAATTGTTATTATTTTGTTTAAATTCTTCATTGATAAGATTCTCAATTAGTTATACAGATCCAAATATACATCCTGTTCCATATTTTTCGATATCATAGCCAAATCCTCACTGGTGAATGCCGCTAAAATTTGCTCTACATGCTCTTCTCTTTTTATTTTTGAAGGAACAGTTTTGTTTGATTGTTTTTTTGTTTCCTGTACTACAACTCTCGGTGTTACAGTTTGATTATTGTTTTCAACAAATGTTAAACTTTTTTCGGGTTCTGCAAAATTATTTTTTTCTATAATTTCCGGAGCTATTACGCTACTTTCTTCTGTATCGGTTTTTGCCGTAGGAAGAACAGACAGTTGTTCGTTTTGCGCAACTTGCTGGATAACTTCAGGTTCGTTGTTTAAGAAAAATCCTAATCCGAAAATCAATGCTACCGCTGCTGCAGCTGCAATCCACCATTGTTTTTGTGGGGTTTTGCCTATTCTTTTCTCCTGAACTTCTGGTTTAATTTTGTGAACGGTTTCCATTAAAACATTTGCCTGAACTTTTTCAAAAAAGTTGTCGGGAGTTTTGTAGATGTTTTTTCGTTCCAGTTTTTCTATATCTAAATTTTTCATGATGAAAAAAATTATTCGTGGTAATTTGCTTTTATATAATCTTCAATTTTTTGTTTGGCGTAGTGATAATTTGTCTTCAAAGTTCCTACGGACATATCCACAATTTTAGAAATTTCTTCGTAAGGTAAATCGTCGTAATACCTCATCGTAAATACCAATTTTTGCTTTTCTGGAAGCGTTTGAATTGCTTTTTGAAGAAAAATCTGTATCTCTTCTCCTTCCAACGAAGCGTTATCCGCAACCAGATTCATCAAATGATATTCGGAATCTTCATCGGTTTTCTGCATTCTTTTCGCTTTGTTAATTTGTTGCAAAGCTTCATTAGTTGCAATTCTGTACAACCATGTGTACAACTGACTGTCCTGCTTGAACTGATGAAAATTTTGATACGCTTTTATAAACGTATCCTGCAAAACATCCTGAGCCAAATCATGATCCACAATTAACCTTCGTATATGCCAATACAAACGGCTTTGGTAAGCATCCATCATCGCGCGAAGTCCTTTTTCCTGACCTCGTTCGGTTTGCATCATCGAAATAATTTCCGCGTCTTTTGCCTTCATCTGGATGATTCCTTAATTTGATTCCTATTTTGCTATAAAGTTAAAATTAATTTTGAATTTTAAGTAAAAGCACAATTCTACAGCTTGTGTAATCAAAAAGTGTGAAAAAGTACAAAAATTCTTCGGATAATTTCGTTTCTTCCTGTTTCTTACAGACCAAACGAATTAAAAAATAAGTTTGATACCATGAATTCTTTATTCCTTTCAAGAAAACAGGATTGTAAATATTTTATTCTAATAGGCGCTCTACTTTTCAGCCGCTAAATTAAGGTTGACTCAAAAGGCAGCAGAAAACCAAAAAAACCTTATTACATTAGTAACTTTTTTACGTGAGCATGAAGCTCTCCCTTATTCCATATATCATGAAATTTGCATTTTTTGTAATAAAGGAAAAAGGTTTTTGTAGTTCCTTAATCGAAATTTTACTGCGGGAATAAGGTTTTTTTGCATAAAAATTTCGTTGTATAAAGAACATCTCCATATTTAATTTGAGATAGAATTTTAATGCGTTTGAGCTGTGTTTCTTATCTTTGTTACATGAAAATTGCAATTATTGGTTCGGGAAATGTTGCTTATCATTTGGCAAAAGCTTTTACAGAAAACAATATTCCGGTTTCACAAATTTTTGGTAGGAATGAAAACGATTTGAAAGAAATTTCAGAAGAACTTTCGGTTCCTTATTCCTTTGAAAATCTGATAGATGCAGAATTATACATTATTGCGGTGAATGATAATTCGATTGGCGAAGTCTCAAAAAAAATTGAAAACAAAAATTGCCTTGTTGCACATACTTCCGGCTCTGTTTCACGTGACACATTGGTTGGAAATTACAGAAAATCAGTTTTTTACCCGCTTCAAACATTTACAAAATCAAAAAAATTAGACTATTCTAAAATTCCGTTTTTTATAGAGGCAGAAAATGAAGACAATTTGGAGGTTTTGAAAAATTTAGCCTCAAAAATTTCTAAAAATGTAATGGAAGCTGACTCCGAAAAGAGAAAGTACATCCATTTAACCGCTGTTTTTGCCTGCAATTTTGTAAATCATCTTTATGCAAGAGCGAAAGAAATTTCAGACTCTCAAAATATTCCTTTTGATTATTTTTTACCATTAATTGATGAAACCACGCAAAAAATTCACGAAATTGAGCCAAAATCGGCACAAACGGGCCCCGCAATAAGAAATGATGAGCGAGTTTTGAAAATTCATGAAAGCTTGCTTACCGATGAAGAGCAAATTAAGATTTATAAAACAATGAACGAATCGATAAAGAAAATGTATGTAAAAGATAGAAGTCCGAAGACGGAAGACGGAAGCTTACATTCTGAATCCTAAATTAATTCATAAAAATGTTAGAAAAACTAAAAAACATAAAAGCTTTCGTTTTCGATGTAGACGGTGTTTTCACCGATGGAAGCGTTTATTTGATGCCCGATAAAAGCATGTGCCGCGTAATGAATGTACTGGATGGTTATGCGGTGGTAAAATGCTTGAAAAACAACTATAAAATCTGTGTAATTACCGGTGGCGACGATGCTATGGTGAGAAATAGGCTGAATTATCTCGGTATTTTCGATTACTATGCAAAAGTTCACACAAAAATTGAAAAATTCGAAGAATTTAAACAAAAATACGGATTAAAAAACGAGGAAATACTCACAATGGGCGACGATTTACCGGATATTCCGATGATGAAAATTTCTGGAATTTCGGCTTGTCCTGAAAATTCTGTCCCGGAAGTAAAGGAAATTTCAGATTATATTTCACCAATTTCCGGCGGAAAAGGCGCTGTTCGCGACGTGATAGAACAGGTGATGAAAGCGCAGGGAACTTGGGTGGAAGATGATACGCAGTCGTTGTAATGTTTTTGTGAAGTCGCTTAGTTGTAAAGTTGTTTTAAATAAAAAACCTTTTGCGATTCCACGCATTTACAATTTCACGATTATACAACTTTACATCTTCACGATTTTACAATTTTACAGAAAAAAAATGAAAATATTACTCGCCTCACAATCTCCACGCAGAAAGGAACTTCTATCTCAATTAGGTTTTGAGTTTGAAACGCTTTCTTTGGAATGCGACGAGGTTTTTCCTGAAAATTTACCTGCCGAAGCAGTTGCGGGATATCTTTCCGAATTAAAAGCCAACTCATACGGAACTCTTGAAAAAGATGAAATTTTGATTACCGCAGACACCGTAGTCGTTTTGAATGGTGAAATTTTAGGAAAACCAAAAGGTGAAGCAGATGCAAAAGTTATGCTTCAAAAACTTTCAGGAAAAATACATCAGGTTTATACGGGTATTACGGTAAAAAATTCTGAGAAAAAAATTACGATTACCGACGTCGCCAATGTCGAGTTCGACGCTATAACTAATTCTGAATGTGAATTTTATATCAAAAACTATCTTCCATTAGACAAAGCCGGAAGCTACGGAATCCAAGATTGGTTGGGAATGGCAAAAATTAAAAAAATTGAGGGCAGTTTTTACACCATTATGGGGCTTCCAACTCATCTGCTCTATTCAATACTGAACGATTTTCAGAATAAATAACTTTTCTGAATCTTTTTCCTTATTTTTACTTTTCTAAAAATCTTGCTTTTAACATAATAAAAAGCAGATTATCAAGTTATAATACAGCAATGAATAAGAATATATTCTATCTTTTTTTACTAATTTTTTTAGCAGCTTGTGCGGTGAAAAAGCCCGAGAAGCGTTCCCGTTTTTTGAAGGGATTTAAAACGCAGAACAACACGCTTTTCAATGCTAAAGACGCATTAAACACAGAGTTTGGCAACCGTACGAAAGCGCATAAGGATAATTTCTATGCACCTTATATCAACTTGCTTACTTACGAAGATCAGCCGATTGGAAGCGATATTGGGCAATCCTCAATTTTTAATGATGCCTCTGCAAGTGTTGCCCCCTCCTTTACAGCAACTAAAAACTCTGGTCCTGCACAGCGAGGCATTGCCGCTCCCAATGATATGATGCCCAACAATAAAGGTGCAACAATACTAGAAATAGCGGAAGCTAAAGCTTTGAAAGCCATCGATAAATACTCCGTAATAAAGAATGGGGAAGAAAAAAACAATAAAATTTTTGATGCATACATTACTTTGGCTCAATCCAGAATATACAGTGGAAAATATCTGAAAGCCCTTGATGCGCTGAACAATGTTTTTATAGATATGAAGGACGATAAAAGGCTTCCTTTAGCAAAAATCTATCAGGGTCTAACATACGCAAAAATGAAGGACTATTTTAAGGCGAACGAGATTTTTGCAAGTCTTAAAGAAGAAAAACTTAAAAAAGATTATCAAAAACTTCTATCCATCTATTATTCGGAATCTTTGTTGGAATCCGGCAAAAAAGATGCTGCCATTGCAGAATTGGCAAATGCCTTTGAAGTAAATTCTAACAGGAAAATGAAGAGCAGGATTGCTTTTCTACGCGGACAAATACTTGCAAGCCAAGGTAAAGGAGCTGAAGCAAGAGAAAGCTTCGCATCTGCTTATAGATTTGCAAACGATTTTGAATTTGAAGTAAAATCTCAAATAGAAATTGCCAAAACTTATAATAGCAAAGACGATTATAGCGGCGCGAAAAAATATCTGGAAGACATCAGCAAAAAAGGGACTTATGCCTCCCGAAAAAATGAATTTTACTATGCGTTAGGTCTTATGGCGTCTAAAGCAGGTAAAAAGGAAGAGGCAAGAGATTATTTTTTCAAATCTTTGAAAGAAAAAGTTTCGGATCCACAAATTCGGGGTTTAAACTATTATGAAATAGGAAAAGCCAGCCTAGAAAATGACGATTATATTACAGCCGGAGCTTATTATGACTCTGCTGTTACGGTGATGACCTATGAACCCACTAAAGCAATGGTAAAAGAACTTTCCGCCAATATAAAGAACATTGCAAGAAATTATTATTTGGTGAAAAGAAACGACAGCATACTTGCACTTGCAAAAATGAGCGAGGCAGACCGAATTGCCTATTTCACAAAACACATAGATAAAATCAAAGCAAAGGAAGAAGCTGCTGAACGTGCGCGAATACGTGAAGAAAGAACAAAAGGCTTTGATACGGGTGATTATAACGCCAATTCTGTTTTTGGAACGAAATCTTCCGCATTTCAGGATATAGGCGGAGGAGCCAAAGGTTTCTATTTTTCTAATACCAATACTGTTTCCAAAGGCTCCTCTGAGTTTAAACAAATTTGGGGGGATCGTGCCTTGGCTGATAACTGGAGATTTTCTGCTACAATGGCTACTCTACAGGATACCAAAAGCCAAGCATTGGGAACTGTTTCTACTGCTGATCCGAGGAGGTTTGAGCCTTCTTTTTACATAGAAAAAATTCCAAGAGACATAGGAACGTTGGATCAACTTAAAAAAGACCGCGATACTGCTTCATTAGGACTTGGGACAATGTATAATAACTATTTTGAAGACACTCCCTTTGCTACAAAAACGCTATACGACCTTGTAGACAATAGGCCTGAAGAAAAAGTAATGTTGCAGGCTCTTTATGAGATTTTTTCTATGAATTATGAAAAAAATCCCGCCTCTGCAGAACGAGCTAAACAGATACTCCTTAGAGATTATCCCTACACCTCTTTTGCGGAATTTGCAAGAAATCCAAAAAATAAAACCTTTATAAAATCTGCACCAGAAGCGGAAAACGATTACAGAACAGCTTTTGCGCTATACGAAAACGAAAAATTTGCCGAAAGCCAAAATCTCATTAATCAATCGCTCTCCAAATACAAAAATGATGCATTAGTCCCTAAATTTGCGTTGCTGAATGCCTTTAATGCAGGAAAAACGGCAGGAAAAGAAGTTATGATTCTACAACTAGAACAGGTTGCCTTGAACTATGAGAGAACAGCAGAAGGCGAAAAGGCAAAAGAAATGCTGAATTGGCTAAAATCTGATCTTCAACTACAAATGACGGACGAAAAGGGAAATACGATACAAAACAGACAGCCTCCACAAACACAAATTCAAAATCCTCCAGAACAGGACGAGGATCAGAAGAAATCTGAACTAAAGAGAGAAAGTTTGCAAAATCCTCAATCTGCGCCTTCACGGCCCGGCAAAACCAATACCGGGGATATGTCACCTGTTCCAAAACGTCCTCCTGGCCAATGAAAACGAAAGCGAAGACTAATCTTCGCTTTTCTTTTTCTTCACGCCGTGAAAATCTTTAAGGTAAAAAGGTTCGAAATAGGCAACATCCTCAAACTCTTTTCTGTTGAATTTTTCTAAAGATTTTTTAATTAAATATTTTGCGGATGGATAAATGTTTTCATTGAACTCTACGCCCGAAATTTGTAGTATTTCCTTTGCTTTTTTCGCGCCGTCGCCAACAAAGACGAGTTTTTTACCTTCATATTCTTTGAAAGAATCCTCATCCAGAACTTTTGCTTCGGTTTCGGAAATCATTTCGCCCGATTTTCCGTCGAAAACTGCCGTATAAACCTCCATTCTTCTTGCATCAACCATTGGAATGATATAATCGAAATCTTGGTTTAAAAAAGGCTCTATCATTGTTTCCAAAGAATTCACTGCGATTAAAGGAATTTTTAAACCATAACAGAATCCTTTTGCAGACGAAGCACCAATTCTCAAACCGGTGTAGGAACCCGGTCCCATTCCTAAAGAAACGGCATCCAAATCTTTCAACGAAATTTCCGCGCCTTCCAAAGCCCATTCTACAAAATTGTGTAAACTTTCGCTTTGCTTATAATTTTCGGAAATCTCTTCGCAAAGACAAAGCATTTCCTCGCCGTCGGAAATCGCGACAGAACAGTTTTTGGAAGAGGTTTCGATGTGGAGGATTTTCATTTTTGAAATTTGAAAATTTGAAAATGAGTTAATTTGAAAATTTTCACAAAGATAGTTTTCATTTTCAAATCTTCAAATTGAAGAATTTTCAAATTATTTTCGGTAAATCATTCTCGGTTCTGCCTGTGCTTTAGGATAAATGCAAAGTTCGGCAATGGAAACTCTTTCAGGTGCATTTACACAATAGGAAACAGCGTCTGCAATATCTTCGGCTTTCAAAGCATCGTAACCTGCATAAACTGTTTTTGCACGTTCTTCGTCGCCTTTAAAACGAATTTTTGAAAAATCGGTTGCTACTGCTCTAGGCTGAATATTCGTAACTTTTATCCCAAATTCTGTTAGCTCAATACGCATTCCTTCTGAAATTACATCAACCGCTTTTTTGGAAGCGCAATACACCACTCCATTGGCGTAAGTTTGTCGTGCCGCTACGGAAGAAATATTTACAATATGACCTGAATTTTGCGTTTTCATCAACGAAATTATCGGTTTTGAAACATACAGAAGTCCTTTTACATTTCCGTCCATCATCGCATCCCAATCGTCGCAACTACCGTCTGAAATGGGATCTAAACCGTGCGCATTTCCGGCATTATTGATGAGAATATCAATGTTTTTCCAGTTTTCCGGAAGTGAAGCGATGGATTTTTCCACCTCTTCCCTATTCCGAACATCGAATTTTAGGGTAATAATTTCGGTTTTTTTGGAAAGTTCGTCTTGAAGATTTTTCAAAACTTCTTCCCTTCTTCCGCAAAGAATCAATCGTTTCCCTTCTTCTGCAAAGCGTTCTGCGATGGCTTTTCCGATTCCGGAAGTGGCTCCGGTGATGAGTGCTGTTTTCATAAAATAATTTAGCAATTTAAAAATGTATCAATTTACCAATGATTGGTAGATTAGTAAATTGATTGATTTTTACATTCAATTGGCATCAAACGCCTCGAAAGCGTTCTCGATATGGGTGATTTCAAACTTTCCGTTTTCCTGTTGCAACACGGAAATGATGTCGAAACGAACTTCTTCCATTCTGTTTTGCTCTTTCAGAAATTCGTCGGCTGCTGTTACGATGAGTTTTATTTTTCGCTTGTTCACGGCTTCATGAGGTTCTAAAAAATAGTTGTTGGCTCTTGCTTTTACTTCAACAATGATGATTTTTCCCTCAAATTTTGCGATGATATCGATTTCGGCTTTTTGAAAACGGTAATTGGTAAAAATGATTTCATAACCTTTCTCTTCCAACTCAACTTTGGCGAGTTTTTCCGCTAATTTTCCGAATTCATTGTGATCAGCCATTTCTTTTTGTTGCTAGTTGCTGGTTGCTAGTTTCTTGTTTCTTGTTTGATATTTCATAAAATCGGTTGACAAGAAAGTGTAAACTTTAGGTTTACA
>JAPUEB010000007.1 GCA_027492795.1 Chryseobacterium sp.
AAGCTAGAAAAGTTATCAACTAAACTTTACGTCAACTTATTTTATGAGAGATCAATTTTAATATTTTTCAATCAAATAGCGGTACGCTTTCAGATATTTATTGAGGCGTTTTGCATCTTTTTCAGAAATTGGACGGTTGAAGCGACGAATATCCATATTATCGCGCAAATCATTTAGTTTTACGGCAATTGCCAGTGGAGACTTTTCTGTTCGTAATATAAACTCGTCATAATCTTCATCCGGATTGAATTTTGTGACGCATTTTATGGCAAAAAGTATGTGTTCAGGAAAACCTTCATTGCGTAAAAACTCAAAATCAAATTCTGGGCAATCTTCTACAACGTCGTGAAGCACTCCCACAATTTTCTCGTCTATGGTTTTTCCGTAGTTCATCACCCGCATAACGTGTCCTATATATGGAGCGCCGTATTTGTCGGTTTGTCCTTTATGCGCTTTATCGGCTATTTTTATCGCCTTATTTAGAAGTTCTTCTTTGGTCATTTCATTGACATTTTTACAAATTTAAAGATTAACTACATTTTTTAATAAATTTTTTCGGAATACTTTTACACAATTTCAGTTAAATTTTACAAGATTCTATTGTAATGATTTCCAAAATTTTGGATTGTTTCTAACAAATGTGTGTGATTTTGACAGAATTTAACATAAAATTTAAATGTTTTTTTGAATTAGAATGAATTATTCAGAATAATTATTTTTCCGTAAACAATTGTATTTCAGAAAAATAAAATTATTTATTGACGTTTTATAAAAAACTAAACACTACCTTCGTATCATTAAACAAGACCATAAAAAACAAGCAATATGGAAAAATACATTAACCTGCTTGTTCCGGCTTTAAGTATATTGTTCATTTTTTTAGGCTATATGTTGGGTAACTTTTTCGGTTATTTTATGTATGCCTTTGCAGCGGTTCTTATGTTTTTACTGATTTTCAGTAAAAGAAGGGAGAGCTCCAAAAAACTAAATTAGTGGTAATTATTTTTTCCCAGAATAAAAAGCAAAAAAGCCACATGAGGATTTCACGTGGCTTTCCTTCATTTTATTTTTCCTTTATTTTTTAGGTTCCAAAATTTCTACTTTCAAACTATCATTATTCTTCTGAAATGCATTTGGAATTGGAATAGCATTCTCCTTTGGAACTACCTTTAAAATTGAATAAATTTCAGGATTTTCAATTTTTTTCACCAACATTTTATAGGGAAGATTGTCTGTATTTTGCGCTAAACTTTTACCATAAATATTTGGCTTTTTAAAATCTTTCAAATCAAATTTTAATGATTTCGTAGAATCTGTTTTCTGTTTTTCAAATTGTGATAAAGGCATTTTTTGAGCGAAACAAAAAGAGGCGCATAAGCTAAAGAAAAGAATGGAAGATTTCATGCTTTTTTATTTTAAGTAAAATTAGCAATTATTTTGCAATTTTAGAGCCTTTATAAATTTTCAAAAATGAAACCTTAATTTATTTACCCAAACCTAAAAAAGAGTAATTTAAGGTTTACCTTGAAGGAAATTTTCCAAACTTTAGAATTGGAGGAAATACAATTTACAATACTATATTTTAAAAATAGAAATTTAAAAATCATCTAAAGACTATTGTATTGCCTATTATTTTTCATAATTTCGTTCCCTTCAATTATGTATTTGCTTTACATTAAAACGGAAAATCTTTAGTTTGAAAAATTATGATCCAACACCTCAATAACATCCACCACAAAAACTCCAAAAACTTTTTTCTCATCGCCGGTCCCTGCATTATCGAGGGAGAAGAAATGGCGCTCCGAATTGCAGAAAAAGTTTTGAAAATTACTGATAAATACGAAATTCCCTATATTTTTAAAGGCAGTTTCAAAAAAGCCAATAGAAGTAGGGTAGATTCTTTCACCACAATTGGCGAGGAAAAATCCTTGGAAATCTTGAAAAAAGTAGGAGAGGCCTTCAATATTCCCACTACAACCGACATCCATGAAAACGAACACGCTTCTTTGGCTGCACAATATGTGGATGTTTTGCAAATTCCTGCTTTTTTGATTCGGCAAACGGATCTTTTGGTTGCCGCCGCGAAAACAGGGAAGTGCGTTACTTTGAAAAAAGGCCAATTTCTTTCGCCGGAATCCATGAAATTTGCGGTGGAAAAAGTGAAAGATTCTGGAAACGAAAAAACAGCCATTATCGAACGCGGAAATTCCTTCGGATATACAGATTTGGTGGTAGATTTCAGAGGAATTCCTACGATGCGAGAGTTTGCGCCAGTTATTTTGGATGTTACGCATTCGCTGCAGCAACCCAACCAAAGTTCGGGAGTTACCGGTGGAAGACCGGAACTGATAGAAACCATCGCGAAAGCCGGAATTGCAACTGGAGCCGACGGAATTTTTATAGAAACCCACGAAGATCCTTCCTGCGCACTTTCAGACGGTGCAAATATGCTGAAATTGGATAAATTGGAAGATTTACTGCAAAAATTAACCAGAATTAGAGAGGCAATTCTATAAAATTTATTAACTTTTCAAAATCAAAATGAAAAAGCTCGTTACAATTACTTTTTTACTGATTTCTGTCTTTGTTTTTGCTCAAAAAGCAGATTCTTTGCTTGTTGTTTTTCCAGCTAAGTACAATTTGGAACTGAAAGGGAAACAGCAAAATCAGCTTCAGGAATTTTCAGAATATCTTCCAAAAAATGAGACTTTTGAAAACTACAGCATCATCGCAACTAAATTGGTTATTAGAAACGGGAAATCGATACCTTTGGAGCTTTTCCGAGATAAAGTGGTAGAAGATACTAAAAAAGATACCAAAAATTTCAAATACACAGAGCTGAAAAGCACTGAAAATGCACTCATTTTCAAATGTGAATCGGATTATTACATAAAAGGTCGTGATAAGGAATCTCAAATATATTTCCTTACAAAAGGTAAAAACGATTTCTTCATCAATATTGTCGCTCTGAAGCAAAGTTCTTTGCCGAAAGAATTTGTAGATGAATGGTATAAAGTGTATAACGAAAGCAAATTTGTAGAATAAATATCTATGAAAAAAATAGTAGTAAGCATCATACTTCTTGTTCCTTTTTTAAATTTTGCACAAAAAAAGGACACCGTAAAACGCACACAGGAAATCGAAGAAATTATTTTTCAGAAAAAGGGTAGAGGAAAAATGACAGACCTTACCACTGTATCGATAAGGGCAAAAGAAGCATCACAAATCGCCTCTATTTCTGGTGGAATTGAAGGTTTAATAAAAACTTTGCCATCTGTAAACTCCAATACAGAGCTTTCTTCGCAATACATGGTTCGTGGCGGAAATTATGATGAAAACCTAATCTACATCAACGATATTGAGATTTACCGACCGTTTTTGGTAAGAAATTCAATGCAGGAAGGAATGAGTATCATCAATCCGGATATAGTTTCTACAGTGAATTTTTCAGCAGGAGGTTTTGAGGCAAAATATGGCGATAAAATGTCTTCCGCTCTCAATATTTACTACCGCGAACCCGAAAAATTTGAAATTGGAGGCGAAGCAAGTTTGATAGGAGGGAGGCTTTCTACAGGATTTGCAAGCGAAAGTAAAAAGTTTACAGCATTAGTTTCTGGAAGGTACAGAAACACGAATTTGGTGCTGAATACGATGAATGAAGAAACAGATTTCAACCCGAAATACATGGATTTTCAGTCTTTTTTGAATTATCATGTAAGTCCGAAACTTTCGCTATCGTTCATAGGATTTTACTCTAATAATGATTATGAAATGGTTCCAAAAAAGAAACAGGTTGAGTTTGGAACGGTAAATCAACCCATAAAAATTGATGTTTTTTACAACGGCCGCGAAGACGACCGCTACAAAAATATGATGGGAACTTTTTCCATTAATTATCGTCCTGCCGAAAAATGGCGGGTTTCATTGGATAATTTTGCCTATCAAAACCGAGAGCGAGAGTATTACAGCATCGCTTCCGGATACATTTTACAAGCTTTTGATCCCAAAACTGGCGATCCCGTAACTTCCTACGATGTTGGCGGACAAATAGATCATGCCAGAAACGATTTATTGGTAAGAACTTACGGAACGCAGCTTCGCACAAGATTTTCGCCAAATGTAAATTCAGATATTGAAGTAGGTTTAAAATTTGAAAAAGAAAACCTGCGAGATTTAACGAATGAGTGGCGACTTGTAGATTCCATAGGCTACAGCGTTCCGCATGATCAGACGCTTCCTGGAGTTTTGGATCCAAGTTCGATGGAGCTTTACTACCATATTGCAGGAGACAATCATATACAGCCATCCAGACTTTCGGCTTATGCGCAATATTCCACGAAATTTTATTTGGGAAATAATCGTGCTTTTCTGAATGCGGGAGCCAGAGTTGCGAATTGGAGCTTCAATAAAGAAACTATTTTTTCGCCAAGAGCACAGTTTGCCATAAAACCTGATTGGGAATCTGATATGCTTTTCCGAATCGCGGGAGGAATTTATTATCAGCAACCATTTTATAAGGAAATTAAAGATTTAGACGGAACTTTCAATTCAAACATCAAATCGCAGCGTTCTTATCAGCTAATTTTAGGTAACGATTATGAATTTGAGATGTATGAAAGACCATTTAAGCTAACAACCGAGCTTTATTATAAAAAAATGGATCGATTGATTCCTTATTTTATGGATAATGTTCGTATAAGATATGCAGGAAATAACAATTCTGAAGGATACGCTTATGGAATTGATACGAGACTTTTCGGAGAATTTGTTCCTGGAATAGATTCTTGGCTATCTGCAAGTTATGCAAGAACTTATGAAAATATCAACGGAAAAGGCGATATTCCGAGAGCGACAGATCAACGTCTTAGATTTGCGATTTTCTACCAAGACTATATGCCGAAATTTCCAAAAATGAGGGTAAATCTTACAGGAATTTACGCAATGGGACTTCCAACAGGAGCGCCAATTATGTTTGATAATTCGGGAAAACCAAGCTTGGAAACCAGATATCAGTTTCAAAAAACTTTACCGGCCTATAAACGTGTAGATATCGGATTATCATACGTATTTATCGATCCTAAAGAAAAAAACAGAGGCTACGGTTTCTGGGAAAAATTTGAAGAGCTTACATTAGGAGTTCAGGTTTTTAATGCTTTTAATATTTATAATACAGTGGCGAATCAATGGGTGACTGATGTGAGCAACAATAATATTTATCCGGTTCCTGTCAATTTGACAGGCAGATTTTTCAATGCGAAACTGGAGTTTAGAATCAGATAGTTTGACTACAATTCGTTTTTTCTAATAAAGGATATGTAGGTTGTTTTTGTCAATATATTTTTGAAAATCTGGTTATCAAAAAAAACAATTCAAGTTTTTTGTGTAATTAAGACAAATTTTTGAAATTTATAATGATTCCATATTACTATTTAAAATATTGACAGTCATGTATAAAACATATTCGATTTAACATAATATAAATTATAGGACTTTTTTAGTTTTTTAAGATGCGCTTGCTCCTTATAGTTTAGCAATGTAAAATTTATTACTTGTAATCAAGTTGTTTGAAAGTTCATACTACTCTAAATTGAAGACATTATTCCTCTTAATAATTTTTATCCTGAACAATTAATTTCAAACTTATTCCATTATCACACAACTTTATTTTTGATAATGCAATAAGGTTTTTTTAATTTTACTACTCAAAAAATTACTAAAGGAATACGGTTTTAATGAATCAATATTTCATTTACGAAATTTCTTATTCTTAAAAAAAGATTTAAATTTCCTAAATTGGGTAAGCTTTCACGATTTTGATCTGATTATTCTATTCATTATTACATTCATTCATCTTATTTTTAGTAAATTTAAGCCACAAAAGAAATCTCATGAAAAAATTACTCTTGTTTGCCGTTGTAATTGGCAGCATTATAGCTTGCGAAAAAAAGACAAAATCTACAATGAAAGATGTTGCAAAAGATTCTTTATCCATCAACAAAAGCGATATCGCAGTGCAGTCAATTCCTGAAACCTGCTATATGCAGGCTACCGGAAAAGACACTGTTTTCTTGAAAGTAAGTGACAATTTGGGTACTATTATCGGAAAAATGCACTACAAAAATTTTGAAAAAGACAGTTCTTACGGCGATGTTTCAGGCTTGATGGATGGCGATACGCTAAAACTAGACTACACTTTTCAGTCCGAAGGTACTACATCCACACGCGAAATTTGGTTTTTAGTTAAAGGTGGAGAACTTATGGAGGGTATCGCAGCTTACGATGAAACGGGAGAAAGATATAAAAACCCCATTGATATCAAATACAGTGGCGGCCACGTTTTAAAAACTGCCGATTGTAAAAATTTTGATAAAAAATTGAAGTAGTTTATCTTTTACTACTCTATTTCTTTTCTGCAAAATAATTTTTAGTTTTAAATGAAATACGACGACTCAAAAAATAAGCAAACCCTTAAAGATCTGCTGGAAACAACAAATTTTGTTGAACATATTTCGGTGGATTGCGTTATTTTCGGTTTCCATCATAACAAGCTGAAAGTTTTGCTATTGAAGTATCCAGAGCTTGAAATTTGGTCGGTTCCCGGAGGATTCGTTTTTGAAGGAGAAAATGTGGACGATGCCGCTCACAGAACACTTTATGAAAGAACCGGATTGGAAAAACTTTTTTTGGAGCAGTTTCATACTTTTGGAAATATCAACAGAACAGATTTGAACAATCCGCACCGAATTCTTCTGGAAAACAGAAATATACAGGTAGATAAAGACCACTGGATTTATCAGCGTTTTGTAACGGTTGGTTATTATGCTTTGATTGATTTTTCGCTTTCCCACAGCTTTCCCGATTCGCTGAATGAGACCTGCAATTGGTTTGAGGTGGATAATCTTCCTAAAATGGCGTTCGACCATAAGGAAGTGGTAGAAAAAGGACTCGCTTTTCTGCGGAAAAATCTGGATTATAAAATCGTGGGAAGTAATTTACTGCCCGAAAAATTTACCATGAAGGATTTGCAGACACTTTACGAAACAATTTTGAATGAAAAATTCCTGCGAAATAATTTTCAAAGAAAAATTTTAAGTCTGAATATGTTGGAACGCTTAGAGAAGTTTTACGATGGTTCCGCAAACAAAGCTCCCTATTTATACAGGTTTATAGACAAGGATTTAAAATAATTCCCCTATTTTTTCAGCACATTTTTCCACAGCGGCATCTTCTGTTGCCCAAGAAGTGATTAAACGAATTGCAGAATGATTTTCATCAATTTTTTTCCAGACATAGAAATCAAAATCTTTTGCTAAAAACTCAATTTGTTGGTTGTTTAAAATAGGGAAAAGTTGATTGGTAAATGTATCAGCCAAAAACTGAATTCCTTTTGCCCGAAAAGCCGCTTTCAACTTCATTGCGTGTTGATTGGCTTTTTTAGCGAGATCAAAATAAAGATCATCCTTCAAAAGTTCCAAAAACTGAATTCCCAAAAGCCTTCCTTTAGCAAGCATCGCTCCTTTTTGTTTGATGTGGAATCCGAAATCCACCTGCAAATCAGGATTATTAATCACAATCGCCTCTCCTATCAATGCTCCGTTTTTCGTTCCGCCTAAATAAAAAGCATCGGTTAATTCGGCAACATCCTTCAAACTAAGATCATTGGTTTCCGCCATTAAAGCTTGTCCCAATCTTGCACCATCCATAAAGAGATAAAGATTATTTTCCTTACAAAATTTTGAAAGGTTTTCTAGCTCATTTTTGGTATAAATAGTTCCAATTTCAGTTGAATTTGAAATATACACCAGTTTTTGCTTTACCTGATGCGGAACGTTTTTATGAACATCCAAAACATTCTGAATATCAATTGGTTTCAGTTTTCCATTAGCAGTTTCTACAGCATGTACCTTGTGTCCGGTTGCTTCAATCGCTCCTGCTTCATTCGTAAAAATATGTCCAGAATTTGCTGAAACAACGCTTTCGTGCGGACGAAGCAACGCCGAAATCACGATGAGATTTGCCTGTGTTCCACCAGAAACAAAAAAAACTTTGGAATTTTGTTTTTCTATTTTTTCTTGAATAATCTTGGCTGCTTCTGCGCAATAATCATCTAAACCATATCCATTTTGATAATTGAGATTGGTCTTAGTTAAAGCTTCTAAAATTCTTGGATGGCAACCTTCAGAATAATCGTTTTTGAAAGAAATTTTCATACTGCAAAATTAATATTTTCACATGGTTTTACTGTTGAAATCTAAAGAAAAATTGTTAGATTTGTAGGTAAATCATTCTAACATTTTGAAAAATACTTTAACAGAAGAAAATTACCTGAAAGCGCTTTTCCATTTATGCAGCCCCGAGAAAACGGTGATGGTAAACGAGTTGAGCAAATTTTTGCAGGTAAAAATGCCATCCGTAAATAATATGATGAAGAAATTTGCAGAGAAAAAATGGGTAATTTATGAAAATTACAAACCGCTCATAATTACCGAAAAAGGTATGAAGGAAGCAGCTTTGGTTGTACGTAAACACCGATTGACAGAGATGTTTTTGGTAGAAAAAATGAATTTTGGCTGGGAAAACGTGCATGAAATTGCGGAACAGCTGGAGCATGTTCACTCTACCCTTTTTTTTGAAAAAATGGATGAGATTTTAAATTTTCCGAAATTTGATCCGCATGGTGAACCGATTCCTGATAAGTTTGGAAACATAATCGATCAGAATCATCAAAAACTTTCTGATTGCAAAGTTGGCGATATCGTAATTTTCAAAGCGGTAACTTATTCCGACAATAATTTTCTAAATTACCTGAACGATCGCGAAATCGCATTGGAAACCGCCATCAAAATTGATAAAATTGAATCGTTCGACAATTCTATGATTTTAGATATTAATGGAAAAAAACACACTTTAAGCAATACCGCAACCGAAAAAATGTTGGTTGGCAAATAAAAAAACAGCGAATTTCATCGCTGTTTTCTTAATATATAAAAAAGGAAATTATTTACCTTGTTGAGCTTTCAATGCAGCTTCTTTAGCTTTGAATTCTGCTGCTTTTGCATCATTATGGGTTGATTGATATAACCCTTTTAACAAACTTACGGCTTCTAAATTATTTGGATTTGCATTATACCATCTCTCTACTACAGGAAGGGCTTTTTTGAAGCGTTCTCTTCTTTCATCCATTAACTTATTGGCTTTATCAAAATTTTTGGCATTTCGAAGAGCTTTGTATTCATTAATGGTCTCATCATCATCACCCATAATCAAATAAGCCAAATTTTGGTAAGCATTATCCATTTTAGGGTCTAGCTGCAATGCTTTGTTGAAGTTTGCTTCAGCTTCAGCTTTTGTGGCGGAATCGTTACTTTGCAAAACCCCTAAATTATACCAACTAATGGCATCATTAGGGTTTTTTGCCAATTGGTTTTTCAAACTTTGCGTAAACTCTGCAGTTTTACCGGATTTGTAATAAGAAATACTTTGAAGTTCTGTTAGTTTTACATCATTAGGAAACTTTTTCAGTCCTCTTTCTGAAAACATTATTGCATCATTAAATTTTCCTTCATTAACCAATAACTTGACATAAGTTTCATAGAGTTCTTTTTCAATACTTGGTGTACTTTCAACCTTAAAATCACTGAAATCAGTACTTTTTTTCAAAGCGTCCCAAGTTACCTTATCAAAGCTTTCCACTTTACCGGTAGATTTTTCTTTAGCAGTATAGGTTGTTTCTACACCTGTATAACCAGAATTAATGAGTTCGTTGAAAATTTCAATAGCTTTATTGTTATCTTTTGCGCTTATATAGCTTAATCCCGCGTTGTAAAGCATTTGACCGTTGGTTTGTCCTACTGCTTTCAGAAGGTCGTAAGCTTCCTTAAACTTTCCTGCTGCAACTCCATAATTTTTGTTGTTGTAGGCATCCATAGCAGCTGTACTAGCAGCCTGAAGTTTTGGATTTACAAGAGCGGCAAATTTTGCGGGAGTTGTAGTTTGGTAAGTTTCTTCTTTAAGCCCTGAAATTCCGGAGGCATCTGCAGCAGCTTTTCCAACGTAATGAACACGGTTTTTAGAAGAATCCTTACCTGAATATATTTTTGACTTCCCAAGCTCATTAATTTTAGCAAGATACGAAGCACCTTCTGCGGTTTTTCCAGATTTCAACAAAAGCACTCCTTTTGTGTAATAATATTGCTCTAAAGTTTCTGGTTCCAAAAGATGTGTATTACCACTCAAAACAGCATCAGCTGCAGTTATTTGTGCATTTGCAGTAGCTACGTCTCCAGATTCTATGGCTTTGTAAGCTGCTGCAACCTCTTTTTTCTGTGAAAAAGAAAATGTGAAAGCGAGTAATGCTGCGCTTAAAATTATTTTTTTCATTGGTTTTATAATTTGGTTTAAAATTTATCTTTTTGAGAGCAAAGACGCGATAAATCGCGCCTTTACATCATTTTATTCATCAGAATCCCCTTCTTCTTTTTCTTCTTCAGATTCTTTTTCCTTTTCTATTTCTTTGTTGCGTTTCGCTTCCTCCTCCTCTACTTTTTTCAAGTATTCAGCGTCTCCCATATTGCTTACCGCATTGTCTCCGGTTTGTGGGGTTTTACTAAATTCAATGAAATCGCTGTCCACTTCTCCAGGTCTCAATTCGCGTGGCTCTGCATTTTCTTCTTCGTCTTCTTCCACTTCTTTATCCATTTCCACTTTAGCGATGGCGGCAATTTCGTCGTTATTTTTCAAATTGATAACTCGAACTCCCTGTGTATTTCTACCCATAACTCGCATTTCGTCCATTCCCATTCTAATCGCAACACCGGATTTGTTGATGATCATCAATCCATCTTCGTCGGTTACACTTTGAATGGCAATTAAATTACCCGTTTTTTCCGTAATATTTAAGGTAATTACACCTTTTCCACCACGGTTGGTAATTCTGTAGTCTTCCACGGCGGTTCTTTTTCCGTAACCACGCTCAGAAACAACCAAAACGGTTTCATTCTCCACATCGTTCACAACAATCATACCAATAACCTCGTCGTTATCTTCCAAGGTAATTCCACGAACTCCGATGGAACCACGACCTACTTCACGCACTTTTTCTTCCTCGAAACGGATGCATTTTCCGTTTTTGGTAGCAATCATAATTTGTGAATTTCCGTTGGTTAATCTTGCGCCCAAAAGTTGGTCGTTATCACGAATCTCAATCGCGTTGATACCGTTTGTTCTCGGTCTGGAATACGCTTCCAAAGAAGTTTTCTTGATGGTTCCGTTTTTGGTAATCATCACCACAGACATTTGATTGACGTAATCCACATCTTTCAAATCGTTGGTTCTGATGTAAGCCTTGATTTTATCGTCTGCCTCAATGTTAATTAAGTTCTGAACCGCCCTTCCTTTAGATGTTTTGGAACCTTCCGGAATTTCAAAAACCCTTAACCAATAACATTTTCCTTTTTCTGTAAAGAATAGCATATATTGGTGATTGGTTGCGGAAACTATATATTCCAAGAAATCTTCGTCTCTGGTGGTTGCAGCACGATTTCCAACGCCTCCTCTACTTTGGACTTTATATTCCGAAAGCGAAGTTCTCTTCACGTAACCTGCATGAGAAATCGTAAGAACTACAGTTTCGTTCGGGATGAAATCTTCGATGGACATATCACCACCTGCATAATCGATTTCGGTTCTTCTTTCGTCGCCGTATTTTTCCTTCATTTCAAGAAGTTCATCTTTGATGATTTGGAATCTTCTTGGTTCGTTGCTCAAAATATCCTTTAAATCGTTGATTAAAGCCATTATTTCTTCATATTCCGCGCGGATTTTGTCGAGTTCCATTCCGGTTAATCTCGCCAATCTTAAATCCAAAATTGCTTGCGCCTGAATATCTGAAAGCTCAAATTCTGCCATCAAACCTTCTTTCGCTTCCTGCGGATTTGCTGAATGACGAATGATGTAGATTGCTCTGTCCAAAGTATCCTGAGTCGCAATAACCTTCATGAAACCTTCTAAAATATGCGCTCTTTCTTGGGCTTTTTTCAATTCATATTCTGTTCTGCGAACTACAACTTCATGTCTGTGTTCCACAAAATGATGAATGATGTCTTTCAGGTTCAGCTGTTCAGGTCTTCCTTTAACTAAAGCAATGTTATTAACTGAAAATGAAGTTTGTAGCGCTGTGTATTTGTAAAGCAAATTCAGAACAACGTTTGGAATTGCATCGTTTTTAAGTTCGTAAACGATTCTTAAACCGCTTCTATCGGACTCATCACGAATTTCATAAATTCCAGGAATTTTTTCTTCTTTTACCAACTCTGCCGTTCTGGAAATCATTTCGGCTTTGTTTACCTGATAAGGAACTTCGGTAACGATAATTGCATTTCTGTTTCCAATTTCTTCAAAATTTACCTTCGCACGAAGCACAATTCGTCCTCTTCCGGTGTGGAAAGCATCACGAACACCTTCGTAACCATAAATAATTCCTCCCGTCGGGAAATCCGGCGCAATGATGTGTTTCATCAACTCGTCAATGGTGATTTCTCTGTTGTCGATGTAAGCCGTAATTGCGTCGATGGATTCAGACAAATTGTGGGGCGCCATATTTGTTGCCATACCAACAGCGATTCCGGAAGTTCCGTTTACCAAAAGATTCGGAATTTTTGTAGGAAGCACAGTAGGTTCCGTTAAGGAATCATCAAAGTTATTTTGAAAATCAACCGTATCTTTATCTAAATCCGCTAAAATTTCGTCGGAAATTTTCTTCAGTCTCGCTTCGGTGTAACGCATTGCTGCAGGTGGATCGCCGTCCATGGAACCAAAGTTACCTTGTCCGTCAACTTGCGGATAACGCAAACTCCAAGGTTGCGCCATACGAACCATCGCATCATAAACCGAAGTATCGCCGTGAGGATGGTATTTACCGAGAACATCCCCAACAATTCTCGCAGATTTTAAATATTTTCTGTTTGAAAAAACGCCCAAACCATACATACCGTAAAACACTCTTCTGTGAACGGGCTTCAGACCGTCTCTTACATCGGGCAATGCTCTGGAAACGATTACAGACATGGAATAATCGATGTAAGACGACTTCATTTCATCAACAATGTTGATAGGAATTAACCTTTCTCCTTCTTTATGCATAAATCTATTTTAATAAAATGAAAATCAGCGACTTAAAAGATCTTTCTGATTATTTTAAATTTCAAATTTTAATAACGCACGAATTTACGAAATTTTTCCCGATTTTTGCGCCGAAACTTATTAACATTTGCTGATTTTTTGGTGCAGTTGTTGCAAGGTTGCAATTGGTGCAAAAGTGCATCGAAACAAAGCACAGGAGATTTCAACCTGACATTTTTTTTAAACAAAAAATTCAACAAGTTTGTAACTTTGCAACAACTGCAACAATTGCAACTTTGCACCATTATCAAAAATTTCAAACAAAATTATGAGCATATTAAGCATCACTTTTCACTCCACCGAATCTGTTCTTGCAGAATGGCAACAATACGTTTCTGAAACGCTGACTTTAATGGCTGAAAACCTAATTGACGCTGAAAAATATATCCTTTCAGAAGTAGAAAGCGAGATGATTAATGAAGGAAAAAATTACAACCTTTTGCTTGTTTTTGAAAATGATGAAATTCGCAATGAGTTTATAGAAAGCGAACTGGAGAACATCCGCGAAAGAGTGGAGCAAAAATTTGGCGAAAATGTGATGATTTTCCTTACTTTTTTGAATCCGATAACTTCAAGATTCTAAAAAATTGTTTTCTAGAAGCCTTCAATGCATGAAAATTTTTAAAACCACAAAAGTCACAAAAGTTTAAAAATAAACTTGTTAAAGGAAAAATAAGATTTCCGTTTAGACTTTTTTAACTTAAAAAAATTAGTTATGTCTTTAACAATCAATGTCTTTTGTGACTTTTATGGTTAAAAATTAATTTTTTGTCATGTACTAAAAAAAACCGCCTTTTTATGAAGCGGTTTTGCTATCATTAATCGTCCCAACGATCTTTGTGCTTTTTATTTTTCTTTGCTTTGTACTTTTTATTTCCGTGCTTATCATCGTCTTCATATTTATACCATCTTCCATCGTTGCCATAATAGCCGTTTTGTCTCTTTTTTACTTGTCCAGGAGCGTAATCTTTCGCTTTTCCACCATAAACTTTTTTGGCTTGTCCTGGCGGAAGATTTTGTGGATTATTTCCGTAAACAGGATAATTTCCAGATCTGCTTAAAATTCCTGGCTGTCCGTAAACATCACCAGTTCTTATAATTCTACCATTTTGGTAAACGTTTCCGTTTCTATCTCGGTAAACTTCGCCTTGTCTGTAAACGGTTCCGTCTCCCGCCCTGTAAACCGTTCCGTTATTAGGATAATTGGTTGGATAATTGTTTCCGTAAGGATCGTTCACTGCGCCGCAAGATGCCATGGTGAAGGCAAGTGCTGCAACGCCAATTATTTTCAATAAATTTTTCATTTTGCAAATTTTTTAAAGATTTTGTTATTATACTTTCAATCATAATGCCAAACTTTAAAAAATAAAATGAAAATAACTTATTTTCCCACTATTTCACTTCTTCTTTCCAATAAAACAATGTCGCGCCAAACGCCATTCATTTCAGCAATTTTTTCTCGCTTTCCGACAATTCTAAATCCCAACTTTTGGTGAACAAAAATGCTCGCTTCATTTTCGGGAAAAATTCCCGATTGAAGTGTCCAAAAACCGTTTTCTTCACTATCCAAAATCAATTTCCGAAGCAGCATTTGTCCCAAACCTTTTCCCTGAACCGAATTTGCGAGGTAAATACTCAATTCTGCAACGCCTTTAAAGCAATCTCTGTTGCTAATTGGTTGCAAAGCAGCCCAACCAACCACATTTTCGGTATCATCTTCCAAAATCCAACGACAAACTTTATGAAATTTCATATCCCAAACTTCCCACGCCGGAACTTCCTTATCAAAAGTGGCGTTTCCGCCATCCATTCCTTCTTTGAAGATTTCTAAAACTTTTGCGCCGTCTTCTGGACGCATTTGGCGTATTTCGTAATTCATTTCTGTTGAAGTTTGATTTGGTTTGAAGTTGTTTGACTTTGTTTGAAATGGTTTGATTTTGTTTGAAGTTATTTGAAACTGTTCCAATCGGTCAAAATCCATTTTAAAAACTTGTTTCTTTTGCCTTTTATCTTGTTTCTTTAAAATTTGTGTGCTTTTCTCGGAAATTTCCTTTTGTGTCTTGAGAAATTCGTTTGATTATTGGCATCAAAAGTTACTACACTGATATTTCCATCGACTTCCAAAACGGCGAGTTTTACTTTCTCGACGCTTTCTACGCCGTGTTCGCGAACGGTTTCCAAAAGTTCGTCAACAGAAATTTCTGCTTTTTTCATCTGTTCAAAATCAGCGATGCCGTCTTTTACCAAAACTTCGGCTTCATCCTGAATCAAATGCTTTAATTTTTCATTTTTGAACATCAGTTTTTTCAATCCAAAATTTGCCAAAAACAAAACCAAAGCCGCAACCAAACCGCCCTGCAAAGAAGTATCGGAACCAACCATCGCATTTTGCACGGCATTGGAAATCAGCAAAAGCAAAATTACATCTCCTGCATTGAGTTGCGAAAGTTGATTTTTTCCGAAAATTCGCAAGCCTGCAATCATAAAAAGATAGACTGCAAGAGAACGGAGCGTGACGTCGAGGAAGGGATTTGTTGACATATTTACGTATTAGAAATTCCTAAAATTTTCCCAAGATAATTTCCCATTTCCATAAGTTTTGGAACTTTATCATGAAGTTCAACAGGAAGAAAAACTAAATTTTTCCAGTCGTTTGTTTTTTTTCCAATGTCAACGATGAAATCATGGAATTTTCTAAGATTTGTTTTAGATTGTTTTTCTTCCTCTTCATTTTTGGCTTCTTTCAACTCCATCAAATCTCTCATTCCATCCATAAAGATGTTTTTCCATTCTTCATTTGCAATTTGAATTTGATCAAATTCTTCAATCAATTGTTGAACTTTTGAAACATCTGTGTTTGATGAATAAGCATTAAAATAATTAGTTTGCATATTTTCTTTTCCACCAAATTGATTCCCATTAAAAGTGGAATTTTCTCCGAAATTAAATTGTTCCATAATTTGAATTGTCTTTATAGTTAGATTTTCAATTTCCCAAATTAAATTTTTGGCTTGCTGAAAAGTCAATGGTTTTGCTAAACTTTCATAATAAGAGTTTTCACATTTTTCTATTAAATGATTGATATAAAAAATATGAGAATCATTATTCTTAATATTATCTCTTATTTTAAACAAGACATTTCTAACTTCAAAGAATCCTTTTTCTGTTTTTGATAATTGATAAACTAAATTTTCCAAAAAAGATTTTGAATGATGATATTCAAAATCTACATTTTTAGCATCATAAACTATCTCAAATAATCTTTCTAAAAGATGAATTTCATTTAATACAGTGTAGTTTGATAGATTTTCAATAGCAAATCCATCGGGTCTTGCTAAATCGTTTTCGATTTTAATGTTTTCTAAAAAAAATATATAATTTTGAAGTGCATAATCTTTATTTAAGTAAAAACTTATGTTTAAAGCATTAGATAAATAATCAGTTTTTTTAGACGCAAAATATTTTTTTGAAATTTCTTCTAAAAACTTAGGTTCCCAATTATTATTTTTTAAAATTTTTATTGCACCCCAACATAAATATGAACTTATATCCTCGCAACATTTTTTTAAGAACTCAATTTTATTTGGGATTAATTTCACGTATCTTTCAAGAAGACTCCATTGTGAAAACAAATGTTTATCTTCTAAAATGTATTCGCCGATTTTTTTAAAAGTCGTATTTAAGTTATTATCAATCACATAATTTATATGTGATTTTAACGAAAAATAATCTAACTTTTCTTCATTAATATTTTTAGTGATTTGTTTATTAAAGTCATCTTCGATAGTTACTCTTTCTTTTATAAATTCTATTGCTCCAACTTCATCATTCGCAAAATTTGCGATATTGCAATATTTTAAAGTTCCCAGATAAAAACTTTTATCATAATTGATATCAAATCTTTTATCAAAAAAGTATAGTGTTTTTAAGACATAAAAATTTATATAGACTGAATAACTTCCATTATCTTTTCCAGAAAATTTAATTACTTTATCATATTCGAAATTTTTTGATAATTGAATACATTTTTCTATAATAAACTGCTTTTGTTCATCAGAAATTTGAAAATCTTTATCACTATGTTTCAAATGTTCTTTTAAAACAGAAAGCCAGATATAATCGTCTTCCAAATTGTGTTTTATAGATTCAAAATTTTGACTTCCATTATCTCTAATAATTCTTGAGATTGTCTTTACAGCAGAGTTTTCAGGAAAAACATAATCTCTTTCAATATACATTTCATGGCTAATGTCACATATTTTACTCCACGACATTTCTTCAACTTCATTATCAGTAAATACCTTTTCAATCTCGCTCAACAATATTTCTTTGTCAAAAAAAATATCCCAATTTTTTTGTGTATATTCTTTTTTTAGTATTTCTTGTTTGTTAAGTTTTTCTTCGGACAAAAGAAGTTCATTGGCATTAAATTGAAATCCAATTTTTTGCAATTCTGATTCAAGGTAATACCCTAAACTCCTGTCTTTTGAGAAAATCCAATTTTTAAAACTAATAATATTATTTTTATTCTCAATTTTTATTTGTTCATCTCTGTATAAATCAATAAAAAAATCTAAACTTTCTTTTGTATATAAATCTGATAATAAAAAAAACGTTTTGGTTGTTAAACCATAATTTTCAATTAAATATTTAAATATTTCAAGTTTTTTATTTGATTTTTCAATTAATTTATTCAAAAATCCATCTCTTCTATAAATTAAAGTATCTTCAGACCTTAAAAAAGAGTCAATAATTCTAAATAGATAGTTTATATCCTTTTCGACGAAACTGTTTGTCTTTTCGACCAATTTGTCTGGAAAAGTTTTATCATAAAAATCTGAAAGATTTAAAGCATATTTTCTATTAAAAATAATATCCAAAATTTTGATGAAATTTTTAGGATTTTTAATTTTTAAAAACATTTTTTCTAAAATCCATTTAGTACCTCTTATAACATTATCTCTTTCTCTTTTTTCTTTAATTTCATAAAAATTTCTCAAACCATTATATAAATACGGAAAGTAATCATCAATGTTTTCAATATCATTTAACATTGAAATAATTTCATGAAGAATATCTCTATCATTAGTTTCTTTAAAATGTTTTAATATGTTTTCAAAAAAATCTTTAAATTCTAAATGAAATTCTTGATTGCGTATTACTCTCAAAATATCATCAACAAATCTTTTTTCTTCAATTTCAGAAAATAATTTCTCTTCGAAAAGTTCTTTTACAACTAACTTCTTATCACCTAAATTTGCAAAAGACAATATTGTATATGCCGATGTTTCTGCTCTGAATTGGTAGTTTTTGTTTTTTATAATGTCAATTAAGAAATCAATATCTGCAAATTTGCTAATATTTTCAAGTGAAAATCTTGCATTTTTCCCAATCCAAAATGTTTTTTTTATGGCAATATCTTCAAAATATTTTCTAAAAATTTTCCTTTGAAGTTCAATATCATTTATTCTTTCTTTTTCTGCAAGAAAAAGGATTTCAGGTTCATATTTATAAATCCATTCTTGAAGTCTTTTAAATTTATCTATATCAATGATATTCAATAGAAAAGTTATTGTATTGAATAGAGAAGGTTTTGTTTTGTTGATGTTTTCAGAAATTTTAATGATTGATATAATTTCTTCTATACTCAGTTTTGATAAATACTTTGCTGAAAAAAATTCCTGATAATTTTTATGTCTGAAAACAAAATTGGGTGAGTTAGGAAGTCTATCAATAAGTGATATTTTTTCAATAATTTGTTTATCTTCTTTACCAATTAATTCTAATAAATTATCTCCATTAATAAAGTTCTTTTGCATTATTTCACTTGTAAATGCAATCTTTTCTAAACATTTTTTAATATGTGGAATATCAATTTCAGAACTTTTTATGAATGTTTCTTTATTTAGTTTTTCTAATTCACTTTCTATAAATAATTCCCAAGTCTCATTTTGAGTTTCAGGAAATCTACCCTTACTTTCATAGAAACCAATGAATAAATTTAAATTAAATGGATTTTCTATATAAGCTCTGTGCTTTTGTAATTCTAAATTATTAAGTTCTTTATTTATTCTTTTTTTTAGGATATTATTTATTTGTTTATCCGTTAAAGTATCGATATAGTAATAATTAAACTCTGGAATTCTAACCAAATATTTTTCATAAATATTAGTCCTACAACTAAGAACAACTTTTATATTTCTGTCTCTGTTTTTATTTAAAAAAAAATCCAGTTCAGAGAGAAAATCATGTATTTCTGCAATTTCATCCAATCCATCTAAAATAAAAGTTACGTTTGGAAGTTCATTCCAATTTTCAAAGGGGACTAAGTCTTCAAATTTGTGATTTTTTCTAAAATTTTTTAGATTTATATAAAACGGATAATTCAAACTTTCATCTTTATTTTCCGATAATTTTTCAAATAATAATTCAAGTTCTGTAGTTTTACCAATCCCTGGATTTCCTAACAGAACAATTTTATCATTATCAATTAATAAGTCTGATAATCTTCTTTTATTTTCGTCTTCAAAAAGTGAAAATTCAATGTTGTTTGTTGAATTTTTAATATACCTTGGTTCGTAATATTTATTTTTCATTTCTCAATCTTGATTCATTCGGAATGACAAATAAAGAAAAAAATTCAATTATAATGATCAACAGATTGCTTCGTCCTTCGTTCCTCACTCCTCGCAATGACGATTTTAAGACAACTCCCTCTTCAAAAACTTCCCCGTCAAAGATTTTTTATTTTTCACAATTTCTTCGGGTGTTCCTTGTGCAACGATTTGTCCGCCGTGTTTTCCACCTTCGGGACCGATATCGATGATGTGGTCGGCTAATTTGATAACATCCAAATTGTGTTCAATAATGATGAAAGAATTTCCTAATTCCACCAATTTTTCAATCGCTTCCATCAACACTTTTACATCTTCAAAATGCAGTCCGGTTGTAGGTTCATCCAAAATGTAGAGCGTGTTTCCGGTTTGTCTTTTGGAAAGTTCGGTTGCCAACTTGATGCGTTGCGCTTCTCCTCCACTCAAAGTTGTGGATTGCTGTCCCAAAGTGATGTAACCGAGACCAACATCCTGCAAAGTTTTCACTTTTGCAAAAATTTTTGGGATAGGTTGAAAGAAATCTACGGCTTCATCAATGGTCATTTCCAACACATCGGAAATAGATTTTCCTTTGTAGCGCACTTCCAAAGTTTCTCGGTTGAAACGTTTTCCGTTGCAGGTTTCACAATGCACGTAAACATCGGGCAAAAAGTTCATTTCAATCACTTTCAATCCGCCGCCTTGACAAGTTTCGCATCTTCCGCCTTTTACGTTGAACGAAAATCTTCCGGCTTTGTAACCACGAATTTTACTTTCGGGCAGTTCCGCAAAAAGATTTCGGATATCGGTAAACATTCCGGTGTAAGTTGCAGGATTTGAGCGTGGTGTCCTTCCAATCGGCGTTTGATCCACATCTACAATTTTATCAATATTGTCCAAACCTTCCACTTTTTTGTAAGGCAAAGGTTCCTGAACCGCTCGGTAAAAATGTTTGTTGAGAATTGGATAAAGCGTTCCGTTAATCAAAGACGATTTTCCGCTTCCCGAAATTCCGGAAACGACCACCAATTTTCCTAAAGGAACTTCCAGATTGACATTTTTTAAATTATTTCCGGTAGCACCTTTTAAAGTGATTGATTTTCCGTTGCCTTTTCTTCTTTCCGCAGGAATTTCAATTTTTTTTCGTCCCGTCATATAATCGGCGGTAATTGTGTCGGCTTTTAGCAAGTCTTTTGGTTTTCCTTGCCAAAGAATTTCTCCGCCAAATTTTCCGGCTCTTGGTCCAATGTCCAAAACTTCGTCGGCTTCCAAAATCATATCTTTGTCGTGTTCCACCACAATCACGGAATTGCCGATATCACGCAGGTTTTTCAAAGAATTAATCAATCTTTCGTTGTCTCTTTGATGAAGTCCAATCGAAGGTTCATCTAAAATATACAACACGTTCACGAGTTGCGAACCGATTTGTGTCGCCAAACGAATACGCTGACTTTCTCCACCGGAAAGCGTTCTGGAACTTCGGCTCAAACTCAAATAATCCAAACCGACATCCAATAAAAATTGCAATCTGGTTTTGATTTCTTTGAGGATTTCGTGGGCGATGATTTTATTTTTTTCGCTGAATTTGTCTTCAATATCATTCAACCAATCCTTCAAATCAGCCAAAGACAAAGCGTTGATTTCCGCGATATTTTTTCCGTCAATTTTAAAACTCAAACTGGAAGATTGAAGTCGCGTTCCTTTACATTCCGGACAAGTTTCTTCGGTTGTGAAATGGCGTTCCAACAAAATCGCGTCGTAACTTTCTTTGTCCTCAATCATTTCCTCAATAATTGGAACTAAACCGTCAAAATTCACCTTTATTTTCTTGGTAATTCCGGCGTGTTTCAACTCTTTTCCAACTTCTTTGTGCGCTCCGAAATAGATTAAATCCAACGCTTCTTTCGGAATATCTTTGAAAGCCGTGGACAAATCTGCATCAAAAATTTCTAAAATATTTTTGATTTGAGCCAAAATCCATTTGTTGCTTTTAATGTCTTCCAAAGGCAACAAACCACCCTGATTGACAGAAAGTTTCGGATTTTCTACAAAATAATCGGTGTTCACTTTTTTGATGGTTCCCAAACCTTTACAATTCGGGCAACTTCCTTTCGGAGAATTGAAGGAAAATGTGTTGGGTTCCGGCATTGCGAGAGAATTCCCTGTATCATCATCCATCAAATTTTTTGAAAAATATTGAATTTCATCTGAATTTAATTTTTGAATTCCAATCAATCCTTCTCCCATTTCCATTGCGGTTCGCAGCGATTTTTCCATTCGGTTTTCTGTGGCATTTTCGCCGATAATCCAACGGTCAATCACAATGTCAATGTCGTGGGTTTTGTAACGGTCAAGTTTTAAATCGTATTCAATTTCCTGTAATTCGCCGTCAATTCTGGCTTGTCCGTAACCTTTCTTTGCCATTTGCACGAAAAGTTCGTGATAATGACCTTTTCTGGAACGAACAACCGGAGCCAAAAGCATCAGTTTTTCGCCTTTAAAATTTTCTTTAATGGTTTCTAAAATCTGTTCTTCGGTGTAACTCACGAGTTTTTTTCCGGAAGTCAGGGAATACGCATCGGAAACTCTGGCGAACAGAAGTCGCAGAAAATCATAGAGTTCCGTCACTGTTCCCACCGTAGAACGGGGATTTTTGTTCGTGGTTTTTTGTTCAATCGCAATCACTGGTGAAAGTCCGTCGATTTTATCAACATCGGGACGTTCCAAACCGCCCAAAAACTGTCTTGCATAAGCGGAAAAAGTTTCAATGTAACGACGTTGTCCTTCCGCAAAAATAGTATCAAAAGCCAACGACGATTTTCCCGAACCTGAAAGTCCGGTGATCACGACCAATTCGTTGCGCGGAATTTTTACGTTGATGTTTTTGAGGTTGTGTTCACGAGCGCCGTAAACTTCTATGTATTCTTTGCTGTTGCTCATTTTATATCGGTCTTTCAGACCTCACTACTCTAAATTTCTATGATTTCAAAGGGCTTCACCCTTTGCTATTGATTTCGCTACTTCGTAGCTTTTTTTTAATGAAAATTCCAATCAGAAAACTTTGTCAAAGATTTAAAACTTTGACAAAGTGAAAAATTCGGAATCTTGCAAAAATACGGAAAATTTGGGTGAAAAGTAACCTAAATTTCTTTCAAATTTTATGTAATTATTTTACCGAATTTTGGTTTAAATCGTTTTTAGTTATATAGATTTCTAAAGGTTTTTTGTCTGACTTATTTTCAAATAAAATGATAGCTTCAAAATCATTACCTTTTGTGGAAGTAACATTTTTAATTTTTGCAAATTGAAATTTAAATTCTCTTGAATCTGATTTAAAGAAAATGGTATCATTTTTAATCGTGTAATTCCCAAAATTTCTTTCAATCCCGAAACATACACTTTGATAAGTGAATTTTTTGTTCTTTTTCAACCTTAAAGTTGTCATACAATTTGCTGCTCCTTCTCTATTTGCGACCAAAGCATCCTCTCCTTTCAGTTTTTCAAAATTTACAATTCCAAGAGGTTTAAAGTAAATCAATAAAAAGAAGATGAGCATAAATGAAATTAAAAAATTTCTTTTTGTATCGGAAAACCTATCTCTTATTGAAATATAGAATTGTCTAACAAATTCAATGAACAAAATGAAAACTAAACAAAAAATTATAAATATTGGAATGAACGCTCCAACCCCGAAAATTCCTTCCCAAAAATAAGACGTGTTTAATAGTAAAAATACAATTAAAGTTAGAAAAAATTGTAAGGGAAATTTCTTAATCATTTTTAAATGCTTCTATGTTTATATAGCAACCGAAGGAATTACAGCCAAACTTGTATTCCCTGAAGCATTCACACTTTGCACAGCAAAGAAATAATTGTCTTTGGAATATGAAATTTTAATATTCAGATCCTTGGTGAAAATCTTTTGTTGCCAAACTGAACTATCGGTTTCACGAACAAGAATGTAATACCCTAAAACTTCGCCGAATTTTGGTTTTTCCCAACTTAGTTTTGTGGTATTGGTGAGTTCTTTCACGTCCATTTTTACGGTTTCGGGTTTTGATGGTGCTTTTGCAAGATTGGAAAGTGTGGCAACATTTACTGCTGTATTTTTTCTGAAATATTCAAAGTCCATAAATTCTTGCAAATCACCGTATTTTCTACCATTTTCAGTTCTAAAATCTTGATGTTGATGGTCGTAATTTTCAAAATATTCTGTCAATCTAACTGCTGGAAAACCAAGATTGACAAAAGAAGTATGATCGCCACCACGAAGAAATCGGTCATTTCTATAAATGAGTTTTACTTCTAAATTTTTCACATAATTTTCTCCAATTTCTTTGATGTAACGTGCTAATTGTCTTGAATCACCGTCGTTTTCTAAACCTAAATTTCGTATTTGTTGCGCTTTTTTCTCCATTTCAAATTGTGGTAAACCCTCGGAAAATACACGCAGAATTTTGTCGTTGATTTCGCCTGTTTCTCCTGCTTTGGTGTTGGAAATCATATCGTTGTTTAGAATTCCTTCAATTTGCCAATTTTCGGCTTTGGCTTTTTCGGCGAGCATTTTTGAACCGAGCAAAGATTGTTCTTCACCTGAAAATGCGACAAAAATAATGGTTGCTGGAAATTTTGACTTGCTTAAAATTCGGGCAGATTCTATCAAGGCTCCAACTCCACTTCCGTCGTCGTTGGCTCCGGGTGCGAAGTCTTTTCGATTCATCACGTCGGAAACTCTGGAATCTAAATGTCCACCAATTAAGAAAATTCTTTTGTCGTCTGGATTTGTTCCGTGCAGAATTGCGATAGCGTTTCCAAGATTTGTGATTTGGTCTACACGTTTTCCGTCGGGTTGAATGTCCTGATTTTGCAGAAAAACTTCCATTCTACCACCAGCATTTTTGGAATAATCTCTGAATTTTTTCAATACCCAATTTCTTGCAGCACCAATTCCTTTTTTATCGTCGGTTGTTGAACTTAAAGTATGACGAGTTCCGAAACTAACCAATGTGTTGATGTAAGATTTCAGCGAATCTGAACTGACTTGTGAAACATATTTTGTGATTTCTGGATCCTTCTGAGGGCTATTTTTAATTTGTGCAATGAAAATTGTTGGGATGAGTAAGATCACACCGAATGCACGAAATGAGTTTTTCATTATTCAGAATTTTATCTATAAATATAATGAAATTCTTGTTTCTTTTTCTTGAAAATGCAGATTCAATTTAGCCAACAAAAGAATTGAAAATAAAAAACTTGACGGTTGGGGTAAACAAATTAAGGTTCATTTTGAAAAAATAAAACAGACTCAGGTTGATAAATCCTAATTTTTCTGGAAATAATAAAATATTGTAACTTGTTCATCATTAAAATTTTTAAAATGAAAAGACACGAAGCATTGGTGCAGTTAAGCAGAGACCATCATTTCGGGCTTTTGCTCTGCTGGAAGTTGAAGGAAGGAATGAAAAAAGATGTGGAAACTTCCAGAATGGAAAAATATATCCACTTATTTTACCATCACAACTTGAAACCCCATTTTGCAGAGGAAGAAGACCATTATTTTGAGATTTTAGGTTTAGAACATCCGCTGATTTTGCAGGCAATTGAAGAGCATAAAATTTTTGAAATTATGATTAAGAGAGGTTTTACAGATTATGATGAAATTTCAAAATTTAGAAATTTGTTGGAAAAACACATCCGAACCGAAGAACGCGAAATTTTTCAGGAAATTCAGGAAAAGGCAACAGATGACCAACTGGAAAATCTTTTGAAACTGGATGCTGTTGCGCACAGAGAGCCGGAATATGAGGATGAATTTTGGAAGTGATTTTTACTCTCGCAGATTTTGCGGATTTAGCAGATTTAGCAGATTTAAAACAATAGAATCGGATTATGTTTGGAATCTTTTTTTGAATCTTTAAGATTGTTACAATAATCTAACTATATATTTTTATCACGAAGGTGCGCGAAGGAACTCTTTGAAAAAATATAAAATTTTTTCGCAAAGTGCGAAGCTTAGCAAATAAATTGTGATTTTTTTAGCAATTGCTGAACGAAGTGCCTTTGCGAACGAAAAATATTGACAAATACTATGTTAATAAATTTTGCGCTCCTTGCGATTAAATAATTCTTATGAAAATTTTAAAAAACTATTTCTTCTTTCTTTTTGCGATAGATTTTGATTTTTGTTGCGCTCGGTTGGCTCCAACTTTTTTGGGTTGCTTTCTTTTGTGCGGACCGCCCCAATTTTCCTTCTTATTTTTATCTTTTTTATCGTGAAATGCGCCACCACCTTCTTCCAATTTTACAGTGTGCGCGTTTTTCATTTTTATTTCGTCCTGTTCTGAAGCAATTTTTTTCGGGTTTATTTTTACGCCTTCAGGAAATTCTAAAACCTGCAGTTCTTTGTCCATCAAAAGTTCAATATCCAAAAGGTTGGTTTCCTCTTTTTTAGTGATGAATGTTACTGCTTTTCCGTCTTTATCGGCTCTTCCGGTTCGTCCAATTCGGTGAATATACTGTTCGGGAACTTCAGGAACTTCAAAATTGATGACGTGCGTAATGTTCGAAATATCCAAACCTCTCGCCATAACATCCGTCGTTATTAAACCTCTAATTTCTTCATCCTCAAACTTTTTCATGGCACGAAGACGATAATTTTGCGATTTGTTGGAGTGTATTACATCAAAACTTTCTGGGAAAAGCTCATCAATTGTGGTGAAAAGTAAATCGGCGTGTTTTTTATTGTTGCAGAAAATCAAAACTTTGGACATTTCTGTATCGTTCTTCAATAAAAACTCCAGCAAATTAATTTTCGTGTTGAAATTCTGAACTTTATAACCGATTTGCTCTATTTTTTCAAGCGGCGTTCCCGATTTTGCTAATGAAATTTCCAAGGGACCAGCAAAATATTGATCCAACATTTCATCCACAGCCTCCGTCATCGTTGCCGAAAAAAGAATATTTTGACGTTTTTCCTTCATCATTTCAAAAATATGCGTGAGTTGCGGACGAAAACCAAGATTCAGCATTTCATCAAACTCATCTATGATTAATTTTTGAACCTCTTTTAATGAAATTGCGTTATCAATCGCCAAATCCATCACTCTTCCGGGCGTTCCCACCAAAATATCGCAACCGTCAGTAAATAACAACTTTTGGGTTTTGATGTTTACGCCTCCATAAATTCCAATGACTCTTGATGTGATATTTTGTGTTAAAATCTTCAAAATTTCCGAAACTTGCACCATCAATTCTCGTGTTGGAACCAAAACTAAAATGGTAGGATTTCCACTTTTGCTGAATTTCCAGTTTTTCAGTACGGGAAGCAAATAAGCCAATGTTTTTCCCGTTCCGGTTTGTGCAATTCCCATCACGTCGCGACCGGAAAGTACCGGTTTGAAGCTTTTTTCCTGAATGGGAGTTGGCTCAAATAGTTCTAAATCCGCCAAAACATCGAGGATTTTTTCAGGAAGTTCAAAATCGGCAAAAGTGAGTTTTTTCATTTTGCAAAACTACTGAATTTTAAGTTGAGTTGAATTGATGTTTGTTAGCTGCGTTATTTTTCTTAAATTTAAATAAAAAAAGGAATTGGACTTGATTTCACTGTTCTCATCATCAAAAAATAAAAAATCTTACCGCGACGTTTCACTTGTACTTTCCGGAGGCGGAGCAAGAGGTTTCGGCCATATTGGAGTGATTGAAGTTTTACTGGAAAAAGGATTTGTAATACACAGTGTAACAGGAACTTCAATGGGGGCTTTAATTGGCGGACTTTACGCCATGGGAAAACTGGAAGCCTTCAAAAATTGGGTTACAAAAATGGGAAAACTTCAGGCTTTGGATTTGATAGATTTTTCCATTCCGAGACGTGGTTTCTTGAAAGGACATCGAGTTTTCCGAAAAATGAAAAAACTTTTCCCTACCAAAAACATTGAGGATTTGGAAATTGAATTTTCAGCAATTGCCACTCAATTATATGCAAAAAAAACAGTTTGTTTTCAAAAAGGCGATATTTATGACGCAATACGTGCATCAATAGCCATTCCGACTATTTTTTCGCCGGTAGAAATAGATAACGATGTGTATGTAGATGGCGGAATTTTGAACAATATACCTGTAGAATACGCCAAAAGAAAGAAAAAAGATTTGCTGATTGTGGTGGATGTGAACGCTTTTATACCTTATGAAGGCGCAAAAAGTAGAGTGAGAAACTTAAGTTCAAACATAAATGTTTTCACGCATTCTTTAAGTTTATTGATAGAAACCAATGCCAGAAATTCGCTAAAAACAAATCCTCCCGATATTTTGGTGCAACTTTCACGGGAATCCTGCAATATGCTTGATTTTTTCAAAGTAAAAAGGCAGATAGAATATGGAAGAAAGTGCGCCGAAAAAGCAATCGAGCAATTTTTGAATCCTGAATCTACAAAATAGGCGGTTCGATCTCTCATCGCAATACATTTCTTTTTGAAAAGAATTATTTTTTTCATGTAAAAGACAAAAATTCCAGCATTCTTTTATTTTTTTTGGAGGTTTTCAATCCTAAAATAAATTCATTCTAAATAGTTTGGAAATGAGTTTTCTTTGTAACAAAAAGGAGTTTCGATAGTCTTATTGGATAAATTGAAAACTTAATGAAGCGAACCATTATCAGCCTCTCTCTTTTGTCAGGAATTTTTGTTTTTTCGCAGGAAACAAAATCTGACACCGTAAAAACCTCTGAAATAAAGGAAGTCGTTCTTACCGCAAAAAAGCCAACCATCGAAAGCAAAGCAGACCGAACCGTTTTTAATGTTGCAAACAGCTCTATTTTAGCTGGAAATACAACTTGGGATGTTTTGCGAATGACTCCGCTGGTAAATATTGATAATGATGACAATGTTACTGCGGAAGGAAGCAAAGTTACAGTTTACATTAACGACAGGAAATCGGTTTTTACAGGGAAAGAACTGAAGGAATATCTGAAAACAATTCCTGCAGACAATTTAATGAAAATAGAAGTAATAACCAGTCCTTCTGCAAAATACGAATCTTCGGGAGCGGTAATAAACATCGTTTTGAAAAAGCTCGATAACGAAGGTTTGAAAGGAAGTGTATCGCTGAACAATACGCAAAGTTTAAAAAATTCGCAATATTCCAACATTAATTTGAATTACCATCGGAAATATTTTACGCAGGCATTTTCTGGTTCTTATAATCATTCGGAAAGAGTAAATACGAGTTACAATGAAAATTTTTTGTTTGCAGACCAATCATTAACGAAAATTAATTCCGAAAATAACAGTTTGTGGAAATCGCCCTCATTTTCTTCCTCATCAGAATTTGAGTTGGATGAAAAAAACAACGCCGGATTGGTGATGGAATATTACAGCTCCAAATATGATACAAGTTCTAATGCAAATGGCGAATATTTCCTCAATTCAATTCAACAAAATTTTTATACGAAAACGATGGATGCGGTTGGAAATAATCATTTTTTGGGAAGCAATTTGTTTTACAAATATTACGACAAAGAAAAAAACCGGATTTTGGATGTAAACTTTGGTTTAAACTACGAAAAACAGGGCAATACAGCCAATCATTATCTTGAAAGAAGCACAGGAATTATTGAGGAAGACCGAATTTCTTCAAACGATAATAATCGTGAATATTATGTGAAAATAGATTATTCCCAACCCATTGGAAAAGATGGTGATCAGTTGGAAGTTGGAGGAAAAGCGAATTTCAGGAACAATCAAAGTCCTATTGGTTTCTTTAAAAATCAGAATGGAATTTGGGTAAATGACCCCAACAAAACCAATAATTTTCAATATTTGGATAATTTGAACTCGCTGTATGCCAATTTTAGCAAAAAATTCTTCAAAAAATTGGAAACCAGAATTGGGTTGCGCTACGAACACATCCGCTACACCGTAAAACAGGATGTTGGAAATATAGAAAAAACCAATTCCTACGGAAAATTATTGCCCGATCTCTTAGTAAAATATTCTTTTTCCGATAATTACAACTTAACAGCAACTTACAAATACAGTCTTTGGCGACCTTGGTACACAGAGTTTAATCCGTTCTTGATTCCATCAGATAATGGAACTTATAGCCGTGGAAATATGGATTTACAGCCCAATCCGAACCATAGAATTGGTTTGAAATTGGGACTTTATAAAAAATACTTTATTTCTACAAATTATTCCTTCAGCAATCAAGATTATTGGAATTCCTACTACATCGAGGACGGAAAAACCATCAGTATGCCTACAAATTTTGGCGGAAAAGTGAAAAACTATTCGGTTTATGCCAATACCAATCAAACTTTTTTCAAAAATAAGCTGAATGTCAATCTAAATTTAGGTCTTTCCTACATCGATAACAGTGATTTCAATGAAAAAAATAATATCGACCTGAAAAACTACATCACCAATTTTAGTGGTTCCACGAACTTTTCTTATACCAATTTCCTGAATAAAAACATCAATTTTAACGGTTGGTTTGGCTTACATTCGCAAAACTGGGGAAATTCTATGGGCAATAAAATGAATTTCTTCCACAGCTTTGGCGGAACAAAAACCTTCCCTGTTTCGCAGATTGAGTTGGGATTACGTTTCAACAATATTTTCAAAAAACCAGGCAACGATACCACAACTTACACACCAATCGGAACATTCAAAAACATTTCCACTTGGGATTGGTATGGAGTTACCTTTAGTTTTGTAAAACGATTTGGAAACCAAAAAGTAAAAGAAAGCAGCAAAACCAACGTGGAAAAAGAAAGCGGCGGCGGAAAAAATTAATGGAACAAAAAAATCTCTGAAAAATTTCAGAGATTTTTTAGATTTATGATGGAAACTCTCCCACTCTCAAACTCCCAAACTCTCCCACTCAAATTATTCCCACTCAATCGTTGCAGGTGGTTTGCTTGAAATATCGTAGGCAACACGGTTGATGCCGCGAACTTCGTTGATGATACGGTTGGAAATATTTTCTAAAAATTCCCAGGAAAATTTGCTGAAAGTTGCCGTCATAAAATCAATGGTGTTTGCAGAGCGGACAACGGCGGTGTATTCGTAAGTTCTTTCGTCGCCCATTACTCCGACCGATTTTACGGGAAGTAAAACAACGAAGGCTTGAGAAACTTTTTCGTAAAGGTCGTTTTTATAGAGTTCTTCAATGAAAATATCGTCGGCTTCTTGTAGGATTTTTACTTTTTCTTCGTCCACTTCTCCTAAAATTCTGATTCCTAAACCCGGTCCCGGAAATGGATGACGATACACCAAATGATGCGGAATTCCGAGTTCCTCGCCTACTTTCCGCACTTCGTCTTTGAAAAGTTCGCGCAAAGGTTCCAAAAGTTCGAGTTTCATTTCTTCTGGAAGTCCACCAACATTGTGATGCGATTTGATGACTGCTGAAGGACCTTTCACAGATTGTGATTCTATAACGTCCGGATAAATCGTTCCTTGAGCCAAAAATTTTGCACCTTCAAATTTGTGGGATTCTTCATCGAAAACGGCGATAAATTCTTTTCCGATTATTTTTCGTTTTTCTTCGGGGTCGGAAATTCCTTTTAATTTGTATAAAAAACGTTCGGAAGCATCCACCATATCAATATTCATATGGAAATGTTCACCGTAGTTTTTCATTACTTTTTTGCCTTCGTCTTTTCGTAAAAGTCCGGTGTCAACGAAAATACACTGCAATTGGTCACCGATTGCTTTATGAATGAGAACCGCCGCAACCGAAGAATCAACGCCGCCGGAAAGTCCGAGAATCACTTTTTCTTTCCCAACTTTTTCTTTGATTTCGGCGATGGTTCGTTCAATGTAACCCGTTAATTTCCAATTTTTTTGAGCGTTGCAGATGCCAAAAACGAAGTTTTCGAGCATTTTTCCGCCAAATTCGGTATGCGAAACTTCAGGATGAAACTGAACGCAATAAATATTTTTTTCTGCATTAAAAATCCCCGAAATTACATCTGTTTCCGCAGAAATTTCAAAGTTTTGCGGTGGAATTTCTACTTCATCGAAATGCGACATCCAAACTGTAGAATGTTCGGGAACACCTTCAAATAATGGATTGTTTTTTGTGATTTTTAAGGTTGATTTTCCGTATTCTCCTTTTTCTCCTTTTTTTACTTTTCCACCGAGAATATGTGTCGTGAGTTGCATTCCATAGCAAATTCCGAGAACAGGAATTCCGGCTTCAAACAAGGATTTTTCTACCAAATGTGCATCTTCCGCATTCACGGAACTTGGACCGCCGGAAAGAATAATTCCCGAAGGTTTTTTGGCTAAAATTTCTTTTAAAGGTGTATTGTAAGGAACAATTTCGGAATAGACTTCCATTTCACGGATTCTGCGTCCGATAAGTTGGTTGTATTGTGAGCCGAAATCGAGGATGATGATGCCGTTTTCCATTTTTGATTTTTTGTTGCTGGTTTCTTGTTTCTTGTTTCTTGTTTCTAGCTTCTGGTTACTTGTTCCGAGTTTCAGGTTTCAGGTTTTACGTTATATTTGCATTGGCTTCGCCGAATCTTTGATTTCCGTAGGAATCTAAATAATTAAGTTGAGATTCCTACGGAATGACAAACTTTATGCTCTATCTTTTTTGATTCCGTAGGAATCGTATATGTGTAGATTTTTTTTTCGATTGATGGTTTGCGTTCCGTAGGAACGCTATCTTCTATTCCTTTATTCCTTCCTTTGTTTAATTTAATTTAATTTTTCTTATTTGTTCTTTTGCTTCAGTTTTAATTATTTTTTTAATTGGAATCAGCGAATCACTTCGTGATTTGTCTTGAAACAAAAGAACCAAAAATTCAAGACTGGAAACTCCGGCTAAAATTTTAAATAAAATCCTAAAATTTTCAAACTTGCGCGGAAACACGATTTGTTGAAAAACAAAAATTATTGCCGCGCTTCAAACACTGAAAATTTTTTAACGGATTTTATTTAAAATTTCTTAACGCCTACGTTTCCTAGGTCATTTCAAAAAAAACTTCGTTTCTTAATGACCAATTTTTCTAAAAATCCCTGCTCGTAACTAGCCCTGATTGTAGTGGAAAGCCCACAGCAAGCGTTGGGAAAGCATTGGAGCGAGGACTTGCAACGGAAAGCAGGTTCCCGGCTCCTAATTTTTATAATTTCTTAAATTCAGATTGAAAAAAAGACGTGATTTCTCACGCCTTGATTTTTAGAATTTGCCGATGTCTTCTCTGTAAAACGCATAGTCGAAATGAACCGGTTTTGCGTCTTCATAGACTTTTTTGCGCGCTTCTTCGATGGTGGGAGCCGTCGCCACAAGGTCGATAACTCTGCCGCCCGAAGTGTAAACGCCTCCTGCTCTGTTTTGCGCTCCCGCCAAAATGATTTCGCTGTGCTGAACACGGTCTAAACCACGGATTTCGTAGCCGGTTTCGTAGTTTCCGGGATAACCGCCGGAACACATCACAAGACAAACCGCTTTTTCGTCGCTGAATTTCAGTTCGATGTCCTGTCCATCGATGCAAGCGTTGATGGTGTCGAGCAAATTATTTTCCAAAAGTGGTAAAATTACCTGCGTTTCTGGATCGCCTGAACGCATATTGTATTCGAGCAAATGACAACCTTTGTCGGTTACCATCAATCCGAAAAAGATGAAACCGTTGAACATTAAATAATTGTCTTTCAGTCCGTTAATGGTTGGCTCTAAAATATTTTTCTTAAAATCTTCGTAATGTTCCGCTGTGAACTCTGGACTTGGTGCAACTGCGCCCATTCCTCCGGTGTTTGCGCCGGTATTGTGGTTTCCTACCCTTTTGTAATCTTTCGCGGCAATGCACGGGTAAAGTGTTTTTCCGTTGGCGAAACAGATGATGGAGGCTTCAAAACCTCTTAAATATTCTTCTACCACAATTTGAATTCCGGCGTCGCCGTAGATTTTATCAATCATAAAATCGTGGATGGTTTTCATGGCTTCGTCTTTGTCATCCGCCAAAACAACGCCTTTTCCGCTTGCCAAACCTGAGGCTTTGATGATGAGCGGATAATGTGCAGTTTCAAGGTATGATTTTGATTCTACATACGAAGTAAAAATGTGTGCATCAGCAGTTTTCACGCCGAATTCCTGCATAAATTTTTTGGAGTAGGCTTTGCTTCCTTCCAAATTGGCGATTTTTTTGGTTGGACCGAAAATTCTTTGTCCGGCTTTGTTGAATTCGTCCACAATTCCTTCTACTAATGGTGCTTCGGGACCAACAATGGTTAAATTGACGGCTTCTTTTTTCGCGAAATCTACCAATTCGTGGATTTCGGTAAGCGGAACGTTTTTACCGTATTTTTCGGTTGTAGCGTTACCTTTTGCAAAAAACATCTGCGTTACACGGCTGTCCTGCGCCAATTTTGCTGCAAAAGCGGCTTCGCGACCTCCGTTTCCTATGATTAAAACTCTCATAAAAGTTTACTTTTTTTATTATTCTACAAATTTAAGATTTTGAAAGGGGATTTCAAAGTTTTTAAGTTGTTTGATTAGGTGCAGTTGTTGCAAAGATGCAATTGGTGCAAAAGTGCAAGTGGTACCTTTTGGCAGTTTAATTTAATTTCAAAATTTGTTAACAAAACGTTTGCAACAATTTGCATCAATTGCACCAAATGCAACAATTTTACACCAAATTTATCAATGCAGAAAATGTCTCATTCCCGTCAACATCATTGGAATGCCGTGTTCGTTGGCGGCTTCGATACTTTCTTCGTCGCGCATACTTCCGCCCGGTTGAATAAGTGCTTTGATGCCTTCTTTTGCACAAAAATCTACCACATCACGGAACGGGAAAAACGCGTCGGAAGCGAGAACCAAATCGCCGGAAAATTTCTCCTTCGCTCTTTGCACCGCTTGTTCTGTTGCCCAAATTCTGTTCACTTGTCCACCACCAATTCCTAATGCCTGAATTCCGTTGGAAACAACGATGGCGTTGGATTTTACATATTTTACTACTCTTTGAGCAAATACTAATGCTTTTTTCTGTTCTTCGGTTGGTTGGAAAACAGTAACGGTTTTGATGTCTTCTGAAAATTGATTGTCATTGTCTTGTACCAACATTCCGCCATCGATTTTTACCCAAGTTTGTTGGTCGGAAACCTGATTTTTGATTTTTATAATTCTGAGGTTTTTCTTTTTTCTTAAAATTTCCAAAGCGTACTCATCAAAATCAGTTGCCATTACAATTTCTAGAAATGTTTTGTTGAGTTCTTCTGCTGTGGCTGCATCTACTTTATAATTCATTGCGATAATGCCGCCGAAAATGGAAACAGGGTCGCATTCAAAGGTTTTTTTGTAGGTTTCCAAAGCGGAAGTTCCTATCGCAACGCCGCAAGGTGTGGAATGTTTTACCGCACAACAAGCCATTTCATTTTTAAATTCGTTCACGACTTTCCAACATAAATCCATATCGCGAAGATTGTTGAAAGAGAGTTCTTTTCCGCCTAAAATTTCAAAATCTTTCATCGCGCCGTTTTCAAACGTGGAAACGTAATACGCGGCGCTTTGATGCGGGTTTTCACCATAACGTAAGTCGGAAACTTTTTTATAGGAAGCGTTGAGATACGTTGGATATTCTTCTTCCAACAACATTTTTGAAATCGCAGCGTCGTAAGCCGACGTTAAATTGAATACTTTTCCTGCTAACTTTTTACGGGTTTCTATAGTAGAATTTCCGGTTTCTGAAATTTCATTTTGAATTTTTTGATAATCTTCTACATCCGTAATTACCGTTACTGAATTGAAATTTTTCGCTGCAGAACGCAACATGGAAGGTCCGCCAATATCGATGAACTCTACTTTTTCGTCCAATGAAATATTTTTGTTCACGTTTTCAAAAAATGGATAAAGATTGACGATAACCATATCAATCAGTCCAATTCCGTGTTCTTGAACGGTTTTCATATGTTCTTCGTTGTCGCGAACCGCGAGAAGTCCGCCGTGAACTTTTGGGTGCAACGTTTTCACGCGACCGTCCAACATTTCAGGGAAATTCGTGATTTCATCAATCTGAATTGGGCTTAAACCTGCTTCTTTCAGATGTTTGAACGTTCCGCCTGTGGAAATAAGTTCGTAATTGTTTTCCTCTAAAAATTTTGCAAATTCTGTAAGTCCGGATTTATCGGAAACAGAGATTAATGCACGTTTTTTTGACATTTATTTTTACTTTTTATTAGATTTTTCTGGGTTTGCATTCCCCTCTTTTTTAAAGAGGGGTGGCAAAATTTTCTTAAAGAAAATTTTGACGGGGTGTTTTTTAGTTTACGAAAAATGACTGATAATATAATCCTCTAATTCTTTCATCACATTTCTCAAATCATTTTTCACTCTAAAATCAGATATTTTGAAAATTTTCAACTCTAAAGACTTTAAAAACTCTTCTCTTTTTTCGTCGTATTCTTCTTTATCTTCATGGCTTAAACCATATATTTCAATGACTAAACCAATTGATTTAACATAAAAATCAACAATATAATTTCCTATAATCCTTTGTCTGTCAAAATCAATTCTATGAAACTCTTTATTTCTGACCTGTTTCCAAAATATAACTTCAGATAAAATGTAGCCTTTTCTTAAACTTCTAGACCTCTGCAACAGTTCTTTATTTTTAGGAAGAGTATCAATCTTTCTCCTAAAAATTTCAATACCATGAATATGAGTTAAAATTTTCCTTTCCATAAAATGAAATTACACACCCCGTCCTTCGGACACCCCTCTTTTTAGAGGGGAATATTGAGAGCCAAATTTATTGCCTTCGGAAAAATATGGTATTCAATTTGATGAACTTTTTCAGCCAAAGTTTCGGGAGTTTGATTTTCTTCTACTTTTACCTTTCCCTGTAAAATAATTTCGCCTTCATCAATTCCTGTTGTTACGTAGTGAACCGTTGCTCCACTCTCCTTTTCTCCGGCTTCCAAAACGGCATTGTGAACATTCATTCCCCACATTCCGAATCCGCCAAATTTGGGTAAAAGTGAGGGGTGAATATTGATAATTTTTCCTTGATACTTTTCACAAAATTCATTGCTTAAAATGGATAAAAATCCTGCGAGAACAATTAAATCAACATTTTCAGGAAGTATTTTTTCTAAATTTTCTGAAAACGATTTTCCGCGTTTTATTAATTGATTTAGAATTCCTGCGTTTTCTGCACGTTGAAGTCCGTAGCAGTCGCGGTCTGCAACAACGAGGGAAATTTTTGCGTTGGAAATTTCGCCATTATCAATACAATCGATGATGCGCTGAAGATTGGTTCCGAAACCGCTTACTAAAACTACAATTTTCTTCATATTTTATTAACCACAAAAGGCGCAAAAGTTTTTTATTTAAAGATGGAATAAATTTCTCCATAAAAGTTCACAAAAATGAAAATCTTTGATTTTCAAACTTATGTGTCCTAAATATTTTCACGTTTTTTAACTTTAATCTAATGTGGCTTATGTGTTAAAAAACTTTTGTGTCTTTTGTGGTTTAAATTTTATATCAACTCTATTTTGGTTAGAGAATTTTCCTCAATTTCCCCGATTTCATAAGCGTCTTCCAACAAATCCATCGCTTTTACTGCGTGTTTTTCATCAATCACCACCACCATTCCTACACCCATGTTGAAGGTTCCATACATTTCCATCCGGTCGATGTTTCCGCGCTTTTCAAGTTCGAGCATAACGTTTGGAATTTTGATGGTTGAAGTATCTATTTTCGCACAAAGATTGTCGGGAATAATTCTTGGAACATTTTCAATCAATCCACCACCTGTAATGTGTGCAATCCCTGAAATTTCCAAATTTTCCATCAATTTTTTAATGTCCTGATAATAGAGTTTTGTTGGGATCAGCAATGTTTCGTGGATGGGTTTTCCTTCAAAGCCCTCATTAAAATCTGTGAAAATTTTTCTTACCAAAGAAAATCCGTTGCTGTGGAATCCTGAACTCGGCAAAGCGATGATTTTATCTCCTTTTTTTATTTTATCTCCGGTAATTACTTGGTCTTTCTCCACGATTCCGACGCAAAAACCGGCAACATCATAATCTCCCGGCTGATACATTCCTGGCATTTCTGCGGTTTCGCCGCCAATTAATGCACATTCATTGTCTTTGCAGGCTTTTACCATTCCCATCACAATTTCAGCCGCAACTTCAGAATCGAGTTTTCCACACGCCAAATAATCGAGAAAAAATAAAGGTTTTGCGCCGTGACAAAGAATGTCGTTTGCACACATCGCGAAACAGTCAATCCCGATGGAATCGTATTTTTTGGAATCTAAAGCGACTTTCAGTTTGGTTCCCACTCCATCTGTTCCGGAAACCAAAACAGGATTTTTGTAGCCCGCAATTTCATAAAACGCCCCGAAACTTCCCAATCCCGAAAGCACATTTTTGTTATGGGTTTCTGCAACGGCAGATTTTATTTTATCAACGGTTTTGTAGCCTTCTTCTTTGTCGACTCCGGCGGATTTATAGGTGTTGCTCATTTTTACTTTTTTGTTTCAAATTGATGCAGGTTGCAAGGTTTGAAATTGTTTGACATCATTTGATTTTGTTTGAAATCCAATCTTCAGTCTTCGGACATTTCAAAACAAAAAAAGCCGACAATCTTACGGACGTCGGCTCAATATTTTGGGGTGGCGCAGATTTCATTTCCAAAATTTTGGAATTTTTCTTTTTCTGAAAATGATGGCTGCGTTTTCATTTCTTTAAAAATTTCGTTCTGCGAAAATAGTAATTTTTAATGAGTTTTAAAAGCGAAATTTATCCACAAATATTTTAAACGTATCAAAATAATCGCAAGGAACGCAAAGATATTTACTTAACGAAAAACATATTTCCGAACGCAAAGGCGTTAAAACTTAGCCAAGAATTTTATAATTATAGTTTTGTTAAACAAACATCCAATCGTTGCAGTTTCTTTTGCTAAGTTTTAACGCCTTTGCGAACAATTAAACAAAGCAATGTTATAAAATCTTTGCGCTCCTTGCGATAAATAATTTTCCAACATTTCAAATAAATTTTTGTGACCTTCTCTATCTCAACAACAGAGATATTTTTCGGTAAAATAACCTATTTTTGCAGCAAGAAAAAATAAAAAATATGGCTTCAGGTTTTTTTGCAATTTTAGATGATATTGCCGCATTGATGGACGATATCGCCGTAACTTCAAAGATTGCAACCAAGCAAACCGCAGGAATTTTGGGCGACGACCTCGCTGTGAATGCCGAAAAAGCGACAGGGTTTTTGTCCTCACGAGAAATTCCTGTTTTGATGCAGATTATGAAGGGTTCTTTTATCAACAAACTCATTATCCTGCCAATTGCTTTTCTTTTGCAATGGCTTTATCCACCGGCAATTAAGTTGATTTTGGTTTTTGGGGGACTTTATTTGGCGTATGAAGGCGTGGAGAAAATTATCGAATATTTTTTCCATAAAAAAGAAGACAAAGAAACGGGACAAGAGGTGATTGCCGAAATTGAAGAACCAAGCGACGCCGGCGAAAATGAAGAAAAAGCAAAAATAAAATCCGCGATTACGACCGATTTTATTTTGTCTATTGAGATTGTGATTATCGCTTTAGGAACGGTACTCAATCAAAGTTTGACGATTCAGATAATTACGGTTTCAATTGTGGCAATCATTGCGACTATAGGCGTTTACGGAATTGTTGCTTTAATAGTGAGAATGGACGATGCCGGTTATAAACTGATTAGAAAATCTAAAAAAGATAAGGGATTTTTAGTTTCTTTAGGAACATTTTTGGTGAAGGCTTTACCTTGGGTTATCAAAGGTTTAGGCGTTGTTGGAACGATTGCCCTAATTTTGGTTGCAGGCGGAATTTTCGACCACAATATTGATTATTTACATCATTTATTACCTAACTTTCCGTCAATGGCGAAACAGGCTATTTATGGAATTGTAGGAGGTTTGATGATGGTTCCTTTATTTATTTTGTTTAAAAAAGGATTGGCTTTGGTGAAGAAATAGTTCTAAAAAAAAACTCTCGCAGATTTTATAGATTTAGCAGATTTTAAAATAACTTTTATCTGCGTCATTTGGAAAATCTGCGAGAATATGAAGACGTATATTAGTTTCTAAAATTTAGATTTTACTTTCTCAATTTTCTCCTTCAATTCCTTTAGTTTTTCTTCATCTGTGATTCCTTTTTCTTCATCAAAATTTTCATAAAATTTAGGTAAAGAATAGGTTTGAAGAACTTCTGCGCCATCGAAAGGAAAACGTTTTTCGGCAATTTCTAAAACACTTGCGCCGCCTCTTGCTCCGCCAGAAGTTGCCATAAGAAGCATCGGTTTTCCGTTGAAAATTTTTCTTCCTTTAATTCTGGAAATCCAATCCATTAAATTTTTGAAAACAGCAGGGAAGTTTCCGTTGTGTTCGGGTGTTGAAAGTAAAATTAAATCACTCTCATCAATTTTTTTGGCAAAATCGAGCGCAGATTGTGGAATTCCGTCCTTTATTTCTCTTTCGTTTTTGTAAATCGGCATTTCGAAATCATTTAAATCCAAAATTTCTACGTCGTCATCTTTGAAAAATGAAGTGACAAATGTGACCAATTTTTTGTTGATGGAAACTTCGGAATTGCTTCCTGCAAAGGCTAATATTTTCATAATATATAATCTATTTAATTAAGTTATTTGCATTAAAAAAATTAACCACAAAAGTCACAAAAGTTTTTTAAGTGGAAAATTATTTCCGTAAAAGTTCACATAAGTTTGAAAATCAAAGATTTTCATTTTGTGTACTTAGTAAGCAGTTCGGTTTATCTTCAGTTTAATTAGCAAAAAACTTTTGTGACTTTTGTGGTTTTATTTCTAAATTTTACATTTTGGGCAACTGCATCGGAACTTCGATGAGTAGGATTTCGGAATCTTTTTGAATTTCCATATCGAAATTTTCAGTTTCCCAAATTCCTAATGCATCCCTTTGATTTAAGGTTTGCTCTCCAATTTTTACACTTCCCGAAATTACGAAAACATACACACCATTTCCCGATTTTCGCAATTTATATGCTCTATTCGCGTTTTCCGTGAATTTTCCGAGATGAAACCAAGAATCCTGATGAATCCAACTACCGTCATCATCCGAATTTGGCGAAATAATTTGTTGAAACTCATTATCAACGGCATTTTCAGAAATTTTCAGTTGGTCATAACGAGGTTCTACGCCCATCATTTTTGGAATAACCCAAATTTGTAAAAGCGTAACCGGTTTTTCCTCGCTTCCATTAAATTCGCTGTGCTGAATTCCCGCTCCTGCGCTCATTACTTGGATTTCTCCTTTTTTAATCGCCCCGAAATTGCCCATAGAATCTTTGTGTTGCAATTCTCCGGAAAGTGGAATTGTTACGATTTCCATATTCGCGTGAGGATGCATTCCGAAACCCATTCCTTTGTCCACAAAATCGTCGTTCAAAACGCGCAATGCTCCGAAATGTACTTTTTCAGCGTCATAATAATTTGCAAAACTAAAACTGTGATTGGCAATTAACCAACCGTGATTTTGATAGCCGCGTTCTTCGGCTTTATGTAAGATTGTTTTCATAATTTTTTAGATTTCAGATTTCAGACATCAGATTTCAGATTTTTTGAATTATTTTTTTGATGCAAATTTTTATTAAGGTCTGAAATCTGATTTTTATAAATTTCCATTGCAAAAATACCTTTTCGAGAAAAAAAAGACATTGATGTAAGTTAAGAAATATTTTCCTTAAATTTAATTCAAAATCAATTGCTTATGAAAATTTTAGAAAAAAGAATTTATGAAGAACCTTTATCAACAGACGGTTTCAGAGTTTTGGCGGACAGACTTTGGCCAAGAGGAATGAAAAAGGAAAATGCACATTTGGATTTTTGGGCGAAGGAAATTGCACCTTCTACAGAACTTCGGAAAGCCTATCACGGAAAGGAAATTGATTTTGAGGAGTTTAGCAAAAAATATTTGAAAGAATTGGCTGAAAACCCTGAAACGGAAGCATTTTTAGACAAAATTACAAATGAAAAAACCATTACACTTTTGACTTCGGTGAAGGAAGTTGGAGTTAGCGAATTGCCTGTTTTGAAAGGGTTTATTGAGAAGAATGTTTAAAAAGATAGCGTTCCTATGGAACGCATTCAATCTGGTAAATGTCATATTATTGTACACAGATGTGATTCCTCTGGAATCAAAAAAAATTCCGCCAAAAAATGACGGAATTTATATTTATTTCCTGGAAGTTTTATGCGTATTTTTCTGCTTGAGCGCTTTTTGTAATACCGTTTGTTTCATCATCTTTTCCAACACCTTTTAACATTAGGGAAATTATTCCCGCTAAAATCATACTGATTCCACCAACGACAACGTAACCGATGGCGTAATTTCCAAAAACACTGTGAACAATCGGTCCGCCGAAAAGTCCGTTCACGATTTGAGGAATTACAATAAAAAAGTTGAAAATTCCCATATAAACGCCCATTTTTTTGAGCGGAATTGCATTGATGAGCATTGCGTAAGGCATCGCCAAAATACTCGCCCAAGCGAAACCTACACCAATCATCGGAATCCAAAGTAAAGAGGTGTCCTTGATGAAATAAAGGGAAATCAAACCAATTCCACCTGAAAATAATGCCAAAGCGTGCGTCTGTTTTTTACCGATAATTTTTGCCAAAGGAATCAATGCGAATGCAAAACCGATGGAAAATAAATTGTAATATCCGAACAACTCTCCTACCAAATTTCCGGCATTGTTGAACTGCTCTGATTTGGCGTCATCCGGCGAAAGCCCGAAATGATGAGTTGCAATGGAACTCGTTGTATAAACCCACATTGTGAACAGCGCAAACCAAGAGAAAAACTGCACCAATCCTAAACTTTTCATCAATTTTGGAATGTTGGCAAAATCTTTGAAAATATCGGTCATTCTCGGTTTTACTTCATCCGGTGCTTCTTCTGAAAAATCGGCGAAATCTTTTGGCGAATATTCTTTGGTCGTTAAAACGGTGTAAAGTATCGTTAATAAAAGAATGGCGGCTCCTAAATAGAAAGAATAAATTACTGTTTCAGGAACGAAACCTTCAGGCGCAACATTTGAGAATTTTATATTCTTAATGTATTCTGGTAAGGTTAAATTAAAATTTGCTAACAAATATTTATCTAAACTAAGAACGTTTTTATCAAAATTAGTCAACCAAGCGGGCATATTTGAGCCAATAACTGCACCAATTCCAATTAAAATAGTTTGTACTGAAAAACCAATAGTTCCCTGATGTTTTGGTAGCATATCACCGACCAATGCTCGGAAAGGTTCCATTGCAACGTTGATAGAAGCGTCCATCATTGCGAGAAATAATACCGCAAAAACCAAAACACCACCTGCTAAAAAAACACTTACAGAAGCAGAATTTGGTAAAAATGCCAATCCAATCGCTGTAAGAACTGCACCGATGAGAAAATAAGGTTTTCTTCTGCCCCATTTTTCAGACCAAGTATGGTCGCCCAAATGTCCGATAATGGGTTGAACAATAAGTCCGGTAAATGGCGCTACGAGCCAAAACCAAGAGAGATGATGCACATCTGCACCAAAATTTTGTAAAATTCGGCTCGCGTTTCCGTTTTGGAGACCAAAAGCCATTTGAATTCCCAAAAATCCCATACTCATGTTGATGATTTGGAAAAGGGAAAGGTTTGGTTTTATTCTTTTTGACATATAGATTTTTGTTTCAGGTTTCAGGTTTCAAGTCCCTACAAAATGCAATTGGTGTAATTGATAGATTTGGTGCAGGTTGAAGAGTTTTTTTTTACTGTTTTAATTTTAGAATATAGGCGTCTTCGATTGGTGATTTTGCGTTGATGACTTCTTTGGTGACATCGTTGGGAATCGTCATTGATAGGACGTATTGTTTTATTTTCCATTGATTGCCTATTTTTTCAAGGACACCGGAACCACGACAAATTTTCATTTGAGTGTCCAAAAGTTCATCAAACCAAGCATATTTTCCGTCTTTGCTGAAATAAATGTTTCTTTTTAAGGATTTGAAATTCCACGCTTTTCCTTTGTCGAAATGTGGTTTTGCGTAATCCATGAATTCTTTTTTATTCCAAATTTCTGTGGCGTCTGTTCCTATAAAAGTCGATTCTTCGGCGTACAAACTGAAATAGTTTTTGAAATCGGCGTTTGCTGCAAAAGTGTTTAAATCATCCAAAACTTTGGAGATGTTTTTCTTTTGAACGTTTTCGTAGAAGCCTTTGGTTTGGGCGTTTGCGAAGGTTAATGCAAAAATGAGTAATAGTAAAAAATATTTTTTCATAGTTTTTATTTTAAACCACAAAAGTCACAAAAGATTAATTTGACAACAGAGTGGAAATTTATTCTGAATACTAGTTCACAAAAGTTTAAAAAATTGAAGATTTTTATTTTATTTAAGTACTGAAATTTTTTTGATAAGTCATAAATTAATTTTCTTCTTTTCCCCAAACCTAAAGGGTGGAAAAAAATCAATTTACTCCCTTTAGGGTCGGGGAATATAAATTGATTTTCGTTTTAAGATTAATTATTTATTCAAGTTCTAAAATTAATGAAGATTTTGGTGCGATGGTTAATTTATTTTCAGTTTTTAGTGAAAATTCTTTTCCTGAAATCACATCTTTTCCTTTGGAAACTCCATATAAACTTTCTGCAAAGCGGTTTAAATCTAAATTTTGTTCTTTTTCATTATTGTTTAAAACCACCATCACTTTCTCTTTTTCATTGTAACGAAAATACACATAAACCTTCTCTTTTGGCATATAATGTTTGGTTTTTCCGGTGTGAATCACTTCTTTTCCTTTTCGCCAATTAAAGATTTTTTGGGTAAAATCGTAAAATTCTTTCTGCACTTTTGTTTGCGTTTGTGGATTGAAGGCGTTTTGTTTGTCGTCTTTCCAACCTCCGGGAAAATCTCTGCGAATATCGGCATCTCCTTTTGATTTTTCGCCGCGCATTCCAATTTCGGAACCGTAGTAAATTTGTGGAATACCGCGAACGGTTGAAATCAGTGTTAAAGCCAATTTGTAATAATCGGGATTTCCATTGAAAATCTCGTTAAACCTTTCTGTATCGTGGTTTTCAAAGAAAACTAAAATATTGTTGATGTCGGGATAAAGAAAATCGTTTCCGAAAGAATTGTAGATTTTTATCATTCCTTTGTCCCAACTTTCGTCCTCTGTTAAAGCGTGCGGTAAATCTGTGTAAAGCGTAAAATCCATCACCGACGGAAGGTTGGAATTGTAGCCGTCAATTTCGCCGATTTTTGAGTTTTTTTGCCAATACGAAATATGAGCGGGAGAATACATCCACGCTTCACCGACAATATTGAAATTCGGATACTCGTCTGTAATTGCTTTCGCCCATTTCGACATCGCTTCTTTGTCATTGTAAGGATAGGTGTCCACGCGAAGTCCGCCCAATTCTGCATATTCAATCCACCAAATCGCATTTTGAGTTAAATATTTCAAAACCAACGGATTGTTTTGATTTAAATCTGGCATTGTTGTATCGAACCAACCGTTTAAGGCTTCCTTTTTATCGATTTCTGCAACATTTGTATCAAATTGCGACGTTGTACGGTAATTGGAACGCTTGAAGCCATATTTTCCTTCACCATCCGAAAATTGATGAATCCAATCTTTGGTCGGCAAATCCTGAATCAACCAATGCGAAATTCCCCAATGATTCGTCACATAGTCCTGAATCAGCATCATTCCACGTTTTTTGAGTTCGCGGGAAAGTTCGATATATTCATCATTAGTTCCGTAACGACCATCGATTTTGTATAAATCGGTTTGTGCATAACCGTGATAAGAAGTCTGTTTTTCGTTGTCTTCGTTTGCAGGCGTTAACCAAAGTGCGGTGATGCCAAGATTTTGCAGATAATCCAAATTTTTGATGATGCCTCGCAAATCTCCGCCGTGTCTTCCACTCGGTAAATTTCGGTTAACTTTTTCTGTAAGATTTGGTTGCGAATCGTTGCTGTAATCGCCGTTTGCAAATCTGTCGGGCATAATGAGATACATTACATCTTTTGATGTGAATGAATTTCTATTTGCAGAATTTGGATTTCGCTGCTTCAATTCATAATCAAACGAATTTACCAACTTTTTTCCGTTTTTTAAATTGATTTTGAATTTCGGAACGTTGATTTCATCAGTGTTTACCGTGATGAAAACGTAGTTTGGATTTTCTACTTTTTTTAATTCCTTTATTTGAATTCCGTTGGAAAGTTCAATGGTTTGGTTGGCAATATTTTTACCGTAAACCAAAATTTGGAGTTCGGGATTTTTCATTCCTTTCCACCAAAAAGCAGGTTCTACGCGCTGGATTTGGGCGAAAGCGAAGGTGGAAATGAGGAGGAAGAGGAGTGTTTTTTTCATAGTTTGGAGGAAACCTTATAGGTTTTGGAAACCTATAAGGTTTAATAGGATTCTAAAATTTTTTATGAAATTGAATGAAGTCTTGTTGATTTTCAAAAAATCCAAGCATAAAAGTTCTGTTAATCTTTGTCGGCTTTGAAGTATCAAGATAACTTTTGTAGGAAGAAAACTTCCAATCGGTAATATTTTCAACTAATTTTCGATGAACAGGCATTTGGTGAATATTCTTGAAAATCTCTTTCAAACCTTCTTCATCATCAAATTTTTCTCTTTTAATGAAATCTACAAACAAAGCACCTTTTCGTTGAAACATTTTGTTGTAGGCTTTTGCGTAAGAGTTTAAAAGATTGCTTATTGGTTGCATTAGAAATTTATGCTCCTGCTCTTTTGAAAAGTCTTTTTCTTCAATATTTAGGTTTTTGCAAATCTCTTTTTGTGAACGAAAACAAACTAAAAAACTAAACTGCTGCGGCAACAAACAATACGCATAAATATCCATTATCGGCAAAAGATACTTTGAGATTTGCTCCAAAAAATAAAGATAATTACCTTCCTTTCGAAAAATCAATTCATTTCCGCTGACTCTTGTGAACAAATGATAAATCTGCTCGAACTCAAAGTCTTCAAAAATTGGTTTTTGGATGATCATCTTTTGCTGAATTGTAAATTTTTCTATACCGTTAAAACCTTATAGGTTTCGAAAACCTATAAGGTTTACCAAAGTTCTTCTAATTAATCGGCTTCACAGAAATCGCATAACCACCGCTTCTCGCCAATTTCATCGGTAATTTTGATTTGTTGGTCACGGTTTTCTTATAAATCTTATACGACTGCGGATTGTTGATATAATCTGCATTATCTCCGTCTGCATAAACCGTTGCTTCATACTTTTTACCTTTTGTAAGGAAAGAGAAATCTACTGTGTAATTTCTTGCGTTTTCATCGGTAATTCCGCCAATATACCATTCGTCTTTTCCTTTGGCTTTTCTTGCGATGTGAATGTAGTCTCCTGGTTCTGCGGACAGAATTTTGGTATCATCCCAATCCACTGCAACATCTTTGATAAATTGAAAAGCATCGAGATGTTTCTCATAATTTTCAGGAAGATCAGCTGCCATTTGGAGTGGAGAATACATCGTAACATACAATGCAAGTTGCTTAGCAAGAGTAGTTTTCACAAATCTTTTGTCGTTTTTATCATAGTAATTGATTTGTGTCTGGAAAATTCCAGGGGTGTAATCCATTGGTCCGCCCATTAATCTTGTAAATGGAAGAATGGTTGTGTGATCGGGATTATTTCCACCAAAAACCTCGAATTCCGTTCCACGTGCTGCTTCTGCGGCAATCCAATTTGGATAGGTTCTGTTTTGTCCGCTTGGACGAACCGATTCGTGGGAATTAATCATGATTTTATATTCTGCGGCTTTTTCTGCAACGCGGATGTAATGATTGATCATCCATTGTGAATAATGGTGTTCTCCGCGAGGAATAATATTTCCAACGTAACCTGTTTTAGCGGCATCGTAACCGTATTTATTCATGAATTGGAAGGCTTTTTCCATCCAACGTTCGTAATTTGTTGCTGATGCAGAAGTTTCGTGGTGCATAATGAGTTTTACACCTTTTGAATGGGCATAATCATTCAGCATTTTAACATCGAAATCTGGATAAGGCGTAATGAAATCGAATACAAACTCTTTTGATTTTCCGAACCAATCTTCCCAACCTTCGTTCCAACCTTCGACTAAAACTCCACCAAATCCGTGTTTAGCAGCGAAATCAATATGTTTTTTTACATTTTCGTTGTTTGCGGCGTGAGTTTTATTGGGTGTTAATTTTGTGTAATCGGTAACTCCAAGTTTAACATTGTCCACATCCGAATAATTCCAACTTCCGCGTCCTGGAACAAACATTTGCCACCAAACTCCAATGTATTTTGTTGGATGAATCCATGAAGTGTCTTCATATTTCGTAGGTTCATTGAGATTGAATAACATTTTGGAAGCGAGAACTTCTTCCGCTTTTGGTGAAGCGATTATTGTTCTCCAAGGAGTAACAGCAGGAGTTTGAATATAGCCTTTTGCACCTTGTGCATCGGGAGTAAGATGAGTTTTAAATTTAAAATTTACAGCATCAACTTCTAAATTTGAAGCGGGGTATTCTAAAACTGCAGCTTCGGCAATATTTACGTAAAGATTATCCGAATTCCTCTTCAACATTAATGGTGATTGAACTGCATTTGGAATGGGTGTTTGTGAGGCATTTCCATCAAAACTTGCTGCCCATTTTTGTGGAATTTCAGAAATATTGGTTGTTTGCGGTTGATATTCCTGTGTGTCGTAATCGCCTGTAACCCAGAATGCTTTATGGTCGGAAGGAAGATCAAATTCTGTATCTTCTTCTTTTATCACAAAATAATTCAGATTTTTTTGCTGCGGAAATTCGTAACGGAAACCAAGTCCATCATTAAAAAGGCGGAATTTTATGACAATATTTCTGTCTTCCTTTGGCTGATTTAAAGTTACAGCGAGCTCATTATAATGATTAATATATTCTTTCTTTTCGCCTAAAACTGGTGCCCAAGTTTCATTTTTTGAATCTCTTTTTTCATCGGTTTTTACAAAATCTGAATTCAGATTTTTACCTTCATTATTTTTGATGTCGGTTCCGAAACTGATGGTATTGTCTTTCAGCAAACGCAATCCTAATTTGGAGTCTTCCACAACGGTTTTTCCCTGATATTTCAAATTGTAATAAGGCACTCCAGACTTCAGCTGAAAATTCATTTCAAATTTTCCGTCGGGTGATTTTAATGATTGTGCATTTAAGAAAAGACTTCCAGCAAAAAGGAAAAACGCACCGAGTCTTATATTTTTCATGATTGATTTAATAAAATTCTACAAAAACTAACTTGAATGTTGAAAGTAATATGCTTTAAATTCAAGCCAATAAATTTATGGAAAATAGCAGGAATTACCAAGAATTTATATGTGGTTTTCACTGTTAAAAACATAAAAAAAACTGCTGCGAAAACGCAGCAGTTCTGTTTTTGAAAAACTTATTTGATTACAATTTTGTAAGCGTTAGTTTATAATAAGCAGAGTTGTGAAGATCAAGAACTACTTTGTAGTTTCCAGCTACTGTTACTTTATAGCTTGGATCGCCACTTACAGTTCCTTCTGAACTTAAAAATGTTTGAACAGAAGTTCCTGACGTCAACACTTGGTTACCGTTTGCTTCAGTAGCCGGTTGAAACTTCATTGCCCAATCGTCATTTGCTCTGAATTTGAAAATTCCGGATGTATTAAGTGCAATTGATGCAATTTCCCAATTTTTAGTTGAAGGATTGTACACAAATTTTGTATCTGGTGTATTCCATCCTGTTGGTGTTGCATCTCCTACCATACCGATATTTGCAACCATTGCAGCATAAGTATTTCCAGTCCAATCTACTTTTATGTAATATGTTCCTGCACTTGCTGCTTTACAGTTTACTTCTCCAGTCTCCAACAATTTGCCTGTAAAAGTATTGTCATCTCCCTTGTCTCCTGCCCAATCCTGATTGATAGTAAATTTATACTCGCTATTAGGATTCGTAACATAAATAAAGCCTCTGTATTTGTTGTCCTTTCCAGGTGAATATAGGTTAAAAGTATTCCCCGGATTCCAGTCTGCGTATCCTGCAGCTCCAGCGTAACCTCCCGGAACATTAATTTTTGGAAAAATCAAATCGGGATTTGGCATGTATCCTGTAACTGATAATGTGATAGGATCAGAGTAAAAAATATTAACATCGTTTACTACTGATTTTAGTCTAACCTCTACTTGGCTAACTTGATTTGGTGCAATATTTAATGCAGCCAAAATGTTATTCATTTCAAGATGTGTTAAGCTAAAAGTGTTTTGCGTTTGTGGAAGAGACACTTCCTTTGAAGGACTGAAATTAGTTCCTTTTTTTCCAAACTCCAAAAATTTATATTCAGCGATATTAGTGGTAAAAACAGGATCTGTCCAAGTGAATGTTACCGCACTATTATTTGCAGTAGTTTCATTCAAAACAACAGTTACAGGACTAGCGGAAAGTGTTCCTTTAGTTGTTAATCCTAAAACCGGATCTCTATCAGCATCTTTACAAGAGAAAGCAATAAAACTGATAGCAGTTAATAATAAAAATTTAAAAATATTTTTCATTTTCTATATTTTTTTGATAAAACGTTAGTAGCCCTCATTTTGGGTCAAATTAGTATTTGCCTGAAGTGCTGAAGTAGGAATTGGAAATACTTTATATCCTGCAGGAATAGCTACACCATCTTTCACACCTCCTTTCCAAGGCCATAAGTATGAACCTCCTGTAAACATACCAAATCTAATTAGATCCTGTCTTCTTTGTCCTTCAAGGTTTAGTTCTCTACCTCTTTCATCCAATATATCTTGTAAAGTTATAGCTGATAAAGCTGCAATACCTGCTCTTGCTCTCACTTTATTTACTAAAGCCAAAGCATTTCCTTGCGATGTTCCTGCATCTGCTGCTCCTCTAAGTACTGCTTCAGCATACATTAAATAAGCATCTGCCAATCTGAAAAGCGGAAAATCTGTGGAAGAGAAAGTAGCAAGTGGTAACGTGGAACCGTCAGATTTTTGATGAGTAAATTTAATGGATGGATATCCGTCTTCCCATGTTTTATAATCATTCATTTCCCATTGGTGACCAGAAGTCCAGAACAATTTTGCTCTTTGGTCTGTACTTGCTGCTAAAGCTGCAGCATTGTTTCCGAATAATCCATACCAAGCTTTTGTAGCTCTATGACCACCCCAACCTCCGTCTGCACCGTAAGTTGCAGGAGTCATTGTTGCCGGAGAAAGACTTCCCATAACGATATAGGTTGTGTTTCCGTAGCTTTGGCTGGTTTGTGCATCAGCAATAAGTGGGAAAATAATTTCTTTTGAAGTATTATTATCGGCTCTGAAGTTTTTTATGAAATTTGTTTCAAGCTGATATTGTCCTCCGTCAATTACTTTTTTAGCATAAGCCGCAGCATCTGCGTTTCTTGCGGTTCCTGTGTAAACTTGAGCATTAAGATACAATTTTGCCAAAAGCATTTGTACAGCCGCTTTATTGGCTCTACCATAAGTATTTGTTGCAGGCATACTGTCCTCTATGGCTTTCAGTTCGCTTTCTACATATGCAAAAATTTCTGCTCTGCTCGATTCTTTTACAGGAGCTGTAGTTCCAAAATTATCATCCGTAATTAAAGCACCTTTTCCAAAAAAATCTACTAGATAATAGTAAGATAAAGCTCTGAGAAAACGAAGTTCGCTCATCGCTTGATCTTCATTAGGAATATCAACCTTATTTTTTAAGATAAGAATTAGGTTGGTAGTTTGTGGAACCGTGTAATAAATTCTATCATATACATATTTGAAGAATTTATTGTTGGATGTCCATCCAGAAGTTGTAGTGAGCTGATCCAAACCGTTATCTCCCCATCTGTTCTTCATTCCGTCTGCTGTAAAATCGTTAAGATTTACAAGACCTCTAATGAACGGAGATTCTCCTGGATCCGCTCCTGCAATATCTGAACTTCCGGGTCCATTAACACTGGATAGTGCAAATGTGGAATACATTCTTGAAAGTAAACCGCCAATTGCATTAGGGTCTCTTTGCAACAACTGTTCTAATGTAAGTTCATACTTGGGTTCAGTTTCCAAATCGTTCAAACAGGATGTGGTGAAAATTGCACCAACAGCCAAAAGTCCTATTAATTTTATTTTTAATTTTTTCATTGTTGTATAAAATTAGAAATTAAGGTTAAAGCCAATGGTATAAACTCTAGGTCTTGGGTAAAGATTGCTATCGATACTGCTAAAGTTTTCAGGATCTACACCACTGTATTTTGTTATAATAAATGCATTGTTTACAGAACCATAAACTCTTAAACTAGATGCATTGTTGAAAATATTCGGGATTCTGTATCCTAAAGTTACGTTATCCATTCTCAAGAAAGTGGCATCTTCTAGATAATAATCTGAGAATACATTATTGTCAGTTGGCTCAGTCATATTGAAATTAGAAACTCCATTGTAGAAGTTCAGTAAGTTATTGATATGATAGCCGTCTGCAGGAATCGCTTGGCTAATGTAACCTTGCGCTACTCTTCTGCCATTATAAACCTGTCCTCCTATTTGTCCTCTGAAGTTTGCTGTGAAATCCCAGTTTCCTTTGTTTAAACTTGTTCCGAAGCCATAAGTCCAGTTTGGAGTAAGTTGTGCATTATAACGATCGCTGTTATTCAAAACTCCGTCATTATTTCGGTCAACAAAAGCATCAACTATAGGATTTCCGTTCGCATCATACACTTGTTCAAAAACCCAAGCTGTATAAGGCTGTTCGCCAACTACGTGTCTTGCAATTTGAACACCGGTACCGTAAGGAATTCCTCCACCTCCAGGAATCCATTCCTGACCTTTCAAATCTTCTACTTTACCAATGTTGTAAGCAGCGTTTCCGAAAATGTTCCAGTCTAAGTTTTCATTTTTTACAGGATTAATGTTCAAGGAAATTTCAGCTCCACGATTTCTCATAGATCCTACATTGGAAATAATATTATTAGATAAAGTTTGCCCAGGTGCTGCAGGAACATATGCCAACAAGTCGGTAGTTTTTCTATCATAAATATCAAAAGTACCGGAAACCAATTTAGATGGTGAAAATGCAAAATCAACTCCTGCATTCCAGCTCGTTGTTGTTTCCCAACCTAAATCATTATTAAACTGCTGTGCAGAATAAATATTGAATCCTGGTAAGTATTGAGAATTTGGATTTCCTATGCTGAAGAATGGTCTAGATGGATAAAAACCAGCAATCGAAGTTACATCCTGCTGTCCTGTTTTACCCCATCCAAATCTGAATTTTAAATCACTAATAGCATCAACTTCTCTAAGGAAGCTTTCAGATTTTGCTTTCCAAGCGAATGCAACAGCCGGAAAATAACCCCATTGTTTTGAAAAACCTTTAAATAGTGAAGAAGCATCAGCTCTTAGAGAGAAAGTAAATAAATACTTATCCAATAGATCTACGTTTGATCTTCCGAAGAAAGATTGAAGATTCAAGTGATTATAATAACCCCAAGTTGGATTATTGGGATCAATATCTTGCACTCTTACTCCTGTTCCGGCAGGATCAGCTTTAAACTGTTTCTTATCTCCTTCATATTGGAAATCCTGATAAGAATAACCACCCTGAATTAAGAAGTTGGTTAAAAAGCTGTTCACTTTTTTCTGATAAACCAAATAGGCATCCATGTTTTTGTTTTTCATGGTTTGGTTTTCAGCAAAGTTTAAGCCCGGATTGTAAACAAGGTTGTTTAATGAGTTGTAAGTTCCTAACAAAATTGAATTTCTAGCATTATCAGCATAGATTTCTTCAATTTTAGATTTTGAAGTTTCTAAACCTAAGTTCACTACCGCTCTTAAAGCAGGAAGAAAATGAAATTTATAATCAAACTCTACATTTCCTAACAATTTATTAATCTGTTCCGGACGAGTTCTTTGCATTAGCGTAGCAACAGGGTTAGAATTGGTAAGATTATAGATATTGGTAGAGCTGTTATAAAAAACATTTTGGAAATACCCACCAAAATAATTAGGATTACCATAAATTGGTTGTGTTGGGTTCATTCCTGCAGCTGCACCTATAACTCCATTTGCATCAATAGCATTGTTTTCCATGCGGAAACCTTTCAAGTTCAAATCAACTTTCAAATGCTTGTCAAAGAAAGAAGGAGTAAGCCTTAAAGCTCCGGAAAATCTTTCAAAATCATTGGTTCTAACCACACCTTCAGTTCTATTGTATCCTAAAGACATTCTAGCCGGAAGTTTGCCAAAAAGATTACCTGTTGCACTGAAATTGTTGTCGCTGGATACAGGTGTTCTGTAAATTGCCTTCTGCCAATCTGTATCATATATTTTACCAGGCGTATTTGTTGTTTTTACACCGCCAACACCTAATCTCCAAACTTCATTTGGTAAATAATCATTTACAAATTTTACAAATTCTTCAGAATCCATTACATCAAGGTATTTTGTAACCTCGCCAATGGAAACATTGGTAGAAAAATTGAATTTTGGTCTTCCTCCACCTCTTTTGGTAGTAATTAAAATTACACCATTGGAAGCTCTCGCTCCATAAATAGCTGTAGATGAAGCATCTTTCAGAATCGAGAAAGATTCAATGTCGTTAGGATTTACGAGGTTTAAAGGATTGCTTAATCCTGCAGGATTTGTAGAATCCAAAGGAACACCATCTATTACAATTAAAGGATTGTTTGATGCATTCAAAGATGCACCACCTCTAATTCTGATATTTGGTTTAGAATCCGGCGCACCGCCATCATTCGTAATTCTTACACCCGGAGCTTTACCTTGAATCAACTGGTCTGCTGAAACAATGGCCCCTTTATTAAAATCTTTTTCAGATACCGCAGTAATAGAACCCGTTAGATCCGATTTCTTTTTACTACCGTAACCCACAAGCACTACTTCTTCAATTTTCGTCTCTCTCGGAGTCGCAACTGTGTCTGTGGTTTGTGCCTGCATAATTGTTCCTGCCAATAAGAAAGCCGGAGCAATTTTCAAAACTGTACTAAAGTTTCTCACAAAAATAAAATTTAAGTTAATATTCTGTTATGTTAATTATCTTCTTTAGGGCACTAAATTACATTATTTTTAAATTATTTGTTAATTTTTTAAAAAATGTTTTTTTGATATGACAATTATCATTACATTATAAAGCAAATACAATTAGTTGTCTGATTGTAAGCACGTTGTAAAATATCGCTTTCTATTTTATCATTTCGATACAATAAAAATGTTTAAACATTTGTTTAACTTTTTTTGTTCTATAAAATGTAGTTTTTTTAAAATTTCTAAAGTTGAATAACAAAAAATCCCTTTCAAAATCATCCGTAGAAAGTTTATCTTTGCAAAAATTTTCAGTAGAATGTCAGAAAGAAAAATGATTACCGCGGCGCTTCCGTATGCTAATGGACCGGTTCATATAGGTCATTTGGCGGGAGTTTATATTCCTGCGGATGTGTATGCAAGATTTCAGAGGAGATTAGGAAAAGACGTGGCTTTCATTTGCGGAAGCGATGAACACGGAATTCCAATTACCATTCGTGCTAAAAAAGAAGGCGTTACTCCACAAGATATTGTTGACAAGTACCACGAAATCATCAAGAAATCTTTTGCAGATTTAGGCATTTCCTTCGACGAATATTCTAGAACAACTTCCAAGACACATTACGAAGTAAGTCAGGATTTTTTTACGACACTATATAATAAGGACAAATTTACGGAAGAAATTTCCGAGCAATATTTTGATGAACAGGCCGGAGAGTTTTTGGCAGACCGTTACATCGTAGGAACTTGCCCAAATTGTGGCAACGATAATGCTTATGGCGACCAATGCGAAAAATGTGGTTCTACCCTTTCACCAAGCGAACTCATCAATCCAAAATCAATGTTAAGCGGAAATGTTCCGATTTTAAAGGAAACCAAAAACTGGTATCTTCCTTTAAATGATTACGAAAATTTTCTGAATGAGTGGATTATCGAAGGACACAAAGACGATTGGAAACCAAACGTTTACGGACAGGTAAAATCTTGGTTGAACGATGGATTGAAACCTCGCGCAATGACCAGAGATTTGAATTGGGGAGTTCCTGTTCCACTTCCAGACGCCGAAGGAAAAGTGCTTTACGTTTGGTTTGATGCTCCAATCGGTTACATTTCTTTCACGAAAGAATGGGCTGAAAAAAATGGCAAAAATTGGAAAGATTATTGGCAAAGTGAAAATTCGGATTTAATTCATTTTATTGGGAAGGATAATATAGTCTTTCACTGCATTATTTTCCCTGCAATGATGAAGGCTCACGGCGATTATGTGATGCCAAAAAACGTTCCCGCTTTTGAATTTTTAAATCTTGAAAACGATAAAATTTCAACTTCCAGAAATTGGGCAGTTTGGGCGCACGAATATGTGGAAGAATTTCCAAATCAACAGGACGTTTTGCGTTATGCACTACTCTCTTCCGCTCCGGAAACGAAAGACAATAATTTCACTTGGAAAGATTTTCAAACCAAAAACAATTCAGAATTAGTTGGAATTTTTGGAAATTTCATCAATAGAGTCGCGGTTTTAATCCACAAGTATTACAACGGAATTGTTCCTGAAGGCAACACAAACGCTCCTGAGTTAACAGAAATACAAAAATCAGCAGATGAGATTTCTAACTTTTTAGAAAATTTTGAATTTAGAAATGCGCTTTCTGCATTGATGAATTTGGCTCGTTTCGGAAACCAATATCTTCAAACCGAAGAACCTTGGAAAACCATAAAAGACCAACCTGAAAAAGCGGCAAATTCACTTTTTATTGCGGCTCAAATTGCGGTTGCTTTGGCGCAGTTGTGCGAACCGTTTATGCCTTTCGGTTCCGAAAAGTTGCTGAAAATGTTTAATGTAGAAAAGAAAAACTGGAACGAAATTTCCGGTGTTTTAATTCCAACCGGACATCAAATGAATGAAAGTTCGCTTCTTTTCTCAAAAATTGAAGATGAAACCATTGATTTTCAAATTCAAAAATTAGAAAACACCAAATTATCCAACGCTAAAACCAACCCTAACGCAAAACCAATGAAAGACGAAATACAATTTGACGATTTTACGAAAATAGACCTTAGAACGGCAACCATTTTAGAAGCCGAAAAAGTAGAAAAAGCCGACAAACTTTTAAAATTAAAAGTAGATACAGGAGTTGATGTAAGAACCGTGGTTTCAGGAATTGCCGAAAGTTTTTCGCCCGAAGAACTCATCGGAAAACAGGTGATGATTTTGCTAAATTTAGCACCAAGAAAAATCCGTGGAATCGAATCGCAAGGAATGTTGCTTTTAACGACGAAACCCGACGGAAAACTTGCTTTCGTAACACCTGATGAAAAAGTGGAAAACGGAATCGAAATAGGATAAAGTCCGAAGATGGAAGTCGAGAGACCGAAGATTACAAAGATTTTGGAAGAATTTCCGAAATCTTTTTTTATTTTTATCTCATGAAATCATTGAAACTGTTCATATTTCTTTTTATAACTGTATTTTTTTTCCGGTTCAATGCGCAGGAAACCAACATTACTGAAGACGTTATTCGTGCAACTTTTATTGCCAACCAAATGACTTGGCTGTCTAAAGATTATCTGTCTTTGCGAAAAAAAATAATTCTGCCCGAATCCATAAATTCCGAAATTTCTGCTGTACGAAATGCATATTATGATTTACTTTCAAAACGCTTTGATGTCGAAAAATTGAACGGAAATCAACCAGAATCAACCCTGTTTATTTATTACAATTTTTATCCCGATGTTTCAGGGGTACTCTCCGACCGCAATAAACATTTTGCATTATCTGAAGAAGAAATTGCCAAAAACAACCAGCTGCTCGTTGATTTATGGAAAAAAATCCCCAATAAAATATACAACGAAACCGAAGTAATTACAGAAGAAATAAAAAATAGAAAACTATTGATGACCATCCCTTTCCGTTCAGAAATTTTTGAAGATTTTTTTGAAGAAACCGCACGAAAGAGAAATGATATTATTAATTTTCTCCTTTGGAATAATAAATTATGAAAAAAATAGACCTCCTTTTTGCCGAATACGCCGAAAGCCACAAAAACAAAACCAATAAACTCATACATTGGATTTGTGTTCCGCTTATTTTTTGGAGCATTTTGGGATTTATATCGCTCATTCCGTCACCGCATTTTTTTGTGAAATATTTCGGAATGATTAGCTTGGTAAGTATCGTTGCCTTGGTTTTGGTCTCTATATTCTACTTTCGACTTTCTTGGAAAATAGCACTCATTATGATTTTCGTGATGCTGCTGATGGAACATTTTGCCTACGCTGTAAATATATATTCTGGAAAACCTTGGGTGATTTATATGGCGGTGTTTGTTTTGGCGTGGATCGGACAGTTTATAGGGCATAAAATTGAGGGCAAAAAACCAAGTTTTTTGAAAGATTTGCAGTTTCTTCTGATTGGTCCTATTTGGCTTTTGAGTTTTATTTTAAAGAAAATAGGTTTTAAATTTTAAGAGTCAGTAAAATTTGTATTAAAATAATTATCAACCATATAGACACATAGATTTTATAATAACTTAATTGATAACTAAAAGATTAAACAGAAAATCGTTCTTATTTAATCTTAAATTTACTCTAAACCTTCGAATTTTCTATGTGACTATGTGGTTAAAAGGATATAACAACAAACCCTTTCAGCGATTTGAAACGCTGAAAGGGTTCACTTTTTAAGCACGGTTTTTGATAGCCATTTTAAAAATACAAATGATGAAAAACTTTCTTTTTATAGCGCTATTTTTTTCGCTTTTTTCCTGTTCAAAATCAGAAACTTCAGAAATGGTTGCCATTCCCACGGATAAGTCAACTGTAAGCGAAAAACTACTCCCAGAAAGTGAAGCGGTTGCTTTAGCAGATGCATCGGAGGAAGCTCCACCAACAAATAACGAACCTATTGCACCAAAAAGAATCGACACTATTTCAAAAAAATTGATTAAAAATGGTGAAATGGAAATCCAAGTTGGTGATTTAAAATCCGCGCAGAAAAAAACTACGGAAAGCATTAAAAAATTTAATGCCTATGTCCAAAACGAACGATTTTCAAATACGGATACGCAAGAAACCTTACACATCACCATTAGAGTTCCGCATAAGAATTTTGATGGGCTTATCAATTCTTTTTCCAACGGAATTGGCTCCGTAATTTCAAAAAGTGTAAATATTGATGACGTTACCGAGGAATACACCGATGTTTCCATAAAACTCGCCAACAAGAAAATTTATCTAGAAAAATATCGAGACTTGTTGAAAAGAGCCGGCTCTACAAAGGATATGATGGAAATTCAAGAGAAAATTCGTGCCTTGGAAGATGAAATAGATGTTGCTGAAGGACGGCTTCGCTATATTGACGACCGCGTAAATCTTAGCGAACTGAACTTAACACTTTACAAAGAAAAACCGAGAACTTCGGTAACATCAAAAATTGGCTTTGGAAGCCGTTTCGTGGACTCCATCGCGGAAGGCTGGAATGGTTTTGTCAACTTTTTCTTGGGAATTATTTCGCTTTGGCCATTTGTTTTACTGATTCCTGTCATCATTTTCATATTTAGAAAGTGGAAACGCTTCCGAAAAGCTAAAAAACAGTAATTTTGATATAAACTATAAGAAATGAAAAAACTGCTCGTATTATTGCCCATGATTTTTTTCACATTAATAGCTTGTCGCGGCAACGGCGATGATGAAATAGACAACTCATTTTTGTTAGGCAATTGGAATTGGAAATCTACAATTGTTGGAAGCAATCCGGCGCAAACTCCAGTGTCCACCGGAAAAACGGTAATTCTAACCATGAATCAGGATAAAACCTATGAAATAAAGGAAAATGGCGTGGTAAAAAGTACAGGAACTTACGTTCTTTTTGAAGAAATTTCCAATATAGACCATCAAAACCACACCTTCATTGATTTTTCAGCTGATCCGGACAGAATGATTGAGACTTACAGTTCAAATGATTTGTACCTAACCGATGATTTGTTTAATGGTATTTCCGAACATTACCAAAAGTAAATTAATTACCCAACACAAAAACTGCCGGAATTTTATGAAGTTCCGGTTTTTTGTTTTTCCATTCCGAAATTTTTAAGGTTTTAATAAATTCTTCTGTGGGATGATTGATGTTTGCGGCGATGCACAATTTGGTATTTGGATTTAAAAATTTAATTAAATCTTCTAAAAGTTGATTATTTCGGTAAGGCGTTTCCATAAAAATTTGTGAATATCCCGTTTTCTGTACCTGATTTTCCAAAAACTGAATTTTCTGCTTTTTTTCACCTTTATCAATCGGAAGATAGCCGTGAAAAGTAAATTCCTGTCCATTAAAACCAGAAGAAATTAAGGCTAAAATAATAGAACTGGGCCCATTAATTGGAATTACTTTGATGCTATTTTCGTGGCACCATTTTACCATCAAATTTCCGGGATCGGCGATGCAGGGAAGTCCTGCTTCTGAAAGCAAACCGAAATCCTGTCCGTCTTTCATGAGTTTTTGCGCTTCTTTTAAATCAACAGTTTCAGAATATTTATCCAAAAGAAAAAGCTTCAAATCGCTTTGCTTTTTTTCCGGACAGAAAAACTTGATGACTTTTCTTGACGTTTTTTCGTTTTCCACAAAAAAATAGTTGGTTTTTTGAATATATTCTTTGATGGCGGGAGCGAAATATTCTATCGGAGATTCTTCGGAAAGATAGGCGGGAATGAGAAAAAGCATAAATACGAAATTAGAATTACGAAATTAAAAATGAATAATTAATAAATGCGGACTATAATTAATTGTTAATTATTCATTATAAATTAATTGCTTTGCAATTCTTTCGCTTGCCTCGTCCAAAAGCTGATAAACCTTTTCAAAATCCGAAAGATCGCCCCAATACGGATCGGGAACCTCGTTGTTTTCACCGAAATTTCCGGCTTCCTCCAAAAAAAGTGAAATTTTTCTGCGCTGATCCTCGTTTTCTGCCATCGAAACTACATCTTCATAGTTTTTCAGATCCATACAAAAAATTTTGTCGAATTTTTGTAAATCATTTTTCGTTATTGGTCTGGAACGTTGTTGGGAAATATCAATTCCATGATTTTGTGCGGTTTTTATGGCTCTTTTATCCGGTTGCGAACCTTCGTGCATAGAAATTGTTCCAGCAGAATCTACCGTGAAATCTTCATTGAGTTTTGAAGCTAAAATTCCTTCCGCCAAAGGGCTTCTGCAAATATTTCCTAGGCAAACCATTAGAATCTTCATAAAATTATTGTTTGATTTTCAAATGTAAAGCTAAAATACAACAAATCATAAAAAAACGGGCTGTATTCAAAGTTACAACCCGTTTTTTATGAAAGATGATTATCATTCGATTTCCTGATGTTTCAAAATCTCTTCATCTTTTACAGTGTATGGAATGCTGTTCAAAATATACTCCATCGCTTCTGTTCTGGCCTTTCCTTTTTTGTTGGCTTTCAAAATCTTCCACGGAGCGTAATCCGTATTGGTTTTATCGAACATTTTTTCTTTGTAACGCGTGTAAGTATCCCACAATTCCAAGGCTTTTTTGTCCACATCGCTGAATTTCCATTTTTTTAAAGGATCGTTGATGATTTCTGCAAAACGTTTTTCCTGTTCGTCTTTTGAAATAGAAAAATACAGTTTCACCAAATAAGTTCCGGAAGTGATGATCATTTTTTCAAATTCGTTCACCTGATCCATAAACATTTTATATTGTTCTTCGGTACAGAAACCGTTTACAGGCTCCACAACCGCTCTGTTGTACCAGCTTCTGTCGAAAAATACAATTTCTCCCGCTTTAGGAAGTTGATGAATATAGCGCTGAAAATACCATTGTCCCTGCTCCACTTCATCGGGTTTTGGCAGCGCGACAACGCGGTGTTGACGAGGGTTCAAATTTTCTGTAATTCTTCGGATTGCGCCACCTTTTCCGGCAGCATCGCGACCTTCAAAAATAATTACGACTCTTTTTTGGTGTTCTACCACCCAATTCAGAAGTTTTATCAGTTCTTCCTGAAGTTTTTCGAGACGTTTTTCATATCGTAGAAAACGCTGCGCTTTTTCGGCATCCAAGGTTTCGTTTTGCAGAAGGGCATAAATTCCCTTTTTCGTGTTCAGTATATTGAATTGTTCTTGTGTAAGTTCCATCTTTTTTGTTTGAATTTGTTTGAAATTGTTTAGGGGTTTGAAGTCGTTTAAAAATCTAAAATTGTCTACAAAACTAAATTTTCTTCGGACTTCGGACTTCTGTCTTCAGACTTACAAATCAATCTGTTTTACCATTCTGAAATATCTCTGAACCACGTTTGGATCGGGATTCAGATTTACCGTTGCATTTTCTTTTCCTGTATAATTGAAAAGCGATAAAACGTAGCGAATTGCTTCCAAACGAGCCTGTATCTTGTTGTCGGATTTTACAATTACCCAAGGCGAAAAAGCGTTGTGCGTTCTGCTGAACATTTGGTCTTTATAAAACGTAAAAGTGTCCCAAAGTTCCTGACCTTTTTCGTCCACCGGAGAATATTTCCACATTTTCAGCGGGTTTTTCAAACGACGGTTAAAACGGTAAAGCTGCTGTTCCTTATTTACAGAAAACCAAAATTTAATGATGGTAGTTCCTGCCTCGTAAAGCATATGCTCAAACTCGGGAACCTGAACCATGAAACTCTCATACTGTTCCGGTGTGCAAAATCCCATAACAGGCTCTACAACAGCTCTATTATACCAACTTCTGTCGAAAAAAACAATTTCTCCCTGATTGGGAAGTTCCTTCACATAACGGCGGAAATACCATTGTCCGCGTTCTACATCAGTCGGCTTGTTCAGCGCCACCAAACGCATTGCACGTGGATTCAGGTGTTCCGAAAATCTTTTGATGGTTCCTCCTTTTCCGGAAGCGTCGCGACCTTCAAAAATTATTGCAATTTTTTTGTTATTTTCCTGCACCCAATTTTGAAAATTTACCAGTTCGCCCTGAAGCTGTTTCAGTTCTTCTTCGTATTGGTATTTATCCAAAACCTGCGAATATTCGGGTTTTTCGTCGCGATAAGTTTGTAGAAAGCTTAATAGGTCGCCTTTGGACTGAAATTTTGAGAAAGTTTTTAAATCTGCCATATCTTTTTAAGTGTTTTTCTTGAATTACTTTATAAAGTTAGCAAGATTTTGCGAAAATTTTTAGACTGAAAATATGATTTTTCGCATTAAAATTTGGAAAAAGAAAAAGTCCTTGTGATAAGGACTTTACTTTTATTTTTTAAACCACAGAAGGCACAAAAGATTTTGGTTAAAATAGGTGGAACTGATTGCGTTTGAGTAGTTCAAAAAGACTTCTAATAATATTTAATGACTACTTAAGATTTCTCCAAATTTCATTATAACATAATGAAAATCAATTTCTTTCCCCAACCCTAAAGGGAGGAAATTGATTTTCTTCGCTCCCTTTTTTATACTGAGCTTGTCGAAGTAAGGGTTGGGAAAAACGAAGAAAATTAATTTCCGATTAGATAATACATTGTGCAATCATTTTATTTTTACAATCCAAAAATTGATTGAATAAAATTTCAACAAAAATTCATTCGTGCATTAGTGGCAAAGAAATCAATTACACAAAACCTCCGCCAATAAATTGAATTTTGGGATTTCAATTTCTAAAGTTTCTTCGGTATCAGAATTTTTTAGCAAATATTTTCCGCTCATATTTCCTACTCCGGAACGAAGCATTACATTGGAAAAATAAGTAAAAACCTGCCCTGGAAGAATATCTGGAGTTAAGCCGATAACGCCGTCGCCGGAAACTTCTGTAAATCCGAAGCCTACATCGTAAATAAGCCATTTGCGCTTCAATAATTTTACAGGTTCATTGCCCAAATTTTCGATGGAAATGTAATATTTAAAAACAAAACGGTTGTCGGATGGAAAACTGTTTTTGATATCGTATTCCGGAACAACCGAAACTTTGATGGAATGTGTAGTTTTGGAAAACATCGCTTTATGTTTTTGTGGTTATTTTTACTATTACAAAATCCTCGCCTTTTTTTGAAATTTTAAGAGAAAATCACAAAATTTCGTAAAATATAATTTTTATAATACAAAAAATCCTGCCGATTGACAGGATTTTTATTAATTTATGTTAAAGTTCAAGTGCCTTTCTTTCGTCGCCATCCATCAGTATTTCTACCGGATTGTCGATGCCTTCTTTCACGGCCACTAAAAATCCTACAGATTCTCTACCGTCGATAATTCGGTGGTCGTAAGATAATGCTACATACATCATTGGGTGAATTACCACTTCCCCATTTACTGCGATTGGTCTTTGGATGATGTTGTGCATTCCCAAAATTGCAGATTGCGGCGGATTGATAATCGGCGTTGCAAGCATGGAACCAAAAACGCCACCATTGGTTATCGTGAAAGTTCCGCCCGTCATTTCATCTACCGTAACACTTCCGTCGCGAACTTTGTCGGCAAGAAGTTTTATATTGGCTTCCACACCTCTGAAAGACATATTTTCTGCGTTTCTCAACACCGGAACCATCAATCCTTTTGGACCGGAAACCGCAATGGAGACATCGCAAAAATCATAATTTATTTTGAAATCTCCGTCGATAGAGGCATTTACATCCGGATACATTTTCAAAGCTCTTGTAACCGCTTTCGTGAAGAACGACATAAATCCTAAATTAACACCGTGTTTTGCTGCAAATTCATCTTTATATTGTTTTCTGATTCTGAAAATCTCCGTCATATCCACCTCGTTGAAAGTCGTCAACATCGCCGTTTCATTTTTCACAGAAACCAAACGCGCCGCCAGTTTTCTTCTCAACATAGAAAGTTTTGTCGTCGTTTGCGCACGAGAACCGCTTGTAGAATTTACAGAACCCATGGGTGCAACAGAAGCCGTTTCAGCATCTTCTTTGGTGATTCTGCCATCTCTTCCCGAACCTGAAACTTGTGATGAAGAGATTCCTTTTTCATCAAGGATTTTCTTGGCTGCTGGTGAAGGAGTTCCAGTTGCATAAGTTGCAGGTTTTTCAACGATTGCTGGTTTTTCTACCACTTTTTCTTCTGCTTTCGGAGCTTCTTTGTTTTCGTCCGCTTTTGGAGCTTCTTTGGTTTCTGAAGTTTGGGGTTGCTTCGCTTCGCTCGCAATGACAGGTTTCGCAGCGCTTCTGTCGATTAAGCAAACTACTTGTCCTACTTGCACCACTTCGCCTTCTTCGGCTTTAAGGGTAATGATTCCGCTTTCTTCCGCGGGAAGTTCCAGCGTGGCTTTATCGGAATCCACTTCAGCGATGGGCTGATCTTTTTCTACATAATCTCCGTCTTTTACAAGCCAAGACGCAATTTCCACTTCGGTGATGGATTCGCCCGGCGAAGGAACTTTCATTTCTAATACTGACATATTTGGAATTTTATATATTACTAAAGAATTTTTTAAAAATTAATTTACGCCGTCACCGGTCTGCTCGCAGGAGCGTGATCCACTCCGAAAACGCGGCAAATAACGTCGTTCTGATTTTTTTCGAACATTTTGTGGCTTCCCGGAGCAGGAGTTCCGCTTGGAACTGGCGCTACAACTTGAATTCCTGTTTCCCGGAAATTTCTTAAAATGAAAGACCAAGCTCCCATATTTTCAGGTTCTTCCTGTGCCCAAATCAGTTGTTTGCGGTTGCCGTATTTTGCAAAAATTTCGTCAATTTTATCCATTTGAAGCGGATACAACTGCTCGAATCTTACCAAAGCTGTGCTTTCGTCGTTCAGTTCTTCTTTTTTTGCTAAAAGTTCATAGTATAATTTCCCTGAACAAAGCACCAATCTTTCTACTTTTTCTGGATTTGCATTGGGGTCGTCCAAAATTGGTTGGAAAGTTCCGTTTGCCAAATCTTCCATCGGAGAAACTACTTTTGGATGCCTCAATAAAGATTTTGGCGACATTACCACCAATGGTTTTCTGAACGGGAATTTCATCTGTCTTCTCAACAAATGGAAATAGTTTGCCGGAAGTGTGCAGTTTGCCACGATGATATTTTCGTTCGCACAAAGCGTTAAAAATCTTTCCAAACGAGCTGAAGAGTGTTCCGCACCTTGTCCTTCCGAACCGTGTGGAAGCAGCATTACCAAACCGTTTTGGATTTTCCATTTGTCTTCTGCCGCCACTAAATATTGGTCCACAATAATTTGCGCTCCGTTCGTAAAATCACCAAATTGTGCTTCCCAAACCGTCAAAGTATTTGGAGCCGCCATAGCATAACCGTAATCGAATCCGAGAACGCCATATTCCGAAAGATGGGAGTTGTAAATATCGAACATTTGACCTTCCTGAGCGTGTTTCAAAGGAACATATTCTTCTTCTGTGTCTTCTGTTTTTACCACAGCATGACGGTGAGAAAAAGTTCCTCTTTCCACATCTTCACCGGAAATTCTTACGTTCGAACCTTCTGTAAGCAAAGTTGCATAAGCCAAAAGTTCGCCCATTGCCCAATCCAGAGAATTGTTTTCCACCATTTTTAGACGTCCTTCGAAAAGTCGGGTAATTTTATTGATGAATTTTTTATCGGCAGGAAGCGTAGAAATCTTTACGGCAAGTTCCTTTAGCTTTTCAAGATTATATTTGGTGTCGTAGTTTTTCAAAACATCACCTTTTGGCGCCATTGGGAATTTCGTCCACAATTCTTCCATAAAAATCGTCATTTCATTGCGCTCAATTTCTTTAGCAGCATCGTAATCCACATCCAAAAGAGCCTTGAAATCGGTTTCCATTTTTTTCAAAACTTCATCGGAAACAATATTTTCTTTAATTAATTGTTCTTTATAAATTTCCCTTGGATTCGGGTGTTTTGAAATTAATTTATACAAATTCGGCTGTGTAAATCTAGGTTCATCACCTTCATTATGACCGTATTTTCTGTAACCTAAAAGGTCCACATAAACATCTTTTCCAAATCTTGCACGATATTCCGCCGCAAAACGAATTCCGTGAACTACAGATTCCACATCGTCAGAATTGATGTGAAGCGCAGGAGAACCCGTAACTTTCGCAACATCGGTGCAATAAACCGAAGAACGCGCATCCAAGAAATTTGTGGTAAACGAAACCTGATTATTCACCACGATATGAACAGTTCCGCCGGTTTTATAGCCGTCCAAAGTCATCATTTGCGCCACTTCATACACAATTCCTTGTCCTGCAATCGCTCCGTCACCGTGAATTACGATTGGAAGCACTTTTGAATAATCTTTATACTCGTTGTCCACTTTTGCGCGGCAAATTCCTTCCACCAAAGCGGCAACAGTTTCCAAGTGCGAAGGATTGGGAGTTAAATTAATCTTAACTTCCTCTCCATTTGCAGTTTTTATCGATTTTGATGCTCCCAAGTGATATTTCACATCACCCGAAAATACATCTTCTGTAAATTCTTTTCCTTCAAATTCGGAGAAAATGGCTTTATAAGATTTTCCAAAAATATTGGTTAAAACGTTTAATCTTCCTCTGTGAGCCATTCCCAAAACCACTTCATCAACGCCTAATTGCGAAGAACTTGTAATCAATTGGTCTAAAGCAGGAATCAACGCTTCACCGCCTTCTAAAGAGAATCTTTTTTGACCAACAAATTTGGTGTGAAGATAATTTTCAAAAGCAACCGCCTGATTCAATTTCAATAAAATTTCAGTTTTTTCTTCGGCAGAAAGTTTTGCGTGGTTATCGTTTTTGGTAATCCATTGTCTTATCCAGTCTCTTTCTTCTACGTTTTGAATGTGCATATATTCAATCCCGATGGAATCGCAATACACGTTTTCCAAATGATTGATAATTTCCTGCAAAGTCGCTGCTCCAGACATTCCAACTTCTACTGCAGAATTGAATTTTTTGGTTAAATCATTCGCAGAAAGTCCAAAATTTTCGATTGCCAAAGTCGGCTCGTAATGTCTTCTTTCGCGCACCGGATTGGTTTTCGTGAAAAGATGACCTCTGGAACGATACGCTTCGATAAGATTAACGACTTTAAATTCCTTCTGAATATCTTCCGAAATCGCAGCATTTCCTGCGGAACTTGCCGCAAACTGCGATGGTGAAACCGCTGTATTATTGGTAATTGGCTCATCCGAATAATTAGCCAAAGCAAAATCAAATCCCTGAAAAAAGGCTTTCCAAGAAGGTTCCGGACTGTCGGGATATTTTAGATATTGTTGATAAAGGTCTTCTATAAGTTGCGAATGTGCCGCATTCAGAAACGAAAATTTGTCCATTATTACAGTAATTCTGTGTGATTATTGTTGCTAAATTTTGAACGTCAAATTTAATAAAAAAAAGCGACTTGAAAGGTGGTTTTTGATTGAAAAAATCTCTTTACTGAATTTTTTACCACAAAAGTCACAAAAGTTTTTTAGATGGAACTGATTTCGCTATAAAGTTCAAATAAATCAAAATGAATTTCTATTTGAATTTTACGTAAAATCTACTGAATCTGCGAGAGAAAATTACATTAAAATCACCTAAAAACCGGCAAAGACATCTTCATCAGAACATCTTTTCCTTCTTCGGGAGCTTCCAAAAACACCTGCTGAATTTCGCCGTTTCGCATACTGTCGCGTTTGGCTTTCAGCATTAATTGTTGGATGGTTTTCACTCGGTTGGCGTAATTTCCTTTGAAATACATTACATAAGCTTCAGATTCGTTGATGGTTCTGAAACTGAAACTGTTATCCGCAACACCAATCCTTTTGGAAAGCGGAATTCCGATGAAATAGGAAACTTCTTTGTCCTTAAAATTGTTTGGATTGGTCATCAACATTGGGAAACCAAACTCGTCGTCGCGTTTATCCAAATCGTTGGTTACGAAATTGTAAACTTTGTTGTGATTAAGAATGATGTTTTTAAAAAGCGCGTCTTTTTTGTTGGAAGTGGTAACATTAATGCCCAAAATCAGTTGCCCCTCCTGTTTTTCAACCATTAAGCTGTCGTATTTAATGTCGGTAAGAAACTGGTCTTTCTCCACTTTGTTGCCCAAAAGATTTCGGAGATTCACCATACTTTTATCCAAGTTTTCGGCGAAATCATCTTCTGTCCAAAGATTAACGGCTCTTTTCATCACCGATTTTTTTGGAGTGTGAACATACCAAATAATTTTTGTTTTTGTTGCAGAAACTGGAACAAACTTAATGTCGATATTGGTAGGATTATTTTTTTTGCCTTCGAAAAGTTGGTATTTCAAAGTTTTGTTGGGGTTTTCGTAACGGATAAACATTTCGCCGTTGACATCATTTTTTTTATCATCGAAGCTCAATGCACTTCCCTTTCCTTCATACGGAGAATAAAAATCTACCGCCATCGTTTTCGATTCTGCAAAATAATTATTCCATCTCGCAAAATTCTGCAAATTGTTAAACTGCGGAAAAACCTTTTCAATAGGGTAATTGATTTCTTTTTCTACGGTAAAACTTTTGCTTTCATCCACAAAATAATACATAGAAACCCAATAAATACCCAATAAAAACAGCACGATAAGTGCCGCAAACCTGAACCAACGCATAGCGCAAAAATAGGAAATTCCGAGGGAATTTGGTTTGAAATTGTTTGATTTAGTTTGATAAAGTTGAATTCGTCTGAGTTTGTTCAACAAGTATTAAAGCGAATTTCAAAATGATAATAAACTTTAGACAACAAAAACCATAAAAAACACTAATGCACGAATAATTGTATTCGTGCATTAGTGGCAAAAAAATGCTCTTATGTGTTAAAACTCTTCAAACAAGTACAAACTAAATCAAACAAATTCAAACAAAAAAATTAGTGGTCGTGGTTGTCTTCTTTTGCGTTGCAAAGTCCTACAATTGTGTGGAACGTATCGTGAAGAAGGCTTAGCTGTGCTATTAAATCTTTGTCGGACATTCCTTTCTTAACGCTTTTATTCAGTTTTTTAGAGTCTTTGCAAAGTTTGTTCAAACTTTTTTTCAAAGCTTTTTTATCTTTGATATCGGCAGGAATTTCAGATTTTTTCCAAGCTGCGGCTTTGTCCGCCAATTCTGCGCTGCGAGCTTTTATGGGTTGTAAATTTCCTTCTTCAGCAGGGTGAAAAGTTTGGCTCATCACTTTGTGGAAGTCCTTTTGCTCTTTCCATTCGGTTTTTGTTTGTCCGAAGGCTACGGTAGAAATCAGCAATAATGCTAATGTGAAAAATAATGTTTTTATTGATTTCATTTTTAATTAATTGTAAAGTTGTAAAGTTGTAAAGTCGTTAAAATGTAAAATTGTTGAGTTGTTGAGCTGTTAAGTCGTAAAGTTGTTTTCTTTTCCTCATCCTCATCCTCATCCTCATCCTCATCCTTAACCTCTATCTATCCTCCAATATGCGTTCCCGGTTGGATTACCGCACCTTTTTTCAAAACTACAATTCCGTCTTTTATGGAATGGGTGTCATAATCACCGTCTGGAAGGTGTTTTCCACCGATAATTCTTACATTATCACCAATGTAGCAGTTTTTGTCGATGATGGCTTTGTCGATATAGACATATTTTCCTATGCCGAGATTGGGTTTTCCGGCGCGATCGTGGGAGATGATTTCTTCGGTATCCTGATAATAATCTGCTCCCATTACATAAGAATTTACAATGGTGCTACCACGGTCGATTCTGGTACGGTTTCCAATGATGGAATTTTCAATTTTGTCCGCCATTACGATGCATCCGTCGCCAAAAATGGCTTTGCTAACATAAGAACCCAAAATTTTGGAAGGAGGAAGCATTCTCGCCCTCGTATAAATTGGCGATGTGCTGAAAAGATTGAATTTCGGGAAATCCTGACATAAGTCTAAATTGGCTTCGTAAAAGGAATCGATGGTTCCGATATCCGTCCAATAACCTTCATATTGAAAACTTAATGTGGTAAGATTTCCAATGGAGGCGGGAATTAAATCTTTACCAAAATCGTCGCCGTCGTTTTCTTCAAAAAGTTTTTTCAAAACATTTTTGTTGAAGACGTAAATTCCCATCGAAGCCAAATATTCTTTCCCTTCATTACGGCTTTTTTCGGAAACTTCAGATTTCCATTCACCCAAAATATCAGAGGAAGGTTTTTCTATGAATGATGTGATGTTGCCCTCTTCATCCGATTTCAAAATACCAAAACCGGGAGCGTCCTTCGCATTTACAGGAATGGTTGCAATGGTAATATCGCCTTCATTTTTGCAGTGAAAATCGAGAAGCTCACGGAAATCCATTTGATACAATTGATCGCCGGAAAGTATCAAAACATAGTCGTAATCGTACTTGTTCATGTGCTTCATACTTTGGCGAACCGCATCCGCAGTTCCTTGATACCAACTTTCGTCGTCCACATTTTGTTCCGCCGCCAAAATATCTACAAAACCTCTTGAAAAAATGTCAAAATGGTAAGAATTTTTGATGTGCGAGTTCAACGAAGCTGAGTTAAACTGCGTAAGAACCATAATTTTATTATAACCCGAATTCAAACAATTGGAAATCGGAATATCCACCAATCTGTATTTCCCTGCAATCGGAACCGCAGGTTTGGATCGCGAATACGTCAATGGAAAAAGCCGCGTTCCACGACCGCCTCCTAAAACTATGGAAAGAACATTTGCTTTCATATATTGTGATTAGTTTAAAATTCTACTTTTATTTGATGCAGGTTGCAATTGGTGCAGGTTGCAATTGGTGAATTCAATGTGCGAAAATTTTATTTATCAAATTTTGCAACTTTACGACTCAATAATTTTACAAGTTTACCTTAATTTTGTTTAAAAATTTACCTCAATTGTATCTTTTGCAACAATTTGCACCTTCAACCTATTTCCTGTATAAATTTACGTAATTTTCTGCTGATTTTTCCCAAGAAAAATTAAAATTCATATTTATATGAACTAAATCATTCATCAAACCGGGTTCGTGGTAAATACTTAAAGCTCTGTGCATCGCATTTACGGCATCTCCAACAGTTGCCGAACCAAAATTAATTCCAGCTCCACCTGTGGAAATATCTTGAACAGTATCTTGCAAACCTCCCGTGTAACGCACAATCGGAACGGTTCCGTAGCGCATTGCGTACATTTGGTTCAGTCCGCAAGGTTCTACACGAGATGGCATCAATAAAAAATCTGCCGAAGCATAGATTTTGTGCGAAAGATATTCTTTATAGCCCAAATCCAGAGCGAAATTGGAGTAATGATAGTTTAAATTTTTCAATTGGTCTTCCACATAAGTTTCGCCAGAACCTAAAATCATCACATTCAACGCACCATACGTTTGCTGGATGCTGTTTTCCACGATTCCGGGCAATAAATCTGCGCCTTTCTCACCTGCAAATCTTCCGATAAAGGCAAAAAGTGGCAAATCTGGGTTCAAACCGTATTCTTCGCAAAGTGCTTTTTTGTTTTTCCATTTTCCTTCGCCCGCATTTTCTTTATCATAATTAAAATCAAGAAAATCGTCGGTTTTAGGGTTCCAAACTTCGGTATCGATTCCGTTGATAATTCCGTAGGCTTTCGCGTGTTCTTGTCGAACCAAATGTTCCAAACCTTTGAAATTCTGATACAATTCCTCCATATAACCGCCGGAAACTGCGTTGAAAGCGTGACAAATCTTAATCATCGTTGCCAAAGGATTAATCCAACCGTCCCAATCCAAAACTTTCAAATCGGTATTGCCGTCAATCCAAGGAAAATAATCGAGCATTTCCCATTTCATTTGTCCTTGATATTCGCCGTTGTGAATGGTTCCAATGGTTTTTACACCTTTTAAAAATCGAAATTCCGGACAATTTTCTATCATGAAAGGAACTAATCCGGTATGATAATCGTGGCAATGCAAAACATCCGGACGAATTTCCATAGCCGTCATCCAATGTAAAACGCCGTGCTGAAACGCCAAAAACTGCTGACTTTCATCCCAATAACCATAAGGATTATCACGGTCTAAAAGTCCGGGAATTTTCACCAAAAAAAGTTCAAAACCCAAAGAATTTCCGCGCTCTTTCATCACCTGCACCTGAAACATTTGGTCTTTTTGATGAATGAAACCGTCGAAAACCACCTCAAAATCGTGATCGTGAACAAAAGGTTTGTTGTACCAAGGCATTACCACTTTTGCATCAATGCCTTCAATTTTATTTTGATATTTTGGAAGCGCACCCACCACATCCGCCAATCCACCGACTTTTGCGACGGGATAACACTCTAGGCTTAAATGGAAAATTTTCATAGGTTTTAATATGTTTTCGCTGTCAGCGGAATTTTGTTGAAAAAATATGCAGAAAATTTGTCATTCTGAAAGAATCTAAACATTAAAATCAATTAATATGATAAAAAAACACCGTTGAGATTCTTTCAGAAATCTAAGATTCGACGTAGTCAATGACAAAGAGGCTGCTAAAAATTAAAGTTAAGAAATTAGTTTTCAAAATTCATTATAAATATAGCGATTTTCATTATTCACTATTAACTATTGACTTTTCACTATTCACCAACCTCTTTCTTCGCATCATCTGCCGCTTTTTTCAACCTCGAGACTTTTGCAACAGGCTTTTTCTCTTCTGAAGTTTCTTCTTTTTTTGCAGAAGGTTTTGCTTTTGTTGCAGGTTTCTTCGCTGCAACATTTTTTGCAGTAATGTTCGTTTCCATTTTTGGCTCCGTAACTACATTTGCAGAAATAACCGAAGTTTCTTCACTCTTTTTTGGCGAAACCTTTTTTACCGGAGTTTTTCTTGGCTTCACCATCTTTTCCTTCACATCTACCTTATCCTTTGCCTTTTTAGCGTGAATTTCCCCTTCCAATGTAGGTTCCGTAATCTTTGCGTGGCGTTTGAAAATTTTTGATTTTTTGATTTTTTTCTGTTTTAAAACAACTCCGGCTAAAGGTGGCAATTTTAAAACGATGGAATTCGGACGAAACATCCATTCATCGTCTTCTTCATCCACTATTTCGGCTTTTACGCCGCTTCCGCCGTATTTTTCGTCATCAGAATTTAGAATTACTTCCCACGAAGTTCCTTCATCCACACCTATTTTATAGTCGAAAACTCTTGGAGTAAGGTTAAGAACAACCATTGTTACGTCGTCTTCCGCTTTTCCTTTTCTTAAATATATAAAAATAGAATTATTATCGTCGTTCGCTTCCACCCACTCAAATCCATGATGACTGAACTGGTTTTCATACATCGAAGTTTCCGTACGATACAGATGATTGAGGTCTTTTACAAATTTTTGCATTCCGCTGTGAACGGAGTGTTCCAGCAAATTCCAGTCGAGCGATGCAGCAAATCTCCATTCGTTGGTTTGCCCAAATTCGTTGCCCATAAAAAGGAGTTTCGCTCCAGGATGCGTGAACATATAAGTGTAAAGTGCGCGCAAATTCGCAAATTTTTGCCATTCGTCTCCCGGCATTTTATAAATCATACTTGCTTTTCCGTGCACCACTTCGTCGTGAGAAAGCGGCATCATATAATTTTCATTATACATGTACATGGAGGCAAACGTGATTTTGTTGTGGTAATATTTCCGGTTGATAGGATCTTCCTTGAAATATTTCAGCGTATCGTGCATCCAACCCATCATCCACTTCATTCCGAAACCAATTCCGCCTTCGTGAACGGGTTTTGTAAGCATCGGAAAATCTGAACTTTCCTCGGCAATCGTCATTACATCGGGATATTCGCGATAAACGGTAATGTTGAAATCCTGCAAAAAATCTTTGGCTTCCAAATTCACATTTCCACCAAACATATTGGGAATCCATTGCCCTTCATCACGAGCATAATCCAGATAAAGCATTGATGTAACTGCATCTACGCGAAGTCCGTCTGCATGATAACGATCCAGCCAAAAAAGTGCATTGGAAATCAGGAAAGATTTCACTTCCGGTCTTCCATAATTGAAAATATGGGAATTCCATTGTGGATGAAAGCCTAATCTCGGGTCTTCATGCTCGTAAAGGTAAGTTCCGTCGAAAAAATGCAGTCCGTTTGCATCGCCCGGAAAATGGGAAGGAACCCAATCGAGGATGACACCAATATCGTTTTTATGCAATTCATTAATCAAAAACATCAAATCCTGTGGCGAACCAAAACGAGAATTTGCAGCGTAAAATCCGGTAATTTGATAACCCCAACTTGGTTCGTAAGGATGCTCCATCACCGGCATAAATTCAACGTGAGTGAATTGCATTTCCTTTAAATAGGGAATCAAAGTTTCTGCAATTTGTCGATAGCTTAAAAATTTTTCAGGATTGTCCGGACTTCTTTGCCAAGAACCCAAATGCAGTTCGTAAACAGAAAGTGGAGCTTCTAAATTATTTTTTTGATGACGGTTTTTCATCCAATTGTCGTCATTCCATTCAAACCAAGTGGTAGAAACCAATGAAGCTGCCTGAACGTTCTGCTCCCAACTCAATGCATAAGGATCACTTTTTTCCAAAAGAACACCTTTATTGGTTCTGATAGCGTATTTGTAGAGCGTTCCCCAGTTTAAACCTTCGATAAAACCCTCCCAAATTCCGGAACCGTCCCATCTTGGAAATAATTTGTGCGCTTCGGAATGCCAATTATTGAAATTTCCAATTACAGAAACGTCCTTTGCATGTGGCGCCCAAACTGCAAAATAGACGCCTTTTTTGCCCTCCACTTCGGCAGAATGGGAGCCAAATTTATCGTAAAGCCGAAAGTGTTTTCCCTCACGAAAAAGATAAATATCGTGTTCGGTAAAAAGGGAGTAAGGATGAACGCTGAACATGGCTGTATTTTGTATGTTTCTGGGTTTGAATATACAAAATTACGGTTATTTTATACAAGAAACGGGATAAAATTTAAAGTAAATTTAAAACAAGATTGATTTAAAAAATTAAATTTTCAAAAAATGTTAATTTCTTGAAATAAAGAAGCCAAAGCAAATGTCTTGCTCTGACTTTTCTTCATTATTTAAATTTTACTTAGTTACAATTATAATCGAACTTCCTACCAATGGATCCCTGATAATTGATGGCTGTATGAAAACCACTATTCTGATAATAATTATATGTTATATTAAAGTTTCCAGGAGGAGAACTAGGTATAAATCCTGCAAATGTCATTTCATTTTTACTTTGATACATTACGTGTTTTATCCAATCATCGCCATGCTCATAAAACATAAAGTTTTTAAAGTTTTGGTTGAATTTATTTTCTTTGTTTAAGTCATACGTAAAATTAGTTGTCCATTGCAAAATATTATTTTCGTCGAAGGATTCATATTTTGTAGGATTGTCACCAGTCCAAGTGATGTAAATATCTTCTTCTGTTTCATCGTCTGTATCATGATAATGAAACATTCTGATAAGTTTATTTGGAGCTGCATAAGTGAAAGTAATATGATCTTCAGATGCAATGATACTCCCGTTGTAATGGTCAAAATCCATTCTTAAAACTTGACCTGTTTGATCTGTTAGATAGTCAGCTACTGTTTTTAATTGACCTCCTACATATTTCCTATGTCTTTTAAGAAGATTTCCATTGTATTCATATAAGTAAACAGTTGATCCACCATCCATTTTTGTGATATTGTTTCCTGTATATGTAATTGCATAACTGGTAAGATTTCCGTAACCATTACTGGTATCTTCCACAAAGGCAGCATTAGTGATTTTACAGTTTGAAGCACTTGGAATTGGATCGTCTTCATTTCCACCGCATGATAGTGTGATTGCGCTCAGTAAAGTGATTAAAATTATTTTTTTCATAATCTATTTTTTAAAATTTATTGATAAGTATATTTTACAAGAGGTGAAAAACCATTATTGATTTCTAAAAGCGTTTGATTATCGAAAGTATAAGTAATATTGTAACTTTCAGAATTACCATTACTTACGTTAGTGTAACTTGCAGAACTCACAATATTTGGATTTGTCAAAAAAGGAATTAGGGTACACTCGGTATCATCCATATACAGACTGAATGTGTACAAATTGGGCAATAGATTATGAGTTAAATTAACATTGGTATTCGAAGTGTAATTGTATACTCGGTTATTAAGGTTTGTGGCATCTATTTTTGAAATGTTGTTGCCTGTATATTGTACCAATGCAAAACCTAAAACAGTATAAGGTTGTCCGGAATTTAAAGGTGTTGGAACAATTTTCAATATTTTTTCAATTTTGTTTGGATCTGATGATTGATATACAAAATCATATTGATACAATTCACTATAATTCGTAGCTCCTACAGGTTTGTCGTATCGAATTTCTTCCTCAAGTTTTCCTGATGTATAAACATAAACGGTTTTTCTGGATTTTTCATTTGCTGTTCCTTGATTCACAATGTATTCTTTCTCAGCAATCTTACCATCACTATTATAAGTAAAAAAGTAAGCCTGATTATTGGCGGCATTACGAAGCTCTGAAATCCTTCCACCGGAATACGTAGGAGAAAATTCTACTATTCCTGTAGTTCCATAAGTATCTGCATGAATTCTCGTGGCTTTTTGAAGCGATGTTGATGCTCGAAATGGAACCTGTACATCATCTTCACAAGACCAAAAAACTGCCGAACACAATAAGGTAAGTATTAATTTTTTCATCATTTAAGATTTTAATTTGTTAATTGATGATGTAAAACTATACACTCTCTTTCAAGGCACACAAAATTTTGAGATAGCGGAATAAAAAATTTAGAAAGTGGTAGAATTTAATTTAATTGGATCATTAAACATTAAAAAATCAGATTTCTATGTAAACAAGTTCTTTGCAACAGTGTTATTCAAGTCTTCTACTTTCCTACATTCCCAAAAATCCCTAAATTTATCCTTTCAAATATGATATTTGCTGAATGAAATTCTACCTTACCACCGATGAAGCCGATGAAAGACCTGTATATATCACCGGAAATTTCAACAATTGGGATCCGCGCGATACAGATTATGAAATGAAACCTATGGAAGACGGCTCCTATTTTTTGGAAATTACCGACGATATTCTTCCCGGAAAACTGGAGTATAAATTCACCAAAGGCGGTTGGGAAAACGTAGAAATAGACCGCTACGGAAACATCACACCTAATCGAAAGATTGGCAAAGGAGCGCAGGAAACCAAAGACCATGTAGAAAAATGGCGTATTAATTGGGGACCTTTCAAAAAAGAGTTTTTCCCCGAAATTGAACTGATTTCCGAGAAGTTTTACATTCCACAACTCGATAAAACGCGGAAAGTTTGGGCGCTTCTACCCTACAATTACCATAAAACCGATAAATCCTATCCTGTTCTTTATCTTCAGGATGCACAAAATCTTTTTAATGAAGGTTCGGCGTTCGGAAACTGGGAAATTGATAAAAAAATGTCGATTTTAGCAGAATACGGTCGTGGCGATCTTATCATCATCGCTATCGAAAACGGCAACGAACACCGCATTAACGAATATATTTTGGAAGTTTCTTCCCTCGCCAAAAACGCTGAAGGAAAAAAATACGTCCGTTTTATGGCAGATACGCTAAAGCCCTATGTGGACAGTGTTTACCGCACCAAACCCGAAAGAGAATTCACCGGAATTGGCGGCAGTTCTTTGGGTGGACTCATCAGTATTTATGGTGGATTTCTGTATCCGGAAGTTTATTCAAAATTATTGATTTTTTCGCCATCACTTTGGGTAAATCCCGACTACGATTTCCCGATGATGAATTTCAAATATCCCTACACAACCAAGGTTTATATGTATGGCGGCGAATTGGAAGGTTCGGAAATGACGGAACGAATGGAGGAATTTCAGGAAAGAATGGACGGCTCCGAAAACCAATATTCTGTGCAGTTCGATTTTAAGATGAGCATCAATCCCGAAGGACGGCATCAAGAGTTTTTCTGGTCGCAGGAATTTCCGCGTGCCGTAGAATGGCTGTTTTTCGATACGCGCGAAGACCCGAAAGAATTGGCGAAAAAGGCGGAGATGGAAAATATAGAGTCTGGAGTCCGAAGTCCGAAGTCCGAAGATTAGCGATGCGGTGTTTTTAATTTGTTATTATTTTATGATAACAATTCAAACAGTGAATTTGTCATTCCGAAGGAATCTCAACTAATTTTGTAGAGATGCTTCCAGCATGACAAACTGCAAACTGAAATTTCTACAAAAATTTGTAAAGCCACGAAGTGGCGAAATCAATAGCAAAGGGTAAAGCCCTTTGAAGAAATCAATAGCAAAGGGTGAAGCCCTTTGAAGAAATCAACAGCAAAGGGTATAGACATTTGAAAACAGAAAAACAAGTTGCAGCGAAGCCACGAAGTGGCGACAGCATCAGCAAAGGGTGGAGTCCTTTGAAAACAGAAAAAAAATTAAAAATAAAAATCACAAAATCAATTACCGATTAAATCAGTAGATTGTAACAACTTCAAACAATATCAAACCTTATCAAACAAAAAACAATGAAAATAAACATCGCAAACAACCTATTAGAAGAGGTAAATCAGGATTTGATTTTTTACACCGAAGAAACTTGGAAAAAATCTAAAAAAAGAAGCGACAATTTCGACCGCTTTTTTTCTGGCAAGAAAAACGAAGTTTTTGCCCATTTTGATGGAAGTATAACGCAGTTTCATATAGGTTTAGGCGAAAATCCTTCAACTTCGGAAATTCAGGCGATAGCAAGCAAATTCGCATTTGATAATAGAAAAAAAATTGCGGCAACCTATACCTATTTATTTGCTGAAAACTTAGAAACGGAACAAGTAGAAAGCATTGTTACAGGCTTATTTTTAGGCACTTACGAATATCCATTTAAGGAAGAACACGTTTTTTATCACAAAGATTTTGAACTGATTTTAAATGATGTAGAAAACTATAAAGAAATCGCTGAAAAAACCAAAGCCCTCTGCGAAGGTCAGTTTGCGTGCATGGAATGGCTGAACAAGCCTCAAAACTTCAAAAAAGTTCCGCAAATTTCTGATTATTTAAAGGAAATTTCTGAAAAATATGGTTTCAAACTCACCGTTTTCGACCGTAAGAAATCTGAAGAATTAGGATTGGGCGCATTCTTGGCGGTCAATCAGGGAAGTTCGCAGGAAGCCGCTTTTACAATTTTGGAATATAATTGCGGTAAAAAATCTGCAAAAACCGTTGGTTTGGTAGGTAAATGCGTACTTTTCGACACCGGCGGAATTTCCATAAAACCATCCGACAATATGCATTACATGAAATCGGATATGGGCGGCGCAACTGCCGTTATTGGTACACTAATTTCCGCCGCAGAATTGAAACTTCCCGTAAATATTGTGGCGATTTTGCCGATTACCGACAACGCCGTTTCAAATAATTCCTACATTCCTAGCGATGTGATTACTGCGTACAACGGAAAAACCATCGAAATCCTAAACACCGATGCAGAAGGCAGAATGACGCTTGCAGACGGACTTTCCTATCTTTCAAAAAACTTTAAAACCGATGCGTTGATTGATTTGGCAACGCTTACCGGAAGTTCGGTGCGGATGTTTGGAAATACTTGCGGCGCACTTTTTTCCAATAATTCAGATTTGAAAAATGCTTTGGAAAAATCGGGCGAAAAAACCAATCAAAGACTTTGGAACATGCCACTTTGGGATATTTGGAAAGACGATTTCACTTCCGATGTTGCCGATTTTAAAAATATCTCAATGAAACCCGTTGGTGATTGCATTGTTGCAGCCAAATTTTTGGAACAGTTTATCGAAGGTCACAGCAATTGGGCGCACCTTGATATTGCCGGTGTTGCCTTCGGAAATGTGGTTTATGCTAAAGAAAAAGCCGCAACTGGTTACGGCGTTCAACTTTTGGTGGATTTTCTTGAAAATTTTTCCTAAAAAATTCGTTTATATAAAATTTTCTCTGTATAATTGATAGTGAATTTTCAAATATTAACCATTTGTTAAAAATCGGTATTGATTGTTTAATAAAAATTAATATTCTTTTTTGAAAATTCAACAATTTTTGAAAAACGTTTATATGGAGGAAAAAACTATTGTCTGCATATCTTGCTATTATAAAGGATATGATTTTTTGGACGAAATGAAGCAGCTCGGAAACAAAGTCATCCTTATAACATCTGAAAATTTAAAGGACAAAAACTGGCCGTGGCACGCAATCGACGAGGTTTTTTATATGGGTGAAATTGCTCCATCCGTTTGGAATCTCGAGCATTTGGTTCAGGGATTTTCGCACCTAATGAAAACCCGAAAAGTAGATGCCGTAATTGCTTTGGACGATTATGATGTAGAAAAAGCCGCACTCATCCGCGAAACCTTCCGAATTCCGGGAATGGGACAAACAACGCACCGATATTTCCGAGATAAACTGGCGATGCGGCAAATGGCGAAAGATTCCGGCATTAATGTTCCAGAATTTACCGCTATTTTCAATGATGAGGTGGTGAAAGATTTCACAGAAAAAGTTCCGGGACCATGGGTTTTGAAACCTCGTTCCGAAGCTTCTGCAAGCGGAATTAAAAAAATAAAAACTTCCGAAGAACTTTGGGAAGCCATTGAAAACCTAAAGGAAGAACGCCATCTTTTCTTGTTGGAAAGCTTTAAACCGGGCGATGTTTTTCACGTGGATTGCCTTGTTTACCATAAAGAAATCGTTTTCACCTGTTCCTCGAAATATTTGGCGCCACCAATGACGGTTTCTCACGACGGCGGCGTTTTTCGCACAAAAACTTTGAACAGATATTCGCAGGAATATAAGGATTTGGACGAAATCAACAGTGAGGTTATCACCCATTTTGGTTTGGTAAACGGCGCAACTCATAGCGAATACATCAAAGGAACCGACGGAAAATATTATTTTTTGGAAACCGCTTCCCGAGTTGGCGGAGCGCACATTCCCGACCTTGTGGAAGCCGCAACAGGCATCAATATTTGGCGTGAATGGGCCCGCTTGGAAACCGCGCTTTTAAGAAATCAAAACTACGAAGTTGCAAAACCAACCGGCTTTTTTGCAGGATTAATCATTGCTTTGGCAAAAGAACAAAAACCAGACACCTCCCTTTTTCAGTGCGAGGAAGTGGTGAGATTTCTGCCTTTGGATTACCACATCGGAATTGTTTACAAATCCGACGACGAAAATAAAATTCAAAACTGCCTCGACAAAGCGGGTCAAAAAATCACCGAAGATATTTTGCAAATCATCCCACCGAAAGCCAAACCGACGTCTTAGGAATAAATGATAAGTGATAATTGATGAGTGATATAAACGTAGAACGTTATCAAACGATTTCAAACCAAATCAAACAACTTCAAACAAATTTTAACCTCAAACAATTTCAAACAAAAAATAGAATGCCTCGAATTGAACACACCGATTTTTATTCTCACATTTTAGGGATGAGCCTCAATTTGGAAGTTACAGGACATTTCGGTTATCCGATTATTATGTTTCCAACTTCACGCGGTTCCTACACCCAAAACCACGATTTCAAACTGAACGAAAGCATCAATTGGTTTATCGACCAAGGAAAAGTAAAACTCTACAACATCCAAACCATCGACGGATTGAGCCTTTACGATAAAGGAATTCATCCTGCAGACCGAATTCGCAACTTTGAATTGTGGGTGCAGTTTATGCGTCACGAGTTTATTCCTTATATTCAAAAAGTTCATCAAACCCATCGTGTTGCTGTTGCAGGAGCGAGTTTTGGAGGTTATCACGCTTCCAATTTAGCGTTTAGATTTCCAGATTTGGTTTCCCATCTTTTTTGTCTTTCGGGCGCATTCACCATTCGAGATTTTATGGATGGTTATTCTGATGATTTGGCTTATTTCAACTGTCCGCGAGAATTTGTTTTAAATGACGAAGCTTGGAAATACAAACACATGCACATTGTTCTTAGCACTTCCGACCAAGATATTTGCTTGGAACAAACCCGAGAAATGGCAGGAATTTTAGGCTCGAAAGGAATCAATCATTGGTACGATGAAAGAAAATGGATTTCCCACGATTGGCCGCTATGGAGAATGGTTTTCCCGATGTTTGTGGGGAGGTTTTTCGGGTAAAGACGGAAGTCCGAAGTCCGAAGTCCGAAGTCGGAAGAAAAAAACAAAGTCAAACGATATCAAACTATTTCAAACAAAGTCAAACAATTTCAAACAAAGTCAAACAATATCAAACAAATACTATGAAGAAAGTAGGAATTTTATTCGGTATGGAAGATACTTTTCCATGGGCCGTAATCGAGAAAATTAATGAATTGGGGAAAGGCGAAGTAGTCGCAGAACCCGTTCAAATCGACAAATTGGAGCAAGGCGCAGATTATGGTTACGCCGTAATTATCGACCGAATTTCGCAGGACGTTCCCTTTTACAGAGCTTATCTGAAAAATGCGGCAGTAAGCGGAACTTATGTTATCAACAATCCTTTTTGGTGGAGCGCGGATGAAAAGTTTTTCAACAATGCATTGATGTCGAAACTGGGAATTCCTTTGCCAAAAACGGTTTTGCTTCCATCGCACGAAAGACCGACAAACACTTCGGAAACTTCTTTCAGAAACCTGAAATTTCCGCACGATTGGGATTATATTTTCAATTATATCGGTTTTCCGGCGTATATGAAACCTCACGACGGTGGCGGCTGGAGAAATGTTTACCGCGTGGAAAATCCGGAAGATTTATGGAACAAATTGGGCGAAACCGAGCAATTGGTAATGATGGTTCAGGAAGAAATTGTTTTTGAAGATTATTACCGAGTGTATTGTTTGGGCAAAAAATACGTCCACATTATGCCTTATGAACCGAGAAATCCGCATCATTTACGATATGCTACCGAACATAAAACGCAAGGTGCAGAACGCGAAAAATTGCTAAAAACCATTCACGATTATACCATAAAAATGAATGAAGCATTAGGGTACGATTTCAACACGGTAGAATTTGCCGTGAGAGACGGAATTCCTTACGCCATCGACTTCTGTAATCCGGCTCCGGATGCGGATAGAAATTCTGTTGGTGAAGAAAATTTCCAATGGATTATAGAACACGCCGCAAAACTCGCCATCGAAAAAGCCAAAGAATACGTTCCGGGCAAAACCAACATTTCTTGGGGAACTTTTGTAACGGAAGGACTAAAATAAAATTTGCTAAAAGTTTGATTTTGTTTGAAATTGTTTGATAAAGTTCGATTTGGCATAAAAAATTGATTTTTTTCTTTGAATTTGTCAATTTATACTGAACTAAAAGCGACTTCAAACAATTTCAAACTTATCAAACAACTTCAAACCTAAAACTAAAAACACGATGCATAGATTTACTCTTGGTGTAGAAGAAGAATATCAAATTATAGATGCGGAATCCCGAGATTTGGTATCGCACGTTTCGAAAATCATTGAAGGTGGAAAAGCCACGCTGCAAGAGCATTTGAAACACGAAATGCACGAATCCGTTATCGAAATGGAAACGGGAATTTGCAACAATATTCAGGAAGTTCAGGCGGAACTGACGGATTTGCGCAAAAAACTCGTTACAGTAGCCCACGAAAACAATTGCCGAGTTTCCGGCGGTGGAACGCATCCTTTTTCGCGTTGGCAAGACAACACCATCACGAAAGCCGACCGTTACGACAAAATTGTGGAAGATTTGGGCGATGTTGCTCGTTCTAACCTTATTTTTGGGCTTCATGTGCACGTTGGAATTCCGGATAGAGAGGAAGGAATCCGCATTCAGAACTCGATGCGCTACTTTTTGCCGCACATTTATGCACTTTCTACCAATTCACCGTTTTGGTTGGGTAGAAAAACCGGCTTCAAGTCTTATCGACAAGAAGTTTTTGTAAAATTTCCAAGAACCGGAATCCCAAGTTATTTTGCAAGCGCAGCAGAATTTGACGCTTACATTAATTTGATGATAAAAACCGGAACCATAGATAATGCCAAGAAAATTTGGTGGGATTTGAGGGTGCATCCATTCTACCCTACCATCGAATTTAGAATTTGCGATATGCCGCTTCGTGTGGAGGAAACCGTTTGTTTGGCGGCAATTATGCAGGCTGTAACGGCGAAAATCTACAAACTTCATCAGCAAAATTTAAGTTTTAGACCTTACAGAAGACTTTTAATTAATGAAAATAAATGGCGCGCTTCCAAAGACGGAATTCACGGAAGTTTAATCGATTTTGGAAAAGAAGAAAGCGTTCCTTACGAAAATTTATTGAAGGAACTACTTGCTTTTATTGATGATGTGGTGGATGAATTAGGCAGCAGAAAAGAGGTAGAATATGCTTGGGAAATGATACGCCGAGGAACAGGAGCAGACCGACAGTTGAAAGTTTTTGAGGAAACCGGCGACCTAAAAAGCGTTGTAGATTACATGATTGCGGAAACGGAATACGGAATTACGCATCATATTGATAATTGATGTCATAAAAATTTAAAAAGGTTTCAATACATGACAGTTTTTAAAACCACAAAAGTCACAAAAGCTTAAAAGTTTACAAATCAATTTATTAAAGTGAAAATAAGATTTATATGAAGACTTATTTTCACTGTAACGATAATTAATTATATCTTTGATAATCAATTGCTTTTGTGACTTTTGTGGTTAAAATTTATTTTTTTTTCATGTATTAAGGTCATAAATTAACTTCATATTAAAACAGCCCACATAAAAAGGATGTTCGTCATTCCGAAGGAATCTAAATAATATTGAGAGATACTTTGGCTATGCCGAATCTAAAGATTTCAGCATGACAAACTTTGTTCATATTTTTATATTTGATTGATAATGAGAATTAAAATTTTCTAATAATATGTAATTAACTAATGACCTCAATAAAAAGTTATAAAATATAATTAAGAAACGAGGTAATCTCAAGAAGGTATTAAGTATTAATAGATGTTCACAAAAACCCTTGCAAAACGTTAAGTTGACGAAAAGTCGTAATATTTAAGTAACCTTACATTCAAATTTTTGTAATTTTGCAAACGTAAAATGAATCATTTTTAATGAAAAGCATCAAAATTGCCCTTTTGGATATGAACAACAACCATATCAATCAGGGAATGCGCAATATAACCGAGATTTCACAAGCCTTCAAAGAAAACGCCGAAGAAACGGTGGAAATTGAGGTTTTCGATGTGAGATACAAAAACGAAATTCCAAAAGTTTCGGAATTTGACATTTTTATTTCATCTGGAGGTCCCGGAAATCCACATCGCGAAGGTTATGAATGGGAACAGAAATTTGCGGATTTTTTGAACGAAATTTGGAAGCACAACCAAGAAAACGATGTTAAAAAGTTTCTATTCCTAATTTGCCACTCGTTCCAGTTGGCGAGTATTCACTGGAGATTGGGAAATATTTGCAAAAGAAAATCCTACTCTTTCGGTGTAATGCCGATTCATAAAACGGAGCAAGGTGAAGATGATTTTTTATTGAAAAACCTTCCCGAACCTTTCTACGCGGTAGATTCCAGAGCTTATCAATTCATTGAACCCAATCAAAAAAATCTTAATGAAATGGGGATGAAAATCGTGGCTTTGGAGAAAGTTCGTCCACACATTCACCTTGAAAGAGCGGTGATGGCGATTCGTTTTTCTGATGAAATTTTCGGAACACAGTTCCATCCGGAAGCCGATCCACAAGGGATGCTGAAAAATTTGGAAGATGAAAAAAACCGCGAAGCAATGATTGAAAACTACGGAATGGAAAAATATTTGGAAACCATCGACAGAATGGACGATCCCGATAAAATCCTCCTTACACAGGCACAAATTTTACCAAGATTCTTGAAACACGCCGCAAAAGAAGTGATGAAAGAATTTGCACTTGCTTGAAGGACAAAAAACAGATAAAATTTTCGGTTTAAAATTTAACCATAAATGCACGAATAATTTTTATTTGTGCATTTTGCATTTCAACTTGAGACTTTATTAGTTATTTTTGAACTCTAATTAACATACATATGTCTTTCCAAATACGTGAAGCTCAACCCGAAGATTCACAAACCATTTTCAATCTCATCCATCAACTCGCCGTTTACGAAAAACTGGAAAACGATGTCGTAACCAATGCAGAGGAACTTCAGGAACAGATTTTTGAAAAAAAATTTGCAGAAGTTTTAATTGCCGAAGAAGATGAAAAACCCGTTGGTTTCGCCTTGTATTTCTTTAATTTTTCTACATTTTTAGGAAAACCCGGACTTTATTTGGAAGATTTATTTGTAGAACCCGATTGTCGCGGAAAAGGTTACGGCAAAAAATTACTCATAGAACTCGCCAAAATCGCAAAAGAAAAAAATTGTGGACGAATGGAATGGGCAGTTTTGGATTGGAATACGCCTTCCATAGAATTTTACAAATCTTTGGACGCAAAACCAATGGATGAATGGACGGTTTTTAGACTCAACAAAAACAAAATTAAAAATTTGGCAAATTCCTAAATTTTGCCACAAATGCACGAATATGCTTTAATTATTCAAAACAACAAATAGCTTTACCATTTTTTCAATTTTCTATAATTGCAATTTTTCAAAAATAATGATTCGTGCATTCGTGGCAAATAATTCACATAAATTTTGTGGTTTAAAAAACATAAAAAACTAAATTTGTGGAATGCAGAATATTTGGCGCTACATCAGACTAAGCCTCAAAAAATCCTTCGACAACATCAGGAACGAAGATTTTAAAAACAATCTTCTTCAGGCGATTCCTTTTTGGACAGCGTCTTTTATCACTGGAATTGCGGCAGTTCTTTACGCTCAGGTTTTTGCTTTTGCCGAAAAATTAATGAACATCATCCTCGATTGGAAAGGCTGGATGATCTTCATCATTGCTCCCGTTGGTTTCGTGCTTTCTTGGTGGATTGTGAAGAAATTTGCGCCTTATGCGAAAGGAAGCGGCATTCCGCAAGTGATGGCGGCAATTGATTTGGCTGAACCAAAAGAACGCTGGAAACTGAAATATTTGCTCGGCTACAAAATCATTTTTATCAAAGTTATTTCTAGTTTTGTTCTTGTTCTTGGCGGCGGAGCTGTTGGTCGCGAAGGCCCTACGATACAAATCGCAGGTTCCATTTTTAGATTTATCAATAGAATTTTGCCAAAATGGTGGCCGAAGATTTCCATCAAAAATATGGTCGTTACCGGTGCTGCAGCCGGACTTTCGGCGGCTTTTAACACACCTTTGGGCGGAATTGTTTTTGCCGTGGAAGAATTGGCGAAAATTCATATGAATTATTTCAAAACTGCGTTGTTTACTGCCGTTATTATTGCAGGTTTAACTGCGCAATGGTTTGCCGGTTCCTACCTTTATTTGGGCTATCCAAAAACAAATGAGGTAACAATGCACGTTATTTTTCCTGTGATTTTGGTTTCTCTGGTCTGTGGTTTTCTAAGTTCTAGAATGTCTTTGGTAATGCTGAAAATCAATAAATTTAAAAGAAGATTTAAAAATGATGGCCAGCAAATTCTTTTTTTAATTATAAGTGCCCTCATTATCGCAACACTCGCCTACTTCGTCAACCGAGAGATATTAGGTTCCGGAAAAGGGATTATGGAACGCGTTCTTTTTACCGCAAATAAAAAAGAAGAATGGTATAACCCGATTTTGAGGATGATTGGAACGTCATTATCCTTCACTTCTGGAGGTGCAGGTGGAATTTTCGCACCGGCTTTGAGTGCAGGAGCAAGTTTCGGGGCATTTTTTTCTGGATTGATGCAACTTACACAAAACGAAACCAATGTTGTGATTCTTGCAGGAATGGTCGCGTTTCTTACCGGAATTACAAGAGCACCGTTTACATCAGCAATTATCGTTCTGGAAATGACCGACCGACATTCTTTGATTTTCTATCTCATGCTTTCGGGAATGGCTTCTACTTTAATTTCAACTTTGGTGAGCCGAAAATCGCTGTACGACGAACTGAAAATCGTCTATATGAATGAATTGAACGAAAAAACGAAGCGGAAAAAGGTAAATTTGGAAGATTTAGGCAAAAAATCAACTTAATGAATTGAAATATTGTGTGTTTCTGAAAATATCATTACTTTTGCACCTCGAAATAATTAACTAATTTATTAACATTATGAACAATTACGAAACTGTTTTCATTTTAACTCCCGTTCTATCTGACGCACAGGTGGAGGAAGCAGTAAAAAAGTTTGAAGACTTATTGAAAGCGCACAATTGCGAAATCGTTGCCAAAGAAAATTGGGGACTAAAGAAACTGGCTTATCCTATTCAGTTGAAAAAGAATGGATTCTACACTTTGATCGAGTTCAAAGGTGAAGGAAATGTTGTAGCAGATCTGGAACTTGCTTACAAACGTGACGAGAGAGTTATCCGTTTTTTAACTACGAAACTGGACAAACACGCAGTAGATTACGCTGTTACAAGAAGAGCGAAACTAAAAACTGCAAAAGCTTAATTTTTTAACCCCCTTAAAATTTATTACAATGGCAATAGACGATATGGCAAAACAAGCCTCAGCCGGAGGAGAATCTGAAGTAAAATTCCTTACTCCGCTTGATATCAATACAAAATCTGAAAAAAAATACTGTAGATTCAAAAAATTTGGAATCAAGCATGTAGATTATAAAGATGCGGATTTCCTTCTTCAGTTCGTGAACGAGCAGGGAAAAATCCTTCCAAGAAGATACACCGGAACTTCTTTGAAATATCAAAGAAAAGTATCTGCAGCGATTAAAAGAGCAAGACATTTGGCGCTTCTTCCGTATGTAGCGGATATGCTTAAGTAAACTGCAATCGGCTTTCGGCAATTGGCTGTCAGCTTTTAAAAAATTATTAAAAACAATTTGTTGGTTGTGGAAACGCACCTAACTTTAAAAACAAAGGACAACAATGGACATTATCCTAAAAAAAGACGTAGAAAACCTAGGACTTGAGTTTGATACCGTAAACGTAAAACCAGGTTATGCAAGAAACTTCCTTATTCCACAAGGATATGCATTGCTTGCAACACCAAAAAATAAAGCCAATCTTGAAGCAACGCTTGAAGAAAGAAAAGAAGTAGAAGCAAAATTAGTTGCTGATGCACAAGCGAAAGTTGAACAATTAAAGAAAACACCTATCACTATTGCAACTAAAGTTGGTACCGGTGATAAATTGTTTGGTTCTATCAACAACGCTAATCTTTCTGAAGAATTGGCAAAAGCAGGTGTAGAAATCGACAGAAAATACATCAAAATCCCTGGAAACTCTATTAAGAGAACCGGTAAATTCGAAGCATTAATTAGACTTCACAGAAATGTTGAGTATAATTATGAATTCGACGTAGTTTCTGATGCTCCTGTAGAAGCAGCACCAAAAGCGGCTCCTGCTCCGGCAAAAACAGAGGAAACTCCTGCTGAAGAAGCATAAAAGTGTTATCCTGAGCTTGTCGAAGGATCTCAAATAAACGAAATGCTGTCAATTTTTGACAGCATTTTTTTTGATCGTTCTCCAGCGACAAGTCGCAAGAGGTTAACAATGTGTCGCGCTCCGCGCGAAATCGCTGCGTTTATTATAAATACCTCTAAAAACAATATTCACTTCTTTGGTTCGTTTGAGATTGAACTCCTACGGAGTTCTGAAAATGCGGTTATATATTTTTTCCTACACATATAAAACTCCTACGGAGTTTCAAATAAATTAAAAAACACTTTTCGATTATTTATTATTCAATCACCAAACAACTAAACAACTAAACAACTAAACAACTAAACAACTAAACAACTAACTCAACCTCTCCCTTTAAACTCCTTCATCGTATCATAAATTCCAAAAATATTCTTCATCACCCAATCGAAAAAAGGAAGTGGCAAAATTCCCTGCGAGAAACGGATAAACCAATATGGTAGTGGCATTGCAAGCATTTTGGTTTCCTTTTCTATGGCTTTTATTATTCTTTCTGATGTTTTTTCGGGATCTAGAATTGGGAGAAGTTTCGATTTTACGCCGTCAAACATTCCTGTATTAATATAAAAAGGCATAATCGTCGTTACCGAAACTTTTTTATTGAGTTGCTCCATTTCCAATCGCAAACTGTCGCTCCAACCATTAACTGCCCATTTGGATGCGGCATAAACCGACATTTTTGGGTTGGAAATTAATCCGGCGGAAGAAGCGATGTTGCAGATGGCTCCCAAATTCTCTTTCATCATTTCCGGCAAAAACTCCAAAGTAATGTGCATTGGCGCATCAGCATTAATGACCATCGATTTCTGGATTTGTTCGTGTGTATGCTCGTGAAAATATTTTCCGACAACAATTCCGGCGTTGTTGATGAGTATATCTACTTTTCCAACTTCTGTTCGCACTTTTTGAGCGTTGATTTTTATTTCGTCCAAATTGGAAATATCAATTCTGTAAGTGAAAATTTTTTTTCCAAATTTTGAAAATTCTTCTTTTGTTTTGGCTAAACCTTCTTCGTTGATGTCCCAAATAATCAGCCTTGAAACGCCTCTTTCCAAAGCTTTCCTTGCCATTATTTTCCCAATTCCGGAGCATCCACCGGTAATGAGGATTGTTTTATTGTTGAAATTCATTATACATATCATTTATCAACCACAAAAGTCACAAAAGCTTTAATGAAGTCTGAAAAATTAGATTTTAAAGAAAAAATAAGTGGTCTGAAGAGCTTATTTGTCCTTTAAAATGCAAAAATTATCTTTAATCAGATGATTTAAATTTTTGTGACTTTTGTGGTTTTATTAGAAATTACATTTCGATTATGAACAAATATACCCACATTAACAGCAAAAAAAGAAATTCTGTAAGACCAAGTTCAAATAATTTTCTGTAATTTGTGTTTCTATATAAAATATTTGAAATGAATTTTCAAGATATACTTCAAAAACAAAAAGAATTTTTTTTCACACAAAAAACGAAAGATCTTCAATTTCGAAAGGCTCAACTGAAAAAACTACAGGAAGTTATACAGAATAACGAAAATCTTCTCTACGAAGCTATTTACAAAGATTTTGGAAAATCGAAATTCGATACTTTTACCACCGAAATTTCTTTTGTTCAAAATGACATCAACTATTTTTTGAAAAATCTAAATTCTTTAGCAAAACCAAAAAAAGTTCGGACAAATTTGGTGAATCAGCTCGGCTCAAGTAAAATTTATTCGGAACCTTTAGGAAACTCTTTGGTAATTGGAGCTTGGAATTACCCTTATCAACTTTCACTATCGCCCGTAGTTTCGGCTATTGCAGCAGGAAATACAGTGATTTTAAAACCGAGCGAAATTGCTGAAAATTCCGCAAATGCAATGGCAAAAATCATCAATGAAAACTTTTCTGAAGAATTTCTCTACGTTGCAGAAGGAGGAATTGAAGAAACCACAGAACTTTTGAAACTGAAATTCGATAAAATCTTCTTCACCGGAAGTCCAAAAGTGGGGAAAATCGTTTACGAAGCGGCAGCTAAAAATCTTACGCCCGTAACTTTGGAATTGGGTGGAAAATCGCCTGCAATTATTACTGATTCGGCTGATTTTGAAGTGGCTGCAAAACGAATTGTTTGGGGAAAATTCCTGAATGCGGGACAAACCTGCGTTGCGCCGGATTATCTTTTGGTGGATGAAAAAATTAAGGAAAACTTTTTGGAATATTTGAAAAATTTCATCAAAAAATTCAATTATACTGCCGAAAGCGAACATTATACAAAAATCATCAACCGAAGAAATTTTGACAGAATTATCAGCTTAATTGATTTGGAAAAAGTGTATTTCGGGGGGAATTATGATGCACAAAAACTTTACATAGAACCCACAATTTTAGATATTGTAACTTGGAACGATGCAATAATGCAGGAGGAAATTTTCGGGCCGGTTTTGCCTGTTCTCACCTACTCTTTTTTCCGTGAAGCTTTGTTAGAAATTCAAAAAGGAGAAAAACCATTGGCTGCGTATCTTTTCACCAAAAATAACGATGAAAAAAATCTTTTCACCTCACAAATTTCTTTTGGAGGAGGCTGCATCAATGATGTCGTGATGCATTTAAGCAACGAAAACCTTCCTTTTGGCGGCGTAGGAAATTCCGGCATCGGAAATTACCATGGAAAATATGGTTTCGAGGCTTTTTCTCACCAAAAATCGGTTTTAGACCGCGCAACTTGGGGAGAACCGAATTTTAAGTATCCACCATATTCCGATGATAAAATGGATTGGATAAAGAGAGTTTTGTAATACTTTTTAGCAGTTTAAAATATTAAAGATATAATCAGCTACTTTAAAAACGCCACGAAATCGAAGATTCAACGTAGAAAATGCACGAATCAATATATTCGTGCATTCGTGGCAAAAAATAAAACACATTTTCTTTTAAAAATACTTTTTAGTAGAAAATTGAATTATCCTTATTTGGTTAATTTTATTTTTCTGAAAAAATTTGTCCCAAAATAATTCCTGCTGCCATAGAAACGTTCAGGCTTTCTGTAGCCTTTGATTCGCCGAAACGAGGAATTGAAATTTTGTTTTGAAGCAGGTTTTCGGTTTCGGGGCGCAATCCGTTTCCTTCGTTCCCAAAAATCAGGTTGATTTTCTCCGGAAATGCAAAATTGTAGATATTTTCGCCTTCCATATCGGTTCCAAGGTTGATGTTTGAGGAGTTTTTTAGAAATTCTGTAAGGTTTTCAGAAACGATATTTACCCTTGTGAAAGAACCCATACTTGCCTGAATGACTTTCGGATTGTAAAAATCAACAGTATCTTCGGAGCATATAATCTGCTGAATACCAAACCAATCTGCAAGTCGAATAATAGTTCCCATGTTTCCGGGATCCTGAATACCATCCAAAATAATTTGAAATTTACAGTCATCAATCATTTTTTCAGGAATTTGCCTACAAACTGCTACAGAATCTTTTGGATGCTGCAAAAAGCTTATCTTTTTTAACTCTCTTTCATTAATTTCAATAATTTCTACACCCGGAAAGTGAAGTTCTGTGGGATTAATAGAAAATATTTCTGTAATTTTATAGCTTGAATACTGTAGTTCGCGAATATTTTTGTTACCTTCCACAAGGAACAAACCGTATTTTTGGCGAAACTTTTTTTTATCCAAAGACTGTAATATCTTTATTGTATGAGCCGTAAGCATTTAGGAAAATATCTTCAAAAATATTATATAATTCTGTTATCTGCAACTGCTATTGCTTTACTTTACGCTTGCAGCACTACGAAAAAAGTTCCTGATGGAGAATATTTACTGGTGAAAAACAGCTTCAAGTTTGATGGGGAAAAGGTTCACGAAGATGAATTACCTGATTATGTACACCAAAAACCCAACAAAAAACAGCTTTTTCTTTTTCCTGTAGGATTGTGGGTTTACAACCTGGCAAATCCCAAGTATGATACTATTCTGAACGAATACATGACGTATCCCAGTGAAATGAGAAACCAAAAATTGAGGGATTCATTGTTTGTAAAATATGGACATCCGGAATATGTGGGAAAAAACCTATTCTGGGATCGTTTTTTTCACTACAGTGGTAAGGCGCCGGTAATTTTGGAGCAGCCAAAAAGTGAAACCAGCGCAAACTCTATCCGCAAAAGGCTTGTTTACAGAGGTTATTGGGATGCAAAAACAAGTTTTAAACACGATTTGGATTCGGCGGCTAAAAAAGCTAAAGTAACTTATCTCATCAAGCCAAACGATCCTACATTCATTAGTGATTACTATTACGATATTCCCGATGCTGCGATTAAAAGAATTTATGAAGAGGACTTAACCAAAAGCTTTGTAAGATCTAAAAAAATTCTGGATCAAACTGATTTGGAGAAGGAAGTAAGACGGATTAATGAGGTAATGAGGGATCGCGGATATTACCAATTCAACAGCTCCGGACAGGAAATTTTTTTCATGGCAGATACTCTTTCCAGTAGGAAACAGGTTCCTGTAACTATGGAAATACATAAAGACACAATAGATTCTCCTTATAAAATTGCCACCATTGGAAACATTGATGTTGCTATAGTTGAAAACTCGAACGACTACCCTAAAAACACCGTAAAGGATTCATTAAGAGGTATTCGGTTCCACAAAATTGATGACCAGTTCAAGAGCAATGCACTTTGGAGGGCAGTTCTATTGAAACCAGGAGAAGTATATCGTCAGAAAAACCTGGATATGAGCCGAAGAAATTTTCTGGCAATGAACAACTTCACAGTGTTAAAAGCAAGAGATTCATTAAGAAGAGGCGGTTCCGTTTCTCCAAATGACAGTATTGTAGATGTGCTTTACTTGCTGAAGCCTCTACCGAAATATGAATTGAAAGTAGCTACAGACCTGAATTACTCACAACTTTTGAACCTTGCAGCTTCTCCATCTATAGATTTAACGAGGAGAAACGTTTTTGGTGGTGCAGAAAACTTCAATGCAAGTGCTTCCTGGATTGTGGGTAGAGTAAGGAATTCAAAAGATATTGAAAGTAGAGTTTGGGCTCATGAGTTTTCATTAAATACCGCACTCAATTTTCCGAGATTGCTGTTACCTTTTAGCTATTATAAGCTTATTCCAAAAAGATATTCGCCAACATCATCCATTAATTTGGGCGCATCATACCAGAAAAATGTAGGAATGGACAGGATAAACTTCAATACTGGACTTACTTACAATGCAAGCGTGAACGATATTGTAACTCACAGGCTTACGATTTTTAACACACAATTGAGCTTAACAAGGAACAAAGATCGGTATTACGAATATTTTCCTAGAGATGCAGATTTCCGAAATTCTGTTTTTGAAAACTACTCTCCATCACTTTTCGATCAGTTTAATGATGGACAGATAAGTTCCGACCAACTTTCATCCATGATCATTAATGATAATGCCTATATTAATTCCTTGACCGGAGAAAACCTAAGTGATTTTAACAGTTTTAGGCAATCTTTGCTTAATAAGGACCGCCAAACACAGGATATCCTTATTTCTTCACTTGTTTACAATTTTATCTACAACCAAATTGGTAAAAAGGAGTATGAAAATCCCTTCTATTTCAATGGAAAATTTGAGCTCGCCGGAAACATGCTTAGTCTTTTTACAAGAAATTCGGCTGAAAAAGGAATTACTACAGGAACACAAAAAACAGTTTTTAAAATTCCATTCTCGCAGTTTGTAAAGTTTGATGTAGATGCAAGGAAATACATCACTTTTGGTAAGCAAACATTGGCAATGAGACAATTTATAGGTTTGGGAATCCCTTACGGAAACTCCAATTCAATGCCTTTTGTACGCTCTTATTTTAACGGTGGCTCAAACGATATAAGAGCTTGGCGACCATTCGGAGGTTTAGGTCCTGCGGATTCTCAATTGGATGAGCGTATCCGTACTTTCGCTATGGATAACCTAAAACTAACAACAAGTGTTGAATACAGAATTCCACTAACCGGAATGTTTGAAACAGCAGTTTTTACAGACGCAGGAAATATTTGGAGTCTTAAAGATAATGGTTTTGGCGACCAGTTTAAATTCAATAAATTTTTGAAACAGATGGGCGTAGGAAGCGGTTTCGGATTAAGGATAAATGTTGCCTACATCACTGCACGTATTGATTTAGCATATAAAATTTACGACCCAAACAGACCGGATAACGAGCGATGGAGAATAACCAAAATACAGCCTCTAAAACCTACTTTAAATTTCGCTTTCGGATATCCTTTCTAATCCATATTAATCGGGAGAAATTCCCAAAACATAATAAAAAACAGCTAAAACCCTCGCCAAAACTTCGCGGGACTGATTTCTGTAAAAACTTTCGGGTTTTGTAACATCTTGTGCATCAAATCCAAGCGCATCCATACCATTATTTCTGGCAAAAAATAAAGCGCGAAGATTATGAAAACCTTGCGAAACAATAATTACTTTATCCGCATGATAAACATCTTTACTACGACTGATGCTTTTGTGGGTATTGAATCCTTTCGGATCCTCAATAATAATACTTTCTGGAACTCCTTCCTGATATACCAAGAATCTCTTCATTGCAGCCGGTTCGTCGTAGCCTTTGCTTTTTTCGCCGCTCACGATGATTTTTTTAATTTTTCCATGATGAAAAAGCAGTGCGGTAGCATCCATCCGAGAGATAAAATAAGGATTTGCAGAACCAGATTTCATCTTCGGCGAAGTTCCTAATACCAAAGCCGTTTCACGAGGAGGAATTTTTGATATTTTTGTAAAAGTTCGTCCGTTCGTTACAGAAAAAACCCAAATATTTGCCAACAACATTAGCAAAACACCAATTTCTACCAGTGCAAAGAATGATTTTAATATGTCGAGCGCTTTTTTCACCTTAGTTTGTAGTACGTCTTAAAGCTACGAAACCGAAGCTTCCACTAAACCAATTCACTGAATGTCTTTTTCAAAATTACAAATATCAAGAGCATTATTTAAAAAGTCTACAAAATCTGCGTAATCTGCAGGAGCTACCTTAAACCAAATCAAAATTAACTTTTATTTTTTTGCTCAAAATTACCGACATACACGCCAAAATCTTTCCAGATTTCTCTTCGTTTTCTGTTAAATATTCGTTTTCCAATAATTCTACTTCACCTTCTTCCAAAATACATTCGCAACTACCACAAATCCCAGATTTGCAAGAATATGGAACAGGAAATCCCTGAACCAGCAGTTCCTGCAAAATCCTCATTTTATTGTTTTTCAAAGTCGTTTTGTATTCGTTTCCGAGAAGCTTAAAACCTACCTCAATATCTTCTATCAAAGGAAATTCTTTTTCTTGCGGATAAATATCTTCGTTATATTCCTCGAAAAGCTCAAAATGAATGTTCTTTTTCGGAATTCCGTTGTTGAAACATGCATTAGCAATAGATTTTATCATCTCTCCTTTTCCACAAATCAAAACTTCGTCCACAGCATCCCAAAGTGTGGATTCCTCGTCGGTATCATCAATCATCATCAATTGATTGATGATTAATACCACTTTTTTCTCATCCAATCTGCCCTCCAAAAAAGCATTTCCCACTTTTTCTCTTGAATAAAAATAATGGATATCTAAACGCTCTTTGTGTTGCGAAACCAATTCATCCAACTCCTCATTAAAAGGAACACCATCGCGAGTTTTATTTCCGTAAAAAAGAAAAAGCCGAGTTCGAGGTTCGTTGTGCAAAATATTTTTAAAATGGCTAATAATAGGCGTAATTCCAATTCCACCAGCAAAACCAACAATGGTGCGGAATTCATGGGGTTTTGAAACCAAAGTAAACCTGCCTTTCGGTTCTGAAACTTCTAAAAAACCGCCAATTTCAAAATCATTGTACAAATCTTTCGTGGAACTTTCTTCGGTATTTATTTTTATTCCTAAAGCGATTTTTCCCTCAAAAGGCGCAGAAGTCATCGAAAAATCGTTGTAATAAATTTCACCTTTAGACGGATATTTCAAAGTTACGTATTGTCCCGCTTCAAACTGGTAATTGTTTTTCAAGCTTTCAGGAACTTCAAACTCCATCGAAAACGTGTTTTTGGTCAGTTGCTCCTTTTTCGCTAATTTTAGCAGGTGAAAATTGCCCTGTTTTGCTTTGGGTAAAAGATTTTCCATAATAATTGAGATTCAAAAATAATAAAAATAAAATGAAATCGCCATCGAAACCTTTGCAACAAAATTGGTTGTAAAATAGGGCGATTGCATAAGACCAAAAAAAATAATTAAATTCTTATGAAAAAATTAGTTTTAGGCTTGATGATTTTAGCGACACTTTCTGCCTGCAAGAAAGAAACGAAAGTTGCTGAAAACGAAGAAAATATGCAAAACGACTCCATCACAGTTCCCGAATCCAATGAGCCTACTGAAGCGATAATTCCCTTCAAAGAAGTGGAACTTTCTCCGGAGCAAACTTCAAAGATTTTGGCAAAACAAAACAACGATACATTATATGTTGCCAATTTTTTCGCAACTTGGTGCGGTCCGTGTATGCGCGAAATTCCTCATTTTAAGGAAAAAATGGAAGAGTTGAAATCGCAGCCAGTAAAATTTACTTTCATAAGTATTGATGAAAAATCCGATTGGAGCTCGAAAGTAAAGGTATTTGCGGAAGAAAATAATCTTTCAAAAAACATCGTTCTTTTAGATGGAACCAAACTAACTCCCAAGTTTTTTACTGCAAATTTCAAACAATGGGACGGTGGTTCCATTCCGTTCACATTTATGAGAAAAGGCGATAAAACTGACGAAACGGTGGGAATGATGAGCAAAGAGATGTTAGATGAAAAAATAAATTCATTCAAATAAAAAACGACCTAACTAATAACCTCAAAACTTAAACAAAATGAAAAAAATAATCATTCTCTGCATCGTCGGTCTCGCGTTTGGATCTAAAGTTCATGCACAAGCTTGGTTTAAGACGTACAGTGATTCAACTGCATTGCTAAAAAATGCAGAACAGCTTGTTCAGCTATTTGTAAGCGATATAAACAAAATTAACCCAGAAATCCGCTTATCTTCACACGCAATCATAAATACCCAACCATATCTTATTTTTTACGACAAGAATAAAGTTAACCTTCCCTTGTGGAACCAATTGCCTGTAGAATCGAAAATTTTTTTTGAAACCGTTGGCGGAAATCCTCAAAATGGCCAAAAAATCTTTGGTTTGTTTTTCAATGGTTTTTACTTGCCTCATGAGTTGGGACATGCTTTGCAGGGCGCAAAAGGTATGAATATTGAAAAGAATCGTTACGAAAGTGAATATCAGGCAAACATTATCGCCATACTTTGGTGGCGAAAAAATGGAAGCAAAAAGAACTTGAAAAATTGCTACTTGGCTGCAAAAAAAATGATGACGAAACTTAAAAATCCTGTTCCAGAAGGGCAAACAATGGCAGAATATTTCACCGAAAATTACTGGCAAAAAGTAAGCGATCCTTTCGTTTATGGATATATGCAGTTTTATCAGTTTATCAAAATTTATGAGGACAAGTCGTTGCCAAATTTCGACACCTATATTAAGAAACTGTAAATGTCTAAATCTTTTAAAGTCCTCTGTTTGCTGCTAATAATCGGTGTTCTCATTTCGATTATCATTAACTTAAACGTAGGATTTCTAAAATTAAATTTCTCTGATTTTTTCTCCGAAACCCAAAATTCACAAATTGCAGAACTGCGCATCAATCGTGTTTTGGTAATGCTTTTGGCGGGAATTTCCATTCCTACTTCGGGATTTTTGTTGCAGGAATATTTTCAAAATCCTTTGGCTGGACCTTCGGTTTTGGGAATTACTTCTGTGGCGAGTTTGAGCGTGGCTTTTTACATTTTTTTCTCTCAAAATTGGACACTTCCTGAATTTTTGCAAAACAGTTTTTTAAGTATTTCAGCAATTGTCGGAAGTTTGCTTTTAATGTTGGTTTTGCTCGCTTTTTCAAACCGTTTTCAAGATAAAAGTTTTCTCATCATTTTCGGATTTTTGGTTTCGGCTTTGGCTGGAGCGATTGTCTCTATTTTGCAGTTTTACGCCGACAATCAAAGTTTGAAAAACTATATTTTGTGGAGTTTTGGAGCGAATAATTCGGTTTCGAGAAATCAGATTTTTATTTTGACGGTTATTGTTTTGATGGGATTATTTTTAAGTTTCAAAACCATCAAACCTTTGATTGGAAATGCTTTGGGAACAAGTTACGCGCAAAGTTTGGGTGTGAATTTAAGCGCATTGAAAATTCTAATTATTGTCGCTTCTTCCCTACTTTCCGCTTCCGTCACTGCATTTTTGGGACCGATTCTATTTATCGGAATTGTGGTTCCGCATTTCTGTCGAATGATTTACAATCCAGCGAAACTTTGGCAGCAATGGATTTTGAATATGTTTTTAGGAATTTTAATAATGGAAATATTTTCATCCGTTTCGGAAATATCGCAGTTTCCGTTGAATGTGATTACTTCACTTTTTGGAATTCCTGTAATTTTGATGATGTTACTGAAAAATAAAACAGCATAAACTTCAACCAAAAAAGGAACAAAAGAAATGATTGCACAAAAAGGTGGACAAAAGGGCAAAAAAGAAAAAAAAACTAAGATTTTTTAAGTGAAATCTATTTGATTTTCAACTTTTGTGAACTATTTAGTATGGAAAATATAACACTTTAAAAATGATAAAAACTTTTGTGTCTTTTGTGGTTTAAAAAATAAATGTTTTTACAATTAAAAAATACAGACATCGGCTACAAAACTCCTTTAATAAAAGGCGTTGAAACTTCATTAAATTTAGGCGAAGTTTGTCTCTTAATTGGAAATAACGGTGTCGGAAAAACCACTTTAATTAAATCTATTTTAAATCAAATTCCCACATTAAAAAGCGAAATTTTCATTAACCAAAAAAATATCAAAAACCTTTCAGCAAAAGAAATTGCAGAACAGGTTGCAGTCGTTTTTTCAAAATCACAGATTCCTTCAAATTATACGGTAACCGATTTAATTTCTTTAGGAAAATACATTCATTATCCTTATTATTTTGAATTAAATCAATCAGATAAACAAGAAGTTGAAAAAATTATTGAAAGTTTAAATTTAAGTCAATACAAAGATTTGCCTTTAACCAAACTTTCCGACGGTAATCTTCAAAAAGCCTTTATTGGCAGAGCTTTGGCGCAAAACTCTCCATTTATTATTTTGGATGAACCCACAACACATTTGGACGAAGAAAATAAAATCACCATTCTCAAATTACTTCGAAATCTCTCTGAAAATCACAACAAACTTATCCTCTTTTCCTCCCACGATTGGCGTTTGGCGAAAGAATTTGCCGATAAAATTTGGTATGTGAAGGATCAAAAACTTCAAAGCGGTGTTGCGGAAGATATTCTTTTGCAGAATTCTGAACTTTCATCTGCGCAACTTTTCGATATTCATGAAAATTTCGTTCCACCCAAAATTTCTGCTCCAAATTTTGAGAAGGAATTACTCTACTCTTTTCTTCAAAAAAACTTCAAAAAAAATCTCTCAAACCTCGATTTTGAGTTTCAAGATGGTTTTTGGGTGATTTCAACTCATAATTTTCAACAAAAAGTAGGTTCTTTTGCCGAAATCACGGATTTAATTCAAAAGCTTCATTAATTCTACATTTACGGGTTTTGTTTAAGATATTATGCATGCATAGTATTATGTTTTCCATATATTTTATTTCTTTGATTAACAATTACTTAAAAATTAATTGTTAAAAACATATTATGCATGCATAATATTTATTATATTTGAACATACCACATTTAAACTATATTATTATGGACACAAACAAAGAAAAAGTTGAAAACGTAGACCTTATTTTGAAACAAACTTGGTTGGCCGTATCGAAAATGTATTCTGAAATGGCACAAGATCATGATGCGACTGCTGTTCAAGCGCTTACACTTTTAAAAATCGATCCGAAAGAAGGAACAAGAAGTACCAATCTTGGTCCCAAAATGGCGATAGAACCTACATCTCTCACCAGAATTATCAAACTTTTAGAAGACAACGGTTATATTTATAAGGAAAAAACCACCAATGACAAAAGAGAAGTTATCATTAAATTGACAGATAAAGGTTTGAACTCCAGAAATTTATCAAAAGAAGTCGTAGTAAACTTCAACAAAAAAGTAATGGAAAAAATCCCACAGGAAAAATTGGAAGTTTTCAAAGAAGTGATGGGTGAAATCCAGAAAATCACAGCAGATTTAAACAAAAAGAAATAAATCACAAATCAATTAATTTAGATTTAAAGATCTCTTTTGAAGTTAAAAACAATATGAAAATCTTTGATTTTCTGCTTTTGTGAACTTATAGAGAATTAAAATACTAAACTTAAAACTTTTGTGACTTTTGTGGTAAAAATAAATTGTAAAAGTCAAATATAAATAATGAAACGTAGAATAAAACACGTTACCGTTCTCGGTTCGGGAATTATGGGAAGCGGAATTGCGGCGCACTTTGCAAACATCGGCGTTGAAGTTCTCCTTCTTGATATCGTTCCTTTCGAACTCACGGAAGCGGAACAGAAAAAAGGTCTTACCAAAGACGACAAAGCCGTGCGAAACCGCATCGCCACAGAAAATTTTGAAAAACTGAAAAAAGCAAGTCCTGCCCTTCTTTATACGCCACAGTTTGCGGAAAGAATTACCGTAGGAAACTTCGACGACGATTTATCAAAAATCAAAAATACCGATTGGATTATTGAGGTGGTTGTTGAGAGATTGGACATCAAAAAAGCTGTTTACGAAAAAATTGAGCAGTTCAGAAAACCCGGAACTTTGGTTTCTTCCAACACTTCCGGAATTCCGATTAATATGCTGGTAGAAGGCAGAAGTGATGATTTCAAAAAATATTTCGCAGGAACGCACTTCTTCAATCCGGTAAGATATTTGCCACTTTTGGAAATCATTCCAACCAATGACACCGATCCTGAAATTATAAAATTTTATATGGAATACGGTGCGAAATTCCTTGGAAAAACCACCGTTTTGGCGAAAGATACTCCTGCCTTTATCGCCAACAGAATTGGGGTTTTCTCCATGATGAATTTACTTCACGAAGTTCAAGGATTGGGTTTAACCGTGACTGATATTGACAAATTGACAGGTCCTGTAATTGGTCGTCCAAAATCTGCGACATTCAGAACCGCGGATGTTGTTGGTTTGGACACTTTGGTTCACGTTGCAAACGGGGTTCGTCAAAGCGGTGCAGAAGCCAATAATTTCAATGATGTTTTTGCACTTCCAGATTACATTCAGAAAATGATGGAGAACAAATGGTTGGGTTCTAAAACCGAACAAGGTTTCTTCAAAAAAGTGAAAAATGCAGAAGGAAAATCTGAAATTCAAGGTCTGAATTTGGATACGATGGAGTATGAACTTCAAGGAAAATCCAACTTCCCTACTCTTGAACTCACGAAAAATATTGACAAACCGATTGACAGATTTAAAGTTCTCATCGGTGGAAAAGATAAAGCGGGTGAATTGTACAGAAAATCTTTAGGCGCATTATTCGCTTACGTTTCGCACAAAGTTCCTGAAATTTCTGATGAAATCTACAAAATCGACGATGCAATGCGTGCAGGTTTCGGTTGGGAAAACGGCCCGTTTGAAGTTTGGGATGCAGTTGGCGTTGAAAAAGGAATTGAACTCGCAAAAGATGCCGGTTATGAAGTTTCGGATTGGGTAAAAGAAATGGCTCAAAAAGGCGAAACGTTCTATAAAGTAAACGACGAAGGACAAAGCATTTTCTTTGATAAAAATTCAGGAAATTACAGCAATATTCCGGGACAAGATGCATTTATCATTCTAGATAATATTAGAAAAAATAAAACACTTTGGAGCAACTCCGAAAGTGCCATTCAAGATTTGGGCGACGGAATTATCAATTTTGAAATCCGTTCCAAAATGAATTCTCTTGGAGGAGGTGTTTTAGACGGTTTGAACCGTGCAATCGACCTTGCTGAAAAGGAATACGACGGTTTAGTTGTCGGAAATCAGGGCGCAAATTTCTCTGTGGGAGCGAATTTGGCGATGATTTTAATGATGGCAATCGACCAAGATTGGGACGATTTGAATATGGCAATCGCCTACTTCCAAAAATCGATGATGAGAGTTCGTTATTCCTCAATTCCTGTGGTTGTTGCGCCTTTCGGAATGACTTTAGGCGGTGGTTGCGAAATGACGATGCACGCAGACAAAGTGGTTGCAGCCGCAGAAACTTACATTGGATTGGTGGAAACCGGTGTTGGTGTAATTCCGGGAGGTGGTGGAACGAAAGAATTCGCGTTGAGAACTTCTAAAAAATTCCATACCGACGACGTGAAAAACAACAGAATGCGTGAAGCATTTATAAATATCGCGATGGGAAAAGTAGCGACTTCCGCTTATGAAGCCTACGATATGGGAATTTTGGAAAAGCATAAAGACATCGTTGTTGTGAATAAAAACCGTCAAATTGCCGAAGCCAAAAAAGTTGCGAAATTAATGGCGGAGCAAGGTTATACACAACCAATTGAACAAACCGTAAAAGTTCTTGGTAAAGACGCACTAGGAATGTTCTACGTTGGAACCGACCAAATGTTGACCGGAAATTTCATCTCCGAACACGACAAAAAAATTGCAGACAAATTAGCGTATGTAATGGTCGGCGGAAATCTTTCCGAACCAACAGTAGTGAACGAACAATATTTATTGAATTTGGAAAGAGAAGCATTCCTGCAACTTTGCGGCGAGAGAAAAACGTTGGAGAGGATACAATATATGCTTCAGAATGGAAAACCGCTTCGTAATTAAGAAACAAGATGCAAGGCAAAAGATACAAGTTTTGAGGAGCCACGAAGTGGCGATATCATTAGCAAAGGGTAAAGCCCTTTGAAAAATCAAAAAAGCCAATGTTAAAAAGCCACGAAGTGGCGGCATCAAAATGAAATTATAAATTAAAACCACAAAAGGCACAAAAGAATTTTAATAATGAAATTTCTGCCTTTTTTAGGAAACAAAAGTTTGAAAATCTATAGATTTTCGTCTTTGTGACCTTAATCAGCAAAATGTTATTAAACTTAATCTTTTGTGACTTTTGTGGTTAAAAAAAATAAAAAATTATGTCAAAACAAGCATACATAATAAAAGGATTTAGAACAGCGGTAGGAAAAGCACCGAAAGGTTCTCTTCGCTTTACGCGTCCCGATGTAATGGCGGCAACCGTCATTGAAAAATTGATGGCAACAGTTCCGCAACTCGACAAAGACAGAATTGACGACCTTATTGTAGGAAACGCAATGCCTGAAGCAGAACAAGGTTTGAACGTGGCGCGTTTAATTTCTTTGATGGGATTAAATACCGACAAAGTTCCGGGAGTTACCGTGAACAGATATTGTGCATCCGGTTCGGAAGCGATTGCGATTGCTTCTGCAAAAATTCAAGCAGGAATGGCGGATTGTATCATCGCAGGTGGAACGGAAAGTATGAGTTATATTCCAATGGGAGGTTACAAACCAGTTCCAGAAACCGATTACGCAAAATCCAATCCCGATTATTATTGGGGAATGGGTTACACTGCTGAAGAAGTTGCGAAACAATACCAAATTTCCCGTGAAGAACAAGACCAATTTGCTTTTGAAAGTCATCAAAAAGCCTTGAAAGCATTGGAAGAAGGAAAATTCGCCAATCAAATTGTTTCAATTCCGGTTGAATATAATTTCTTGGATGAAAACCAAAAACCACAATCCAAAAAGTTTGATTTTTCTGTGGATGAAGGTCCTAGAAAAGACACTTCTTTGGAAGGTTTGGCAAAACTTCGTCCGGTTTTCGCAAACGGAGGTTCTGTTACGGCAGGAAATTCTTCACAAATGAGTGATGGAGCGGCTTTCGTCATCGTGATGAGCGAAGAAATGGTGAAAGAATTAGGTTTGGAACCAGAAGCAAGATTAGTTGCTTATGCAGCAGCAGGTTTGGAACCGAGAATTATGGGAATGGGACCGATTTACGCTATTCCAAAAGCATTGAAACAGGCAGGTTTAGAACTGAAAGATATTGATTTAATTGAACTGAACGAGGCATTTGCTTCTCAATCCGTTGCGATTAAAAAAGAATTGAATTTAAATCCTGAAATTTTAAATGTAAACGGAGGCGCAATCGCACTTGGACATCCACTTGGTTGTACAGGAACGAAATTGACCGTTCAATTATTAGATGAAATGCGCAAACGCGGAAACAAATACGGAATGGTTTCTATGTGCGTTGGAACGGGACAAGGAGCGGCGAGTATTTTCGAGTTGCTATAATTTAAAAACCACAAAGGCAAAAAGTTTTGATTTTTCAAGTGGATAAAACTTGTGAGTTTAGGAGAAAACAAAAGTTTGAAAATCAAAGATTTTCACTTCTTCAAAAGAACAATGTTTGTGTAGAAAATTGAATTTGCGTGTTAACGGTTGCGCTCCGTAGGAGCGCTATCTAAAAAAGCGAAATGATTTTTTACCGAATTTGTGGAGCCGCGAAGCGGCGAAATCAATAGCAAAGGGTGAAGCCCTTTGTGAAATCATCAGCAAAGCGTGAAGCCCTTTGAAATTTGAAATGTGAAAACAAAAATTGCAAAAAGCCCTGAAAGGGCGACATAAAATAGAGCGCAACTTTGCGTGAGGGATAGAAACGGTTACCCCGCAATCCCGAATATTCGGGATGAGGAGTAAAAGTGGATAGCCCGACCTGAATGAGGAAATGGATCCCGATGAAATCGGGAGTAATGACCGAGTGAAGGACACGCCCAAATTAAATAAATAAAAAAAAACAAAAACAATGAGCGATACACTAACAAACGTAAAAGGCGGCGAATTCTTAATTAAAGACATTGCTGCAAGCGAGATTTTTTCTCTTGAAGAACTGAACGAGGAGCAAAAAATGCTTCGCGATTCCATCAAAGAATTTATTGACAAAGAAGTGGTTCCAAATCGTGAGAGATTTGAGCACAAAGATTATGCATTGACCGAAGAAGTGATGCGCAAACTCGGAGAAATGGGCGTTCTTGGAATTGCCGTTCCTGAAGAATACGGCGGTCTTGGAATGGATTTCACCACCACAATGTTGGCTTGTGATATGGCTTCCGGAGCGAACGGTTCGGTTGCGACTGCTTATGGAGCGCACACCGGAATTGGAACATTGCCGATTTTGCTTTACGGGACTGAAGAACAAAAGAAAAAATATCTTCCGGATTTGGCTCAAGGAACGAAATTCGGAGCGTATTGTTTGACGGAACCGGATGCAGGCTCTGACGCCAATTCTGGAAAAACGAAAGCAAGACTTTCCGAAGACGGAAAACATTACATCATCAACGGACAGAAAATGTGGATTTCTAACGCAGGTTTTGCCGATACTTTCACATTTTTTGCGAAAATTGATGATGATAAAAACATTACAGGTTTTGTTATTAATCGTTCGGAATTGGAAAATCCTGAAAGTATGACTTTCGGTGAGGAAGAACACAAATTGGGTATTCGCTCCTCTTCTACTCGTCAGGTTTTCTTCAATGATATGAAAGTTCCAGTGGAAAATCTTTTGGGCGAAAGAAACAACGGTTTCAAAATCGCTTTGAACGCTTTGAACGTGGGTAGAATTAAGTTGGCTGCCGCGAATTTGGACGGACAAAGAAGAATTACTTCGCTTGCCATCAATTATGCGAATGAAAGAAAACAATTTGGAGTTGCGATTTCAACTTTCGGGGCAATCCGTAAAAAAATTGCGGAAATGGCGACAGGAATTTTTGTTTCAGAAGCGGGTTCTTATCGTGCAGCAAAAGATGTTCAGGATAAAATTGATGAACTGATTGCAGGTGGAATGAACCATCAACAAGCGGAATTGAAAGGCGTGGAAGAGTTTGCAGTGGAATGTTCCATTTTGAAAGTTTTTGTTTCAGATTTAACACAACACACCGCAGACGAAGGTATCCAAATCTACGGAGGAATGGGCTTTAGCGAAGATGCACCAATGGAAGCGGCTTGGAGAGACAGCAGAATTGCAAGAATTTACGAAGGAACCAACGAAATCAACCGACTTTTAGCCGTTGGAATGTTGATTAAAAAAGCAATGAAAGGCGAACTCGATTTGCTAAAACCGGCAATGGCCATCGGAAAAGAATTGATGGGAATTCCATCATTTGAAGTTCCTGATTATTCGGCTTATATGTCGGAAGAAAAAGCGATTATCCACAATTTGAAGAAAGTTTTCTTGATGGTTTCAGGAGCCGCACTTCAAAAATATATGATGGATATTGAAAAACAACAGCACTTATTGTTGAACGCTTCCGAAATTCTGAACCAAATTTATATGGCAGAATCTGCAGTTTTAAGAGCCGAAAAACATTTCGCTCCTGATTCTGTGGAAGCAGCAATGGCGCAATTAAACCTTTACAAAGCCGTTGAAAAAATCATCGCAGCCGCAAAAGAAGGCATCGTTTCCTTCGCAGAAGGCGACGAACAACGAATGATGCTTTCCGGTTTGAGAAGATTTACAAAATATACCAACACGCCAAATGTGGTTGCACTAACCGAAAAAATTGCAAAACATTTCGTGGACAAAGGCTCTTACTAGAAATAGTTTGATATGTGGTTTGAACGCTCCTTTTTTAAGGGGCGTTCTTTTTTTTGGAAAACTTTAATTTTTGTTATGATTTTATTACGAAAACTTCATTTTACATTTGTTAAGAAAAAGAATTCAAAAAATGGAAAACAATATCTTCAATAAAGTCGCGAAAATCACTTTGCTTTTTTGGCTAATGAAAATAGTTGCAACTACGCTCGGCGAAACCTTGGGAGATTTTATTTCGCAAACACTCAACCTCGGTTATTACGTTGGTTTAGGAGTGACTTTTGTAATTTTTTTGGTATTTCTAATTTTACAACTTAACGCAAAAAAATATGTTCCCTATCTTTTTTGGCTCGTCATTATTGGAACCACCACTTTCGGGACGGAAATTTCAGATTTTATAGACCGAACTTTGAAAGTTGGTTATGCAGGAGGAAGCGCAATTTTGGTGACTGGATTGGCGGTGACGCTTTTTCTTTGGTTCAAAAAATATAAAAATTTAGAAGTTTACCCTATTTTTGAAAAACCGAAAGAAATTTATTTTTGGACTGCGGTTTTATTCTCCAATTCTTTGGGAACGGCATTTGGCGATTTTCTGGGCGACAATCTCGGATTTACCTATTTACAAGGTGCGATGATAACGGGAGCAATTATTGTGGTTGTAGTTTTGTTGCATTATTTCACAAAAATTAATCACATTTTGTTGTTTTGGATTGCCTTTATTTTCACAAGACCTTTCGGTGCAACTTTCGGCGATTTCCTCACAAAACCTTTGGCAAAAGGCGGTTTGGATTTGGGAACTTTAAATGCAAGTTTGGTTTCTTTGGTAATTATGGGGATTCTAATTTTTATTTCTCACAAAAATCATCAAAAAGAAAATTTAAGTCAATCGACGAACAAAGAATGATGCTTTCCGTTTTGAGAAGATTAACGGGTTGAACGCTCCTTTTTTAATGAGCGTCCTTTTTTTTGAATAGAAAAGTTTTCATAAATTAGTGTTTATCAAAAACAATTTATGATTCCAAAATTACCGGTAACCGCGGAATACAAAAATGAACTGAAAAAAGCAGTATTCCACATCATAATTTTCTTTCTCATTTATCTATTGCTTATTTTACTTGCCGTTGGTTTAGCTGTAGTTTTAGGATTTTTTGCAATAAAAGTTTTTACATTTAAATTTTCATTTTGGTCTGCCATAATTGCAGCAGGGATGCTAAGTTCAGGGCTTTTTATCATCTTTTTCCTAATAAAATTTATTTTCAAGTCTTACAGGTTTGATTACAGCAACTACGTTGAAATTACGAGAGCTCATCAACCAAAAATTTTCAAAATAATTGATGAAGTTGTGAATGAAGTTGGTACTCAACAGCCACTGAAAGTTTATATCAGTCCGGATGTGAATGCTTCTGTGAGCTATAACTCCGACTTTTGGAGCATGATTTTTCCATCCAGAAAAAACTTGACCATTGGAATTGGCTTAGTAAACACAACTAATGTATCAGAACTGAAAGCCATTATTGCACATGAATTTGGACATTTTTCGCAAAAAAGTATGAAAGTGGGAAGTTTCGTACATCAGGCGAACAAAATGATTCACAATATGCTTTATGACACCGAAGGCTTTGATAAAGCAATATCGGGTTGGGCAAAAGTAAGTTGGGTTATTCAAATTTTTATGCTGATTTCAATAAAAATTATCAATGGAATTCAATGGATTTTGCGAAAAACTTTTGATTTTTTGTATTTGAAACACATGTCATTAAGCAGACAAATGGAATTTGATGCTGACAGAATTGCGACTTATGTTGTAGGTTCAGATATCAACGCAACCTCACTTTTAAGGGTGGATATTTCCGATTTGGCATTGCAAAAAAGTCTTCAACACCATATAAATAATACCACAAACACCAAAAATATCTACGAAAATCAAAGTTCAACCCTCCATTTTCTTTCTAAGAAAAATAACTATGAAATAATTGATGGACTTCCAAATTTGAAAGATGAAGAATTAAAAAAATATGACAGAACAAAACTTAAGATTGAAGACCAATGGTCGTCTCATCCAACTATAGAACAGCGAATTAAGAAAATAAGAGAACACAAAATTCCTGTGAAAAACCTTGAAATGCAACCTGCAAAAACACTTTTTGAAGGCTATGAGAAATTTTGTGAAAAACTTACAGAGAAGTTGATGCTGATGAATGGAAACAGTTCTGAAAATTTCGTTAATGATATTGAATTCATCAACGAATTTGAACAGGAACATAACAAGTTTGAGTTTTCTGAAATCTTTAATGAATATTACGATTTCTACAATCCTAAAGTAAGTGATACGATTTTAGACGCTCCTACACCATCAGATGAAAATTTTGAAAAACTTTATTCTGATGAAGCTGTAAATAAAACAATCCTCCTAAAATCATACAACGAAGATATTGAAACGCTCAAAAATCTGAATTCCGAAGAAATAAATATCAAAACTTTTGATTATGACGGTATAAAATATACAACGAAACAAGGTGTTTCAATTCTCAAAAAAATTGAGGCTGAGAAGCAAGAGATAGAGAATTTTTTGAAAAATAATGATGAAAAAATTTATCGTTATTTCTATGAAAAAGCAAGCGATAAAGATGGTTTAAAACATAAATACAAAGTTTTCAGAAAAATTGATGAAGCTTTCGACGCAATGTTAGAAGCACACAATCAGTTTACACCGCATATACAATTTATGTTTCAGGTTTTAGAGCCTGATCAGATTATCACTTTCAGAAAACCACTTTTGCAAAATGAGAAAATTTTTAAAGAAAAATTGCAGATGTTTTATGACCTTTTTGTAGTTCAAAAATACCTTAATGACAATTCAAAGAACATTTTAAATGACTATTTGGTGGCAAACAACCAATATTTTATCAATCAAGAATATCTTCAAAATGAAGTTGACCAACTATTGATAGTGCTTCAAGAAGTGATTAACGCAGCCAACGAAGTTTTTATGCTTGCCAAGAAAAATCTTTTGGATGAGCAGAGCAAAATTTACAATGAAATTTCTGCAAAATGAATAATGAAATTGCTTTAATACTTTGTCCTGAATTTTTTATCCTTCTTTTGAATTTTCTATGTAATGTTTGATTCCTTTTGACAATTCAACAAAGTGCAGAAAATTACTACTGATAAAAATTTAAATTTTTTCATTGGTTTTTAGGGTGCATTTTTAATAAAATTATGGCTAACGACTTCATTTCCAAGAATCTAACTGAAACTTTCTACTGATAACGCAGTGAAAGTTACTGTGATACTCTTTGTTTTTACTAAATATTTCAAAAGCTTATATAAACTAATCTGCCTTATTTTTTCTATTGATAAAATAATATACAGGCAAACCTACCAAAACTAAAAGAAATCCGGGCCAAGTGTATTGTGGTTTGTAAATGATGAGCAAAACACAAAATGAAATTCCGATGAACAGATAAACGATAGGTGTAACAGGATAAAGCCAAGTTTTATAGCTTCTATGCAAATCCGGCTTTTTATAGCGCAAATAAATGACACCAAAAACAGTAATCATATAAAACAATACGATAACAAAAGAAATCATATCGAGAAGATTGCCGTATTGACCGCTTAAAGCAAGTAAACAAGCCCAAATTCCCTGCATCCAAAGAGATTTTTCTGGAACTCCGTTTTTGTTGTTTTCGATGGCGGATTTTAGGAAAAGTCCGTCTTTCGCCATGGTTTGAAAAACTCTTGCTCCCGCCAAAACAATTCCGTTCACGCAACCAAATGTGGAAACCATTACCAAAACCGCCATTATGATGGTTCCTACACCACCAAACATTTTTTCCGAAGCTGCCACTGCAACCCTATCGTTGGCTGCAAACGCAATGGAATCTCTGTCTAACGCGTTGAGATATACGAAATTAACCAAAAGATAAAGTGCCATTACGATAATCGTTCCAAAAACCATCGATTTTACCACGTTTTTTTGCGGATTTTCTATTTCTCCAGAAACGAAAGTTACATTTTCCCAAGCTACAGAGCTGAACACAGAACCTACCATTGCTGCGGCAATTCCGCCAAGAAGCGTGGCTCCGGAAATACTGCTCCAAGAATCTGAAACTTTTTTGCCATCAATGTCTTTCCCAAAATTCTGAAAAGAATCCCAACCGAAACTCATATTTTCGTTCCAGAAAGAGTCTTTTACCAAAATAAATCCTAAAAAAATCAATCCTAAAAGTGCAATAATTTTGGAGGCTGTGAACAGGTTTTGCAGAATTTTTCCGCTCTTCACACCTTGTGTATTAATGTAGGTTAACAGCAAAATAACTGCGATTCCCAAAATTTGTATCCAAGTTATTTTAAAATCTCCGCTCTGGAAAATCGGCGCAGCATCATTCAACCACGGAATAAGATAGGCTGTATATTTACCGAAAGCCACTGCAACCGCCGCAATTGTTCCGGTTTGGATTACGGTAAACATTCCCCAACCATAAAGAAATCCCAATTTTTTTCCAAAAATCTCTGTGATATAGGTGTATTGTCCACCGGCTTTTGGAAACATCGAAGAAAGTTCTCCATAGGAAATTGCTGCGGCAACCGTCATAATTCCGGTGATGATCCAAACGGCAATCAACCAATAACCGGAGCCGAGATTCCGCATCATATCGGAACTTACAATGAAAATTCCACTACCAATCATGGAGCCCATTACGAGCATTACGGCATCCCAAAGTTTTAACTGTCGCTTCATGTGAGTTTTTGCTTATTTTTTTTGAGAAAGTAAATATAAAGTATTTTCGAATACGTACCATTTTGTTAAAAAAAGAAATGTTATTTTTGATAAAATTTTTATAGGCACGAAAGTTTGAAACCACAAAAGTCACAAAAGCTTTTGATACTTATGATTAGAGGTTTAAAGAGCAAAAAAGTATATTGATTATTCTTATTTCAACTTTTATTCATTATAAATTTTGTATTTGATAATCAATCACTTTTGTGACTTTTGTGGTTTAGAATAACTTTCACGGTATAATTTGGAGGTTTTTTTTTGAAATCGATAATTTTTTAGGCATGAAAAAAATAATTTTATTATTGGCAATCGGGTTTGCAAGTGTAACCTTCGCGCAGGAAGAAGCGCAGAAATTTTCTCCACCTGCAGGAAAAGCTTTGGTAGGTGATACTTATGGCGCAAAAATCAGTGTAAAATCAGAAAAGAAAGCCGAAAGCGCTTCAAAACTTGATAAAAAACTAAAAAAATCCAAAAAAATCGCCAATACAACCTTGAAAGGAAAAGTAACTTCCGTTTGTCCGAAAAAAGGATGTTGGCTTACTGTAGAAGATGAAAACAAGCAGACATTTTTTGTTAAAATGAAAGATTATGCATTTTTCGTCCCTGTTGCTTTGGAAGGTAAAAACGTAGTTTTGGAGGGAGTTGCAGAGAAAAAAATGCTTTCTGTGGACGAAGCAAAACACTATGCTGAAGACGCGAAAAAACCACAAGCTGAAATTGATGCGATTACAGAACCACAGGAGCAAAACCGCTTTACAGCTGCAGGTATAAAGGTGGTGAATTAGAAAATTTTCCTTTCCACCGATCTTAGTATCTTTATAAAGATATAATTAGTTGAAAATCAATTTCTTTTCCCCAACCCTAAAGGGTGGAAATTGATTTTCTTCGCTCCCTTTAGGGTTGGGGAAAACGAAGAAAATTAATTTCCTTTTCATTTTGAAGAAAAAAAATTGAAGAAAAATAATTTGAATGTCAGCTTTTTGTAATAATGAGTACTTTGTCATTCTGAATGAAGCGAAGCGTAATGAAGAATCTATTGATAATCAAATAGATTCCTCCTTCGTCGGAATGACAAATTCGCTTCAAAAATCAAAATATGACATAAAACGGACATTCATTAAAAATAAAGATGATTTCAATGACTCTACTTTTTATGGATAATCAACAATTTCAAAGTTCTGCGGAGCATCAAGTTTTGGAAATTTGCTTTCAGATTTGAAGAATTTTCCGGTGCAGTCGATTTCTTTCCAGCCTTTCTTTTTGCCACAATCTCCTACTTCCATAACAATTGGGACGAAGGAAATTTCATCTTCCCCATCTTTTATTTCTTCCTTAAATTGCACCGCAACATCCAGAACACACTCAAAATCGGTGTTGAGTTTTACATTTCGGTAAATAATATCATAATGAGATTCTTGGTTTTCGGGAATTTCCAGGTATTTTTCCCAATTTACCGTAGAACCATGAAGTTCTGAAATGGCTTTCAAACCTTCATATAAAGCTATTGTATAAAATTTTCTGGTCCCTTCTCTGTAATAGTCGTTTGAAAAATGTCCCCCTTCATAAAGGATGGTTGGAAGTCCCATTTTCGTAAAGTTATCTCCCGTGGAAGTAGGATAAAATTCGTCGCTGTAACGTGCAATTTGATTGGGAATTAAATCTCTAAGGTTTTCAAAAATCTTTGAAATTACAGCCATTGCCTTTTTTCGGGTTTCTGTGATTTCTCTTTCTACATTTTCAGCCGGAGCGAGAAAGGAAAGTGTTGCAGGATGTTCTCCGTTGGAAGTGAAAATCGTCCGTTGTTCGTGAAGATTTAATGCATAATCATAACTTCCTTTTTCCGCAATATTTTTTAGAATAGGAAATTCCTTGCTCGAAAGCTTTTGGTAATCTCTGTTCATATCGATATCCAAAGCGTTTCTCCTCGTCCATTTTTCTGAACCGTCAGGATTGAGCATAAAAATAAAGTCCAAAGAAATTTTGGTAAAAAGTTCCTCCTGAAGATGTTTCTGAGTTTTGAAACTTTCCAATAAATCCAACATTGCATGTGTTGCATTGCTCTCATTTCCATGCATTTGCGACCAAGCTAGAACTTTTGTTTTTCCGATTCCCAATGAAAGCATATAGATGGATTTTCCCAAATAAGATGTTCCTATTTCAGAAATGTAATCGCCGAGATTCTCCTGTAAAAAATTTTCAAGGATTTTGGGCGAAATATAGCGGTTTGGGAAATTAGGATTTTTTAGGTAGTTCAGTTCAGTTGGCATTTACAATCAGTTTACACTTTTCAAAAATAATTTTTTTAAATGGAATATCAAAGATTAACTTTTGTAAATTCACTAAACAAGTCAAAATGTCAGAATGTCTGTTGGTAAAATTGTGGATTGCATTATTTTTAATAATATTATTTAATTATATTGAAAATCAATTATTTATATTATTTATATAAAGTTAATTATTAAATTAACTTTAAGTATATAAGTATGTGAAAATCTCCATTTGGATAAAAGTTTTTTAAACAAGCAAATTGTGGATAACGGATGTTTTTAATGAAAATTTACTTTTGTTAATTTTAAGGATTGCTGTCGTTTTGGTATATTTGCGCTTATTTATTTTTATGAGTAGCGAAACTATTTTCTTAGTAGGATTTTTAGTATTTATCCTAATTATATTGGCAATAGACCTTGGTTTAGGAAGAAAATCTGGCGGAGTTGTTTCCATGAAAAAGGCCGGTTTGATGAGCTTTTTTGTGGTGGCGCTTTCTATGGGATTCTATTTTGTGTTGATCACTTATGGTCACCTACTCCATGGAATTGACTCTATGGAAAAACTCCAGATGATTATCGCAAAACACAAACATCCTGTCCATATTATTCCTAATGATCTACCGCATTCACTCCAATTGTATAACCAAAATCTTGGATTGGAATATCTTACAGGTTATATAGTAGAATATGCGCTGTCTGTGGACAACATTTTTGTGATGATTCTTATTTTCACAGCTTTTGGTGTGGCGCCAAAAAATTATCACAGGGTTTTGTTTTGGGGGATTCTGGGAGCCATTATAATGCGCTTTATTTTCATTTTCGTGGGTGCAGCGCTTATTGCGAAGTTCAGTTGGATTATGTATGTTTTTGGTGCATTTCTAGTGATTACAGGGGTAAAAATGTTTCTGGAAAAAGACAAAGACGATGCAATAGATACGCAAAACCATCCCGTTGTAAAATTTGCCAACCGATATTTCAAGGTTCATAACCATTTTGTGGGCAATAAATTCTGGGTTACTATTGACGGAGTGAAAAAAATGACGCCTCTATTTTTAGTACTATTAATCATAGAAGCAACGGATTTAATCTTTGCAGTGGACAGTATTCCAGCAATTTTTTCGGTAACGAAAGATCCTTATATCGTCTTCTTTTCAAACATTTTTGCAATTATAGGATTGCGTTCTATGTTCTTTATGTTAGCCGGAATTATAGACAAATTCAGGTTCTTGAAAATTGGACTTGCAGCTTTGCTGACCTTCATCGGTTTGAAAATGATTTTCCACAGTTATCTGGAAGAATGGGGCTTTGAAACCACACATTCTTTACTGGTAATAGTTTCAATTTTGGGATTAAGTATCCTTACTTCGCTAATTTTCCCTGAAAAGAAAAAAGATAGAAAATTGAAATATGATCCCGAAAACGAAGACCAATTGCACCGTTAATTTACATTATTAAATATACCAAAACACTCAAATCCAATTCTTTATCGTGTTGGATTTATTTTTGTAAATTCTTGATTGTTCGATTTGTTTACATTTGTATTTTAGTTTTGTAAAATATTATATTACATTTGTAAATGTAAATTTCAACCAATTTCAGATGAATTTGAACGACAGAATTTCAAAAGTAATAGAATACTCAAAATTATCACTTTCCGAGTTTGCAGATGAAGTGGAAGTTCAGCGCTCCTCCATTTCTCATATTACTTCGGGAAGAAATAAGCCTTCTCTTGAATTCGTTACCAAGATCAAGAGCAAATTCCCTGAAATTCAGTGGGACTGGTTGATTACAGGTGACGGCGAAATGCTAAAATCAGAAGAGAACCTATCTGAATCCCCTATTCCAGAGGAAAAACCAAAACCAACCTCGCTTCCTGACCTTTTTTCATTGATAGACGATGATAATTTTGGCTACACCGAAAGTGAAGATAAGGTTCAAAAAGAAATTCCGCGAGAATCTCCTAAAACTTTCCCAAGTCCCGAAAAAGAAAAAATAAGCGTTTCTCAGCGATTAGAAGTTGAAGAAAGCAAAATGAATGTTCAAAATACTGAAAATCAAATAGATAAAATAAAAAGAATAGTTTTGTTTTATGAAAGTGGGAAATTTGAGAGTTTTGAACCGTAATTGTTGCTAGTTGCTAGTTGCTGGTTTCTAGTCCCATGTTGCAAGTTGCAGGTTTGATATTTCATAAAATCGGTTGACAAGAAAGTGTAAACTTTAGGTTTACATG
>JAPUEB010000008.1 GCA_027492795.1 Chryseobacterium sp.
AATCGGAAGCGGCTTGTTTAATTTCTAATTCCATCAAATCGAAAGTGATGATGAATATGGAGATTTTAGTGAAGTAAAACTTTTTTCTATATATTAAAAACCCTTTCAGCAATTAAAAAACTGAAAGGGTTTTTTGTTTGAAAAATTCAATGGATTTAAATAAAAATAATCTGCGTTCCTTCTCCTGCGGCTCTAGCATAGAAATCTCCTACTGTAAGAACGCCTTCAACTTCGGGAATTAAATCGTCTTTTTTCAAATCGAACATTTCCATTGCCAATTTGCATGCCCAAAGTCTGCAACCAGAAGCCGAAAGAATTTCTAAAAATTCTCCGATGGGCGGAATGTCTAGTTTTTCCATTTTAGATTTCATCATTTTTGTGGCGAGTGCTTCCATTCCTGGAAGTCCGCCCAACATTGTCGGCATGTGCATCGCCGGATTTCCTACGGTTGCAACGTGAATGTTGTCTATCGTTTTTTTGTTCACGGCTTCTAAACCGAAAAAGGTGAAGAAAATTTCAGATTCAATGCCTTCCATTCTGGCGCCGTTTGCAAGTATAAATCCGGCGTAAATACTTTCTAAAGTTCCTTTAGAGATGATGACCATTACTTTATCTATGGGTTTTGCATCTTTCGGAATGTCTGCTAAAGGGTTGAATTGTGTGGTGGTTTCCATATTTTTATATTTTAGATTTCAGATACTAGATTTCAGATTTTTTGCCTTCAAATTAATAACAGGTTCCTGACAAAATTTCAAAAATTAACTTTCGTATTTACTTGTCTGAAATCTGACATCTGAAATCTGACATCTATTTAAATACAACTTTTCGGTTTCGGAATTCCTGCAACTTTGCTTGAGATTTTCAGTGGTCCTTTTGGGAACAGCACGTAAAATTCTTTAATATCTACAACTCCGGATTTTCCAACACCGCGAATCGTTAATGCGACTTCTTTTCTTTGTTGATCACGAAGATAATTCAGAACTTCAAAATGTCTTGGCGAAAGTTCAATATTTTCTTCTTGCGCGAGTTCTTTTGCGATATCTTCGTTCCATTCGTCCATATTCAGTAAGTAACCTTCTTCGTTGACGTTGATTACTTTTCCTGCGATTGTTTTTTCCATAATATTAAATTTTTGTTTCAAGTTTGGGGTTTTAAGTTAAATTCACTATTCACAAACGAAGCGAATTTACTATTCAGAATATCACTATTTATTGATTTCAATTCCTTCCAAATACTTTCCGTCCAAAGACATTTGCGGCGTTACGAAAGGAATTTTTCTCGCCGGAAGCAGCATATTCCAATACACCCATTTGAAAGCCATTTTTCCCCAGTGATTGAATTTACTTTCGGTTAAAAGATTGAGCGGACCAATTCCGCCAAAAGGAAATTTTCCTTTCACGGGTTCTACTTCATAGTTGAAATCAATCAACAACGCTTTTCCTTTTCCTGTTTCAATAAAACAATTGGCGTGACCGTCAAAATTGGGTTTCAAAGGTTTTCCTTCAATATAATTCAGAATATTTTCTGTAAGAATTTCGGCTTCAAAATGTGCAACAGAACCTGCTTTCGACGTGGGAACATCGGTTGCATCGCCAATTACGAAGATATTTTCTTTAATTTTTGATTGAAGCGTATGTTTATCGGTCGGAACGTAATTCAAATCATTTCCAAAACCGGAGCGTAAAATACATTCGTCGCCCATATTTGTCGGAACCGTGACGAGCAAATCAAAATCAACTTCTTCGCCGCCGTAATCGTATATTTTTCCGTTTTCGCCTTCAATGTGTTCTACCGCAAAATCGGGAACGATATTGATGTTTTTTTCTTCCAAAAGATGATTGAGTTCAGCCGTGGTTTTGGCTTTGGTAAATGCTCCTGAAAGTGGCGTTACATAAGTGATTTCCACTTTGTCGCGCATTCCTTTTTTATAGAAATAATCGTCTGCCAAAAATGCAAATTCCAAAGGTGCAACCGGACATTTTATCGGCATTTCGGTGATATGAACCACCAATTTTCCGCCTTTCCAAGTTTCTAATTTTTTTGCAAGTGCGCAACTGCCCTCAAAAGTGTAAAAATCAAAAATATTTTTATACCAAGTATCGCCTTTCATTCCTTCTACTTCTTCCGGAGCGGTTTTGCAACCTGTGGCGATGATAAGGATGTCGTATTTCAGTTTTTGTCCGTTTTTTAATACAACTTCGTCGCTGTCTTTATTAATCAAGTCAATTTCTTCACGAACCAATTCCACTTTTTTAGGAATAAATTCGTCAATTGTCCTTTTTACATCATCAGGTTTATAAGTTCCAAAAGGAATAAACAAAAATCCTGGTTGGTAATAATGGGTTTTATATTGGTCAACAATGGTAATTTTCCATTCATCGTCGCGAAGTTCTTTCACCAAATGGTTGGCCATCATCGTTCCTGAAGTTCCTGCGCCAAGTATGAGTAAATTTTTCATTTTTTTAAACAAAGAAGAATCTTATTTCTAATTCCTACACAAAATTACGGCACAAAAAAGCGGGCTTTTGTAACAACAGTTACACAAAACCCGCTTTCGGTATGAGTTTTATCATTAATCGCTATTCTTTTGCGATACGCAATAACCCTCTGATTTCGTTTTCCTTATATCCTGTCGCTTTATCGTTAGGATAAAGTTCCGAAATTTTCGCCATGACTTCAGGTTTGATATCTTTTCCTGTTTCACCGTGACATTGCAAACACATGGCGTTGGTAACCAAAGGTGCGTAAAAAATGCCATCGTGCATCGTTGCTTTCAGTTCTTCTTTTTTCAAAATTTGTTGGCGATACATTTCGATGTATTTTCGTTCCGTTTCGTTGGCCTCATTTTCCGGATTTCTGTTTTTATCGGTAACTCTTTTGATTTTCACACCATACTTTTCTTCCATTTTTTTTGTAAGTGGAAGAGCCTCAATATTGCAAAAAGCCATCGCTCCCACTGTTCCGCTGTCGGCAATTTTTTGGGTTAAGTCAGTCACCAAAAGTTTTTTGGTTTCATCGGCGTATTTTTTCAAACTGTCTATAGGAAGGGTTTTTACTTCCGTTTCTTTTTCTGCAACTGAATTTTTAATTTCTTCCTTTTTAGAACAACTCAAGAATAAAAGGGATGCTGCGAATGCAAAAACTAATTTTTTCATAAAATGATTTTCAACAAAAGTACGATTTCGTTGGAAGAATGTTTGTGATGTAAGTTACAGTTGTTAAAAAAGAAGTTTAAAAACGCTGAGGATTTTCTAAAATTGATGAGTAAATCAAAAACTTACTTTAAAACTACAACCACCCCGTCATTAACAATTTAATGACACTTAGGTTGCTTTGTTCCTGGCTGTGACAGGGGAATTTAACACGTCAAATTTCAAATTTGAAATCTCAAATTTCAAATCTCAAATCAATAATTTATCTTTGAAGAATGAATATCTACGACCTTTTTCTGAAACCTTACGAATCGTACACGCATCTTCAGATTTTCCTTGAAGCTACGGCAACCA
>JAPUEB010000009.1 GCA_027492795.1 Chryseobacterium sp.
CTAGAAAAGTTATCAACTAAACTTTACGTCAACTTATTTTATGAGAGATCAGTTGCGCAGGTTGCAAGTTTTATTTCTCCAAAATATGTATTCGTATGTAATAATTCCCTATTATTAATTCGCAATTTACAATTCATAGTTCGTAATTATATTTTGTAATTCGCATTTCGTAATTCGTATTTCGTAATTCGCATTTCGTATTTCGTAATTCGCATTTCGTATTTCGTAATTCACATTTTTCCTTTTCAGAGATATATCGTAATTTTACAAGAATCTAAAAAAGAAAAAATGAGATACATCCAAAGTGGAACTATTCCGCAAAAACGACACACTGTTTTTAAGTCCGAAGACGATAAATTTTACTACGAGCAACTTTTTGGGACGGAAGGTTTTAGCGGCGTTTCATCGCTTCTTTACCACATTCACCGCCCTACTCAAATAAAAAGTATCGGTGAGCCGAAAGATGTTACCCCAAAAATTGCAGTGGAAAAAAACGTGACGCCTAGAATGTTCAAAGGGATGAATATTACTGCTGAAGAAGATTTTCTGGACAGCCGAAAAGTGCTGATGCTGAACAACGACCTGAAAATGGGATTGGCAAAGCCAAGAAAATCAATGACTTATTTCTACAAAAACGGCGAATGTGATGAGATGCTCTTCATCCACGAAGGAAGCGGAATTATGAAAACTTTTGTAGGAAATCTTCATTTCGAGCGCGGCGATTACCTCATTATTCCCCGCGGAACGATTTATCAAATCTTTTTTAACGATGAAAATAACGTGTTGTTCTTTTTGGAAGCGCACTCTCCTATTTACACGCCAAAACGCTACAGAAACGAGTTTGGACAGCTCTTAGAACACTCACCTTTCTGCGAGCGCGACGTTATTGCTCCCACTTTTGTAGAACCCAAAGACGAAACTGGCGAATTTTTAATAAAAGTAAAAAAAGAAAACCAGATTTGGGATTTCATTTATGCAACTCATCCTTTTGATGTGGTTGGTTGGGATGGCTATTTTTATCCCTACAAATTCAACATCAAAAATTTTGAACCTATTACCGGTCGCGTTCATCTTCCGCCGCCAATTCACCAAAATTTTGAAGCTCATAATTTTGTGGTTTGCTCTTTTGTGGCGAGAATGTACGATTATCATCCGTTGGCAATTCCTGCGCCTTACAACCACTCCAATATCGATAGTGACGAGGTTTTATTTTACACTGAAGGTGATTTTATGAGTCGAAATCACATCGATTTAATGGATTTCACGCTTCATCCGGGAGGAATTGTGCACGGTCCACATCCTGGAGCGATGGAACGAAGCATCGGCAAAAAATTTACCGAAGAATACGCCGTAATGGTAGATCCTTTCCGTCCTTTGAAATTAACCGATGAGGCGATGAAAGTGGAAGATTCTTCCTATGTAACTTCTTGGTTGGAGGAAGAGGAGAATTATTTGGGTGATAGAAGTCAGGAATAATATTCAAAATGATATTTTTAGCATAAGGTTTGGAATAATTCTGAACCTTTTTTCGTAGAACTACTATAAATTTCACAAAAATTTAATGCAAAAATTGACAAATCTCACGTTTTGATTTCGAGGTTATCCGTAAATTTGAACAATAGTTTAAAAAATAAAAGTTTAGATAATGTATCATTACGTAAACGCTGAAGAAGCGATATCATTGGTAAAAAGTGGCGACCGTATTTTTCTTCATGGTAGTGCATGTACCCCAAATTTTCTAGTTGATGAATTAGCAAGACAAGCCGAAAGACTGAAAAATGTAGAAATAGTTTCCATTACCGTTCAGGGAAATGTGGAAGTCGCAAAACCACAGTATAAAGACAGTTTTTATATCAATTCCCTATTCGTTTCCACGCCTGTTCGCGATGCAGTAAACAGCGAAAGAGGCGATTTTGTCCCAGTTTTTTTATCAGAAATTCCTAATCTTTTCAAAAGAGGCTATCTTCCTTTGGATGTGGCGATGATTACAGTTTCTCCGCCAGATAAACACGGTTATTGCTCATTGGGAACTTCTGTAGATGTTGCGAGAGGTGCAGTAGATTCTGCAAAAACAATTATTGCACAGGTAAATCCAAAAATGCCGAGAACTCACGGCGATGCGATGATCCACTTTTCCAGAATTGATAAAATGGTTTGGCATGAAGAAGAGCTTCTCACCGTAGATTATGGCTCCAAAGTAAGCGATGCCGAACAAAAAATCGGAGAAATTATTGCAGGAATGATTGACGATCGCTCTACTTTGCAAATGGGAATTGGAACCATTCCGGATGCAGTTTTAAGTTGCCTAGGAAACCACAAAGATTTGGGAGTTCACACCGAAATGTTGAGCGACGGAATTGTAGATTTGGTTGCTAATGATGTGATTACCAATAAACATAAAGGAACTCACCTGAACAGAACCATCACCAGTTTTGCTTTTGGAACAAGAAAATTGTACGATTATATTGATGATAACCCAAGTTTCGCCTTTATGGATGTAGCTCATGTGAACAATCCTTCCATCATCAAAAACAACAAAAAATTGGTAGCGATAAATTCTGCAATTGAAGTGGATTTAACCGGACAGGTTTGTGCAGATTCCATAGGAACCATGCAGTTTTCTGGAATTGGCGGACAAATGGATTTTATTCGCGGAGCTTCATTAAGTGAAGACGGAAAACCAATTATCGCCATCACTTCCAGAACTAAAAAAGGTTTGCCGAGAATTGTTCCTTTCCTAAAACAGGGAGCCGGAATTGTAACCACAAGAGGACACATTCATTGGGTGGTAACGGAATACGGTGCGAAAAATCTTTACGGACTAAATATGTTGCAGAGAGCAAAAGCACTGATCGATATTTCGCATCCAGATGATCGTGAAATGCTTGATAAAGCTTGTTTTGAAAGGTTTGGAAGCAAATAGAATATTACTAGCAAAGTCTCTGAATTTTTCGGAGACTTTTTTATATCAAAAAAATCCGAAGAAAACTCTTCGGACATTTTTTTCAAAATTTCTGTCTTGTAACTTTAACTTTATTTTTCGCTGACAAAAATAGTTGTTTACAACACAAACATTTAAACTTAATTCCAACACATTACAAACTTAAAAATTCCTAATTTGCTTTTAATACTCTTCAAAATTTTGTAAATTGCAGGATATATTTTCTAATTAAAAAAAGTAAAAATGTCAACACTTACATTTGCCGAAAAAATAGCACAGGCAGAGAATTTTTTGCCTATTAACGGAACAGATTATATCGAATTTTATGTAGGAAACGCAAAACAGGCAGCACATTACTACAAAACTGCTTTTGGTTTTCAAAGCGTAGCTTACGCAGGACCGGAAACCGGCGTTCGCGACAGAGCTTCTTACGTTCTTCAGCAGGGAAAAATCCGTTTGGTTCTTACTTCCGGCTTAAAATCTGACTCTCCTATTTGCGAACATCAAAGAAAACACGGTGACGGCGTGAAAATTCTCGCACTTTGGGTTGATGATGCTTATTCAGCTTTTGAAGAAACCACAAAACGTGGCGGAAAACCTTATATGGAGCCAAAAACCATCACCGATGAGTTTGGCGAAGTTCGAATGAGCGGTGTTTATACCTATGGCGAAACCGTTCACATGTTTATCGAAAGAAAAAATTATTCTGGTCCATTTATGCCGGGTTACGAAAAATGGGAAAGCGATTACAATCCTTCTGATGTAGGACTTTTATACGTGGATCATTGCGTAGGAAATGTAGGTTGGGACAGAATGCTTCCTGTTGTAAAATGGTACGAAGATGTGATGGGATTTGTAAACATTTTGAGTTTTGATGACAAACAAATCAACACCGAATATTCCGCATTAATGTCAAAAGTGATGTCGAATGGAAATGGATATGCAAAATTCCCGATCAATGAACCCGCAGAAGGAAAGAAAAAATCTCAAGTAGAAGAATATTTGGATTTTTATGAAGAGGAAGGTGTTCAACATATTGCAGTTGCCACCAACAATATTGTAAAAACCGTAACCGAACTGAAAGCGAGAGGTGTAGAATTTCTTTCTGCACCACCGGAAGCGTATTACGAAATGATCCCTGAACGTGTTGGAAAAATTGATGAAGACATTAAAACGCTTTCAGACTTGGGTATTCTGGTAGATTGCGACGAGGAAGGCTACCTTCTCCAAATTTTCACAAAACCTGTGGAAGACCGTCCTACTCTTTTCTATGAAATCATCGAAAGACACGGTGCACAAAGCTTTGGCGCAGGAAATTTCAAAGCGTTATTTGAAGCTCTTGAAAGAGAACAGGAAAGACGCGGGAATTTGTAGGAGTTTGAGAGTGGGAGTGTTGGAGAGTTTGAGAGAAAAATTTTCGACATTATAAAATTTATGCATCTTACCGACATTTTCACCGTAAAACTTGCAACCAGCAACTAGAAACCAGCAACTAGAAACAAGCAACTAGCAACAAATAATGAAAAAAACATTTTTTATACTTCTTTTCGGGATTTTATCCTTTTCTGTAAAAGCGCAATACGGCTCCATCGATGCTATTTTAAGCCGTTTGGAGGAAAAGCAAGGCTTCAATCAGGAGTTGAGAACAGAAAATATTGATGATAAGAAGTTTGTGGTAATTAAAGATTTTAAAGATCACACCGAAAGAAATTTCATCATCATCAAAGGAAAAAATGCGACGTACGTGGAAATGTTTGATGATAAAGCGACCGGAAAAAGCTCATCCAACGTATTTTCCGGAGATTTTGTGAGAACAAGAAAAAATGTGATTTCGTTTCGTTTCGATAAATTGGAAGGTAAAAAAATTGCCATTCCCATTACAAAAACGTTGCTGATGACGAAACAGAAAAAAATACTCTATTTGGTGGATGTAAACACGAAAGAACGTTGGATTGATGAGGTTTCCTTTTAAGAAAAACAAAAAATTTGAAAGTCATTTTTACAGAAGAACAGCGCAAAATTTCTGAATATATTTTGGAGAAAAATAAAGAAATGCCTTTAAGCAAACTTTATTCTTCCGAAATAAAAAATTTGGCGGTTGCATGGTGTTTTTATTCTGGTAAAATTGAAGGAAATACCTACACTTATGTAGAAACAGAGGCGCTCTTGAAAGATGGAATTACCTCTCCGAAGCGATACGAAGATGCCAAAATGTTGAAAAACCTTTACAACACTTTCATTTCAGAACTGGAATATATTTCCGCCGGAAACTATGAAGATATTGATATAAAAACATTGTTCAGAGTGCATCAATCCTTAATTCGGGACTTAATTTCGGACAATGAAGCCGAAAATTTGCGAGAAAGAGGAGTTGCCATAACAGGAACGAATTACAAGCCACCAAAAAACAAGACTGATATTTTAGTGGCGCTTAATGAAATTCTGCATCAACAAAATTTTTTGGAAAATCCATTGGAAAAAGCCGTTTTTCTGCACTGCAATTTGGCAAGAATTCAGCCTTTTATCGATGGAAATAAACGAACGGCGCGAGTTGTGGAAAGTATTTGTCTAATGAACCACGACATTGTTCCGGTTTTCAGCACCAACGAAGCAGATATTTTGGAATATAGAAAGGCGATTATTCAATTTTATGAAAATGAAGATTACAACCAGTATTCAGACTATTTTTTAAGAAAGAAAAAAGAATTTTTAAACGAATTTCAGCACTAGAAACAACTGAAAAAACAAAGTGTTCAGAATTTGTGTTCTGAACTTTTTTATAAAATTAAATTAAACAATTTATAGTATTTTCAAACCACAAAAGTGATAAAAGTTTTTTTGAGGTCATTAGTTAATTACATATTATCTAAATATTTTAATTCTGATTATCAATCAAATACACAAAAATGCGCAAAGTTTGTCATGCTGAAAGCATCTCTACAAAGATAATTTAGATTCCTTCGGAATGACAAACGTCCTGTTTATGAGTGTTGTCTAATATGAAGTTAAGTTATGACCTCAAAAAGTTTTTATAAGTTTAAAACTAATTTCTGAAATTGCAAATAAGCTTTCCAAACAACTTATTTGATTTTTATGAACAAATTATAGCTCTATTAATCAATTACTTTTGTAACTTTTGTGGTTAATAAATTTTTAGAATAAGTATATTAAAACAAACCGTTAGGTTTAAAATAAAAAGTAAAACAATATGAAATCATTTGTAAATTATCCTGAAAATTCAGACTTTTCCATACACAATATTCCTTTCGGAGTGGCGGTTTTCAATAAAGAATACATCGCTTGCGCAACCAGAATTGGCGATGTGGTAATCGATCTTGCTACGCTTTACGATTTCGGGTTTTTTGATGAAATTGAAGGCTTGAACGACAATGTTTTTGAAGCTTATACCTTAAACGAATTCATCGAACTTGGAAAACCGGTTACGAATGCGGTAAGACTGAAAATTCAGGAACTTTTATTGGAAGGTTCTACCCTTTCCAACGACGAAAAAACCATTGAAGAATGCTTTTTCCAAATCGACGAGGTAAAAATGCTGATGCCGGTTCACGTTCCGAACTATACCGATTTTTACAGCAGTGAAGACCACGCAAGAAATATAGGAATTATGCTTCGTGGCGCTGAAAACGCCTTAATGCCAAACTGGAAACACCTTCCGGTTGCGTACCACGGTCGTGCTTCATCAATTATTGTTTCTGGTGGAGAAATTATCAGACCAAAAGGTCAAACCAAAGCTGCTGATGCCGAAAAACCAAGTTTCGGACCAACAAAAGCACTGGATTTTGAATTGGAAATGGCTTTTATCGTCAATAAAAATACAGAATTGGGAGAAAACATTTCAACGAAAGATGCAAAAGATGCCATTTTTGGTATGGTGATTTTTAACGATTGGAGTGCAAGAGATATTCAGGCATGGGAGTATGTTCCGCTTGGACCTTTTTTGGCAAAAAATTTCGCAAGTTCTATTTCACCTTGGGTAGTAACTTTGGAGGCGCTACAGCCGTTTTACGTAGATTCTCCAAAACAGGATCCCGAAGTTTTAGACTATCTAAAATTTGAAGGAACAAAAGAAAATATTGATATCAATCTTGATGTTTACATAAAAACTCCAAATGGCGATGAAAATTTAGTCTGCAAATCCAACTATAAATATATGTATTGGAATATGCTGCAGCAATTGGCGCATCACACCGTGAACGGTTGTAATGTAGAAGTGGGTGATATGTATGCAAGTGGAACTATTTCAGGCCCAAATAAAGGAAGTTTTGGCTCCATGATGGAACTTTCTTGGAGAGGCGCAGAACCTCTTACAATGAAAGATGGAACGCAAAGAAGCTACATTTTGGATAATGATGTTGTTACGATTAAAGGATATTCTGAAAAAGACGGAATACGCGTAGGTTTCGGAGAGGTGGAAGGAAGAATTTTACCGGCTTTGTAAATTTTTTCTTTTAAAATAAAACTAAAAACATCTGAAAAATCAGGTGTTTTTTTTTGAAAAAAAGATAACTGTTCAAATTTGTGTTAAAAAAATTTTTGATGTTTAATTATTCTCGCAGATTTGGCAAATTTTGCAGATTAAGTAAATTATTAATTTGCGTAATCGGCTAAATCTGCGAGGTTTTTTTTAAAATGAAAAGCGTAAGAATAAGCTTTAGTTAATTGAATAAATTTGCTGAATACCGCAATCAGTTTCGTGCAGTAGCATTAATGGGCGCAAAACAAACTGGAAAAACAACGCTTGCAAGAAAGTTTTCCCAAATAAAGCTTACATAAATTTCAAAAATTTAGACAATCAAATATTAGCGAAAAAAGATATTCGAAGTTTTTTAGAACGTTATAAAAAAGAAGGTTTAATATTAGATGAAGTTCAAAAAGTTCCCGAAATCTTCAGTTATCTCCAACAAATTTTAGACGAAGAAACCGAAACAAGGAAATACATTCTCACAGGAAGCAGCAATTTTTTGCTGAATGAAAAAATCAGCCAAAGTCTTGCAGGAAGAATTGGTTATCTTCACTTATATCCGTTCTCATCGAAGGAAATTTTTGATTTTTTGGAGAAAGATTTTTCTGTGGAAGAACTAATTTTCAAAGGCGGTTATCCCGAAATTTGGGACAAAAACATCAATCCTGCATTTTATCACAATAGTTATGTGCAAAGTTTTATCGAGAAAGATATTCGCCAACTCATCAACATCAATAACTTACTTTCGTTTCAACAGTTTATAAAGATTACAGCAACACGCGCATCGCAAGAGTGGAATCACAGCAGTATTGCAAATGAATTAGGGGTTGATTATAATACAGTACAAAGTTGGCTTGGTTTGCTTCAAAATTCAGGAATTGTTTTCTTAATTCCACCGTATTACAACAATTTTGGGAAAAGATTGATAAAACGCCCTAAACTTTATTTTAATGACACAGGATTGCTCTGCAATCTTTTAGGAATTTCTAAAAAGGAGCAAATTGAAAATTATCCACTTAAAGGAATGATTTTTGAAAATTATGTATTTACAGAAATCCTCAAATACAATCATTTAAAAATATTTCCTTCACCAATATTTAATTGGAGAACCATTAGCTTCGTAGAAATCGATCTAATAATGGAAGAAAACTTCAAAAATACTGGAATCGAAATCAAATCCGGAAAAACCTACAATAAAATTGGTGGAAAAACTTTGAAAAATGGAGCGAATATGACCAAAAAAATCAAAATGGAGCCATCATTTTTGGAGGTGATGAGAATTTAGAATTTAGCCACGGTAGAAGACTTATTTAAAAAAACTTTTTGAGAATTTCTCTTAGAGGAATTAAAAAAAGACAGCAAAGAGAGCCGTCTTTAAAATCTGATTTTATGCCGAAAAATCTATTTCTTCGCTGTAGAATCCACTTTTACAGATGACGAATCTACTTTTACAGTCGCTTGATCTGACGCTTTCGCAGCAATAGCAGAGTCTGAAACTTCCAGTTTCGGTTCTTCTAACATAACGTTACTTTCCGTTTCTGTCTTTTTTTTACAAGCCGTTGCTAAAAGCGCAATTCCAAACAATAAAAACACTGATTTCTTCATAATTTTCAATTTAAATTTATGCAAAAATAGAGATTTTGAAAGAAAATTTGCAAAACCTGTTTTTAATCATTCTAAATTTCTATGGAAAAGAGGTTTTAAATAATTTATTTCTATAATTTTGCATTAGAAATCATAGCGTGAAAAAGTTATTGACCTATTTTTTGCTTTGTCTTTACCTTCTGTCCTTCACAGAAGCAAAGCAGGTCTTGAAACTTCCCAACCTTATTGAACACTACATTTCCCACGAACTTCGCGATAAAAATACCACGCTTTATTCTTTCATCAAAATGCATTATTTGGATGCACCTGTGAAAGACAGCGATTACAATCAGGATATGTCTTTACCATTCAAAACGCACGATATATCGCCGATTGCAATCAATTTGGTAGTTCCGCCGAAGAAAATTGAGTTCAATTTTGAACCGAAAAAATTATTCGTAGAGAAAAAGCAGAATTTCGCTTATTCTGAAACATTATATCCATCCGTTTTTCAAAAAATTTGGCAACCGCCGAAGATTTAATCATTGCCTTTTTCGACTTCGGAAACGGAGGCGTTAAGGAAATTTGAAAAAAATCCGTTAAAAAATTTCCACTGTTTGAGTGGCGGCAAAAATTTTACTTATATAATAAAATTGTCTTTCCGCCCGAGTTATGGAAATTTTAGGAATTTTTTCAAATTTCTAGCCGAGTTTCCAAGTCTTGAATTTTTGGTTCTTTTGTTTGACTTCGTCGAATCTTCGATTTCAAGACAAAAGAACAATATCAACTAATAAAAATTCGCTGAAAACAGCATAAAATTAATTCAAAATGAACAACGCACACTTGCATTTGGTCGTAAACCATTTGCCCATCATATTTCCTATCGTAGGAATCATCATTCTATTAATCGGAGTTTTCACAAAATCCGAAGTTTCAAAAAGAAACGCTTACACCATTTTTATTCTTGGCGCAATCGCTTCCATCGCAGCAATGGCAACTGGAGAAGGCGCTGAAGAAGCCGTAGAAAATATTTCAGGAGTTTCCGAAAGTTTGATAAAAACTCACGAAGAAGCCGCAGAACTTTTCGCAGGATTGTCCTATCTTTTAGGTGGAGTTTCTTTGATTGCTTTAATTTCCAATTTGAGAAATTTTGGAATTAATAAATTGATGCCTTTCGTGGTTTTAATTATCACTGCTGCAACGCTTTACTTCGCACAAGAAGCAGGTAGAACAGGAGGAGAAATTCGCCACACCGAAATCCGAAGTGGTGCAACCGTTCAAAACGGCGACCAAGGCGAAAACGGCGGTGAAAACAACCAAAAAGGCGAAGAAAATGACGACGATTAAAATAGTTTAATTAACCACAAAAGTCACAAAAGACTTTATGCTATTTAAAGAAGAAAAAGGAAACAAAAGTTTGAAAATCAAAGATTTTCGCTTTGTGAACTTTTAAAGAGGAATATTTTTGAACTCTAATTTTAAAAAAAAATGTCCTTTTGTGATTTTAAAAAAATCAAAAGATAACATCAGTAAAATCGAAGATTTTGGAGTTTTGTGAACTTTTAAAGAGCAATAAGTTCCATCTCTAATTTTAAAAAACTTTTGTGTCTTTTGTGGTTTTAAAAAAATCAAAAGATAACATCAGTAAAATCGAAGATTTTGGAGTTTTGTGAACTTTTAAAGAGCAATAAGTTCCATCTCTAATTTTAAAAAACTTTTGTGTCTTTTGTGGTTTTAAAAAAAATCAAAAGATAACATTAGTAAAATCGAAGATTTTAGAATTTTGTGTACTTTTAAAAAGCATTAAGTTCCAACTAATTTTAAAAAAAACTTTTGTGTCTTTTGTGGTTTTAAAGAATTTCAAATTTCGAACCTAAAATTTCAAATTAATAAAATGTTAAACAAAATCATAGAATTTTCCATAAAGAACAAACTCATCATCATTTTAATGACTTTGGGTTTAGTTATTTACGGAATCTTTGAAGTTAAAAAATTACCGATTGATGCGGTACCCGATATCACAGATAATCAGGTGCAAATCATCACGGTTTCGCCAAGTTTGGGCGCTCCCGATGTGGAAAGGTTCATCACTTTTCCGTTGGAACAGGCGAATAATAATATTGCGGGAATTAAACAAATGCGCAGTTTTTCGCGTTTCGGACTGTCCGTCATTACGATAGTTTTCAAGGACGATATTGATTTGCATCTGGCGCGTCAACAGGTTGCAGAACGATTGCAACAGGTTTCCAAAGACATTCCTACAAGTTTGGGAACTCCACAAATGGCGCCGATTTCCACAGGTTTGGGAGAAATCTACCAGTATGTTGTTCGTCCGAAAAAAGGCTACGAACACCGTTACAACGCGATGCAACTCAGAACTATTCAAGATTGGGTGGTTCGCCGACAACTAGTGGGAACGGAAGGTGTGGCCGATGTTGCGAGCTTTGGCGGTGATTTGAAGCAGTATGAAGTGGGGATAAATCCGTCCCAACTGCAATCGATGGGCGTTACGATGACCGAAGTTTTCGACGCACTTTCCAAAAACAACCAAAATACAGGCGGCGCTTATATTGAAAAAGGTCCGAGTGTTTTGTTCATTAGAACCGAAGGTTTGGTTGGAAAAATTTCGGATATCGAAAATATTGTCGTGAAAAATCTTCCCGACGGAACACCAATTTTGGTTAAAAATATCGGAACCGTTCAATACGGAAAAGCCATTCGCTACGGTGCCATGACTTACAACGGCGAAGGCGAAGTTGCGGGTGCAGTTGTGATGATGATGAAAGGCGCGAACTCCAACGAGGTTATTGCCAAAGTAAAAATCCGAATTGAAGAAATTCAAAAAACACTTCCCGAAGGTGTGAAAATTGACGCATTTCTCGACCGCACAAAAATGGTGAACAATGCCATTGGAACCGTAGAAAAAAACTTGATGGAGGGTGCATTAATCGTAGTTTTCGTGTTGGTTTTATTCCTTGGAAATTTCCGTGCAGGATTTTTGGTGGCGTCCGTAATTCCTTTGGCGATGCTTTTTGCCATCATTATGATGAATATTTTCGGCGTTTCCGGAAACTTGATGAGTTTGGGTGCGCTCGATTTCGGATTGATTGTCGATGGAGCGGTGATTATCGTGGAAGCAGTTCTGCACCGACTTCAACACCTCAAAAATTTCAAAAACAACCGAATTTCGCAATCATTTATGGACGATGAAGTCTATACTTCCGCAAGTAAAATGATGAATTCGGCAGTTTTTGGGCAAATCATTATCCTCATCGTTTACCTTCCAATTCTCACGCTTCAAGGAATTGAGGGAAAAATGTTCAAACCAATGGCGCAAACCGTAATTTTCGCATTGTTGGGCGCATTTATACTTTCATTGACTTACATTCCGATGATGAGCACGCTCTTTCTTTCCAAAAAAATTGAGCATAAGAAGAACTTTTCCGACAAAATGATGGAAAAATTGGAAAGCATTTACGATTTTTCATTAAATCAAGTGTTGAGAATTCCAAACATCGTGTTTTTCGGTGTGGTTGGATTGTTTTTCGTCGCAGTTTTCGTAATGACGAGATTAGGCGGTGAATTTATTCCAAGTCTTCCCGAAGGCGATTTCGCGGTAGATACAAGAGTTTTGCCCGGAAGTAATTTGAAAACTTCAACGGATGCCGTTCAGAAATCTTCTCAAATTTTATTGAAAAAATTCCCTGAAATCGAAAAAATCGTCGGAAAAACAGGAAGTTCCGAAATTCCAACCGACCCGATGCCGATTGATGCGAGTGATATGATGATAATCCTAAAACCTCGTGATGAATGGACTTCCGCGAAATCCTACAACGAACTTTCCGAGAAAATGTCCGCCGAACTCAAGAAAAATATGATTGGCGTTACCTATTCTTTTCAATATCCTGTTGCGATGCGTTTCAACGAATTGATGACGGGAGCACGACAAGATGTGGTTTGTAAAATTTATGGTGAAAACCTCGATACATTGAAGGTTTACGCTGAAAAATTAGGCGAAATTTCCAAAAAAATCAACGGCGCACAAAATATTTATGTGGAACCCGTTTCGGGAATGCCGCAAATTGTAATTACCTATAAAAGAGAAGCACTTTCGCAGTTTGGTTTGAATGTAAATGATGTGAACAACATCGTGAACACCGCATTTGCGGGACAAGCCACCGGTTCCGTTTTTGAGGGCGAGAAAAAGTTCGATTTGGTCGTTCGTTTGAGCGGCGAAAAACGAAAAAATGTGGAAGATGTGAATAATTTGCTGATTTCAACACCAATGGGAAGTGAAATTCCGTTGAGTTCCGTTGCGAATGTCGAGTTGAAGGAAAGTATCAACCAAATTCAGCGAGAAAATGCAATGCGAAGAATTATCGTCGGTTTCAATGTTCGTGAGCGAGATATTCAATCCACCGTTGAAGATTTACAGGCAAGTGTCGAAAAAAACCTGAAACTTCCATCAGGTTATTCCATAAAATACGGCGGAACATTTGAAAATCTTCAACAGGCAAAATCACGCCTTGGAATTGCTGTTCCCGTGAGTTTATTATTAATTTTATTGATGCTGTATTTCGCTTTCAATTCCATCAAATACGGTTTGCTGATTTTCTCAGCAATTCCACTATCGGCAATCGGCGGAATTCTCTCGCTTTGGTTGCGCGATATGAATTTTAGTATTTCCGCAGGTGTAGGTTTCATCGCACTTTTCGGTGTTGCTGTATTGAACGGAATTGTATTAATTGCAGAATTTAACCGCCAAAAAGAATTCCACAAAGATTTGCGCGATGTCGTAAAAATCGGCGGAAAAACACGTTTGCGTCCCGTTTTGATGACGGCTTTCGTTGCTTCTCTCGGATTTTTGCCAATGGCAACTTCCACCGGAGAAGGCGCCGAAGTTCAGCGACCACTCGCAACCGTAGTAATCGGCGGACTTTTGCTCGCAACATATCTCACACTTTATTTATTGCCTGTAATGTATATTTGGTTTGAAACACATTTGCCGGATAAACGCAGAAAATTGAAAGAAATTAGCGATAGTGAGGATGGATACGAGTTGTAAGCCCGCAAATTGCCTTAGCAATTTGTCCCAAAGGGGAGAGCAATGTCTAATCTTTGCAAAAAAATTTTCTGCAAAAAAAAATTGAAGCGGAAAGCCACGAAGTGGCGAAATCAGTAGCAAAGGGTAAAGCCCTTTGAAATGAAAATAAAAGTTAAAATTAATAAGCCCTGAAAGGGCGAAATCAATTTAAAAATATTGAAATGAAATTATTAAAAAACATAATTTTAGCCATAAGCATTTTCCACATTTTCCCCCTTTGGGGGACAGGGGGATTTTTCGCACAAACTCCAATTTCCTTGGAAACTGCCTATGAAAAAGCCCTCAACAACAACCTGAATGTAAAATCAGGACAGTTGCGGATAGATTATCAGGACAAAATAAAAAATTCTTACGCCGTTATCGACCCACTGAATATTTCGGGAGAAATCGGACAGATGAACTCTGCGTATGTGGACAATGGAATTTCCCTTAATCAAACTTTACGATTGCCTGCTTTTTATAAAAGTCAGAAACAGGTTTTGCTGGAAGAATGGAAAAATGCAGCGCTAACTTTAGATGTTCAAAAATGGCAACTAAAACGCGAAATTGCTTTGATTTACAATAACTTAAATTATTTCGATGAAAAGCAAAAACTGCTGAAAAAAGCGCAGGATATTTATTCAGAATATTACAAAAAATCCGAACTTCGTTTGAAAGCGGGCGAAAGCAATATTTTGGAAAAAACAACGGCGGAAAATTACAGAAGTCAGGCGGAAATCCAAACCCAAAGTCTTCTGAAAGACCGTGACGTTGCGCTTTATCAATTCAATTACCTCATTAATGATGGCGAAATTTACACCAATCAAAAAGAAGATTTCTACAATATGAATTTAATTTTTGATGAAAATTATGCCGGAAATTCATTGGTTTTGAAACAGTTGGAGCAACAAAAAAACATTGAAAACGCCAAATTGGAAGCCGAAAAAAAGAAACTTTTACCTAGTTTTAATGTAGGAATAAAATCAATGACGATGCGAGGAAACGGAGCCGACGATAAAAATTACGACGGAATGCACCGCTTTCAATCTGGCGTGATTGGTGTTGGTTTGCCGATTTTCAATACTGCCCAAAAATCGTTGATTGAAGGACAAAAAATCAACCAACAAATTGCAGAAAACAACTATCAATTGGCGGTTCGTAACTTGAAAAATCAATATGCAAAAACCTACGGCGAATATCAAAAACTAAAATCCGAAATTGAATATTACCAAACCAAAGGTTTAAAAAACGCCGAAACCATAATGTTTACCGCCAATTTACTGCAAAAAGAAGGCGAAATCAACTATTTGGAATACACAATGCTCTTGAACCAAAGTTTGGATATTCAAAACAAATACATTGATGCGCATAAACTTTTAAACGAAAAAATTATAGAACTCAATAGCCTAAAATCCGAATAATTCTCTCGCTGATTTTGCAGATTAAGCAGATAAAATTTAAAATCTGCGCCATCCGCGTAATCTGCGAGACAAAAATTTAAAAACAATGAAAAATTTAATATTTATAGGACTTTCCACAGTTTTTCTCCTCTCCTGTTCAAAGAAAGAAGAAACCAAAACCGAAGAAACCTTCGCCGTTTCCGGCAACCAAATCACCCTTACCGATTTACAGAAAAAAACAGCCGGAATTGAAACAACCACGCTCAACAATCAAAACATTGGCAACAAAATTTTGCTTACCGGACAAATCGACGTTCCACCAACAGGAATGGCAGGAGTTTCCTCCACCACAGGCGGAATTGTGAAAGTTGCCCGTTTTATGCCCGGAAATTATGTGTCGCGCGGACAAACTTTGGCGGTCGTAGAAAATCCTGAAATGGCGCAACTTCAGCAGGATTATCTTCAGGCGAGAGCCAATCTTGGTTACGCCCAAAAAGATTTTGAACGCCAAAAATATTTAAATAAATACCAAGCAAGTTCCGACAAAGCAACGCAACGCGCAGCAAGTGAAGCCCAAAATCAAAACGCCGCCGTAAACGGAATTGCCTCAAAATTAAAAACATACGGCATCAATCCAAGTTCGGTTTCCAACGGAAATATTCGCAAATCGGTTGCAGTGGTTGCGCCAATTTCGGGTTACGTTTCCAAGGTCAATGTCACGCTCGGACAGTTCGTTTCGCCTGCGGAAGTGCTTTACGAAATCGTGAACAACGGCGAAACACATCTCGCCCTCAAAGTTTTTGAAAAAGATTTGAACAAAATTTCCCTCGGACAAAAAGTTTACGGCTTCACCAACCAAAATCCGGAGAAAAAATACGCTGCAACTGTCGCATTAATCGGCAAGGATTTTACGCCCGACCGCAGCGTTTTGGTGCATTGTCATCTCATCGATAAGGACGCGTCGCTCATTCCCGGAACCTTTATGAATGCGGAGGTAGAAGTCGGTGCAACTGAAGGTTTCGTGATTTCCGACGATGCGATAATCACTTGGGAAAACAAGCAATATATTTTCGAGGAAATCAAGCCAAAAACCTACAAAATGTTCCCGATAACCATCGGAAATTCCGAAAACGGCTACACGCAATTGGTCAATTTCGACATCCGAAACGCCAACAAAACCTTCGTCACCAAAGGCGCTTATCACCTATTGATGGCTTTGAAAAACGTGGAAGAATAAAAAGTTTGAAGTCGGGAGACCGAAGTCCGAAGATTAAAAAATCTCAAAAACTCTCAAACGCTCCCACTCTCAAACTTTATTAGGAGCCGGGAACCTGCTTTCCGTTTCAAGTCCTCGCTCCAATGCTTTTCCCAACGCTTGCTGTGGGCTTTCCACTACAATCAGGGCTAGTTACGAGCAGGAATTTTTAGAAAAGTTTGTCACAAAAAACGAAGTTTTTTTCCAACGACTTAGGAGTTTTTTGCGTTAAGAAAATTTTAAAAAGTTCCGTTAAAAAATTTCCATTGTTTGAGTGGCGGCAAAAATCGTTTTAAACAACAAAATTTTGTTTCCGCCCGAGTTTTGGAAATTTTAGGAAGTTTTTAAAATTTTTAGCAAAAAAATCCAAGTCTTGAACTTTTGGTTCTTTTGTTTCAAGACAAAAGAACAGAAAAAAGAACTTTTTCAAAAGAAATAATTTGAAGTAACGAAATGCAAAAAAAAATAACCCAACTCTTAATGGGAAACCGCTTTGAGATTACTTTAGAAGCAAAAACAGAAAAAGAAGTCGATTTTTTTCTAAAAAAAGCGGTGGAAGAAATTGAAAGAATTGAAGAATTGCTTTCCACATTTAAACCCAACAGCGAAACCAATCTCATCAACGAAAATGCAGGATTAAAACCCGTTAAAGTAAGCGACGAAACCTTTTCTTTAATTGAGAGAAGCAAGAAAATCTCTAAAATCACAGATGGATATTTTGACATCACTTACGGTTCCATTGACAAAAAGTTTTGGAATTTTGACACAACAATGACGGAACTTCCCGATGAAGATTTGGCAAAAAAAAGCATTGAGTTAATCAATTATAAAAACATTGAAGTAAATCCGGAAAACAAAACCGTTTTCCTCAAAAATAAAGGAATGAGAATTGGTTTTGGCGGAATTGGAAAAGGTTACGCAGCAGAAAAAACCAAAATCTTAATGAAAAGTTTGGGCATAAAAGCAGGGATTATCAATGCTTCTGGAGATATGTCGTGTTGGGGAATTCCCGAAAATGGAAAACCTTGGACGATAGGAATTGCGCACCCCGATTTCGCAGATATGCCGTTTTCCACGCTTGAAACGACGGATTTGGCGGTCGCAACTTCAGGAAATTATGAAAAATTTGTAATAATTGGGGGTAAAAAATATTCGCACACCATCAATCCAAAAACAGGTTTTCCAATTACGGGTATGAAAAGTGTCACAATTTTAAGTCCAAATGCGGAAATTTCTGATGCACTTGCAACACCGATTTCCATTATGGGAATTCAGGACGGACTTGCTTTAATCATCAAATTGAAAGACATTGAATGTATTATTATTGATGATGAAAATGCTGTTCATTATTCGAATAATATCAAATTTGATTAATTCAATTATTCAAAAAAAGAGTGAAAAATTATTTCTCGCAGATTTAGCAAATAGCGCAGATTTCCTAAAATAAAATCTGCTAAATCCGCAAAATCAGCGAGACTATATAAAAATTAAAATTATAAACTCAAAAAATACAGTTCATCATAACATAACCCTTTGTTTATCGCTATTTGGACTAATTACAAATCACCAAAAACGATTAACTTTTGAACAATTTTTGTATCTAATTATAAAACAAAATCGTTTTATGTATAGACAATAAAATTAACCACAAAAGACACAAAAGTGATGTTATCTAAAACATTTGTAATCAACATATTAAAAGTACACAATAATGAAAATCTTCGATTTTCACCTTTTGTGCGCTAAAAAGTTTAAGATTTTAAAATTAAGCATTTTAACTTAAAGAAATTCTTTTGTGCCTTTTGTGGTTTTAGATTTAGAAAGTTTTTAAAGTGAAAAAATACATTTCCATATTGCTTCTTACCGTTTATCTGTTTTCTTTTCAGGAATTCAGACAGGTTTTGAAGTTGCCAACTTTGGTGGAACATTTTGTAAAACACACTTTAACAGACCCAAATTTTTCTGTTACAAATTTTATTGAGCATCATTATTTAAGCGGAAATGTTGTAGATAACGACTTTGAACAGGATATGAAATTACCATTTAAAACAATGGATTTCAATATGTTCTCTTCAAATGCTTTCATCTTAAACAAACACAATATCGAAGACCTTGAACAGCCTAAAAAACTGTTCACTGAAAAAAAATCGAATTTTTTTTATAAAAAAGATTTCATCTCCGAATTCCAATTTTCTATTTTTCAGCCGCCTGAATTTTTAATGTAATTAATCGGTTCCAAAAAATTGTTTAATCAAAACGATTTGATTTACAATGATTTATCAATTAAAATTTACATTAAAAATTTCTTTAAAATGAAAACAAAAGTTTGGTCTTTAGCGACCCGAATCTCACATTGGCTTTTGGCTTTGGGATTCACAATAGCCTATATTACAGGCGAAAACGAGTGGCAAATGAATTTGCATTACGCTTTCGGAGCGTTGGTTGGCGGAATTTTGCTGATGAGAATTATTTACGGATTTATCGGTCCAAAATATTCCAATTTCCGAGATTTCCCGATGGGAATTTCAAGTCAAATTAGTTTTATCAAAAATTATTTTTCAAAAAACACTTACGTTGGACACAATCCTATGGCTTCCCTCGTGATGTTTTCGATGATGATTGTTGGTGTTTTAACGGCATTGACAGGATATTTTTGGGCAAATGAAACTTCCCAATTTTTAGGCTTTACCTTAACGGAAGATTTTGTAGAAGAAAGTCACGAAATTTTGGCAAAACTGTTTTTAATTTTGGTATTTTCACATTTGGCAGGAATATTTTTCGACACGATTTTCCACGGAAAAATGGGAACTCTGAAATCTATATTTTCAGGTTACAAAAACGTTGAAACTGAAGGAATTAAACCCAATGTTTTTCAAAATATTTTCTCCATTTTTTGGATAGGAATTCCATTAATTCTATTCTATTTAGCGTTTGGACTACCAGTAAGAGAAGGCGGAAACGAAAATGAAAGCGAGGAAGACGAATGGGAGTCGCTGCTTTATCCAAACGGAAATTCTAAAAAAGAGTGGTTAAGTTTCAACCTGAAATCTGCAAAAAATGGTATTGGGAATTCTTCTGTTGATGGATTAAGCAACGCTTCAAACCGTCGAAAAATTCAACAAAATGCAGTTTTACCCGAAATTGTACAAACTCCACAAAATGAAGTACAAGTGAGCGCAATGAGCAGTTCTAGTACTTCCCGAAATATTGAAAATCCTAAATCTAATAGCAAAAATTATCGTGAGGAATATCGTGGAAAAAAATACGAAAATGAAGGTGAACACGATGATGAACACGAGGAAGATGATGATTAAAATTCAATCCTAATAATAGAAATAAAGACTTTAGTAGGCTTTTATTAAAGTCTTTATTACTAACAATTTTATAACATTGAAAAAAGTAAAAAAATAAATATTAAATTGCATTAAAATTAATAGAATGGAAAATAAACTAACGATAGACAATTACATGAACAACCATTACATCCACCGCAGCAATTGGCTTCGAGCCGCTGTTTTGGGTGCAAACGACGGAATTATCTCCATCTCGAGTTTGGCGATTGGTGTTGCAGCGGCAAGTTCAACGCGGGAACCGATACTTTTGGCGACAGTTGCGGGTTTGGTTGCAGGTGCATTGTCGATGGCTGCAGGAGAATATGTGTCCGTAAGTTCGCAAACCGATGTTGAAAAAGCAGATATTGAGCGCGAAAAAATTGAACTCAAAGAAATGCCCGAAGAAGAACTTTCCATTCTCGCGCAGATTTATGAAAAACGTGGACTGAAAAAGGAAACTGCGATGTTGGTTGCAAAAGAACTTACCGAGACTGATGCTTTAGCAGCGCATGTTCGCGATGAATTGGGAATTAATGAAATCAGTCAGGCAAATCCTTTACAAGCGGCGCTTGCTTCGGGTGCAGCATTTACGGTTGGTGGAATTTTACCGTTAATAGTAACCCTTTTTGCACCCGTACAAAATATGGAATATTGGTTGTACGGATTTACGATTGTTTTTCTCGGAGTTTTAGGAACGGTTTCGGCAAAAGTTGGTGGTTCAAGTATTGCAAAAGCCATTATGAGGATTATAATTTGGGGAACCATCGCGATGATTTTGTCTGCAATGGTAGGATATCTTTTCGGGGTGAATGTTGCCTGATTTTGCCTTGTTAATCAATCGTTCTAAAAAGACAAAATTCTTATTGCCACTAATGCACGAATGTTTTTATTCGTGCATTAGTGGCTTTTTTGCAGCATTTTATAGTATTTTTGCACGATGAAAATTTTGGTTTTCGATAATTATGACAGTTTTACGTATAATTTGGTTCAGATGATTGAGCAAATTGTGGGAAAAACTGTTTTCGTTGCTAAAAACGATGAAATTGCCCTCGAAGAAATTGAAAAATTCGACAAAATCGTTCTTTCTCCGGGACCGGGAGTTCCTTCGGAAGCCGGAAATCTTTTGGATGTCATCAAATATTTTTACGATAAAAAACCAATTCTCGGGGTTTGTCTTGGTCAACAAGCCATTGCAGAAGCATTTGGCGGAAGTTTGATTAATTTAAAAGATATTTTTCACGGCGTTGCAACGGAAGCAAAAACGATCAAAAAAGAGGCAAAACTCTTAAGAAATCTTCCTGAAACTTTGGAAGTCGGACGATATCATTCTTGGGCGGTAAATCCTGAAAATTTCCCTGAAGATTTGGAAATTACTTCGGTTGACAAAGACGGAATGATTATGTCGGTTCAACACAAAATTTATGATGTACACGGAGTTCAGTATCATCCAGAAAGTATTTTAACACCGCTTGGAAAGGAAATTTTGAAGAATTTTCTTTTATAGTTTGAAGTCAGAAGACCGAAGTCCGAAAATTACAAATTCTTATTCTTATTTTTAGCATAAAATTTATTTCTGTAAATTTGGCTTTCAAAATTTTACAATGACCATCACCCAAAATAAAAAAACAGAATTCCGCGAACTTGGACTAATGGATTACGAACCTGCTTTTAATTATCAGGAAAGTCTTATGAAATCCATTATCGATTTAAAGTTAAAAAACCGCGACAGAACCGACGAAATTTATGAAGAAACGCCTAATTATCTGCTCTTTGTAGAACATCCGCACGTTTACACTTTAGGAAAATCGGGAGATGAACATAATATGCTCGCAAATTCTGAAAAATTGAAGGAAATCAATGCCACTTTCGTCAAAACCAATCGTGGCGGCGATATTACGTATCACGGCTTTGGACAAATTGTGGGTTATCCGATTGTGGATTTGGATAATTTTAAATCTGATATTCACCTATATATGCGGAATTTGGAGGAAGTTATTATCCGAACGATTGCAGAATACGGTTTGAAAGGCGAGAGAAGCGAAGGCGAAACAGGAGTTTGGTTGGATGTTGGAAAACCTTACGCAAGAAAAATTTGTGCGATGGGCGTGAAAACTTCAAAATGGGTGACAATGCACGGTTTTGCGTTGAATGTGAATACAGATTTGCGCTATTTTGAATATATCATTCCATGTGGAATTAAAGATAAGTCTGTGACTTCTTTAACAAGAGAATTAGAAAGAAAATTTTCTAATGAAGAAGTTTTGGAAGTTAAAGAAAAGATTAAGAAACACTTTTCGGATGTTTTTGGGGCGGAGTTGGTTTAGAATAGAAACCTTCAAGGATTTGAAATCCTTGAAGGTTTTTGTTATTTTTTCTCGCAGATTGAGCGGATTTTGCAGATTTTTTTTGCTATTTTTATTTTCACATTTTTTTTTGTGACTTGCTTAAACCTTATAGGTTTCGGAAACCTATAAGGTTTACCAGTGTTTCCAAAAAAATTAAAACCACGCAGAAATACTCGTCGTTACGAAAAAATTCTGTTTTTGATAATCCGTATTTTTCAAAAATATCTCCTCTTTTGAACTGAAATTTCTTGCTTCAGTTCGCCATAAAATATTTTTGTGAATCAAATAATCTACATTTCCTGAAATTCCAAAAACTTGAAAACCTTTGTTATTTTGTGGTGAAATAATCACATTATTTTTATCGGAAAAATATTCAATTCTGCCTGCAACAGAAGTCTTTTCATTCAACTGATATTTTCCTAAAAGATTCGGCGAAAACCAAGTATTGTAATCGGAACTCCCCTTCTGTTTTTGCTCTGCGCTAAAATCAAATCCTAAAATAGTTTGAAACTTATCATTCCACTGATTTATGGCATACAAATTATGGAAATAACGCATTCTTTTATCAGAATTAGGTTTGTCGTTCCCGATAAATGATGAAGAATTAAATGTCGTTTTTTCATTGGGTTTATAAGTCAGTTGATGCCCAAAACCTAAAGTTTTATTACCTTCTACTCTAGCAATTCTTTGCCATCCGTTCAAAACAAGTCCACTTAGAAGCCATTTTCCACTTTCTGAAGTGTAGGAAATTTTTGCACCTGTTTCAAAATAGGGCGAATTTTCTGCGGAAAGACTTCTTGTCAGCGTGAGATTATCCTTTCCTACAGCGCTTTCCCAACCGATGTGCGACGGCATAATTCCGGCATCAATCCACAGATTTTTAGTTTTTGAAATTCTAAAACCAATATTCGCTTCATTGATGAATTTAAAAACATCTTTTTCCGCAGACATATTATCGGCCACGTAAGTTCCCGTCATCAGCGCTAGATTGGAGCGCATATTTTCGGTTTCATAATTGGCTTTCAATAAACCTAAATTCAGGTTAAGTTCATTATGACGGTTGTAAGTATATAGAAAATTTTGTCGGATATGATTTTCAGGCTCATTAAAATCGTAACTGTAAAAAATTTCAGTGTATCCTGAAATTTTCAGCTTCGGTTCTTCCTGCGAAAAAAAAGCACCGCCACAAAAAACGGACAGTGCTATTGAAATGAATTTTTTCATCTTTAATGAATATTTTTCTAAGATTCTTTATTGATAAACCCTTTGCAAATCGACTTTTTCTGAAGGTTGATAAATCAAAGGGAAGTTTTCAACCACCACATCGCTCTTATCCAAACCAAAGGCAGATTCATCTTTTTGTCCTAAATGTTTCAACAAGAAATAAGAATTTAGAATCAATCCTTCTTTTAAGGCAAATTCGTTCTCAATGGAAAGGAATTTTTCAATTAAAACAAATTTGAAATCCGGTTCGTTGTTGTATTTCGTTGAACCATCGGGACGAATATGCAGATTCAGTTGCTTTTCTTTTACCAAATCTTTTACAATTTTTTTGAAATACAGTTCGGTTTTTGGCAACACTCGGAAACCAACATTGATATTGACTTTAATAATTTTATCATCCAAAAGTTCATTTACCGTGTAAGACAAAGTGTAGGGTTCGTTCGTTCTTTTTAGGTTCAAAAACCAATATACATCAGCTCTTTTCGGCTTTTGCGAGAAAATGGATTTCATGATTTTTTCCTCAACTTTATTGGTGTAAGGCGATTTTGTAAGATAAATAAGGTGCGTTGCAAATTTCGGAATGCTGTCATCTTCTGTAAGTTCTTCCAATAAAGGAATATGGTCGCTCAAAGGAACCAATTTCGTGTAACGAGTATTGATTTTCTTTGCGCTGTTCCAAATAAACATTACCATAAAAATCGCTAATGCAAAGAACAAAATGAACCAACTTTCTTTTAATTTCACAATGTTTGCCACGAAAAATGCAGACTCAACAATGAAGAATAAAGCGATGATTCCGTACGCATAAACTTTTTTCCATTTCTTAATGTATAAAAGATAATATGCTAACAAGAATGTAGTCATCAACATCGTTAATGTGATAAAAAATCCATACGCCGCTTCCATATGTTCAGAAGATTTAAAATAAATAACCATTCCTAAACATCCAATCCAAAGAATAACATTTAAACTTGGAATATAAATTTGACCTTTCGTTTCTGTAGGTTGTTTTACGGCAACTCTTGGCCAGAAATTTAAGTTGATGGCTTCATTAATTAAAGTATAACTTCCTGAAATTAAAGCTTGTGAAGCAATAATTGACGCCATTGTTGCCAAAGCAATTCCCGGAATTAAAAACCAATGCGGCATAATTTCAAAGAACGGATTGGTTCCGTGAAGATAAAAGTTTCCTTGGTGCGCTTGATCCATCAACCAAGCTGCTTGTCCGAGATAACAGATTACCAAAGCGATTTTAATATAAATCCAAGAAATTCTAATATTTTTAATTCCACAATGTCCTAAATCTGAATACAAGGCTTCCGCTCCAGTTGTACAAAGGAAAACAGCACCCAAAAGCCAAAAACCTTGCGGATATTGCGAAAGCATTTCGTATGCGTAATAAGGATTTAGCGCTTTCACAATTTCAGGGTGAACAAAAATTTGGGATAAACCAACCACCAAAAGCATCGTGAACCATAGAAACATAATTGGTCCAAAAGCCCTTCCTATCAAATTGGTTCCAAATCTTTGAAAGAAAAATAAAATCGACAAAATCACGACAACAATACCAATTACCACATTACTTCCCGGCTCAAAAATATGTTCCCAACCTTTTACCATTCCGAGACCTTCAATAGCGGAAGAAACGGTAATTGGCGGTGTTACCATTCCGTCTGCGAGAAGCGTTGTTGCGCCAATCATCGCCGGAAACATCAGTTTTTTGCCATATCTTTTTACCAGAGCATAAAGCGAAAAAATTCCACCTTCACCTTGGTTGTCCGCTTGAAGCGTAATCCAAATGTATTTAATGGTCGTTTGAATCATCAACGTCCAAAAAATCGCCGAAACTCCACCATAAACGAGAATTTCATCAATTTTTCTTTCTCCAATTACGGCTCGAAGCGCATACAAAGGTGATGTTCCCAAATCTCCATAGATAATTCCCATCGCAACAAGCAGGGAACCTAAAGTAACTTTATCAAGATTTGAATGTGAGTTGTTTTGTGACATTTTTTTTCTTTTAAAACAAGTGGCAAAGTTATATTATTTTGAGAATTTTGCATATTATTTTTAGCAGGAAAAAATAATTTATTTCTATTAAAAATAATTGTGAAAATTATTTATGATTGTCCGTTTTGTATCAGAACTTGTGCTTTGTCATTCTGAATATAAAACGAAGTTTTACGAACGAAGTTCAGAAGCGGAATGAAGAATATTTTGATAATCAAAGAGATTCCTCCTTCGTCGGAATGACAAGCTTCCAAAAAAATAGAATTATGATAAACAACGGACATTTAAAAATTATTTTTGATACTGCTGAATAAGTCTTTCAAAAAATCTTAAAACCTTTATAAACCTGCGTAGATTCTTCCAAAATTTTCATAGATTGTTGACGGAAATTCAACAAATGATCTGTTCCGCCGTGTTTGAAATGATGCTCTTCGGTTTCCCAAAGTTCGATTAGGAAAAAAATGCCTTTATTTTCCTTATCTTCTATCAAATCGTATTGCAAACATCCCTCCTCTTTTCGGGTTTCTACGGTGAGTTTCGTTAAAAGTTCGATGGCATCTGTAAGATAATTTTCCTTGAAACGGAAAAGCGCGACGATATATAGATTCTTCATATGAAATTTTGAGCGAAATTAATGAAAAGTGCGAAATACGAAATGCGAATTACGAAGAATAATACCAAATTTCTTTTATTTTTGATGAATAATTGACTCTTCAAACTTTAAACTTCAAACCTTAAACTAAATTTCACATGTTCAGCAAAGAAGAAGCCGCCAAATTGAGAAAAGAATTCTGGACTGCCTTTGGAAAAAGTTTTCCGAGAAAATGGCTGCTTTATGATACCAAACTTAAAGATTTTTCCTTCAAATTTTCCGTCGACAATAAAAAAGCGGAGGTTTCTCTGGACATCGAAATGAAAGACGAAATCTTCCGAAACGCCTATTACGAAAAGATTTGGTCTTTGGAAGATATAGTTAAATCAAAATAAAACGTCATAAATCTACATAAATAAAAAGTTCTTCT
>JAPUEB010000010.1 GCA_027492795.1 Chryseobacterium sp.
GCTAGAAAAGTTATCAACTAAACTTTACGTCAACTTATTTTATGAGAGATCATTGCGAGGACGACCGTAGGGAGGACGCAGCAATCCGTTGATTTTTTTAACTCGGGATTGCTTCGTCATTTCGCTTCGCAACATTCCTCGCAATGACAGCCCAAACCAAACCACTAAACAACTCCTCCATTAAACAACTCAATCACTCTCTACTAAACAACTCCTCCACTCAATCACTCTCCCACTCTCCCACTCCAAACTAGTATCCAAACAACTCTTCCAAAGAAATTTTCTTCACTTCGCCAATTTTTTGCAAATCGTTCATGTTCACCTTTTTCTCGGAAGCTACCAATGCGTAAGTGTAGGGTTTTCCTGCGATGTTGGTTGCGTGGAAGTTTTTCAAATCTGCCATAGAGATTTTATCCACACTGTTGTAGATGGTTTTGCGGATGTCGTCGTTCAAACCGAGCTGTTTTGCTCCCAAATAACGGAAAATAATATCGTCCTGCGATATTCTTTCGGTTTGGATGTCTTTTTTCAAAGAAGTTTTTGCCAAATCTAAATTTACAGGCAATTCCGGCATTTTGGTTAAAAGTTCATTCATTGCGCCAACTGCTTCATTGAATTTATCAGCCTGACTTCCCACATAACTCATCATATAATAACCGTCCTCTTTTTTCTGCGGCTGCACATAATAACCGTAAGTACTGTAAGCCAAAGCTTTACTTTCACGAATGGTTTGGAAGACGATACTTCCCATTCCGCCACCAAAATAATTGTTGAAAACATTTACCATTGTGGTTTTTGCAGGATCGTATTTATCGGTGTTTCTAATCCATCTTGTTTCCGCCTGAACCATATCGTAATCGGTGAACAAAACCTGATTTTTGGTTTGCGGAATTTGTGCAAAAGTTTTCAACGGACTTGCTGCAGCAAAAGTAGCAGGAACTTTGTGAAGCGTCGCCAGTTTTGAAGTTAAATTTTTCAAAGTTTCAGGGCCGTAATAAATGATGGTCTGTTCGTAATTGTTCAGATTTTTCATTTTGTTCACCAATTCCTGTGCGGTAACTGCGTTCAAATCGGCATCAGAAAGGGTGTTGTTGAATTTATTTTTTGGACCGTAAAGTGCATAACTCGTTAAACCTTGTAAAATAGCACCTTTGTTGGCTTTTGCGTCTTTTCTGGATTTTGCAATTCTTGCTTTCAAGGCAGCCAAAGCAGTTTCGTCTGGTTTTGCATTGATCACCAAATCTTCATACAATTTCACCGCTTGGTCGAAGTTTTCCTGAAGTCCTTCAATAGTTACCGTCGTATATTCTTCGCCGGTTGAAACATTGAAGCTGGAAGCAATTTTGTAAAATTCTTTAGAAATCTGCTCCGAAGATTTTTTGTCGGTTCCTAAAAACTGAAGGTAAGATGAAGCCAAAGACTGCTTCAAATCGTTCAAAGTTCCCACTTTGTAGCGGTATCTCAAACGATACAGTTGGTTATCCGTGTTCGGAACGTAAAGCACTTCCGCTTTTCCTAATTTAGATTTTTGGATGTCTTTATCGAAATTCAAAAATACCGGCTGCGAAGGATTATTCGGCATATCATCCACCATTTTCACGAAGGCAGATTGCTTATCGGCATTGGTTTCTACTGGAGTGATGGTAGGTTTTTCAATCTTTTGTTTGTCGGTATTTTCACCTTTTCTTTTCAAAACAGCAACGTAATTATTCCCCAAATATTTGTTGGCAAAAGCAACTACATCTTCTTTTTTGATTTTTGAAAGGTCGTTTACATAAGCAACTTGGTCTTTCCAATCCAACTCGGCGTTGAAGGCATTTTGAAGGATGGAAGCACGGTCGGAATATTTTTCAGTTTCCTGAATTTTTGCTTTTTTAATGTTATTCACAATCGAAGGAAGCAAATCTGCATCGAAATTTCCTTTTTTCAAGTTGTCGATTTCGCTTAAAACCAAAGATTTTACATCTTCCAGAGATTGTCCGCTTGTAGGAGCCGCGCTCAACCAAAGAACTCCGTGATCCTGAAGTGTAAAGGCAGAAGCACTTGCTCTCAGTAATTTTTGTTTTTTCACCAAGTTCAAATCCAATAAACCTGCTTTTCCATTGGTTAAAATTTGACCAACCAAATCCGCCAAAAGCACATCTTTGTCCTTATTTCCGGGAAGCCTGAAACCAATGGCAACACTTTCCGCATCTGGACCCACAATTTCCTTCACAACAGGTGCTGCGAAAGGAACTTCTGGCTGAAAAGTATATTTCGGAACCGGTTTGCTTTGCATATAGGAAAATGCTTTGTCGATTTTTGCAATCGCTTCATCCGGATTGAAATCTCCCGACATAATTACGCCCATATTATTAGGAACATAATACGTGTTGAAATACTTGCGGATTTCTACCAATGAAGGGTTTTTCAAGTGATCAATTGTTCCAATCGTCGTCTGTTTTCCGTAATTGTGATTTTTGAAAAGATTGGAAAATAAGGTTTCAAAAACTTTGCTTCCGTCGCTGTCCAAACTTCTGTTTTTTTCCTCATAAACCGCCTCTAATTCGGTATGGAAAATTCTCAACTGTGGATTTCTGAAACGTTCTGCCTGAACCGCCAAATATTTATCCAAAGAACTTGCAGGAACATCGTCTGTATAAACGGTTTCCTCGAAACTCGTCCAAGCATTGGTTCCCTGCGCTCCCATTGCAGTCATCATTTTATCGTACTCGTTCGCGATGGCGAATTTTGCTGCAACACCGGAAACGCTGTCGATTTTTTTGTAAATGGCTTTACGTTTTGCTTCGTCTTTGGTTTTGTTGTATTGTTCGTAAAGCGCATCGATTTTGTCGAGTTCCACTTTTTCTTTTTTGTAATCCAAAGAACCGTATTTATCCGTTCCTTTGAAAAGCATGTGCTCCAAATAATGCGCTAAACCTGTGTTTGTAGCAGGATCTGTTTTGCTTCCCGCTTTTGTCGCCACAAATGCTTGAATTCGTGGATCTTTTTTTGTTGGACTTAAAATAACCGTCAAACCGTTTTTCAACGTGTAAAAACGAGCTTGCGTAGGATCGTTGGTTACATATTTATAGGTGTAACCGCCGCTTTTCGCTTCTTTCCACTGGTAATCCTGCGCTTGTGCAGAAAACATTACCGCAGCAGCAAAAAGCATTAACAACTTTTTTCTAAACATACTATTAAATTTAATTATCGATTTATATTAATTAGACGCAAATTTTTGGGAAATGTTTCAAAAACTTCAACTTTTTCGGATTTCAATCCTCAAATTCTTCAACTTTTCAGGATTTCAATCCTTGAATTTTACAACTTTTTCGGATTTGGATACGGAAATTCTACAACTTTTTCGGATTTGCCAACATTCCTTTTACTAAAAACCATTGTGCTGCAACATAAGTTATCATCACCAATAAACTTAAGGCAGTGGTTTCTTTAACAAACAAATTTACGGAAAGAAAACTATCTGAAATAACGAAAAACAAAGCTCCAAAAATTAAATTTCTATTTCTCGTTTTCACAGCAAAATAAAGCATTGCCGCAATCACGATGCCATAAATAATGACGGGGATTTTCATCTCGTTCAGGTGAGGAAAAAGGTAAAATAAAAGTCCGGAAACATAAATGAGCAACATTATCATGAAAATAATCGACGGTTTTTTCACCGAAAATTTTGAAAAACTGATAATGTAAAACAAATGCGCCAACAAAAAACTTCCCAAACCCGCGAGAAAACCCCATTTGAAAAGCAGAAATAAGTCTCCGAAAAAGCTTAACACCAAACCTGCGAGGAAAATTTTGTTAAGCTGTAAAGTAGTTGAGTTGTGAAGCTGTTTAGCGTCGGTAATATAAATGAGGATGAGTAAAGGCAGCAATAAAGTTTTGGTGAAAAATCGCGGCTCTGTTTGATTTTCAAAAACGAAAAACAGGTCTGCAATGAAAACTACGAGAAGAAGTACTTTCAAAAATTTTGATTTCATGGTTCTAATTTTTCTTAAGAAATTAATCTCTCGCAGATTTTGCCAATGATACAGATTAAAATTGTGCTAATAATCTGCACAATGTGCTTAATCTGCGAGATCAAAAAAATCTGTAGAAATCCGTGAGCAACTATCTCTCAAACAAAAGTCTTTCGCCGCGCTTTTCTTCAGAAATCCTTCCGTTTTCGTAAGCCAAATGTCCGCTCACAAAAGTGTGTGTTACTTTCGCTGAAAATTCGGTTCCTTCCAATGGCGACCAACCGCATTTGTAGAGAACATTTTCTTTGGATACCGTCCATTTATCATCCAAATCCACCAAAACCAAATCCGCTTTATATCCCTCACGAATGAAGCCGCGTTTTTCGATTTCAAAAATAATCGCCGGATTGTGACACATTTTTTGAACAATTTTTTCCATCGTAATTCTCCTTCTCGCATGCATTTCGAGCATCGCTACCAAAGAATGTTGCACCAAAGGTGCTCCTGAAGGACATTTTGTATAAACATTATCTTTTTCCTCCAAAGTATGCGGAGCGTGATCGGTTGCAACAACATCAATTCTGCCGTCCTGAAGCGCTTTCCAAAGAGCTTCTTTGTCTTCAAAAGTTTTTACAGCAGGGTTCCATTTGATTAAAGAGCCTTTGGTTTCATAATCTTTATCGGTAAACCAAAGATGATGAACGCAAACTTCCGCCGTTATTTTTTTGTCTTTTAAAGGAATATCATTTCGGAATAATTCCATTTCTTTCGCCGTAGAAAGATGGTAAATATGCAGTCGAGCTCCGGTTTTTTTTGCTAATTCTATTGCTTTTGAGGAAGATTTGTAGCACGCTTCATCGCTTCTAATTAAATGATGAAATTTTACGGGAATATCTTCGCCGTATTCATCCAAATATTTTTGAGTATTTGCTTTTATCGTGGTTTCATCTTCACAATGAACGCAAATCGGCATTTTTACTTTAGAAAAAATTTCTTCTAAAATCTCGGGATTATCAACCAACATATTTCCTGTGGAAGAACCTAAAAAAAGTTTAATTGCAGCGACATTTCGGGGATTGGTTTTCAAAACTTCTTCCAAATTATCGTTTGTTCCGCCCATCGAAAAAGAATAATTGGCAAACGACTTTTGTGCCGCAATTTTGTATTTTTCTTCTAAAAGTTCTTGAGTAACCGCGTTCGGAACCGTGTTTGGCTGTTCGATGTAACTGGTAACTCCTCCCGCAACTGCAGCGCGACTTTCGCTTTCGATATCGCCTTTGTGCGTTAATCCAGGTTCGCGAAAATGCACCTGGTCATCAATAATTCCCGGAAAAAGAAACTTTCCAGAAGCATCGATGATTTTATCAACCTCTTCTTCAGGAATATTTTTTTCGATTTTTAAAATAAGGTCGTTTTCGATGAGCAAATCGCTTTCAAAAAGTTGATTTTCGTTGACGATTTGTGCGTTTTTGATGAGGGTTTTCATTTTTCTTTAGATATCAGATTTCAGACAACAGATTTCAGATTTAGTTCTATTGCAAATTCAAGTTCTACAAATTTACTTAAGTTTAAACTAAAGACAAATGATTTTAACTTTTATTAAAAAAGCACAAATAAAAAAATCTGAAATCTGAAATCTCATATCTGACATCTAATTTTTTACCTTTGCAGCAAAATTTTTCAGCATTGTATAAAAAATTACTCGGACAAACGGCGGTTTACGGTTTAAGTTCTGTATTGGTGCGGATTTTTCCGTTTCTTATCGCCCCAATTGTTACCAAAGCGTTTGGTCCGGCTGCATCTTCCCCTTTCGTGGACTGGTATTCCATTGCAGGTGTCATCACGGTTTTGTTGACGCATGGTATGGAAACATCATTCTTTCGTTTTGCGCAGGAAAAAGAGATTTCTAAAAAAACGTTGGTTTCTACCACGGCTTTAAGCGTTTTGTCGGCTGGTTTTATTTACCTGATTTTAGGTTACGTTTTTCGGCAAGAACTTGCGAATGCTTTTGAAACACCGGATCAGGTGAATTTTCTGGTAATTTTCCTTTTTATTTTATCGTTTGATGCGTTTGCTACTATTCCTTCTGCGGTGCTTCGATTGGAAGGAAAGCCGGTTTTGTATATGCTTTCCAAAGTAATTGGTTCGTTGGTTTATTTTGGACTGGTTTTCTTTTTCATTAAAATTTTAAAAAATCAACCGGATGGAATTTTTGGACTGAAATACAATCCGGAAATCGGGGTGGGATATGTTTTCATCGCCAATTTGGCACAAAGTATTGTTACTTTAGCGATTGTAGGTAAAGAATTTGTGAATTTTAGTTTCAAAAGTTTTGATTTCGGACTTTGGAAAAGAATTATGAATTATTCGTGGCCAGTAATGGTTGCGGGACTTGCAGGTGTGGTGAACCAAACTTTGGATCGACAATTTTTGAAATATCTTTTGCCGGATGGTGAAGCGCGGCATCAAATCGGAGTTTATGGTGCGGTTTATAAAATTGCGACTTTCATCACTGTTTTCAGGCAAGCTTATCAACTGGGAATTGAGCCTTACTTTTTCTCCAGTTTTAAAGACAAAAGCAATCATAAAACCTATTCAGTTTTGATGGATATTTTTGTGATTTGTAACTGCTTAATTTTCATGTTCCTAATGGTAAATTTGCAGTGGATTTCCGAGCAATATTTAAGAAATCCTCTTTACTATGAAGGCATAGAAATTATTCCTTGGGTAATGTTGGGCGCACTTTTCTTGGGAATTTACCTCAATCTTTCTATTTGGTACAAACTTTCCGACCAAACGAGAGTTGGACTTTACATTTCCCTGATTGGAGCGGCTATTACCATTGCAATTAACGTAATTTTCATTCCGAAATACGGTTATTGGGCGAGTGCAATTGCAGCGTTGGTAACATTTACCAGCATGATGGTGATTTCCTATATTTGGGGAAGAATTCAGTATCCTATTCCTTATAATACTAAAAAAGTGTTGCTGTATTTAGGAATTACCATTTCTTTTTCGCTGATTTCTTTCTATTTTTTCAGAACCAATTATATCGTAGGAAACCTATTCCTTGTAGCATTTATCGCATTGGTTTTATACCAAGAAAAAGCAATCGTTAACAAAATTTTAAAGAGATAAACCCTAGTTTGGGGCAGAATCGGTTAATTATTTACTAATTTTGTACATCTTTTAAAAAAAATCAAATTAGAAGAAAAAAATTATGAAAATCATCGTTCCAATGGCGGGAAGAGGCTCCAGATTAAGACCTCATACACTTACAGTTCCAAAACCATTAATTCCGATTGCAGGAAAGCCCATCGTTCAAAGATTGGTAGAAGATATTGCCAAAGTTGCCGGTGAAAAAATCGACGAAATTGCTTTCATTATTGGAGATTTTGGTGATGAAGTGAAAGAAGACCTTATAAAAATTGCAGAAAAACTAGGCGCAAAAGGAAGCATTTACACACAAGATGAACCTCTTGGAACCGCTCATGCGATAAAATGTGCAGAAAACTCGATGCAGGGCGATGTTGTAGTTGCCTTTGCAGATACGCTTTTCCGTGCAGATTTTAATTTAGACAAAAATTCTGACGGGGTAATTTGGGTGAAAAAAGTAGATGATCCTTCTGCTTTTGGTGTGGTAAAATTGGACGATTACGGGTTCATCACTGATTTTGTAGAAAAACCGAAAACTTTTGTTTCCGATTTGGCGATTATTGGAATTTATTATTTCAAATCTGCCGAAAAATTGATGGATGAAATCAACTACATCATGTCGAATGACATCAAACAAGGCGGTGAATATCAGTTGACAACGGCATTGGAAAACCTTCGTCAAAAAGGTGGAAAATTCTCCCTTGGAAAAGTGGATGACTGGATGGATTGCGGCAATAAAAACGCAACGGTAGAAACCAACGGGAAAATATTGGGCTACGAACAAGAGGAATTCGCCAACTTCCCCGCTTCTGCAAAAATTGAAAACTCTTTGATTATTCCACCTTGCTTTATCGGCGAAAATGTGAAAATCACCAATTCTAAAATTGGGCCTTATGTTTCATTAGGAAACGGAACTTCGGTAGTGAATTCCAATATTGACACTTCTTTGATACAAGAAGACACGGTAATCAATCACGGAAATCTTAGCAATTCGATGATTGGTAGCAATGCACAATATTTTGGGGTTTCCCGCGAGATTTCTTTGGGAGATTATTCGGTATTAGATTTTTTATCAAAATAAATTTTTAAGAAAATAGTTAAGATTTAAACATCAACCTTAAACTTGTAAACAAGCCACACAAAACAATTTGTGTGGTTTGGCGTTAATATTGTAAAGTTTTCAGCATATCATAACTGAATAATTAACTCAAAATGAAAAACATAGGTTTCATTATATTCATCAGCATATTTTTGTTTTCTTGTAAAGCAAAAAAAGCTGTTGATACAAAAGCTGAGAACGACAGTATTGCCGTAAAAAACCTTCCAAAAGATGCCAATAAAAGAATAAGTGCGGATGTTGCTTTTTTTGAAAATGTAATTATCCCTCCAAAATTCGAGCAGATAAAAATTAACAGCAAATTAAAGGTAGAAACGGAAACCAGTTATCTTCCCACTTTGGACGCCACTATATACATAGAAAACAACCAAAAAGTCTGGATGAACCTTTCTTACATTCTTAATTTGGCTCGTGGAATAGCTACTCCGGAAGGAATAAAAGCTTACAACAAAACCGACAAGGTATTTATAGATTCTGATTTTGATTATCTCAATAACTTATTAAATACCAATTTCATCAATTACAATTCTCTTCAAAAACTTTTGATGGGGCGAACCTTCATTAGGATTAATGATAATGATTTTATCCTCACAAAAAATGCGCAGGGATACAAAATGGCTTCCGCGTTCAACCAACAAATGAAAGCAGAAGACGGAACAGTTCGAGAATATAAAATTGAGCTAAATTACGCCCGAAACTACGATTTAGAAAGGGTTTACATGAAAGATGTGAATACAACCGACGAGCTTGAGGTAAGTTATGCAGATTGGGAGGCGTACAAAGATTTTAGAATGCCAAAAAATGTTAAAATAATTATAAAAGGGGCAAAATCAAGCCAAATTCTGCTGGAAAATACGAAATTTGATGATTCGAAAATGAACACCCCTTTTTCCGTACCCGGAAATTATACGAAAATAGAAATTAGATGATTAAAAAAATTAGTTTTTTAACCGCGATTATATGGTTTGGGATTTCCTTCGGGCAGAGAGACAAGGAGCAGCTACAAAAACAAAACGCTGAACTCAAAAAACAGATTGCCGCCATCAACAACCAGCTTTCCAAAACCAGAAATGAATCGAAACTTTCAATAGCCTATCTAGAGGGAGTAAACCAAAAAATTCAACTGCGCGAAAAAGTTTACAACAACACGCAAAAAGAGAAAAAGTTTATTGAAGACGATATTTACCTACGCCAACTGGAGATCAACCGCCAAAACCGCGAGCTTGCCGTTTTAAGAAAAAATTATGCGAAAGTTTTGGTAAATGCTTACAAAAACAGGGACTTAAAAAACAAAGTTACCTTCATACTTTCCTCCAGAAATCTTGGACAGGCAATTCGCAGAGTTCAGTATTTGCGTTTTTATTCGGATTATCAGGACAAACAGGCTGCAAAAATTTCGCAAGCAGCAAATATTTTAAAGAAGTCCATTGATGAAAAAGAAAAATCGGTTAACCAAAAAAACGTTTTACTTTCAAACCAACAGAAGGAGATAACTACCATAAACGTAGAAAAAATTCAAAAGGAAAAATTAGTTCAAGAATTCAAGAAGAACGAAGTAAATCTCACTGCTGAATTGAAACAAAAACAATCGCAATCCAGAGCGCTAGAAGGACAAATACGAGCAATTATCAATGAGGAAATAAGATTGGCAAAAGCTAATGAGGAAGCTCTGAGAAAAGCTGAAGCAGAAAAAATTCGTTTAGCAAAAGAAGCTGCTGCAAGGGAAAAAGCAAAAATTGATGCAGAAAACAAAGCAAAAGCAGACGCTTTAGAAAAAGAAAGACTAATGGCTGAAGCTGAGGCAAAAAAAGCCGCAGATTTGCACGCGAAAAAATTAGCTGAAGAAAAAAAGCGAACTGAAGAAGCAGCAAAAGCTGAAGCCAGCGCAAGAGATATGGCCAGAAAAGAAGCAGCTGCAAAAGAAGCCGCAGAAGCCGCAGAGAAATCCAGAATTGCAAACGAAAAATTGGCCGCCGCAAAAGCCGCAGAAGCCAATCTTGAAAAGAAAACTGAAGCAGAGAAAAAAGCTGTAGAAACGAAAACCATGACCAATTATGGCGTTACAACCGTTGCAGGAACAAGCTTCTCGGCAAATCGTGGAAAAATAGGAATGCCGGTTTACGGTACTATTACCCACCGTTTTGGAAGACAACAGCATCCGGTTTTCAAAAACATAGTGGAACAAAATGACGGAATAAAGATTGCGGTTACCAAGGGAACCATAGCAAAATGTGTTTTTCCCGGGGTGGTAAGCAGTATTATAGCGTCTGCAGACGGATCGAGAGCCGTAGTTGTAAAACATGGAGATTACTTTACCATATATGCAAATCTTGCAAACTCATCTGTTTCAAAAAATCAGCAAATTTCCGCAGGGACTCCTGTAGGTACCGTAGGTGAAGATTTTGACGGATCCTATACCCTAGATTTTCAGATTTGGAAAGGAGAAACAGCTGTAGATCCGATGGGCTGGGTTAATTAAAAATAATATAAATTTGTAAAAAATATAAGCAATGGGAAATTTAGGATTTAGAGAAATATTATTAATTGCATTAATAATCATAGTATTATTCGGGGCAAAAAGAATACCTGAACTGATGCGTGGAATGGGATCCGGTATCAAAGAATTTAAAGATGCCGTGAAAGATGAGGACAAAAACAAACAGAATAATCAAAAACAGGATAATAATAATTAATATTTTCTGAATAAATGAGTTTTTCTGAATCAGCCTGGGAAATTTTTGAAATCAGCATCAATGATTATCACTTGGTGGATGACGTGGATGCCCTTCCCAACAATCAGTTTGAAAATGATAGTTTGGAACGTCTTTTGTATGCAAAGAATTGGATTGATACCGTTCAATGGCATTTGGAAGACATCATTCGTGATGAAAAAATTGACCCTTCTGACGCATTAAGACTAAAAAGAAGAATTGATGCGTCAAACCAACAACGCACCGATTTGGTGGAGTTTATAGACAGTTGGTTTTTACAGAAATATCAACACATCACACCAGAATTCTCTGCCAAAATTAATACAGAAACGCCAGCTTGGGCAGTTGACAGATTATCTATTTTGGCTTTAAAGGTTTATCATATGTCTCTTGAAGCAAACCGTGAGGACGCTTCTCTAGAACACCGCGAGAAATGCAAAGAGAAACTGAATGTCCTTCTGGAACAAAAAAAAGATTTGATGGAGTCCATCAATCACTTGCTAGTTGACATAGAGAACGGTAGGGTTAAGATGAAAGTGTACAAACAAATGAAGATGTATAACGACGAAAGCCTTAACCCTGTCCTTTATCAAAAGGCAAAAAAATGAAAAAGTTTACATTTTATATAATATTATCTACAATCACAATTACTTCTTGCGCAAGCGAAAAATTCAATGTATCACCACTTAGCAATTCTCTTACCCAAAAAGGTACAAAAACAGGAAGTCTGGAAGATGTTTTGGGTGGCACAATGATTAATAATATTTATGCTTCCGAGATTACAAATCTAATTGCTACATTTCCTAAATTTAAAAATGATGCTGTAAACATAGAAGTAACGAAACTAAAATCAGAACTTCAGAATTACCTCTATGCTTTTGAAGCATATAATATTGCTGGAAAACACAGGGCCTTAAAAAGCATACAGCATTCTTATAAAAAAATCCAAAAACATAGAAATAAGCTCAATAAAGATGAAGATGAATTGCTGAATAGATATCTTGTAAAATTAAAAACCAATATTTCCCAGCTCGATTCTGCAAGCACAAACCCTTAATAAATTTCTTCAAAAAAAACATGATAAAAACCCAAGCGGAAGCCAATGTCCCCACTGAATACGGCAACTTCCGCATGATTGCTTTTTCCGACAACGAAAAAGATTGGATGCCGCACATTGCCTTAATTGCAGAAAATACAGATTTTTCAAAACCTGTAAATGTGCGTTTCCATTCAGAATGCATTACTGGTGAAGTATTTCATTCAAAAAAATGCGAATGCGGACAGCAGCTCAATTCTGCTATGAAATATGTTCATGAAAACGGCGGGATCATCGTGTATCTTCGTCAGGAAGGCAGAAATATAGGAATTATCAATAAATTGAAAGCTTACGCTTTACAAGAGCAGGGTTTGGATACAGTTCAGGCAAATCTACAGCTCGGACTTCCTGCAGACGACAGAGATTTTGAAGTCGCCATAGAAATTCTCAAGCTTCTAGAAGTTAAAAATATCAATCTGATTACCAACAATCCCGACAAAATAAAATTTGTAGAAAACAGCGAAATTATCCTGAATAGTAGAATTCCATTGCAGATGAGGGCTACGAAAGAAAGCAAGGAATATCTTGAAACCAAAAAAAGCTATTTTGGTCATCTTTTGGAAGACGAAAAAGAAATAGACGACTAAAAAAACGCTTTGAACATTTTCAAAGCGTTTTTATTTTGAACAATTCAAACAATCTTAAACCATTTGATTTGAACTAAAGTTTGATCGCCGTTTCCAAAGCCAGCTCCATCATTGTTCGCAAAGCTTTTTCTCGTTGGTCTGCCGAAATTTGTTCACCGGTTGGTATCACATCAGAAACTGTAAGAATGGTTGCTGCGTTTTTACCTAAATACTGTGCATTTGCAAACAAAGCAAAAGCTTCCATTTCTACTGCGGAACAATTGTATTTTTTAGCGATTTCGGGAGTTCCCAGATTTTTTCTGTAAAAAATATCACTGGTATGAATATTCCCAGATTTTATTGTGAGGTTTAATTCTTCAGCTGTTTTATTAATGGTTTCAAATGCATTTCCTTGATGCGAAATAAGTTCAGAATCGTTTTCCCAAGCAAATTTCGCGTAAGTGCTTTCGCTGGCTGCATTTTCTACATTGATAATGTCAAAACACTGCAAATCTGTAGTATAAGCTCCGCAAGTTCCTATCCTCATAATAGTTTGCACATCATATTCCGTAAAAAGTTCGTAAGAATAAATCCCAATACTCGGAACCCCCATTCCACTTGCTCCAACGGAAACTTCTTTGCCTTTATAAAGACCTGTATAATACAAAATTCCTCTCGTTTGGCTAACTAATTTTGGATATTCTAAATAATTTTCTGCAATAAATTTTGCTCGCAAAGGGTCTCCAGGCTGTAAAACCGTTTTTGCAATTTCACCTTTTTTTGCGCTGATATGTATACTCATTTTTTAAATTTTAAGGATATCAAATTTAGGAAATTTTCCGACTATTGTAGTAAACTAACTTGATAATTGTTAAGCAAATCAAAGCAATTAGATTGTATTTGTGGGAGTATTGATTTTTATTTCAACTAAAATTTGTGATAATCAGTTCAATTAGTGGCGAAAACTAATAAATCAGACGTTGATGTTGCAGAGAGCCTCTTGCAAAGTTAATTAAAAGCCCAAGACGACATTCTGAAATTTTTAAAAAATTGATGGTTTGCGATATATGTTCATCCGTTAATTGAGCAACGCATTTTACTTCAAGTATTATTTTATCCATTACAACAAAGTTTGCTAAATAATGATGAGGTAATATTTCATTTTTAAATTTCACAAAATAAGGTTTATTTCGGGAATAGGGAATTTTTTCTTGTCGGAAACAAACCTCCAAAGCGTCCTGATAAATAGCTTCAGAAAATCCATGTCCCAAAATTCTATGCACTTCCATGCAAATGCCAATAATTTTATATGACTCCTCTTTGTAAATAAGTTCGCTCATAATTCAGCCACTAATTTTTCTAATTTTCACCAATTCTCTTTTTCAAAAATAGCAAACCATTTTCAAAATTCTTGTTTTCAGTATTTTAAACTTTATCTTTGCACCGAAAATTTTATGACACTTCAAAGAACACATATCGCACGTAACCTATGGGAAAGTCCTTCAATAAAAGGATTATTCTGCTATGACGTGATGCTGAAAAGCGAGGCGAAAAGTGTTTTTTCTGAAATTTTTACGGACTGATTCCCCGAAAATTTATATAAAATGATACAAAAACGCCTCAAAATTTGGGGCGTTTTTTGTTTTTTAAGAGCAAAATTATTTAGAATGAAAAAAAATTAGCAAAAATTTCAAAAATATTTTAATAAAAATGAGACTTTCTTAAGCTGAAATAACATGATATACAAACCGATGAGAGACAGACATTTAGGTTTTAAAGTATTCTGCATAATAATGCGGACAGGAAATCTCTATTTTAAAATTTAATATAATTAACTGATTATCAATTTTTTAAATTAAATTTTTCCTTGCAAGTTTGAAAAATTCGTTTTTACTTTGCACCGCAGTTTTGAGGTAAAGGTAAAGACTAAACTTAAACCAGAACGTTAGGCTGCCAGTTTAAAGTTGATTACAAAAAATTAATTAATAAGACTTAGAGCAAATTGCCGAAAGCCGAAAGCAAAAAAAGTTCAATGCAAAAATTAAAAAACATATCACATACGGAGAAATGGGATGATTGTCCGCAATTTATCGAGATGAATCTATTTGGAAGTGATGACTTTCAGAGGTGGCTGTACAAAACATTCAGTTGAAAAACTATTGTGTAAAAAAATCTGCAGCACCTCTCCAAAAAAGAGGTGTTTTTTTTGTGATTGAAGTAGTTTGATTTTGTTTGATAATGTTTGAAGTAGTTTGATATTGGTTTCAAAAAATATGATTTCGTAACTCAATTGGTTAGAGTATCGGTCTGATATGCCGAAGGTTGAAGGTTCGAGTCCTTCCGAAATCACCAACAATTTCGTAGTTCAATTGGTAGAGCATCGGTCTCATTAACCGGAAGTTGAGGGTTCAAATCCCTCCGAAATTACAAAGATTAGATTTCGTAGCTCAATTGGTAAAGCATCGGTCTGTTAAACCGAAAGTTGTAGGTTCATGTCCTTCCGAAATCGCAAAAATAGAATTCGTAATTCCAACTTCGTAATTCCAATTTTTTAATGGTTCATTGTGGTAATGGTAACCTTTCCGACTGTCTCTCGGAAGCCACGAGTTCGATTCTCGTATGAACCGCCAATTTGGTTTCTTTAGTTTATTTGGTAAAACGTCGGTTTGTGGCACCGAAAAACAGGGTTCGATCGCCGAAGAAACCCAATTTCCGGAAAGATAACGGTGGTTGTTTACCTGTTTTGGGAACAGGAGGTCATAGGTTCAAATCCTATTTTCCGGACAAAAAACCTGACATAATTTAAATTGAAATGTTTGTCTTTTCAAGCGAAGAAGTTCAAAGCCAAAAAAAATAGAACTGACAAACATTTTTTTAAGAAAAGGAAGTGCGCCAAAGTTGGAGAGTTGGGGCAATCTGTAAAATTGTTGCTAAATGCTGAGTAAGTTCAAATCTTATCACTTCCACAAAATTTGATTCGTAATGTAATTGGTTAGCATACAAGACTTTGACTCTTGTCGTTCAAGTTCGAACCTTGACGAATCAACAAAATTGCAGGAATGACGAAAATGGCAAACGCGCTTGATTTAGGCTCAAGATTTTGGGAGTTCGACCCTCTCTTCCTGTACAAAAAACGCCTCTCTATTCCAATTGGCAGAGAAAACAGACTTAAAATTCGTACAGTCCCAGTTCAAAATGTGAAACATTCGTGAATTCCATTAAAAATAAAAATGAATTTATGAACAATCTGGGGAGAGGCACAAAAAAGCGACAGTAGTGTAGCGGAAACACGACGGTCTCCAAAACCGTTATCACAGGTTCGATCCCTGTCTGTCGCGCTAGAACTTGGAGTAATGGTGTAATTGGTACGCACGTAACACTGAAAATGTTAAGGTAAAAGTTCGATTCTTTTTTGCTCCACAAAAATTTAATTAAAACTAAAAAAATCATTTATTAATTATCAATCATCATTTATCAAAATATGACTTAGAACAATTTAAAATTTAAAAAAATGAAAACACAACAGGAAATTTGGCAGAATATGAGGGGAAGTTTTTTCCAGAAACCAATTGAACAATTGGTAGAAGAAGCTATCATCAGAGAGCAAAGTTTAGGTCACACCTTGAAAGTCTGCATTGGATCAGATTCTCACGTTTATGGTGACACAATTCACTATGCTACTGCGGTTGTGTTTGTTAGAAAAGGAAAAGGCGCCTTCACCTTCATACGAAAAGAGAAAGAAATTCAAAACATCACCATCAAAGAACGAATGTTGAACGAGGTGAATAAATCCGTCGAAATTGCCTACCGAATTTTTGAGATTTTGGATAAATACAAAGTGGAAATGGAAGTTCACGCCGACATCAATACCGATCCGGATTTCAAATCCAATATCGCTTTGAAGGATGCAATGGGCTACATTTTGGGAATGGGCTATGTTTTCAAGGCAAAACCTTTCGCTTTCGCGAGTTCCAATTGTGCGGATATGATGGTGTGAAGCGGGAAGATGGAAGTACGAAGTCCGAAGAAAAAAGTTTGGTAGAAATGGAATATATTTTAAAAAAAGAATTTATTCAAATAAAAAAATGTCTACGCAAAAACATTGCGCACCAGCACAATAACTTTGCACCAGAAATTAATAGAGAAGAGAAAATCTTCTGATGTTTAATTTTTAAAAATTATACAAAAATGAAATTCAATTTTTTAAGAAAAAACAAAGATATCATCGTAAACCATGAGGGTGCAAAAGCTTACACTTTGTCGCCGGAAGAAGAACTTTATACCGCGGTTGTTACTGCAGGTTTATCCAATTCTTTCTACGAAAAAGCAGACGAAAGATTGCAAAGAATCCAAAACCTCATCGCAAAAAACGATTCTGAATTTGTAGCAAAATTGGCAGTATATGCACGAAAAGAAATGCATTTGCGTTCTGTTCCGTTGGTTTTGGCTACCGAATTGGCAAAAAGAGTTTCAGGTAACGATTTGGTAAGCAAAACTGTTGAAAAAACAGTTCAGCGAGCCGATGAAATCACAGAACTTCTTGCCTATTATCAATTGGCAAACGAAAGAAAAGACACCAAAAAATTGAACAGACTTTCCAAGCAGGTTCAAAAGGGTTTGGCAAAATCTTTCAACAATTTTGATGAATATCAGTTGGCAAAATACAACAGGAAAACTGAAGTTTCCTTAAGAGATGCCTTATTTTTGGTTCACCCGAAAGCAAAGGATGAAAACCAACAGGTAATTTTCAACAAAATCGCAAGCGATACTTTGCAAACTCCTTACACTTGGGAAGTAGAACTTTCCGTATTGGGACAACAAAAATTTGCAACCGAAAAAGAACGAAAAATAGCCTTCAAAAACAAATGGGAAGAGTTGATTTTCAGCAACAAATTGGGTTATATGGCAACTTTGCGAAACTTACGAAACATCTTAGAAGCCAGCGTTTCTTATGATGCTATCGAAAAAGTGTGCAATTATTTATCCGACGAAAATGCGGTAAAAAACTCCAAGCAATTGCCATTCAGGTTTTTGGCAGCATATCGTGAGCTGAGAAACATCGACTCAAAATTTTTGTCATCTGTTTTGGAAGCTTTGGAAAATGCCGTAATGTTCAGCGCAAAAAACATCAAAGGTTTCGGTTTCGATACATCTGTTGTTATTGCTTCCGACGTTTCGGGTTCTATGCAGCAACCGGTTTCGCCAAAAAGCAAAATTTTGCTTTACGATATTGGTTTATTAATGTCGATGATTTTGCAGTCGCAAACCAAAAACGTAGTTACCGGTATCTTTGGTGATAAATGGAAAAGGGTTCCGATGCCAAAAAACGGAATTTTAAGAAATGTGAACAAGTTTTACAAGCGCGAAGGTGAGGTAGGTTATTCTACCAACGGTTATTTGGTAATCGAAGATTTAATCAAACGTGCCGAAAAAGCAGATAAAATAATGCTTTTCACCGATGCGCAAATGTGGAACAGCAACGGAAACAAGCAATCTTTCGAGAAATCTTGGAACCGGTACAAAACTATTGCGCCCAACGCGAAATTGTACATTTTCGATTTGGCAGGATACGGCAAAATGCCTTTAGATGTCCGAAAAGACGATGTATTTTTAATCGCAGGTTGGAGCGACAAGATTTTTGATATTCTAAACGCTTTAGAAAACCAGAAATCCGCAGTAGAAACCATAAAAGAAGTAGTGCTGTAAAAGGTACTGCTTTTTAACAATTTTTTTAGGAGCTATTTCCCGCTTTCCGCACTCGCTTTTTTTGTCATTGCGAACGAAATATAGCTATTTGTAGAAAACGGTTGCCTCGCAATAACAAAAAAGAGCTCAAACAAATGCTGCAATCGGGGCTAGGAACGCAGGAAAATTAACAACCGATGCCGTAGAAAAGAAATTCTTCGTATTGTCCACACCAAAAGAGTCTTTTCGCACATTGCTCGGTTTATAAAAATAGACCAATGTCGTAAAATAGAGATACTTCATCAAACTAAGAATTTGATTTTCCTCATGCAAAATTTGAATTAATAACAATAACAGGTGAATTAATAATAAAATATTCTCAATCAGATCCCTCTCCTTTGGAGAGGGTTGGGGTGAGGATTTAAAAACAATTAACAAGTGCCGTAGAAAAGCGTTACTTCGCTCATAACGACGTGGTCGCAGGTTCGATTCCTGCTCCCGAAAAAATCGGGATAGCTCAGATGGTAGAGCACGACTCGCTTTTCGCCAATTGCCTTGTTTTTTTAAAAAAAAGTCAAGTGTCGTAGTAGAATCATACTTCGTTTGGTAATCTTTAGGTCGCAAGTTCGAATCTTGCCTTCTTTATATGTAGCTCAGCGGTTAGAGCAAAAGAAAAGAAAGATTCTGAGATTTTCACCTTGACTTCAATAAAAAAATCAAGTGTCGTAGATAAGAAATACTTCGTCATAGAAAGCCCGCTCCCAAAATTTTAAGTGATAACTTTTGAAATTAATTTAAAAAAGTTTGAAGCTGCGGGATTTTATTTTTATCGCATTTTACCTTGATTTTAAAATAAGAGTGCCGTAGAATAGGCTTACATCGGTTGAAATTTGGTTCGAGTCCAAAGGTCTGAAAAGACTAACAAAGCTTATTTGCTATTTGCCTCTTTTTTAAAAAAAAATGAAAATATTGAGTGTCGTAAAAAAAACCTACTTCTTGGCTCATTTGGTTCGACTCCAAACAAGTTGAAAAACTTGAAATGTCTTTTTGAAATTCACCTCAATTTATAGAAAGTGCCGTAGAGAAAAGTTACTTCGTCACCTTAGGGGAGGAATAGCGAAGTCGGTAACTCCGGCAAGGTTATCCGGTTCGATTCCGGCTTGACATGCCCCGAACTTTTCTCGCTTTTTGCCTTTCATTTTTTTAAAAACTAAAAAAAATTCCCGCCACCAAAAAAGTGACGGGAATCTTTTTATTATATAGGGTTTTGAATGATTACAAATTTTTGATTTTTGATTCATCAATATTGAAAAATTTCACAACGCTGTTATAATCACTGTAGTCTACACCTGCATTTTTACCTTGACTAGCAGGAACAATTACCACTCTGAAGTTTTGACCATTCAAGTAAGTATTTTTAAAAGTTGCATCCTGAATAAACATATCAAAGTCCGAATTAGCATAGATTTGAATATCATATTTCGAAAAATCAAAAGTATAATCTAATGCACCTTGGTTCATATAATAAGTCTTCGGAAGAAGCTGCCACACTGGACTTCCATTAGTAGTGTCAGTTTGTCGGTAAATTAAAACTACATCGCTGTTGTAAAGAGGGTTTTTGAAGGTATTGGAGTAAATATACAAATTGTTGGAACTTGAACTTTTTGTAAAATTAATACCTTTCAAATCATACGCTACAGAGTAAGTGTCATTGTCTTTTATAGGTTCGTTAGTTCTATCAATACAGCTAACAACCATAAAACCAAAAATTGCTACAAGCAATAAGGAAAAATATTTTTTCATAATAATAAATTTTAATTTGTTTCTGCTAATATTTCAAGATGTATGCCAATAAATTTTCAGAATTCTAAATTTTAAAAATTGTATTTTTGTTCATCTTACCTTATAGATTATGCAAAACATCAAAAGTCAAATCACATTTCTAATAATTTTTATTTTTTCTTTAAAAATTTCCGCTCAATATCAGCCAAAAAATCTTTCCAAAGAAGATTTACAAAAGGTCAATTCTTGGGTGGATAAGACCTACAATTCCCTTTCACAAGACGAAAAACTGGGCCAGCTGTTCATCGTTGCGTTATACACCAATAAAGGCGAAGATTTCATCAATAACGTCAGAAATATTGTGGTAAATGATAAAATTGGCGGATTAATTTTAATGCAGGATGACGCTGCGAGAGAAATTAATTTGGTGAATGAATTTCAATCTAAATCAAAAATTCCTTTAATGATTGGTATGGACGCAGAATGGGGGCTTTACCAAAGAATTGCGGCGGCTCACAAATTTCCTTGGGCAATAACTTTAGGGGCTGTACAAGATAAAAAAGTGATTTACGAAATGGCTCAAAAAATTGCGGAAGACTGCAAAAGAATGGGCATCAACTGGGATTTTGCACCGGTTGTTGATGTCAATACCAATCCTAATAATCCAATTATTGGCAACAGAAGTTTTGGATCGGATGTTCAGAATGTGATTAATTCGGCACTTGCTTATTCTAATGGACTTCAAGATTCCAATATTTTGGGTGCAATCAAACATTTTCCTGGTCACGGCGATACTTCCACTGATTCTCATTTGGATTTGCCTGTAGTTTCGCACAATTTAGACCGATTAAATTCCGTAGAACTTGCACCATTCAAAGCATTGATGAATAAAGGAATTGGCGGCGTTATGGTTGCACATTTATATGTTCCCGCTCTTGAACCGCAAAAAGGGATTCCCGCTTCCGTTTCCAAAAATATCATCACGGGAATTTTAAAAGAAAAATTCGGTTACAAAGGTTTGATTATTACTGATGCTTTAAATATGGGCGCCGTTGCAAAAAATTTCAAAGCCGGAGAATTGGATGCATTGGCTTTCAAGGCTGGAAACGATATTATGCTTTTTTCGCAGGATGTTGCAACAGGAAAAAAACTCATTCAACAAGCCATTGATAAAGGAGAAATTTCACAAAATCGTGTGGAAGAAAGTGTAAAGAAGATTCTTCTCACCAAATATTTCCTTGGTTTAGATAAATATGTTCCAAAAAATCCTGAAAATATCAACCAAGATTTAAACAACGATTCTCACAAAAAAATCGTGCAAAATGTCTACGCAAACGCATTAACTTTGTTAAAGGACGAAAAAAAATTACTCCCGTTAAATTGCAAAGAAACCTATTATTACATTCCATTGGAAGAAGCACCTTACGAAACTTTTCTGAACCAACTCAACCTCGGAACGACAGTTATTTTAAAAAAATCTTCGGAAATTTCTACCATTCCTGCCAATTCAAAAGTGATTGTCGGTTTTCATAAAGACAATTCCACGGCTTACAAACCCTACAAAATTTCGGATGCGAGCAAAAAAGTTTTGGCAGATTTAAACAAAAATCAGAATGTTATATTGAATGTTTTCGGTTCACCTTATGCGTTGAGAGATGTTGATATTTCAAAAACTTCCACCGTTTTGGTTTCCTACGAAAACAACGACGATTCTATGACTGCAACCGCAAACTCTTTCAACGGAAAAACAAAAATTTCGGGAAGACTTCCGGTTTTGGTAAATGATAGCTTGAAATACGGAATGGGAATGGATTTGAATGTTTCTGTAAAAACGAATTTTTATCAACCAAAAAATTCTAAAACTATTGTGAAGTAAATTTTTTAACCACAAAAGTCACAAAAGCTTTTTGATTGTAAGGTTTAAAAAAATACGTTTTAAAGTTTAAATAAGCATAAATAAACTTAGCATCTATGATAACTCAATCGTATTTGACGGATTTAACTTACAAAATTAATGGAGCCTGTATTGAAGTTCATAAACATTTAGGCCCAGGATTGTTGGAAAGCGTCTATCACGAAGCTCTAAAAATGGAGTTTGATTTAAGGAATATTTCATATAAATCTGAATTTCAAATAACTGCAATTTATAAAGGAAAAAAGTTAAATTGTGACTTTAAATGTGATTTTTGGATTGAAGACATCATTGTTTTAGAAATAAAATCAGTGAAAATTTTTGATGATATTCACAGGGCTAAACTGATGAATTATATGGGACTATTAAAATCACCAAAAGGAATTTTAATAAACTTTAATGTAAAAAATATTTTCTATGAAGGTCAGGAAACCTTTGTAAATCAATATTACGAACAATTATTATAATAGGAAATTAGAATTTAATACACAGCTTATTTCAACTTTAATAATCAAAATATTTAACTTCAAAATAAAACTTTTGTGACTTTTGTGGTTAAAAAACTTAAAAGCATATCAATGAAAATCGGAATACTCTGTTACCCAACCTACGGCGGAAGTGGCATCGTTGCTACAGAATTGGGAATGTCTCTTGCCAACAAAGGTTATGAAGTGCACTTCATTTCCAGCAATCTTCCTGCACGTTTGGATATTACCAATCCCAATATTTTTTTCCATAAAGTAAATGTACAGACGTATCCGCTTTTTCAGTATCAACCTTATGATATTGCTCTTTCGTCGATGATTTATCGTGTGGTCAATCTGTACAAACTGGATTTACTTCACGCACATTACGCTATTCCTTATGCTTATGCAGCATTCACCGCGAAACAAATGTTGAAAGAAGAAGGCAAAGATATTCCTTTGGTAACAACGCTTCACGGAACGGATATTACACTTGTTGGACAACATCCAAGTTATAAACATGCCGTGGAATTTTCTATCAATCAATCAGATACGATTACGTCGGTTTCCGAAAGTTTGAAAAAAGACACCTTGCAATTTTTTGATATCAAAAAACCAATTGAAGTTATTACCAACTTTATTGACAACCGAGATTTTGATAAAAATGATTGCTGCCAAAGAAAACAGTTTGCAAATCCCGACGAAAAAATCCTTATCCACGTTTCTAATCTTCGTCCGGTAAAAAGAATTCAGGATGTTTTGCAGATTTTTAAAAGTGTTGAAAAACGAGTAAAATCAAAACTGATTATTATTGGTGAAGGTCCCGATTCTGAAATTATCAACCAATTTTTAGAAGAAAATCCTAATCTGATTGATAAAATTCGCCTTCTAGGTAAAGTAAATGATTTGTATAGAATTTTACAGCTTTCCGATGTCTTTTTACTACCTTCAGAGCAAGAAAGTTTCGGTTTGGCAGCTCTGGAAGCAATGGCTGCGGAAACCCCCGTAATTTCTTCCAATGCAGGCGGAATTTCGGAAGTCAACATTCAAGGTGAAACCGGTTTTTTAGCAGAGGTAGGAAATGTAGAAGCAATGAGCAACTACACTATAAAACTATTGAGCGATGACGAACTTCTGGAAAAAATGAAAAAAAACGCAAAAGCTCAAGCCATAAAATTTGATTTGAAAAACATTCTTCCGCTTTACGAGAAAATGTATAATTCTACAATTGAAAGATTTAAAAAAGTTTAACCACAAAAGTCACAAAAGATTTATCATGTCTAAAGGTTTACAAAAGGAAACATAAGTTTGAACTCTTCGACTTCGCTCAGAGTGACAGTAAAGAATTTCATTTTGTGAACTTCTATACACAAACAGTTCCACCTTTCAAGAAAAAAAAAACTTTTGTGCCTTTTGTGGTTAAAAAATTTTGCAGTTTGATAAATTATGACCGAAAAACTTCTTCAATACCTCTGGAATTTCAAGATTTTCAACAATTTTGATTTTAAAGATATGGAAGGAAACTCAGTTGAAATACAAGATTTCGGGGAATGGAACCACGATTCAGGTCCAGATTTTCTTTTCGCAAAAATCAAAACTAAAAATTTAGTTTTAGCAGGAAACATTGAAATTCACACCAAATCTTCGGACTGGATTTTTCATAATCATTCTTCTGATGCAGCTTTTGAAAATGTAATTTTGCACGCTGTTTTTCAAAATGATGTTGAAATTGAAGAACTTAAAAACAAAAATATTCCCACGGTAGAATTGAAGGATTTTATTGATCAAGATATTCTGTGGAAATACGAAACTTTGCTGAAAGAAAACCAATTTATTCCCTGCGAAAAGATTTTTGATAAAAATAAAATTCCCTTCAATTTCTGCGAAGCTACTTTGTTGCGAAAATTAGACGAAAAATCTACTGAAATTGAGGATTCCCTAAAGCGCAACAAAAACAATTACGAAGCGGTTTTATTTCAAAATCTGGCTTACGCTTTTGGCTTAAAAGTGAATGCGCCAATTTTCAAACAATTGGCAGAAAATATTGATTTTTCTGTGGCTCAAAAAATTCGTCAAAACCAAACACAATTGGAAGCTTTATTTTTCGGAAAAGCCAATTGGCTGGAAAATCCCGAAGATGACCAAATGAAAATCTGGAAAAGAGAATTTGATTTTATCAAAACAAAATATCAAATTTCTGATGTAAAGTTTAATCCTAAATTTTTGAGATTGCGACCTCCAAATTTTCCTACAATTCGGCTTTCGCAATTGGCAAATTTGTATCACCGCGAACAGAATTTGTTTTCAAAAATCATCAATGCAAAAACAACAGGAGAAATTTTCAACATTTTTGATGGAATAAAAGCGTCAGAATATTGGAACAATCATTTCAATTTTGGGAAAATCTCGTCTGTTGAAAATGAAAAATCTTTAACGAAAGATTTTGTTGAACTAATCATTATTAATGCAATTTTACCTTTAAAATATGCATATCACAAAAATCATAATGAGGAAATTGCGGATGAAATTTTAGATTTTTATAAAAGAATTTCTGCAGAGAAAAACACCATTGTTGAAGGTTGGAAGAATCTCGGTGTTGAAATAAAAACGGCTTTGGAAAGTCAGGCGTTTATTTATCATTTCAAAAATTTCTGCGAAACTAAAAATTGCTTAAATTGCGGTATCGGTTTGAAGCTGTTGAAACCCCAGAGTTCCTAAACAAAAAATTTAAAACCACAAAAGGCACAAAAGTTTTTATTTTGCTTGAAAAGATGGAACTGTTTTCCGTATAGAAGTTTGATCTCTCATAAAATAAGTTGACGTAAAGTTTAGTTGATAACTTTTCTAGCTT
>JAPUEB010000011.1 GCA_027492795.1 Chryseobacterium sp.
TACTCAAAGATACAAAAAATATATGACAAATTATAATGATTTAACTATATTTTAAAAGATTATGTTGGAGATTTTCAAAAAGAAGAATTTTACACGTTAGAAAACGGAAAAATAATCAGCCGAATTTGGGTAGAAAAACAGGGAGTTTCTATCTTCAACAAAAATTCTTGGCAGGAAATTTTTGAATTTTTTGTGGAGAAAATGGATGGTTTTGAAAGGTTTTATTATGAATTTGAGGATTTTATAAAGGATGTTTAACCTTATTTTTAACCACCCCGTCCTTCGGACACCCCTCCAAAGGAGGGGAATTTTAAGCTGCAAATTTCCTTTTCCTTAACCAGTAAAAAAGTCCGCCCAATAAACCGATAATTACTAACGGGAGCAATAAATTTATCCATTGCCAAGTTGATTTTTCATCGTTGATGCGTTGTCTGTCGAGAAGTCTGGCTTCGATGTTTCGGTTTCGGAGTTCCATTAAATTGGCATCGTCCAAAAGAAAATCCAAAGAATTTCTTAAAAACTGTGCATTTCCGTATTCCTGTTTTGTAAGCAAATCTACACCTAAAGGAAGTGGTTTTCCTTTCAAAATTTGATTTCTACCAACATCGCCGTCGGAAATGACAATCATCTTATTATCCGGACTTTGCGCTTTGAAATTGGGATATGCATTTTTCTCGCTTCTCGTAGCATAAGCCGACTTGAATTTTCCTTCCAAAGAAACTGCAAAAATCTTCGGAGTTGAAGGTTTTTCAAAGGCTGCAACGGAATCTGTTCTCACAATTTCGGAAAGTGAAACATAGTTTGGAACAGGTTTCACAGCAGTACGGTCGCTGCTTTCAAAAAGAACGTTGGTTTTTATTCCAGGTCTTCCTAAAGTATCGATTGCTGTTGGAAATTCAAATTTTACCGGATTGATGTTTTTGGTAATCGGATTTTTGTTTTCGGCAATTCCTAACGGAAAATAAGGCCAAAGAAAACTGCCGTATTGAGGATTTCCCTCCACTTCACCGGTAACAATTCTAATTAACGCAGATTTTTTAAAATCTTTCACCAAACCATTGTTGATGCGGATTCCGTAATTGAAAAAGAAATCCGTCATATTCACATCAATCGGATATGCCATGATTTTTTTGGAGCGGAAAAGCGTGTCCATTTCGGCATTTACACCGTCAATCATCCACAACGTTTTTCCACCGTTCATAATATATTGATCGAGAATTACTTTTTCACCATCTGTAAAGGCTTTTCGTGGTTTTGCAACTACCAAAGCATCCATTTTTTTCAGTTTTGGAACGTCTGCAAGGCTCAACTCTACTCCATTTTCGGGAATTACGGGACCTGCGTTGTAATTTTCGAGTGCCATTTCCATAAATCCTCGAAATTCGTCGGGACGCAATTCATCCTGATTAATCAAAACTCCCACATTTTTGCGGTGTTCCTGAACAAGACCTTTAATATTTGAAATAAAATTATACTCCAAATTTTCGATGGAGCGGTTTAATTGGTCGGCTGCATCAATTCCACTTTGCTGAATGATTAAAGGTATGGAGGTTCCGTATTTGTTGTATTTTATCGCAGCGTAAGGAAACATCACGATTTGTTTCGCCGTTCCGTCCTTCATATCGGTCAGTTGTGACGGCTGCATTCCCATCGCCATCAAAGTATCTTGCGACATTTTTGTTTTGATGGGATCAATAAATTTAAAATCAATTTTCGGATTTATTTTTCGGAATTCTTCGAGCATAAACTTCGTTTCGTTCTGCAACTGCTTGAAACTCGCCGGAAAATCGCCCTCCAAATACACTTCCACCATCATCGGTTTTTTCACCGATTTTAAAACTTTAACGGAAGAGTTTGAAAGTGTGTAACGTTTTTCTTTGGTTAAATCGAAACGCGACGAAAATATCCCAAAAGTTCCCAATAGAAGGACAACGCCGAGAATAATATATATGATGTTTTTCTTGCTCATTTAAAATAAATTCAAAAAAATTATTTTTCTATATTAAAAATTTACCAAAAATTGATTTCCTTCGTTTGCCCCGACCCTAAAGGGAGCGAAGAAAATCAATTTCCACCCTTTAGGGTCGGGGTTAAGAAATTGGTTTTCAAAACATTAAATTAACAGTTAAAAATATTTTGAGTAATCATTTATTTTTTCTTTTCTACAAAAATTTTGGCTAAAAAAAGACAAATCCCAATCACTAAAAGGAAATAGAAAACGTCTTTAGAATCAATTAAACCTCTAGTGAAAGCAATGAAATGCTGATAAAAACCAATATTTTGCAATACATAATCTGCACCGCCCAATAATTTGTAACTCGCCAATTGCTCAATTCCGAAATACAAAATAAAACACATAAAAACACCGAGCAAATAAGCCATAATTTGGTTGGAAGACAGCGAAGAAGCCAAAATTCCCACCGACGCAAAAGCCGCAATTAGCAAAATCAAGCCGAAATAACTTCCCAATGTTGCGCCCATATCAATATTTCCAGCTGGAACGCCCAAAACATAAATGGTATAAAGGTACACCAACGATGGAATAACGCAAAAAATTCCCACCAACCAAACGGAAAGAAATTTTCCTAAAACAATTTCTGAAATTTTCACAGGTTGCGAAAAAAGCCAGTTTAAGGTTCCGGTTTGCTGTTCTTCTGCGAACGTTTTCATGGAAAGTGCAGGAATAATGAACATCAAAAGCCAAGGCGAAAGCGCAAAATAACTTTGCAAAGTAGCAGTTCCGATGTCGAAAATATTGGAATCATTTTCGAAGAAAAATAGGAAAAGCGTCCCAATAACGCTGAATGCAGCGATAATTAACCACGCGCTCCAATTCCCGAAATAACTCCAAAGTTCTTTTTTAAAAATAGCAATCATAGTTTGAAGTCCGAAGTCCGAAGTCCGAAGACTACGAAAAACGGTTATTTTTTGTTTTTATTAACCAGTTTTACAATCATCATAATTCCCACTACCAAAACGAGAAATCCTACAATTAATTGCCACCAATATTCAATAGCCATTGATTTTAAAATTACTGTAAAAACCACTAAAAATAAGATGAAAGTAGCGATTTCGTTGGCTTGTCGAAGTTTGATATTGGCAATTGGGAGAATATTTCCGTTGAGATTTTTTATTTGAAGGACTTTTTTCCAACACCAAAAATGATAAGCGCCCAAACCGAGAAGGAAAGTTAGTTTAAGATGAAACCAAGGCATTTTCATTAATCCAAAATTTAGAAAAATTAAGGTTAATCCGCTTAAAAGCATGATGATTCCTGCAGGAACCGTGATGATGTTCCAAAGCCTTCTCGCCATGAAAACATACTGTTCGCGAAGAATTTTCTTTTTATTTTCCTCGAATTCATCAGTGTCTTTATAATACACAAAAAGCCTTACGAGGTAAAAAATCCCTGCAAAATAACTGACCATAAAGATAATGTGAACGGCTTTGATAATGATGTAAAGCATCCGAAAAATTTAGGTGCAAAGATAAGGTTTTCAGTATAAAAATTTGGCTAAAATTCATTGAGAATCATAGCCAAAATTATTAGTCCCAAATTTTTTTTCAATCGTTACTTTTGTCTTGATACAAAAGTAACCAAAAAATCAAGACTGGATATTTTTGCTAAAAAATTAAAATTCCTTTTAAGAAAATTCCCAAACTCGGGCGGAAAGCAAATTTAATTTTTTAAGGAAGATTTATGCCGCCCTCAAACAATGGGAATTTTTTATTTTGTTATCATTTACAATAGTTATGTTAAAAGGAATTTCAATTTTTCTATACGCAAAAATCTCCTAGGTCACCAAAAAATGAATTAGCTTACCAAAGCTCTTACATTTTTTGAAGAGTATTAATTTCTTATTACTAGGAAATTACACCCAACTCTTTCCCCACTTTTTCAAAAGCGGAAATCGCCTTATCCAAATGTTCTCTGGTATGAGCCGCAGAAAGTTGAACACGAATTCTTGCTTTTCCTTTTGGAACGACAGGATAGAAAAATCCAATCACATAAATTCCTTCATCCATCAGTTTTTCCGCCATTTTTTGTGAAAGTGGTGCGTCATAAAGCATCACCGGAACAATCGCAGCATCACCATCCGGAATGTCAAAACCTTTCGATTTCATCTGCGTTCTGAAATAATCAGCGTTTTCCATCACTTTATCGCGAAGCGAAGTATCTTCGGAAATCATATCCAAAACTTTTATCGCAGCACCCACGATTCCCGGAGCCAAAGAATTTGAAAAAAGATAAGGTCTTGAACGCTGTCTCAACATATCAATAATTTCCTTTTTACCGGAAGTAAAACCTCCTAAAGCACCACCTAAAGCTTTACCAAGCGTAGAAGTAATGATATCCACTCTTCCCATCACGTCATTCGCTTCGTGCGTTCCGCGACCTGTTTTTCCAATAAATCCTGTTGCGTGAGAATCGTCAACCATTACTAAACAGTCGTATTTTTCGGCTAAATCGCAAAGTCCTTTCAAATCGGCAACAATTCCATCCATGGAGAAAACTCCATCCGTAACAATAATTCTGAAACGGTGATTTTTTTTGGAAGCTACGATGAGTTGTGCCTCCAAATCTGCCATATCGTTGTTTTTATAACGATATCTTGCTGCTTTACACAACCTCACACCATCAATAATAGAAGCGTGATTCAATTCATCAGAAATTATGGCATCTTCTTCCGTAAAAAGTGGCTCAAAAACACCTCCGTTTGCATCAAAACAAGCTGCATACAAAATGGTGTCTTCCATTCCTAAAAACTGGGAAATTTTCGCTTCCAATTCTTTGTGAATATCCTGTGTTCCGCAAATAAAACGTACTGATGACATTCCGTAACCGTGGCTCTCTATCATTTCTTGCGAAGCTTTCATCACTTCAGGATTGTTGGATAATCCCAAATAGTTATTGGCGCAAAAATTCAGGAGTTTTTTTCCGTTGGCTTCAATTTCGGCACTTTGTTGCGAGGTGATGATGCGTTCGGTTTTGAAAAGACCGTCGTTTTTAATATTCTGAAGTTCGTTTTGAAGGTTTTCTAGATACTGTTTTGAAATCATTATTTTGAAATTTTTGTTGCGCTAATTTACAAAAAATGCCCTCAATAAAGAAGGCATTTTGGTTTTATAAATTTTGGCTAAAGCCATATTGAAATATAATTTTTGAAAACGGGCTAAAGCCCGTTGCTATTGATGATTATTTTTTTGAATGTCCGCTTTTTGTAATAATGAGTACTTTGTCATTCTGAATGAAGCGAAGCGTAATGAAGAATCTATTGATAATCAAATAGATTCCTCCTTCGTCGGAATGACAAATTCGCTTCAAAAATCAAAACATGACATAAAACGGACATTCATTATTATTTTTAATATTTAATAAACTTCAAATTTTTCTCATTAATGCTAATGATATAATTTCCAGCAACCAAATCCGAGATATTGATAGACTTGCCAACAATGTAAGTTCCTATTTTCACCAATTTTCCGTCTGCGGCGAATATTTTGAAGTTTTCATTTTTTGAAATTCCTTTGAAGAAAATTTCGTTTTTTGCAGGAACCGGATAGATGCTGAATGTTTCATTACTAAATTCCGAAGTATTCATGTTGTTATCCATCGTTATTGTTGAGTTTTTTTCAACAATTTGGTATTCATAATTAAATTCAACGGACGCAACTGTGAATGTTAGTGGATAGTTAAAATATTGTCCGTTTGATGTATGTTCTGGTTTTAAATAAGCAACTTCACCACCTGTTCCAACTACTTTTATCGGAAGTGGCAATTCAAAAAAAGCAACAGATGAGTGACTTTGAGATTGCGAAGCCTGAATCGTAATAGATTGATTGGGGTTTTGCTTCCATTTTATGGTGTAAGTTGGATATCCCTGTCCGTAAACCCAATCATTGAAAAATTCTGTAAAATCCTTTCCTGTAGAAGTAAGCAAAGAGTTTTTCAAATCCGTTGTAGATGCATAGTTATATGCCAAATTTGGTCTTTGATGGTAATCTTTTATAGCCTGATAAAACACCGGATCCGTTAAAATCCATTTAATCATTCTTAAAATATATCCTCCTTTTGAATAGGAAAGTCTTCCGTTGAAAATAGCATTTATGCTTGATAAATTAGCATCTGCAACATAGGTACTTCCACCTACAGCACTCGTTATATAATTTTTTTGATTTAATAGATAGCTCAAAAACTCTGCAGGAGTCAACATTAATTTTTCGTAAGCTACGTGTTCGCCAAAAGTCGCAAAACCTTCGTTGAGCCAAATGTCGTTCCAAGTTCCACAGGTAACTTTGTCGCCAAACCATTGATGCGCCAATTCGTGAGCGATGAGACCTTTGCTCCATCCTCCCATAGACGACATGGTTTGATGCTCCATTCCACCGCCGGCTTCAAATTCCATGTGACCGTATTTTTCATTTCGGAACGGATAAGTTCCAAAATAGGTTTCAAAAGTATTCATGCACTGTTTGGTCCAATCAATATTTGCCATCGAGGTAGCATCGGCTGCTGTAGATGGATAAACATAATTCACAAAAGGAAAAGGCGGATTTCCTATGACATCATTCAATTTTGTAAAATTGGTAATAGAAAATGCGGCAAGATAGGCTGCCATAGGATAATTTGTTCTCCAAAAAGTTAATTTTTGGGAGTTCGGCAAAAGTGTTTCCGATTTTAAAGTTCCGTTGGCTGCAACATGATATTGCGAAGGAGTGGTGATTTTAAAGTCAAATCTTTCAATTTTATCGTTCAAACTTTGCTTTGTAGGAAACCAATCTTGCGCTCCATAAGGCTCAGAAAGTGTGGACATTACCGCAATTCCACTTTGATAATTTGTGAAAAACGCATTATTTGCAGTTGGTGGAGTTCCGGAATAATTTATGGTGAGAGAATCCAAAACTGTTGCCTGCAAAGGTGCTGTAAAATCAATTTTTATTTCGTTTGTAGCGGTTAATTGCTGAAAAATCAAATTATTTCCGTGATATTGTACTTGCGAAACATTGATCTGCGGCGTAAAGTCAAAATAAATGCTTGAAATCTGCTGATTTGGTATAAAATGCGAAGTTACACTACCACCAACACTATTAACAGCCGGATCCAACGTAAGATCTAATCTTTGGTAGCGCAAATCGTAATTTAGGGTATTGGGATTTACATTTCCTGAGGTCATTTTTGCCAAATAACCTTTCTTTTCTTTTGAAACAAGCGCATCAAAATCCAAATCTGAATTTTGGGCAAATGTAAAAGTGTAAAAAATTGAAAATAAAACTGATATAATTTTTTTCATATGTTGATATTTGGTGTTTCAAAGATAAAAAAAGGATGACTAAATAGGTCAATTATTTTAAAAGAAAATCAATTTCTTTTCTCCAACCCTAAAGGGAGGAAATTGATTTTCTTAGCTCCCTTTTTTATGCTGAGCTTGTCGAAGTAAGGGTTGGGGAAAAACGAAGAAAATTAATTTCATACTGGGAAAATTATTTATTAATCATTTTTAAAAAAAATACCTTTCAAAAAACATGAAAGGCATTATAGATTTTGAAATTATTCATTATAAGTTTAGAGCGGGCTCCAGAATTTTTTCCATCCTGTTTTTTACCTGATCCACGGAACCGGCATAATTGTTCACCATCAAAGAAAAAACTAAAGTTCTGCCTGTATTGGTTTTAATGTAGCCTGCAAGAGTTTTTACTTTATTTAAAGTTCCTGTTTTTGCATAAACCTGTCCGAAACCATTGCCTTGAAACGATTTTTTCAAAGTTCCGGTTTGTCCAGCAACTGGTAAAGAATCAAAATAAGTTTTGTAATATTTTTCGTTCATCAAGTTGGTAAGATATTTCACCTGCGCAATTGGCGTTACCGTATTATTTCTAGAAAGTCCGCTTCCGTCCTGATAATTCAGTCCATTAAGGTCAAATCCCGAATCTGCAAGATGTTTCATTACCACAGCTTTTCCTGAATCTACAGTCTGATCTCCTTTTTTCTGAAAACCAACCATTCTTAAAAGTGCTTCAGCCAAAGCATTATCACTTCTTTGATTGGTATCATAAACAATATCTCCCAAAGTTGGCGATTTATAGGTAGTAATAAAGTTTCTTGCTTCAGGTTCTCCGTCTGTCATTTTAGCTTCTACTTTTCCTGAAACTGCGATTCCACTTTTCACCAAAGTTGTTCTGAAAGAATTTGCCAAAGAAAATGGCGCATCAGCAAGTTTTGTAGTTAAAGCTCCACCATCATATTTTTCAGCATACACCATTTTGTTGATGTAAGGTGAAACATAAAAGTATCTTTTCGTTGTTTGATCAAAAGGATTTGTCTTTTTTACAATCAGTTTTTCGTTTGCTGGATTGATGTTTACGGTAGTTCCAACTGGCAAGTAATAGTTTTGATGTTCCAGCCAAATAATATTTTCTGGAAGAACAGGCATTTTATTTTCCTTAAAAATCGCAGTCTGAACGTAGATATTACCATTCACTTTTTTAATTCCCTTGTTTTGCAGCGCAAACAGAAAATCTTGTGAAATACTTCCATAAGTGCTTGCTCCAGCTTTTCCGGTACCCAAAGAAGGATCGCCGCTTCCTACAATATAAAGGTTTCCGTTCAGATTTCCTTCCGCATCAATTTCTCCCGAATGTTCTAATTGGGTATTCCAACGAAAATTTTCTCCTAAAAGATTTAGCGCGGTTTCCGTCGTTAAAAGCTTCGTGGTAGAAGCAGGAACCAAAGGCGTATTTTCGTTATAGGAAGAAATTACTTTTTTGGTTTTTGGATCATAAACCACAAATCCCCAGCTCGCATTTCGTAAAACAGGATCGCTGCTCATGCTGTTTACGTTAATATCCACCAATTCTTTCGCCGAAAGAACTACTTTTTCTGCAACGGGAACTGTATTGGAAGGAAGATTAATGCTGGTTTGGTTTTCGTACATCGTTGGAAGCTGTTTTGCAGAATTTGTAGTCTGCGCAGACAACAATGCCGAAAATAGTACCGAGACTCCGGCTATATAATTTTTAAGTTGAATCATTCTTAAACTTTCTATTTTATATTTGATTAACTTGATTTTCTAAAGTTAAAAATTGCGAAAAGCATAAAACTACATCACAAAAACGATTCAAAAGTATAAATTATTATTGAAAGTCAAAGCTTTACAAGTTCTAAATTAGGGTAAATTTTGTTAAAATTTGTTAAAAATCAACGAAAATTGACTTTTTGATGCTGTGATAACCCGAAACTTCATCAAATTCATCTAAACTTTTTGTTACAAAATTTTTAAATTCTTTATAGTTTTTTCCACGTGGAAGTTTCAAAAGAATTTGATATTGATATAACAAATTGATTTTCCCAATCGGAGATTTTTCCGGTCCGAAAATGCATTCCTGAGGTAAATATTTCTGTAAAATTGAACTCAAAAATTTTGAGGCTCGATTCACTTTATCTTCTTTTCGGTGTTTTAATTCAATTAAAATAGTTCTGGTAAAAGGTGGATAATTGAATTTTTTTCTTTCATCTAAAAAATATTGGTAAATCTTTTCAGAATCGTTTTCTTTAATGAGTTGAAAAACTAAATTATGCGGATTAAACGTCTGAATCAATACTTTTCCTTTTCCTGAAACGCGTCCTGCTCTTCCCGAAACCTGCGTAATCAACTGATACGCGCGTTCTTCCGCCCGAAAATCCTGTACATAAAGCATTTGGTCGGCTCTTGGAATAGTAACGAGTTCGATATGGTCAAAATCCAAACCTTTGGAAATCATTTGGGTTCCTACGATGATATCGTTTTCGCGTTCCTCTATTTTTTCGTATAATTTTTCGTAGGCAAACTTTTTCCGCATCGAATCGACATCCATTCTATCAACTTCTGCGTCAGGAAAAATTTTGGACAATTCCTCGTGAATCTGTTCTACACCAACGCCTCGTGTGTTCAGATTTTCAGAAAAACATTTTGGACAGGTTTTTGGTTTTGCCGCTTTATGACCGCAATAATGGCATTTCAATTCATTTGAAAATTTATGATACGTCATCACAACATCGCAATTGGAGCAATACGCAACGTAACCGCAACTTTCACATTCCACCACATTCGCATAACCACGGCGATTATGAAGCACAATCACCTGATTTTTTGCCTCCAAATTTTCTCGAATTTCTTCAATCGTTTTAAAAGAAAAATTGCCGTTCACATTTTTGGAATCCTGCGCTTCTTTAAAATTAATGAGTTCAAATTCAGGAAGTTTTACATTTCCAAAACGTTCATTGAGAGCAACATACTTTATTTTATCATTTTTAGCGAGCCAATAACTTTCTACCGATGGGGTTGCAGAACCCAAAATCACATTAGCGCCGTAAAAATTTGCCAAAACCAAACTTGCATCTTTAGCGTTGAAATAAGGCGAAACTTCGCGCGGTTTGTAAGCGGAATCGTGTTCTTCATCCACAATAATCAAACCTAAATTTTGGAATGGCAAAAACAAAGCATTCCGCGTTCCAATAAGGATTTTAATTTCATTATTCCTGATTCTTCGCCACACTTCTACCCTTTCAAAATCCGTTAATTTTTGATGATAAAAGCCCAATTGACGACCATATTTTTTCTCTAAACGTTGGGTAATTTGCTTGGTTAAAGAAATTTCTGGAAGCAAAAAAAGAACGTTTTTGCCTTCAGAAATGGTTTCTTCAATTTTTTCTAAATAAATATGCGTTTTTCCCGAAGAAGTTACGCCGTGAAGCAACACATTTTTTCCTTCACCAAAGGCTTCATCTACTTCCGATTTGGCGATTTTTTGAAGTTCTGTGAGTTCTTCCAGTTCTTCGGTTTCGCCTTCATAACTTTCCAAACGGTCTTTTTGCAGGAAGTATTCTTCTACAAAACCTTTTTCAATCAACGATTTTAATTGCGAATGAGCAAAAACTCCCTCATCAAAAATTTCTGATTTTCGAATCGGTTTATCTGGATTTTCAGTTTGTTTTTCAATCAAAAGAAGCAAAAGTTCCTGCTGTTTTGGTGCTTTTTTTAAACTTAAAAGAACTTCTGGCAAATTATTAATTATTAATTTTTCATTATTAATTCTTAAATAGGCGATTTCTTTTGCTTTATACTTTTCAGAAATTTTCTCATCAATTTCTATGTATTGCAAATCAATCAAAGAATTGACGGTTTTTACGATTTCTTTTTTGGGAATAAATGCCTCAATTTCAGAAAGATTAATCATTTGCCGAACTTCCAAAGCCTGAATGAGATACATTTCATTAACATCCAAATTTTGAAAATCAATGACTGCATTTGGTTTTAATTTTAAATAGGTTTCACTTTCCAATTTCAGTGAACTGGGAAAAGAAAAACGGTAAATTTCTCCAAGATTGCATAAATAATATTCTGAAAGCCAGTTCCAAAAATCAATTTGTTGCTGCGGAAGAATCGGAAATTCATCCAAAACACTGATAATTTCCTTTGGAACAAAGGTTTCCGTCTCATTATCGTGAAGTTCGCAAACAATTCCGGTATAAATTTTCTTTCCTCGAAACGAAACCAAAACACGCATCCCTATTTCAATTTTTCCCAATAATTCATCGGGTACTTTGTAGGTAAAAGTGCCTTTGAGATTGAGCGGAAGAATGATTTGGGCGAAATTCAATGTGTTGATTTGCTAATTTGCTGATAAGTTGATATGAAAATTTGGATTGTCATTGGCTTCGCCGAATCTACGATTTCTGAATGTAATGAGTGAAACGAATGAAGCGAAGAATTTTTTAATGTAAGAGATTCTTCACTCCTCTTTTGAACTTCGTTCGTAAAACTTCGTTTTATGTTCAGAATGACATTGTTCTTTTTTACAAATTTAGGAAATAAATATTATGCTTTAAAACACTTCAATTCATAAATTTTGGCTAAAGCCAACTGAATTTTTGTAAAAATTAAGCGGGCTGAAGCCCGCTCCTATTGATTTTAAAACTTTTTTTTAAGATTGAACTCCTAAGGAGTTCACAATTTAACACATTGAAATTTTCTACACAGATACTGCTCCTACGGAGCGAACCTTAATTAACAAATCTATAAAACTCAAGGGTTAAAGCCTACTCCTATTTATTTAAAACGTTTAAAAAAAGATTGAACTCCTACGGAGTTCACAATTGATTACATTGAAATTTTCTACACAGATATCTCACCTACGTAGCGAATCATAATTAACAAATCTATAAAACTCAAGGGTTAAAGCCTACTCCTATTTATTTAAAACGTTTAAAAAAAGATTGAACTCCTACGGAGTTCACAATTGATTACATTGAAATTTTCTACACAGATATCGCTCCTACGGAGCGAACCTTAATATTAAATTAAGGAAAAATAAAAAAAATCACTCCCAATAATACATTCTATCAATCATTCAAACTCTCCAACTCTCCAACTCTCCCACTCTCAAACACTCCAACACTCTCACTCTCAAACACCCTTTCTTCTCCTCAATTCCTTCTCAATCAATCCCAATTCTCGTCCGGTTTGTCCTGCGACAGAGGTGTTTTCCTGCGCTCTTCTGGTAAGATAAGGAACCACGTCTTTCACGGGTCCATAAGGTAAATATTTGCAGGCATTGTAATTTTTGTCGCCGAGATAATAGGTGATGTTGTCACTCATACCATATAATTGTCCGAAATGAATTCTGTCATCATCGTGTGGTAAATTCATCGCTTTCATTCTGTCCATCACCAATTCTGTGGATTTTTCGTTGTGCGTTCCAAAAAATGCGGAAACTTTATCCAAATTGTTCATCACAAAATCAATGGCAGCATTGAAATTATCGTCGGTTGCCTGTTTTGTGGGTTGAATTGGATCTTGATAACCCATTTCTTCGGCTCTTGCACGCTCTTTTTCCATATAAGCGCCGCGAACAAACTTGTAGCCAAGGAAATAATTCTTTTCGTTGGCGCGTTTTAAATCTTCCGCGAGATATTCTAAACGTCCGGTTCTGTACATTTGAATGGTGTTCCAAACGATGGCTTTTTCCTTGTTAAATTGGGCTTTCATTTCATTCACCAAATTATCAACCGCTGTTTGAATCCACGTTTCTTCCGCATCAATCATAATGATAACGTTTCTTTCGTGCGCCATTTTGCAAACGTCTTCATAACGTTTTACTATGCGGTTCCACTCCTCTTTTTCACTGGAAGTTAATTCTTTTCCTGCCTGAACTTCTGCATACAAATTAAATCTTCCAAAACCTGTTGGTTTGAAAACCACAAACGGAATTGCCGGATTTCCTTCTGCAAATTTTATGTTTTGCTTGATTTCTTCGCAAGTATGGTCAAATGTTTCCTCTTCTTCTTTTCCTTCAATCGCGTAATCGAAAATGCTTCCAATGTGGTGTTTGAACATTTTTTTCACCACTTCCATACTTTTTTCGCGGGTTTCGCCACCTACAAACTGCTCAAAAAGTGTGTGTTTTACTATATCTTGAACAAAAGGAAAGTTATTGTGAACGGTAAAATTAAGAGCTTTAATTCCTAAACTCGTCAAATGAGGATGCTGAATCATTTTAAACATCCATTTTGCTTTTTCGAGTTGTTTAGTGGATTTATCGGCGAAAGCGATTTTGGTATCGTTGAAAATTGACATTGGATTTTGAAAATTTTGAATTCTACAAATTTAATAATAGTTCGTTGGAAAAAAAATTATTTGATTTTTATTTAATTGCAAGGTTCGCAAAGTTTATTTGAAATTTTGCAATGTAGATTTTCTTTCACAAATTGAAAAATTCGCCGATTCCTATAAAAAAATAGATTAAAAGAGGCAAAGGCACTTTGCTTAGCAAAAAAATATCACTTGCTAAACGAAGTGCCTTTGCGTTCAATCAGCGCATTTATAATAAAAAATCTTTGCGCTCTTTGCGATAAAAAACTGCTCTGCTAAAAACTAAAATTTCGAGAGAATTCCGCCCAAAAGCATTGCCAAAATACCGATGAATACCCACAAACGAAGGATATTCATTGCAAAAAACTTGGAATTTTTTCTTTTGGATTGAAAAAAATACATCACAAAAATAATGACGAACAATCCTGCTGCAAAATAGTAAGACATTACGCTGTGAAGTCCGCGAGAATCAATGATTAGCATGGAAACAATCATTAAAAAAATGAGTAAAACTATAATGATTGTATTGGTGATTTTCTTTCCAAAGAAATTGGGAATTGTGGAATATCCAAATATTTTATCTGCGTTTTTCGTGAGCGTATCTTTCAGAATGTCAATGATTAAAAGAATCAAAAACAGAAACATCGCCATCAAAAAGATTTTCTTTGAAAATGTTTGGTAATAAATCAACATTCCGAAAAATGGATAAAGCGTCAAACTTACAAAGGTGAGATTATTGAGAATCAGAATTTTTGAAAGTTTATGGCTGTAAAACCACATAAAAAACTGATAGACAATAAAAAACACAAAAACTCGTGGCGAAATCAACCAAGAAATCGCAAGCGAAATGATGCTTAACGACAAATACGCATAAAGAAAATACTTCTGTTTCAGGAAACTTTGTAAGCGGGAACGAAACGGTTTTGTTAATTGGTCTTTCTCGCGGTCGTAAAACTGGTTGATAATTCCGCCCGCCAAAATGCTTAAAACCGCACAAAAAATAATGCCGTGAACTTTGAAATCAAAGACAAATTTCCTCAAACTTTCCTCCTGATTGAACAGAAAAAAAGTGGAAACATACAACGCGAAAGTGAGCAAAACCGTCACGAAAAACCGCGCTCCCAAAAGAAAACCGATGAATTGTGAAATTCGGTGAAGGATAGGATTTCGGTCCTGCATTTTTGTAAAGCCGTTTTAAATGTAAATTTTTCTCAAATTTTTGCCGACTTTACTTGGTTTAGAATCTGTAAATAACCTCTTTGTGGAAACCTTCCAACATTTTTTCAGCCTTGTCGTAATCTTTCGTGAAGCCCAAAATGTAGCCACCACCGCCACTTCCGCAAAGTTTTAGGTAATAAGCATTGGTATCGATTCCTTTTTTCCAAACGTTATAAATACTTTCAGGAATCATTGGTTTGAAGTGTTCGTAAGCCCAAACTGAAAGATTTTTTAGATTTTTGAAGAAAGGATTCATTTCCTTTTTCAAAAAAGTATCGATGCAGGCGTTGTTATAACGTATAAATTCTTCTTTCAAAGTTTTGCGGAAACCTTCAGTTTTCATTTTTTCAAAGAAAATTTGCACCATTGGTCCAGTTTCACCAACTACTCCGCTGTCTATCAAAAATATAGCGCCTTTTCCTTCGGTTCCGCCTGTAATGGCAACTTTGTCCACATTTTCGCGGTTTTCGATAAGGATTGGAAGGTTCATATAGCAAATCAGCGGATCAATTCCGGAGCTTTTTCCGTGGAAATAACTTTCCAGCTGACCAAAAACTTTTTTCAAATCTTTCAGTTCAAATTTTGAAATCGTTTCGGGACTATACTTTTTCAGGGAGTATTTTTCAAAAATTGCGGCAACCAACGCGCCGGAACTTCCTACACCATAACCTTGCGGAATATTGCTGTCGAAGAAAAGTCCGTTTTTGATATCTTTTTTAAATTCGGCAACGTTCAGCTCAAAGTTATTTGGAAGAACAAGGCCCGTTAAATATTCTGCATATTTTTGAAGGTGATTGTTTGATTTTTTTTCAAAATCTGAATCGAGGTCGGAAAATTTTAAGGTTCCTTTATAAAAACTGTAAGGTAGCGTTAAACCTTGGGAATCTTCGATAATTCCGTATTCGCCGAACAGCAGGATTTTTGCGTAAAATAAAGGATTGGTCATAGTTTATTTAATCCGTTGATTTTCAGTTGCAAATATACAAAAAAAATTGTTTGATGTTTGATGTTTGATGTTTTTTACAACTTATTGCTGTTTTAACAAAATTTAAGCCAATTCATTTAAAATTTTACAATTAAAGCACATCTCTGTCTTTCAGCATTTTAATTTTCAAAAATCTTATTAAAATTAAACCTACTGCAAAGAAGATGGTCATTGAAAGCGCCGCAAATCGCATATTATTGAACTTCTCAATCAGCGTTGCAAAGATGAAAGTCCCTAATATAATTGCCAGTTTTTCCAAAACATCATAAAAACTGAAGTAGGTAGTATTATCATTCCCTTCCTCCGGTAAAAGTTTGGAGTAGGTGGAACGCGACATCGCCTGTAAACCGCCCATTACTAGACCTACAATCGCTGCGACTCCATAAAATTGGTATTCTACATTCGGGTTTTCTTTGTTGAGGAAATATGCCGACAAACAGGCAACCATCCACAAAATAATGGCAATGGAAATCACGTTTTTATTACCAATTCTACGAGAAAGTCTGGAGAAAATCACCGCACCAATAATTGCTTCAATTTGTATCACCAAAAGCGTTGCAATCAGTTTCGTTTGATCTAGGTTGATTTCACTTTTACCAAAAAGTGTAGCCATTAGGAAAATCGTTTGCATTCCGACGCTGTAAAAGAAAAAACTGGAAAGGAAAAACTTCAAATTTCTGTCTGCAAAAAGGTTTTTGCCAACCTTGAAAAGTTCGTTGAAACTCTGTTTTGCAACATCAAAATAAAAACTGATATTGTCTTTCAAAACCTCCCAAAAACCGCCCTGTTCTTCGTGTTTTGCGAAAATATTTTTGTAATTTAAAAGAACCAAATCTTTCGGCAATTGATCTTTTACGTTTCCAAACTGAGGTAAATATTTGAAGGTGTATTGCGCAAATCCAAACCACCAAGCTCCGGTAAGTAAGAAAGCAATCCTGGTATAAATTTTTTGTTCTTTCGGTCCGTCTGCAATCACCATAATTAAAATCAAACATAAAATTACAAGTACTACAGAACCGATATAACCGTAAACATAGCCTTTTGCAGAAAGCGCATCCTGTTTTTCGCGCGTTGCAATATCGGGCAAAAAGGAATTATAAAAAACCAAACTTCCCCAAAAACCAACACTCGCCGTAATACTGAACAACAAACCGAGAAAAACATTGTTCATCCCAGTAAACATAGCCAATCCCATACAGGAAGTCGCTCCCAAATAACAAAAAAATTGTAAAAAAGATTTTTTATTTCCAATAGTATCCGCAAGCGAAGACAAAAAGGGCGACAGAAGCACCACAATAAAGAAAGAAATTGTCAAAGAATATCCGTAAATCGCGTCTGGATGATAGGTTTCACCAAAAAGTTTGATTTGATGACGAATCGGAACGGAAATCCATTCGCCAGTTTTCTCTACAAATTCCTTTTTTTCCGACGCCGTTGTGATAATGGCGTAGTAAATCGGAAAAATAGTGGATGTAATAACCAGCGAATAAACGGAGTTTGCCCAATCGTAGAAAGCCCATGCTTTCATGATTTTGGGGTTGTTTTTTATAGGATTTTGGCTCATGTAATGTTTGAAGTTTGAGTTTTGAAGTTTGACGATTCAATCAAATTTCATTTGCAAAACTAATCTTTTTTGAATTTTATTCCTTTAATCTCTGAATCTTGGAGATAGTTTTTTATTTATTTTGAATGTCCGCTTTTTGTAATAATGAGTACTTTGTCATTCTGAATGAAGCGAAGCGTAATGAAGAATCTATTGATAATCAAATAGATTCCTCCTTCGTCGGAATGACAAATTCGCTTCAAAAATCAAAATATGACATAAAACGGACATTCATTTTAATTATTTACTATTATGAATTTTTAATATAAAAATCAATTTCTTTTCCCCAACCCTCCCTTCGACTTCGCTCAGGATGACATGGTAGGAAATTGATTTTTTTCGCTCCCTTTTTTATGCTGAGCTTGTCGAAGTAAGGGTTGTGGGAACGAAGAAAATTAATTTCCGTATTGGCATAAAATTGACAGTCATTTAATTATTAAACAAAAATAGAAAAACCATTAAGAATCTGATAAAAAAAATCATTAATAATTCTTAATGGTTATGTTTTGAGATTCTTCATTTCGCTACCGCTCCATTCAGAATGACAATGTTAAGCCATATTCTCGATAACGATTGCAGAAGCTCCACCTCCACCGTTGCAAATGGCTGCAGCGCCGTATTTTCCGTTGTTTTGTTTTAGAACGTTGATTAAGGTTACAATAATTCTTGAGCCTGAACTTCCCAGTGGATGTCCCAAAGAAACTGCGCCACCATTTACATTTACTTTGTTGGAATCTAAGCCTAAAATTTTGTTATTTGCCAAACCAACTACGGAAAAAGCTTCGTTAAATTCAAAAAAATCGATGTCTGAAATTTCCAAGTTTGCTTTTTTCAAAGCGATTGGAAGTGCTTTTGCAGGAGCTGTTGTGAACCATTCCGGAGCGTGAGCTGCATCTGCGTAAGAAACGATTTTTGCCAAAGGTTTCAAACCGAGTTCATCCATTTTTTCTTTAGACATTAAAACCAATGCAGAAGCTCCATCATTCAAAGTGGAAGCATTGGCTGCGGTTACCGTTCCATTTTCTTTTTGAAAAACAGTTGGAAGCGTTCCGATTCTGTCAAAATTTACAGATTTATATTCTTCATCTTCAGCAAAAATTACGGGATCGCCTTTTCTCTGTGGGATTTCAACGGCAACAACTTCATCTTTGAATTTTCCTTCGCTCCAAGCTTTTGCGGAACGTTTGTAGGATTCTACGGCGAAATTATCTTGGTCTTCACGGGAAATTTCGTATTCTGCGGCACATTTTTCGGCGCAAACTCCCATGTGAACTTTGTTGTAAACATCGGTAAGTCCGTCTAGAACCATTCCGTCCTGCATTTTTACATCGCCTAATTTTGTTGCGTTTCTTGCGGAAAAATAATGCGGAACTTGCGACATATTTTCCATTCCACCGGCAACAATTACGTCTGCATCACCTGCTTTTATTGCTTGTGCCGCCATCATTACTGCTTTCATACCGGAAGCGCAAACTTTGTTGATGGTTGTAGCAGGAGTTTCATTGCTTAAACCCGCTCCTAAAGCTACTTGACGAGCAGGAGCTTGTCCTTCGCCGGCTTGCAAAACGTTCCCCATATAAATTTCCTGAACCTGATTTGGATCAAGATTTATTTTTTCCAAAGCGCCTTTCACGACAGTTGCTCCCAACTTTGTAGCAGGAACGGTGGATAAACTTCCCATAAAACTTCCCATCGGTGTTCTTGCCGCGGAAACGATGAATACTTCTTTCATTTTCTGTATAAATTTGATATTATTCTTTAATTTTTTCTAATGTTAAAACAGTTCCCACCTCATCATTTTCAGATTTTATGCGAATCATGTTCAGTTCAGTTTGCAAAATGGTGTTGTGATAGACGGTTCCTTTTAAAATTCCGTTGGATGGATCGGTATTTTCAGTTACTACAAGATGATATTTGCAGGGATTTTCGGTTTCAAAATGCATTTTGGCTTTTATGAAATTTTTACCATTATCGAAATACTCGGTTTGAATGTCTTTATCAATAACCATCGTCCATTCTTCCTCCGGAACTTCCAAAGACATGAACGTTCCACTTTTTATGTTTTCACATTTTGGCTTAACATCAGGATTTTGCATATAATCTGTTTGCGCATTGCTTTGGGAACAATACACCAAGAAAATAAACGCAAACAATTTATGAAACCTGCTCATGCTAAATTATTCTGCCAAATTACAAAAAAAAACACACTTTGGAAGTGTGTCATATGGAGCTTATTTCAATTTTTCGTTTGCTTTTAAAAATAAAATCTCGCAAATTACGCAAATAACGCAGATTTTATTCCAATTTATCTGCCATATCTGCTAAATCTGCGAGAATAATAAAAATTTGAAGCAATATAACCTGATTTAAAACTACGATTGAGATTTCTAAAAATTCAATCCAGCAAGTTCTATCCCAAACTGAAGTCCGAGTTTGTTGTTTAAAAGTGCACTATTATTGAAAAGTGGTGTAAAATCTTTCTTTACAAACAAATTGAAACCACCATAACCTGCACTTAATTTTGCCCCGAAAACAAAAGGATTTACGCCATTTTCTACTTTCTGTGCAAAATCATTTCTTCTGCTCTCACTATTTGCATATTGGTATTTGATTTTCTCTCCTACTTTCAAATCTCCATAAATTCCAACTCCTACTCTAATTTGTTTTTTACTTGCATCCAAATATTTCACACCTTCATGCTCGATATATTTTGGATTGAGGACAAAATTAAAATCAACAGGAATTTCCAAATAATTGATTCTTAATTGAGAACGTTTCAAATCGCCACCGGAAAATGGCGCAACAAAAAGTTTGTCATTTGCTTGAGCAAAAACTCTTGAACGCCCCAAATCGTGTGTATCCGAGCGGAAGCCTAAACCATAACTCATAAAAACCGGGCTGGTAAATTTGCCAATTTGAAACTCTCCTTTTATGGCATAATTGTATGAAACATTTTGTCCGAAACGAGTTTCTGAATCATTTTTGAAAAAATTATAAGGTTCAGAACTATTGGTAAGGTTGAGCCAACCAAGACTTAACACAAATCCGCTGGTTTTAAGTTTATCTTTTGGATGTTTCTTCTTTTCGCTTTTTTCGTTGGTGTTTTCCTCACTGTTTTCCAGTGAAAAGTTGGTGTTTTCTGCGCTCATCACAGAGTTTTTTACCGATTTTTTGGTGATTTCTTCTAAGGTAGATTTCTCTGCTTCCACTTTTTCATTGATAGCGGTTTCATACCGTGCTGCGATTTCGTTGCGCTGATTTTGTTTTTCAGTTTCGGAGATTTTTCCTGCTTTGAATTTTTCATCTACCGCGTCTAATTCTGCATTCATTTTTGTTTTTTCGGCTAGAACGATGCTTTCAATTCGGGATGAATACTCTTTGATTTGCTGTTCCAAAGAAGGTTTTTCTTGAGCAAAAGTCAATACAGAAAGCGATAACGCAATTCCTGAAAGTAAAATTTTTGTTTTCATACTATAAAATTTAAGTTAATTTCTTGATACTATTTTTGCTGTCTGGACGCTGTTTTGCAGATTATTATTGTTTAAAAGTTAGTTGACTAATTTGAAGGCAAATCTTCTGAATAGACTGTAAAACCAAGAATTCTTACAGAGGAAGGACCTTTTCTTTTAAATTTTCTGATATCAAACTCTCCTAGTTTCGGCTGATTGCGAAGTTCAGATTTCTTTTTTTCCAATTCTCTTCCAAAAAGGAGTTCGTCTCCTGTGATGTAGGATTTTTTTTCTTTTATAACTGACGTTGAAGGTTTTACTGCGACTATATTTTCTGAAAAATCTTCATTAACCTCAATTGGACTTGCCTGAATTAGTGGAGCTTGAATTTGATTTATTTTTCCAACAAAAGAAGCGTTTTCATCAGGCAATTTTTTTTCAGTTTTTGAAACTTTTTTGTTTGTTGCAGCTAAATTTTTTATCTCAGTGTTTTCCACCATTTTACTTGCAGGTTCTATCCTTTGCATTTTTGTGGATTCAGAATTGGAAGAAGTTTTCAAAAGAACATTGCTACTTTTTACATTTCCTTTTTGCTGATGAACGATAAATTGATCAGTCTCCGGTTTGCTCATATTCTTCCATATCAAAGCACCTGCAGAAACTAACAGCACTACAACTGCGGCGTATTTCCACCAACCAACAGATGGTTTTGAAATTGGTGCGATTTTTATATCGTTCTGTTCATCCAAACGAGCTTCCAACCTGTCCCAAAGTGCCTCGGAAGGAGAAAATTCTCTTTCTTCGTAGCGTTTTTTGAGTTGATTATTTTTGTAGTACATGATTTTCTTTTTTTAAAAATTCTGTAAGCCATTTTTTACTTTTGTTCAGTTGGCTTTTGCTGGTTCCTTCGCTTATATTGAGGATTTCAGAAATTTCGCTGTGTTTTTTTTCTTCAAAAACAAACAGGTTGAAAACGATTTTGTAACCTTCGGGCATTTGCGAGAAAATTTCATCTAAATTGATGTTTTGTATCTCCTCTTCAAAATCATCTTCAAGTTCGATGCTTTCTACATCCACATCAGCATACAAAATGTTTTTTTTCTTCCTTATGAATGAAATGGAATCATTCACCACTATTTTTCGGAGCCAAAACGGAAAAGATTTCCAGTCTTTGCAGTCGCTTATTTTGTAAAACATTTGTAGAAAGCGTTCAGCAAAACATCTTCGGCGTCGTGCAGATTTCCGGTGTAGGATTTTGCCACAGCGAGCATTTTTCCGGCAAACATTTCGTATAATGCTTTTTGGGAAGCTCTATCCTGCTGTTTTGCATTTCTAAAATGAAATTCTAAATTGTGCATAAAATTTCATTTCTATTTAGTAGGACCTTTTATAGTTACGCCAACTGAAAGCAGTATTCCAGAAAACTTGTTTGCACCAAAAGCACACTGTTTACCAATTAAATTTTGATATGCTGCTTTGGAAGTTAAAAATATTCCAACATTATCACTCGTAATTTTGGCAATTTTATAGGAAAAATCTAAACCGGTAGTCATTTGAAAAAACCGTTTCCTTTGCAATACTTTCGCAAAAGCAGTTTCACCGGTGTACCAAACTCCATCAATTTCTTGCTCTACTTTAACCATTTCTAATTCATCTGGATTGACGAGTGCAAATTGATACATACCAGAATTGATAAATCCGCTCAAAAAAAACTTTTCATTCTGCAAAAAATCGTAATATCCAATTGCATGAATTGCCATAAACTTTCCTCTGGTTCGATCTGCGGGAAATCCAAAATTTTCGTTGTAGGTTTTTGAAGTACATCGTCCTCCTAATCCTAAAGAAAGTTTATCGCTAACAAAATATCTCGCTTCAAATTCACCTCCAAGATGATGCGATTTCAAAGTTGGCTGAAAATTGCCACCCATGAAAAAGGCAATATCATTTTTTTGGGATTGAATGATGGAAAAAAATAAAATACAGCAAAAAATAAAAGTTTTCTTCATAAAAAATTGCTTTTGAAAAGTTGCTTCTATATAAAAGACTTCAGCTTTTAGAAATAGTTGCCTCAAAATACAAAAAAAATTACACTTTTTTGGGAAGTGTAATTTATATGATTGATTTATAGATATTTAACCTAATGTTTTATCTCTGCAACTTCGGCAGGATTGTGTTTGTGTCTGAAGAATAATCCGAAAAGTATAGCGATTACCAATGCGTAAGCTGCGAAAATGAGCCAGATTTCGTGCCACATTTTGTCGCCGTTTTCTAATGTGAAGAATTTTGCGATAAGCCAACCACTCACAAAACTTCCTATCATTGCTCCGAAACCATTCGTCATCATCATAAATAATCCTTGAGCGGATGAGCGGATTTTGTAATCTGTTGTAGTTTCTACGAAAAGGGAACCGGAAATATTAAAGAAATCAAAAGCCATTCCGTACACGATACAGGAAAGAATAATGAGCGTTAATCCGAAACCTTCCGGAGTTCCGTAAGCAAAAAAAGCAAAACGTAAAACCCAAGCAAACATGGAAATCAGCATCACTTTTTTGATGCCGAATTTTTTCAAAAAGAAAGGAATAGCAAGAATGAATAAAGTCTCGGAAATCTGCGAAATCGACATGATGATGGTGGAATATTTCACCACAAAACTGTCTGCATATTCCGGTTTTTTACCAAAATCTGATAGAAAAACATCGCCATACATATTGGTTAATTGCAATGCCGCACCCAAAAACATGGAGAAAATAAAAAACATCGCCATTTTTGCGTTTCCAAAAAGTGAGAAAGCATTTAGTCCTAATTTTTCTGCTGTAGAAGCATTTTTCGGAATTAAGTTTTGCGGTTTGCAAGCAGGCAAAGTAAAAGAATAAATCGCAAGAATTACCGCAAAAATGCCAGCAATATAAAACTGATTTGCAGATGCTTTATTCCCTGTAAGATTGGTAACCCACATTGCGGCAATAAAACCTATGGTTCCCCAAACGCGAATCGGCGGAAACACCTTCACTACATCATAATTGTTATTTTTTAGAATGTAATAAGCAATGGAATTGGACAGCGAGATTGTCGGCATATAAAAAATCATCGCGATGAGCATAATCCAAAAAAATGTGTTCGGATTATCCACCATAGGAAGGAAAAACAGTGTAACAGCATAGCCCAAATGCAGCAATCCGTACAATTTTTCGGCATTCATCCATCTATCGGCAATAATTCCGGTTAAAGCAGGCATGAAGATAGAAGAAATTCCTAAAGTCATAAACACTATTCCGAATTCTTCGCCACCCCATTGTTTTGTACCAAACCAATAATTGGCAAATGTAATGAGCCACGCTCCCCACACAAAAAACTGAAGGAAACTCAATATCGTTAAACGTAATTTTAGATTCATAATTTTAAATTGTTGGGTGTTGGGTATTGGATGTTCTTATTTTTTGAAATCTATTTTAATCAATTTTCTTTTTTCGGCGTTTAATCTCTTCCTGAATTTCCATGGCGGTATCGTAATCTTCTTCTTTTACGGCATCTTCGAGGATTTTCTGCAATTCTTCCATCGACATTGATTTCAGATTGTCTTCTGCATGGATTTCGGGGAAATGTTCTTCCACAGCTTTTTCTTCTATTTCCAAGAGAATTCCGGCTTCATTCAGCACCTGTTCGGTGGTGTAAATGGGCGCATTGAAACGAACCGCCATTGCAACGGCATCCGAAGTTCTTGCGTCCAAAATAAGTTCTTCACCTCCAGAAGTGTTTTTAAAATTAATATTAGAAAAAAATACACCATCCACAATTTGATAAATCACTACCGAAGTCAATTCATAATGGGTATCTTTTACAAATTTTGAAAATAAATCGTGGGTAAGCGGACGCGGCGGATGAATGTCTTTTTCTAAACCTAAAGAAATGGACTGCGCCTCAAAATTACCTATAACTACGGGAAGTTTCACGTTGGTAGGTTCATGCTCCAAAAGCAGCGCGTAAGCTCCCGACTGTGTTTGACTGTAAGAAATTCCGCGGATGATGAGTTCTTTGTAATCCATAGAACAAATATAAATTAAATTTAAGATTTTGGATTTGAAATTGAAGTTTTTTTTCGTATTTCAGCAATAGTTTTTGAGTTTATTCAAAAATTAATTGAAGGTAGAAAACCATGTATAATCTTCATTTCTCTGTTTAAAATTGAAATTACGAAAAAAGCTTCAATAAAAAAACCGAAGAGCCATTTCTTCGGTTTTTATAAAACATTTTATAAAGAATTGTTGGTTTTACTTACATGCAGAAATTGATTTCTTCGTTTCCCCAATCCTAAAGGGAGCGAAGAAAATCAATTTCCTTAGATGAAACTTAATTTGCTCCTTTAGGGTTGGAGAAAACAAATTAAGGTTCATTTTGAAAAACTTAAACAGGTTCTTAATTTAGATTTTCTTGTGAAAAACTATCTTAAAAATTATCCTTTCAGAGCCTTTATTTTCTCTGTAAGTGCAGGAACAATTTGGAAAGCGTCTCCTACTACTCCATAATCTGCTGATTTGAAGAACGGAGCTTCCGGATCGCTGTTGATTACTACGATAGTTTTAGAAGAATTCACTCCCGCTAAATGCTGAATTGCGCCGGAAATACCGATGGCAATATACAAATTGGGAACGATGGCTTTTCCGGTTTGTCCCACGTGTTCGCTGTGAGGTCTCCATCCGATATCTGAAACAGGCTTAGAACATGCAGTTGCAGCGCCTAAAAGATTAGCTAAATTTTCTACCATTCCCCAGTTTTCAGGACCCTTCATTCCACGACCTGCGGAAACTACGATTTCTGCTTCTTTCAAGTCTAATTTTCCTGAAGACTGTTCGTGAGAAAGCACTTTAGTATCTTCGTTAGCTACCGATAAATTTCTAATTTCTTCGGAACCGGAAACCGAATTTTCTTTTGCTCCAAATGCGTTTTGAGAAACTGTAACAATTACACCGTTTCCTTCAGCTTTTGCGTGCATATATCCTTTTCCGGAAAATGCTTTTCTTTTCACCGTGAAAGGTGCAAGATTTTCCGGTGCAGCCAAAGCGTTAGTAATTAACGCATAATTTTTAGAAACTGAAAGCATCGGAGCTACCGAAGAAGCGTCTGTAGTATGAGGAAATACGATAATATTTCCGTTGGCAACTTCGTGAAGAGCTTGTGCATAAGCTTTTGCACTAAAATTTTTCAATCCTTCATCTTTGATATTGATGACGTTCGTTGCGCCATATTTATATAATAGGTCTGAAGAATCTGTTGGGTTGATGGAAATTGCAGTTACGCTTTCTCCGGCTGCATCAGCGATAGCTTTTGCATAGGAAACTGCCTCGAAAGCGGCTTTTTTGTAAACACCGTTGATGTTTTCTGCATATACGAATATTGACATTTTTGTTTTTTTTTAGGTTAAGTTGTGAAGTTGTAAAATTGTGAAGTTGTAAAGTTGTAAAGTCGTTTAGTTACAAAGATGTTTTTACGATTTCATCTCCGGACTTCGGACTTCCAGCTTCCGATTTCTAAATTACTTTCGCTTCTTCGTGAAGCATTCTTACGAGTTCGTCCAAATTATCCGGTGAAACCATTTTCACACTGGCTCTTGCTGGAACGCTGTCGAAAGAAACTGCATCTACTTTTACTTCAGTTGCAACCGGTTCCTGAACTTGCAATGGTTTTGTTCTCGCGGTCATAATTCCACGCATGTTAGGAATGATAAGATCTTTTTCATCTACCATTCCTTTTTGTCCTGCAATAACAGCCGGAAGTTTTACAGAAATAGTTTCTTTTCCGCCTTCAATTTCGCGAACTGCAGTAGCTTCGTTTCCGTTCACATCCAACCCAACACAAGCGTTTACAAAAGGTTGATTCAACAGTTGAGCAAGCATTCCGGGAACAGAACCTCCATTGTAATCAAGAGATTCTTTTCCGCAAAGAATTAAATCGTACCCGCCGTTTTGTGCGATTGTTGTGATTTCTTTAGCGGTAGAATAGCTGTCTTTTGGTTCAAAATTTACTCTTACGGCATCATTGGCTCCAATTGCCAAAGCTTTTCTGATGACAGGTTCTGTGGTAGCATCACCAACATTTACCACGGTAACAGTTGCACCTTGAGATTCCTGTAGTTTTATTGCTTTTGTTAAAGCAAATTCATCTAAAGGATTGATAACCCACTGAATTCCGTTTTTGTCGAATGCAGATTTGTCTGCCGTAAAATTAATTTTTGAGGTAGTATCGGGAACACTACTGATGCAAACTAATATTTTCATTTTTTATGTGATATTATAATTTTTGTAAAGATAAATAAAAAATATATTATGCATGCATAATATATATAAGCAATTATTATTCAAGGCATTAAAAATAAGGATTTTTGGAGAAATCTGCAATTAAAATTAGAAACAAAAAAAGCATCCTATGAAAGGATGCTTTATGTTACCAGTAAAATAAAATTACTGTTTAATTATCTTTTGGGTGTGTACTTTACCATTATTTAAGCTAATATTCATATAATAAACTCCTGTTGGGGCATTAGAAATATCAATTCCGTTGGTACGATAATTTTCTTTTACTAATTTTCCTGATTCATCATAAATTCTGATAAAATTTACAGAATATTTAGACTTTATACTTAAATCACCTTTGGTTGGATTTGGATATAAACTAAAATCTGTATTGGAAACTTCACTTGTTCCTAGAGTTGTAGCAGTTACAGTAACATCATCTACCATTAGCATATAAACATCAGCAGAAACTCCTTGAATACCTATTCTTACGGTTTGTCCTGCATAACTATCCAATGCAAAGGTTTTTTGCTGCCACGTTCCATAAGGTGCACTAAGCGCAGTAGCACCTGATATTATTGTGAAGTTAGCAGATGAAGTAGGCGTTCCCGATCCAACATAAATTCCAACTTTGTACTTATCTAACCCATAAGTACTGGAAAGAGATTTAACCCAAAAAGAAAGATTGTTTCCTGTAAGTCCTAATGTTATTGCCGGGGAAATAAGCCAGTCGTTATTTGCGGTTGCCCCACCTGTAGTAGAAGGAACCGCAGCCCAACAAGCAGCATATTTCAAACCACTGTGAGGATCAAAATTCCTAACCTCGTTATCATCAGCGGTTACAGTTGCATTGTTATTAACTCCCGCAGCGGTTGGATTAAAAATTATAAAAGCTTGCGGATCTCCACCATTCAACCAAGTAGTTCCACCTGTGGGAAGACCACCAATATAAGTTGGAAGAAGGTCTATATCCAATGTTTGCCATTGGCCAAAACCGGTAATTGCAAAATCCGGAAACGAGTCAAAATTCTCATTAAGAATTGTAATCTGGGCATTTGTGCTCGAAAATACAAATGCAGCTGCTAAAGAAAGTAAAAGTTTTTTCATATCAATAAAGTTTGTTTATTAGGCTGGTAAAGTTAAAATAAATTATTTATGTGTAAATAAAAAAACGCCCCAAATTTTAGAGGCGCTTGAAAAAAATTATTTTTCGAAAATTATTTCTTGATGAATTTTTCAGAAACAATACCATCTGAAGTTTCTACCGATAAAATGTAAGTCCCAGATTGTAAGTGTGAAACATCTATCTTATTATCAACATTTTTTGCATCCATTACTCTTCCACTAAAATCAATAATTGAAAATGATTTTATTTTTTTGTCGGTTTTGATATTTATGATATCAACTGTTGGATTCGGATATATAAAAAATGAAGCTTTGGAAATGTTGCTAACTTCGCTTGTGGATAATAAAGTAGAATTGGAAAACTTAACAATGAAATTATCTACCGAAGCAATATTTTCTACAGTATTTCCGGCAGCTGTTGTGCTTACAATGTCGCACTCAGCAGCCACTAAATTAGGTACAACTACCGCAGGATAAGCAGTTCCACCAATTGTCACATTTCCTCCAGTATAATCGTACGTATAGGTATTAGTTCCATCAGAATAAATATACTTATGAGCGCCTGTTGTTTTATTGTATCTGTACTCTACATTAACCCATGTATTGGCAGGAAAAACTTGTGTTCCCAATGTCAAAGTCAAAGTTCCTGAAGTTCCTGAAGGTGGATAACTTGGAACTGATACATTTGCCTCTCCCTGAATGGTTTTTGTTGCATAGTTGTACTTTATACCGCCAATAGTAGAACTAGATGCACCAATCGGACCATACAGAATAACTTTAATAGTTCCAGCTCCAGTTGCAGGTCCAGTGAAAATTTGTGCTTGTATTACAGTAATATCATTTGTGGCAGAAGCAGTGGTGGAAATGTTTTTCCAAGCCCATCTTTCATTTGTATTAGCTCCAGAAGCTGGAGGAGCACCATTTCCGCTTGTAAGCTGTAAAGATTTACCATGTGGCACATCAATGTTTATGATTTGGTATGATGCGGCTGAACCTCCATATAGATAAATCCCTCCTTGTCCAGCTGTAGTACCTGTAAAATCAGTACCAACGTTTCCTAGGTTTAGAGCATCAAAATTTTCATTAATTACAACTTGTTCTTGTGCAAAACCAAATACAGCTAAAGAGCACATACATAAACTTAGTAAAACTTTTTTCATTTTTTTTAAATTTTTGAAATTAATAATAGTAAAAATAAAAGATTTTTTTATAATTACCAAATATTATATGCCGATTTTGTAAATAAGTAATAAAAAAGTCCCAACTTCAGTCGGGACTTTCAATTTATGCTTTAGAATAATTCTCAAAAAACAGCGGAATACTCTCTATTCCTTTGTAAAAATTGAACAATCCGTAATGCTCATTGGGCGAGTGTATCGCATCGGAATCCAAACCAAAGCCCATTAAAACAGATTTTGCGCCCAATACTTTTTCAAACATTGCCGTAATTGGGATACTTCCACCGCTTCTGTAAGGCAAAACTTCTTTTCCAAATGCGGTTTCCATTGCTTTTTTGGCTGCTAAAAATTCTTTGGTGTCGCTTGGTAAAACATAAGGCATTCCGCCGTGATGAGGCGTAACCTTTACTTTTACATTTTCCGGAGCAATTTTTTCGAAATATTTGGTGAATTTTTCGGTAATTTCTGCATCGGTTTGATAGGGAACCAAACGCATAGAGATTTTTGCATACGCTTTACTTGGAATTACGGTTTTTGCACCTTCACCAGTATAACCGCCCCAAATTCCGTTGCAATCCAAAGTAGGACGAATAGAAGTTCTCTCCAATGTAGTATAACCTTTTTCACCTTCAACTCCATTCAAACCAATAGATTTTTTGAATTCTTCGGGATTGTCTTTCAATTTATTCATTTCTGCACGTTCTTCCAACGAAACTTCTTCTACATTGTCGTAAAATCCGTCAATGGTGATATGTCCGTCTTCATCAATCATTTTTGCAATCATTCTGCTCAAAACATGAATCGGGTTTGGAACCGCTCCTCCATAGAGTCCGGAATGCAAATCTCGGTTCGGACCTTCCACTTCTACTTCCATATAACTTAAACCTCTTAAACCTGTTGTAACAGTTGGCTGTTCGTTGGAATAAATATGCGTATCGGAAATCAGAATGCAATCGCAAGCTAACTTTTCTTTATTTTCGTTTACAAAATCACCCAAACTTACAGAACCCACTTCTTCTTCACCTTCCAAAATAAATTTTACATTACAAGGCAAAGTATTGGTTTTCATCATGGCTTCAAAAGCCTTTACATGCATGAAAAACTGCCCTTTATCATCGGCAGAACCACGCGCGAAAATAGCACCATCAGGATGAAGTTCCGTTTTTTCTATATAAGGCTCGAAAGGTGGTTTTTTCCACAAATCAAGCGGATCGGGAGGTTGCACATCGTAATGTCCGTAAACCAAGACCGTTGGTAGATTTTTATCCAAAAATTTCTCGCCAAAAACAATAGGATAACCTTTGGTTTGGCAAACTTCCACATTGTCGGCTCCGGCGTTTTTTAGATGTTCTGCTACTTTGTCGGCACACTCTAAAACATCTTTTTTATATGCAGGATCTGCAGAAATAGAAGGAATTCTTAAAAGTTCAAAAAGTTCGTCAACGAAGCGTTGTTTGTTTTCGTTGATGTAGTTTAGGGTTTGTTGCATTTTTATGTTTTGTTAAATCGTTGAGTTGTAAAATTGTAAAGTCGTTAAATTGTAAAGTTGTTTTAGCTGTTATTTTTTAGTTATTTTTCATTCCTTTCTATCAGTCCTCAAGCGACAAGTCGCATGAGGTTAACAATGTGTCGCGCTCCGCGCGAGATTGCGGAAAAAATGGTTTTTCCTTAAGAGGCTGTTTAAATTTTATATTTTTTGAAATATAGTTTCAGAAATTTTCTTTTCCCCAACCCTTCCTTCGTGAACTGCGTTCGCAGACTTTTCGTTTGTGCTTAGGATGACAATGTAGAAAATTCCCCTCAAAATAAAACTTAATTTGCTCCTTTTAGGGTTGGGGTAAACAAATTAAGGTTTATTTTGAAAAATTTAAAACAGGCACTAAAAGCTTAAAAAGTAAATCACTCCAAAAATAAAAAAAATGCCTCGCCGAAGCAAGACATTTATTGTTTATTATTAACCAAGTTTTCTTATTTTGAAAATCTTACCGCCATTTTTCTGTCTACGGCTCTTTCTGCATCAGATGCTTTTGCGTCTACAGTGGCGAATTTGCTTCCATAACCTTCAGCTCCCAAAACTTGAGCACCAACACCTAATTTCGTCAATTCAGATTTAATAAAATTGGCTCTGTCTTGAGATAATTTTACATTGGAAGCTTCATTTCCTGTTTTATCGGTATAACCACCAATTTTAATTTTTGCATCAGGATACGCTTTCAAAATTGCTGCTAAGTTTTGAATTTGACCTTCAGAACCGGCTTCCAATTGTGTTGCAGAACCCATTTTGAAATTCACATTGTCGAAATTGTACCATTTGTCTTTCAAAGCGGCATCATCAGCAGCATTTTTGTAACCATCAGATTTCAAGAAACCAATCATTTGCTCTTCCAAACCTCCTTGATATGCTTTCAAAGCAGTACCGTTCAAATCTACATTTACGGCAGTTTTGGCAACCGCTCCGTGTTCCGAACTAGCAGCAGCACCATGTTCTCCGGTTCCTCGTACTTCATGAGCATCGTAACGATCTGCTCCTTTTTCGATTCTTAAAACACCTTGATTTCCGCCCTCGGTTACTTTCTTACAACCAATTGCCAAAGCACAAATTGCTAAACCTAATACAATTTTTTTCATGTTCAAATTTATAATTTTCCAAAATTAAGAAATATTGAGAGTTTGCGCAAAAAAAATGGGGGAATTTTGTTGGGTGTTGGATGTTGGGTGTTGGATGTTGGATGTTGGATATTGCAAAAAACCGTTATTTCGTTTTTAAAATCACTTTTCCTTTCATTGTTTGGGTGAAAATGAGATAGTTTTCTCCACCGTCAATCAATTTATACTTTTTTTTGATTTCTTCGGGCTTTAAGGGATGATTTTTGGAAATAATGTTGAATTTTTCTCCCTTTTTTAGTTCTTTAGAATCTATACTTTTCACTTCTAAAATTCGTCCGCAGAAATTTTCTACAAAATTTTCCGAAGTGTAAAGATGCGAATTGGGATGAAGTTTTTTTAGCTTAAATTTTTCTGAAATTAAATTAAAAACTCCGGCTTTTAATACCGAATTATTAGGAATATAGATGTATTTTTTGGGTTCGGAAAACTGGGATTTTGCAGTTTCAATTTCGTGAAAATAGAAAGAAAAATCGGGTTCATCAGTTTCCAAATTGACACATTTAATCAAAATACTTTCGGCTGAAATTTTTGAATCCATCAAAACCAAAAGCTCTTTTACATCGTTTTTCACGGCAACAATATGAATTTCTGCGATGTTTTTTAGAACCGAAATCAAGTAGGAAATATCAATGAGTGGCGAAAGTTTGATGAGAATTTTTTCTGAATTATCTAATAGTTTATCCTGAACTTCAATAAGATTCGGCGACAAATATTCCAATAAAAAGACTTTGTTTTTGTTACCATCTCTTCGCGCCGGATCGAGGTAAATGACCTCAAATTTTAAAGAATTATGTTGAAGGAAATCTTCCAGTTTTTCATTGATGAAATGAGCTTTTTTGCCTAAAATTTCCCAATTATTTTTTACCATTTCCAATAATTCGGAATTTTGTTCAACTAAAGTAATTTCCTCAAAATTTTGTGATAAAAAATAAGCATCAATTCCGAAACCGCAGGTTAAATCCACCAATGATTTTCCTTTTACCAGATTGGTTTTGTAGATTCCTGTTGCTTCGGAACTTGCTTGTTCTAAATTAAGATTTGGCGGAAAAACAATACCTTCTTTCAACAAAAACGGGAACTTTTTTTCGGCGACTTTTGTGCCTTTGATTTGCTGAACGATTTCCTGCATGGTAACATCAGGAAACGGTGATTTTTTCAATAACAAAGAATGCAAATCTGTGTTGAGGTTTTCTGCCACGAATGCACGAATTTTATTGAGAGTTTCTTGCTTCATATTTTTTCATGCCACGAATGCACGAATATTTTTTTTTGATAAGTTTAAATTGAAAATTGATGGATAAAAAATCATTCGTGCATAGGTGGCAAAGATTATCATAAAACTAATCGCTTGTAATTTAGCTTAGGTTCTCCAAAATTTACCAATATTGACAATTTGTTTTGTGAAACTTTCAAATAATTGATACACTGCGCAATATCATCATCAATTAATTCTTTTCTACCTTTTACCTCTAAAACTATTTTATCAAAAACAATAAAATCCGCGAAATATTTGTGTGGTAAAACAATCCCTTTATACACAACTTCATATTCCTTTTCTCTTTCGTAAAGAATTCCAGCGCGACAAAATTCAACTTCCAAAGCATCTTTATAAACAACCTCAGAAAATCCAGGTCCTAAATTATTGTGAACTTCCATACAAAGTCCAATAATTTGATACGATTCTTCTTTATAAACAATTGCCATTTTTTTTAACTTCTCAGCTACTAACTTAATAATTTTGCCACGAATACACGAATTTAATAAAAACTATTCGTGCATTCGTGGCAAAAAAATATGAGGGAAGCTTTATTCAAACATTTCAGCTAAACGAACTTTTCTGATTTCGTTTTCAGAATACATTTCGGCTGCGGTTTTTTTGGCTTCTAATTTTGGGTAGAGATTTACGCCGATAAGTTTGATTTTTCCTTCGGAAACCCAGTTTTGTTCGGCAACAGCGTGTTCGTAGATTTTTTTCTGGATGATTCCCTGTTTCAAAAGTTCTAAATAACCTCCCGCTTCTTCGATTTCTAGGAAAAGTTTCCAAGATTTCTGGGCGAACTGTTGCGTTAAATCTTCTACATAATAACTTCCGTTGGAGGCATCTTCAAAAACATTAATGATGCTTTCATACGCCAAAACAATTTGTTGTTTGAAGGAAATTTCTTCTGAAAGTTCGGTGGAATTCTGCATTTTATAATCGTTGCAAAAAACGGCATCACTTCCCGCAATCATTGCAGCAGCGGCTTCTAAAGTAGAACGAATCAGGTTGTTTTCTTCGTCGTTTTTAGCCTTATTTCTCAAAGAAGTTTCAGCGAAAATGTATGGAATTTCATCCAATCCAAATTCTTTGGAAAGTTGATTGAACAGTAATTTCAGCGCACGAATTTTAGCAATTTCAAAGAAGTAATTTCCTCCAACTGCAACTCTAAAAATCAGTTTATTCAAAATTTCCGGACCGAAAATTTCTGTCAATTCCTTGGTTTTTACCAAAGCAATTCCCAACTGTTGGTAAATTGCGGCTCCCGCATTTTGATGAAGTGAAATATCAATGCAAATATTTCTTTTAAAATCTTTTGCCAAAAGTTCTTTTGCCAACTGCTCGTTCAGCGATGAATTATTCTCATCAAAAACATCAATTAAGGAAAAGTATTGATTATTTTCATCAATGGAAACATGTTCTGCAAGATCTTTATTATTGATGAAAACAGTTTTTTCGTCTAAATTTTCAACATTTTCATTCAAAAGAAAAGCAAATACGTTTTCTTCCAAATCTTCATGATAAACAGAAACCAAATGAGTGGATTCCTCTACTTTTGGTAAATTTTTCAAAGGTTTTGAAACTGAGTCGTAGTAAGGTTTTACGCAAACCTGTTCTAAATTTTCTTTGCTTAAAACATCGTAGATATTATCAACTTTCAGTTGTTTTTTTACAAGATTTTCCCAATCTTGATAGGTAACTTTTTGAAACATAATTTTTAATTTTTCACCACAAAAGGCACAAAAGTTTTTTTTAAAATTTAGAGATGGAACAGATTACGCTTTATAAAGTACACAAAATTAAAAGCCTGTTTAATTTTTTATTTTTCAATTACAGTATTGGAAATTTTCTTTTCCCCAACCCTAAAGGGTGGAAAATTTCCTCCAAAATAGACCTTAATTTGCTCCTTTTAGGGTTGGGGTAAACAAATTAAGGTTTATTTTGAAAAATTTAAACAGGCTCTATTACTTATATAATAAATCTCAAACGCTCCAACTCTCAAACACCCCCACTCTCAAACTCTCCCACTCTCAAACTTTCCCACTCTCAAACTCTATTTCTCTTCTTTTTTCTTTATCGCTGAAGAATCCACTACCATAATGAAAATTTCCTCGTTTGGTTTTTTCATGAAGTAGTTTTCGCGGGCGAATTTTTCCTTTTCGTCTTTATTGTTCATCAATTTTTTGTAGAACTGGTCGTTTTTTTCGTATTCAGATTTGTAGTAGGCTAACTGATCTTCGTATTTATTGATTTCGCCGTTCAGTTCGTTAATCACCAAAAATGAAGTGCTGTCGAAGAAAATCATCCAAACCAAAAATGCAAAAATGGTGATGAAATATTTGTTCACCACGTATTTCCGGATGAATTTCATGATTGGCGAAACCGGTTTGATTTCTTTTATTAATTCTTCCTCTTTTTTTCTCATCACTGAACTTTTTTAAGGGTATTATTAATTACTGTCGAAAGAAAATCAATCGCAACCGTGTTTTGACGCATATTTGGAACGATTAAATCCGCCTCGTTTTTGGAAGGTTCAATAAATTCCTGATGCATCGGTTTCAAAGTGGTTTGGTAACGGTGCAAAACTTCGTTCAAATCTCTTCCTCTTTCTTGGGTATCTCTGCGAATTCTACGAATCAATCTTTCATCAGAATCGGCATGAACAAAGACTTTTAAATCAAATTCCTTTAAAAGTTCGGGATTTGTGAGCACTAAGATTCCTTCTACAATCAACACATTTCTTGGTTCTATAGTAACATGATCACCGGTTCTGGAATGGGTAACGAAAGAATAAATCGGTTGCTCGATATTTTCGCGTTTTTTCAACGTTTTTACGTGCTCTATCAACAAATCGAAATCGATAGATTTTGGGTGGTCATAGTTCAATCCTTCCCGTTCTGAAAGTGAAAGATGCTGATTATCATGATAATAATTGTCCTGCGAAAGCACATTGACACCTTCCGCATTCAACTGTTGAAGAATTTTGTTGACCACAGTGGTTTTTCCGCTTCCGGTACCACCTGCAATTCCGATGACGAGCATTCAATTTTGTTTTTACAAATATAGAATTTTTGTAATTGAAGTGTAAGTATTTTAAAATGATATTTATTATTTCCATTTAAAAAATCACACAAACGGGTAATTGACTCACATGATTAACTAAAATAAATTTGCTGAATAACTAAAAAACTAAATGTTATGAAAAAAACACAACTTTTTGGAAAACTTTTCTTGTTGCTGATCGTCATGATTTCGGCGCAAACAAAAGCTCAAACATTTCTAAATGAATCTTTCACTGGAACTGCAATGCCGACAGGATGGACTGCAGGCTCAACAACAACAGGAGATTTTACTTGGACATTTTATGATGCTTATGATGATATGGAGGTTTATGAACGAAGTGGTACCGCACAAAATGAGCATATTACTACACCTTCAATGAATTTATCTTCTGCGAATAATGTATATGTAAGTTTTTCCTTATGGTTATTTGGGGCAAAAGCTTTCTTACACGCAAAAACTTCTAATTGTAAAATAATAGTTTCTAGAGATAATTTTGCTAGTCAAACTGTTATTTTTGACGCCAATAGCTTAAATGCTTCCGAGTTTTATACTTCAAATCTATTTTTTAACAAAACAATTTCAAAATCTCTCACCAATCTTGGCTTTACGGGAGCGGGAAATAGTAATGTGAAAATAAGATTTCTATTTACTTCAACTGGAGCGGGCTCCAATTATGGAGGACAAGCTTATTTAATGGATTTAAAGGTTTCTACTGATTGTGCTGCTACTTCAATAAAAAATTATTCCAACACTGGTATTACTTGGTATCCTATAGAAAACTTTTCCGGAACTTATGATATAGAATATGGCCCCATAGATTTCGTGCAGGGAAATGGAACTTTAGTAACCGGCCTTACAGGAACATCTTATAGCTTTCCTACTCCACAGTGCAGTTATAAAGCTTATATAAGAGCAAATTGTGGTTCCACGCAATCGCTTTGGGTAGAATCTTCTATTTTTAAGGGAAATCTTTTCACCAACAATGTTTCTAATATTACTACAAATTCTGTAACGTTTAACTGGACAACAGATTCTCCTTCTGTAAACATCGAATACGGACCAGCAGGATTTGCGGCAGGTACCGGAACACAATTAACCTTTCTAGATGGAATTTCTCATACTATTACTGGTTTAAATCCTTGTACAAAATACAGTTATAACATCAGAACCAATTGTGGAGGTGTTTTAGGTAATATGATTTGGGGCAACTTTGTTACAGCTCCAACATTAAATTCTGCTATATCAATTCCTTTCACTGAAACCTTTGATAACACATTATGCGCACTGGGATACATCAACGTGAATGGAAACAGTGAATCCGGAAGTATTTTTGCTAACCGTATGAGAATGATTGGCGATAATAATTATAATGGCGGAAGTGTCTACACAACTGTAGTAGAATCCAGACCTTTTCAATTAACGCAAAATACTCCTGTGAATGTTAGTTTTACTTATCAGGGAGTATTGAATGGAAACAACGATTATTTAATAGTTTACTTAAAAGATGAGGCAACAGGACAGCTTAAAAATATCACCTCTGTATTATCAACCAATAATATTACAGTATCCAATGCATCGGGTGTGGCTGTACCAGACGTAACTGGGCTTCACCGTTTAGTATTTAAATCTTCATATTACAATACAAAAGGATATTATGTAGATAATTTATCAGTTGGTAACTGTGCTATAGTGCTAAACAGAGATTACAGCTATGGTTGGAGCGATCATATTTTAACTACTACCAATTCAGCCTTATTTAATTTTTATAAAAATTACGATTCGGCAGAAATTGAATATGGACCTTCTGGCTTTACACAAGGTACAGGAACGATGATTTCAAATATCACTGCTGATACATACACCGTTACCGGCTTATCATCATGCACTAGATATGATTTCTATTACAGAGAAAAATGTGGAACTACATACGGAAGTTGGAAAGCCGGTGCATTTGAAACAAAGCCAACCCTATCTGTTACCAATGTACCTTATACCGAAAACTTTACTGGTTCTACACTCGTTTGTTCATCAGGTTGGAAAAGACTGAAAGGACAGGTGTTAATTTTCACTGGTACTGATGAAATTTCTTTCACCAGCAATGGCGGTAGTTCAGCTACACCTACAATGTATGCACCAAATTACTACGATACCAGATTCATTACAAAAGGAATCAACCTGATAGCCGGAAAAACTTACAAGATTTCCTATAAATACAAAGGTAATCCTAGTACTACCACTTTTGTAAATAATCCTACTATGAAAGTGACCATTGGAACTACCGAAGATATCAATTCGCATACCGTAATTAAGGATTTTGGAGCCGCCGGAATACCGAGTGCAACTACTTATACCTTAGTAGAAACCACCTATAATTGTACTACTTCAGGAACATATTATATTGGTTTTGATGTACCTTTCGTAAATACATTTGGAATTTATTATTTCGATGATTTCAGTATTGTAGAGCAAACTTCAATGTCAACAACCGAAATTTCATCAGAAAACGTAAAAATTTATCCCAACCCAACTACAGGAATTGTACATATTGATATGGGATCGGAAGAAATTGAAAATGTGAATGTCTTCGATCAATCAGGAAGATTAGTATTCAACAAAAAAATGAATAACAGCAAAAAAGCTTCTGTAGATATCGGGAATTTGCCATCCGGAATTTATATCATGGAGGTAAAAACTAAAAACAGCAAACAGGTAACAAAAGTGATGAAAAAGTAGTAAATAACACATAAATGATGAGAGAGGAGCGCTGAAAGGCGCTCTTTTTATTTTGATAGAATTATTATCTTTGAAAAAATAAAAAGTCCATGAGCATTATTAAGCTTTATACCCTATCCTTTTTAGGAATTTCAACCCTCCTTTTTTCTCAGGAACAAAACTTAAAAAACATACAAAAACTCACTTTCGGGGGCGATAATGCGGAAGCCTATTTTTCTCCCGACGGAAAAAAATTGACATTGCAGGTTACCAATCCGGCAATTGGCGCAGAATGCGACCAGATTTATCTTTTGGATTTGAATAAAAAGCAAGGCAAAACGAAAGATTTGAAAATGATTTCCACAGGAAACGGAAGAACAACGTGTTCTTTTTTTATGCCCGATGGAAAACATATTCTTTACGCTTCTACACACGAAGCCGACAAAAAATGTCCGCCAAAACCAACACCAAGAACCGACGGAAAATACCTTTGGCCCATTTATGACACGTTCGATGTTTATGTTGCGGATTTGAATGGAAAAATTGTAAAAAAACTCACCGATAATAAAGGTTACGACGCAGAAGCCGTAGTTTCCCCGAATGGAAAATACATCGTTTTTACTTCTACCAGAAGCGGCGATTTGGAGCTTTGGAGAATGGATATCAACGGAAAAAATTTAAAGCAATTGACTTTTGGATTGGGTTATGACGGCGGTGCATTTTTCTCCCACGATTCCAAAAAATTGGTGTTCCGCGCATCTCGACCAAAAACGGAAAAAGACATCAAAGAATACAAGGAACTTCTTGCCGAAAATTTGGTTGCACCAACCAACATGGAAATTTATACCATGAATATTGATGGAACCGATTTGAAGCAAATCACCAATCTAGGAAAAGCAAATTGGTCGCCATATTTTCATCCTTCCGATAAAAAAATCTTGTTTTCTTCCAATCATCATTCTACAAGAGGTTACGATTTTCAGATTTATTCCATTGATATTGACGGAAAAAACTTAAAACAAATTACCTACGAAAGCGAGTTCAATGCATTTCCGATGTTTTCTCCTGATGGAAAAAAACTGGTTTTTGCGAGCAACAGAAACGGCGACAAACCTCACGAAACCAATGTTTTCATCGCAGATTGGGTGGAAACTGATGCCAATGAAAACGTAGTTTTAGAAAATTTAAAAAAATCCAACACTTATTTGGCTTCCGATGAACTGAAAGGGCGACTTGCAGGAAGCGAAGGCGAAAAAAAGGCAGCCGAATATCTTGCTAAAGAACTGAAAAAGCTAAAAATAAAGCCTTTAGACGGGAAATCTTTTTTCCAAAACTTTGAATATGATGTGAAGCTCAATCCTCATTCTGAAAGCTCTTCTGAAAAAATAAGTGCCAGAAATGTTATTGGGTTTTTAGATAATAATTCCGACAAAACAATCGTGATTGGCGCTCATTACGATCATTTGGGACTCAATGAACACCACAATTCCACGCAAATGAATTCTGAAGGACAAATTCACAACGGTGCGGATGATAATGCTTCCGGCATTTCTTCAGTTTTGGAATTGGCGCGAATGTTTTCACAAAACAAAACCAAGGAAAAAGTTAACTATATTTTCGCATTTTTCTCCGGCGAAGAAGATGGATTGATGGGCTCGAAATATATGGCAGAAAATCTTCCAAAAAATTCAAAAGTCATCACCATGATAAATCTGGACATGGTTGGAAGACTGAACGCAGACAAAGTTTTGAACGTAGGCGGAATTGGAACCAGTCCGAAATTTCCAGATTTGGTTAAAAAATTTAAACCTGCAGGTTACAATTTGGCGTTGGATGAAAGCGGAGTTGGACCATCCGACCACACTAGTTTTTACTTGAAAAATATTCCGGTTTTATTTTTCTTTACGGGAACGCATTCCGATTATCACAAACCGAGCGATGATACGGAGAAAATCAATTTCGAGCAGCAAAAAGTGATTACCAATTATGTTTTCAACCTTGCGAATGCGCTTGCAAACGAAAATCATTTAGAATTTACCAAAACAAAAATGTCTGAAACGAAAGCCATTCCGAAATATAAAATTACGCTGGGAATTATGCCGAGTTATGCCGATACAAAAGATGGACTGCACATTGACGGCGTTTCGGAAAACCGACCTGCAGCACTTGCAGGAATTATGGCGGGAGATATTTTAACCCAAATTGGCGACTGCAAAATCACGGAAGTGTATTCTTACATGGAATGCTTGTCTAAAGTAAATTCCGGCGATGAAAAAGAGCTGACTGTGATGCGAAATGGGGAGAAAAAGGTGGTGAGGGTGAAGTTTTAATTATTTATTTTTTTTCAAAAACACTAATTATATGAACCAAGATTTATTGAAAATGCTTGAATTGCTGAATGATAATGAAAAATTTCAGTTAATGGAGGCTACACAAAATTTCAAAAGATTGGAAGTAAAGAAAAACACATTTCTTTTGAAGCCTGGCGAAACGGAAAATTTTGTGTATTATGTATCAGAAGGATTGGTAAGGGTATATCTCGAAAAAAATGATGGAGAAGAAAGCACAATGGGATTTTATACTGAAGGGGATTTTGTTTCGGGTTATCCTTCTTTTTTGTCGCAAAAACCATCTCTTTTTGGCGTGCAGGTATTGGAAGATTCGGTGCTAATCCAAGGAAGTAGAGAGCAGATCAATGATTTATATTATCGGTTTCCGCTTTTTGAGAAGTTTGGAAGGTTAGCTATAGAAAAAAACTATATAAAAATTACCGACCATTATGTAGCTCTCCTTACCACATTTTCTGAAGAACGGTATCTAAAGCTTTTCAAGGAAAACCCAGACCTTATCAATAGAGTTCCCGTAAAGCATTTGGCTACCTTTTTGGGGATACATCCTAATAGTTTGAGTAGGATACGGAAGAAAATTTAATAAAAAAGGCCGTTTCAAGTTATGAAACGGCTTTTCTGAAAAACTTAACTGCATTTATAAGACAATTCTATATTATTTGTGAAAGCAATCAAAAAAATGAAAATGCCATCAAATATTAATACTGAATGTTACAACAGCACATTTTGCTTTTATTTAAAGATAAGTTTTACTTAAAATCTTTTTCTGATTTTACTTAGCCTATAAATAATAAAGATTAAAGCTGCAAAAGTTATTAGTATTAATTCCATATAATTACGGTTTCCAAAAAGACCAAACGGTCCCATTATAAACACAAAACAAATTATTTGTAGGATCATATACAACCATACCTGCTGCAGGATTGTTGATAGTGCTGTGAGGATTTTCTACTAAAGGTAAAATCATCGCTTTATTTGTATCTGCCAATACAAGAATTCCTTTTGTAGTATCTGTTGAGGGATTTCCGCCAATCATTGTTTTAGCATTTTGTAATTCCTTTTTAGTATCTTGTATTGAAGAATTAACCGTATTGTTTGTAATTCCGGATATTACATCGGTTTTGTTTTTTACCGTAAGATCAAACCATGCACCCGCTTTTCTGTACTTCACTTTGTAATCGGATAAATCAAAAATTAAAGTTCCATCCTCTGTGCCAGAAATCGCTGTGTAATTTGCAGTAGGTTGATTGGCAATCGTAGAAACCCAAGGTAGTACAATTCCTCTATTTTCAGTTCCAAACTCTAATGAAACTGCGGGAGAACTTATGGTGGACTTCCCTATTGCTACTTGCGCAAAAGCGCAAGTAGAAAGGAATATTAAGCATAAATATTTTATTTTTTTCATTTTAAAAAATTTTAGAAATTAGTCTGGACAAGATTGAGTATTGAAACATTTCCAACCGGTAGCAGTGCCATCTACATTGATTTGCAAACAATCTAAATCGGTGTTATAAATCATCATACCCTTTTTTAGATTTGCAGGTGTAGCATTCAAGGCTGATAACTGTGCGTTCGTTAAACGGTTTACCACAAAACCTTTTTCCTTTGATTCTAAAACGGTCCAAGCACCATTTCTCACCATTGGCCAATTGTCTGGCTGAACACCATTATTGTTTGTAGAACTTCCTGCTCTACCCAATGCAGTGATTCCGTGATTTGTTGGCAAATTAGTACCCGAAGTGTAAGCTCCCTTATAGCAGTAGCAAGCCAAAACATAATTGTATGTCTTTTTGCCAGTTTGCACCAAAACACTGGAGCAAGTTCCGCCAGGAGCGGTGCTACAAGTAAGACCCGTTATTTGATCTTGAGAAATAACATCAAAACTGTATGAACCTGTAGCAATGGTGCTATTAGGTACAAAAGTTAAATTATAATCCAAATTTTGACCTGTAGTCATTCCTGTTGGTAAAGAAAATTTGACATATTTTTTACCTGTAGCTGCATCTGTAAAAATTCCAATGTAGGTAGGACACAGTGTGCTATTACATACAAATGAAGTCGCAGTATGCACATAATCGTATCCTGTAGGAACATAAACTAAAATAGTTCCGGTAGATGTAGTTTGTGTTGCTGTAACTACCGTTTGACTAAAGTTCATCGTAAGAGAAGTTTTACAGCTGGAAATGCTTGCAGCAGTATTAGAAATAACAGTTGAGATGCTATAAACAGGATCCGCACCATTAATTAATACCGAACTTGCTGCCAAAACACTACCATTACCTATTGCTGGTTCACCACATGTTCTGTTGGCATTGCCAAAAACAGTAAGATTATCTCCTGATACAAAATCACAGCTACTTGCAATTTTAAACTTCACACCAATTAATCTTGAGATAGCATTCCCGCCGTCTGTTAATGTTCCAGGTAAACCGCTTGAAGGATAGTTGGATGCTGTTGTAAGATCAACGGTAGTAGTATTAGCAGAAGTGGTTATCGTTGCAGATTGCCAAGTTCCTGTATTTACCGGATATTGCACCAAAAGTGTTCCTGGAACTATCGATAAACCTGTAGGTAAATTGATATTAAATTTATGACCTACCGTATTTCCGGCACCTGCAGAGTTGATGCGGAATTCATAATCGAGTTGTGTACACAAATCTACTTTTCCGGTAGGCTGTTGTACAGTTTGCACCTGTATTTCACCAGTTTGTGGAACAAAAGTAAGATCTGCAGATGCTTTACCACAAGTATAAACTGACGGATCCGTAGGATAACTGTCACAGTTCCAGCCTCCTTCCACTTTAAATGTTGTGGAGTTACAAGCTGTATAAGTAAAATCTATACGATAATCTTTAAACGTACCCGATGCCAAACCAGTGGTACTTATTTTATACCAAATACCTCCCGAATAAGTAATTGGTGTTAAAACAGCGTTTGTGGCAACATCTACAACTTGTGTTATATTTACACCTGCAACCGTAGGAATAGAAATCCAGGTAAAAGGAGCCGTAGTCGTTCCGGTAGAGGTCATTCTTACTACATAACTGTGGGAAGGCAAAGTTGCCTGTATCGTTCCCGTTTGATTGGATAAAGATATTGCAGGCTTGGTTTGTATAGTATAGTTTGACGGTATTGTTTTACTAAGTGTTGCTGGTGTTGGCCAAGCTATATCTTTGTAATGATAGTAATATGGAATATACTCAACAGTACTTGTATAAGGAACGTTTGCTGTTGCTTGCGTTTCACATGTTGGGTTTACATATACATCCATAATCAAAGCATAAGCATTGGTTACAGTAATATGTAAAGTTTTGGCAGGCAATATAACCTGATAGGTATTTCCACTTACCAATGTTGGGATTAAATTTTCTGTAGGAAAAGCAGCATCCCTTCCTTCCCATGTTACCTTGTTCAGAGTATATCCAGAAGGTATTGTAAAAGTCCATTTTGTTGGCAAAATTCCAGGGCGAACTTCGGATAAATACTTTGTACCAGATGCATCAAAGCGATAAGCAATATTATGTGTTGATTGTCCAATATTAAACACATTACAACTGCTTGCAAGTGGTTGGTTTGAACCGTCAATAATTGTTGGTCTTACTAAATAGATTTCAGGCACCAAATTGTTGCAGGAAAGCTCATTATTAGACAAATCTTTATTATAGAAATAAAAATTATTACCCATTTGTTGATCATGTGTAGGCAATATTTCACTGCTTACAGTATAATGGGAAACCGTTTCTATAATATCTCCAGCCAATAAACCGCCGGAAGGCAAAATTGCGGATAAATCCCAGTCGATTACCTGAATCGCCGTAGTGGTTCCCGTAGTACCAAAAGTAGTAGAATTTCCTGTCGCAATTGTACTTCCACCTCTTTTTATAATTACGTCAATACTTTTTGGGGTTAGTTTATTATCTGTCCCAGTTAATTTATTCAATTTAAATTTCAAGAAAAGATTAGATGAACTGATGGTATTTTGTACAGCATTTGCCGTAATATCAATATCATCCAGATACAAAGCTTTTGCTAAATCATAAGAGCTTATGGCACTTCTTGTTTGGTGAGTGGTCAAAGTATTATCTGTCCAACCTAAGGAATTGTCTGCACGTTCTATCTTCAATAAGTTTAATGCAGGTCCTCCCGTTGTACAAGGTTCAGGACAAACAGCTTTACCAATATCCAAACTTCCACAAAACAACTGCTCGTTGCAGGTACATCCTGTAACAATATTATCAATTCTTTTTAATTTATACGGAATACTAATAGGTCCCGAAACCCCACAGGTATAAACCAGATCAATTTCAAACCATCCCATTGTTTTATTCGGAGAAGTAACCGTAAAGCCGGTTGCTGTGGCAGTATAGCTTACCGAAGTTCCAGCTGAGGAAGCTCCATTTGGATATTGCAGGGGTCGCCAAACTGCATTACCAGTTCCGGAAACAGACATTCCGGCTGGAAGTGTTACTTCATACACATATCTTGTGTTATTAGTATCAAAAGGAGAATCAATTTGATAATAACCTACTGAAAATCTTGCTCTGAATGGAGTCCCTCCAAAAATATTGGCCGGCGCATACGATTTGTTAGCTAATTGAGTAACCTGCGAAATCAGCCCTGTTCCCGTTTCCACTCTCACTACAGATGTCTCAAGAGTATTACTGCACATAGTAGTGTATTGTATATCGGATCTTCCTGCATAAGACATACTCCAGTTTTGGTTACAGGTAAACAAGTTACATTTGACTTTTGTTGTAATATCTACAGTAACCGTATTTCCGGCAGGTAAATCGTCATAAAAACCGTCTCCATCCAAATCCTCCAAACCAACACCTGCACCATCCGGATCGGTAGTGAACAAATCTTTAACACTTACGGAGGCAATTGCACTACTGGTACCGTTGGTAACCGTAATTCCACTTTGTGTACCAATGGTTGCACTGTTAAGGTTTATATAATCCCAACGATTTGCAAACAATGCGCCTCCCGAGCTTTGTCCATATCTAAAAACAACATTGTACATTCCCGCTGCTGCTGCGTTACCAGTACCTCCATTGGTAAAGGTATTACGCATAATAAATGGGGTACATTGATCTACGTAGCCAATTTTTGCACCAGTAAAAGCAGTAAAGTTTGGTGTACCTCCTACCATATTTACACTACCTATTCCTGTAACTGTTTGGCACCAGCTTGCAGGTGCTGCAGAACAACCCCAACCAGAAGAATAGTTGGTAACCGCATTACATACTTTTATTTTATATTTTTCTGTAAAAGTTAAACTTTCCGCATTGCAAAAATCTCCACCCGGTAGATTTGCAGAAGTAATAGTGTAGTAAGAAGTTGTTCCCGATGTTGATGTGGGCGTTAATGTAACTGGAGTTGCTAATGCAGTTCCATTTACACTGGTTAATTGCAGCGATGTTTGCTGTATTCCATTTGCAGGATAATCAATAGAAAAATACACGGTATTGGCACATCCATTTCCTCCATTATTAATGGTAAAAGTTCGTGTATATTCCGTATTCAATACTGCATTGATTTGGGATGCAGGTTGATTGAAACTGAAAACTGGATAAAAAGTATTATAAGTAGGTGAATTAGCCGTAGTAGTATCAGTACCAATAGTTCCGGATACAATATCTCTGAAAATTCCACCTCCAACTGCAAAATCTCTTGCAGGACAAGTTGCTGAGCGATCAATTGTAAAAACAATTCTATTACCCGGGCTTAATGTTAAAGGCCCAATTTTGAACGTGGGAGCATTAAGATTGGCTATACTATTTTCAGAAATGCTTAATCCGCCTAATTGGCTAACGGTAGCCAAAGATCCTGCAACATAATTTACACCGGCAGGAAGTTGTATGGTAACATCCGCTCCATTGGTTGAAGCCATATTAACATCAAGCTGTACCTGCAATTTCGACTGCCCATTACAAACCGTTAAATTTTGTGGGTTCGCAGTAGGCGAAGTGGAAAATGCCGGATAAGTGATGATAAAGGATTGAGCAAAAAACAAATTGCTCAAAAGAAAAAACATTAAAATTAGTGGTAATTTTAAGTTATTTGATAATATAATTTTCATTGTGTTTGTTATAAAGTTATTTAATATTCATCAGCCATAAAGCATTTCTGGGGGAGCTCTAAGTGATGTGCAGAAATACATTTTCCATAGGATTTCTGATATATTTTTTTGAAATTTTCTTGTAGAATTTTTTGAAAAAGGATTCTGAAAAAAATATTTTTGGGGAATGGTAGAAAGCAACTTTGAAGAGGAATATTGAGAATATAAAATTGCTTGGCTTGAAAGAAAACTGCCTACATAGCTAATTTTTTGTAGCGGAGTTTGAATTTGAAAAATTTCACCTTTATTTTGATTAATTTTTGAAGTATTTCTTAAATACTTCTTGGCAACTACTAAAGTTTTGGTTTTAAAGTATGTTTTTTTTCTGCTTGTATTTTTTTTTAAATTAATTCTTGATGTTATTTCATGTTCAACATTTGATTCTGCATAAATTAATGCTCCATCAAAAACAATAATATGCTCATCTGGTTTTGAACTTGAATCATTAGAAATTATTAGGCTATCATTATAGCTTGATAAAACCTCCGTATTGGAAAAAAAATTATTGCTGAAGAAAATAAACAGTAAAGAAATAAATAATCTACATTTTTTCATATGTAGATTATTTACAATAGAGAGGTCTAATACTGTTAAAGTAATTAAATTGGGTAAACTTAATTTCATCATTTGTGTATGGAGCAAATTTAGAAACTGTTACACCTACAGCAACCTAACATTTGTTAGAAAATTAATTCCATTTAATACAAAAATTTCTACCATTACAACTTAGGTCTTCCCGGCACTTTTTTAGGCACAATTTCCATATCAAAACGTTGTTTCCATTCTACCGCCTTTTCTTCAAAATTGTTGAAAATTCTGTTGTCATTACTTTCTTTTCTCATTTCTGAAATATATTCTTCACTCCAACGAAAAAACTCTATATACATGAAGCCTAAATAATCATAGCAAATCTCATCATCTATGGTGTTGTTTTTAATATTAATAGCAATGAACTCGAAGAGGTTGGCAATATTTCTGGTAGCATAAATTACATTGTTTTTAATATCTATATCATCAAGAGTGCTAATATCTTTTGCATAAAATCTCTTTTTATCAAAAGGCTTGATGTTGTTTTCCGATAAAATTTTAGAAAATTTCGGGTAATCGCCCAATACCAAATCTTTCAAAATTTCTTGTGTAGATTTTCTTCTGTTCCACTCATGAAATTTTTTCAAAGTTCTATAGGCTGTAACAGCACTAAAACTTACTATCGCCAAAGTAATAGCCTTGAAAATTAAATCTAAAGTTTCCATAATTTGTGTTTTTAGTTGAGCAGGTGTCTTATTTTTATCTTATTAAACATTTTTCTAACTGTTGTTTTATCAATAGAGTTTCATCATTTCTGAAATAAATTAATGGCAATTTTAGGCGAACGAATTTTGATTTATTATTGAGGATTGTTATTTCCAATTTCTGTTTCGGCACTTTTGGGGTATCAAAATGATTAATCATTGCTAATGGGAATTCTATCCTTTTATGTTCTGAGTTACCAATTTTCATAAAATTTCTATTGTTGTATGAAAAGAAATAGTTTGTAATTTCTATTTCTATCAATTTGATTTCAAACATAGATTTTATACTATTAACAATCAAGGCGACAGCAAGGATATAAATCGTAAGGGATTTATAGAAAAGATGATTAATAATAATTATTAGAAAAGATGTTAAAAGTAGCGCCGTAAGCAAATAAAATTGTTTCTGAGCTCTTTTTTGGTTATTAATTTTCATCGGTTCGTATTTTTTTCAAAACTATAAACAGATTAAAGTGAATCTAACACTCATTTGTTAGAATAAGCATGAAACAATTTTAAAATATTTATTTTCTAACATTTGTTTGTTAGCAAATCCTCTTTTCTACATAATTTTATTCTTTAAAAAAACCATGGATCTTGAATTCCTAAAAATTTTTGAAAACGTAAGAGATATTTCTTTGGAGAAAATTGTAGAAATCACTCAAAACCTGGAGAAAAAAAAATTCAAGAAAAATGAAGTGATTTTGAGCGCAGGAATGCAGGAAACCAATCTCTATTTTATCACTAAGGGACTTGTCCGGATGTATATCGTTGACAAAAAAGGTGAGGAAAAATCCTATCGTTTCTTCCTGAAAAACAAATTTTTCACCATACTTCCCTCATTTGTAGACGAAATCCCTTCTCTATATTTCACGCAGGCAATTGAAGAAACAGAAGTTATTGTAATCCCCAAACAACAATTATTAATTTTTTACGAAAAATTTCCGTTCATAGAAAAAGTAGTAAGGGAGCAAACAGAAAGGTATCTAATAGAAATGTCGAACCACCTTTACAATTTACATATGCACAGTTCAACAGAAAGGTATAGAAACTTTGTAAAAGAGAATAAAGAACTGGCAAAAGTTTTACCTATAAAATACATTTCAACCTTTCTCGGAATTCATCCGAATAGCTTAAGCAGAATAAGAAAAACAATCGGAATAAATAATTTGTAGAAAATTTGAAGTTGATTTCTTACTTATGGCTTAGTAAAGGCTTTCAAACCTTCACCTTCAATTGGCCCACATTCAAAATCTTGTAAACCAATTCCTTCAAAAGTTCGGAATCTTCCATATTTACAGCGCCTAAACCTTTGCTTTTCATATCGGTTTCGCGAAGTATGGAAATAATTCTTGTGGCATGTTTCAAAGGATAAAATCGTGCGGCTTCGGCGAAATCTTTAATAAAATAAGGATTTATTCCCATTGCAGATGCAATACTCGCCGGATTTTGTCCGTGCATCGTGTGGTAAATAATGATGTTGGAAAAATAGTTGTAAAGGTTGCCAATCATCATCACAAAAGGATTACTTTTCGGGTTTTTGCCAATGTAATACGCAATTTTCATTGCTTTCTCTGCATTTTTTTGCCCAAGCGCTTTTTGAAGTTCAAAAACATTAAAATCTTTGCTGATTCCGATATGTGTTTCTACCAATTTTTCATCCAGAATTTCGCCATCTTTCAAAATCATTTTCAGTTTTCCAAGCTCGTTGGCAATACGAGAAAGGTCACTTCCAAGGTATTCTGCGAGTAAATGAGATATGTTTGGTGCGGTTTTTATGTGAAGATTTTGGCATTCATCGGCAATCCATTTGGCGAGTTGGTAATCTTTCACAGGCTCACTTAGAAAAAGCATACTGTTTTTCTGCAAAAGTTTGGCAAATTTCTTACGGGAATCCGCTTTTTTATGTTTGTGTGCAAAAACCAAAATCGTTGTAGGAACCGGATTTTCAATATAAGTTTCTAAAATTTTGCACTCGTCTTCAGTAAATTTCAAATCCTGCGCTTCCTTTACGATAATCAGGTTATAATTTCCAAACATCGGGAATTGCTGCGCCAAAGAAATAATTTCGGCAATATTTGTATCTTTTCCGTAGGTAACGGTTTGTCCGAAAGCTTTTTCATCTTCCTCCAAAACATCGTTTTCAAAAGATTTTACGGCAACATCAATATAATAAGGCTCTTCTCCGTGGAAAAAATAAACAGGCAAAAATGCTTTATTTTTAATATTTTTGAGGATTAAATCTAATTCTTTCATAGCCGATGGAACTTCCGAAACTAAACTTTGCGGAAACTTTTGATTTTAAATTGAAGAAAGACAAAGATAAATTTTTTATTTATGATTTGGTGCGAAAATCGTGGCTTTTGCTCACGCCGGAAGAATGGGTGCGACAACATTGGATTCATTATTTTTTGAACGTGAAGAGCTACTCTACTTCTGCGCTAATTACAGAGAAAAAAGTTGAATTGAACGGACTTACGAAAAGAATTGATTTGTTGATCACCGAAAAAACACTTCCAAAAATTCTGTTAGAGTGCAAAGCTCCCAGTGTAAAATTAACAGAAAAAACATTTGAACAAACGGCAAGATATAACTCCGTAATTGGGGCGAAAGAAATTATTTTGAGTAATGGATTGCAGCATATTTTTGCGAGTTTTTCGGAAGGAAACTATACTTTTGAACCCTTAAATTTTTAACACAATGCACAAAACATCCAACATCCATCACCCATCATCCAGCCCAATAAAAAACATTATTTTCGATTTTGGCGGCGTTGTGATGGATTGGGATCAGCGCTATTTTTATAAAGACTATTTCAAAGATGATGAGAAGTTGGAATATTTTCTCGGAAACATTGCTACGAATGAATGGAATGCAGAGCAAGACCGCGGAAGAACTTTAAAAGAAGGCACCGAAATTTTGTTAAATCAATTTCCGGATTGGGAAAAAGAAATCCGTGCATTTTACGATAACTGGACGACGATGTTACGCGGAGACATTCCGGAAAATGTGGAAGTTTTAAGAAAGCTGGAACATTCGAAATACCAACTTTTTGGTCTCACGAATTGGTCTCACGAAACGTTTCCTTACGCTTTAGCCAATTACGATTTCTTTAAAATTTTCAAAGGAAAAATTGTGGTTTCGGGAGAAGAAAAACTTATTAAGCCAGATCCGAAAATCTGGGAAGTTTTGATGGAACGTTACCATATAAAAGCAGAAGAATCGGTTTTTATAGATGATAACGCTAAAAATATCGAGGTGGCGAAAAGTTTAGGATTTATTTGCGTTCACATTACTCCCACAAGTAATCTGGAGAAAGAATTGAGAGATCTGGGATTAAACTTTTAAATCTTTTTCTCGCAGATTTTGCGGATTACCCAGATTTTTTGTCGGTAGAAAAAAAGGCTTGAAATTTGTTGCAAATTCTATATTATGGACAAAAAATTCAAAATCGGAGACCATGTTAAATGGAATTCCGAAGCGGGAATGGTTTCGGGAACAATCATTAAAATTCACACGAAAGATTTTTGATTATAAAGGTTATACGCACCACGCAACACAAGATGAACCACAATACGAAATTAAGAGCGACAAATCCGACCATATTGCGGCGCATAAAGGAAAAGCGCTGACTAAAATTTTATAAACCACAAAAGGAACAAAAGAACTTTGAAAATAAATATTGAAATATTAATTTCTCTTTTTATGTTCACAAAAGTTTGAAAATCAAAGATTTTCATTTTGTGTACTTTAAAATATTATTCATTTCACTTCTATATAACAGCATATAAACTTTTGTGACTTTTGTGGTTTTTTCCAATCTTCAAAATTATTCGCGGTTTACCAAATCCATTGAAAACGCAGGTAAACAAATTGCGATGTATTCACAAGATTCTTCAAATGGATTGCTGTAACGTATTCTTGCACCTTTTTCAATTAAAATGCTCTGTCCCGATTCTAAAACTACGGTTTCACCATCAATTTCAAATTGCTTTTTGCCCTTGATGATGTAGGTAAATTCATCAAAATCTGGAGTTTGATGCGGTTCGCTCCAATTTGGTGGTGCAACCATGTGTGCAATCGAAATATTGGAATTTCCTGTGGAGTTTCCCCAGATTTCTTCGATAAGTTTTCCATCTGTAGTAGGAACTACGAATGGTGATTTTTGAATTTTATATTTGTTCATAATTGATTTTTTGATTTTTGTAGTAATGTTTTTCATTCCTATTTCTTGTCCCCAAGCGACAAGTCGCATGAGGTTAACATTGTGTCGCGCTCCGCGCGAAATGTTTCGCGTTCCTATTTTCTTGAAAACCAATCTTCTTTCTTTATCCAATATTCAACATTCTCGCGATTTGGCTCTCCATGATAGGCAACTGAAATTTCGCCCTTAAATTCCGCACCTAAACGTTCCATAGCCGTTCTGGAACGCCAATTTTCTGCACCCACATGAAATTTCACCAAATCTACATATTGAAAAATATAATCCAACATTAGTTTTTTTACGTGCGGATTGAGTTTTGAACCCCAAAATTTGGTGCCGTAAAAAGTGTATCCGATGAAGATACATCCTTCATCGTCATCATACGCATAGAATCTCGTACTACCTGCAACTTCCCCACTCTTTTTGTCGAAAATGATGAATGCACCTTCCGAGATCATAGCTCCCTCAAAGAAATTACGAAAAACTTCCCTTTCGCAGCGGTTTTTGTTGGGATGCATTTCCCAAACCTTAGGATCGGAAGCTACTTCATAGAGCTTTTCAAAATCTGATTCTTTTAAGGGTTGAAGCAGAACGTTTTCGTTTTCTAAAGTGGGTTGAATGGAGAACATCGTTGTTTTTTTTGTGTTGTAAATTTAGAAAATAAATTTGTTTTCGCTAGGAAACCTCATAGGTTTCGGAAACCTATGAGGTTTAAAAAAGTATCGCCTTCTCCAATTCCAAAAGCTTTTGTTTCCGCCAAATTCCGCCACCGTAACCGGTAAGTTTGCCGTCGCTTCCAATAACACGATGACACGGAATAATTATAGAAATTTTGTTCAAACCATTCGCATTGGCAACGGCGCGAACTGCTTTCGGATTTCCTAAAATATTGGCTTGTTCCTGATAACTTCTCGTGGTTCCGTAGGGAATTTTTCGTAAAACTTCCCATACATTTTGTTGAAAATCTGTTCCAACCGGCGAAAGTGGAACGGTAAAGTCTTTTCTTTTACCCTCAAAATATTCTGACAGTTCTTTTTCTAAAGTTTTGAAATGCTTGTTTTCTCCCTGAATAATATTGGCGTCGAAATGTTTTGAAATTTCTTTTAATTCTGTCGGAAGTGTTTTTCTGTCGGAGAATTCGAGCATGCAAATTCCATTTTCATCTGCGCAAGCAATCATTGTTCCGAGTGGTGTTTCGATTCTTTTTAAATCAACAATTTTTTGGTTTTTTGAGTTTTTTGGTGAAACTCCAAATATGTTTTTAAAACTTTCGCTGAAGCCGCTTAAACTTTCGTAACCGCTGTCGAATGCTGCATCAATCACGTTTTCACCTTGCTGTAACTTCTTAAAAGCTGAGTTAATTTTAAACATTCTTTGAAAAGCGTGAAACGTCATCCCATGATTTTTCAAAAACCATCTGCGAACGGTTGCCGGTTCCAAACCACGTTTTACCAAATCATAATCCTTGAATTTTAATGTGGGATTTTCACTCAATTCATTCAATAAATTTTGAATGAACCTTGGTGTTTCGTTAGGATTTTCAAGTGGTTTACATATTTTGCAGGGACGATAGCCTTTCAAAATTGCATCTTTTGTAGTTTCAAAAAATTCTACATTTTCTGGCTTAGGTTTTCTTGCGGTGCAAGTAGGTCTGCAAAAAATACCTGTTGTTTTTACGCCCATCCAAAAAACACCCTCGAATTCGGGGTTTTTGTTGATAGAAGCGTTGTACATGGTTTCGTTAGAAATTTCCATTTGCGATTAAAGATTTGCGATTCCTTTGCAAATGTAACAGTTAAAGATTTGAAAAAACAACCGAAAAATTAACACTAATTTCAAAAGAAGTACTTTTTCATTTTTGCAATGCAGCAATACATTCTTCTCTAATTTTCCAGAATTCATCCAAACTGTAGCGAATTGAAGGTCTGTTTTGCAAATATTGAAGCAAAAAGTCTTTGTGGTAATTTATTTTGAAGTCCGTAATCTGTTCTGGCTGTATTTCTATCTCGGTTACCAATTCACCTATGAAATCTTCAGGTTTTGAGCTTGATGTAGTGTAATCATGTATTACTCCATTAATCCTGAGATAATTATGTGCTTCAGGCATTTCTTCCAGTCCATATTTCTCTAAAACTTTAACTAGCCTTTGATGGTAGTTTTTTTTCATCATAAATATTCCGAGCATCAGCTTCACATTTGCAATATTTTTTGAAATAGAAAACCTTTTTAAGAAGGCGTGCTTAGTGCTGCAAGTGCCGCCATTATCCTTCAATACGCATAAAACATCGTTCTTATCCATATTCCTTTTATAAGGCAAATTCTTGATGTATTTACAGGCTTCTTCAAAAGTTGGAAAGTATTCTTCCATTTTATAAACAGCTGAATTAAGTGAATTACTTCCCAAAGTTATGATAATTTAGAAAAAAACCGCTCCATCAAAAGATGAAGCGGTTTATATTTAAAATTTTGGTGAAAACTATTTTCCTCCCTCCATTTTCTTTTTAAGCTCAGCTAAAGCGTCGATATCACCAAGTGTGGTTTTTTCTTCACCTGAACTTGCAGCAGGTTTCGCAGCAGATTCCTTCACATTTCTTCTTTCTTCATCTCTGAAAACTCCTGTGTGAGATACTACAACTCTCTTGAACTCCTTATTGAACTCGATTACTTTAAATTCAGCATCCTCACCTTTTTTGATTTTGGATCCGTCTTCTTTCTCTAGTAATCTTGCAGGGCAGAACGCTTCTACTTCAGCATCTTCGAATTGTACTTGCGCACCTTTATCGAAAACATCCGTTGCTTTTCCGTAGTGAACGGTTCCTTCTGCATACTTGCTTTCAAATTTATCCCAAGGATTTTCTTGCAATTGTTTGTGTCCTAAAGAAAGTCTTCTTGCTGCTGTATCCAATTCAAGAACTACAACATCCAATTTATCTCCTACATTGCAGAATTCGCTAGGATGTTTGATTTTTTTAGTCCAAGAAAGGTCAGAAATATAGATTAATCCATCAATCCCTTCTTCTAATTCTACAAAAACTCCAAAATTAGTAAAGTTTCTAACGGTACCTACATGCTTAGAACCAACTGGGTATCTCTGTTCGATATTTTCCCATGGATCTTTGTTCAGCTGCTTCATACCTAAGGAGATCTTTCTTTCGTCTCTGTCCAAAGTTAATACTTCAGCTTCTACTTCATCACCTACTTTTACAAAATCACCCGCACTTCTTAAGTGTGTGGACCATGACATTTCAGAAACGTGAATCAATCCTTCTACACCAGGTGCAATTTCTACAAATGCGCCGTAATCTGCAAGAACTACTACTTTTCCTTTTACTTTATCTCCAACTTTCAAATCAGCAGAAAGCGCATCCCAAGGATGTGCCTCCAATTGCTTCATACCCAATTGAATTCTTGTTTTTTCATCGTCAAAATCAAGGATTACCACTTTTACAGTTTGTCCGTCTTCAAGGATTTCTGATGGGTGGTTTACTCTGCTCCAAGAAAGGTCTGTGATGTGGATAAGACCGTCAACACCTCCTAAATCGATGAATACACCGTAAGAAGTAATGTTTTTAACAGTACCTTCCAAAACTTGTCCTTTCTCTAATTGAGCGATGATTTCTTTTTTCTGATCTTCGATGTCTGCTTCAATAAGAGCTTTGTGCGATACTACAACGTTTTTAAATTCAGGGTTAATTTTTACCACCTTGAATTCCATTGTTTTACCAACGTACTGATCGTAATCTTTTATTGGCTTCACATCGATTTGTGAACCTGGAAGGAACGCTTCGATACCGTGAACATCAACGATCATACCTCCTTTAGTTCTTGATTTTACAAATCCGTTTACTACCTCACCACTTTCGTGAAGTTCGTTTACTTTATCCCATGCTTTAAGCGTTCTGGCTTTTTTGTGGGATAACTGAAGTTGTCCGGTTTTGTCTTCTCTTCTATCCACCATAACTTCTACTTCATCACCTACCTGCAAACCTTGGTTGTAGCGGAACTCGTTCAGAGAAATAACTCCTTCAGATTTAAAATTGATGTCAACAATTGCCTCCTTGTCGGTAAGTCTTACAACTTTTCCAATAAGTACATCATTGTCTTCCAGACCTTTTAGGGAACCTTTGTAGATTTCTTCCAGGTCGCTTTTTTCTTTTCTTGCTTCAGCATCAAGCCCAGATTCAAAAGAATCCCAGTCAAACTGCTCTGGCGCAACGTTTTGGTTCATAAGAACCGTGTCTTTAGTTTCAGACATAATTAATAGTTTGTATTCCTTCTTTTTTAATGATTCCAAATATTGCAGATTAAAAAATACGGAAGTTGTTAAATATAAATGGGTTACTTTCTGGAATCTGTCCGCAAAAAAGTGGTGCAAAAGTAAGAAAATATTAAGAATCTGGCAAAAATTTTATGATGCATTAGTTTTGAACACTTCGATTCGTTAGTTTATAGCATTTTTTAATATTAAAGTATTGAAGAAATGCTTTATTGCAACGCACACCACAGAAAAACTTAAAACACTGTGAAAACAATTAAATTTTTTAAAATTTCGATTTAAAAACCAACTCGAAGCTTATTTTTTTATTAGCAATTTATTCCTAAATTTGTAGGAAATTGATACCAAAGGTGAAAATTAACCTTCCAGATAAACTGTATTACCCAATTGGCGAAGTTGCACGAGCCTTCAATGTAAACTCGTCCCTAATTCGCTATTGGGAGCAGGAGTTCCCTATTTTAAAACCGAAAAAAAATAAAAAAGGAAACCGCTATTTCACACCTGAAGACATTAAAAACCTGAAAATTATCTACCATCTCGTGAAGGAAAAAGGGTACACTTTGGATGGAGCAAGAGTTGCATTGGCTACCAATCATAAAATTTCTGAAACAATATCTATGATTGATCGTTTGGAGTTTGTAAAGGCAGAACTGGTAAAGCTGAAAGATTCTTTACTTGAAAATATAGAGTAATTAGGGGTATTTTCTTACATTCTAAAATCATTTTTTTTAAACAACCCTCATTAGATTTGTCGGAAAAACGAATCGATGAAATCTAATTTATACGCAAACCAATCAAAAAAGCAATTTATTGCTCTTTGCGCCGCCGGTGCAATTGTTTTTGCTGGTTTTACAATCTTCAGGAATAGTGAGGTAAATAATGCAATTTCTGAAGCCAATGTAGCGTTTTCCCAAAATAAAACCAATAATAGCGAAATAGTTCTTTCAGATTTTGACCCCAATGAACTTGATGAAGGACAATGGGAAAAACTTGGATTCTCCAAAAAACAAACGGCAACCATATTAAAGTACAAAAACGTTATTGGTGGCGAGTTCAAATCGAAGGAACAACTGAAGAAATGCTATGCAATTTCGCAAGAAAAATACGGTGAATTAGAACCTTTCATCTTACTACCAGAGAAAAAAACATCCAATAACAACTATAAATTCAAGAGTTTTGCAAACCAAAATATTAACAAAAAGGGGATTTCAGTAACCTCAAAATTTAATCCGGATGTTTATAGCCAATCACAATGGGAAGCTTTGGGATTTAGCGAAAGACAGGCTGCTGCAATCATTAAGTATAAAAATTATTTGGGCGGAAGCTTTATCAGCAAAGAAAAATTTAAAGAATGTTTCATCATCAGTGATGAAAATTACGCAAAACTGTCCCCATATCTTATACTTCCTCAAAACACTCCAGAAAATTTTTCATCCAAAAATTTTTCAAAAAGTGAGAATTTAACTCAAAAACCAACAATTCGCTACAACGCTTTCGACCCAAATCTTTTAGATTTTGATGGTTGGAAAGCTTTAGGCTTCTCCGAAAAGCAGTCTGAGGTGATTCTCAATTATAAAAATCGAAATTTGAAAGGCAGCTTCAAAAATTTGGAGGAATTGAAAGCCTGCTTTGTAATTTCTGATGAAAAATTTGAAGAGATGAAGCCCTTTGTACGCTTAAATCCTGAAAATTTTGTTCAAAATGATACGCAAAATAAGGCTCAAAACTTTATAAAAAATACAATTGCCGAAGCCAAAACAGATTTTTCTAAAATTGACATCAATCAAATCACTTATCGGCAACTTATCGAGTTTGGATTTGATGAAAAAAGCGCTGGAATGCTAATTGGTTTTAGGAAAAAGTTAGGTGGTTTTGCTAGCGAAAATCAGATTTTGGAAACATATGATATTGATAAAGAGATGGCTCAAAAACTAGTTTCTACCGCAAAACTAAATACTTCTGGAATTGAAAAATTCACCCTTGTTGATGCTCCTGAAGAATGGTTGAAAAATCATCCCTATTTCAAGTATTCTGCCGATAAAATTATTTATTATCGAATCTCGAATCCTGATGAAAAGAAGATCTGGAAATTCATCAAGGTAAAACCGGAGTATGAAGCGAAAATGCGGCTGTATTTAAAGTAGTTTTTCAAAACAACAAACCCTTTCAGCGATTTGAAACGCTGAAAGGGTGATTTTATTAACAAATATTTTTCACAGAATTACTCAAAAGTTTTTTTAGAATCTTCCACCAATTTTTCCAGTTCAGCTAGTTCATTTGGCGTTAAATCCCTCCATTTTCCAACCGGTAAATCAAGGTGGATATTCATAATTCGGATGCGCTTCAGTTTCTTTACTTCGTAACCGAGATATTCGCACATTCTGCGTATTTGTCGGTTCAAACCTTGTGTAAGGACAATTCTGAAGGTCATTGTGTCCAATTTTTCAACCTCGCATTTTTTGGTAACGGTGTCTAAAATTGGCACACCGCTTCGCATTTTTTCGATGAATTTTGGCGTAATTGGCTTATCGACGCGAACGATATATTCCTTACCGTGATTGTTTCTGGAGCGGAGAATTTTATTGACAATATCGCCGTCAGAAGTTAGTAAAATCAATCCTTCACTCGGTTTATCGAGCCTTCCTATTGGGAAAATTCTTTTTGGGTGATCGATGTAGTCTACAATATTGTTTTTCTCGCGTTTGGTATCGGTAGTACAAACGATTCCTACAGGTTTATTAAAGGCGATATAAACGTGTGTTTCTTCTGTTTTTTTAATATTTTTTCCATCCACAAAAATTTCGTCTTCACCGGAAACCTTCGTTCCCATTTCGGGAATTTTACCGTTGATAGTGATTCTTCCTTCCTCCAAAAGTTTGTCGGCTGCGCGTCTGGAGCAATAACCGACTTCGGAAAGATATTTATTGATGCGTGTCTCCAATTTAATAAATGATGAATGATAAGTGATAAGTGATAAGTGATAAGTGATAAGTGATAAATGATTAATTTCCTTAAATTTCAGAAAATCTAAACTCGTTTTGCAAATATTTTTCGGAAGCATTTTCGACAGAATATTCCCCGATTTTTGTTCTTCTTAAATTGGTTAAATATGCGCCAACTCCCAATTCCTGACCAATATCGTGAGCCAAACTGCGGATGTAAGTTCCTTTTGAACAACCAACGGTAAAACGTACAAAAGGCAATTCAACTTCAACATCTTTGATGTGGTGAATCGTGGTTTTTCGCGATTTCATTTCTACCTCTTCGCCTTTTCTTGCCAAATCATACGCTCTGTTTCCATCGATTTTTATGGCTGAAAAAATGGGTGGTTTTTGGTCGATTTCACCTACAAATTTTTCTAAAACTTCTTGAATAAAATCTTCTTTGATGTGTGAAAAGTCCTGATGAAGGATTTCGGGTTTTTCGGTGTCGTAGGATTCGGTTTGCACGCCGATTTTTATTTCGGTGAAATATTCTTTTGGAGCATCTTGAATTTCTGGAATTTTTTTGGTGAATTTTCCGGTACAAACGATCAAAAGCCCTGTTGCACGAGGATCGAGCGTTCCTGCATGACCAATTTTAAACTTTTTGGGGAGATTAAATTCTCTTTTCAGCTTATATTTCAGTTTGTTTACTGCCTGAAAACTGGTCCAATCCAAAGGTTTGTCCAAGAGTATGATTTGTCCTTCAAGAAAATTTTCAGCAGTCATTATTGAATGAAGTTTATTTCCCAAAATTTTTTTGGAGTTACAATTTTTGTATTCTTATAGTTCGAAAAGGTGAAATCGTTTGTATTTCCCGTAATGATAAAATCTGCATCCGCTTCATCCGCCAACTCAATGATTTTATTATCATCTTTGTCGGAGAGAATATTGATTTTCTTTTTAGGCTCAAAATGACTTGCTCGAGCTAAAATTTCAACGATAAGATTTTCTGCACGTATAAAGAAATCAGGAAATTTTGAGAACTTTTCCCTTTGAAGAACTTCGAAATATTCAGCAAGTAAATTCATCCGAAATACAAATTTGAAATCTGTTATTGAGAAAAACTTCTTCAACAATTAAGAAGGGAAAACTTCGCTGTATTAAAGAAGAAACCAAGACATTGGTATCAAGAATTATTTTTGGCATTTTTTCTTACTGCTTTTACTTCATCAGTAATTTCGTCCATCGACATTTTCGAAAGACCAAGTTTCTCAGCCAATTCAACCGTCTTCATTAGGTTCTGTCGTGAAATTTCTCTGCTGATGATATCCAACAAATCCGAAAAACTAAGGTTGCTGTTCTTCAAACCAAATTTATTAAATTCTAACTCGGATATTGAAACATTGAGTGTTTTCATCTAAAACAATTTTATCAAATATAAAAATTATTTATTAAACATCGTAAAGTAAGCCAACAGAACTATTCCTACCACAATTCTGTACCAACCCCAAGGTTTGAAGCCATATTTCGTAAGAACTCCGATGAAAAATTTAATCGCAATTACAGCAACTATAAATGCCACGACATTTCCCACCAAAAAAAGCATCAAATTATTTCCCTGCATCAACATTTCGTAGCCTTTCTGCTGCAAACCATTGTGGTTCCAGTCCTTCAGAAAAATGGAATAAACCGTTACCGCCAACATCGTAGGAACCGCCAAAAAAAATGAAAATTCTGCGGCTGCTTTTCTAGTCAATTTTTGCTGCATTCCACCGATAATCGATGCTGCACTTCGGCTCGTTCCGGGCATCATTGCAAGACATTGCCAAAAACCTATGATAATGGCGCTTTTGTAGGAAATATCTTTTTCATCATCAATCGTATGGATTTTAAAAATTTTATCGATGAACAGGAGCACTACCCCACCCAAAATCAAAACTATTGCGATGGGAACAGGATCGCCGAGAACGGCCTCTATTTTGTCATCAAAAAGTTTCCCTAAAACCAAGGCTGGAACTACTGCAACAGCCAATTTTAGGTAGAAATTAATATTTTTAAAATCGAAAAACTTCTTCCAATACAGAAATACTACCGCCAGAATTGCTCCAAACTGTATGGAGACCTGAAACATTTTCACAAATTCGTCCTCCTGAATTCCGAATATCGAACTGGTAAAAATCATATGTGCTGTGGAAGAAACCGGCAAATATTCCGTTAAACCTTCTACAATCGCGATGATGATTGCTTTTATTAAATCCATCTCCTTTATAAATGATGAGTGATAACTGATAAATGATATAAAAAAACTTTGTCAAAGTTCTAAAAGATGAAACTTATGACAAAGCATTTAATTTAAAAATCTAAACTATTTATTTCTTTTCAAAATGGCATAAACTTCCACTGCAAAACCTGCAATTACTAAAAAGGGAGCCAGCCTGATCCTGCGAAAGGAGAAGATATCGTCGTTCCAAGAATTAGGATCAAATTTGCCATCAACGGTATTAGCATCTGAACCCAACATCAGCACAAAACCCACAACTATCATTGCCAAACCAATCATCATCCATTTATAGTTCTCTTTTCCGAAATAAAAGTCTTTCTTTCCTTCATTTGCAATCTCCGATTTCCCGAAGCTATCTGCGTTGAATTTATCTGTTTTTTTTGCCATTTTTAGTTGTAATATAAGTCATCAATATTAGAGCGAAGAAACCTCCAAGTTGCAAAAATAGTGCTGATTACGGTGATGAGAATTCCCACTGCAAAAATAAGGATCATCAACCAAATGTATTGATAGGTATCTTGTACAAAAGGCGTTTGAATAGTTGTGGTAAAATAATACCAAACTCCAAACAATGCCAACAAACCAAGAACAGAACCCAAAAAACCAAGAATTACAGCTTCCTTTATAAAGGGGGTCAAAATAAATCTTCTTCTCGCACCTACAAGCTGCATCGTTTTTATGATGAATCTTTTTGAGAAAATTTTCAGCCTTATAGAATTGTTGATAAGCACGATTGCAAGCACTAAAAATAGCAATGAGAAACCAAGAATCCACTTCAAAATATTGTTCAGAGTTTCGTAAACTTTTTGCGATTCTGAATTGTTTTTAACTTCAACAATACCCGGGACAGAAGAAATCTGTTTGATGGCATCATTCACCTTAGAGGGATCCACAAACTCCGGTTTTAGCGAAACTTCCACGGATGACGGGAAAATATGTGCATCAAACAATTTTTCGGCATCTACACCGAGGCTTTTTCTAGCTTCAACAGATGCTTGTTCGCGGCTTATGTAGGTTGCATTTTTTACAGCAGCCAAAGCTTTAATTTTTTCCACTGCCCCAGCTTCCTGTTTTGCAAGCTTCAGGGAATCTTTGGAATCATAATCCTGATCAAAATAAGCATTTACGACCAACTGCTCTTTAAGATAATCTGAATATTTTTGGGCATTAATCAAAATTAGTCCTGAAAGACCCACCAAGAAAAGTACAAGTGCAATACTAATTACTACGGTAATATTGCTGGAACGGAGCCTCCTTCTATTAAAATCCTCTACTGTATTTGCCATTAAAACAAAATTTTCCGCTAAAATAGAAAAAAACTTCCGAAATTTGCCGAAAATAGACCGAAATGAGGTGTTAAAAAAAACTTAAAACCTATTTTGTGGGCAATCCTAAATTGATTTATTCCTTTTTAAAAATAATCTTGATAAATGAGTGTAAGAGCAAAAAAGCATTTGGGCCAACATTTTCTAACGGACGAAAATATAGCTAGAAAAATTGTAGAAAGCATGTCATTCGAAAGTTTGAAAAACGTTGTGGAAGTAGGCCCCGGAACCGGAGTTCTTACCAAATATTTATTGGAAAAAAAGGTGAAAATTTTTCTTGCAGAAATAGATCAAGAGTCAATTGATTATTTGAAGCAAAATTACGAAGCTATCCAAAAAGAAAATTTTATCGGAGATTTTCTAAAAACTGATTTTGTATTTCTTGAAAATAGCGAAACAGGTATCATCGGAAATTTTCCGTATAATATTTCTTCGCAGATTTTATTCAAGATTATCGATTTCTACAGGCAAATTCCCGAAATGGTTGGGATGTTTCAGAAAGAAGTTGCAGAAAGAACCGCCGCTGTTCCTAGGACGAAAGATTATGGTATTTTATCGGTTCTTGTTCAGGCTTATTATGATGTGGATTATCTTTTCACCGTTCACGAAAACGTTTTTAATCCGCCTCCGAAAGTAAAATCGGGTGTTATAAGATTAACCAGAAATCCAAAAGAAGGACTTTCCGGAAATGAAATTCTTTTTAAACAAATAGTAAAAACAGGCTTCAACCAAAGGAGAAAAAAACTTTCGAATGCGCTGAAAGCAATGAATATACCGGAAGCTTTGCAAAACCACGAATTTCTTCAAAAAAGGGCAGAAGAACTTTCGGTGGAAGATTTCATCCATTTTGCAAAACTTTGGAAAGATGCCTAATAAAAAAGCTCCTCGCGCGAGGAGCTTTTTTACTAAAAATATTGTTTCACATTATTCTCTGTTCTTCAGCATAATCCAACCTTTTTTAACGACTGGGATTTTGCTTGCAGGATCTTGGTAATTTACCTGATACCAATAAGTTGCTGTAGGCAATACCCTTCCTTGGAATCTTCCGTTCCAAATTGGCGAATCCTTGGTTGCTTCCCAAAGTCTTTTGCCATACCTGTCGTAAACACTGGCTGCAAAATTGGTATAACGGCTTATTCCGCTCAAATCCAATACATCGTTAATTCCGTCACCGTTTGGCGTAATCACGTTCTGGATATGGATGGTGAAGAATGGAAGAGTACCAACGCAGGAAGTGTGTTTTACACGTACCATAAGATTGATGGTGATATTGCTTGGAACATTTGTAAATACATTGGAATCATGCCAAGTAAATCCGTTATCTATAGAATATTCCAAAGGTCCGTTGCTTGGACTTTGAGCTGTTAGCGTAAGTGTTCCTGTTTGGTAATCTACATTTACAAACTGTGGAATCTGCGCTTGAATCACTTGAGTACTAAATGTTTTTGAACATTCGCCATTGTTGATGGTTACAAAATAAGTACCCACTTCGTTTACGGTAATTGTTTGGGTATTTCCCAAAGTTACATTAGCATTATTTACAACATGATACCAATTATAGGTATAGTTAGGTCCGGAACCTGCATCCAAAACAATACTGTCTCCTACACAAATTTGCCCTGCAATTGCCGGTAATGGAGATGTAATAGCAGGAACAACCTGTATCGTTATACTTGCAGGATTCGTTGATTGGCAACCATTCGTACCAACTGAATAAACGGTATAAGTAGTTGTTTGTGTAGGGTTGAATGTTACAATAGGTAACGGAGAATTACTGTGGGACCAAACATAGGAGACACCACCATTAGCCGTTAATACAACTGGATCTCCTGCGCAAATTTTGGTATCAGAAGCCTGTACGGTAACTGTTGGAGGAGTTATATTTTCTTGAACTACTACAGATTTTGTGGCAGTACATAATACATTGCCCGGTTGATAAGCTTTGGTAATGGTAAGCGTATAAGTTCCACCAGAGGCAACAATTGGAGTAAGCGTATTTGTACCAGAGAAAATATATCCACCGTTAGATGCTACCCAATTGAAGGTAGAACCGGCAGGATAAACCGAAGCAATAGCATTAAGCGTTACCTGCGTATTTACACAAGTAATTGCAGGTGGTACCGCAATATCCACAACCATTTGTGGTGCTTTTACCAACTGAATTTCTGCAATTTTTGGACAAAACGTTGATTTTACCAAAACATAAACGGTCTGGTTTCCTGCACTTGAAAAAGCTGCCGGATTTGGAATAGTATTATTGTTTTGTGCTTGTGCATCTGCCAAATTAACGTAATAGGCGAAAGTGGCACCTGGAGTAGTGCTAACTGCAAGTTGAGTTAATGGAAGATTAAAAATAACATTACCTGCGCCATAACACTGCGTAAAAGTAACATTGTTTACAACAGGTGAAGTACCACCATGGATAGTAATGCTTGCTTCACCAGGACACTGATTGCCGGGAATATATACTTCTATGGTATAAACTCCAGGTTGAGTTGCAACATAAGTAGGATTAGTAGCACCAGGAATAATATTACCGTTTAAAAACCATTGATAAGTTCCACCAGGAATCTGTACTGAAGCGGTTAGCGATTGTGGTACCAAATCACACATATTGATGTCAGCAGGAAGCGCAACACCATTTGGCCCCAAAATTTGAACGCCAATATCAAACGAGCCAGCTTCTAAAAAAACACCGGAATCATAAATATGGTCACGCGCATCGGCTATCACCATCTTAATGTGGTAAGACTGACCCGGAATTACTGTTGCTTGTGCAACCAAAGGCGCCGTTCTACCATTGAAATTGGTAGCATTAGGAGCCATTGCTCCAAAATATTGGGCATTTACAGGGCAAGGAAAACTTGGAGGTACAATATTTGTAACTGCAACCGGACCAGCTCCACCTGGTAAAATAGCCAAATTCTGATAAACAGAACCCGGTGTATTTGGTTTTAGCAGTAATGCAAAAGCATCATCATACCCAGGAAATGAGCCTGATGGACATGGAAAAGTACCTGAATATTCCTCAGATGCAAAGATGTAGTTAAACTTCATCTGTGTACTGGAAGGAATAAAATCAAACTCTAAAATTCCTGCATCATTAATGGTACTAGTAGTGTTTAGAGCAGCTATTAAGTCTGGGTCACTTCCTCCCCCATTAATATCTCCTAAAGTTCCCGCTTCGAGCTGGTTACCAGATCTTCTCGCAAATCCACTCGTTAAAACAATACCTTCTTGGAAAGGAAAATTGGAGGTTGTTTTATTAAAATAACCCCAAAAACGATCATTATTGGTAACTGGTTGATTTGGTGTAACGGTAACGTTTGAAACTTGCGGTGTCCCACAATTTGAACCTTGGGTAATCAATACCTGTGTAACCAATTGAGTCGGTGTAAAGGTAGATTGAGGATAAGGAGGAACATTTACATCAATAAAAGCTCCCGCTTTCATAGCTGAAGGATGTGCTTTTTCGATTTCCAACTTACGTTCCTGTCCATTTACTTGGCAAAAACTAAACATTGATGCGGCAAAAAAAGCAATTCTAAAGTAGTTTTTTAATCGATAGGTGAACATATTTACTTGTTTATTATTTATCTATTTTCAAAAAGCCTAAAATTATAATCATAGAATTAAGCAATCACTATTTGTTAAAGATTAATAACTGTAGTAAAGTTGCACTCTGTGGTTACGATTTGAATACTTTTCAACAAATATAAAAAAAAATATTGCTGATACACTCAATTTGTCATTAATATTTTGTATTTCACAAAGAAAATCTGTTATTCAATATAAAACACAAAAAATATAATTTCCGAGTTGCGAATCATTCCTCGCTTTTCAGATTTTCTATTTGGTTTTCCAGCTCCTGTATTTTGTCGCGAAGTGTTTTTATAGCAGATTTATTGTTAGATACATTGCTTTTCAAAATTACATTTTTGGCACGTTCACTGTGGTCTTCATCATCGTCTTCCTCCGCAATATCTTCTATATCTTCCTGAATGTCTTCAATATCATCACTAATTTCTTCGATGTCTTCGGAAATCTCCTCAATATCTTCCTGAATATCCTCAATATCTTCCTGAATTTCAGTAACATCTTCCCTCAAAACCTCAATATGTTCTGAACTTTTATTCACAGACATTTGGATGAAAATTGCCAAATAAATCGCCTCCAAAGACAAAATAGTGGTTAAAACCAACAACATTTGGTCGAATTCTACAACGCCGAAAACCGGAAGCAAAAAAGCTGTAAGAAACAACAATGTATGCACAATAAGCGAAGGAATAGAGCCAATCCACCACATAATTCCGTTCGCCACTTTTTCCAGTGCTGAAAGTTTTTCCCGATTCTGCTCCGTAATCTGCATCGTAAAAATTTTTGTTAAATTTATAAAAAATCCCCCGAAATACCCAATCCAAACAAGGCAAAATCGTACTTTGCAGGGTCGTTTGCGTTCATTTTTCTTAAAACCAAATCCAGTTCTTCCACAGTTTTCCAGTCATTTTGTTTTCGGGAAATCAACTGCAATTTTCTTGAAATATTTCCGGTATGTATATCCAAAGGAACGGAAAGAAATTGTGGGCTCAGCTGCTTCCAAATTCCAAAATCCACTTTTCGCTCGTCATTTCGAACCATCCAACGCAGAAACATCATCAATCTTTTCGCTGCCGAATTTTTGTAGGTAGAACTTACGTGTTTATGGCTTCTGTGAACATTTTCACCCAAAAATTGATTTCTAAAACGTTCTATGGAGTGGTAATAATTCACTTCATTTTCCTTGAGAAGAAAAAGGTTTTCCAAACTTTCATTTTCAGCATAAATTCTCTTCAAATTTTTCAAAAAAACAGCAAAATCCTCCCCATTAAAAGTACGGTGAACCGATTTTTTACGAATAAAATCCAAATCATTCCCAGAAAAATTCATCACAAAATCGTAAGGCGAATTTCCCATAAAATCCAGCATTTTCTCCGCAGATTGGATGATGGACTTCCGGTTTCCCCAAGAAATGGTAGCGGTGAGAAATCCCGCAATTTCAATATCTTGTTTTAATGAAAACCGATGCGGAATTTGGATGGGATCATTCACAATAAAATCGGGATGATTGTACTGATCTGCCTTTTCGTCCAGAAAAATTTTTAATTCATCAAAATTCATCATTAGTGAATTTCTACAGAATCGTAATCGCTCTCATTTCCCAATCTATCCACTGCTTTCAGCGCCAAATCGGTCAAGTGAACTCCCGATTTTACCAAAGGAAGAAATTTGGTGTGTTCATCGCCGTTCAAAATTTCGGTTTCCCATTTGTTGCCGTATTTAGCAAAAAGAATGAAATGTTTTGCCTGTTCTGGATTTCTTGAAAGCCAATGAATTTCGGCGTTGCTTCCATTTTTTCTTGCAGTAAGTTCAGGCTTTAAAACAGCTTCCGTTTTAATCCATGGACTTTCAGGAACAAGGGCTTTTTCTTTATACAGATTTTTGAGCGAAGTTTGCATTCCATAATTTTTGGAGATTCCATCAATACTGTAATGAATTACTCCTGATGAATTGCCTAAAACATTTCTTGTTATCTTTATTTGATTTGAAATTTCTTCGGCTTTATCCGCAACATTTTTCACTCCAACAGTATTTAAACCTGGCCAAAGATGAACATTTTTCGGCGTTTCCTGTTTCCACCAATTTAATAGTGAGGAATAACTTTGCGGACCGCCTTCTTTCCAATAGAGTTGCGGCGAAAAATAATCGCACCAACCTTCGTTAAGCCATAATTTTGCATCGGCAAAAAGTTCGTCATACTGCGAACTTCCTGTAACATTAGCAGGAAATCCCGGTTTCCAAATTCCAAAAGGAGAAATTCCGAATTTTACGTAGGATTTTTCGGATTTTATTTCGTCGTGAATTCTTTTGATGAATTTGTTCACATTTCCGCGACGCCAATCTGCACGCGACAAAGTTCCGCCCGAATTTCGGTAGGTGTTCCAAGTTTTATCGTCGGGGAAATCTCTTCCGCCGTTGTATTCTTTGTAAGGATAAAAATAATCGTCAATATGGATTGCATCAATATCGTAACGCTTTACCAAATCTTTGATGACCGCAGAAGCGTGGTTTTGCACTTTTTCATCCGAAGGATCCATCCAATACATTCCGTTTCGCAAACGATAGGTTTCGTTGGACATTTTTGAGGCCATACTTTCGGAAGTTACGGTTCCGCCCGTTGTGTGATGCGCTCGGTAAGGATTGAGCCACACATGAAGTTCCATCCCGCGTTTGTGCGCCTCGGAAATCCAAAATTCCAAAGGATCATAAAACGGCGACGGAGCTTTGCCGATTTGTCCCGTCAAGAAATACGACCAAGGTTCAAAATCGCTTTTGTAAAGGGCATCTGCAGAAGGTCGTGCCTGAAAAACCACCGCATTGAAATTGGCATCTTTCAGCAAATCCAAAATTCTAATCGCTTCCTGTTTTTGTTGTTCAGTAGAAAGACTATTTTTTGAAGGCCAATTGATATTTGCCACGGTTGCAATCCAAGCCGCGCGAAATTCTCGGTTGACTTCGGGGAGAATGAGTTTTTGAGTTTCGGGTTTCGGGTTTCGGGTTTCAGGTTTTACTATTGTTGTCGCTGGTTTTTGCGGTATTGTTGGAGGTTTTTGGGCGGAACAAGAAGCAACAAAAAGACCTGAAAAAATAATTGAAATATATTTGAGTTTGTTGATTTTCATAAGGGCAAAAATAGAGGAAAATGTTTTGTTTTTCAAGTTTTTAATGGAATTTAGGTTTTGTTTTCCCACATCAGCTAATACTAATTATGGGATTGCTTCGTCGCTCCCTTCGGTCGCTCCTCGCAATGACAATCACACTGTCATTGCGAGGAGTGAGGAACGAACGACGCGGCAATCCCATGATTTTTGCTAAATTTGAAATATGAAACCCGGCTTTATCTACATTCTAACCAATAAAAATCACACAACTTTATACATTGGCGTGACTTCAAACTTACCACTAAGAGTTTTAGAACACAAACATAAAAAATTTAAAAACAGTTTTACTGCAAAATACAATTTGGAAAAATTAGTGTATTGGGAAGCATTTCAGGAAATTGGAGATGCAATTGGCAGAGAAAAGCAGTTGAAAGCAGGTTCAAGACAGAAGAAATTGGATTTGATTAATGGTTTTAATTCAGAATGGAGGGATTTGTATGAAGAGATTTGTGAGGAGTTTGGGGATTTGAATTTACCTTTTTAATAAATTGATTGTTTCTTCGGAAATTATTCTTTTTTTTTAAAAGATTGATTCGCCTTTTTTATTAACGGATTGCTTCGTCGTTCGTTCCTCACTCCTCGCAATGACAGTTAAAAGAAAAAAGACGCTCCAAAAAAGCGTCTTTCATATACATTTTATTTAAGGATTGCCGCGCTTCACTTTGTTCCGCTCGCAATGACAATTACCCTTTCGCAACTCTCTCAGCACGTTTTCTTTCCTCTTCAGAAAGCACTTTTTTACGCATTCTGATGAAGTTTGGCGTTACTTCGATGGCTTCGTCGGCTTGGATGTATTCCATACATTCTTCCAACGAGAAAAGGATTTTTGGGGCAACTCCGGTGTCTTTGTCTTTTCCGGATGCACGCATGTTGTTCAATTGTTTTCCTTCCACGATGTTTACGACTAAATCGCCCGGTTTGTTTTGTTCACCCACAATCATTCCAGCATAAACATCTTCACCTGGATCCACGAAAAATCGTCCTCTATCCTGTAATTTATTGATGGAATATTCTGTACAAGGTCCTTGAATTTTTGAAATCAAAACGCCATTACTTCTTCCCGGAATGGAACCTTTGAAAGGTTTATAATCCACGAAACGGTGCGCCATAATCGCCTCACCTGCAGTTGCGGTCAACATTTGTGAACGAAGCCCGATTAATCCACGGGAAGGAATTTCAAACTCCAAATGCTGCATTTCGCCTTTGGTTTCCATGATGTGAAGGTCGCCTTTTCTTTGTGTCGCCAAATCAATAACTCTTGAAGCAAATTCTTCCGGAACATCTACCACCATTGATTCGTAAGGTTCGCAATTTACCCCGTCAATTTCGCGCAAAATTACTTGCGGTTGACCAATCGTCATCTCGTAACCTTCTCTACGCATCGTTTCAATAAGAACGGAAAGGTGCAAAATTCCACGACCAAAAACCAAGAATGTATTTGCATCATCGGTTGGTTCAACTCTTAATGCTAAATTTTTCTCTAATTCCTTATACAAACGGTCTTTCAAGTGGTTTGAAGTCACATATTTTCCATCTTTTCCGAAGAAAGGGGAATTGTTGATGGAGAAGGTCATATTTAAAGTCGGCTCGTCGATAGAAAGTCTTGTCAACGGTTCTGGATTTTCCAAATCTACAAACGTATCACCAATTTGGAAAGCATCAAAACCTACAATCGCACAAATATCTCCGGCGTGAACTTCCTGAACTTTTTTCTTGCCAAGTCCTTCAAAAACGTATAATTCCTTAACTTTTCCTTTTACGATTTTTCCGTCTTCCTGCGCCAAACCAATCCATTGTGATTCTTTTACGGAACCTCTTGCGATTTTTCCAATTGCGATTCTTCCCAAAAATGAAGAGAAATCAAGCGATGTAATCTGCATTTGAAGGTTTCCTTCCTCTACTTTTGGTTCAGGAACGTATTGCAAAATTCCGTCTAACAAAGGCATAATTGAATCTGCAGGTTCCAAACTGGTGTTGAACCAACCTTGTTTGGATGAGCCGTAGAAAGTTGGGAAATCCAATTGTTCTTCCGTTGCATCAAGGTTGAAAAACAAATCGAAAACTTGGTCGTGAACCTCCTCCGGACGACAGTTGGGTTTATCTACTTTATTGATGACAACGATAGGTTTCAAGCCGAGTTCCAACGCTTTATGCAAAACGAAACGCGTTTGTGGCATCGGTCCTTCAAAAGCATCCACCAAAAGCAAAACTCCATCTGCCATTTTCAAAACACGTTCTACTTCACCACCAAAATCGGCGTGACCAGGAGTGTCGATCACATTAATTTTCGTGTCTTTATAGGTTACGGAAATGTTTTTTGATAAAATGGTGATTCCTCTTTCGCGCTCCAGATCATTGTTATCCATAATCAGTTCACCAGATTCCTGGTTTTCTCTGAAGATGTTTGTGGCGTGAATAATTTTGTCGACCAAAGTTGTTTTTCCGTGGTCAACGTGTGCGATAATCGCGATATTTCTAATGTTTTGCATAATCGTTTTTTGACGGTGCAAAAGTAGTGATTTTTAATGAATTGATAATAAAACCTTGAAAAATTAATTTTTTGTTAATGTTTGAATATTACCTTTTGTTTTTTGGGAAATATTTAAAGAAAAAAACATAGTTTTTACAATCTTTGAATTGAAATAAGGAAAATAGGATGTAAATGATTCAGAAATGAAATAAAAAAATAGATTTACGAAGCTAGAACAAGCAAGTAATTAAATATTCAGAATTTGTTTTTTTTGATGAGAAAAAGATGATTGGATTTCGTAATTTTGAGTAAATCAAATTTATATGATCATTCCAAAGAAACACAGTGGCAGCGATCTTACCATTTTTTCTGAAATGACTGCACTATCTGTGCAAAACAAAGCTATCAATCTTGCTCAAGGTTTTCCCGACTATGAAATTGATCCATTGTTGAAAAAATATCTTGCCGAAGCTACCCAGAAAAACATGAACCAATATGCTCCAATGGTTGGATTTCCTGAACTCATTCAAAACCTCAAAACCTTCAACGAAAAAAGAAAAAATCCTATTTCCGTAGACATTTCAGAAATTATTGTAACTCCCGGTGCAACATACGCCATTTATGGTGTCTTGGCAACAATACTTCAACCCGGCGATGAAGTAATTGTTCTGGAACCAGCTTATGACAGCTATGTTCCCTCCATTGAAGTGAATGGCGGAAAACCCGTTTTTGTAAGTTTGGACGAAAATTTTCAACCAAATTTTGAAAAAATCAAAGAAGCTGTGAATGAAAAAACCAAAGCCATCCTTGTAAATTCGCCCCACAACCCGAGTGGAACTTTATGGAGTATGAACGATTGGAGCAACCTTTGGGAAATTATTAAAGACACCAATATCCTTGTAATTTCGGATGAAGTATACGATTTACTTTGCTATGAAAAAGATTTTTTCTCCGCGTTTCATCATCCGCAACTCCGCAATCGCGCTTTTTCCATATTTTCTTTTGGAAAAATGTTTCATATTACGGGTTGGAAAACCGGTTATATGATGGCTTCTGAAAATTTGATGCAAGCTTTCAAACGAATCCACCAGTACCTGATTTTCTGCGTAAACACTCCTGCACAGTACGCTTTGGCAAAATATCTGGAAGTTTTTGATCCCGAAGCCAACAGAACAATGATGCTGCAAAAAAGAGATTTTTTCTTGAATGAATTTAGTGGGCTTCCGTTCACATTTATGCAAAAATCCGAAGGAAGCTATTTTCAAACGGCATCCTATGAAAAGATTTCTTCAATGGCAGACAAAGATTTCGCAGTTTGGCTAACCTGCGAGAAAAAAGTTTCTGCAATACCTGTTTCAGCATTTTACCATGATCTTAGAAACACAGGAAAAGTGCGCTTTTGTTTCGCCAAAAAAGAGGAAACAATAACCGCAGCTGCAGAAACACTAAAAAACTTGCTATAAAATAATTGATTTCTGGTGAAAAGTGTTAGAGTATTTATCAAAATAAAAACTGAATTAAAAAACGGGCTGTTGATAGCCCGTTTCTGTTTTTTCATTTTATATAGAAGCATCTTCCGGCTTCATTGCAAATTTTTCGGTGATTACTTTATCAATTTTCTGCAATGCTATATCAATTTCCTCTTTGCTAACATTCAAATGCGGACGGAAACGGATGGACTGGTCTCCACAAGCCAAAATAATTACATTTTCCTTGTAAAGTTCTTCTCTCATTGCATCGCGCTCTGCTCCACTTGGTAAATCTATGGCGCACATCAATCCTCTTCCTCTCGCTCCAGAAAGTTTTTCAGGATATTTTAGTTCCAAATTTTTCAAACCGTTCAGAAGATGTTCGCCCACAACTCTTGCGTTTTCCAAAAGATTTTCTTTTTCAATAACTTCCAAAATTAATTTAAAACGACACATATCGATGAAGTTTCCGCCGAAAGTGGAGTTGATTCTGGAACTTTCTCTGAAAACGTTGTTCGGAATTTCATCAAACTTTTCTTTATTTGCCAAACATCCGCAAACTTGTGTTTTTTTACCAAAAGAAATAATGTCCGGTTTTGCCGTGAAATGTTCGAAAGCCCACATTTTACCGGTAATTCCGATACCTGTTTGAACTTCGTCGAAAATTAGAAGAACTTCGTTTTCATCACAAATTTTTCTTAAACCTTGGAAAAACTCGTCACGGAAATGATGATCGCCACCTTCAGCCTGAATTGGCTCAATAATAATGCACGCAACTCTGTCCGGATTTGAAATAATAGCCTGCTGAATATTTAATAATGCTAAATTTTCATTTTTGATGGTTTCCTCCAAATTTTCTTCAGTAATTGGGAAATTCAAATGAGGATTTAGGATTCTTGGCCAATCGAATTTCGGGAAATATTGGTATTTTCTTGGATCGGAAGTGTTGGTTAAGCTTAATGTATAACCACTTCTACCATGGAAAGCCTGTCTGAAATGGATACAGATATCTCCTTCTGTTGTTAAACCTTTTTCAAAATTTTTGCGGGTTTTCCAGTCGAAGCAAGCTTTCATGGCGTTTTCTACGCCCAAAGTTCCGCCGGAAATGAAAAATGCATACTGCAAATGCTCTGGAATTGCCACTCTTGCGAAGGTATCCATAAATTCTGCGTATTCATCGGAATAAACGTCTGCAAGTGTAGGTTTATTGATTGCCATTTTTCCCAACCAAGCCGAATTTTCTACCAAATGCGGATGATTGTAGCCAATGGAAGCCGAACCAAACATGGAGAACATATCCAAAAATTCGGTGTTGCTTATTTTATCGTAAATCCAAGATCCATGGGATTTTTCCAGATCCATTACGAAATCGAAACCATCTGCAAGAATATGTTTTGAGAGGGTTTCTTTTACTTTATTTGTTGTTTCTGGGTGTGATGCGATTGCGTCGTTCATATAATTACTTTTTTTATCATCCCCCTTTCCCCCAAAGGGGGCAAAAGTGGATATTATTAATTTATTATTTTACACTATTTTTAAGGCGGTTTTCCCCCTTTGGGGGAAAGGGGGACTACAAATCAAACTTAATTCCCTGCGCCAAAGGCAAAGTTTTGGAATAATTAATTGTGTTGGTTTGTCTGCGCATATAATATTTCCAAACATCGGAGCCGGATTCTCTTCCGCCGCCTGTTTCTTTTTCACCACCGAAAGCTCCACCGATTTCTGCACCGGAAGTTCCAATATTTACATTGGCAATTCCACAATCGGAGCCTGCGTGAGAAAGGAATAATTCAGCTTCACGAAGATTTTGGGTCATAATTGCAGAAGAAAGTCCTTGTGGAACATCATTCTGCATTGCAATCGCGTCTTCTAAATTTTTATATTTCATTAAATATAGAATCGGTGCAAAAGTTTCATGCTGAACGATTTCGTAAGAATTTTCAACTTCGGCGATGCAAGGTTTTACGTAGCAACCGGATTTGTATTCTTTTCCATCTAAAACGCCACCTTCTACCACAAATTTTCCGCCTTCTTTTTTACATTTTTTGATGGAATCCAAATATTGATTCACGGCAAGTTCGTCGATTAAAGGACCAACGTGATTTTTTTCGTCTAAAGGATTTCCTATTTTTAACTGACCATAAGCTTTTACCAAACGATTTTTCACTTCATCATAAACGGATTCGTGGATGATTAATCGTCTAGTTGAAGTGCATCGTTGTCCCGCAGTTCCTACCGCTCCGAAAACCGCACCAATAATCGACATATCCAAATCCGCATTTTCTGTAATGATGATGGCGTTGTTTCCGCCCAATTCTAAAATAGATTTTCCGAAACGTTCGGCAACTTTTGCACCGACCATTCTTCCCACTCTTGTAGAACCTGTGAAAGATATTAATGGAACGTTTTTGTCTGCCACCAATTTTTCACCGATTGTATGGTCGCCAACAATCATTCCCGAAATTCCTTCCGGCATATTGTTTTCCTTTAAAACTTCAGCGATGATATTTTGACAAGCGATTGCGCAAAGTCCTACTTTTTCAGAAGGTTTCCAAACAGTTACGTTTCCGCAAATCCAAGCGAGAGCCGTGTTCCACGACCAAACAGCTACAGGAAAATTAAATGCGGAAATAACTCCCACAATTCCAAGTGGATGATATTGCTCATACATTCTGTGCAAAGGTCTTTCCGAATGCATTGTATAACCATGAAGTTGGCGCGAAAGTCCTACCGCAAAATCGCAGATGTCAATCATTTCCTGAACTTCACCAAGACCTTCCTGTAAAGATTTTCCCATTTCATAGGAAACGAGTTTTCCTAAATCGTCCTTGTATTCTCTCAACTTCAAACCGAATTGGCGAACCAATTCTCCCCTTTTTGGCGCCGGAATCATCCTAAAGTCCAAAAATGCCTTTTTTGCCGTTTCGATTACCTTTTCGTAATCTTTCGCATTTCCGGTTTTTATTTTTGCGATCATTTTTCCGTCGGTTGGCGAATAACTTTCAAGCAAATCGCCTGATGCAAAGTATTTTCCGCCACAGGAAACACCTTTGTTTTCTGCTTTAATTCCTAAATTTTTAAGGGATTTTTCGATTCCGAAATCGTTTGATTTTTTTGCCATTTTTACCTTTTTGATAAGTCCCTAAAGATAAAAACTATTGAGGAAATAAAAAAATGATAGCGAAGTATTATGGAAAACTTAATGTTTGAAACTATTTTTATCGCAAGGAACGCAAAGATTTTTTTGAGTAATTTTCTCTTTATTTTCGAACGCAAAGGCACTTCGTTTAGCGATTTGTGAAATGAAAAACCTCGCAGATTTTCTGATTAAGCAGATTTTCTGATTATTTTAAAATTCAAAAAGTCTCTTAGAACATTGAAAAAACTTGGGCATTTGTAATACAATTTCTAACTTTGAAAAAATTCAAAAAAAAAAAAAAAAAAAATGGAAAATCAGCAGCCGGAAAGTTCGGGTAATTCAAAATTTAAAAAATGGTTTAAACGTGTTGGTTGGGCTGGATTTGCTTTTTTCACCATCAAAGGTTTGGTTTGGCTGGTGATTTTTTATTTTGGAGCGGATGCTTTGGGCGGGTGTTTGGGTGAGTGATTGGTTTAGCCATTGATTACTAAGTATTTCAGATTTTTAAAATAATAGATTCTTCACTACGCAAGCTTCGTTCAGAATGACAGAGCCTACAATTACAGCAATTGTATAAAAAACCACCAGCGACAAGTCGCAAGTGGTTAACATTGTGGCGCGCTCCGCGCGCTCGTTGCAATTCTCTATTTTATTATTTTTTTAACCTGTTTCCTTCTTTTTTCTGCCTTTATCAATCAGATTTTGATTGAGCAAATATTCAATCTGCCCATTAACGCTGCGGAATTCGTCGGCTGCCCATTTTTCCAAAAGCTTATAGGTTTCATCGTCGATTCGCAAGACGAAACTTTTTTTTGCTTTTGCTTTATCAGTTTTGGTACCACCCATTTTTCCACAAAATTAATTGTACAAAGTTCCTGTGTTCAAGATAGGTTGCGCCGCTTTTTCACCGCAAAGAACCACCATTAAATTAGAAACCATCGCCGCTTTTCTTTCATCGTCCAACTCAACAATATTTTCTTCGGAGAGTTTTTTCAACGCCAAATCTACCATTCCTACAGCTCCTTCCACAATTTTTGTTCTTGCAGCTACGATTGCTGTTGCCTGTTGTCTTTGAAGCATCGCTCCTGCAATTTCGGATGCATAAGCCAAGTGAGAAATCCGAGCTTCCTGAATGATAATTCCTGCTTTTGAAAGTCGATCGGTAAGTTCCTGCTCCAAAATGGCGTTTATTTTGTCGCCGCCTTCTCTCAAAGTAATTGCAGCGTGTTCATCTTCCAGATTATCATAAGGGAAACTCATCGCCAAATGACGAACTGCGGCCTCACTCTGCATTTTCACATATTCGGAATAACGCTCCACATCGAAAGCAGCTTTATAGGTATCACCCACTTGCCAAACGATGACAACTCCAATTTCTATAGGATTTCCCATTTTATCGTTCACTTTCAAAGTTTGTCCTTGTAAATTTTCGGAACGAAGGGAAATTTTTTGTGAAGAATACAGAGGATTGATGAAAAACAGACCATTATCTTTTACCGTTCCCACATATTTCCCAAAAAAATTGAGAACTCTGGAATGGTTCGGCTGAATAATCATTAAACCTTTTATAAAAAATATGAAAAGTATAAAACAGATAATTCCCAACACAATAAACGTAGGATATTCTGTAGAAACTCCATTAATAAAAAGGTATCCTGCTGCTCCCAATAATATTAAGGAGAATACTAATGCAAGGTAACCGGACATTGGTTTTAGAACTTTTTCCATGATGGTAAGATTTGATTTATGATATTAATTTGATATCACAAAGATATAATACTTTTTGAAATTTTAGAAATTTATTTTGAAATGTTGTAAAGTTTGTAACCTTTTGTAACTTTTGAACGTATATATAATTGCAGCCCAAAACCAATGGGACAGATAAGTGTAAATGAGACAGTTAAAAATTACAAAACAGGTTACCAACAGGGAAACCGCATCGCTTGACAAATACTTGCAGGAAATTGGGAAAGTGGAACTAATTACCGCAGACGAAGAAGTAGAATTGGCACAAAAAATCCGCGCCGGAGACAGAGCCGCATTGGAAAAACTCATCAAAGCCAACCTTCGTTTCGTGGTTTCCGTTTCGAAACAGTACCAAAACCAAGGACTTTCTTTGCCGGATTTGATTAACGAAGGAAATCTCGGATTGATGAAAGCCGCGAAAAGATACGATGAAACCAGAGGTTTTAAATTTATTTCTTATGCTGTTTGGTGGATTCGTCAGTCGATTTTGCAGGCTTTGGCGGAACAGTCGAGAATTGTAAGATTGCCTTTAAATAAAATTGGTTCCATCAATAAAATCAACAAAGCTTATGCTCATCTAGAGCAGGAAAACGAAAGACCACCTTCTCCGGAAGAACTGGCGGAAGTTTTGGATATGAGCGAAGAAGACATTAAGGAATCCATGAAAAACAGCGGTCGTCACCTTTCGATGGATGCGCCGTTGGTAGAAGGTGAAGACTCCAATTTGTATGACGTTTTGCGTTCCGGTGAATCACCAAGTCCGGATAAAGATTTGATGCTGGAATCTTTGCAAATCGAGATTGAAAGAGCTTTGCAAACTTTAACGCCAAGAGAAGCTGATTTGGTTCGTCTATATTTCGGTTTGAACGGAAAACATCCGATGACTTTGGAAGAAATTGGAGAAACTTTTGATTTGACGAGAGAAAGAGTTCGCCAAATTAAAGAAAAAGCCATTAAAAGGCTGAAACATAATACGAGAAGTAAGATTTTGAAGTCTTATTTGGGAAAATAAAATCCTCACCCTATGAACTCCGTTCGTTAATTTCGAAAAATAATTATTTTTCTCATTAATCTCTCCAAAGGAGAGGGACTTTTAAAAAAATATTTTTAGACGCGATTTATCGCGCTTTTTTTGTAGCATTCGCAGAAATTTTGCTGATATTTTTGCCACCAATGCACGAATATTACATTCGTGCATTGGTGGCATTATGATAACTGATGAATTATAGTATTATTCATTCTCAAAAAATCTGCAAAATTTGCGAAATCTGCGAGAGCCAAAATCACTTCTTCACCAACTCCTTCCTCACCCTGCTCAAACTTTCGGGCGTAATTCCCAGATAACTTGCAACCATCCACTGTGGAACTCGTTGCAAAATATCGGGATACATTTTGATAAAATTCAGGTAGCGTTCTTCGGCAGTATCGGCGAGTAGAGAGTTCACGCGGTTTTGCAGGTTTCGGATGTGTTTTTGAAGCAGCAAATCGTTACTGGTAATGGAATTGGGAAACTGCATTTTGAGATTTTGAAAAAAATCAGGGTTCAAAAACAAGACTTCACTATCCTCCACTGCATCGATGAAATATTTTGATTTTTCGTTGAAATACAGGGAACTTCGGTCGCTCATCAACCAATTTTCAGGCGCAAACTGAATGATATGCTCTTTACCGTTTTTATCAATAGAATACATCCTTAATAAACCCTTTTCCACAAAAAAAGTTGCACTGCAAACTTCACCTTCTCGCAAAAGAAATTCACCTTTTTTTATCTTTTTGGAAGTGTAATACGCTCCACATTGTGCAATGTTTTCAATGGGAATTTCCAGAATTTCAGAAAGATATTGCTCTAGGTTTTCCATACATTTATTTCTGTACCAAATGTAATGAAAATTTATTTCCAACCTCCTCCTAAAGCTCGGTACAACTCAATTCCGGCCTGCATTTTTGCAAATTTTGCGTTGGAAATATTCAGTTCAGAATTCAATTGATTTACAGACGCATTCAGAACTTCCAGATAATTTGCCATTCCGTAATTCACCAATTGTTGGGAAAATTCAACAGATTTTTGATAGGCTTCCAGTTCTTTTTGCTTTAAACTGATAAAGTTGTCCTGCGCAGAATACGTTTTTAGTGCATCGGAAACTTCTTTTCCAGCATTCAACAAAGATTTTTTGAAATTAAAATAGGCTTTTTCTTGGTTCGCCAAACTTACTTCGTACTGCGTTCGGATTTGCCTTTTATTCAAAACCGGTTGTACCAAACCTCCAACAACATTGGCAAAAATGGAATTCAAATTAAATAAATCATCAATATTAGAGGACTGCAAACCTGTACTTCCTGTAATTCGCAAAGTAGGATAAAATTGGGCCTTTGCAGCTTTGGTAAGTTCAAATGCGTTCATCAAATCGTATTCTGCCATCTTCACATCAGGACGGTTTGAAAGTAAATTTGCCGGAAAACCCAGTGAAAACTGTTGAGGGAAATTTTGCTGAGAAAGTGTAGTTCTTTCAATTTTTCGTGAAGGAATTCCCATCAACAGACTCATTGTATTTTCTAGCAATTCTATCTGTACATCAATGTTTACCAATAAAGATTCTGCATTATATACCAAAGCCTGACTTTGCTGCACCGCAACTTCGGTAAGAATTCCGGCTTCTTTTAAAGCTTTCGTAGTTTCTAAATTTTTATTGCGAATTTTGATGGTTTCGTTGATGATTCTTTTCTGTTCATCAAAAGTTAAAAGTTGATAATAAGCATTGGCAACTGCAGCTACCAAATCGCTTTTAATGCTTTGATGTGCGGAAACCGTTCCCAAATATTCCGCCAATTGAGCACGTTCCTGAGCCGCCATTTTTCCCCAAATATCGATTTCCCAATTCACATTTCCGGAAAAATCAAACGTATTGTTGTATTTTCTTTGTGAAAGCATTTGTCCGGAAGCGGTGTTCAAAGACTGTGTTCCAAAAGTATAATTCGGACCAACGTTGATTGTCGGTAAATACGCCGATTTACTTTGCTTCAAATAAGATTCTGCCGAAATAATATTCTGAAGCGCAATTCGGATATCTAAGTTATTTTCTAATGCTTTTGAGATATGTTTTTGAAGCGTTACATCTGTAAAAATCTCTTTCCAAGATACATTGGCGATGCTTGAACTGTCTTTCGGAAGCAAATCTGTGCGGAACAGTTTTTCATCTACAATTCCGGTTGGTCTTTCATATTTTTTAGTGGCAACGCATGATGCGAGGATTGCCAACAGCAAAACCGGAAGAAAAATATTTTTAATTTTTGATATGTTTTTCATATGTACATTCTTTCGTGACACGCGATGAATCGCGTCTCTACATTACTCATTGGTATTAATTTCTTTTGCAACAATCGGTTTAATTTTTTCCTGCAAACTCTGGAAAATAACGTACAAAACCGGAACCGCCAACAATCCGAAGAAGGTTCCTATCAATAATCCGAACGCTGCTCCTGTTCCGATGCTTCGGTTTCCGACCTGTCCAATTCCTGAGGAAAAAACAAGTGGCAACATTCCGAAAATAAAGGCAAATGATGTCATTAAAATTGGTCTTAAACGCGCTTTTGCGGCATTGATTGCCGATTGCGGAATACTTTCGCCGTGATGACGCCTTTGCACTGCAAATTCTACAATTAAAATGGCATTTTTCGCCAAAAGTCCGATGAGCATTACGATGGCAATTTGGAAATAAATATTGTTTTCCAAACCGAAAATCCGTTGAGCGAAATAGGCACCAACCACACCTAAAGGCAACGAAATAATGACAGCCAAAGGCAAAACATAACTTTCATACTGCGCTGCAAGAATGAAATACACAAAAATAAAACTCAATAAAAAAATGATGGCAGTTTGTGAAGATGCTTTCATTTCCTCCTTGGAAAGTCCGGTAAATTCTACGGCATAATCGCTGGGTAAATTTTCGGCAGCGACTTCCACAACTGCTTTTATCGCATCTCCAGTTGAAAATCCGGGATTTGATGAACCGGTAATGTTCACGGCGGTAAATAAATTGTAACGCTCAATTGCTTGCGGACCAAAAGTTCGCTTCATCGTTACAAACTGTGAAAGCGGTGCCATTTGTCCACCAGAAGTTTTTACGTAGTATTTTGATAAATCCTGCACGTTTCTTCGGTCATCAGGAAGCGACTGAATCATCACACGATATTGTTTTCCGTATTTTGTAAAATCGGTTGAAAAAATTCCTCCGACGTAACCTTGCATTGCACTTAAAATGGAAGTAATGGTAACACCCACATCTTTCGCTTTCGCCACATCAATCATCATTTCATATTGCGGATAATTGGTATTAAATGAAGCAGAAGCAAACTGAATTTCAGGTCTTTGCATCAATGCTCCAATAAAACTTTGCGAAACCTGACTCATTTCACTCAATTCATTACCACCTTTATCCAAAAGAACGGCGGAAAAACCATCACTGGAACCGAAACCTCTCACACTTGGCGGTGCAAAAAACACAATTTTCGCATCTGGAAATTTAGAAGCAATACCGAAGAGTTTTTTGGTGATATCAGCATCAGATTGTCCGTTTTTTTTGTAGCGTTCTTTGAAAGGTTTTAATTTCACAAAGGCTTGTCCAACATTAGAACCGCTTCCCGACATAAAACCGCGACTCGCCGTGAACGTCACGTTTTGTACGCCTTCAATTTTTCGCGCTTCTTCCTGCAAATTTTTCAAAACATTGTAAGTTCGCTCCATCGACGCACCGGGAGGAAGCAAAACATCTGTGAAGATAATTCCACGGTCTTCTTTCGGGATGAAACCGGTTTTCATTGTAGAATTTGCCCACCAAAAAGTCAATCCACCGACAACAAAAATCAGCAGCGTTACCCATTTATGTTTGATTAAATAATTAAAAGAACGGCCGTATCTTTCCGTTGTTTTCTTGAAACCGATATTGAATTTATAGAAAAATTTATCCTTAAAATTCATCGCTTCATATTCTTTATTGCCTTTGCTGTGGGATTTTAGGAAAATGGAAGATAAAACCGGACTTAAAGTCAAAGCATTCACCGCTGAAATTAAAATCGCAATGATTAAAGTAATTCCAAACTGTTGATAGAAAACACCTGCGGGTCCCGTAAGAAAAGTAACGGGAATAAAAACCGCCGCCATCACTAAAGTAATGGAAATAATGGCTCCGGTAATTTCGTCCATTGCTTCAACGGTGGCTTTTTTGCTGTCGGAAACGCCGTTTTCTATTTTTGCGTGAACGGCTTCTACGACGACAATGGCATCATCTACCACAATTCCAATGGCGAGAACCAACGCAAAAAGCGTTAATAAATTAATGGAATAACCCAATAAATTCAGAAAGAAAAATGTTCCGATAATGGAAACCGGAACTGCAATTGCCGGAATCAAAGTTGAACGGAAATCCTGCAAAAACAAATACACCACAATAAATACCAATAAAAATGCTTCTAAAAGCGTAGTGATTACCTTGCTGATGGAGGCTTCCAAAAATTCATTTGTATCGAAGTTGATGCTGTAACCGATGCCTTTTGGTAATGTTTTTTTGGTTTCTTCGAGTTTTGCCTTTACCTCTTTGATGATTTGTTGTGCATTGGAACCGGGCGTTTGAAAAATCCCCATCGAAATGGAACGACGACCGTTGTTCTCCCCGATTGTTCCGTAAGATTGGGCATCCAAATCTATTCTAGCAACATCTTTTAATCTTAAAAATTGTCCACCTCCAAGTGAACGCAACACGATATTTTCATAATCCTGAACTTCACTTAATTTTCCTTTGTAGCGAATGACATATTGAAAAGATTGTCCGCTGTTTTCTCCCAATTGTCCTGCTGCAGCCTCGCGTGATTGTTCATTAATCGCAGCACTCACTTCCGAAGGTTCCAAACCGTAACTCGCCATTTTTGCAGGGTCGAGCCAAATTCTCATCGAATAATTTTTTCCGCCAAAAGCCGATGCATCGCCTACTCCATTAATTCTGCGAATTTCTGGAATGATGTGAATGTTGAGATAATTTTGCAGCCAAACTTCATTCAATTGAGGATTTTCGGTGTAAAATGAGAGGAACATTAAGGCACTCGTATTCTGTTTGGAAGTAGTAACTCCCGAACGTGTTACTTCTGTCGGTAAAACCGGAAGCGCGCGCTGAACAGCATTTTGCACGTTTACCGCAGCCAAATCTGCATCAACTCCAGGTTTGAAAAAAATAGTAATATTTGCAGAACCATTATTTCCTGCGCTGGAAGAAATATAATCCATTCCTTCTACTCCGTTTACTTGCTCTTCGATTGGAATGACTACCGAATTCATAACGGTTTGCGCGTTTGCTCCAGGATAATTTGCAGAAATTCTTACCGTTGCAGGTGCAATATCCGGATATTGCGTAACCGGAAGATTATAAAGTCCTAAAATCCCGAGAATCACAATCAATATTGAAACAACACTGGAAAGTACGGGACGGTCTATGAATTTTTTTATCATAATACTTTGGATTGGTAGATGAAAAACCTTCTACAAAATCATTTTTTCTAAAACCACAAAAGGCACAAAAGTTTTCACTTTTTAATTAATTCATATGTTGAAAATTTTAAAAGTTCACAAAAGTTTGAAAATCAAAGATTTTCATATTGTGTTCTTCTTAAGCGTAATACGTTCCATCTCCAAAAACTTTTGTGCCTTTTGTGGTAAATTCTTTTTCGTTATTTACTCAAAGGTGTTTTTAGTAAACATTACTCCTCGAAAATCGGTTGGATTGCTTTTACGAGGTCGTCAAAGTTTTTGGGTTCCTGTTTTACGGCGGTTTTGTCTTTTAAAGTTCCTACGCCTTCTGCAACTACCGTTTCTCCTTTTTTGACACCGTCTTTAATGATAACCATATTATTGACACGGTCTAAAAGCGTAATCACTGCATTTTTTGCGGTATCTTTTTCAACTTTATAAATATTTATCAAACCTTGCTGCTCATACACCGCACTTTCCGGAAGTACTAAAACCTGCTCATACATTTTTGGAACTCGAATGGTTCCAGTGTTGCCATTGCTCAACAATTTTTGCGGATTAGGAAGCGAAACGCGAAACTGTATAGTTCCTGTTTTTGCATCAATTTGTCCGGTGACGGCTGCAATTCTGCCTTTTTCAGGGTAGATGTCGCCATTAGCGAGTTTCAATTCTACCATTGGCATATTTTTCAATTTTTCTGGAATCGTTGCACCGTAGGAATTTTTTAGAAAATCCAAATATTCTTTTTCATTCATCGAAAAATAGGCGTAAAGTTCGCTCGTATCGGAAACGGTGGTGATTGGAATTTGGTCACTCGGTCCTACCAAACTTCCGTTTCTGTGATTGATTTTCCCAACAACACCGGAAATCGGCGCACGAATAATGGAATAATTGATGTTTTCTCGAACGCCCTGATAATTTGCTTGCGCCTGTGCAACACCTGCACTCGCCTGTTGTCTTGCAGCATTCGCCTGCGAAAGTTGCGCCTGTGCTCTTGTCAAATTAGCCTGTGCTGTCTGCAACTGAACATTGCTGATGATGTTTTTTTCAACCAAAGGACGAAGTTTATTGACCTCAACTTGAGCTGCATTTACGGCGGCTTGAGCTGCTTTCACATTCGCTTCGGCTGCGGAAACATTGGAACGAGCTGCACCGATTCCTGCACTAGCTGCAGAAGCTGTTTCGTTTAAAGCATTGGTTTCCAAACGAAAAAGTGGCTGTCCTTTTGAAACATATTGACCTTCATCCACCAAAACTTGAGTAATATAGCCTTGAATTTTAGCGCGAACGTCATTATTTACGCGACCTTCGATGCTTGCAGGAAATTCGGTGAAACCGGTAACATTTCTGGCTTCCACTTTTACGGTAGCAACTGGTTTTGGACCGTCTTTCTTTTTATCTTCTTCTTTTTTGCAGGAAACTACCGTCAATATTGACATTCCCAACAAAATCAGTTTATTCTTCATCGTATAATTTTCTTAAAGAGTTTTCAATGTTTTCGATACTGCTAAATAGTAACGACTTGTAAATTTCGTATTTCTGATTGAATTTTTCGTCTTTATTTTCTCTAAAATGATTCAGCCTGTCCAAAATATCAATTTCGGTTTTCATTCGGTCGATAATTTCATTAAAACGGATTTTCGCATATTCATCATTGATGACGAAATAGCGTTTGCGCTCATCAATCTTGGTTTGATCTTTAATTAAATTGGCCTTTAAAAGCGCATTAATTCCCGAAGAAACCGAACTTTTACTCGCCGAAAAAATTTCCACCATTTCATCAAACGTAACGCCTTTTTTCTCAAAATCGAAAATAAGATAGGCATAAATCTTCGCAGCCAAAGGCGTAAGATTGAAAATATTGCCGTAAAATTTCATTAAATCCTGAAAAACTTGCGGCTCAATTTTGATGGATTTCGACATTTTTTTGAATAATATGTAACAAATATAACAAAAATGGTTCGGAACAAACCGAACCAATTCATTTAAAATTGAAATTAAACTTATTTAAAAATACGATAACCACATAGACACATAGAAATTATTGGAGTTTTGATAATATTTAAAATCGAAAATTCTAGAATAAGAATTTCTTTAATTGACTGCTCACGATATTTTCTAATTTGAAATTATTTTTTTTCGTTTTCTCCGAACCAAACGGAGCGAAGAAATTGATTCTCGGTTGATGGAAAAAATTGAAAAATTGAAAATTCAAATTTGCCCCGACCCTAAAGGGAGTTTGAATTTCCAATTTTTTTGGAAATTGGTTTCTAATTTAGAAGAGAATCAATTTCCTCCCTTTAGGGTTGGGGAAAAGAAATTGATTTTCAATTCAATAAATTGAAATTTTGTTATATCTGTAGCATTATTTTCTTTTAAACTCATCAAATTTCACCTAAAAAATCTATGTGACTATGTAGTTTATTTTGAATTTAATGGAGAAAATTATCCAAAAGCTCCTTTAATATATTTTTGCGTCAATTCGTGCTGTGGATTTTCAAAAATTTGTTTAGTATCGCCAAATTCGATGATTTCTCCGAGATACATAAACGCGGTTTTATCGGCAACACGCTGAGCTTGCTGCATATTGTGGGTTACAATCACGATGGTGTAATCTTTTTTTAAATCGTGGATGAGTTCTTCTACTTTTTTTGTAGAAATCGGGTCGAGCGCAGAACACGGTTCATCCATTAAAATCACGTCCGGACGAAGCGCCACTGTTCTCGCAATGCACAAACGCTGCTGTTGACCACCTGAAAGTCGGGTTGCAGGTTTTTTCAAATCGTCTTTTACTTCATCCCAAATATAACTTTCTTTCAAAGATTTTTCTACAATTTTGGAACGGTCGCGCACAGGAAAGTTATTGATTTTCAAGCCGTAATTGATGTTATCGTAAATGCTTTTAGGAAAAGGATTTGCCTTTTGAAAAACCATTCCAATTTTCTTACGGACTTGTGTTACTGAAGTTCTTTTATCATAAATATCTTCATCATCCATTAGAAATTTGCCTTCTACTTTTGCCTCACTGTTTAAGTCGTGCATTCGGTTGAAACATCTTAAAAGCGTAGATTTTCCGCAACCGGAAGGTCCGATGAGTGCCGTAACTTTATTTTTTTCAAAATTGATGTCGCAGTTTTTTAAAACCTGTTTGTTTCCAAACCAAAGATTCACATTTTGACCTGAAAGTTTTATATTATTTTCCATTTTTTGAATATTTATATCTGATGTAAAATGCGGTTAAACTCAATAAAAAAACAACGATTATAAGAACCAAAGCCGTTCCGTAAGCCAAAGGACGAACCTGTTCAATCGCTTGATGCTGCGTTGAAAGCATATAAAGATGGTACGGAAGCGCCATAAATTCCTGATTGACATTTCCTGTTTTTCCGGTGATAAAAAATGCAACGCCGGTAAATAAAATTGGAGCCGTTTCTCCGGCTGCACGCGAAAGTGTGAGGACAACTCCGGTTAAAATTCCGGGTAATGCAGAAGGTAAAACTACATCTCGAATACTTTCAAATTGCGTTGCTCCTACTCCAAGTGCGGCTTCACGTGTGGAATTCGGGATTCTTCGCAGCGCTTCTTCGGTAGTTGTGATGATGTATGGAAGCGATAATAAACCCAACGTTAATCCCGCAGAAAGCATTGAAGTTCCTAAATTTAAACCCTGAACAAATAACGCCAAACCAAACAAACCGTAAATTATAGAAGGAATTCCCGACAAATTTCGGATAGAAGCACGGATAATTTTGGTGAAATAATTTTCTTCGGCATATTCATTAAGATAAATGGCGCAAGCAACACCAAAAGGAATACAAAAAACGGCTGTTAATAAAGTTAGACCAACTGTACCTAGGATTGCAGGAAGAATTCCTCCTTCAGTCATCGCCTTTTTCGGAGAAGTTGAAATAAATTCCCAATTTAATGCGCCCCATCCTTTGGAAACGATGTCGAAAATGATGATTCCAAGAAACAGGAGAACGATTGCAGTGCAGGAAAGCAAAACGAACCATTCTAAAAATTTATTCATTTTTCTCATCACATCGCTTGGAATTTGCGGAATTTATTCACGAAAAATTCGCCGAGTAAATTCGCTATTAATGTCATAAAAAACAGCACCGCAGCAATAGCATACAATGCGTAATAATGAGTGGTATTGTAAGGAACTTCGCCCATTTCTATGGCGATTGTTGCGGTGATGGTTCTCACACTGTCAAAAAAACCTTTCGGAAATGCGGCAGCGTTTCCGGTTGCCATCAAAACGGTCATTGTTTCTCCAATGGCGCGTCCAACACCCAACATTACTGCAGCAATAATTCCGGGAGCGGCTGCTGGAATCACGATTTTTCGGACGGTTTCCCAACGATCGGCGCCAATTCCCAAACTTGCTTCGCGATACGTGTGAGGAACTGCGTTGATTGCGTCTTCACTAACGGTAATAATCGTCGGCAAAGCCATAATTGCGAGAAGAATGGCACCATTTATAGCATTTAAACCATTGCTTTGATTGGTAAGATCGGCGATTTCGGGACCGAGAAGCACAATTCCTAAAAATCCAATAGCAACAGAAGGAACGGCAGCCAACATTTCGATAGCGGGTTTCAAAACCGCTTTCAATTTTGGAGGGCAATATTCTGATAAAAATGTAGCAGTTCCAATGCCTAAAGGAATTGCGATAAGCATCGCACCGAAAGTAACAATCGTTGTAGAAACTACTAACGGTAAAATTCCGTATTGGTGAAAGGACGGATTCCATTGTGAGCCGGAAATAAAATCCATCGGCGAAGTTTCCGTAAAAAATGCGATGGAATTATAGACCAACATCAGAAAAATCCCCGCCAAAACTGCGATAACCAGCAGTCCGGTAATGCGGAAAATCCATTTGAAGATTTTATCAGTAATTTCTCTATTCATTTGCTTTATTTTTTACCACAAAAGGCACAAAAGTTTTATTTTTTTAAGTTGGAACTGCTTTCCTTTGAACAGTTCACAAAAGATGAAAATCTTTGATTTTCACTGTTGTGTTCTTCTGTAACTTGAACACTTTCACTAATTCTTTTGTGCATTTTGTAGTTTTTATTACTGCACAACATAATAGCCTGAATTTTTAATAATTTCTTTTCCTTTTTCAGTTTTTTCAAAATCGATAAATGGTTTCGCTTTGTCCCAAGATTTTTTTGGAATAAACTGATATAAAGGTCTTTGAAAGAAATATTTTTTATTTTTTATTGCTTCGTGATCTAATGGTGAAATTGCAACTGCATCAGCATTTTCCTTTATTTTCAAAGGTTTCACTTTGATTTGATGGTCGGAACTTGTCAAAAGATATCCTGCTCCAACATAGCCAATTCCCGAAGCATCGGCTTTGATTCCTTCGATGATTTGGGCATTTCCGTTCATTTCTTTGGCCTTTGGCGAGAACTTTATTTTAAGTTTTTTCTGAATAAAAGAATGTGTTCCCGAATTACTTTGTCGTCCGTAAATATTGATAGGGAGGTCGTTTCCAGTGGTCGATTTCCAATTGGTTATTTCGCCGCTAAAGATTTTTGAAAGCGTTTCCACATCGATTTCTTCCACAGAAATTTTAGGATTTACCACAATTGCGGTAGCGTCTTCGGCGAAAGTATGGGTGATGATTTCGATGCCTTTTTCCTTGAACATTTGTTCTTCCTCGTCCTTCAAAGGTCGTGAAGAATTGGCAATATCGGCTTGTCCATTAAACAGCGAAGCAATTCCCAACCCTGAGCCGCCGCCGGAAACTGCAATACTGTAATCGTCATTTTTTGAATAAAATTTTTCGGCAAGTTCTACCGCGAGATTAACTTCCGTGTCGGAACCCTTAATTTTGATAGAATTTTGTTCTCCGGAACAACCTAAAAGACTAAGGGTAAAGATGATAAATAAAGCCGCTTTCATTATGCTTTTCTGTTATCAAATTTACGATGTCAATATTAACTGGGTTTTAAATAAAGATTAAATAAAGGTTAATAATACAAGTATATCTAAAATACAATCTGATAATTAACTAATTAAATCTTTTTGGGAAATTTTATTATTAAAAAATTTTGCCATCAACTAGGAACATACTATATTTGCACCACTGAAAACGAAAAATTCGTTTTTTTGGAGAGATGGCAGAGTGGTCGATTGCGGCAGTCTTGAAAACTGTTGACTGTAACAGGTCCGGGGGTTCGAATCCCTCTCTCTCCGCAAATACCATTCGTAACCTACTGATAATCAGTAGGTTTTTTGTTTTTAAGTATATACTCAATCCATTATTTCGAATCAAAATAAATATTAAATTCCTGACAAAAATTCAACATATTTTTTATTTTTTTATTTTTTTTATTTGTAATTTAGAAGTCTGAAAATTTGAAGTATGGATAAAATTACTAAAGTATCAGTTTTTGAAAGTGAAATTCAACAGGAAATGCTTCTTGCAAAAAGTAAACTTCAAGATGCTGGATTAGAATGTTGGGTGAGTGATAAATACATGACGTTTACGACCACACCGACCGCGAATACGCTTAAACTGATGGTGACTTTGAATGATGAAAAAAAAGCTTTTGAAATTATAGATTCTTGGCTTCAGCAATCTGAAAAAAATAAATAAAACCCAAATAATTTCATAATTTTAAATTTTACTACTTTTTTTAAACCGGAACTTTTTGGGAGTTCCGGTTTTTTATAAATTTTTATTTCTGCGCCGCCGCATCTTTTTCAATCTGCTTAATTTCCTTTAATTTGTCCAAAATTTTGGTAACGGTTTCAGGTTTTCCGGTTTTTAGAGGAACTACAACTTTCGTGGAATCCCATTTAAAAACCAAATCCACTGCATTGTCATCAATCGGTTCGAGTGAAATTTCAAAAAATTCTTTCTTTTCTGCAAGTTTTTGAACGGTAACTGTAACGTCTGCGACATTTAGTTTTTCATCGTATTCGTAAGCACCCCATTGTTGAGAATCTTTATTGAGGATGATTTTCCAATCTTTTTCCGTTGGTAAAATGAATAGTCCGTACGTTCCTGCCGGAACGATTTTTCCGCCAAAATTGATGGATTGTGCAAACGTAATTTTCGTGGAAGAATTGGCTCCCGCTCTCCAAACTTTGCCAAAAGGAACAAGTTCGCCGAAGATCTTTCTGCCTTTTACTCCTGGTCTTCCGTAATCTATAGTGATTTTCGACATTGAGAATTGCTGCTCAATTTTCGCTCTAGGACTTGCTGCAGGAAGTGTCCATTGTGAATACGCAGAAACGGAAACTGCGAGTAATGCTGTGATAATGAGTCTTTTCATTTTGAAATATTTATTTTTTTAAAGATAGCAAAATGTTCATAAAAAATGGAATACATCAAAAGATATATTCTATTAATTTTTCTCGCAGATTTAGCAGATTCTTCTTATGATGTTTAAATTTTCTGCACCTGATGATATTGCAAAATTTAAAAGTTTTTTTTCGAAGCAATCTGAAAGTTTAATTGATGGTTAGTTGAGATTCCTACGGAATGACAAACTCAATCTTTTTTTAAATTATTTAGAAAAATTAGAAATCTGCGAAATCTGCTGAATCTGCGAGAAATACAAAAGAAAATCATTTCACTAACTGAATATCAACCGCCGCAAAACCTCTCGCTGATTTGGTAACTTCATAGGATACCATATTTCCTTTTTTTACTTCGTGACCGCAATTGCTTAGATGGAAAAACAGATTTTCACCGCCTCCTTTTGCCGAAATAAAGCCATATCCTTTTTCGTCGTTCAAAAATGAAATGGTTCCGGTTTTTTTGATTTCTCTTACATCAAGCGGTGCTGCTCCCAACTGAATTTCCGAAAGTTCTATTTCGATTTGGTCTTCTTCAGATGGTGGTGTTTCTACCAATCTGCCGAATTCGTCCACGTACATAAACATTTCTTTAAAAGGCTTTCCTTTATCGTTGTTCAGTTTTCGTTCCTCTCTCCTTCTTTCTTTTTCTCTGCGTTTTTGTAATTTTTTGTTTCTAAATTCCTTTTTTACATAAGTCTCCGCCATAATTCTTTATTTTAAAATTGATATGATTTTTATACTATTTTTTTAACTGAAAGTTTAAACCTTAAAGAAGTTATTTTACCACAAAATTTGAACTCTTCGACTTCGCTCAGAGTGACGGTGAAGATTTTTACTTTGTGAACTTAATGCGCACAATAAGTTCCATCTCAAGATTGCTTCATTTCTCGCAACGACGCTTTTGTGTCTTTTGTGGTTTTTAAAAAATCTTTTTTTGGTTCAAATCTCATCAAAAAGCAAATGAAGTTCCTGTCTTTTTAGAAAACGGATTCAATACTATTTCCGAACCTGTTTCTTTGCAAACCACCGGTAGTACTGAACTTGGTTTTAATGAAAATTCTGTCGGAATATTGATTTCTGCCGGATTGAAAAGCATTTTTCCCGCGAATTGCTTTACTTTTCTGGAAACTTTATCCGTGAAAAGTACATTTTGACGTTTTACCGGAAGTCTTTCAACGATTTCTGAGGTTTCTTCCAATAAATTTAGTTCGTCTAATTTGCTGATGTCGTCTATGAGCAACATTTCCAATTTTGAAAAATCAGCGTGTCCCTGCTTCATCAAATCTAGAAGTCTTTCGGGCGTTGCTATTAGAATTTCTCTTCCTTTTTTCAGATAATAAATTTGGGTTCCCTGTGCTTCATCGTCTGAAATAGTGAATTTTGAAAGGGGCAAATACTTGCAGAACAAATTAAAAGTTTCATCAATATTATCAGCATTTCCCGCCGAAGATGTGATTATTAACACACGAATATTTCGGTTGTCCACGGTCGTTTTTTTCATTAGTTGAATCATCGGAATTACAAACGCAGCATTTTTCTTTGCATCATTTTGAACGCAACCGAAAACATCTCTTTTCGCAATAATTTTTGGAATTACCATTTTTTGAATTTCGGTAGGTCTTCCAAATCCCGATTCTGTAGATGCACGAATTAGTGGGTTAATCACATTCAATTTTCTAAAATTCAACATTTTCATATATAGGTATTTAAAATTATTTAATGATTGTTTGAAGTAACTTCTTTAGAGTTTCTCAATTTCGGATAATATAAGCATTTAAAACCGAAAAACCTAATTTTCAGAATTTTACTATGATAAACTAAAGAAATAATTGAAGTTTAGGAATAAAAAAAAACGCATCGTTTGGATGCGTTTTTTTTATTTAATTCCGTAAGTATTGAATCTTTCGGATTCTATTTATTCATTTTTCTTTTCCGTAAGTTGCACTTACGGCTATTCATATTGAATCCTTCGGATTCTTTCAATAATGATTTTATTTTCATTCTTGACACGCGATAAATCGCGTCTCTACAGGCAATTTTTAAAACTCGAATTGCTCATCTTCCATCTTCCATCTTCCGACTTCTTTACATCGCAGTCATTTTAAAACTCATACTTTCAATCACCTTTAAAATCGCTTCTACGGTGTCCATTGATGTGAGACACGGAACGCCGTTTTCTACGGACATTCTGCGGATTTGGAAACCGTCGCGTTCGGATTGTTTTCCCTTGGTCATTGTATTTACGACGTATTGAACTTTTCCTTTTTGAATTAAATCTATCAAATTCGTTTCAGGATTTTCTTCAATTTTGTAGCCAATTTTGCACGGAATATTTCTTTCTGTAAAATAATTTGCAGTTCCTTCCGTCGCCCAAATACGGAAACCGACTTCGTGGAAGCGTTTTGCAAATTCTGCGGCTTCTTCCTTGTGTTTATCGGCAACGGTGAAAAGAATTGCGCCGTGTGTCGGAACTTTTCTTCCGGCTGCGATGAAACCTTTATACAATGCTTTTTCCAAAGTCGTGTCTTTACCCATCACTTCGCCGGTAGATTTCATTTCGGGACCGAGAGAAGTATCCACTTTCGTTAATTTTGAGAATGAGAACACAGGAACTTTTACGAAAACGCCTTCTTTTTCGGGAACGAGACCGTTTTTGTAGCCCAAATCTTTTAATTTTTGTCCTAAAATCGCCTTTGTTGCAAGGTTTGCCATCGGAACATCGGTAATTTTTGAAAGGAAAGGAACCGTCCGCGAACTTCTTGGATTAACCTCAATCACATAGACCTGATTTTCAAACAAAACATATTGAATATTCATTAAACCAATGACATTCAATCCTTTCGCTAATCTTTCGGTGTAATCAACGAGTTGGTTCATACATTTTTCGTTGATATTTTGGGGCGGATAAACCGCAATTGAGTCGCCGGAATGAACTCCCGCTCTTTCAATATGTTCCATAATTCCTGGAATTACGACGGTTTCGCCATCGCAAATTGCATCCACTTCCACTTCTTTTCCGGTCATATATTTATCAACCAAAACCGGTTTTTCGGGGTCAACTTCCACCGCATTTTCCATATAATGAGCGAGTTCCGTTTCGTTGTACACAATTTCCATCGCTCTTCCACCCAAAACATAACTCGGACGAACCAAAACAGGATATCCAATTTCGTTGGCAATTTTTATCGCACCTTCTTTCGAGTGGGAAGTTTGACCTTTTGGCTGCGGAATTCCCATTTCCTGAAGCGCTTTTTCAAATTTATCGCGGTTTTCGGCACGGTCTAAATCTTCTAAAGAAGTTCCCAAAATTTTCACGCCGTGAGCCGCTAATTTATCTGCCAAATTAATCGCGGTTTGTCCGCCAAACTGTACTACGACACCTTTTGGCTTTTCCAATTCAATGATGTTCATCACATCTTCCTCGGTTAAAGGTTCAAAATAGAGTTTATCGGAAATTGAAAAATCGGTGGAAACGGTTTCCGGATTATTGTTGATGATAATCGCTTCGTAACCCATTTCCTTAATCGCCCAAACCGAATGGACTGTGGCGTAATCGAACTCTACACCCTGTCCAATTCTAATCGGACCGGAACCAAGAACGATGATTTTTTCTTTTTCGGTAACGATACTTTCGTTTTCTTCTTCGTAAGTTCCGTAGAAATAGGGGGTTTCGCTTTCAAATTCGGCGGCGCAAGTATCGACCATTTTGTAAACCGGCATGATTCCGCTGTTTTTACGGAATTCGAAGATTTCCCTTTGGGTTGAATTCCATAAAACGGCAATACTTAAATCTGAGAATCCGAGTTTTTTGGCTTTCATCAAAGTTTCTACATCGAATTTGTTTTCTGCGATCACCTTCTCGAAATCAATTAATTTCTTGATTTTCCAAATAAAGAATTTATCTATTTTGCTCCACTCCACTATTTTTTCCCAATCGTACCCTCTTCGCAAAGCATCGCCAATAATAAATAATCGTTCGTCATCACAAATTCTGATTCTTCTTTCAATTTCTTCATCGGTTAGAAGTTCCGCCTGTTTTGATTTTAAACCAATATGTCTCAATCCGGTTTCCAAAGAACGGATGGCTTTTTGTAAAGATTCCTCGAAATTTCTGCCGATTGCCATCACTTCACCCGTTGCTTTCATTTGGGTGGAAAGTCGTCTGTCGGCGGTTTCAAATTTATCGAAAGGAAATCTCGGGAATTTCGTCACCACATAATCCAAAGCCGGCTCGAAACATGCGTAAGTCTTTCCTGTAACGGGATTCATGATTTCATCCAAAGTCAAACCGACCGCAATTTTTGCTGCAATTTTCGCAATCGGATAACCGGTCGCTTTACTCGCCAAAGCCGAAGAACGCGAAACTCTCGGGTTCACTTCAATTACATAATAATCGAAAGAATGCGGGTCTAAAGCCAATTGAACGTTGCAACCGCCTTCAATTCCAAGCGCGCGAATAATTTTTAAAGAAGCATTTCTCAATAACTGATATTCTCGGTCGGAAAGCGTTTGCGAAGGCGCCACAACAATACTGTCGCCTGTGTGAACACCGACTGCATCTACGTTTTCCATATTACAAACCACAATCGCGTTGTCGTTTTTGTCGCGCATTACTTCGTATTCAATTTCCTTGAAACCTGCAATGGATTTCTCAATCAAACACTGTGTAACAGGCGAATGCTTCAGTCCTAATTCTGCAATTTCCTTCAGTTCGGTTTCGTTGGACGCAATTCCACCGCCGGTTCCTCCCATTGTAAAAGCGGGACGAACAATCACGGGATAGCCGATTTTTTCGGCAAAATCCAAAGCGCCTTGAACCGTTGTAACGATGTCGCTTTCTGGAACAGGTTCGTTGAGTTCGCGCATCAGTTCACGGAACAAATCGCGGTCTTCCGCCTGATTGATTGCCGAAAGTTTCGTACCCAAAACTTCCACATCACATTCCTCCAAAATACCGGATTTTTGTAGTTCTACCGCCATATTCAGTCCAGTTTGTCCGCCCAAAGTCGGCAACAATGCATCAGGACGCTCTTTTCGGATGATGTGACTGACAAATTGCAGCGAAATCGGTTCGATATACACTTTGTCGGCAATTTCCACATCCGTCATAATCGTGGCAGGATTGGAATTAATTAAAATCACTTTGTAGCCCTCTTCTTTCAGCGATAAACACGCCTGAGTTCCCGAATAATCGAATTCCGCCGCCTGTCCGATGATGATTGGGCCGGAACCGATAACGAGGATGGTTTTTATGTCTGTTCTTTTCATTTTTATTAGATTTCAGATGTCAGATTTCAGACATCAGATTTTCTTTACTTTTATAAATAGATAATCTCCTTTTTCTTTATTAAATTTATTTATGATTTTTTGAAAATTTCCATTGATGATATCGTTTTTAAGATGTTCTAAGCCTTTTTTAACTTCATTTTTATTCGCTAAATCTGCAAAGGAGGAAATTCCTTTTCTAATGTTTTCATCAAAATAAATTTCAGGATTATTTTTTCCTATGTAGAGAAATTTATCCTCTAAATCGTCTTGAATACTATATTTTTCAATTTCAATGATTTCAAAACCATTTATTTCCAAATTTTCTTTTATCAAACTAAAACTTGGCATTTGAGCAACTGACTTTTCCATCATTTCAGGGAAATAATGATTGAGCCAATAATTTTTCATTTGTTCGGAAGTGGATGTGAAAATGAGGAACGTTCCGTGATTTTTTAGAGTTCTAATAACTTCTGAAAAACCATTTTCCAAATCCTTCCAATGATGTATGGTTAAAGTTGCAATTGCTGCCTCAAAAGTTTCATTTTCAAAAGGAATATTTTCTGCGGAATCTTGAACCCAATTGATTTTTTGGCTCTTCAATTTTGCTTCGGAAAGCATTTTTTCTGATGGTTCCAAACCTGTAATTTCAAAACCATTTTTTGAAATTTCTATGGTATAATTCCCTGTTCCACAACCGACATCCAAAATTTTATCGTCTGATTTACAACTCAATAAATCCAAAATTCTTGAAACAATAAAAACATCTGCCTTTCTTGTTGCATTGTAATTTTGACCTATTAAATCGTATTTTTCCATTTTAAATTTTGGCTAAAGCCAAATGAATTTTTGATTATTTTAAACGGGCTAAAGCCCGTTCCTATTGATGTTTTACTCTAATAATCCTTTTGCGTCATCACTTTTCAGCAGAGATTTTAATTGTTTAATTGCAATTTCATTTAACTTAATTAGTCTCTCATTTTGTGGAAGTTGCATTCGGATGAATTCTGCATTCATACTTTCGATATTTGCTAAAACCAATAGTTGCTCTATCGTTGCATAATCTCGCATATTCCCTTCCAATTCAGGATTTTGTTCGCGCCATTGTTTTGCAGTTTTTCCAAAAAGTGCCATATTTAGGACATCCGCTTCGTTTGCATAAATAAAATTTGCCTGTTCTTTGGTGATATTTGAAGGAATGATATTTTCCTTTATAGCATCAGTATGAATTCTGTAATTTATTTTGGAAAGTGTGCGATTTAAGTTCCAATTAAGTGATAATCTACTACTCTCTTCAGATTTTAATCTTTTGTAGTCCTTAATAATATATAGTTTGAATTCCGCAGAAATCCACGAAGCAAATTCAAACGCAATATCGGAATGAGCAAAAGTTCCACCGTATCTTCCTGATTTTGAAACAATTCCTATTGCATTGGTGTTTTCAATCCATTTTTGGGGAGAAAGTGTAAAAGCATTTGCTCCAGCTGCATTTCTAAACCTATCGAATTCGATAGGTTTAAAATTTGGATTGTGAAGTTGTTCCCAAAGTCCTAAAAACTCTATTGTATCTTTTCCTCGCATCCAATTATTGATTACAATAAATGGCTCATCGCTTTTAAATTTGGCAATATCAGTAAGCGAAATATATTCGTTTTTGAAATCTTCGGTATAAACAGAGATTTCAAAACCTTTGGCGTGGATGATTTCTTTGGTTACTTTTTTGGCCATTTTATTGAATTTAAAAAAGTCAATTTACGATTTTTTAATCTTAAAATCCTCCATTAATTCAATAAACTCATCAAACAAATAATTCGCGTCTTCCGGTCCCGGACTTGCTTCTGGATGATACTGAACGGAGAAACACGGATGAATTTTGTGGCGAATTCCTTCGTTGGTTTTGTCGTTTAATGCGATGTGAGTAACTTCCAAATCTGTGTTTTGCAAGGAATTTTCATCGATGGCGTAACCGTGATTTTGGGAAGTGATGGCGACTTTATTGGTTTTTAGATCGAGAACGGGGTGATTTCCGCCGCGATGTCCGAATTTCAGTTTGTAGGTTTTGGCACCGCAAGCCAAACCGATGAGTTGATGACCAAGACAAATCCCAAAAATTGGAACTTTTCCGAGCAAACCGTTGATCATTTCGGAGGCGCCTTTTACATCTTCGGGATTTCCGGGACCGTTGGAAAGCATTACTCCATCAGGATTAATCATTAAAATTTCTTCGGCGGTGGTGTCTTGAGAAACGACTGTAATATCGCAATCACGCTGAGAAAGTTCGCGGATGATTCCCAATTTTGAGCCATAATCTACCAAAACAACCTTGAAACCTCTTCCCGGCGCTGCATAAGATGTTTTTGTGGAAACGGTTTCCACTTGATTGGTTGGAAAATCGCTGTTTTTTAATTCAGAAATAACTTCTTCTTCATTTCTTTCAAAATCTACGATTTTTCCTTTGATAACGCCTTGATTACGAATAATTCTCGTCAATTTTCTCGTATCAATTCCCGAAATTCCGGAAAGTTTTCTTTTTTGGAAAAAATCGTCCAAAGTCATTTGATTTCTGAAATTGGAGGGCAAATCGCAAACTTCTTTCACGATTAAACCTTTTATTGCAGGTTCCATACTTTCGTAATCATCGCGGTTGATGCCATAGTTTCCTATCAAAGGATAGGTCATACAAACGATTTGTCCGCAATACGACGGGTCGGAAATCAATTCCTGATAACCGGTCATTCCTGTATTGAAAACTACTTCTCCCTCGGTTTCGAGGTTGGCTCCGAAGCCTTTTCCGTGAAAAACTTCGCCGGATTCGAGAATCAATTTTTTATTCATTTTACTTCTGTCGGTGCTTCGCACCTTTATTTGATTTATTTTCTTTCAATATTCATTGGGCTTCACCCAATGCTTTTGATATCGCCACTTCGTGGCTTCTCTCATTTCAAAACATTCCTAAAAAAAATGGGCAAAAAGCCCAAATTTTAATTAACTGAATGAATATCCTCTTTCTTCCAAGGTTGCCTTTAGAATTGCCATTCTTGCAAAAACGCCATTTTGCATTTGCTTGAAAATTCTGGAACGGTCACATTCTACCAACGCATCGTCGATTTCTACACCTCGGTTTATTGGTGCGGGATGCATTATGATGGCGTTTGGCTTCATTTTTTTCTCTCGCTCTTTTGTTAATCCGTATTTTTTCAAATATTCGTCGGATTTTATTTTTATTTTTTCCTGATGTCTTTCGTTTTGAATTCTTAGCATAATCAAAGCATCTACTTCTTTCACGAGTTCATCCATCGGATGAAAAGTTCCGTTGATGAGCATTGCTTCGTCAAACCAGAATTCCGGACCGGAAAAATGAACTTTTGCGCCCAGTCTTCGCAATAATCCTGAAGTAGAATTTGCAACACGGCTGTGTTTTACATCGCCCACAATTCCCACCTTCAAACCATCTACATTTCCAAATTCCTGAATAATCGTCAATGCATCCAAAACCGCTTGCGTGGGGTGATAACCAATTCCGTCTCCGGCATTCACGATGGAAAGTTTTGCATCTTTCAATTCATCATAAAAACGGGTTTTACTGTGACGAATAACCGCCACTTCGATACCGATGGCTTCAAGCGTTTTTATAGTGTCTAAAAGGGTTTCGCCTTTATTCAACGAACTTTTTTCCACTTCAAAATCTACTACATGAAGTCCCAATTTCTTTTCCGCCACTTCAAAACTCAATTTTGTGCGGGTGCTGTCTTCGAAAAACAGATTTGCAACATAAATTTCATCTTTTGCTTTGGAAATTTTACCTTTAGAAAAATCCATTGCCTCATCCAGAATTTTCTGAATTTGTTCTGCGGAAAGTCGGCTTAACTTTATCATCTTTTTAACCTTAAAATATAAAAAAAACGAAGCCAAAAAGACTTCGTTACATTAAAAAATATTGTTGTTATCGGCATTTCTGCCTGTTTTTATATCATCAAAAGGAACCATTGCATTCATTAACTGCAAAGATAAAAATTAATTTTCAATTGGAAAACAATTGTGGAAAACTATACTTTTTAACTTTTTTAGATGATATTAAAGTAAAACTTTAGCGAACCAAATAATTATCAACCAATCATATAAAAACCAACAAAATTTTGAATTATTGCTAAATTAATATATATTTGCTAAAAAAATATAGTTATGTCTAATTTATGCCCGAAATGTCAACAAAGCAATGTTGTAAAAAGTGGAATTATAAAGGAACGACAAAGATTTCTTTGTAAAGATTGCAACTACTATTTCACCGTAAAAAAATTAGGTAAACAAATTGATGATTATTTTGTTACAAAAGCACTTCAATTATACCTTGAAGGACTTTCCTATCGCGAGATTGAGCGCATTATTGGCGTTTCGCACGTCTCCATCAGTTCGTGGATTAAAAAATATAATATCAAAAGACCTCCACATTCTGAATTTCATCCTGTTTATAAGGTTTTCAAACAAAATGAATTGATTGAGTTTATGCAAAACGAAACCAACATCAAAGGTTCGGGATTGATTATCACAGAATTTGGAGATAAGTATATGATGATTAAATGGGAAAGGTTTAAGAAGTAGTGAATGGTCAATGGTCAATGGTTAATGGTTAATGGCCAATGGTCAATGGTCAATGGTGAAGATAAATTGACTTTTTCACTATTAACCATTCACATAAATATATCATTAACACAAATATATATTAAATTTCTTCAAACAAATTTTTAGTTTCAACTTCGTTTCGATAAAAAAGCAAACTAAAAATTATCAAACTATGAAGAAATTGACCGTTTTGTTAGGAATTGCATCAACCGCGTTTCTTTCAAGCAATTTATCAGCACAGGAAAAACCTGCAGAGTACAAAGTAAATGTATATGGTTTTGCAAGAGCAGACTATATTTTCGATTCGCGTCAAATGGCTCAAGCAAGAGAAGAGCAGGTTGACCTTTATCCTTTGGATATTGCACTGGATGCAGATGGAAAAGATAAAAACGCAACCGGAGCAAGCAACTTTTTAGCCGTAACATCAAGATTGGGCGTGAAAGCGAGCGGTCCAAATGCTTTCGGAGCGAAAACTGGAGCAGTGGTAGAAGCCGATTTTTTTGGAAATTCTAACGGAAATACCGGTGTTTTCTTTCTTCGCCACGCTTATGCGACTTTAGATTGGCAAAAAACCTCGCTTTTATTGGGACAAACTTGGTATCCTGCATTTATTACAGAATGTTTTCCGGGTGTTGCCAATTTCAATACGGGAATTATGTTCAATCCGTTTGGAAGAGCTCCACAAATTAAACTTACCCAAAAATTCACCCCAAATTTATCCTTCGACTTGGTTGCCTACAAAATGAGCGGACATTCTGCTCCAACCGTTACTGCAAACGCGAATGACGCTTCTACTTTTTCTTTGACACCTACTTTCCACGGAAAACTTCAGTATAAAAATGAACATATTACGACAGGTGTTGCTGCAGAATATCAGTCTTTGAAACCGCAAATCGTTTCCGCAGGAAAAGTTTCCACAAACACCGTGAATTCTTCGATGTTTTTGGCTTATTTCAAATATTCCAATCCAAAATTTATAGCAAAGGCTTATGGAGTTACGGGAAGCAACCTTTATCAATTTGTGATGATGGGAGGATTTGCAGGATACACCGATCCAAACGGACAGGAATCCTACAAATCCACAAAAACTTCCGCAGGTTGGGTTGATTTGGCGAGTAACGCTCCGAAAATTGCTCCGGGAATTTTCTTCGGATATACCAAAAATGGCGGCGTTGACACTGGTTACAAAACGCTTTATACCCGTGGTTTGGCTGCTACAAGATCGTTGGATCACGTTTGGAGAGTTTCAGGACGGGTAGATTTCAAAGAAAATAAATTCAGAATTTCCCCAGAAATCGAATATACCAGCGCAGTTTGGGGCGACACGAATCCCGATGCAACAGCAGGAAACAACAAATCAAACGTTGGAAACGTGAGAGCGATGGTGAGTGCGCAATATTCTTTCTAAGGTTTGATATCGTTTGAAGTTGTTTGATTGGGTTTGATAAAATTCATTCAGAAAAACAATTTTCAAACAATCTCAAATTCATCAAACAAATTCAAATATTTTAATCAAATAAATTCAAATATACTATGAGTCACGAGTTTAAAAATCAAGCAGAACACGATGCTTACGTAGATGAACGCAAAAAAAACAGTACGATTTGGAGCGTAATCATGGCATCATCACTCGGTACAATGATTGAGTGGTACGATTTCTACATTTTTGGAAGTTTAGCGGTGGTACTTTCTACCAAATTTTTCCCAGCAGACAATCCTACAGCCGCATTTTTGTCAACATTGGCAACTTTTGCAGCAGGATTTGTGGTACGACCTTTTGGAGCATTATTTTTCGGACGTTTAGGAGACTTAATTGGAAGAAAATACACGTTCTTGGTGACGCTTCTCATTATGGGATTTTCCACATTCCTTATTGGATGCGTTCCTGCGTATGAAACCATCGGATTTATGGCGCCTGTATTGGTTTTAACCTTAAGATTGCTTCAAGGTTTGGCTTTAGGTGGAGAATATGGTGGTGCTGCAACGTATGTCGCTGAATACGCACAACCAAATCGTCGCGGTTATTGGACTTCTTGGATTCAAACGACGGCAACCATAGGTTTATTCGTTTCACTCATCGTAATCCTTATCACAAAAACTTCGTTAACTGCGGAAGAATTCGACCTTTGGGGATGGAGAGTTCCGTTTTGGATTTCAATCTTAATGGTTGTGGTTTCCTATATCATCCGTAGAAATATGAAGGAATCTCCACTTTTTGCAAAAGCCAAAAAAGAGGGAAAAACCGCTACGAATCCTTTGAAAGAATCTTTCGGAAACAAATACAATTTAAAATATGTTCTTTTGGCACTTTTCGGTGCAGTAATGGGACAAGGTGTGGTTTGGTACACCGGACAATTCTATGCCATGAATTTCATGAAAACCGTAATGAATATGGATTCTGCACAGGTAGATTCATTAATGGCATTGGCTCTTTTCGTAGGAACACCTTTATTTATTTTCTTCGGTTGGCTATCCGATAAAATTGGTAGAAAACCAATTATGATGCTTGGAATGGCGCTTGCAATTTTCGCTTACAGACCGATTTACAAGAGTATGTTTGAATCTGTAAATATTAAAGAAAAAACGGTTGCTCCTAAAGGTTTAGTAGAAAAAAGAACCGCAAAAGCGCACGACAAAGTTGCAGGCGACAGTTTAATTACCTTCCACACAGAAAAAGTATTTACCGACGGAACTTCTATGAAAAAAGACTCCATCGTTCATTGGTCTGCAGCAGGTCCTGTAATGAAAGACGGAAAACCTGAAGAACCAAAGAAAACTACCGCAATCACGGTGAACAGCGACACAAGATGGCATCTCGCAATGATGGTTTTCCTTCAATTGATTTTCGTAACGATGGTTTATGGTCCTATTGCCGCGTTCTTGGTAGAAATGTTCCCAATCAGAATTCGTTATACTTCGATGTCGCTTCCTTATCACATTGGTAATGGTATTTTCGGCGGACTTTTACCGGCAGTTGCAACGTATTTGGTAACTTCGGGGAAAGATGCAGGACACGCTCTTTGGTATCTGGAAGGACTTTGGTATCCGATTATTGTAACCGCAGTCTGTCTTGTAATTGGTGTCATTTATTTGGACGGAAAAGACCGACATGTGGAATAAAGCAGGAAGAAAGAAGTCGGAAGTCCGAAGATTACAAAAAAGTTCAAACTTACTTCGGACTACGGACTTCAAACTTCAGACTTTTTGAAAAAAATCATTAACTTTAAAAAAACAAAAAAATGGACGCAATAAAAAAGATATTAGGAGTTGTCTGGTTAGCATTGGCAGCGGTTGTTGCCTACTACGGACTTACGGTTTTCGGAATTCCAAAAGTAATGTCAACCAAAGTAGAAGACCACGTTTTCGGGTGGATTATCCTAACGATTTTAATGCCGATTATCGTGGGTGGTTTAGCCATCTTCGGTTGGTATTCTGTAACAGGAGAATATTCGGCTGACAAGAAATAAATGATAAATGATGGTTGATAAATGATGCAAAACATTGTCAATCATCATTTTAAAATTATGTAAAAATTGATAAATCATTTATCAATTATCATTCATCACTTATGAAAAAGAGACACAAGCAAAAACTGGTGGTATTGAGTATAGCATTATTTATAATGTTCAATGCACCGGTTTTGCTTTTGTTTAATCACGCAAAGGAAACTTTTGGCTTGCCGCTTATTTACGTTTACATCTTTGTTATTTGGTTGGCTTCCAGCATTTTTTCCCTTTTGATTTTTAGAAAATTCGATGAGTAGTTCGGTATTATTTGGGCTGATTATCCTGTATTTGGGGCTTTTGTTCTTCATTGCTTTTTGGGCAGAGAAGAAGAGGAGTAATTTTTGGACCAATAATCCTTACATCTACGCTCTTTCGCTCGCGGTCTATTGCACTGCGTGGACGTATTACGGAAGCATTGGAGTTGCCGCCAATTCAGGATTAGAATATATGGCGGTTTACATTGGACCTGTCATCATCATTCCTGCGTGGATTTACATTAATACCAAAATTGTGAGAATTGCCCGCGTCAATAAAATTGCAAGTATTGCCGATTTCATCTCGTTACGCTATGGAAACGGGCGTTCTTTGGGAGCGTTGGTTGCGTTGGTGTGTATGCTCGCGATTATTCCCTACATCGGACTTCAGATTAAGGCGATTTCCGATACTTTTCATCAAATTACCCAAACACCCACAACAGAAAATATTTTTCTTGATACCGCAACTTACGTCGTCATCATCATTGCACTTTTTTCTTCGTATTACGGAACGCGATATGTTGACGCATCCGAAAAACGTTTGGGAATCATTTCCGCGGTTGCCGTGGAAAGTTTTTTGAAAATTTTATTCTTTTCTATTCTCGGAATTTATGTTGTTTATGGCGTGTTCAACGGTTTTGGAGATATTTACAGTCAGGCTTCAAAACTTCCTGATTTTGTTGAAAAAAATACCTTTAAAAATCTCGAAACAGGCTACAATTGGTTTCTACTTTTGCTGCTTTCAATGTCTTCAATTTTTGTGTTGCCGAGACAATTTCACACCGCAATTGTAGAAAACCGAAAAGAAAAACACATTCGCACCGCCATTTGGTTATTCCCTTTGTATATACTGGTTTTCAACTTTTTTGTCTTCCCAATTGCTTGGGGCGGAAAAGTTTTGTTTCAAAACGAAGTGGTAAATCCTGAAATGTTTTCCATCCTTATTCCGCAAAAATTTGGAAATTATTTCATCTCGATTTTGGTGTTTTTGGGCGGCATCAGTTCAGCCATTTCAATGATAATTTTGTCGAGTATTGCACTTTCGGTAATGCTTTCCAACAACTTGATAATTCCTTACGGTTGGTTGGAGAATTTTAAGATAAAATCCGACACCATCAATACGAAAACTATCGTCAACATTAGGAAAGTCAGTATTTTACTGATGATTATGATGGCATTTATGTTTTATAAATATTTAATGACTTCCTCTTCCCTATTTTCCATTGGTTTGGTTTCGTTCGTGTTGGTTTCTCAATTGGCACCGTCGTTTTTTGGAGCGATTTTTTGGCGTCGCGGAACGTATGCAGGTGCACTTTCGGGCATTATTGCAGGAGTTTTGATTTGCTATTTCAACCTGATTTTGCCTAATTATTTTGCTGATATTAAAGAAATGGCGTTCTATCAGGACAGTTTTTTAAGTTTTTTCAGAATTCGTTATTTGTCGCCGATTACCAATACTTTTTTCTGGAGTATTTTGGTTAATTTTTCGATTTTTACACTTGTTTCTGTGAACACAATAGGAACTTATCGCGAAAGAAATTACGCCGAAATTTATGCCGATATCGACGATTACATCAGAAATCACGAAAACGCCTATATCTGGAGAGGAACCGCCAATGTTTCTGATATTCAAAAGATTTTGAACCGTTTTTTAGGCGAGCAAAAAACAAAACAGGCGCTGAAAATTTTTAATTTAAAATACAACATTACCGAAAAGAATGACATTGCAGATGCCCGTTTCATCAAGTTTTCCGAAAATTTATTGAGTGGAAGAATTGGAACCGCCTCCGCAAAAATTTTGATTGAAGGCGTAACCAAAGAAGATAAAATTTCGCTTCCCGAAGTGTTGAAAATTTTGGAAGAAAGCAAGGAAAATATTTCCATCAACAAACAATTGACCGAACAATCGCATCAATTACGAAAACTTTCCGAAGACCTTCAAAACGCCAACGAGAATTTAGTCATTAAAGACCAACAAAAAGACGAATTCCTCGACAGCGTTGCTCACGAACTTCGCACACCAATAACTGCGATTCGCGCTACAAGTGAAATTCTTTTGGACGACGATGAAATGCCACAAGAAATTAAAAAAGATTTTCTTGAAAACATCATTTCCGAAAGTGACCGTTTGGCAGAAATCATCAATGATATTCTTTACTTGGATAAGTTGGAAGCAGGTTCTGTTGTTTTAAATATTGAAAAAAATAACATTATAAACACATATCACAAAGCGTACAAACCGCTTCAAAATTTATTTGAACAAAAGCATCTTCATCATTCCGAAGTGAATTTGCTTCAAAACGAAATTTTTGAATTTGATGAAAATAAAATGATTCAAGTCTTCCAAAACATCCTCGGAAACGCCCTGAAATTCACCAACGAACAAGGGATGATTCAAACCAAGTTTCAGGAAAAGGACGGCGAACTGAAAATTTCCATTTTCAACACCGGAAAATCCATCCCCGAAGAAGATTTGGAATACGTTTTTGATAAATTTTACCAATCTAAAAACCAAAATTTAAGAAAACCTATTGGCAGCGGACTTGGACTCGCCATTTGCAAAAACATCATCAATGCACACAGCGGAAAAATTTTGGCGAAAAATAAGGAAATTGGGGTGAGTTTTGAGATTATCCTCTCCCCTAACCCCTCTCCAAAGGAGAGGGGAACAGAAACCGGTCCAATCACAGAGCAAAATTCATAAAAAAATAAAAATGCAAGACAAAAACGAAAATATTAAAACGCAATCAACTCCCTCTCCTTTGGAGAGGGTTGGGGTGAGGAAAATATTAATCGCAGACGACGAACACAAAATTGTAATGACGCTCGAATATGCTTTCAGAAAGGCAGCTTACGAGGTTTTCATTGCAAGAGACGGTTCGGAAGTTTTAGAAATTTTAAAAACCGAAATCCCCGACGTCATTTTGCTCGACATAATGATGCCGAATGTGGATGGTTACACTACCCTTTCGGAAATCAAGAAAAATGAAAATTATAAAAACATCAAAGTCATTTTCCTATCCGCTAAAACAGGAGAAGCCGACATTAAAAAAGGTTTGGAATTGGGCGCCGATGCATATGTAACGAAACCCTATTCCATTAAAAAACTGACGGAGAAAGTGGAGGAATTATGCCCCCTTTCCCCCAAAGGGGAGAAAAACGCTTAAAAATGACCGCTTAAAAAAGTTTGAGAAATTAAAAAAATAAACATTAACAATTGCCACTGTTCTCCCCTTTGGGGGAAAGGGGGCTTATAAATTTTACATTATGAAAGCGCAACAAATGTTTCAGGAAAGCATTGAAAACAAGGAACAATTTTGGGCTGAACAAGCCAAAAACATCAAATGGTTTGAATTTCCTAAAACCATTCTTTCTGAAGACGAAAACGGTTATCCGCTATGGTTCGCGGACGGAAAACTCAATATGTCGTACCTCTGCATCGACAAACATATTGAGGACGGTTTCGGAGAACAGGTTGCCGTAATTTACGACTCGCCGGTTACAGGAGTGAAACAGGAATATACTTTCAACCAACTGAAAGAAGAAGTTTCCAGATTGGCAGGAGGTTTGAAATCGCTTGGTTTAGAAAAAGGCGATACTGCCGTTGTTTATATGCCGATGATTCCGCAAACTTTGTTTACAATGTTGGCTTGTGCGAGAATTGGCGTGATTCACAATGTGGTTTTTGGAGGTTTTGCACCGAATGAACTGGTGGTAAGAATCGACGACTGCAAACCGAAAGTCCTCATCACGGCAACTGCAGGTGTGGAAATTCAAAAAAGAATTCCGTATTTGCCATTGGTAGAAAAAGCGATTGAATTGGCGACCGACCACGTTCCAAATATCATCGTTTACAATCGACAACTCATCGACAACAAACACGAATATTTTGAAGGAACTATTGATTATCACGATTTGGTAGCACAATCCGAACCTGCAGATTATGTGGAAGTTGAGGCTACACATCCACTCTATTTGCTTTATACTTCCGGAACTACAGGAAAACCAAAAGGAGTTGCTCGTGACACCGGTGGACACGCAACTGCATTGAAATTTTCAATGAAATACCATTACGGAATGGAAGAAGGCGAAAGATTTTGGGCGGCGTCCGATTTTGGTTGGGCAGTTGGACATTCTTATATGGTTTATGGACCTCTGATTAACAGAAATACCACCGTCGTTTTTGAAGGAAAACCAATTATGACTCCCGATGCAGGAACTTTTTGGCGCGTGATTTCAGACCATAAAATTAATGCAATGTTTACGGCTCCTACAGCAATGAGAGCGATTAAAAAAGAAGACCCAAACGGAGAATTTATTAAAAAATATGATTTATCGCATTACAAAAAACAATTTTTGGCGGGCGAAAGATGCGATGTTGCAACTTTAGACTGGTTTGATGAACACGTTGGAATTCCTGCAATCGACCATTGGTGGCAAACAGAAAGCGGTTCGCCGATGTTGGGAATTTTGACGGCTTTTGATGATTTTAAAATTAAAAGAGCATCTGCAGGACAGCCAATTCCGGGTTACGATATTAAAATTTTTGATGAAAACGGTTACGAAGTCGATGCGCATCACGAAGGTTATTTAGTCATCAAACTTCCGCTTGCTCCGGGTGCGATGATGGGATTGTGGAATGATTGGCCAAGATTTCAAAGCAGTTATTTGTCGCAGTTTCCGGGTTACTATTTTTCGGGAGACGGTGCCATTAAAGATGAAGACGGTTATGTTTTCGTAACCGGTCGAGTTGATGACGTAATTAATGTTGCAGGACACCGTTTGTCAACTTCGGAAATGGAGGAAGTGGTTTCTTCGTGTAAAGACATTGCAGAATGTGCCGTTGTCGGCATTGAAGACCAATTGAAAGGTCAAATTCCTTTTGCAGTTGCGGTAACGAAAGCAGGCGTAGAAAAAGACGAAAAAGAAATTGAAAAAGAAGTTGTGGCATTGGTTCGTGAGAAAATAGGTGCAGTTGCGTGTCTGAAAAATGTGATGATAGTGAACCGACTTCCAAAAACACGCTCCGGAAAAATTTTAAGAAAATTAATTAGAACAATGTTGGACGGAAAAGATTTCCAAATTCCTTCCACGATTGATGATGAGGCGATTGTTGGGGAAATTCAGGAGAAGATTAAAACGTATTCGTTTTGATTTGGTTGGGAGATGGAAGATGGAAGATGGGAGACCGAAGTCCGAAGAAGCGATATTGAAAAATTTAAAATGTGTTTCATAGAAATTACGTTTAAGGGCATTATTGTTCATTAAAATTTATTAAAAAAATCTTTTTATTCCGTAGGAATAATATATGTGTAGAAAAATCTATGCGCAATAATTGGGGCGCTCCGTAGGAGCGCTATGTTAAAAACAGAATTTAAATGTGATTAAAAAAACCTTGAAGGTTTATGAAAAGATAATGCATTAATAAAATTGAAAAAACTTTCAACAGATTGCTTCGTCATTTCGCTTTACTTCATTCCTCGCAATGACGGACTGCATTCATAGCCCTGATTGTAGCGGTTACCCCGCAACAAGCGATGGCAAAAGCGTTGGAGTGAGGAGTATGAGCGGAAAGCAGGTTCCCGGCTCCTAATAAAAAGTTGGAGAGTTGGAGAGTTTGAGAGAGGAATGGTGAATGGTGAATAGTGAATGGTGAATAAGTGAATTTTGAAATCAGAAACCAGAAACTGATCTCTCATAAAATAAGTTGACGTAAAGTTTAGTTGATAACT
>JAPUEB010000012.1 GCA_027492795.1 Chryseobacterium sp.
CCTAAAGTTTACACTTTCTTGTCAACCGATTTTATGAAATATCAAACTAGAAACTCGGAACCAGAAACCAGAAACTAGAAACAAAAAATAACTAAAAAATATATTATGAAGAACTTGTATATCGACGATTTGCCTGATTATTTCAAGCAGTATAAGAAGTCTATTAAAAATCCTAAAAAATTCTGGGATAAGATTGCAGATGAAGGTTTTGTGTGGTATCAACGCTGGACAAAAGTGGTGGATTTTGATATGGAGGAAGCCAAAATTAAGTGGTTTAAAAACGCCAAACTGAACATTACGAAAAACGCTTTGGACAGACATCTATCTTTGCGAGGCGATAAAACCGCAATTATCTGGGAACCGAATGACCCGAATGAAGAAGCGCAGCACATCACTTATCGCGATTTGCACGAACGCGTTTGTAAAATGGCGAATGTCCTCACAGAAATGGGCATCCAAAAAGGTGACCGAGTGTGTATTTATTTGCCGATGATACCGGAATTGGCAGTTACGATGTTGGCTTGTGCGAGAATGGGAGCGGTTCATTCCGTTATTTTTGCAGGATTTTCGGATAGTGCGGTTGCGTCGCGTGTGAATGATTGTGAGGCGAAGTTAATCATTTGTTCTGACGGAAGTTACAGAGGAAATAAAGCGATTGATTTAAAAGGAATCATCGATAAAGCCGTCGAAAAATGTCCAAGTGTGGAAAGAGTGTTGGTTGTGAAAAGAACCGGCGGCGAAGTGAATATGAAGGAAGGCAGAGATTTTTGGCTGGATGATTATTATCCGAAGGCTTCGAGTGATTTTGTAACGAAAATTATGGATGCTGAAGACCCGCTGTTTATCCTTTATACATCGGGTTCTACAGGAAAACCGAAAGGAATGTTGCACACTTGCGCCGGATATATGGTTTATACGGCTTACACTTTTAAAAATGTCTTTAATTACCGCGAAAACGATATTTATTGGTGTACCGCAGACATCGGTTGGATTACGGGACACTCCTATATTTTGTACGGACCTTTGGTAAATGGCGCTACAACAGTCATTTTCGAGGGAGTTCCGACGTATCCTGAACCAGACCGTTTTTGGGCGGTAATTGAAAAACATAAAGTAACGCAATTTTACACGGCTCCAACAGCAATTCGTTCTTTGGCGAAGGAAAGTTATGAATGGGTAGAAAAACACGATTTATCCAGTCTGAGAGTGATTGGATCCGTTGGTGAACCAATAAACGATGAAGCGTGGCATTGGTACAACGACCACGTTGGAAAGAAAAAATGCCCGATTGTTGATACTTGGTGGCAAACAGAAACCGGAGGAATTATGATTTCGCCAATTCCTTTTGTAACGCCTACAAAACCAACATACGCCACACTTCCACTTCCTGGAATTCAGCCGGTTTTGATGGATGAAAAACGCAACGAAATTACAGGAAATCAGGTCGATGGAAATTTATGCATCCGTTTTCCGTGGCCTGGAATTGCAAGAACGATTTGGGGCGACCATCAAAGATATAAAGAAACCTATTTTACGGCATTTCCGGGAAAATATTTCACGGGCGACGGTGCTTTGCGCGATGAAACCGGCTATTACAGAATTACAGGCCGTGTTGATGACGTGATTATCGTCTCCGGACACAATTTGGGAACTGCGCCAATTGAAGACAGCATCAATTTACACCCTGCTGTTGCGGAATCTGCGATTGTTGGTTATCCTCACGATATTAAAGGAAGTGCGTTGTACGGTTTTGTGATTTTGAAAGAGGACGGGCAAACAAGAGACCGCGACAATCTTCGCAAAGAAATCAACCAAATTATTGCCGACACGATTGGGCCAATCGCAAAACTGGATAAAATTCAGTTTGTTTCTGCGCTTCCAAAAACTCGTTCCGGTAAGATTATGCGTAGGATTTTGAGGAAAATTGCGGAAGGTGATTTTGCTAATTTTGGGGATACTTCTACTCTACTCAATCCAGAAATTGTGGAGGAGATTAAGAATGAGAAGATTTAAAATCCGCTTTCGGCTTTCTGCTTTCTGCTTTTAGCTGATTGCTGAAAGCTGAATGCAATTAAGAAAAACCTTGCGGAGACGTGAGGTTTTTTTTTAAAAACAAAGATTTCAAAAAATTGCGTAAAGCCTGCAAATGAATTTATACCAATTATTGTTTATAACATGACAATTTTTAAAACCACAAAAGTCACAAAAGTTAAAAAGTTAAAAAATCAATTTATTAAAGGGAAAATAAGATTTCAATGCAGACTTATTTTAAATTTTAAAAAAAATATAAATTTGACAATCAAGAACTTATAAAATATTTTCAAAAAGATGAGCTAATCTAATCTGACTAATGTGTTAAAAAAAATATACCAGTTGATATTTTAATTTGTTATTAAAAAAAAACTTTAAGACATTTTCACCTAATTAATCCTTTCGACATTGAACGCGAAAAAAACTTTGAGAGCTTTGTGAAATAAATAATAAATCCTTAATTGTATTAACTCTCCATTAACTCTTGTTTTTAAAGCATTTTCCGATGGTAATTATTTGTAAATTGCGAATTATTTTTTGAAAAAATTTATGATTCGTACTTTTTCGTTCGTACTGCTTCTTTTCAGCATTTCTTTTTTTGCCCAAAACAGCATCAGTGGCTTTGTTACCGCCGAAAATTCCGGTGAAGCCATCATTGGGGCATCCGTAAATATTTCGGGAACCAATTCTGCTGTGAAAACCAATGAATTCGGCTTCTACTCTATTTCTACAAATTTGCAAAGTGGAAATCTCATCGTTTCGGCTTCCGGGTTTGAAAGCATTTCTGCTCCGTTTGAAATTACTTCCGGACAAAAAATTAATTTGAAACTTCCGGCTTTAGGATCCGAGAAAGAAAAAGAAATTGAAGGTGTTACCATTACCGCTACAAAAAGATTAAACAAAGTGAACAGCGCACTTTCGGGTGTAGAAAAACTGAACATTCAAACCATCAACAAGCTTCCGGTTTTGCTTGGAGAAAGGGATTTTGTGAAATCTCTGCAATATTTACCGGGCGTAAAATCGGGCGGTGAAGGTCAATCCGGTTTTTCGGTTCGTGGTGGAAATTTAGACCAAAATATGGTGCTGTTGGATGATGCTCCCGTTTATAACATTTCTCATTTAATGGGTTTTTTCTCCACTTTTAATTCGGATGCCATAAAAGATGTCACTTTTTACAAAGGAAGCGCTCCAGCTCAATTTGGCGGCAGACTTTCTTCGGTGGTGGATGTGAAAATGAACGATGGAAACAATAAAAAATTCGGTGTGAGTGGCGGAATTGGTATCATTGCATCCCGACTAAATGTGGAAGGACCGATACAAAAAGAAAAATCTTCATTCATCATCAGTGGAAGAAGAACTTACGCCGATTTATTTTTGAAAATGGACAAAGAATATAAAGACAATATGCTCCATTTTTATGATTTGAACGCAAAATTCAACTATAAATTTACGGAAAAAGACCAGATTTTTGTCTCGGGATATTTTGGAAAAGATGTTTTGGGCATCAAAAATGAATTTGGTTTGGATTGGGGAAATTCTACCGCAACAGTCCGTTACAACAGAGTTTTGAACGACAAATGGTTTTCCAACACTTCCATGATTTACAGCAATTACAATTATAATATCGACATAAAAGACAACGCAAATCCTTTCAAAATAAAATCCAACATTAAGGATTATAATTTTAAACAAGAGCTTCAGTTTAGTCCAAATAACGAGAATTCATGGCGTTTCGGAGCCAATGCAATTTACCACACCATAAAACCGGGTGAAATTTTCAACAATAAAACCAATAACAGCGATACGGAACGGAAAAACGGTTTTGAGATGATTCTTTACGCCGGAAACGACTGGAAAGCCACCGAAAACCTGAAAATAAATTATGGCGTTCGATTAAGCAGTTTCAGTGTGTTGAAAGGAACTTATTATGAATTGAACGACCAAAAAGAAGTCATTAATACCATAAAATCCGATAAAACCATCAAAACGTATTTCAATGTAGAGCCAAGGTTTTCTGCAAACTATAAGTTGAATGAAAATTCTTCGGTAAAACTGGCTTACGCGCGAAATACACAAAACTTCCACCTCATCAATAATTCCGTAGCAACAAGTCCTACCGATCGTTGGGTGATGAATACCAATATCATAAAACCCGAAATTGCCGACCAAATTTCTGTAGGATATGTAAAAAATTTCAAGGACGATATGTACGAATTTGGCGGAGATATTTACTACAAATCCATGAAAAACCAAATCGATTATAAGGACAATGCCCAAGAAGCAGAACCCATTATCGAAACACAATTGCTTTTCGGAAAAGGCAGAGCTTACGGTTTGGAAATGCTTTTAAGAAAAAATAAAGGGAAATTTACCGGTTGGATGAGCTATACTTTATCGAAAACCGAAAAATTAATAGAAGGCGTAAACAACAATACTTGGTACAACTCTCGCTACGACCGCACCCACGATTTTACGGTTGTAGGAATGTACGAACTCACCAGAAAACTAAGCGCTTCCGCTTTGTGGACGTTCCAAACCGGAAATGCGGTAACTTTCCCTAGCGGAAAATACTTGATTAATGGTGAAATGTTATGGTATTATACCGAAAGAAACGCTTACAGAATGCCTCCTTATCACCGATTGGATGTGTCGCTAAACTGGATTTTGAGCAACAAAAAAAGATGGAAATCCGAACTTGTTTTCGGAGTGTATAACGCTTATGGAAGACAAAACCCTTACATGATTGATTTCCGCCAAAAACCAAATTCAAACGAAACGGAGGTTGTACAAATCTCATTGTTCAGATATGTTCCGTCTATAACCTACAATTTTAAATTCTAAAAAAATGAAATTCCATAAAAAATTTAAAAATTTATTGTACCAATTTAGATTTCCCATCGTATCTTTTCTTGCAGCTTTTTCCCTGATTTCCTGCGAGAAAGTGATTGATATTGATTTAAACGACAGCGCACCAAAATTGGTAGTAGAAGCAGTTGTAGGTCCGGAAGCAGGTTCTGCAGCGGTTTTTCTTACAAAAAGCATCAATTTCAAGCAAACAGAAATTCCGGTAGTTGGTGGAGCTCAAATAACAGTGGAAGATCTAACCTCACATACTGTTTATTCTTTTTCAGAAATAGATCCTGGAGTTTACATCAATGCATCTTTAAAGTCTGTTGCAGGGCATTCTTACAAACTTACCATTCAATCTGAAGGAAAAACCTACACTGCTCATTCAGGTTTTAATCATGCAGTAAATTTGGATAATTTGGAACAAAAAACCTTTTCCAATTCCGCATTATTTGCAAATCTTGTAGAAATTACCCCAAAATTTACCGATCCCGCGAATACCGAAAACTATTATCAACTTCAATTGGTGAGAAACGATACTATTCAGAAAGATATTTTATTGATGAATGATGTTGGTTACGATGGATTGATGAACACGAGAAGCCTCATTATAGAAGCCAAAAAAAATGATGTGGTGGAACTGGAATTGCAAAGTATCGATAAAGCTGTTTACAATTATATGATTGGCTACAAAGAAAACCTCATCAATTATTCGGCTACACCGGCAAATCCGCCTTCAAATATCACCAATGGGGCTTTGGGTTATTTTAAAGTACATTCCTCCAGTGTAAAGCAAATTGTTATCAATTAATTTTCAAAAACCTTAAATATCTCATTTTCAATAAAAAACATCAAATATTTTTTGGTAGTTTCGGTAAAATTTCGTAAGATTTGTAGAAGAAATATAGGATATGAAAACTACAAATTTTGTTGGATTTTTCCAAAGTACAGAAAAGCTTCAGAAAGCTTTAAACAGTTTAGAAATTGCAGGTTTCAAACCATCTGAAATTATTGCACAAACGGATACGAACGACCATTTAATGGTTTGCGTACAGTTAGCGGATCAATACGATCACAGAATGGCTTTCAATATTTTTAAATTTTACGGCGTAAATCATACCGATGAATTTGAAGGAAAAATAGATAATTCTGATGATTTGCGAAGAATAATTTCCATACATTCCAAACAGCAAATTTTTTCGCCAAAAACCAACAGGCATCACAACCATTATCATGAAGGGATGAACTCTGAAGTGAAGTTTACTTGATTTTAGAGCATCAATTGTTAAAAATCATATGATTATTTTGATGCTACGAATGTACGAATGAATTTGTTCGTGTATTCGTTGTATTAATTTTAACTCAAAATGATGAAAATAGGCATTAATAGTTGAAAATTTTACTTTACTGAATTTCATTTTGTCATTCTTATAAGCAGAGATAACATCTTGAGTTTTACATTTTCAAATTAATAAAAATATTTATGATTTTTATCAATTTTATGTTAATATTTTAAATTTTAACTTTAATGTCGCAAAAATATTGCGTATATTTGTTCCACAAACAATAAGTAAAATTTAAAAACAATATAAAAATGGCGTACACAGTAGTTGGCTTATTTCAAAACAGAGAAAAAGCTGCAGCAGTTTCCACAGGATTAGAGTTTGAGGGTTTTAAAGATTCAGATTACATTATTTATAAAACCAATAACCCAGCAGAACATAAACCCACACTTTGGGAAAGAATTTTTGGTAGCGCAGAAATAGATTTTGTAAGTACAGAAGCAGATAAAGTGATTACCAGTGTGGAAATTCACAACAAAGAGGAAATGAATGCTGTAAAAAAAGTATTTGAAGACAACGAGGTTGTTCATACCTACGAGTTTCAGGATATGACGATAGAGGAAGCGAAAGACCTGAACTACATCAAAAAAATCATTGAAATACGAGCAAAATCGCAAATTTTCACCATACCAGAATCTAGAAAATTCGGTACTACCGAAGGAATGAATTCTGAAGTGAAGGTATAGTTTAATTTCATATTTTTCATTTATAAGTTGAGTCCGCATCGTTTGTGCGGACTTTTCTATTGCAATTTTCCTCATTTTTTAATACTTTCGTTCTAGAAAAGGCGCATAAAAGATGGTTTACGATTTAGAACAGGAAAACAAAGAAATCCTTGCAAGATACAAGGATCTCATTTCCAATACTTACCGCACGCTTACCGAAGAACAGAATAAGGTTATAAGAAAAGCCTTCGATATTGCTTTGGATGCGCACAAAGATCAGCGCAGAAAATCGGGAGAACCATACATTTACCATCCGATTGAAGTGGCGAAGATTGTTGCCAACGAAATTGGTTTGGGTGCTACTTCCATTGCTTGTGCGTTGCTCCACGACGTCATTGAAGATTCGGAATACACCTACGAAGACATTAAGAAAATTTTTGGTGAAAAAATCGCGAATATCGTGAACGGACTTACCAAAATTTCGGTAATGAACCATCAGAATATTTCGATACAGTCTGAAAATTACAGAAAACTTTTGCTCACACTTTCCGAGGATTTCCGCGTGATTCTCATCAAAATTGCCGACCGTTTGCATAATATGAGAACGCTGGAAAGTATGGCGCCGGATAAACAGAAGAAAATCGCTTCAGAAACGGTTTACATCTACGCTCCTCTCGCACATCGTCTTGGTTTTTACAATATAAAATCTGAGCTTGAGGATTTATCTTTAAAATACAATAATCCCGATGTTTACAACGAAATACTTGGGAAATTGGAAATTGCTAATGAACATAGGCAAAAATATGTAGATGAATTTATAAAAGAGGTTTCCGAGCGTTTGAAAGAAGAAGGCTTGAATTTCACCATAAAGGGTCGCGCAAAAGCCATTTCTTCCATTTACAGAAAAATGCTGAAGCAAGGCGTTCCTTTTGAAGAAGTTTTCGACAATTATGCCATCAGAATCATCTATAAATCGGATGCAAAAAACGAAAAATTTCTCGCTTGGAAAGCCTACTCCATCGTTACCGACCTTTACCACAGCAATCCGCTGAGAATGCGCGACTGGATTACACAACCGCGTTCTACAGGTTACGAAAGTTTGCATTTAACCGTTCTTGGTCCCGATAAAAAATGGATTGAAGTACAAATTCGTTCTGAAAGAATGGACGATATAGCGGAAAAAGGTGTCGCCGCACATTACAAATACAAAGAAGGTTTCCGGCAAAACAGCGACGAAAGAAATTTTGAACAGTGGGTTACAGAAATCCGCGAAGTGATAGAACAGCAGCAAAACCTTTCTGCAACGGAACTTTTAGATAATATTAAACTAAACCTTTATACCAAAGAAGTTTTTGTTTTCACGCCAAAAGGTGAAATAAAAATTCTTCCGATTGGTTCTACAGCCTTGGATTTTGCTTTTTCCGTTCACTCGGATTTGGGAACGAAATGTCTTGGCGCGAAAATCAATGGAAAGCTGGTTCCGATTTCTTATGTTCTTCAAAACGGCGATCAAGTAGATATTCTTTCCTCCCAAAACCAAAAACCAAAATTGGATTGGCTTGATATTGTAGTCACTTCCAAAGCAAAATCTAAAATCAAAGCGTATCTCAATTCTCAAAAAAACGAAATAACACAAGAAGGTAAAGAAACGCTGCAAAGAAAACTTCGTCACGTTAAAATTAATTTTAATGACGAGGAAATCAACAAAATGCAGAAGTTTTTTAATATGAAAACCTCTCAGGAATTGTTTATGGCTTTTCAAACCGGAACTTTGGATACGGGAGATTTGCGAAAATATCTTGAGAGCAAAAGCGTTATCAATAATCTTTTGAGCCGTTTCCGAAAATCACCTAACAAAAATGAATCGTTCGAGGAAGTTCCAGAAACCAATCTCGATATGATTGTTTTCGGGAAAGATGAAGAAAAATTGAATTATACTTACGCCAAATGTTGCAGCGTAATTCCTGGCGATAAAATTTTCGGATTTATTACGATTTCTGATGGGATAAAAGTGCATAACGATAATTGTCCGAACGCGATAAACCTTCGCGCACAGTACGATTACAGAGTAATGCCTGCAAAATGGGTGAACGCAGAAAGTTTCAAAAATCGTGTAAAAATTGAAATTGAAGGTCTCGACAGACTCGGTATGATCAACGATATTACCCAAGTCATTAGCCAAAGTATGAGTATGGATATGAAAAGCATGTCGATAGAATCCAACAACGGTGTTTTTACCGGAAGCATCAACCTTGAAGTGAAAAACAAGAACCAATTGGAAGAGACTTTCAGGCAATTAAAAAATATCAACGGCGTTTCTAAAGTTAAACGTATGTAATATATGAAAATAACAAAATATTTCCAGAATTTTTTTCACAGCAGTCAGTCATCAGGAATTTTATTAATCATTTGCGTCATCATTTCGCTGATGACGGCAAATTCTTCACTTGGAGGACCATTTCACGAACTTTTGGACTCTAAAATTGGAGCCTATACTGTGAGTGTTTGGATTAATGATGGTTTGATGGCGATATTCTTCCTTTTGGTAGGTTTGGAAATCAAAAGAGAAATTGTAGAAGGCGAACTTTCCACTTTTAAAAGTGCCTCACTTCCTATTTTTGCGGCGATTGGTGGAATGTTGGTTCCTGCCTTAATTTATGTTTTTTTTACCAGCGGAAGTGATTATGCAAAAGGTTGGGGAATTCCGATGGCGACGGATATTGCGTTTTCATTGGCGATTATTTCAATGTTGGGACGCAGAGTTCCGGATGCTGTAAAAATATTTTTGGCAGCATTAGCAATCGTAGATGATTTGGGCGCGATAATGGTTATCGCAATTTTTTATACGGATCAAATTCATTGGAACTATCTTTTATTAAGCGGCGGTGTAGTTTTACTGTTGATTGCACTTAATTATTTTAAAGTAACAAAACATATTTTTTATCTCGTTCCGGGTGCATTTTTGTGGTATTTTATGCATCATACCGGAATTCACGCTACGATTGCGGGTGTAATTTTAGCCTTTACAATTCCTACGAACTTGTCAGACACGGAAATTTCTCCGCTCGAAAAACTGGAGCAAAAACTTCATCTTCCGGTGAATTTCCTCATTATGCCGATTTTTGCTTTGGCGAACACCAATATTATTTTCAAAACAGGAATGGTGGATGGACTTTTCACCAATTTCGGTTACGGAATAATTTTCGGTTTAGTTTTAGGTAAAGTTTTGGGAATCAGTTTATTTTCATTTGTCGCCATCAAAACAAAAATTAGCGAACTGCCCTATAAAAGCAACTGGATGCATATGATTGGAGCCGGACTTTTGGCGGGAATTGGATTTACAATGTCGATTTTTATTGCCTTACTCTCGTTCAAAGGACATCCGGAAATACAGGAAGAAGCGAAATTTGCAATTTTGGTGGCGTCTGCAATTTCAGGATTTTCAGGTTATTTGGTATTGAAATATTTTGCCAGAAAAAAGGGTTCCTTTTCTGACTTTAAGGAGTAAAAAGGTCAATTTTAGAGTTAAATATGGGTAAGATTATATTTATGAATCTATCCATTTTTCTATCAACTCTCTATTTTTGGTAAGACTTCCAATCATAAAGGATTTACTGCTCTTTAGAGCAACCGATTTTCGAATATTTTCTTTCACAACGCCTTTTCTGTTCATATAATTTGAATGCAGAAAATAGAAATCTTTGTTATTTTTTAAAACATAACCAGTATGGAAATCTAATCCAATAATAAAAACGGAGTTATTGGGTTGTGTTTTTAGGTAGTTTTCCAAATCATTAAATTTTGAGAAATGCCTAATATCAACACATAATTCTTTTATCATTTTTGATGAAGGCGATTGCGCAAGATTTATTCTTTCCATTTGAAATCCTAAATCTGTCAAAGTATTTGTTACAAAATAACCACAAGCAATACTCCCTTGTTGGGGTATCCTTGTAGTTCCATTAAAATCCCAAGGAGTGCCTTTCCAATATTCATAAATAGAATGATCAATTAAGTTGTATAATAATTGATGACGTACAAAATTGTCTTTATCTGAAACTGCTTTTTTCTTTTTTGAAATTGTTTTTAGAAATTCTGTATAAGGCAATTTTTTTTCAATTCTGATATTTTCTTGTACAACATTGGTATTGTCTTTTTTACAAGAGATCAAAATGAATACTAATAGCAGTAAAAATATAGGCGTTTTTGACATTATTTTAAATCTAATTTGCCAAATTCTAATTAATTTTTTAAGATTTTTTCTCCTCCAAAACAATCGTGTGATCCTCGGGAATTTCTTCTTCTGTAGCTTCTGCCTGAAATTTTTCGGTTTCTTTTTTCAACTCGTCCGAAATCAATTTTTCCAGGCGAACTCTTCTAATGGCAAGATTCAATTCATTGCCAAAAAGTAAAAGATAAACGTTTACATTCACCCAAACCATCAACAAAATCATTGTTCCAATCGATCCGTAAAGAACGTTATAACGCGCGAAATTCCTCACATAAATAGCAAAAAAATACGTTGTTAAAACAAATAAAAAGGTGGTAAGAATAGCACCAGGAATCGCTTGTTTAAACTTCGTAATCTTCACCGTTGCCACCCAATAAAAAAAGGTAAGCAATATGAAATAGAACAACGGAAAAGAGATAAATCCGATGATTTTTGAAAGGTTATCTACAAACCAAGAAATATCATATTTGGGAGTAAAAAGTTTCAGCACTACTTCAGAATAATACACGCCGAAAAGTGCAAGCAAAACCACGCTGATAAAGCCACAAGTGACGAAAAACGCCACGATAAACTCCTTTACATCGTTGTGTTTTTCTTCGGTATTTTCGTTGAAACCATCGATAAGTGCAAACGTTCCGTTCGTTGCAAATATTAAGGCCAAAATAATAGTAATATTGCTGATACTCGAAGTATTCGGCATGATGTTGTTCTGAATATAATCTACCACATCTCCCTCGATTTTTCCTGGAAAAACATTGTGAATCAGCACTTCAAAAATATAAAACTGCAATTTATCGTAATGCGGTAAAAAAGGCAATATTGAAAGTACAAAAAGAATGAAAGGAAACAGCGAAAACACGAAGTTCCAAGAAATTGCCGCCGCTTTTCGCCCGATTTTGTCTTTAAAAATACCCTGAATATAGATGTCGAACATTTTATACAGCGAAATTCCCAAAAACGGTATATGGATTCCGTCCACAAAACGATGGATTTGTTTGATGAATTTCGGCGTCTTTACGGTCATTACAGTATATTTGCAAAACAAAGATAAGAAATGCGCATCAATTTACTGTGTATCGGAAAAACAGACGACAAAGAAATCAAAAATCTGATTTCCTACTACACTGCGCGACTTCCCAAACATTGGAATTTCGAAATCACAGAAATCGCCGATGTGAAAAACGCCCGAAACCTTACGCCCGAACTTCTGAAAAAAGAAGAAGCTAAACTGTTCCAAAATTATTTTGAAAATTCAGATTTGGTAATACTTCTTGATGAAAAAGGCAAACAATTCACCAGCCGTGAATTTTCGCAAAAAATGGATGCTTGGATGAATTCTTCCGTGAAGAAAATTCATTTCCTAATTGGGGGAGCTTACGGTTTTTCTGATGAAATTTATAAAAGAGCCAACGAAAAAATTGCGCTTTCAAAAATGACCTTCACGCATCAAATGGTACGTTTATTTATGGTAGAACAGTTCTACAGAGTCGACCAAATTTTGCAGGGAAAACCCTATCATAACGATTGATTACTTTTCGCATTTTTTCAGCAAATCTAGAATGAGATATTTTTCAAAACCTGTTGATAATGCTTTGTCTAAAGCTTTGCAAGCTTCAGTTTTGTTTCCGGTTTCAAACATTAATTTTGCTTTGGTAACGTAAGTTAAGGAAAATTTTGGATCCAATTTTATAGCTCTTTCCAAATCGGTTGAAGATTCTTTGTATTTTTTCATTGCCAAATAAAGATCTGCTCTATTGTTATAGATAAGGCTTTCGGGTTTTTCGGAAATTAGCTGGTTGTAATCTTTTAGAGCTTCTTCCAGTTTTCCGCGATTTTTTTTGAAGGCCGCGTAATTTGTTTTTGCAATCGTATTTTGTGGAGCTGCGGCAATTATGTATTGGTAATCTTTTTCTGCAAGCTCATATTTCTTTAAATCTTCATAAATTTTTGCTCTGGTAAGAAGAAGGTCTGCGTTTTCGCTATCAATCATCAGTCCTTTGTTGGCGAAGTCCAGCCCTTTTTCCTTGCTTCCTCTTTGTGCGTGCATGGAACTTAAATTAACGTAGGATTCCAAAGATTCAGGATCGGCAATTAATGCATTTTGGAAAGACTTCATTGCCAAAGTATGTTTTGCCTGTCTTCGCTGCGAAGTTCCTAATTGATTGTAAAATTTAGATTTTAAGCGGCCGATTTGCTCTTTTTCGGCGAGTGCGGCATATGCGGTTTCTGCGCATTTGTAATCGGCTTTTTTGAAACAGTCGTCCGCAAGTTTTGTGTCTTGTAGTTGTGCAGGCATTACTCCGAAAGAAAGTAGCAATGCAAAAAGAAGATTTTTTTTCATATCCAGATTTTTATGGTTTGTGCTTATTAATCAGCCATTTCCTCCTTCAATTTCGCCATGTGAAGATAGCGATAAAATGCTATACTTTTCTATGGATGACTTTTAAACTTAAAGTTGCAAAAAAACCACCCAGTAAAAACCCAACTGCAGCTCCCATTACGACATCCAAGGGATAATGAACTCCGAGATAAATTCGGCTGTATGAAACTATTGCCGCCCAAAAAAATAAAAAAAGTGGAAACCAGCCGTATTTTTTCCGCATCAGCATCGTCATAAAACTGGCGATAAAAAATGTATTGGAAGCATGTGCAGAATAAAATCCGAAATTTCCGCCACAATCTACTTCGCGCATTATCCCGTCCAAAGTAGGTTCGTGACAGGGTCGTAATCTTTCGATTCCCATTTTGAAGATTCCTGCTATCTGATCGGAAGCCGTAAGTCCTAAACCAATAAAAACGAGGATATAAAGTAGGGATTTCCAGCCGTAATTTTTATAAAGTAGCACCATAAAAACAAGATAGAGCGGAATCCAAATCCATTTGTCGGAAATTAGCATCCAAAATCTGTCGAAAGCCGGATCTCCCAAATTATTGAGGAACAAAAACAAGCTGCGGTCTTCCTGAATAATCTCTTCCATAAATTTTTATCTGCTTACAGGTCCTTGGTAAGAATCGTCCAGCTGATTTTCTTTTGCAGGTTTCACAGAGGAATCAATTCCTTCCAATTCTTTTCGTATGTTTTCGGTAGGATCATATTCTTTAGCTGCGTTTTTTACCTTTTCAACTTCTCTTTTTATTTCGGAAACTGGGTTGTCTGCTTCCTTCATAATCTCGGTTTTTATATCTTCTACCGCGCCTTTCATTTTTCGCACTCCGGTACCAAGATCCCTTGCAATTTGTGGGATTTTATCGGGTCCGAATAGCACAACTATTGCCAACATTATTACCAGTATTTCTGTAAAGCCTAATTCCATGGTGCTAAATTACATATTTTATTTTACGTTTTGAAAAAACGGTTATTTTGGTTTTAAAGAAATTGTATTTTTAAAAAGCCGATATTTTATTTGGGTTCTCTTTTTTTATGAAAAACATGATAAACGAAATAAGCGCTGAGTCCCATCAAAATAAATCCTAAAAAGAATGGCGCTCCTGCAAATTTGAAAGGAGCCTCATCGTGCGTGAAATAATAAAAAATATTAGTCATGAGAGGTGGACCAATGATGGAGGTTAAACTCACCACACTCGTCAATGCCCCTTGCAAATCACCCTGTTCATTTGCAGGGACTTTAGAAGAGATTACAGATTGCAGCGCGGGTCCAGCAATTCCCCCGAGACAATACACTGAGAGAATAGCAAACATCATCCACGCTTTTCCGGCAAATGCGAAAAGAATCATACCGAAACAATACATTAAAATTCCGTAGAGAATACTTCGTTCGTTCCCAATTTTAGGATGAATTTTACGAATTAAAAATCCCTGAACTATTGCTGTAAATGCCCCCATCACGCCAAGTGAAATTCCAACCATTTTTTCATCCCAATGGAATTTGAACATGGTAAAATACGCCCAGTTTGTCTGTACAGCATGGCTCGCAATGTATACTAAAAACCATGCAACCAGAAGATTAAGAATTTCCGGATGTTTTCTTACCTGATATAGGCTACCTACAGGATTTGCTCTTTTTATATTGAATCGCCTTCGGTTTTCCTTTGAAAGACTTTCGGGCAATACAAATAATCCGTAGAGGAAATTAATTAAACATAAAATTCCTGCTGCAAAAAAAGGAACACGTGGACCAAATTGCCCGAGTAATCCGCCAATTACAGGGCCGATAATAAATCCCAATCCAAATGCGGCACCAATCATTCCGAAATTTTTGGATCGGTTGCTATCATCGGAAATATCTGCGATATATGCGCTTGCTGTGGTAATACTCGCGCCGGTAATTCCAGAAAAAATTCTGCCTACAAATAGCCAAAAAATCGTAGGAGCCCAAGCTTGAATAAAGAAATTAATAGAAAAACCAAGTAATGAAAACAAAATAACCGGCCTCCTTCCATATTTGTCGCTCAAATTTCCTAAAACCGGTGCAAATACAAACTGCATGAAGGCATACAAAAAACTCAGCCAGCCTCCATATTTAGCAGCTTCCGAAATATCTGCATGTATGAGTTGTTCGATTAATTTTGGAACTACAGGAATTACAATTCCCCAACCGGTAATATCAAGAAGCAGGGTAATGAATATAAATCCAATAGCAGCAGATTTCCGGTTGTTTTTCATGGTGCGAAGTTAAGGAAAAATAGATATTTGCGTTGATGCGCACAAAAAAATGTCCCCTAAACGAGGACACTCTTTTTATTATTAATCAAATTATTTCTTTTTGTCTTTGCTGGATTGGTCGTAACCCAGTATATCATCGTCGGATTTCTTTCCCGGTCTCCTTTTAAGAAGGTCGTAAGATACAGCTGAAGCGATAAACCAAGTAGAATAGGTACCGAAACCTACACCAATTAATAGCGCAAACATAAATCCTCTTAAGTTTTCGCCACCAAAGATAAAGATGGCTAAAATCACAAGGAATGTCGCAAATGCCGTGTTGAATGTTCTTCCCAGAGTACTTGAAATAGAGTCATTGAACAAGTTTTCTAATGTGAGCGATTTTTTGTCGTTCAAATATTCTCGGATTCTATCGAAAATAATTACGGTATCATTGATGGAATATCCCAATACTGTAAGAATTGCCGCTATAAAGTCCTGATTGATTTCCATATTGAAAGGCATTATATTTTTCAGTAAAGAATATGCACCCAAAATAATAATAGCATCATGCATCAATGATACAACCGCACCTGTAGAAAACTGCCATCTTCGGAACCTTAATAAAATATAGAGGAAAATCCCAACCAAGGCAACTAAAAGTGCAAGTGCACCTCCTGTTTTAATATCGTCCGCTACGGTAGGCCCCACTTTCACGGAGCTTATAATTCCCAAATTATCTTGACTAGAATCTTTAAAGGATTGCAATGTGGAATTGGCAGGAAGCATTGGTTTTAAACCTTCAAAAAGTTTCTTTTCTACTTCCATATCTGCCTCTACGCTTTCTTCATTTATCTTATAGTCGGTTGTAATTTTCAGTTGGTTATCTGTACCAAAAGTTTTTACATCTACGGCGCTTTTATCTCCATTAATTACGAATTGCTTCTGTAGATTTTCATCAGCCTGAATTGCATTTACAGGTTTATCAAAACGTACCACGTAACTTCTACCGCCATTAAAATCTACACCAAATTTAAATCCTTGCGTAAATATGGATATAAGGCAAATAATTGTTAAAATTGCTGAAAATACATAGGCTATTTTTCTTTTTCCGATGAAATTAATCCAAGTATTTCTAAAAAGATTTTTGGTTGGTGCAGTCCATACGGAAAGTCCTTTTCCTTTCTCCAATCTACTGAAGATCATAACCCTTGTTAAAAGTACACAGGTAAACATTGACATTAGGATACCGATACCCAAAGTAACGGCGAAACCTTTAATAGGCCCTGTTCCGAAAATATAGAGAACAACAGCTGTTAATAGCGAAGTAATATTACCATCAATAATCGCAGAAAGCGAGAAGTTGAAACCTTCTTTGTAGGCTTCTTTGATATTTTTGCCTGCAAATAATTCCTCTCTGGTTCTTTCATATACAATTACGTTAGCATCAATAGCCATCGCCATGGATAATACCACACCGGCAATACCTGGAAGTGTAAGGGTTGCATCCACAGAATCCATAATTCCCATAAGGAAGAAAAGGTTGAGTATCATTGCAATTACTGCGTAAACACCTGCTCCTCCATAATAGAAAATGAGGTAAACCACCATAATAAGGAATGCGATAAGGAAAGACCAGAAACCGGATTGTACAGATTCTGCACCAAGAGACGGCCCTACAACCTCTGCCTGAACAATTTTTGCGCCTGCAGGAAGTTTACCTGCCCCCAAAACATTCACCAAATCTTGAGCTTCCTGCTGCGAGAAGTTTCCAGAAATTTGGGTTCTTCCACTTGGGATTGCTTCGTTTACGTTTGGAGCGGTATATACAATATTATCAAGGGTTACAGCAACTGGTTTTCCAACGTTTTTCTCGGTCATTGTTTTCCAGTCTTTTGCACCTTTAGAATCCATCTGCATATCTACCACTACCCTTCCTACCTGATCGTAGCCAATATTTGCCTGCTCCACAGCTCCGTCCACTGGTGCCTTTTGCGAAGCATTACCACGAATTGCATATAGAACAAGGTTGCCTTCGTTTCCAGCTTCAGGTTTGTATCCCCATAAAAACTGGGTATGTTTTATGTTGGATGGTCTTTCTTTCTTAGCAATCGTGCTGTTCAAAATTTTATTTACAGCGGCGGTATCAGAAAGTTTTACGTTAGCTACTCCATTGGTTGGGAAACTTCCCACCTGAAGCATCTTCATCAAATCAGTATTTTTTGCAATACCTATTGAATCTCCTTTTACTGCAACTACTTTAGAAAGCTGGTCGAAGTATGGAAAAATTTCCTGTACTTGCTGCACTTCCCAGAACTGTAGTTTTGCGGAAGTTTGAAGCATTTTTTTAACTCGGTCGATATCTTTTACACCAGGCATTTCAACGGAAATCCTTCCAGTTCCTGGAACTCTCTGCACGTTTGGCTGTGTAACTCCCATCTTATCGATACGGGTTCTGATAACTTCATAAGCGGTACCGGTAGAAAGTTCAATTCTATTTTTAACGATTTTGCGAACCTCATCATCATTGGTATTGAATCTAATTTCAGAAAGGTTGGTATTTCCAAAAATTTCAGGGTCTGCAAGTTTTAGATTTGCATTTTTTTCTTTGTTTACAATATCGAATTGCTTGAAGAAATTATCAACATAATTGCCAGTAGAATTCTTTTGTACCTGGTCTGTACGATTCAAAGCCTCTATGAGGATTGGGTTTTCAGAATAATTGGTAAGATTGTTGATAAGATCGCGCTGGTTGATTTCCAAAAGCACATTAATACCTCCTTTCAAATCCAACCCCAGCTTCATTTCTTTCTCTTTGGCTTTGGTATAGTAAAGTTTGGTAAAACCCAAATTCAGGGTGTCTTTGGAAAGCCTGCCCAACTCTTTTTGATATTTCGCAGGGTTACCGGCAGAAGCGGCTGTAGCCTGTTTTTCAATATTACTTGCGTACCATGTTGGCAAAAGTTCATTGATACAGATTAACCCTAAAATAACCGCAATAAGCGTAATAAATCCTTTTCCTTGCATTGTAATACAACATTAAATTTTAGTCGGCAAATATAATGATTTCCAAATCAATTAAGAATTTTTTATGATAGGATTTTATTAAAAATTACAACATAAAAAAGGGTAAAGAATTCAAAACATCCTTTACCTTTTATATTACCCAGTAAAATATTTTCAAAAAGTGGAACAATCCACTTACACCGTCATTGAAAATATTCTTGTTTCAGGCTTGTTTCGGAGCATCCTTAAGTCTAGAGTCATTGCAACATTTCGGGTAAAAGCGCGTCCGTTTTCAGTAATCTTGATATGGTTATCCGATATTTCCACCAAACCGTCGGATTCCATTTCTTTTAGTTTTTCTATGGATTCCGCAATTTCTGGAACAAAATTTCCTTCACTCCAAGAGGTTTCCAACTGGCACATCAAGTTCAGGATATGTTTTCTGATGATTAAATCTTCGCTGTTCAGAATATGTCCACGAAATACGGGGATTTCGCCTTCTTCCACTCTTTTTTGGTATTCCTCCACTGTTTTTTCGTTCTGTGCGAATGCATACCATGAATCTGAAATGGCACTCATCCCTAAACCTATCATCAATTGAGTCTTACTAGAAGAGTATCCCATAAAATTCCTGTGAATTTTACCGTTTATCATGGATTGGTAAAGGTCATCATGTTCCAAGGAGAAATGATCCATCCCCACTTCTCTGTACCCAAGCTTCTCTAAAAGCTGTTTGCCATTTTCGTATAGTTTACGTTTTTCTTCACCGCTTGGGAGATCGTTTTCATCAAAACCTCTTTGTCCTACACCTTTTATCCACGGAACGTGCGCGTAAGAATAAAATGCTAATCGGTCTGGTTTCAGCTCCATGGTTTTGCGTATAGTATGCTCCATTTTTTCCCATGTTTGATGTGGTAAACCAAAAACCAAATCGTGCGAAACACTTGTGTAACCTATTTCCCTTGCCCATTGCGTTACTTTTTCCACATTTTCGAACGGCTGAATCCTGTTGATGGCTTTTTGTACCGTAAAATCATAATCCTGAACTCCAAAACTGCATCTTCGGAATCCTAAATCGTACAAAGTCTGCAGGTGTTCTCTTGTGGTATTATTGGGGTGTCCTTCAAATGAAAATTCAGGATTTTCAGCAATTATTGCTTTACTAAATATGCCTTCCAAGAGGATTTTCAAATTTTCGGGAGAAAAAAAGGTTGGAGTTCCGCCGCCGAGATGCAATTCCTTGATTTTTGGCGTTGCAGTGTTGGAATTTTGGAGAGTTGGAGCGTCTTCGGACTTAATGCTTCCTGCTTTTGACTTAAACAAATCGACGTATAAATCCCACTCCTTCAAAACGCTTTGCAGATAAGGCGTTTCTACAGAGTGTTGCTTTGTAATGCGTTTATGACAGGCACAAAATGTACACAACTGCTCGCAAAAAGGAAGATGGATATAGATGGAAATTCCCTCGGATTGGTTGCTTTCATTAAATGAAACTTTTACGGATTCCTTCCAAAGATCAGCAGAAAATGCAGATTCGTCCCAAAACGGAACTGTAGGATATGATGTGTAACGAGGCCCCGGAATATTATATTTATCGATTAGTGTATTCATTATTTAAACTTTAACCCTTTTTTAGGGGTTTGAGAAGGCAAAAGTAAGGAATTATTTTTCGAGGATTATGCTATTTGTTTTTGCAGTTGCAGTAAATTATTTTTTTTCAGTAGTTCGCAATTATTAAGACTAATTCCTGCAAAACCTTCATAGAAACGAAGTTCATAAAGTCTTTTCTATCTAAATGAGGCAGATAAAGTTTGAAAGTTTTTTCAAAATCTTTTATTCGGATGGAATAGAAAACCGTTCCAATTTCATTATTAAACTCATCCGAATTCGGGCCTGCAACTCCCGTTGTAGAAAGCGAAACATCACTTTTGAAGAGTTTTTGGCAACCCAAACTCATTTCCTGCGCCACTTCCTCTGAAACCACTGATTTTTCTAAAATAGTTTTTTCCGAAACACCCAAAATCTCAATTTTTTTGTGAAAATCATAGGTTACAATTCCGCCCAAAAAATAGTTGGAACTACCGGAAACCGAGGTAATTAAATGCGATAGCTCTCCGCCGGTGCAACTTTCCGCTGTGGAAAGTGTAAGCTTTTTTTTGATGAGTAAATCGTGGAGAATTTCTTCAATTTTATCACCGTTTTCAGAAATAATAAATTCTTCAATTAAGGGTTTGAGTTTCAAAACTTCTTCATCAAGTTGTTGATTGAGAACATTTTCGTCATTTCCAATTGCAGTTAATTTTAATTTCACACGATTTGCAATCGGCAAATAGGAAAGTGAAATATTTTTTGGCAAAGAAAGTTCCCAACTTTCCAATTTTTCAGATAATAAACTTTCAGGGAAATTCACCACTGAAATAATTCTGGAAAAAATAAAATTCTGTTGAAATCTTTCCTGTAAATAAGGAATTATCTGTTCTTTAATGAGTGGTTTTACCTCGTAAGGAACTCCCGGTAGACAAATCGCGATTTTTCCGTTTTCTTCCATCATCAAACTCGGTGCAGTACCATTGAAGTTTTGAAAAACCTTTGCTTTGGAGGGAATTTCAGCTTGCGGTTTGTTGATTTCCAACAAAAATTCGCGTTTTCTTTTAATTAATAATTGTTCAAGATGCAAGAAAGTTGCATCATCCAACACCAGCTCGTCATTAAAAAACTCACAGAAAGCTTTTTTGGTTTTATCGTCTTTTGTAGGGCCTAAACCTCCGGTTGTAACCACTAAATCATCACTTTCGAAGGCAGTTTTCAACGTTTTTTTGATGCTTTCAACTTCATCAGAAATCGTAAAAATCTGTGAGACTTTTATCCCAATATTTTTCAGTTGCGAAGCGATAAAATTGGAGTTGGTATCAACGGTGGTTCCGGAGAGAATTTCGTCGCCGATGGTGATGAGAACTGCGTTCATACAAAATTTATGAACTACAAAGATAACTTTTTAAAACGTAAAACACTGTTGGATTTTGAAGTTAGAATTAAAACACTGTCACTCTCAATAATAAAATTTTTGTTTTTTTCTATTCCATCCCAAAAAATTTTGTCCCAATCACCATAACAGGCTCTTGCATTACCTTCCGTTCCCCTGGAAACAAAATAATTTTCAAAAAAATTTACTTTTGTACTGAAGGAATTACAACCGGAATATCCACCAATAGTATTTTTTTCGTAGTTAAACAAAATTATTGGTTGCGATTCATTTTTGTTTACTGCCTTTTTTATATCGAATGGTTTTCCGTTGATTTGGGAAAGTTCCCAACGTCCCTTTTCCAATGGTTTCAGGATTCTTTTTTTGAATTGCATCGTTTCGCCATTTTTTCCAAAAACTTTCAAATCTTTACCAATAAATTCAAATTTTTGAATTTCGGAGAGACGATTAAAATAATTTGTTTCCCAATCATTAATGTTGCAGCCCATTTCTGTAGCGGTAATTTTTGAGAAACTTATATTAAATACGTTATTTTGAATTTTACCGCCATAAGAGTTACAGCCCGAAAATCCTTTAACTGTTTCTTCTTTCAGATTGATTATCATCGTTGGTTGGTCTTGGTCAAAACCAATAATTTTATCAATATCAAAGATTTTATCATCAATTTTTTCAAGTATCCAATAGCCGTCAATCGTATTTTTTTCAACAATATCTGTTTGAGTTTTTTGTGATTTTGCCACAATATTTTCTTTTTCTTTTTTACAGGAAAACAGAAAAATTGAAATTAATAAAATGTATAAAAATCTACCCATTTTAATTTTTATATCCAGAATTACTTTTTATCGTGCTTCACCCAAATCAACTCTTCATTTTTGAAGCCCAATTCCTTAGATTTTTTCAGAAAACGTTGCTTGATGGTTTCAGGAATCGTGGTTTCTCGTGACAAAATCCACAAATAATCCGTGTTGTTTCCGGCAACCAAAGCGTATTTGTAATCCACCAAATCAATTACATTATAACCAGACCAAATTGGTTTGAAAAAAGAAACTTTTAATCGCGCTTCGGTTGGCTCATTCACAAATCTGGCTTCTCCAACGCTTTGTTTCCATTCTTTTTTCACGTAATGATAACCACGATTGTCCACTTTTATGCTACCATCCGAATTTTTGGAATAGGTTGCGGTTACATTGTCCATATTTCTTTCGAAACGGTAATCAAATCGGGCAATTTCGTACCATTTTCCCAAATATTTGTCGGCATCAAAATTTTGAACGGCGGTTGCACCTTTCGGAATTTCTACCGAACAAAAATTTAAAACAAGAAGTCCTGCTGCTCCAATAGCGATAGGAATGAATATATTTTTAAGTTTCATACATTAATATTTATTGAGGTCATAACTTACTTGCATAGATTTATGAAAATTTAGTTTTGATTATCAATCAAATACAAAAATAAACGCAAAGTTTGTCATGCTGAAAGCATCTCTACAAAGATTATTTAGATTCCTACGGAATGACAAACGCCTTGTTTATAAGGATTATTAAATATGAAGTTAAGTTATGACCTCAAAATATTTAATCGCAAAAATAATCGTCTTAGATAAATTATTTCTTACAAAATTTCATCAAAAAATTTCAATTCAAACGATATAGGGAATTATATAAAAAATACAGAACAATCGTGTAATACAAAAGAGTTACGGACCCTGTAGTTTTGCAATAATAATTTCAATTAATACTTAAAAAAATAATACAATGAAACCCGATTTAGGAATTACACAAAAAAATTTGAATGCTGTAAACACATTACTAAATAAAGTTTTGGCAGATGGAAATGTACTTTACATTAAATTGAGAAAATTTCACTGGAATCTTTCCGGAGATAATTTTATGGAACTTCACGAACTTTTTGAAGCACAATACGATGCCATTGCAGAAGCGATTGACGAAGTTGCAGAACGCATTTCCACATTAGGCGGAACTGCGATTGGAACGACTTCCGAGTTTGCAAAACATTCACAATTAAAAGAAACTCCGGGAAAAGTTCCGGACAACCAAGGAATGTTGAAAGAACTTGTGGAAGACCACGAAACAATCGTAAAAGCATTAAGGAAATTCATCGATGAATGTGATACAAAATATGGCGATGTTGGAACCGCAGATTTCTTAACCGGACTCATCCAAGAACACGAAAAAATGGCTTGGAAACTGAGAAAATATTTTAAAGGAGCTTAATTCTCACAATAAATCCCTCTCCAAAGGAGAGGGACTTTTCTTGTGTTTTTGTTAGAAATTTTTCAATATATCACTTAAAAATTTCTTCCAAAAACTTCTTCATATCGTTCCAAGATTTTTCGTCGGCTTCTTTATTGTAGGCAATTTTTAGGTTGAACTTTTTGCCCATTTCCGTAGCATCTGGATTGGTAAAAGAATGCAAAGAATTCGCATAATCTACAAACTGATAATTGATTTTTGCCGAATCCATCTCTTTTTTGAAGGCCGCAATTTCTTCAGGCGATACAAAACTGTCGTTTGCACCGTTCGCAACAAAGTATTTTACTTTATTATTTTTTGCACGAATTCCTGTTTTCAAATTTCCGTGGAAACTTACCACACCTTTAAAATCATCAGAAATCCTTCCCATGTTCAATGCTTGTGCACCACCGAAACAATAGCCAATAATCGCCATTTTATTGTAATCTGCCTTTTCCTGCAAACTTACCTGATGTTTGGCTGCATCAAACATTCGACGCGCATCAATCGGAATTTCGTAAAAGTGTGAAGACAATTTTTGAGCTTCTTCTGGCGTATTCACCACTTTTTGGTCGCCATAATAATCTACTCCAACTGCGTAATAGCCTAATTCAGCGAGCTGTTTTACCCTTTTTTTGGCGTAATCGTTCAAACCCCACCATTCCGGAAGTACGAAAACCACGGGAAGTTGCCCTTCTAAATCTGCATTATAAGCGGCAAAAGAACGATGAGTTACACCGTTGATTTCGGTTTTCAGTTCTTCGGTTTTTATATTTCCTGAAGTTTGCGAAATGTTTTCTTTGGAGTTTTCTGCACCGTTTTTTTTCTCGCAAGAAATTGCTAATAAACCAAAAACAAGCGCTATTGAGAACAATTTCATTTTCATAATTTCACAATTTTAGCTTTAAAGATAACATTTTTAAATCAAAACTATTTCACCGAAATTTCATCCACAAAAATATACGCATCACCGCCAAAACCTTGATGCCAATCCGGAAGTTTTCCAAAATTATAGGCAACAACTTTTACATAACGTGCTTCTGTTGGAAGAATTTCCGCTTTGAAATTTTTGATTTGAACATTCGTGTTCTTTGGGTCAACATCATTTTCCACAGATGCAATTTTGAAAAAATCTTTGTTGTTGGATGAAACAAAATATTCCACTTTTTGCGGCATTAAAATCCAAGCGCGACTGTCCTGAAGGTAAGTGGAAGAAATTTCAGTAATGTTTCGCAACATTTTTAAATCAATCGTAGCTTCAAAATTTTGCCCCTGATAACCTTGCCATTCTCCTTTTCTCCAGTTTTCGATGCCGTGAATTCCGTCTATTAAAGCCAATTTTCCACCGGCGTGATACTGAACGTGCCATTTGCTTTTAACATCAATATCCCAATGATTAGGTCTTTTGTGAAAAACTGCATTGTTGATGCTGCTTTTGATACCGTTTCGTTCCGAATAAGCTGAAACCGTGGTCGTTTTTTCAATTTTAAAAGGTTTTTTGTAGGGAATAAAACGTTTTCTAACATTCGCATCACCTTCATCCATCGTCATGTAATAAATTTTATCCTTTGGATTTAATGGCGAAATTTCCACATTTGATGTAAAATCAAAAATATGGTCTGCTTTGATGACGGGCGTTGCGATAAGTTGATCAAATTTTCCCTCCGGTAAAGTTTTTACATTTTCAAATCCTAATTTTCTCAATTCATATTTTGGAGTATTTTTAGTAATGATTTTTGAAGTTCCGTCCTCAAAATTAATTTTCACTTCATCGAAATAAGGTGTCGTGGTTTCCCACTCCGGTTTTCCGGGTGTTACGCTGTAAATTCCCATTGAACTGAGGACAAACCAAGCGCTCATTTGTCCGCAATCTTCATTTCCAATCAAACCGTCGGGTGAGTTTTTATAAAAATTGTCTAAAATAAATTTCACTTTTTCATCTGTTTTTTGCGGTTTTCCAACAAAATTGTAGAGATAAGCGATGTGATGGCTCGGTTCGTTTCCGTGCGCATATTGCCCGATTAATCCTGTAATATCCACCTGTTCGCGACCAGTAGTTTGTTCGGGAGCGGAAAAAATCCCATCTAAAAATTTTTCAAAATTTGCTTTTCCACCGTGAGCTGCGATGAAACCTTCCACATCTTGCGGAACAAAAAACGAATATTGCCAAGAGTTTCCTTCGGTAAAATTATTGTTCACTTCGCGCGGCTCGAAAGGTTCCAACCAATTTCCGTTTTTTCTTGGCTGCATAAAGCCATTTTTCGGATTGTAAAGGTTTTTCCAACTTTGCGATCGCTTCATAAAATAATTGTAATCCTCTTTTTTGCCTAAAATTTTCGCCATTTGCGCAATGCACCAATCGTCGTAAGCGTATTCCAACGTTTTTGAAACACTTTCATGCTCGTCATCCACAGAAATATAGAAATTCTGTTTGTAGGCATTCAAACCAAAAATATCGAGCATTGCAGAGTTTTTTGCCGCCTGAAAAGCTTTTTCGTAATCAAAACCTTGAATTCCTTTTGCCATAGCATCTGCAATTACAGAAACGGAATGGTAACCAATCATACATTCGGTTTCGTTGGCAGCAAGTTCCCAAACCGGCAGTTTTCCGCCCTGTTCGTATTGTTTGATGAAGGTATTGATGAAATCTGCAGTTCTTTTTTTATCAATTAAAGTCATCAAAGGATGCGCTCCACGAAAAGTGTCCCAAAGAGAAAAAACGGTGTAATAATCGTGTTCCGAAGTATGAATTTGATTGTCGCGACCTCGGTATTTTCCGTCAACATCCTGATAAATATTGGGTTGTGTGAAAACGTGATATAAAGCTGTGTAAAAAATGGTGAGTTTATCTGTATCGTTGAATTTTACTTCAATTTTGGAAAGTTCTTTGTTCCAAAGTTGCTCTGCCTGATTTTTAATTTCATCAAAATTGTTGGAAGTTCCTTCAGCAAGCATATTTTTTTGCGCACCTTCGTAAGAAGTTGGTGAAAGAGAAACTTTTATGAGGATTTTTTCACCTTTTTTAAATTCATTTGAAAAAGCCAACGCCAATTTGTTTCCGGAAAAGTTTTTGTCGGAAATCTTAAAATTTCCATTCACTTTTGAGATTTTCATCGGTTTAGAAAACTCAATTCTCGCATAAACATATTGATTTTCAGCCCATGCTCTACTTCTACGGAAAACTTCGATGGTTTTGTCATCAATAATTTTCACTTCGCCTTGCAACAATTCATCACGATGGTTTAAATCTAAAATAATATTGGCTTGTCCCGATTTATTAAAAGTATATTCGTGATAACCCACTCTTTTTGTAGTCGTTAAACGAACATCAATATCATCATCCAATAATTTTACGGAATAAAATCCTGCGCTCGCTTTTTCATTTTGATGCGAAAATTTTGAAGAATAATCCTTGCTATCCAAACTCGGATTTCCCATCGTCGGCATCAACATTATATCGCCATAATCCGAAACTCCGGTTCCATTAAGATGCGTGTGCGAAAAACCATAAATCACATTATCCGAATAATGGTAACCGCTGCAACCGTCCCAACTGCCGTCAATACGAGTATCGGGGGAAAGCTGAACCATTCCAAAGGGAACAGTTGCGCCCGGAAAAGTATGTCCGTGACCGCCGGTTCCGATGAAAGGATTGACGTATTTTGAGAAATTTTGAGAAAAAACATTAAAAAAAGTAAACGATAAGATTATTAGGAAGAGTTTTTTCATTTTAGTAATTATAGATTTGCTAAAAATAGTAATTTTTCAAACAGATAAAATTTGATTTGGTATTTTTTTTAATTTATATATTTGTATAAATCTTATCTACAATGAGTTCAGTGCAGATACCCCATAAATTAAGCAACTTACAATTAGAATTGCTAAAAATATACAGTTTTGATATTGACAATCAACAATTACTTGAAATAAAATCTATTTTGAGCTAATATTTTGCTGAAAAAGTTTCTAAAAATATGGACAAACTATTTGAAGAAAAAAATTGGGGAAAAGACAAAATTAAAGAATGGTCCGAAGAACATATGCGCAGTAAAAAATAATGCAAAGAATTGTTTTAGATACGAATGTTCTGTTGATTTCTATCCCAAAGATTTTCTCTCTGAAATTGTAGATTTATAGAAATAGTTACATCATCCCTTCCAAATTCCATTTTCCTTAAACCACTTGATAATTATCATCAGCCAAATTTGTTTTTATTCATTCTAAATTAACTTTTATTTTTCGTAAATTTGTCAATCAATTTTTTAGAAGATAATTATGTTGACGAAAGCAAAAGTTCAGGACTTCCTGAAAGAGATAGAAGTAGATGATTTGGTGCAGAATTTCCAAGTAATGGGAAATGATGTGTATATCGATATGATTGCACATTCACCGGCAATGCACGAAAAAAAGAAATTGGAAGTTGCTATGAAACAGGCATTTGCTTCAGAATTTGGAGAAGATGTAGTTTTAAAACTGAAAATTTCCTCTCCTGAACCGACTGAGGTTCAGCAAAATCAAATCAAAGGAAAACAAATTCCGGGAATTCAAAATATCATTGCTATCGCTTCCGGAAAAGGCGGCGTTGGAAAATCTACTGTTGCAGCAAATTTGGCGGTAACGTTAGCAAAAATGGGCTTTAAAGTTGGACTTTTAGATGCCGATATTTACGGACCTTCCGTTCCAACAATGCTCGACACAGAAGGCGCAAAACCACTTTCTGTAGAAGTCAACGGAAAAAAACTAATGCAACCGATTGAAAATTACGGCGTGAAAATGCTGTCTATCGGCTATTTTTCCGGTGCAAATCAGGCGGTTGTTTGGCGCGGACCAATGGCTTCAAAAGCCCTAAACCAAATGATCCGCGATGCACATTGGGGAGAATTGGATTTTCTTTTAGTCGATCTTCCTCCGGGAACTGGCGATATTCATTTATCTATCATTCAAGAAGTTCCGGTAACGGGAGCCGTGATTGTTTCTACACCGCAACACGTTGCTTTGGCAGACGTAAGAAAGGGAATCGCAATGTTTACGATGGAAAGCATCAATATTCCGGTGCTTGGTTTAATTGAAAATATGTCGTATTTTACCCCAGAAGAATTGCCGAACAATAAATATTATATTTTTGGAAATCAAGGCGCACAATATTTGGCAGAAGATTTGGGAATTCCGGTTTTAGGAGAAATTCCATTAATTCAAAGCATCAGAGAAGCCGGAGATGTTGGAAGACCTGCTGCGTTACAGGAAGGTTCTAAAATTGAAGAAATTTATAAGAAAACCGCCCAAAATATGATTGAAAGTTTAGTGGAAAGAAACAAAAACCTTCCTCCAACCGAAGCCGTAAAAATCACAACAATGGCAGGCTGTTCACCGAAAAAGTAAATTTTAGTTGGACATTGTTTGATAAATTTGATATGGTTTGAAATACTTAATCAAATCAAACGACTTCAAACAACATCAAACCTTATCAAACAAAATAAAAAAAACATGAAGAAAAATACTCACGAAGAAACCGTTACAAAAGTTTTGGAAGCGCTCGAAAGCATTCGTCCGTTTCTGGTAAGCGACGGCGGCGATATCGAGTTGGTAAATGTAGAAGGCGACAAGGTTTTTGTGAAATTACAAGGAAACTGCAACGGTTGTCCCATGAGTTTTTCTACGATGAAATTGGGTGTGGAAAATACCGTAAAACAGTTTGCGCCAGAAATTAAAGAGGTTTTGAGTGTAAATTAAACCGAAATCTATAAGAAATACTACCCTTTCAGCGTTATCAATCGCTGAAAGGGTTTTTTGTTTAGAAGAAGATTTTAGAAAATTACTTTCATTATATTTGAATAAAAATTTTTATGAAAAGGATTTTTGCAATCATCATATTATCTTCCAACCTATTTTTTGCCCAAAATATCGCCCAAAAGTTAGATGCAGCAACAAAAAATTTGCTAAATTCCGCTCCTGCATATTCCGCAAATCTATCTTTTTACATTGCTGAAGAATCTGGAAGTTTTGTTTATGAGTATCAAGGAAATAAGGGACTTTCTACGGCATCAACACAAAAAATTTTTACGGCTGCAGCAGCTTTGGAAATTTTAGGAAAAAATTATACCTACAAAACAGTTTCCTCCTACTCCGGAACAATTTCCAACGGAATTCTTAACGGAAATTTATTCATCTCTTCTAACGGCGATCCTACGCTTGGAAGTTGGCGCTACGACGGCTATAAACCTGAAAATTTTAAACAAAAATTAATTTCCGCCATCAAAAACAAAGGGATTTCAAAAATTTCCGGCGACTTGGTGTTGGATGATGTATATTTTGATTTCCAAACCATTCCCGGAGGTTGGCCTTGGGATGATTTGGGAAATTATTATGGAGCCGGACTTTGGAGCATCAACTGGCGCGAAAACCAGTTTGACATGAACATGAGCGGCAACGATATCAAAGGTTTTAATGTAGAAATGAACGATGTAAAATGGGTAAATGATGTAAAAACCGCAGGAAGTTCCGACCAAAGTTTAATTTTTACCGCGCCTTATTCTAATGTTGCCTTAATTAATGGAACTCTTCCTGCAAAATCTATCACGGTTTCCGGTTCTATGCCAAATCCACCGCTGACTTTAGGAAATGAGGTGAAAAAATGGTTGAATGAGGCGGGAATTGAGTTTCAGGGAAATATTTTAACAAATTCTATGCAGAGAATTGAGGGAAAACAACAGTTTTCCATCCCAAAAAACAATATTTTTTTCACCTACGATTCCCCAACTTTAGATAAAATCGTTTACTGGTTTTTAAGAAAAAGTGTGAATCTTTACGGCGAAACTTTTATTAAAACTTTAGGAAAAGAAAAGAAAAACAACGGAAGTTTTTCAGCCGGAGTTGATTTTCTGAAAGATTTTTGGAAGAGCAAGGGAATCAATGCCTCAATGATTAATTTTGCTGATGGAAGCGGTCTTTCTCCACAAAATTATGTTTCGGCAAGAGCTGAAGTTCAAGCTTTGCTTTATGCAAAAAAACAACCTTGGTTCAGCTCCTATTTTGAAGGTTTTCCAGAACAAAACGGCATGAAAATGAAAAGCGGCACCATTCGCGATTCTAAATCTTTTGCAGGTTACCACACTTCGGCAACCGGAAAAAAATATGTTTTTGCCATCATTATCAACAATTATCAAGGTGAAAACATCAGCGATGCTCTCTATAAAGTACTTAATCATTTAAAATAAATTGAAAAGACCGTTTCTTACCAGAATCAACCAATGGATGGTGTTTTTGCTGCTAACTTTGTTTGCAGTATTAATTGTTGCAGCTGCAGCAGTACTGTTCAAATATCTACGAAAAGAAGAGATAAAACGTATCAATTTGCTTTCGCTCGCCATAAAAATGCAGCAGGATGTAGAATCTCCGGATCCTGCAATTTTTGAACTTGTACAGGAAATTCGGTCAAGTAATTCTACCATTCCTATCATTATTTTGTATAAAAAAGACAACGCGGTTTATGAGCATATCAATATTCCAACAGAATACAGCACAAAGGAAAAAGTGGTTGCTTTGGCAAAAGAAATGGGAAAAAATTATCCGCCTATCGAAATTAAATCACCGGATGGAAACAACCAGCTTGTATATTATGATAACTCTAAATTACTCAATACCTTACAGTATTCTCCTTACCTTTTAGGGCTTTTTATTTTTGCTTATCTCCTGTTTTCCTTTTGGTTTTTAAGAACCATCAAAAAAACCGACGAGGGCTTTCTATGGGCTGGTTTGGCTAAAGAAACGGCGCATCAAATCGGGACACCGCTTTCCTCCATGATTGGCTGGATTGAAATTATGAGGATGGAAAATCCCAACTCCGAAAGTGCCACTGAAATTGAAAAAGATGTAGAACGTTTGCGAACCATTTCCGAACGTTTTTCTAAAATCGGTTCTGTACCGGAGCTGAACGATATGAATCTCACAGAAACCATTCAGCAGAATTATGATTATCTGAAAACGCGGATTTCCGGAAAGGTAGATTTTCGACTTCAACTTCCTGCCAAAGAAATTTTAATGAATCACAACAGAATTTTGATGAGTTGGGTAATTGAAAATTTGGTAAAAAATGCCGTGGATGCCATGAAAGGACAGGGAAAACTGGATATTTCTTTGTACGAAAAAAACAGAAATATCATCATCGATTTTAAAGATTCCGGTTGCGGAATGACGAGCCGACAAGCTGCGAACGCTTTCAAACCCGGATTTTCCACCAAAAAACGTGGATGGGGATTAGGATTAAGCCTTGCAAAAAGGGTGATCAACGAATATCACAAAGGCGACATTAAAATTGCGCAAACCGATGTGGGAAAAGGTTCTACTTTTCGGATAGTTTTGAAGAAAAATTAAGAATTATAACTCTCGATATTTCACATAGAAATTCTTATCCAAAGTCACTTTATCAGTGGTTTTCAGCGTAATTGTTTGCCAATTTTCCGTAGGAAAAATCGTTTGATTTCCATTAATTCTTAATGGCAGTTTAAAGTCTTTCACCACTTTTTGGTAACGAAAATTCAACTGATTTCCTGTTTGCTCATATTCAAAAACTGGAATATTTGTAGTTCTTAAATACTGGTCGAAAACAGTGGAAAAATCAATGCCTGATTTTTTGGAGATGTAATCTTCAATCTGCTTTGTGATAACGGTTTGGTGATAAAAATCTTTGTTAATTCCACGTAAAATCTGGCGAAATTTCTCATCATCGTTGATGACTTGTCGAATCGTATGAAGCATATTGGCGCCTTTGTAATACATATCGCCACTTCCTGCCTTTCTCACGCCGTACTTTCCAATAATAGGACGGTCGTTTTGCACCGCAACTCTTGTTCCCTGAACATATTTTTCGGCAGAGATTTTATCCAAATATTTTTCTGTAAAAAGTGTTTCCGAATAAGCTGTAAAACTCTCGTGAATCCACATATCAGCAGGATCTTTCGCGGTAATATTGTTCGCAAACCATTCGTGTCCGCTTTCGTGGATGATGATGAAATCCCATTTTAAACCAACTCCCGTCATTGAAAGATCGCGTCCCAAATAACCATTTGCATATTTGTTTCCATAGGCAACATTGCTTTGATGTTCCATTCCGAGATATGGAGTTTCCACCAATTTGTAGGAATCTTTGTAAAAAGGATAGGGTCCAAACCAATATTCAAACGCCGAAAGCATCGGTTTTACCTGCTGAAACTGTTTTTTTGCTTTTTCAAGGTTGTAATCCAAAACCCAATAATCGAGGTTTAGTTTTCCTTTTTCACCATCGAAAGTATCTTTAAAGTTCACATATTTCCCAATATTTGGAACGATAGAATATGCATTAATCGGGTTTTTCACTTCCCAAACGAAAACATTTTTGCCTTTTTCCTCTTTTTTTGAAATCAATCTCCCGTTTCCTACTCCGGTTAAATCTTTTGGGGTGATAATTTCCATCACAATTCCATGATCCGGTTCATCGCTCCAAATATCTTTTATCGGAAGCCAAACAGAAGTTCCGATTCCTTCCTGCGCAACACTTATGAAAGGATTTCCCTTTTCATCGGTTTCAAAAACCCAACCTCCGTCCCAAGGAGCGCGTTTTGCAATGGTAGGATTTCCAAAATATTCAATATTGATAAAATATTTTTCGCCTTTTTTAAATTTTTTCTTCGCTGAAACAAAAATAAAATCGCCATCTCTTTTAAAATTATCGATGGTGCGAAAGTTTGCCTGAAGTTTTTCTACCTGCATCGGCTGCTGCAAATCAATCTGAAAAATCGGATTTAGGATGTCTTTGGTGATTTCAAAGCTAATTTTATTGTTTCCCGAAACGGATTTTTTCTGAAAATCAGGTTCTACCGAAAGTTCATATTTTTTCACGTCCCAAAAGTTGCGAAACTTGGTGTCGGAGCCTTTCAAGCTATCGGTTTTTGTGAAATTTTGTGCAGATAAAATTCCTGCTACAAAGATGAAGATTATGGAAGCTTTCCTCATTATTCTAAAAATTTCTTTCAAAAGTAGTCATTAATTTTACATCTATAATTATTGGGACATTTATCGTTGAAATTTGAAAACTCCAATTAAAATTCAGTCATTCCTAACCATAAATTACATTATTATGATTAAAAAAATCTTCTTCGTTTCCACCATGCTTGCTTTTGCAATAGGTTGTACAAAAAAGGAAACCGTTACAGAAACTCCCGAAACCACAACAAATACTACTGTTGTAAAGGAAAATTCATCGGATAAGGCTGTTGAAAAAAATGAAAATGTCGCAGAAAAACCCGAAAAATCGGAGAATGAAAATAATGATGATCTTTCAAATGATGAAACAACAAAAATTCAGGAATATACCTATGAAGGCAGATTGCTAAAACTCACGTTCCGCCACGACGGTGAAGGAAATGAAGTGGTGGTAATAGATGAAGCAGGAAAGCGTTATCCTTGGCTTTATAGAGACAGGCAAACCAATGTTTATGAAATGGATGGTGTAAAACTTACCGTAAATGGAAATAAAGTGGAACTGGATGAACAGGGTAAAAAAACGGTTTTTAATTTGAAGTAATTTTTTTGTAAATCCTTATAAATAGTTGGTTACCTATCATTTTTATTTCCTAATTTTGGATGTAAAATGAAGGACGACCAACTTTTTTCTTTAATTCTTGCAGCGCGCAACAAAGACCAGAAGGCGCAAACCAAACTCATCAACCTTTTTTGGGTGGATGTTTTTTCATTTGTTCTGAAAAAAGTTCAGGATGAAAACGACGCGGACGAAATAACGGTGAATGTTTTCTCAAAAATTTTAAACAAACTCGACCTTTACGACCCTGATTTTCAGTTTAAAACTTGGATCCTTACCATAGCTCAAAACACAGTTATTGATTTCTGGCGCAAAAAAAACCGTGAAAACGAAGACGCTTCCGATGAACTTCACGAGGTGAAAAATCAGTTTGCAAAATCTCCCGAAGAACTCCTTATTTCCGAAGAAGAACAGGCAAAAATTCAGAAAATTGTTGAAAGTATGGACACGAATTATCAGGACATCATCCGACTTCGATTTTTTGAAGAAAAGAGCATCAAAGAAATCGCCGAAGAGCTGAATCTATCGGTTTCCAACACGAAAGTCCGCATTATGCGCGCAAAAAAAGTCCTAGCGCAACTTCTTAAAGACCATAATCTCGATACAGAATAGTTTGAAATACGAATTACGAAATACGAATTACGAACTTTAAATTAAAAATACGAAGACGTATTCCGCATCCAGCATCCAACTCCCAACATCCAGCAAAATTTGCGTATTTTTGTACATTCAATTCAGAAAATGGAAAATTTAACTCAAGATACCACCATTCAAAAACCAAAATGGATTCGTGTAAAACTTCCTACAGGAAAGAACTACAGAGAACTCCGAACTTTGGTGGACAAATATAAACTCAACACCATTTGCCAAAGCGGAAGCTGTCCGAATATGGGCGAATGTTGGGGCGAAGGAACGGCAACTTTTATGATTTTGGGAAATATTTGCACCAGAAGTTGCGGTTTTTGTGGCGTAAAAACCGGAAAACCTATTGATGTAAACTGGGATGAACCGGAAAAAGTAGCACGTTCCATTAAATTAATGAAAATAAAACACGCGGTTCTCACTTCTGTAGATCGCGATGATTTGAAAGATATGGGTTCCATTATTTGGGCAGAAACCGTAAATGCCGTTCGCAGAATTTCTCCCGAAACCACGATGGAAACACTAATTCCAGATTTTCAAGGAATCCACAAACATTTGGACCGAATGATTGAAGTGGCTCCCGAAGTGATTTCCCACAACATGGAAACGGTAAAACGTTTAACCCGTGAAGTGCGAATTCAGGCAAAATACGAACGTAGTCTAGAAGTTTTACGATACCTGAAAGAAGCCGGACAAAACCGCACAAAAACCGGATTGATGCTTGGTTTGGGAGAAGAAAAAGACGAAGTTTTTGAAACCATTCAAGACGTTCGAAATGCGAATGTGGATGTAATTACCATTGGACAGTATTTGCAGCCAACGAAAAATCATTTGCCGGTAAAAAAATTCATCACACCGGAAGAATTTCAAGAATTTGGCGATTTTGCAAGAAGTTTAGGCTTCCGACATGTGGAGAGTTCGCCTTTGGTGAGGAGTTCTTACCATGCGGAAAAGCATATACATTAATCGTAGAAATCATAAAACTAAAAAAGCGTCGGTTGACGCTTTTTTTCTTTGGAGTTATATAAGTTAGATTTTTTTTCAAAATATCAAATCAAAAAACTCTACAGTTCACCACCGTGATTATCCAATTGTCCTTCCCATTTTGAAACTGCGGAAGTTGCCAAAGCATTCCCTAGAACGTTCGTCATACTTCTTCCCATATCGCAAAAATGGTCGATTGGTAGAATAAGCGCAATTCCTTCCGGCGGAATTCCGAACATGGCGCAAGTTGCCACGATAATTACCAAACTTGCACGTGGAACTCCTGCAATTCCTTTGGAAGTAAGCATCAAAACCAAAAGCATGATAACTTGCTGTCCAATCGACATTTCGATGCCGTAAATTTGTGCGATAAAAATCGATGCGAAGGTCATATACATCATACTTCCATCCAAATTGAAGGAATATCCTAAAGGTAAAATAAAGGAAACAATTCGGTTGTTACAGCCAAAACGCTCCAATTCTTCCACCAATTTTGGAAAAACCGCTTCGGAACTCGTGGTGGAAAATGCGATGAGTAGAGGTTCTTTTATCCTTCTGAAAAGCTCGAAAAGTCGTTTTCCTAAAATCATGTAGCCTACCAAACATAAAATCAACCATAAAACCGCCAACGCAAAGAAGAAATCCCTTAAATAAACTGCGTAAACCGTGAAAATTTCAAAACCTTTTGTAGCCACAATTGCTGCGATTGCACCAAAAACTCCCATTGGAGCGAGCCACATGATGTAACCTACCATTTTCAAAATTGCGTGGGCGCAAACATCCAAGGCTTTTACAATCGGTTTCGTGTATTGTTCTCCCATATTGGCAAGCGCAACTCCGAACATTACGGAAAAAACTACTATTTGAAGGACTTCATTGGTAGCAAAAGCCTCGAACAAGGATTTTGGAACGACGTGTTTCACAAAATCTTCCAAGGAAAAACCTTTGGTATTGTCCATAATTTCTTTTGCGGAAGAAGTGTCGGTAAGGTCGAGTTTGGTAACGTGTCCCGGTTCCAGCCAGTTCACGAATAAAAGACCTATAACCAATGAAACTAAAGATGCCGTGATGAACCACAACATGGCTTTTGTTCCTACCCTTCCAATCATACTCATATCGCTCATTTTTGCAATTCCCACTACCAAAGTGGTGAAAACAAGTGGCGCAATAATCATCTGCACCAAACGGATGAAAATAGTACCTAAAAGTTTGATGTTTTTTGAAAATCCTTCTGCGTTTTCAGGATATTGGAAGTGAACTAATGCACCTGCAGCAACACCCAGCAAAAGCGCGATGATGATGGCGATAAAGAGTTTGTTTTGTCCTTTCATAGGTATTCTATTTTTTTTAAGTTCTTTTGTCTTGAAACAAAAGAACCAAAAATTCAAGACTTGGATTTTTTTGCTAAAAATTTTGAAAGCTTCCTAAAATTTCCAAACTCGGGCGGGAACTTGATTTTGATTCTAACAAGATTTTTGCCGCCACTCAAACAGTGGAAATTTTTTAACGGAACCTTTCAAAATTTTCTTAACGCAAAAAACTCCGAAGTCAAAATTGGCACTTCTGAATCTAGCATTTTCAATGTTGTACAAATATATGTTTTTTTGCGAAATGTTGTTGTGATGACGAATCTCGGACAAGCGATGGTAACGGAAATCCTGTCATTGCGATGCAGAAAGCTTTCTACGGATTGCTTCACTTCGTTCGCAATGACAGATTGCAGTGGACAGCGCGGTACCGATGAAAATTTTCTTTGAACTAAAAATGGTGAAAATTTTCATCGGGATGGCCCATAAAAAATATAATGACTGATTGTGAATAACTTCCTGCCATTTTAACGAAATTTTAGCCTTTTTTAAGAGTTTTGGTATAGATTTTATTAGTAAATTTGAGCAAATAAATTTTGTTAAAACATTAAATTAAATTACACTATGAAAAAAACATTCGCAATGGCTGCTTTGGCGCTTGCCGTGTCTTTCGGATCTGTTTCTTGTAAAAAGAAAGTTTCTGATGCTGATCTTACTACTAAAGCTACAACTGTAGTTGCTGCTTATCCTGGAACTTCTGTGGAAGTGAAAGAAGGTACAGCTCATTTGAGCGGAGTTTTCGCTTCTGATGCTGACAAAACCGCCGCTATTGAAGCTTTGAAAAAAGTGGAAGGCGTGAAAGATGTAATGGATATGGCTACCGTAACTCCTCCGGCTCCTGCTGTGGAAACTACTTCGGCTGTAGATCCTGCAATTCAGCAAAAAGTTGCTGATGCTGTGAAAGATTTCCCATCTGTAAAAGTGGAAACTGTAAACGGCGAACTTACCCTTACTGGAAATGTTTCTCCGGAGCAAGCTAGAAAAATTAAGCAATCTGTAGATGCTTTGAAAGTTGGAAAAGTAAACTTCAACTACACTGTTAAATAATTAACAATTAATAATTAAGAAATAATAATGAGCGCATTACAAGATAAATATGCAAGCGTAATTTCTGCGGCACAGTCTGCAGGAGTTGCAGATTTGAGAGTTCAGGAGCAGGACGGAATTCTTTATGTTTCCGGTTCTACTACTTCTAACGCTGCAAAAGATGCAGTTTGGAACGCACTTGGAGCTATTGATTCTACTTATTCTGCTTCGGATATCAATATTGATGTTCAGGTGGCAGGTTTAGCTTCAGGTTCTTCTCTTACTGTTGCTACTGAGGAAGGTAATCTAAACATCCGTCAAGAGCCATCTACAGAAGCTGCAATCGTAGGAAAAGCCGGAAAAGGCGAAACGGTAACTTTGGTGGAGCAATCTTCTGACGACTGGTGGAAGGTAAGAACTGCCGATGGTGAGGAAGGATATGCTTATTCAAGATATCTTAGAGCGTAATTTCTCTGAAAATAATAATGGAATCCCCGAGAAATCGGGGATTTTTTATTTTCTTGAATTGAAACATAACCGAAAACATATATGATATAGTTCAATATGAGCGTTTTTTTTGCCACGAATGCACGAATGAATCTATTCGTGCATTCGTGGCATTTTCTTTAATAATTTTTTTGGTGTATTTTATATTTGTTGTTCGGTATTACAAACAATAATTTCAAAAAATTGAAATTATTTATGTGAAAACATTCTGCTACAATCAAATCTCCACGATTGTTCTGAAAGTAAGATTAATTCTTGAAGTTAAAACCTTTTTTGTAGGTGGCAAACGATGGAGCCAAAAGCTTTGTGTTTCATCTTTCATCACAAGCAAACTTCCGTTTTCAAGAACAATTTCTACTTTTTCTTTGGTGAATTTATGCTTGAACGAAAATTTTCTTTCAGCGCCAAAAGTAAGTGATGCGATTGCGCCGTTTTTCTTTAAATCTTTTTCGCCGTCGCTGTGATATGCCATTCCTTCGCTGCCGTCATGATAGAGGTTGAGCAAACAGGAATTGTAGGTTTCGTCGGTTAATTCCTCACATTTTTTCTTTAATGCTAAAAGTTTCGGCGTAAAAATTTCGGCGCGTTTTGTTCTTCCGGAATACGAATATTCAAAAGGGGTTTCGCCAAACCAAGCTACTTTACGCTTCGTTTCAATCAACTTTCCAAAAATTACCGCTTCATCGCTTTTCCATGGAATTTCTTTTAATAAATGATGAAAATATTCTTGCGATTCTTCTTGTGCAAATACTTTTCCGTAATAGTTTACCGTTCCGTCTTTTGGAAGAAGATTTTTGTGGGAATCAAATACGTCGTCGAATAGGTTTTGCATTTTCAAAAATAAAAAATTGTTATTATGGATTTGTAATTTATAAAATAAATTTTGGCTAAAGCCAAACAGAAAATTCCAATAAAAAAACGGGCTAAAGCCCGTTCCTATTATGAATATCTGTTAAATGTAATTGCTTAATTTTTAATATTCGCAATTGCTAAAAAGCATACTTTTCACTGCGCTGAAGTAACATTAATTTACTGAAGTAGATAATCAATAATTTCATCATGACAAGCATTGCACTTATTTTGGATGTAATTGATAATCAGAATTCAGTTTTATAACTATAGATAAATAACTAAGGATCTCAAAAAATTTTACTTCTCCAAAACCTCTACAATCGGCTGTCCAATGTTTCCGCTTGGATTTTCAATTTTTAGAATTTGAGCCAACGTTGGCGCTATGTCGGTCATATGATACGGTTTTGCGCTTTCGCCTTTTTTGATGTTTTTTCCCATGAAAATTAAAGGAATGTGTGCGTCATAGGAATTCCAAACGCTGTGTGTAGTTCCTTTTTTGGCGTAAGTTGGCAACATTCCGTCGTGGGAGATGATTTGGATATCGCCGCTTCTTTGCCAGTTGTAGCCGTTGATAATTCTGGTTTTTATAGGTTCCGGAATGGCGCTCTCTCCCACTTCTTTCAGGTCAACAGCATACAGAACTCGCGGATCTTTGTTGAGTTTATCAATCAAGTGGTTTTTGATGTCTTCCTCATCCAGATTTTTTTCTTTAATTAAATTTTGATTGAGATAAATCTGATAATTGTCGATTGCCCAAATCATTTTTTCGTTGGCATATTTGGCTTTCAAATCTTCTTCTAAGTTTTTCTGCATCCCATCATCGAAAAATCCGGTTTGCATTTTGTTGGCCTGCATATAACCTTCAGCGTGCGCTCCGCCGTGATCTGCGGAAAGAAACACCAAATATTCGCCTTTCCCGATTTTCTGGTCCAACATTTTGAAAAATTCTTCCAAATCTTTATCCAATCTTAGGTAAGTATCCTGAATTTCAACAGAATTTGGTCCGAAAGAGTGACCCACATAATCCGTAGAGGCAATATTGATGGCGAGAAAATCCGTTTCTGTGCCTCTTCCCATGTTGTAACCGTCGATTGCGGCCTCGGCAACTTTTAACGTTAAAGTATTTCCGAAAGGTGTTGTACGGATAATCCCTTTTTTTGCAGCATAATCTGCAGCCAGATTTTGATACGGAAAAGTGGGCGTTTTTGCGCTTCCGAGAAGATGTTCCCAGCTTACATTATCTGCGGTGCTTTCTTTGTATTCTGAAATGGGTTTTATAGTATTCCAACCGTTGGCTACTAATTTTTCGCCCCAATTTTGAGCATTAAAATTTTTCAGCCATTGCGGAAGATCGTTCATATAGTAAGAACTTGTTACAAAATTTCCGGTGCCTTCATCAAACCAAAACGCACCTGTAGGATTATGACCTGCAGGAAGTATCGAAGCGCGATCCTTCAAAGAAACTCCCACCACTTTTGAGCGGAAATTGGTCGCCATTCCCAACTGGTCAGTAATCGTTGTACTCCAAAGCTGATGCGGCGAATGCGCCCCGATTTTTTCGGAAGAAGAACCCACTCCTTTCACATTTTTGTCGGTCGTACAATAAACATTTTCGCCGGTTGTGCGGTCTGTCCAGTCATTTCCTGCGATTCCGTGGATGGAAGGAACGGAACCAGTGTAAATGGAAGTGTGTCCTAAAGCTGTAACCGTAGGAATATAATCTATCATTACATTATTAAAATTATAACCTTCCTTCATCAATCTATTGAAACCGCCTTTTCCGTAATGCGCCTGATAACGGTACAGAAAATCCCAACGCATTTGATCTACCACGATTCCGACAACGAGTTTCGGGCGATCTACAGAACTGTTTTTACCTTTTTGGGCGTTGATTGCTAATGAGAACAATGCAAATAATAACAGTGAAAACTTTTTGAACATTTCAGAAAAATTATATTACCGCAAAAGTATAATATTTTAATAATCTTTGAAGTTAAAATTGCTTAATTTTAAAAAATCAAATCACTTAAAGTATGCAAAAAATTATTGTTCTGTTTTGTGTGTCAATCTTGCTCTTTTCCTGTAAAAAAGCCATCAAAAACTCGGACGAAAAAGTGGTGGACGAAGTTTCAAATGTTTCGCCCGACTCTTTAAATCAAAATAAAAGTATGGGAAACGGAAATTTATCCATCAAAAACAAAGAAGATATTTTGGGATTTTGGGTGGGTTATTTTGAAAATGCTGATGAAAATAAATGGGATAAAATGGTGGAAGCCGACGAAAGCCTTTCTTGGACGCGAGAAAATAAAATCAATATTTCAATAGACGAAATTGATGTGAAAAATGTAGTGGGACATTCCGTGGTTGCGGGAAACAACCGCCCTTTTAAAGGAACTTTGAAGGAAGAAAATGATAGATTTTCTTTTGAACTTTCGGAACCTGGAACCGATAAATACGACGGAAAATTCACCTTTGAAATCAAGAAAAATGATACTTTGTTGATTGGGACTTGGAACGCTTTCAAAAAAATTGAAATCCCGAAAAGGAAATATGAACTCCAAAAAAAGATTTTCAAATACAATCCGGAGCAAATGCTAACGAGATTTGATGCGAGAAGATATGGAGATTGGGGAAAATCTAAAAAGCAAAAATCTATTGACGAAGGTGAAATTGATGCATACGGAGATTATTATCAGGAATTTTCTTCTGCCACCGAGAAAATTTATGAAATCAACGCTTCCAACAAACTTTTGAAAAAAGAAGATGTTGAAAATCTGAAAAAAGGCGATTTGCTCATCATACGAAACACGATTTACGCAAGACACGGATATTCCTTCAAAAATCGCCCGCTGCGCGTTTTCTTCGATGCCCAAAAATGGTATATTCCGGTTCATACCGACATTAAAAGTGATTTGACGGAAACTGAAAAGAAAAACATTCAACTCCTGCTGAAATATGAAAAAAATGCCAAAGAATATTACGATACTTTTGGTCGCGGTTAGTTTTTTAATCTCTTGTAAGTTCGACAAACAAAAGGAAAACTCGAAAAACACCCAGAAAGCGGAATCTTCAGTATTAAGTAAAATTTATTCTGAAAATTTGGTTCAAAAAGATTCTTTGACGAATGATTTTGTTCAAATAAATTTTAAAGAATCCGGATTTGTGGAAAAAATGGTGTATGCAACTCAGGACAATTTCACGAAGGAAAAAATTTATCCTTGCGCCGAATGTTTTTTGAGGAAAGAAGTTGCAGAAGCCTTGCAAAAAGCCAAAGAAAAAGCGGAAAAACAAAATCTGAAAATCGTTATTTTCGATTGTTACCGACCGATTTCTTTGCAGAAAAAAATGTTTGACATCGTGAAAAATCCAGATTATGTTGCAGACCCGAAGAAAATTTCAAAACATAATCGCGGTGCTGCCGTTGATGTGAGTTTGGCAAATTTTGAAGGAAAATTGCTGAATATGGGAACTGATTTTGATGATTTTTCGGAAGCTGCACATTACGCAAACACCGCATTCAAAAGTGAAGAGCGAAAAAACCGAAAAATTTTGCGCGACTTAATGGTGGAATCCGGATTTGTTCCTTACGATAAAGAATGGTGGCATTTTAATTTTAAAAATACAGATTTTCCAGCTTCGGATTTCGTGTGGAAGTGTAAATAAATATGAAATTTTCTGCAAAATTTTGGTTTCATTTTTTGGTGTATCTCGCTTTGGCGTTTTTCACGTATTTAATGATCCTCATTACGTTGCAGTACATCCCGATCGATTTCGGCGTGGCTTTTTTGGTAACGAAAGAAAGGGAAATTCAACTTCCACACTATCAAATTTCATTTTTTACACACGTTTATACAAGTATTTTTGTTTTGATTTTCGGAGCGTTTCAGTTTTCAAAAATTTTAAGAAAAAAATTTCCAAAACTTCATGAAAACTTCGGTAAAATCTATATTTTTTTGATTCTATTTTTTTCCGCACCTTCCGGATTTGTAATCGGGGTTTACGGAAACGGCGGAATTTCTTCGCAAGTTTCTTTCTGTATTTTGGCGGTTCTTTGGTTCTATTTTACGCTTAAAGCCTATTTAAAAATCAGGAAAAAAGATTTCGTTTCGCACCGAAATTTTATGATTTTAAGTTATGCTTTAACGCTTTCTGCGATTTCCTTACGACTATTCAAATGGATTATTTCAAACACTTTGCAACTTCCTCCTATGGATACTTATCGAATTGTATCTTGGTTGGGATGGATTTTTAATTTGGCGATTGCAGGAATCATTATATTTTCAAAAAAAAGAAAAATATTCCTAAACAAAAAACTTTAAGCGATTTTAAACACTGAAAGGTTATATGACTGATGTGTAAATTAAATTTAAATTGGAAGTTGCCATCAATCGAAAAATCCCCTATAATTAGGGGACTCACATGGTTATTAGCTTTCACCTTGAAGTGAAAAAATATGGATGGATGGATTGGTTTCTATAATTCCATTTTTAGTTGATCATATCAAACTGAAATATGTTTAGGGTTTTTAAAATCATTAAATTTTTCCTCAATACTTTTTAATTCAGATCTTAGTATGCTTGTTAGCCAGTTAATTTCAGTTTTAATTCTTCCTTTTTCCGAATCTGAAATATCTAAAGGAGAATTAATGGCCAAATATATGGAAAGGTCGCTGCAAAGTTCATCCAAATCTTCATTAGTAATACCATAAAGCGTTAGTGAATTAATTATTGGAGTAAGTTCATCCAGAATTTGATTAATTTTTATTACAACTTCATTATCCCGAAGTTTCATGATTTCAGAAAAAGTGAAACTGAAATTTTCCTTCATAGCTGAATCATTAACGTGCATAGCGTAAACTTTCGCCTTTTTCGCAATTGTTGTTGCGGTTTTAGCCAATTGTCTTTTATCGTTCAATTTTAAATTTTCATTATCTGATTGACGGTTAATGCCTAACTTATCCCTATGATCGTTTATGGATTCAACTATGCTTGAAATATGATTCAAAGAGTTTGAGAAATTTTCATTTTCTCTCCACTTATTTTGGTTTTGATACATAAAGAGAAGCTTTCTTTCTGCTGAATTTAAGAAGAAGAGATCGGCTATTTTCATTAGGATGAGGTTTATAGTTTTCATACTGTAAAATTAAGTATGCTAAGAATACATTTTTAAGGGAAAATACTCCTTAATACTTCAAATTTTAAAGTAAATAATTTATACAAAAAAAAAGACGCGCGAAAGCACGTCTCTTATATATTTTCTTAATTGAAACTATCCCACGGTTAAAACTTCAAATCGCCGTTCACTTCTCTCACAGCATTTGCGGCTTCTTCAAATTTTGCCTTTTCAGCGTCTGTTAAAGGAACGTCTACAATTTTTTCAACGCCATTTTTCCCGATAATTGCAGGAACACCAAGACAAATGTCGCTTTGTCCGTATTCTCCGTCCAACATTAGCGAGCAAGGAATCATTTTTTTCTGGTCGCAAGCGATAGATTGAACGATTACAGAAACAGCCGCACCTGGAGCATACCAAGCGGAAGTTCCCAATAATTTTGTTAATGTAGCACCTCCAACTTTGGTTTCTTCGATAACGTAAGCCTGTTTTTCATCGTTCAAAAATTCGGTTACAGGAACTCCGTTTCTTGTTGCTTTGCTCATTAAAGGCAGCATTCCGGTGTCGCTGTGAGCTGCGATTACCATTCCATCCACATCTGAAGCTGGACAATCTAAAGCTTCAGAAAGTCTGTACTTGAAACGTGCGCTATCCAAAGCACCTCCCATTCCTATTATTCTGTTTTTTGGAAGTCCGGAAGTTTTGTGAACCAAATACGCCATCGTATCCATCGGATTGGAAACCACGATGATGATTACGTTCGGCGAGTGTTTTACCAAATTCGCAGTTACTTCTTTTACAATTCCTGCGTTGATTCCGATGAGTTCTTCGCGCGTCATTCCTGGTTTTCTTGGGATTCCGGAAGTGATAACGGCAACGTGCGAATCTGCTGTTTTACTGTAATCACCTGTTGTACCGGTAATTTTGGTATCAAAACCGTTTAAAGATGCGGTCTGCATCAAATCCATCGCTTTACCTTCGGCAAAACCTTCTTTAATATCCACTAAAACCACTTCTGAACAGAAGTTTTTCATCGCAATGTATTCTGCACAACTCGCACCTACAGCACCTGCGCCAACTACGGTAACTTTCATAATATTATTTTTATTTAAATTTTAAAGGGAATTATGGAAACTAACGTTTTCATAACTATATTTTATTTACATTTTTAACTAATTCTTCAAAATTACAAAATATTGAAGTTTTGAACAATTTTCTTTATTCTAAATTTTTGTTAAATAGTTTCTTGTTAACATAAAAAAAGCCCCCCGCAAAATTTGCGAAGAGCTTCCATTTAATCTCTAAAAACTTACATGGGTTTATTTTCTTACAATCACTTTGAATGATTTTTGAATACTTATTGATTTTACAGTTAAGATATACAATCCTTCAAATAAATCATAATTATAATAACTTACAGTAACCTCATTACCATTTCTAACCACATTTCTTGATAAATCCGCTATCATTTTTCCTGAAGAATTGAATAACTGAACAGTCAAGGTTTCCTCTTTTTCAGTAGTAAATTTCAAATTGATGTCTCCTTTTGTAGGGTTTGGATAAACTGTAAATTGAGTTTCTTCAACTATTGGTTTTACTTCCCGAATAACTTTTGGTGCAACTTTCGCGAATGGAGCCGGTGTAGAAACACAAGGACAAGCCAAATAACCGTTATTGGTAGTTCCATTGTCGAAATTATTATTAATAGCATCAACAATTGCATTCATTGCAGAAGGTGAATATTGCGTAGAAGTTCCACCTAAAATTTGGTTTGCAAGTGCTAAAACTTGTTTTACCGTACAACCCTGCATTGGTCCAGAAGTTACAATCATATCACCCAAACTGGTAGTTGATGCTCCGAAATTTGGATTTGCCAAATCAAAACCTACGTTCAAAGTTAATGCTACAACGTTATTTGCTAAAGTATTTTTGTTGTTTGCTGGGTTGGTTGCGCTTCCTGGCAATACCGCTGGATTTCCACCACTTTTCAAGAAATTTTTAACTGCTAAAGCTGTTGTAAATTTGAAGATTTTGCTTCCAGAACCTATTTGTAAATAAGGAGGATTGGAATTTGCGTTGAATACAGAGGCAAAATTATTATCTCTATACATTCCCCAATTGTTTCCGTTTGCCGGAGCTCCCCAACCTCCAAGAGTTACCGTAGTTCCTTGGCAAGTAACTTGTTTCACGGTTACAGAAGCAGTTTTTGGACAACCATTAGCATCTTGAATTGAAACTGTATAAATTCCAACAGATAAATCAACCGGATTTCCTGTAGCTACAACTGTTCCGTTTTGGCTCCAAGTTACGCTGTAAGGTGCATTTGGAGCTGCAAAAGGAGTTCCGCCGGAAATGTTTACGGTAATATGTGAAGTTCCGTTATAGCAAGTTACATCAGGAGCATTTACTGTAAACAAAATATAGGTAGGTGAGATAAGATTTAACGCAGCTTCATCAGGATTTGTACAATTATGGCTGTCCCAAACTTTCACGGTATAAACACCTGCCGCCGCATTTTGTAAAGTATTGGAATTGTTGCTTAAAGCTACTCCATCTTTTGTCCATTGGTAAGTAACGTAATTTCCTGTTCCGCCGTTTGCAGTCGCAGTGAGTGTTGCCGTTTGTCCGTAGCAAAGAATTGCGCCAGAAATTGATACATTAATTTTTGGATATTCTGAAACGATAATATCAAGTAGTGTTTTGCTGCATCCATTAAGATCAGAGACAACAACTTTGTATTTTCCGGCAGGTAAATCCACTGGATTTCCGGATGCAAAAACTGAAGAATTATAATCTGCACCACTCCACTGATACCATTTTACAACATAATCAGATACTGAATTTACAGTTCCACCGCTAATGTTTACTGAAGCTGAAGAAGTTCCCTGATAACAAGCTGTATCTATTGCATTTGCTGTTAGCATAATTTCGGTTGGTTGCCCAAGTTGGTGAGAAACTGAACCTGAAGCGCAACCAATATTATCGATTACTTCCACAGAATAATTTCCTGCAACTGCATTTTGTAGCGTGTTTGAGCTTCCAGACTGAACAACATTTCCAGATCCATCTTTCCAAATGTAATTGCTATAACTTCCTGAACCGCCTGTTGCAGTTGCTACAAGATTGGTATTTCCTCCAAAGCAAGAAATATTTCCGCTGAAATTGACTTCAATTTTTGGATTTTCTGCAATTACTACAGAAACTGAATCAGAATGACAGTTTTTAGAATCTGAAACTACTACACTATAGAAACCTGCTGTTAAATTCACTGGATTTCCGGTATATTGCTGATTGGTAGAAGTATTTGTCCAAACAATTGAATAGGATTGTCCGCCTGTAAGTGTTCCTCCAGAAATATTTTGAAGTTCTACTTGACGGGTTTCTCCAAAACAGGCATTATTATAAGGTTTTACGCTGAAAACAATTTTTGCAGGCTCGGTAATGTATTTACTATCCGAATCATTGCAGTTTCCATCCGTAACTTTCACTTTATAGTTATGATTTCCCTCTGTAACAGCCAAATCTGCAGAATTTGCTCCCACAATAAGCACATTGTCTTTATACCATTGAATTTGTGGCGATGAAGAACCAGAAATATTGGCGTGAAGAACAGTTCCGTCACCAAAGCAAGTTATATTATTTCCGCTGAGTGTAACTTTTAAAGCACAGCAAGACAAATAACCGTTATCATTAATTCCTGCGTCAAAATTCTCGTTAATTGCAGTTGCTACAGCATTAAAGTCGTCGCCAGAATAAAGGGAGTTTCCACATCCACCCATAAAATTATCCGCTAAAGCAAGAAATTGGTTCACCGTCATTCCTGCAAAAATTCCTGATGTGAAAATTTGGTTTCCAATGGTTGTAACCGCAGAGGAGTAATTTGGATTATACTCATCAATTCCTACAGCAAGCTTCACTGCGATAAGTTGAGAAGCCAAAGTGTTCTTTAAATCTATGGTTGCGGGATTGGTGTAATTTGTTGTTAAAGCCAATGATGGTCCTCCAGCAGGAAGATAATCTCTAATTGCAGCCGCGGAGGTGAAGTGCAGTTGATATCCTGAGGAACAACCTACAGTAAGTCCGTTGGGAAAAGCGCCGGCAAAATTATTGGCAAGAAGTTGATAATTAGGATTGTTGGGGTTTTCATTTCCCCATCCTCCTATAGTAAGTGTATAACCTTTACAATTATCACTTTGCGAATACGAAAAAGAAAAAATGAGCAACAATAAAATTGAAACCATTTTTCCCAATAAAGTTTGGAAATTTCTATGATCCATGATAAAAAAGTTTGAAAAGTTGAAAAAAGTTGGGCAGACTAGTGAAAGTCGAGTTTCAATTAGTGAAGAGAAGGAAAAAGAAAAAATCAATCATTTGTGTTTTTGAGATTCGATCTTATTTACAGATCACTAAAAGTATCAATCATTTGTATTTTTAGAAATTGTTGTTTATGTATATCATCAAGTTTTCGTTTTTGGCTATTCAAATGTATATTAATATGAGCAATCCAAATAGAGGAAAAACACCCTTTTTTACTTAACATAATATCTCAAAACTAAAAAACCCTTGTAAAACAAGGGAATATAAAATCGAACAAACAAAAGAATATAAAAAATACGTAAAAATGCGTAGTAAATTTTAAATTTTATTTTTCCTCTTCGAAATACAATCTATAATACTTCCCTTTTTCGTCTTGTCCGGTTTCAATCATTTTTCTATCGCCGTGAACGTAAATATGGAAATTTTTATCCAACTTAATTATTGATTTAAAATACCGCTGGTTTTTCTTCAACGCAGAAGTATTAATCGGAAATTCTTCGGCGATGGAAACCTGCATTTCCTGTTCATAATCGGTTTTGTAATTGACGAAACTTTCAATCACATTTTTGTCTGCCAAAACTTCGTTGGTAAATTCCTCAAAGTCAAACTGCTCTTTTTCTTTGAAAAAATTGAGAGATTTATTCAGAAAATCGGCTTGGTCTGCTTTGGAAATTTCAAATTCCTGCGGAAGTTGTTTGATGACATAATCTTTGTAAATCTGCAAAGTTTCCTGCGTGTGAAAATAATCGTCGTCGCGTTGTTTTACTTTTAGGAAATCTTCAAACCAATAGTATTCATCACCGTTTTTGTTGTTATCAATGACTGAAACAGCGTAACCAGTTTCTTTTCCGTTGTTGTAAATCAATGCGCCTTTATCCAATTTTGAAAGTCCGATTCCGTAATCTTTTTCCAATTCGTAATCATCATTTTTAGGATAGATTTTCAGGAAAGGTTCTTTCTTTTCGGTTTTGAAAATCCCGATGAAATCTACTTTTTCGCCTTTATTATCAGAATTTTCCAAAGGCTCTCCTTCAAAATAACAAACAAATAATTCTCCGCCTTGAATTCTTGGATTTTCAGAAATTTCATACAAATGTTTTGCAATGGTTTCGCTTTCCCACTGAAATTTATTCTGGTCTTCAAAAATTTCGGAAACCGCACCATAAACGACATTATTCGCCAAGTAAGAATCGCTGTAAAACTGAAACTGTTCTTCGGATTTGAAACTTTTAAGAAAAAAATCGGTCAACAATTCTTTCATTTCATCTTCCAACTGCAATGCTTCCGACGAAAGAAAAAGATTTTCCTGATTGATTTTGTTTCCGACTTTGTGGACGATTATCTTTTTAATCATTTTTTGTTACTAAAAAATAATAATTAAGTATTGAATTTACTAATTCCAGAATTGCAAAGATGATAATTCCTATGTCGATTACAAAATAAATTAAGTAAGATGAAAAAACTTTTATAAATATCAAAGGAAATAAAAAGTTGAAAATTAACAAAATAGATAATAAAATAATAACAAAAGCTATATTGATTATTAAGCAATCAAATAGTGAAAATTCTGTTTTATAAAACTTACTCTTTATTTTTTCATTTTTAGCTTTTTTTATCAATTCATTTTCAACTGAAAGAATGACCGCAAATAATGAAATTGTAAAGCCAAGCAAAATGCCTAATAAATTTATTGCATTCGATGAAAAAGTAATTGCTTCTGTAGTTTTGACATTTAAATAATAAAAAAAAGTAGAAAACAATAAAGCAACAAAAATGTTACCTATGACACCTTTGCCACGGGTTTTGAGATATTCAAAAAAAAGTATAAGATAACTTAACATTTAGAATGCTCTTGCTATTTTTAGCAATTGTTTAAGAAATTCTTCAGTTATAAATTCTCCCTTATCTTCATCCATTAAAGAAGAAATAAATTCCTTTCTTGCAAGATGCTCAGTATCTATAGTTGTTTCATTCCCATTTTCATCATTTCCTCTAATTCTAACACGTGTTATTCCACTTTTACTATTTCCAGTTAATTTATTATATGCTTCCAAAGCAATAGAATTAATATCTAAGCCTTTATCAGCCTTCATAGTTAACATAACATCTTCTTTTACTGGAACAACTCGATTTTTATTGAAATTTAGATAATCGGAACCTAAAATCTTTTTATCGTAATAAACTTCAGCAACTTTCGTTCTACTAAATCTCTCTAATTCAGTCTTAAAATTATTAATACCTACTAAATCGTGCTTTAAAGAATATTGATCTGATTCTTTAATTTTTCGATTATAAAACTTAGAATAAATATTGAAATAGTTAGTAAGATTCAGAAGTGATACGCCGTTAAAATTACTTTCTAAAAAAAGATAAACCGAATTATCATCTTTGTCAATTTTTATTACAAAATGTGTTTTTTCAATTTCACCATCTAATTTTGATTTTGGGTTTGGTCTTTCATCACCAGTTGTCTTATTTATTATATTAGGTCTAAATTTATTTCTAGCACTTTTAAATGTTCCTGATATATAATTCCCATCAATTTCTGCATCATCAATAAAACAAAATTTATCAGACTTAAGATTGTAAAATCTTTTCTTCTTTGCCAATTTTATTATAAACTCTACAACCTTGTCAACTTCATAAAAAGGAACTTCTTGTATATCATTACTTTCTACTATTTCTGTTTTATAAATCCTTTTAAATAATACAGCAAATTGAATTCTCGCATCTTTGTTTTCCATATCAATTAATTTTCTATAAAAATACAAAAAATCCCCAAGCAAAAACTCGGGGACTTTCAATTTATTTAAGTGAACAACGGATTGCTTCGTCATTCTTCCTCGCAATGACTATTTCACCTCCTCGAAAATGAACATGCAAACCAGTCAATGAGTTACGATTTTTATGGTACAAAAATGATTGATAAAAATCGGTCAAAACTTTTCCGATTTGTGAAGTAACACCCTGTACATCTTCTACTTACGAGCAAATTTAATAAAATTTATTTATTCTATCAAAAAACACGATTTTGTTCAATAAAAATTTGCGTTCAATGACATTGAACAGGTGAAAATATTGAACATTTTTTTCGCTTTTTGAGGTGATGGTTTCAGAATCGCAAGACAAAGATAAACAAGCGAACGGAGAAATTATAACTATTTAATTAATGTGATTATAAATTTTCTTGCCAACAAATATCTAAAATATTAGAAAACGTTTCTCAATCAACTCAATATTTTCAATCTTAACACCATTTCCCTTCGCTAAATTTTTCCAATTTCCCAATGCAGCAATTGTATTTTGAATGACTTCATCTATAAATGCTTTTGAAAGTTTTGCTTCCAAACCTAATTTTTCAAGGTGAGTTCGAGTAATATTTCGCCCCTCTCCCATCACCATCGTGCTTTGTTCTCCACCTAGTCCATTTGAAAATGTGAGATCGTACGCGGGTGACAATTTCCATTCGCCAAATTCATTCATTAAGAAGCTGAAATTTTTAGCATGGTCGTCTCGATTGTGTGCCATGACATTGAAAACTGCTAGTCGAAACATTTTTTCAACCTCTCGAATATCTTTGGTAAGTACGTTCGTTAAAGCCAATAAATCTTCATAATCATGAGATGGAAACCTGAAATTACTATGGATCAATCCACTCACGGCATGCATGTGGAAGCGCTTATTTTTATTTCTGTCAAATCTTTTTACAGCAAAATATCCACTTCCTTTTTGTGAAGGAAATAAATGTGTTGCAGGCATTTCTAATCCAGCATTTTTTGCAATTATAGCATAAACATATTCAATAGCTCCTGAATCATTACCATCTTGCGTGTTCGGAAATTTCACAATCCAATGTTCAAAACCTTCGCTCAATTCACCTGTTCCGTGAGAAATGTTTTTTCTTTCAGAATCAAGACCAATCATTGCTTTTGGTCTCGCTCCGGCTGAAGATCCGTTCAGTGCCAAAAGTTCATTGATGACTTCTCCAGATTCACCTTCCAAAACTTGCTCAGTTTGCGATGCCAAAACATCGAGGTTAATTTTTTCATCATAATGGTTTGGACTTTCATCTGGTTCATAAACCAACGCTCCCATTCCGTTTAATCCAACATACGCTAAGCGATCAAGTGGTGTAACATCATTCGGCAAAATTCCTTCAGCTCTCAACATCCTATCAAAAAGCAATCTTCCCCAACCGTCGGGCAAGCTGTCATTGAAAACACCTGCCAATCCTTCAAAGGGTGTTTTTGGAAGTTCTATTACTCCACGTTGTAAAGGAAGTTTTATTGGTGATATTTCCAAATTTCTTTCAACGAAAGTATTTTCAAATTCGAAATAAATGATTCCATCACGAATCGCTAATCGTCCAACTGGCTGAATCTTTTGTCCAAAATTCAATCCTACTTTTAATTCTTTGATTGATGTTCTCATTTCTTACTTCCTCTTTTCTTAACAGTTTTTTCACCACTTTTAATAACTTCATCTATAGATTTAAAAACCGATGCATTAGGTTTTAATCCTTCAATTATTTCTTCCAAACCACCAACAATAGAGAGAATTTTCAAAAAAGATTCTAAAGAAATCATTCCAGTCTGTTCAAACTTTCTCAAAGTCGATAAAGGAACGCCCGATCTTTCCGCTAAACCTTCTTGAGTAAGATCCATCTGCAATCTTCTTTCACGAACATTTTGAACTAAGGTTTTTTGGGCTTTTGAAAGAGAAATAAATAACATTATAAGAGTAATTATTAGTAAAAATTTACAATAACTAATATTATTGTATTACAAATGTACAGAAAATTTAATACAAGTTTGTCAGATTTAATTTATTTGGTTCAATCTTTTTCACAAATCCATCCGCTAACAAAATCAATCTTCTGAAATTGATTCCACTTCCTCATTCGTTACATTTAAAACTCCTTTCAGTAGGGACTTTAGTTTTGTTTTCCTTTTTTCGAAAAAATCATCAAAATCAACAAAGTCCAAAGAAACTTCGGTATCGATATGATTCTGCAATAGATATGTCGATTGATCTACAGGATTTGGATAAACCGAACTTAACCAATCTTTAAATTCTTTGCTGTTTTTCTCAAGATTCAAATTCGTTTGTAAAAGCTGAAGATTCGGAAGTTTATTGTATTTTGAGATAAACAAATCTGGATCTGCAATTCCTCGATTTAGTAGATTTCTTTTACTGAAGAAAGATTTCGGATGAATATGGTCTTGGTGATATTTAAAGGAATAGTTCAACGCAGGATACAATAAAGTTAATGCACAGTAAGTTCTTGCCGAACCATAATCGTAATTGAGGATGTTTTCGATATCGTCATTCGTGAAACTGATTGACTTTCTTTTACCACGATAATTATCAATCACTTCTTTGATTGGAAATCTTCCTAAATTCTCATTAACGAGATTTCTCATTACAGGATAAATTGCATCAGGAGTTCCACCAAAAGTTCCTTTTAATAATACTCGTGCCAACCATTCTTTTATTGCTCTTCGGTCATTTTCCCTTGCTGAAGAATGAAGTATTGAATCATTGAAATTATTCTTCTGTATAAAATATGCAATTGGTATTACCGCATTCAATGAGATTAAGTTATCTCGGTTATAGCCATATTTTGCAAGAAGTTCAATTGCCTTTTTCACAGATTCAGAAATGTTGTCCCAATTTTTTTCAATGGCAACCATATTTTCTTTAGTGAAATTGTCCACCTTAAATTTGATGTCGTTAAAATCTGCCAAAACCAAACAAGATTTCAGCACAAAGTCTTTATTAAAGGCGAAACCTTCACCGATTGCATTAATCTCATCCACAAATTCGTGGATCACTTCTCTTGCATCTTTTTCTTTCCATTGTGCAGTTGCAATTGAGAGCAATAAATCTGAATAACTAAGTTTGGTTCCGCCACTATTAATTCTTATAAAAATTTGCAGAACTTTATCCAATTCTTCGCCTTCTTCAAGGAAAAAACTGATGTTTCCTTTTTGGTGAATCGCATTTTGAAGTTTACTTAGAGTATCTGTCGCGAATTTCTGTTGATACTGACTATATTTAGAAGAATCCATCAATTGATTTTCAATTATAAACTGCATCACACCAGACAAGCCATTAAAATCTAAAACTTTAGATACAGTAAACCAAAAATTATTTTCATCATTTTTTGCTTCGATGTCACTTAAAAATCTGAAATCATATTCCAATTCTATATCATCTGATTTCTTCAAAATATTCAGATACAGTTTCTTTTTTGGAAAAGCGTGTGGACTATCCCATCTGTAATATGGAATTTTCTTCGCATAAGAACCATTTAACGCAATATAGAGTGATGTCATTCTTTGCTGTCCATCCAAAATAGAAATAACATCTTCATCGCCTACCAAATCTGCTTTTTGGTTGTGTCTGTTATCTTTTTCGTGATAATTTTTAAGAAATTCATAAAACTGAAAATCTTTTATTTTGTTTTTATCAACCTTCCAAAAAAGAAAAGTGCTTATTGGATAATCTCTCATTAAAGAATCGAAAAGACGCTCTATCTGTTCTGAATCCCAAACAAACTCACGCTGAATTGAGGGCAAAACATAATGCTTTTTCCGAATATTTTCTATTGCTTTTTTGATGGTGATTGGTGCTTCGTATGCCATATTTATAATTCTTAACATTAATCAAATTTACCCAAAATTATTGTAATTTCTCCCTCACAAATTTCGAAACAGTAAAACGATTGACCTTTAATATTCTGGCAATTCCAGCGTATGAAATTTTATTATCCAACAGATTTTTTATTTTCTTTTCTTGACCTGACAATTTCACCTTATCAGATTTTCTTCCTTTTGGTCTTCCTAAAATAACTCCTTCCGCTTTTTTTCGCGCTAAAGCTTCTTTCGTTCGTTGAGAAATTAAGTTTCTCTCAATTTCTGCAGATAAGCCGAATGCAAAAGCCAAAACTTTTGAATTAATATCATTACCCAATCTGTAGTTATCTTTTATCGTCCAAACCTCAATTTCTTTTTTCATACATTCGTTTAGGACACTCATAATCATAAGAAGACTTCTGCCTAATCTCGAAAGTTCGGAACATATTAATTTGTCGCCTTTTTTCATTTTTTTAAGCAATTTTCCTAATTGTCTTTCGTGGATTTCTTTTGTCCCAGAAATGGTTTCTTCAATCCATTTTTCAATAACAAACTCGTGCTTCTCGGAAAAATGGTTGATTTCAAATCTTTGATTTTCTACTGTTTGCTTGTCGCTACTTACTCTAATGTAACCGTAAATCATTTTATTAATATTAGATAAGCTACAAATTAAGAATAATTGACTGAGCATTTAAAAAGGACGTTTAAATTGCGCGATGATGAAGTAGCAAATGGTATTCATCCACATTATGATTTTGTTAATAACAAGATTAAAAAAAAGCATCCACATTTAAAAGTTAAACAGGGAATATTTGGGTTGTCAAACGAAGAAAAAAATGCAATAGAATTTTTAGATATTGAATTAAATCTTATAAAACCATATTATTCCACAGACCAAATAAAAAAATATTTTGCAGATTCAACTAATAATGAATGGATCATTTATACTGATTCCACGTTCAGGAATCCTGAGAGAATAAAACCTTTTCCGAATATTAAAAAACACTTAGACCAGTTTAGTGAGGTTATAACTTCAGACAATAAACCATATGGATTGCACAGAGCTAGAAATCAAGATTTTTTCTGTGGAGAAAAAATTTTAGCGTTAAGAAAGTCGGCAGATTCTCCTCAATTTACTTATACAAATTTTGAATGCTATGTTTCAGCGACATTTTATATTATTAAAACTCCTCGAATAGATCAGAGATTTCTTTCTCTTTATCTAAATTCCAAAGTTGTTCAATTTTGGCTTAAAAATAAGGGAAAAATGCAAGGTTCAAACTATCAATTAGACAAAGAGCCTATTACTGATATTCCTATTATAAAGTCAAAATTTGAAGATGAAATAATTCAACTTTTTTTAAAATTTGAACAAGAGTGGTTAGTTGAAGGAAACATTAGTGAGGTTATTGGGGAATTAGATTCATTAGTGTACATGAGTTTTGATTTATCAAAGGATGAAATTAAATCGATTGAAAATAATTTATTGTCATAGAACTATCAATTGATTTTACTTCCTCAAATGTTAATCCGTAAAGTTTATAAATCATCAAGTCTAATTTTTTAACAAATTCACTATTCGAAATTACATTCTTTTCTTCTATATAATTGAATATAACCATCCATTCTGAATCGTCTGATACTGGAATTATAGGAATTGCTAAAATTGGTTCTTTATCTATCTGAAAAATATCTCCCTGCATTTTACCCCTATTTTTCAAATAAAATTTAATCAAATTAGAATTTAATAATAAGGTAAGGTATTTCAAATCAATTCTCAAAGATTTAATTATAAAGTAAGATTGGGAAACATAACAGTCAAAGTCTGTATAAGTAAAAGTTGGTTCTTTGCATTTACGAATAGACATAATTTTCTCACCCTCAAAAAAATACTTATTTCTAGCTCTGTGTAAACCATAAGGAGCAAAATCAGAAGTTATAATTGATTGGTACTTATCTAAATGTAATTTTACCTTTGGATAATCATTAATCTTTCTTTGATTTTTAAAGGATGAGTCTGTATAAATTATCCAGAACTTATTGTTATCAACGGAAAGGTACTTTTTTAGTTGTTCCGAGGTGAAATATGGTTTTATTATTTCTTTTTCAAGTTCAGAAAAATCAAAATTTGAGAGTTCTTTTTCTGATAGAACAAAAACTCCGTCACCTTTTTTTGATTTTGAATTAAGTAATTTTGAAGACTTCATATTGACAAAATCTTGAGGAGCTACAATTCCTTGTGCTACTTCATCATCGCGCAATTTAAACGTCCCTTTACTTTCAATCTTTTTTAGAATCTTATCAATCTCACTATTATTAAAACTAATAGTTTTTCCAAAATGATTTTCTGGAATTAAATTAAACTGATATTTTTCATCAAAATCATTTTTAGTATTAAAATCTAAAAATCTTATTAATTGACTTTTGTTTTGCGGTGGTCTTGTCAACAGCGAGAATCTTAAATTATAATCTTTTGACGGATTTTTCTTTTTTTGTAAAAGATAAATCATTGTCTGTATTCCAGCAGATTGAAATACTTTATAATCTCCAAAATCAATAAATTGTTTAATCTCAGTTCTCTCAAGAACTTCCTTTCTTAAAATACTAGCTCCTGCACTAGTAATCCAATTATTTTGTGCTATAAAACATTCAACTCCTTTTTCTTTTAAAATGTCAAATCCTTTGGACGCAAAACCATACCATATATCCATTTTACCCATATAATATGGTGAATCTCTGAATCCATCAAAAGCTGACTTGTTTGTATATTCCTTGATATAAGGTGGATTTCCAATCACAATATCAAAACCACCTCCATCAAAAATTTCTTTGAAATACAAGTTCCAAAGAAAATATGGTCTAGCTTCTGTATTTTGGAAACCAATTAATTCTTTTTCGATATTTTCAAGACTTTTATGCTTTTCTTTTTTCAAAAAAAGTTCTTTTAATTCCTTAGACTTTAAATTAAAACCTCTTAAATCACTATTTTTGGAAAGATTATATTTTTTGTAAAAACTATTAATCGATGCTTCTAGCTTTGATTTTTCTTTAAATATTTTAGAATGGATTTTCCCCTCAATAATTTCATTTAGTTGCTTCTTAATAGCTAATTTGCTCTTTCCATTTTTATTACTTGCATTAAAATAACTTTTAATAAGTCTTTGAATTTCTTCAATACTCACGGTATCGAATACGGTAATTTCTTTCGCAAAATCTTCACCAAAATCCAAAATTGTTTGTTGTTCAGTAACAACTTCTTCATCAATTGTTGCCAAATTAGAAAGGTCTATCCCATTATAACTTTCCAATAAACTATTTCCCTGCATAATTTTATAATCCAAATTAGGCAAAGCTTTTGGCATTCCTTCATCTACCACCAATGATAACCAAAAACGCAATCGCGCAATTTCTACTGCACCTTCATCCAAATCAACACCATAAATTGAGTTTTGTATAATCTCTTGTTTAACTTCAGCTGGATTCCATTCTTTTTTTAATTCATACGCAATTAAAGCTTTTAGATTAAAAATTTCCTGTAACATTCCCATCGGAAAAGCACCAGAACCAATTGCAGGATCACAAATCTTAACAGCATCCAGCAAATTTTCAATTTTTACTAATTCCTTATCGGAGAATGATGGTTTGCTTTGGTTTTTTACTAGATTTTCAATCTCTTTTCGTTCTTTTTCCAAGTGCGTGTTTAGATATTCAATCAGACTTTCCTGCGTCATATACTGAACAATTTCCTTTGGCGTATAGAATGTACCTGTGTCCTTATTATAATCAATTAAATTCTCGAAAATATGTCCAAGCATTTCAGGATCTACCGCAACCGTATGTTCTTCAGGACTGTTTTCGTAAATCGTAAAATTATAGCCATTAAAAAAATTAAAAAGCGATTCAAAAAGGTCTTTTCTGAATTGAATATTCCGATGTCCATTTGGTTCTTGTTCTTCTTCAAACAAACCACCATTTAGAAATGGAATACTTACAGTTTGTCCATTCTCCAATTTAAACTCATCATTTTTTCTGTCCGGTGTGTTTAATGCATTAAAGAAAATTGGACACAGATATTTTTCATAAAAATCATTATGATTGGCAACATCATTGAAAAAAAGATCACTTAAAAAATGTGGATTTCCGTCTTTGTATTCTGTGTTGGAAGCTCCCAACCAATGTTTCTTTTGCAAAAAATATAGAAAAACAATACGCCCCATTAATCTTGAAACAAAGTTTCTTGCTTCTTTTTCGGTTTTATGTTCGGGATCTTTTTGGTTTTCAAAAATTGCTAAGTATCCATGATCTTCATCTAGTAAATAATCAGAAAAATCCTGATAGAGTTTTTTGTACTCATCGAAGAATTTCTTTGAAACAGGTTCAACATTAAATGCTTCAAAAAAGTCTTCCAATCTAAAACGCGATTGTTCCAAATTGTACAGTCTTTCAATTGCAGTTCTATGTTCATCCTGTGTCCCAAAAATATAGGTGTATTTTTTAGGATTGGTTTCTTCGGCTTCTGCTTCCGCAAAGAAATCACTTGCAGAATTTTTGCTAATAAATGAAAAACGCCATTCTTTTCTATCTTCGGTTTCGTACCCAAAAGTTGCCAATGCTCCTTTTACTGCATCTTTAATAATGTATTTTTTGATAAAATCATTAACCCCGACTTTGTTATATTCAATTCGAATATTATCTTCCAAAATAATCTCGAAAACAGGAAGTGTAACACCATCAGAAGTTTTTAGAGTTCCTACTTGATAGAATGTTTTCACAATTCTATCCGCTTCCGTCGTATTAATTTCAATAAGTTTTGGTTCTAAAGACAATTGCAATAGATTTCTATTTCCCGAAAGAAACTGCAAGGTTTTGTTCCATCTTACTCTATCGTAATGTTCCTGCAATATATTTTTAAGTTCTGCTCTATTCATTTTTAAGCAAAGGTTTCAGTGATTACAATTTTTGGCTCTTCAAATGCTTTTGGCTGATTTTCTTCTTCAGCTCTCAACGCATCTAATCTTGAAATATTAGCAATTGGGTAACGATTCATTATCTGATTGACTTCTGAAATAACCTTATCCAAAGGCATTTTTTTCTTTTTTTGTTTTGAAGCTAAATTGGAAATCTCATTTCGGAATTTTCGAAAAACTCCCATATAGATAATGCGCAGTGATGCATCAATCATTTCAATAAACTCATCTGACAATTCAGCAGGAAAAGATCGCTTCAAATCTTTTAAACTGTTTAAAAATAAAACCGCATTTCTTTCCGACACTGAAAGATTTGAAGTATCATAATCTTCTACAGTATAAATGGTATTATACACTTTTTTAAATTGATTTACTGCATTGTTTACTGCATCAAAATGATTTTCAAAGACAGCTGTTGATTTTTCTTTTTTGGTTGCTTCAAAAAGTTTTACTGCCTGATAAAAAGTAACTTCAACGCAGTTTTTATCGTTTGCGACATAAAACCCTTCTTTTATCTTGTTTCGTAAATAGCAAAGCACGGTATTTTCTAGTGATTGACCTATCATTTCTTTGGCTACATCACTTTTGATTTTAGCAAATCGACCAACTCTGCTCTTGAGTGGCAATTTTTTAATTCGTTGATATTCTTTGAAATCTTTTTCAAAAAGTTCACGAACAATTTCAAGATATTGTAATCTTTCATCAACTTCTTCCTGCGGTTGTAAATTGCCTAAAGTATTTTCAATCAATTGCTCTTCTTCACTATAAACTTTACTATCCTCACTGAATGCAGAGTGGAAACCTTGTAGTTTTTTTAATGCTTTTTCATTCAACTTTATTAAGTCATTTGACTGAGCGGTCGGAAAAAAATTGTACACATAAATTTTGTCGGCTTTAGTTCCAATTCTGTTTACACGACCAATTCTTTGCATTAGTTTGGTAGCATTCCAAGGAATATCGTAGTTCAAAATAATATTAGAACGATGTAAGTTAATCCCTTCTGCCAAAACTTCGGTTGTGATGATGATATTATATTGATCTTCCTGCTTCTCGGGATAATTGGCATCGAAGTTTTTTCTGATTGTGGCGAATCTTTGTTTGCTATTAGATGCACTAATTGCCAAAACATCTTCTCTACCAATGTTTTTGAGTTCTTCAGCTATGTATTCTACGGTTTCTTTACTTTCAGAAAATATCACCAATTTCTTTTCGATATTCTTTTTATCGAAAAAAGATTTTTTGATTTCGGCAATAAATTTTTTGGTTTTCGGGTCTTCTCCAATATTTTCCCAACGCTCATAAAGTTCAAGCAAAACCTCTTGATCTTTCAATAAACCCTTAATATATTCTTCGGAGAAATCTGATGCTTTAAAAATTTGATTATTAGGAGATTCAGCATTAAGTTCTTCAATCTTTGCTTCCAATTCATCTTGCTTCCCATCATCCAAAAATTTATTTACATCAATATCAGGTGCGATAAAAACCTTATCATTTTCAAACATTTCAATCATTCTTTGATTTGAAATATAGAATCGATACAAAGATTTCTTGAACGCTCTGAAACTGCTTTCCAACCTTTTAACCAATTGAGTTTTCATAATGGTTGAGAGTTGCAAAGAAATCAACTGTGCATTATCATAAATTTCTGCGTGTTCAGGATTTAAAAACTCAATAGCACGATAGCGATAATATCCTAATTGATCGATAACTGCACTAATTGTGTCATAAAATGTCACTTCTTGTTCAGGGGAAAATTGATATTCAATCTTATTGGGTCCAACAACATCTGGGAATGTCATTCCTTGTGAAATAACATCTTCATAATAACGAGTGATTTTTCTAATATCAGCCCTAGTTCTCCTAATCACCAATTCAGAAAATATTTTTTCTCGAATAGGTTCATAAATTTCACGCACTTTGCTAACAAGTTCTGCGTGATCCTTTATCAAATAAAGTTTCTTGTATTTCTCAATTTTATCCGCGAAAAAGCTTTGCAGGTTTGGAACTCCTTCTAAAGTAGATTTACGGGAATCTTGAAACAAATAAATTTGATTTGCAATGTCTTCCGGTTTATTATTTAAAGGAGTTGCAGTAATTAGAATAACTTTCTTTTTTCTATCAACATCATTACCAACAGTTGCTCTTGGAGTTTTACAAATTAATTCTAGCAATCCATACATTGTAGTACTTGATGTTCTAAATTTATGTGCTTCGTCGACAATAATCAAGTCATAATCTTCAGGCTTTTGATAATTAATACTGTTACCTTCAATTATTTTGTGCAAACTTCCATTAGAAACAAAATCTACATAATTAGAAATTCCAAAATCACGAACTGTAGTTTTCCAGTTTGTTTCTAAAGCATTAGGATAAACAACCAATACTTTTGTATTGTAACCATTCTTATCAATATATTTTTTGATAATTCTGGTAGCAATGATTGTTTTTCCTAGTCCAACAACATCTGCCAGAATAAAACCGTTATGCTTCAATAATTTGTGAAAACCTTCTGTTACTGCATCGGCTTGATATTGCAAATTTGTATAACCATCTGGTAAAGATATGCTCCCAACTTTATCCCGAATAACGGAATCGCCAAAATACTCAACCAACATTTTCAAAAATAAATCGTGCGGAGTAATTTTATCATCTCCTAAATAAGTTTTCGATTTAAGTTTTGAAATATCTGCAGGAATTAAATCAGTGGCATCTTTCCACAAATCTTCAAATTCATCGGTTGCAAACTTGACATCTTGGAAATCATTTAATTGAACATTAAACTCATAATTGGCATTATCATAAGTTCCCAATCCTGAATCAGTTAAGTTAGACGAGCCTGTAATTACACTAGCTAAAGTGTGTTGATTAAATGGTTTTGGTCTGAAAATATAAATTTTTGCGTGCAGATTTTTTTGTCCGTAAGCTCTAATTTGAACTTTACCAGAAATGATATCGCCAATGAATTGCAAAATACTTTTTTCAGTTTTAGAATCATAAGATGCGCTCTCAATATCTTTCGCAACAAAATTCAGATATTCATCTTTAGTCTTTTCGGGATTTTCTAAATACAATTGTCCTTTTCTCTTTGCCTCAGCTATTAATGCGTCTGCATTAATTCCAACCAAGATTCTAATTTCTGGAACTTTTTCTAAAAATGGTCTTAATTTAAAATAGCCCGAAGCTCTAAAATAGCCAACCAAAGCATCAAAACAAGATACATTTTGATATTCAAAAATACCTTTGAATTTCTCGAAGAGGCTATTTCTTTCCTTATTTGTAAAAAATTTAGAACTCATATTATTTACTTGAATTCAAAAGGTCTTTAATATCAATATCTAACAACTTTGCAATTTCAAGCAAAGTTTCCATAGAAGGTTGTATTTCATTTCGACACCATCTGGAAACAGTTGTTTCTGATTTATTTAATTGATCTGCAAGCCATTTACCTGTTTTTTGTTTTTCAGCAAGTACTGCTTTAAGTCTATTAATTGGAATTTCCTGCATAGAAATATACATTTTGTGTAAAGATATTTAAAAAAGAAGCATGAATATTAAGTCTTTGTGTTAAAAATAAAAAAGAATGAGAACTTTTGTTCTCATTCAATACTCGTTACCAAGTTTACTTGTGTCTCAATGTTTTGTAAAGGTAATAAAACTTTGTCAAAGTTATTTACTTTCAAATCCCTCCTTAAATTTCATAAATTTCTCACCTTCCTTCGGATTCTTCTTCATCCATTTGTTCATTAAATCTGTATTGTATTTCAATTGGTCGTAGTCTCTAATTTCGAAAATCGCTTTTCCATCTTTATTGATTTCATCCAAAACTTCTTGCCGAATTTCACTTTTGGCTCGGATGCTTTCGGAGTACCATTTGAAAGCAAAATGTCCAGAACCAAATGTAATGATTGCTGCCAAGGACAAAATACCGATGCTTCCTGGAAAAATAAATTTGATGTGTTTTTCAATTCTTTCAAAAAAGTTGACCGTGGTTTCCGACAGATGCGCAGGAATGCTTTCAGGAATTGAAGTTTTGTAATCCCACATAGAATCAAGTTCTGTTCTAACAAACTGAATCGCTTTCTGCATCATATTGGTTGAACCAATAATCGCATTTTGTGCAGATTGATAAAAATTACGTGCTTCCAAATGAACGGATTCAGTTTGATTCGTGGATTTTATGTTTTCTTCATTCGTTTCAACCACCTTTTTCAGCAGTTCATAAATATCGTTTTGTAGTTCGTTTGGTGTTGTGTTTTGATTTTCCATTTTATCTAAATTTTCGTTTTTTTCGTTTTAATAATTCGTCGTCGGGAGCGGTGAAAGTCGGCTTCAAAAATTCGTCAACCGTTTTTCCAATCTCCTTGGAAATATTGGCTTTAGAAATTTCCGTTTCTTCACTTTCCCTCATTTGTCCGAGTAAGGTTTGTATATGTTCAGCTCGCTCAAAGTTGGAGTTCAAAGTAGTTTTGATGTCCGCAATTTTCAGTTTGTTGGTAATTTCTGAAAGTTTGTAGCCGGGTTTATATTGTCGCTCAGTTTGGTGGTTGATGTCCTTGTAACGAACAATCCGCATTCCCGAAATTCCGTCTTTCACATTTTGTGAGAGTGTTACCCGATAACCTTTCAGATGCATTTTCATTACAAGATCATCGAAGTTTTTGGCATATTTCAAAGAGTTTGTCAAAGCATAAAACATCATCTGTTTCTTCTCTTTTCCAATCTCGATGTCCGTTTTCAAGTTCAGTTCCTGACAAACTTCGCGAACGGCTTTTCCGAAACTTTCACCGATTTTGTGTGCGGTAATCGTGTTCTCGCCAAAAGTGTTCACTCGATTTACGATGAAATGAATGTGTTTTTGCTTCGTGGAAGAATGAATATCCAAACGAATTTGGTTGTCATCCGTAACTCCGACTTTCCGCAATGCCTTTAATGCTAAATTTGTCAGTTCTTCATTCGACAATTTGTCACCGATGGATTTCTCCGGAGAAACATATCCTGTCAATGCCCAATTTTTCACATTTTTGTTTCGATTGGCGACGACTTTCATTTCCTTGAACTGCAATTCGGGATCCTCGCTCAAAAGATTATTGCTGTAAACCATCTCCGCTGTTCCTTTGTCGTTTCCGTTGTATTCCACAGCGATTATTGAAATTCGCCTTGTGGTGGCACTGTTATTCATCTTCTTGAAAATTCTCTTTGTCTCTATCTTTCATTTTGTTGTAGAGATAATCGTGGATTAGTTTTGTCACGATCTCAATCTCTCTTAAAATCACTTTGGTGTGATCGAGTTGTGAAAACTCCCGATGTCGCAATAAGTTTTTGATTCTGATGAAATTATTTCCATAACTGAGCAACGTTTCATCTTCTTTAAATTCATTAATTCTGAGTTCTTTTTCGGTAATCAGGAATCGAAAATATTTTGAAACTGAAAGTTTAAATCGCTTCGCCTTTTTTGCGACTTCCTCAAATTCCTTCAGCGTTAATCTGGTCGAGACCACTTTTGTAAATTGATTAGAAGTCTTCTTTTTCAACCCACCTTTTCTGCCAATTTCTTTGAAGTAATTTCTTCGTTTTTCCTGTTCAATTTTCTTTTCCTGTTCTCTTGAAATTTGCTGTACAAATTGTCTTAATTGATCGTTTTCCATTTGATTTTTTTCTTTTCTGAAGCAAAAATTTCTATTTTTTGCCGTTAATATTTTTTGAATTTTGTCTGATTTTTGATTGAGATTTTCTTTGAAATTCAATTGAAAATTTCGCTGAATTTCAACTGAAATTTTGTCTCAATTTTTTCTAAATCAGCGTTCTGTTTTAAAGTTTTCGACGATAGGAGAAAACCAAAATGTTCCAATTTTACGATGAGCGGACACGCTTATTGTAAACATTGGGTACTTTTTGCACTAACTATCTGCCGATTTTGCGTGAGGTTATTTTACGCAGTTCTTCATTTTCGATACCTGTATCTATTTTAAGCATCCCACTTGTATCTATTTTACGCAGGTTCCCACTGATTAAAAACTCGTTTAAGTCTTTGTAATTTTTGAATAAAATCCGCTCATCCGAAACATTGGAATTTTGTTTTTTGAGGATTTCAGTTACGGAATCTCCTGTCCTGTCATTGTCTAAAAAGAGTTCAATATTTTGATAATTTTCGAGTTGATTTTTGACCTTTGAAATCATCGTGACGGAATTTAAAATGATGTAATCCGAAGGTTCTTTTTCGAGTGATTTTTCCAAAATTTTGAACGACAGATAATCTGCAAATCCTTCAAAAATTCTTAAAGTTTTGGATAGATTTTTTATCGAAGTGAGGTCTTTTTTACCCAAGCAAAGTTTTATGTAGGGATTTCTAATTTCATATCCGTCCGAATCGTTTCTGAATCCCAATCCGAAATAATTCTTTCCGTTCAATTCATAATGAATTTCTTTGAGTTCGGATTTTAAGGAATCGAGTTTTCTTGATTTTAAATAATCGATCAAACTTGGATGTTCGACTTCGTTGATATCCAAAATCTGATACCCTGATTTTGATTTGAAATTATTGGTTTCAATTTCCTTATTTGTTGGAAGCGAATAATCAAATCTTTTCAAATATTCCAATGCTTCGGAAACCGAACACTTTTTAATGCCTTGCACTAAGGAAACATTGTCATATTTTATTCCTGTTCCAAAATCAAATGCAGTGTTTTTTTCAAAATTAACCGAAAGGCTTGGTGTTTTTTCTTGTCTGTCAAAAGCAAGATAAAAAGCGGTTCTTCGGTTGTCTTTGCTTGGGAAAAGAGAAAAGCTCTCCAAGATTTCCCTGATGCTGATATTTTCGTTTGCCTGTTTGCAATTCATAATGTTGGGGTTTTTGTGTTTTGTTTTATAAAGTTTTTTGGTGTTTCTACCTACCTACTTACTAAGTCTCTAACAGAAATTGTTGAGAGTGATTTTATTGACTTACCTTGACTTACCTTTCTACCTGTATTTTTTAATATTTTTTTTATTTCTAAATTCTATTAATAGGTAACTTTAGGTAAGTCTAAACATCTATTCTTACCTTTTATAAAAATGTTTATTCATAGTGTTTTCAAAGGATTTTAGGTAAGCAGGTAATTAGGTAGGAAGATTTCTAATTATTTTTTGATTCATTTTTTTCGTCCTCAATTTTGCGTCTGATCAAGTAGCCGTAAACTTGCTTTTTAGAATGCTTTATCCTTTCAAAATTTAAGGCGGTTAATGCTTTCCCGATTTTGATATTGTTCATTCTAACTCCTAAAGCATTGCTCATTGCGAGCATAATTTCGGTTGCGGTGAGGAAGTCGTTTTTGTTTTCCGATTTTTCAAAATGGGAAATGAGTATTTCCTGCTCCAAACTGACCTGTTTGAATTTCTCGTTTCGTTTTTCATTTTCGATAAGGTCTTCTGCGGTGAGTTCGGGATTGTAAATTTTCCTTTCAAAAGCATTATAATAAGCTTGAGCCCAAACTTGGTTGATGTTGATTTCCTTTGAGTAGCCAAAATCAATTTCCAAAACCTCAAAAATGATCCATCGAACGCTTCCTGTTTCATCAGTCAAGAAATCGGAGCGGTTGGTCGAACCACAGAATGACGAAGTTCTGTACATCAATGATGATTTTCTATCGTAAGGCAATCTTGCATTTACCGTATTCTTGGAAATAAACGCCTTCAAAATATTAACATCCGTTTTGGACATCACCGAAAGCTCATCGATATTGATGATGAAATTTTTGCAAAGCGCAATGAGCCCATCTTTGTCCACGCCAATATCTTCAGTGTAGTATTTCTCCAAACTTGGCGGAATCAGAAATCTCAAAAAGCTTGTCTTTCCGCTGTTTTGTTTGGTGTTGTAAAGCACGAAACATTGTTTGTTGATATATCCTCTTTTCAATGCGCAAAAGACAGATCTTGTCAACCATTTTTCGAAATGGATTTGAAAGGGTTCCGTGTCCGTAGTCTTGACAAAATTTGTCAATCGTTGGATATGATTTTCACCATCCCATTTTTCAAGGTTTTGAAAATAGTTCTCAAATGGATTGAATACCGTAATCAAATGACTTCGCATCAGTATTTCAAGTTTGTTGAAAGCAATGTTGATTCCTGCTTGTGTGAGTTCGATGTACAGAGAGTTTAAATTCAATTCCGTCCAATCGCCATTCTCTGTTTTTATCTCAAATTCCAAGGCGATTTCGTTGAAGCGGAGTTGGTGTTTCTTGTCGATGTACTTGATAATTTTGTCGAAAACCGTGACCGAACCTTTACTGCTTTGATACAATTCTTCTTCAGTATCCATAGTCTTTAACCTCTATTTCGTCTGAAATTTTTCGTAGCTTCTGCTTCAATTTCGACCATCGTTTTTCTTTTCCCGTTGCGAATCCATTCAAGCAATTCATCTTCAAAGAAATAAAGTTTCTTTCCGCTTTTGTAACACGGAATTTGGCGAGTTCTAACTAATGTATAAACCGTTGGTTTTGCTTTTCCGATAATTTCGCAAGCTCGGTCAATGTCGATTGGAGTTTTCTTTTGAGGAATGAAAGCCGATTCTTTTCGCAGGATGAGTTCTTTAAGTTCCTCGACTTGGTTGTTCAAATGCGCGACTGCACTTGGTAGGTTTTCAAATGAAATTTCTTTCTGTTCCATAATGATTGATTTTAATTATTATGGTGCAAAGAAAAAAAGTGATTTCTCTGTGATGCCGATAAACACTCAATCACAGAGAAATCACTTATGAAACACTTTTGTTATTGCTCTAAAGTGTTTTTTTAACGATGCTTGATGGAAAAAAGTAGTAAAAAGAGACCGAAAATTAGTATTGCCCGTAGTTCACCTCTGCTTTTCTTTGAAAAAAATATACTATTTTTACATGGAAACAATGTTAAGGCGAAGTGCTTTTCCGTTAATAGACATTTTGTGAAAATAACTCAAAAATAACTATGGCTACAATAACATTTAGAGTAATGGGAATTGATGATGAAAAAAGAATTATGAACATAATCATGCAAAGTGTAAGTCGTGAAGGAAAATATCTATTACAATTAAAAGATAATGTTGATTTCTATGATTTAATGGCGAATAAACTCGTTTCATATAAGGTACTAACACGTAAATTAAATAAGAACTTTCCTGAAAAGTCTGATGAATATGAGTATAATGAGGGTGAAAATTTTGCAAAAGCAAATTTAAAAGGTGCATATAACTTTGTTGAGGAAGAAAAAAAACGCTTAAATCCTACTTACATAATGCAGAAGTGGAATTCTTTAAGTAATAACGCCCTTGTTGCAGGAATTATCGGAGCAATTACTGGTTCTCTTTTGACTTGGATTTTAACTAAATAATTATGTTAGATTTAGATAATATTATTACTGACTTTCTATATGCATGCAAATTGGCGAAGGAACCAATTGATATTTCAGATTTAAGAATTGAAATTTTAGAAGCAGGAGAAAAACATCATTGTTTGAAACTTCCTAAAGGAGAAATAGCTACTTATATTTTTTTAGATAAGCACTTAATTGAATGTTTTAAAGTTGGAAAAGTAGGCGAAAACTCAAATGCTCGCTTTCAATTTCAACACTATTCACCAAAGAGCGCTAAAAGCAACTTGGCAAAATCAATACTCTCAGATAATGAGATTTTAGGTGTGACGGAAAAAAATGTCGAACAATGGATAAAAAACAATACAACTAGAGTAAATGTTTTTCTTAAAAAGGAAAAAGGAATACGCATTTTAAACTTAATGGAAACGTTTTTTCAATTAAGACTTAATCCAAAATACGAAGGTTTCAAGAGCCAGAATAAATACAAAAACGTCTGCTAAACATAGGTTTCGCGGTATAATCTGTAAAAGTCTCTTATCAACTATATCCATATCATTCCAGTTCCCAGCAGATCTCTTCAATCTTAATAATCCCCTTTTTCTCATCATCTCGAAGATGCGATTTGATACTACCTTGCTCCACATCTTTCAAAGAGACAAAAACCAATTTCAAAAATTTTGCAATGGCATCCTGATTCGTCACCTTAAAGTAATTCCAAATATTCCATCCGAAATGATAAAGGTCTAAATTGGAAAGTTCTGTTGTTGTGATTGAAATATCATCTGAAATATCATTTTGGTTGGAATAATTTTTCACCGCTTCACACAAAATTATAAGGTCTTCATCATTCGTGTACAAAGCAAATTTCTTCCTTGTATAATCTAAGGCGATGTCGAGTTTATCTTGTTTCTTTTTATCGAGCAAAACTTGTTGTTGGGTTCTGATTTCTTCAAAACCAACTTCGGGAACATTTACTTCTTGGGAAGACATTGAACCCTTAACAGAAGCTGATTCCTCTGTTACAGTCGAAATTTCTGGTCTCTGATTAGGATAATTTTCTTTTGGTTCTAAATAATTGTTTTCCTGGGTGACTTTGCTTTGCTTTTTTATTTTCTTTGATGCTCTAATCACATTTATTCGTTCCAATATTTCATGGAAAAAAAATACAATCCCCAAGTAAGCAATATATAAGACCGAAGTCACAACCCAAAAAACAATATTTCCTGTATAATCATCAACACCAGATCGCATTAATGCAATCCTTGCAACCGCACCTACAAAAACACAACAAAAAAATACAGTTACATATTGCAGGATTATGTCGATTATCTTCTTTTTCATTTGCAATAGTTACTTAGTCGGAGTATTCAGTTTTAGTTTTATAGCACTTGCCGCTTGATTTTTCTTCTCATCCACCACTTTCGCATAAACCTGAGTTGTCCTCACATTGGTATGTCCAAGCATTTTACTGACTGTGTAAATATCGGTTCCGCTAGAAAGTTGCAAGGTCGCAAAAGTGTGTCGAAAATTGTGAAATGTAATTTTCTTGGTAATTCCTGCGGATGTAATCCATTTTTTTAAAGGTCGGGAGATCCATGCAGAATCAGGAAGTCCACTAAACACTAATGTTGTTGGTGATTTCTTTTTGCCACAAAGTTGCATCGCTTGTGTAGAGATGGGCATATATTCCACACCTTTTGTCTTTTGCTGGGTAAAATGAATACGCGGTGCATCATTTTCCATGCTAATTTCTTCCCACTTCAATTTTTGAATATCGGAAAGTCTCAAACCTGTTAATGCGGAAAAAAGTGCTGCACGCTTTAAAACCTCATAGTCGCACGGAGTTTCCACCAATGTGTTCAGTTCATCAATGGTTAAATATTCTCTTCGAGATTCTATTTCAGAAATTCCTTTCAATTTTGCGGAAATATCGGTTAAGAAATAATCGTCGATAAAGGCTTGTTTCAATGCTGCTTTGAAGATTGAGAAATATGTTGCTGCACTGTTTTGTGACAATGTTCCTTTTTTGTTTCCGCCAAGTGGTGCGCTCAAAAGAAAGGTTTTATAATTTTCACAAAATTTCATGTCAATCTTTCCAAACGGTATAAAATCATCACTATAAGATTTAAGAAACTCAAGCGATCTTTCCCAATTAACCTTGATGGAATCCGAACTGTTTTTATGTCGTCTTTTAATCAGAGATTTAAAGTAGTCAACAAAATTCTCCTGTCGTTTTTCATTCATTGCCTCCTGCAGCAAATCAACTTCATTGTAAATATTCTTTTTATCATATTCCCTTTGTCTGATTTTTCGCACAGAATCCGCATAAAACATAGTTTCCTTATCAAGATCACTTTTACAAATGATAACACCATTATCGTCCCTTTTCGGTTTGAAAGAAATGGAATTTTCGGTTCTTTTCGCAACTCTTTTCTTGTCAAATTCAACGGTGGTAACAGTTCTGTTTAGATACTCACGAATTCTCTGAACTTCTTCTTTTCCAGGCACAATTACAGGATAACTTTCCAAGTAGATATACCATTCTTTTCGATATTCAGACTTCCTGAGTCTTACCGTGACTTTTGTTCTTATTAATTTTTGTTTCATTTTGGATCAAAAATTTCATCAATGTATCTTTTAGGAACGTACACAAAACTTCCAACTTGTTTGGTTGGAATTTTATTCCTTCTAATTAAATTATTTACAGTTCCTGGATTTGCTTTATATTTTTTGCTGACTTCAGAAATAGTATAACAGTTTCCAACCACAAAATCTGATTTTTCTTCTTCAGTTTCCAATGGGCTTTCTACCGGAGTAAATAATGATTCTAAATCGAGTTTACTAACTCTAGTAAGTCGCTGTCCGAAATTGTGAGCAGGAATCCTTCCACTTTTGATTAATCTGTGTATGGTATCTTTCGAAATTCCAAAAAGAATCACGGCTTCACTCACAGAAATATAAGGTCGCGTTTGAATTTGAGCAATTTTTTTTGCAGATTGTTTTAAGAATGATTGCTTCTCTTCTAATTCTTTGGCTAAATTCTTCTGTCGTTTTGCTTGCTTCTCCGAACAATATTTAGAACAGAATCTAGTGCTCACAGTTTTTGCTTCGAATGGTTTTTCGCAGAATTCACAAAGTTTCGGAATTTTCAGTTTACTAAATCCCATCAAAAATTATTTTCTCAATTAATGTTGATCAAAAATCAAGTAAGACTAAATAAGACCTAATAAGGCGCACATTGTCTTACTTTAAGACGCGGTACAAATATGTTACAAAAATAGCATAAAAATCGGTCAAAATCAAGCATTTTTGATAATTAGCAAAAATAAAAAACCGCTGTAAATTACTCATTTACAGCGATCTGATGATTATTTCTGATTGATGGTAATCGGCGATTACTTCACTTCCTCAAAATCCGCATCCTGAACATCTTCTGCTCCTGCGTTTCCTGTAGGATTTCCTTGTGCCTGTTCTGCACCTTGTGCTTGTTGTCCTGCTGCGTAAAGTTCTTCAGAAGCCGCCATCCACGCAGAATCTAAGGCTTCGGTTTTTGTTTTTACAGCATCGGCGTCTTTTGCTTCAAAAGCAGTTTTCAATTCTGCAACGGCAGTTTCGATTGCTGCTTTTTTGTCTGCTGAAAGTTTGTCGCCAAATTCTTTCAACTGCTTCTCTGTTTGGAAAATCAAACCGTCTGCTTTGTTGAACAATTCAACTTCTTCTTTTTTCTTCGCATCGGCTGCGGAATTTTCTTGCGCTTCTTTTTTCATTCTTTCAATTTCAGCGTCAGAAAGTCCTGAACTTGCCTGAATTTTAATCGATTGTTCTTTTCCTGTTCCTTTATCTTTAGCTGAAACAGAAAGAATTCCGTTCGCATCGATATCGAAAGTTACCTCGATTTGTGGAACGCCTCTTGGAGCCGGTGGAATGTCGGTTAGATCAAATCTTCCGATTTCTTTATTGTCATTAAACATTGGTCTTTCTCCTTGTCCAACTCTAATGGAAACTGCAGGCTGATTGTCGCTTGCTGTAGAGAAAACCTCAGATTTTTTAGTAGGAATAGTCGTGTTCGCTTCAATTAATTTGGTGAAAACAGAACCCATCGTTTCAATACCCAATGAAAGTGGCGTAACGTCTAATAAAAGAACGTCTTTCACATCACCGGTTAAAACTCCACCCTGAATTGCGGCACCAATAGCCACAACTTCGTCAGGATTTACGCCTTTTGACGGTTTTTTACCGAAGAATTTTTCAACCTGTTCTTGGATGATTGGAATTCTTGTAGAACCACCCACTAAAATTACCTCATCAATGTCAGAAGTTTGCAAACCTGCATCAGATAACGCTTTTTTACAAGGCTCCATTGAACGTCTTACCAAATCTTCGGAAAGTTGCTCAAATTTCGCTCTCGTTAACGTTTTCACCAAGTGTTTTGGACCTGTCGCAGTCGCTGTGATATAAGGAAGGTTGATTTCTGTTTGCGTTGTTGCAGAAAGTTCAATTTTTGCTTTTTCAGCCGCTTCTTTCAAACGCTGAAGCGCGATTGGATCCGCTTTCAAATCTACGCCTTCTTCATTTTTAAATTCGTCAACCAACCAGTTGATAATTACATCGTCAAAATCGTCACCTCCTAAATGTGTGTCACCATTTGTAGACAAAACTTCGAAAACACCGTCACCCAAATCAAGGATTGAGATGTCAAAAGTTCCACCACCTAAATCGTACACCGCGATTTTTTGGTCTTTATGTCCTTTATCCAAACCATAAGCCAATGCTGCCGCCGTTGGTTCGTTGATAATTCTTTCAACTTTCAAACCTGCGATTTCTCCGGCTTCTTTGGTGGCTTGTCTTTGGCTGTCGTTGAAGTAAGCTGGAACTGTAATTACCGCTCTTGTTACTTCCTGACCAAGATAATCTTCTGCCGTTTTTTTCATTTTTTGCAAAATCATTGCAGAAATTTCTTGCGGCGTGTATTCTCTGTCGTCAATTTTTACTTTTACCGTATCGTTTGGTCCGGAAACTACTTTGTAGGCTACTCTTCCGATTTCAGAAGCATCGTCTTTAAAGTGCGTTCCAATAAATCTTTTGATAGAATATACCGTATTTTGTGGATTGGTTACCGCCTGTCTTTTTGCAGGATCTCCCACCAATCTTTCTCCGTCTTTCGTGAATGCCACAACAGATGGCGTCGTTCTTTTTCCTTCTGAATTTGGGATTACAACCGGATCCTTACCTTCCATTACAGAAACACAAGAGTTGGTGGTTCCAAGGTCAATTCCAATTATTTTACTCATAGTATTTATATTTTTTAGTTATTTAAATTTTAAGATTCGCTATTCCATTCTCCAATTTTATACCAAGCAAAATTTTGTGACAAAATGACATTTTTTCTAAAAAGTTAAAAATTTTGATGAGCATAATTTACACTTTTATCTGGTCAAATACGCATCACTACTTAATCAAAAAGAAGCAAAAAGGAAAAAAATGAGAAAAAAAGTACTAAATTTATAAAGAATGATTCTGAGGATTTGCATCTATCAAATCAGCCATCACTTCTCCAATTTTTGGAGCAAGTGCGACGCCCATTCCTGAAAGTCTTACGGCGCAGAATTGCCGCACGGAAAGTTGTTTCACAATCGGGGATTTTTCGGTTCCCATTGCCATAATTCCGCTCCATCGCATTTCGATTATTGGATTTTGATTGGGAAGAATGACGGTTTTTAGAAAGTTTTCTAAATGATTTTGAAGAAATTCCGTGGTTTCAAAATCGGTAGTTTTTTCGGTTTCAAAATCCTGATTTCTCGCGCCACCTAACAAAATTCTGTTTCCTAAATTTCTGAAATAATAAAACCCTTCATCATAATGAAATGTTCCTTTGAGTTTTAAATTTTGAATTGGTTCTGTTAGTAAAATTTGTCCGCGAGCTGGAATGATTTCTTCATTTTCTAGAAATTTTGAAGCGAATGCATTGGTGCAGTGAATTACTTTTTCAGACTTCAAAATCAAATCTGTAGCAATTTGAATTTCTACAAATCTTTCATCTTCCGAAACCTCTAAAACTTCTGTTCCGAAAAGAAATTCAACTTTTAGTTCATGACATTTCTCCAAAAGCTTCATCAGCAATTTTCCAGAGTGCAGACTTCCTTCCATTGGGTTTTCAACCAAAATTTTGGTTTTTCCCAAACCAAATTCTTTAATCTTTTCGTTGGATACAAAATAGGTTTTGTCGAAATTCGTGATGGATTTCAGTTGAGAATTGACTTCTTCTAATTTCTGCAAAGGCTCTTCATTGTTCAAAATTTCATAACCACCGCACATTTCAAAATCAATTTCATTTACAGGAAAATAATTTTGAATTTTCTTTAGTCCATCGAAACGCATTTTTACTAAATCCAACGTTTTTTTCCAACCCATTTTTTCGGAATCGGAAATAATTTCTGTCAAACTTACGAAACACGCAAAACCCGCATTTCTTGTAGAAGCACCGGTTGGAATTTTTCCTTTTTCAATGACTAAAACTGACTTTTCAGGATATTTTTCTTTAATGGAAATAGCAGTCCAAAGTCCGGTAAATCCTGCACCGATAATGATGACATCACGGTTTCTATAGAAGGTTTCTTGTTCCCAAATGCTTTGCATAAAGTTTTTTGTTTCTGGTTTCAGGTTTGAGGAGGGGATTTTTATGCGCAATTCCCAATCTCTAATTCTTTCCAACTATTTTTTTTCTTCATTATGCTGAAAACCAATAGATTTCCTTGGCGCTTCCTTTACTTTATAGGCATCAAGTTCAGATTTTAAGTTTTCAATTCTTCGCGCAAAATCATCGTAATTATTGATGGAAACATCGTGCAGAAATTGGGCAATTTGGTTCAAATATTCTTCGGTAAGCTTTACGGAAGCATCACGTAGAGCGCCCTCCAAAAGTTTTTGATCAATTTTAAGGTTTTCGTTTTTGGTTCTTTCGTATTGATGTTTTAAGCGCTTTTTCAGGCTTTGGGTAAAATCCACAACCATCGTGTTGCTGAAGACTTTCATTCTTTCGGAAACCGAGTTCCAAAACGGGAGATTATTTGCTTCATTTTTCAATAAAATTTTATAGAGTAAAGAGGATTTTTCCAAATTTTCTGTCATATAATACAGAATCATTTCGTTTCTTTCCTGCTGATTTGGAGGAAAAATCGGAATGAGGACATCAAATCTTCCAGGAGCGAGAATCTCTTCATCAATCGCAAAAACCGAGTTGGCTGAACCTACCATCAACAATTCTTCTTCCTCGAATTTGCCAATGTAATGCATCACTATTTCCTTGGTCTCTTCATTTTCGGACGAAACTGATTTTTCAGCGTTTCTATCCATCATAATATCATCAAAATCTTCCATGAAAAGCAGCACTTTTTCTTCCTTCATCATCGTTACCAAAAAATCGTTGAAACTGGTCTTGTTACCGTCCACAAAGGAAGTTCCGAGATAATGTTTTTTAACTTCGCGAAACTGGTAGTCGATAATTTCGGCAATTTTATTCGCCCAAAATATTTTTCCGCTTCCAGGAGGTCCGTAAAGAATAATTCCCGCCGGTTTTTTAATACCCCAATTTTTCGTAGAATCGAGACTTAAAAATGGTTCCAGTTCATCCGAAATATAGAAAAACAAATCACGGTAACCAATGAAATCTCGCTGTGAAAGCGCCGTTTTGTCGCCAAAATAATCATACACAAACTGATAGTTTCCGCCTAATTTATTATCAATACCAAAACTGGAAACCGAAGACTTATAAAGTCCGTTATCGTAAAGATTAGGAACTTCTTTTTTGATTTCTTCCGTCACTTTTTTTACAGGCTGATGAATGGTTTCGGCAATTTCTTCGGCAGATTTTTTTAGTTTCAAATCTTCCTCGTATTTCCGCAAAAAATCGGCATTTTCTTTGGCAAATTTTTCAAAATCCTCCTTCACATCGAAGTTTGGGCAAATACATTCATCCAAATTAAGATCAAAATCCTGAATAAATTTTTTGATGGCTTCGGTGGATATATTGAGTTCTTTGGCGAGTTCGGTAAGTTTCATAAATAATTTTTGTGAAAATTAAAGGTAGTGATTTTTTTATTTTAATGATAACAACAATATAACTATACAATTTGTTGTAAAATACATAAATTTGCAAATAACGTTATTTGATAGCGCTATTTTATATATGATAAGGTATTCTGAAATAAAGAAAAAATTAAAAGTAGAAATTTCTAATGACAAGTCTGAAGATTTGGCATACCTAACTCATTACCTTCAAAATCCAAAAAATGGAATATCAAAAATATTTGAAAATAGAGCTAAACAATACTATCAAGATCGAAATGATGAACTAAATATTGTTTCTGAACCCGAATTACAAATGATTTTGCCCATAAAATGGGACGTTCCCTTTCCATCTCCAGAAAATCCCGACTTTACTTTTATTGATTTATTTGCAGGAATTGGTGGTTTTAGGATTCCATTACAAGAATTGGGAGGAAAATGTGTTTTTTCATCAGAATTTAATTTTCATGCACAAAGAGCGTATGAACTTAATTTTGGGGAGGTTCCTTTTGGCGATATTACCGAATTGGACATAGAAATCGTTCCAAAACACGATATTTTGTGTGCAGGTTTTCCTTGTCAACCTTTCAGTATTTCAGGTAAAATGAAGGGTTTTGAAGATACTCGCGGAACTTTAATTTATCACGTTTTTAAAATTATTGAAAGGCACCAACCAAAAGTTGTATTTCTTGAAAACGTTAAGCATTTAGTTTATCATGATGGTAAAAAAACGCTCTCAACTATCATTAAACATCTTGAAGAGTTGGGATATGTCGTATCCAAAAAAGTTTTAAATGCTTCTGACTTTGGATTACCTCAGAACCGAGAAAGAATAATAATAATTGGACACAAAAAAATAAAATTTGATTTTTCTAAAATTGAAAAGAAAGAAAAACCATCGCTAAAAGAGTTTTTAGACGACGAAAATGATTTTGAGTTTTTAGATGAGCCACACACAATTTTGGATGAACAGAAAAGACAGGATTCGGGCCTTGTTTTCGCAGGTTACAGAAATAAAACCATCAGAAAAGCAGGAGTACGACCAGGAACAGAGCATCTGTCAAGAGTTCACAAACAACCTAACAGAATTTATTCAACAGAAGGAGTTCATCCAGCTTTGCCTTCGCAAGAGATTTCGGGAAGATTTTGGATTTTGCATAATGGAAAAGTTAGAAAGTTAACCATTCAAGAATGCTACAGAATTATGGGCTTTTCTGATGAATTCAAATTAATTAATAACAAATCCGAGCTTTACAAGCAAATTGGTAATTCTGTTGCAATTCCAATGATAAAAGCGGTTGGTATAGAAATAAAAAGACAATTGTTAAAGTAATGGAACCATCAAAATTTTTGACCGAAAATTATAACAAAGCAATGCTTATTGTTGGTTCAGACAATTTTATTAAAACTAATCTTGATAAGAAGTTGATAAAATATCTGGAAGAAGTTTTAAGCAGGTCAGAATCTGCAAAAGCCATCCTCACTGTTATTTTCACAAGTTTGGTTTATAAAGTTTTAAATCCACAACAAGACATTAGAAATCATCAAACCAGCATAAAAAATGGTTATTCTGGAAGAACTTTTGATTCGAAATTCATAACTCCTTTTCTGAAAAGTGAGAAATTCCCTGCAATGGCTGAAAGCGGTTGGCTAACTCGTTCTTTAGAGCAAAAAGTTCCTTACAGCAAAAATTATTCGGGAGCAATCCGTCCCGATTCCCTTAAAGTTGCATTTTTAGAAATCATTGATTATATTCAAAAAGGGAATGATTTGGAAGAACTATTAAGTTACTTTTTTCAAGGTCTAATTATCCAAAGAAATTCTCAAAAAATAGATTTAGCAAAACCACTTAATCTCCCGATTTCTACAATAATTGATTTGTTAAAAAAACATTTTAACGCTAAATACAATGCGGAAGGAGCTTCAAGGCTTCCTGTTTTAGCACTTTATGCAGTTTATCAATGTTTGATAAGTGAAACAATAAGATTTCAAGGAAAAGCTTTATTGTCAATTGAAAGTCACACATCAGCAGATTCTAGGAGTGGGAGAATTGGAGACATCGAAATAATTGATGAAAAAATGAGGGTTTTCGAAGCTGTAGAAGTAAAATTCGGAATTCCAATTAATTTGCAATTGGTAAAAGATGCTTTTGAAAAGTTTAAAACAACTCAGGTAAATAGATATTATTTATTGTCAACTGCAAATATCGAGAATTCTGAAAAAGAAAAAATCGATGAAGAAATTGAAAGAATAAAAAATATTCATGGTTGCCATGTAATTGCCAACGGACTAACCAATTCGCTTAATTATTACCTGAGATTAATTTCAAATACTTCCGAATTTATTGAAAATTACGTGAATCTAATCGAAGAAGATTCAGCATTGAAATTTGAACACAAAACAGAATGGAATAATATTATTTCCAAAAATAAATAGATAATAAAAAAAAAATAGCTGAAAGCAAAAAGCCAACAGCCGAAAGCAAACAATATGACTTCACAACAAATACGCCAACAGTTTTTAGATTTTTTCAAAAGCAAAGAACACCTTATCGTTCCTTCTGCACCAATCGTGCTGAAAGACGACCCAACTTTGATGTTTTCCAACTCGGGAATGACGCAGTTTAAGGATTTTTTCCTCGGTTATAAAACGCCAACCGCTCCAAGAATTGCCGATACGCAAAAATGTCTCCGCGTTTCCGGAAAACACAACGATTTGGACGATGTTGGTCGCGACACCTATCATCACACGATGTTCGAGATGCTCGGAAACTGGAGTTTTGGCGATTATTTCAAGAAAGAAGCCATTGCATGGGCTTGGGAATTGTTGACGGAAGTGTATGGAATTCCAAAAGAAAATATTTACGTAACCATTTTTGAAGGCGATGCTACCGAAAATTTGGAGCGCGACCAAGACGCATACAATTTCTGGAAAGAACACATTTCAGAAGACAGAATTATCAACGGAAACAAAAAAGACAATTTCTGGGAAATGGGCGATTCCGGACCTTGCGGACCTTGTTCAGAAATTCACGTCGATTTAAGAACCGAAGAAGAAAAAGCCAAAGTTTCCGGCTTGGATTTGGTGAATAACGACCATCCTCAAGTGGTGGAAATTTGGAATTTGGTTTTTATGGAATTTAACCGAAAAGCCGACGGAACTTTAGAAAAATTGCCTGCGCAACACGTGGATACAGGAATGGGATTTGAGCGTCTTTGTATGGCGTTGCAAGGCAAAACTTCCAATTATGATACCGATGTTTTCACACCATTAATCGCAAAAGTGGAAGAACTTTCCGGCAAAAAATATACAGGAATTTTAGAAAACGAAAAAGATATTGCAATTCGTGTTGTGGTTGACCATATTCGTGCGGTTGCATTTGCAATTGCAGACGGACAATTGCCTTCTGCAAACGGAGCAGGTTACGTTATTCGTAGAATTTTGAGACGTGCGATTTCATATTCTTACCGATTTTTGGATATGAAGGAGCCTTTCCTTTTCAAGTTGGTTTCTGTTTTGAAAAATGAAATGGGCGAATTTTTCCCAGAGTTGATCAAGCAGGAGAAATTAGTTACAGAAGTCATTAAAGAGGAAGAACATTCTTTCCTTCAAAACATTGAAAACGGTTTGATTCGCGTTGAGAAACTGATTGAACAGACTTTATCAAAAGGTGAAACCATTTTACCGGGTGATGAAGTTTTTGATTTGTATGAAACCTACGGTTTTCCTGATGATTTAACGAGAATTATCGCCGAGGAAAGAAATCTACAAATCGACCAAGAAGGTTTTGAAAAAGCAAAAGAAGAAGCAAGAAATATTTCCAAATCAGCCAATCAGATGAAAGTTTATGATTGGACGGTTTTGATTGAGGACGAAAAAGAAGAATTCATTGGTTACGATTATCTTGATACAGAGGTAAAAATTACAAAATACCGTAAAATCGAAAACAAAGCCGGAACTCAATATCAATTAGTTTTTCAGGCGACTCCTTTCTATGCAGAAAGTGGCGGACAAGTTGGTGATACAGGTTTCATCGAAAATAATTTTGAAAAAATCGCAATCATCAATACCAAAAAGGAAAATAATCTGATTGTTCATTTTACGGAAGAATTGCCGAAACATTTGGATTTTCCGTTTCACGCCGTTGTAGATAAGGAACGTAGAGAAAAAATTATGCGCAATCACACCGCAACCCATTTGTTGCACGAAGCATTGCGTGAGGTTTTGGGAACTCACGTTGAGCAAAAAGGTTCTTACGTTGGTCCCGATTATTTACGTTTTGACTTTTCACATTTCAACAAAATGACGGAAGAAGAACTGGAAAAAGTTGGAAAATTGGTGAATACAAAAATTATCGACCGACTTTCGTTTGACGAAAAAAGAAGCGTTCCATTCAAAAAAGCTTTGGAAGAAGGAGCAATGGCGTTATTTGGCGAAAAATACGGCGATGTGGTAAGAATGGTAAAATTCGGAAAATCTGTAGAACTTTGTGGTGGAACTCACGTTGAAAATACGGGTGATATCGTGATGTTCATCATCCAAAGCGAATCTTCTAGTGCCGCTGGAATTAGACGTATTGAAGCAATTACAGGTTATACCGCAATAGACGAATTGAAAAAATCATTTTCAAAATATGATGAAATTTTAAATATTTTGAAGAAACCTCACAATCCTGTGGAAGCCGTAAATAAATTGATTGACGAGAACAAAAACTTGAAACATCAATTAGATAAATTCAACGCTGAAAAAGCGAAAGGCGAAATCCAAAATTGGAAAAACGACTACCAACAATGCGGCGACAAAAAATTATTGGTGAAAAAAGTTTCTTTGGATGCAGGTTCTGTAAAAGACATCGTGTTCCAACTGAAAAAAGAAATTCCAAATTCTGTTACGATTATTATTTCTAATGCCGGAGAAAAACCTATGATTACGGTTGGAATTTCTCAAGATTTGGAAGCAAAATATCACGCTGGAAATATCGTGAAAGAATTGGCAAAAGAAATTCAAGGTGGCGGCGGCGGAAATGCTGGTTTTGCAACTGCAGGTGGAAAAAATTTGGCTGGAATTGATGCTGCGGTTGCGAAGGCGATGGAAATCTAAACAAACCTAACAGGTTTTTGAAACCTGTTAGGTTTAATAAAAAACTCCCGAATTTTTCGGGAGTTTTTTGTTATTTTTCTTTTATTTCGATGATGTATTTTTGTCTGTCGAGCTTGCTTTGAAGCTTTTGAACATCGGTATTCAAATCGATTACCTTATTGTTGCTTCGTTCCAAATCTTTGTTTGCAGATTCGGTTTTTTTCAAAACTTTGGCGGTTTCTTTCGCTTCTTTAGCGGTAGAAGACGGGTCTGAAGAAGAATAATTGCTGGTTTTTCTGTCGGCTTTGTTGTTTAAGCTTTCTACCTCACTTTTTAGCTTATCATTTTTTTGCTTTTCCGTTTCCAAATCTATTTTTTTGTTGATAAGATCGGTCTGAATTTTCAGGGTTTCTACCTGTTTTTTCATTTCGTCGATAGATTGTGCCTTTAAACCGGAAGTTGCTGCAGTACCCAATAGTAGGATTCCCGCGATGAGTAATTTTTTCATCTGATCAATATATTTTAGAAAACAAATCTAAATAAAAATTATACCAATCTTTACTTTGTTTAGAGAATATTTATCATAAAAATGAAAATTTACATTTGCAAAAATCATCATTATATAAAACAAAAAACAATATCTGTAATGAAAAATCGTCGCAATTATGCTTCTTTTGTGGCAGTTTAAATATATTTGTACAAACGTAAACATGAAAAATACATTAGGAGTTTTACTTATTTTTTTGATGTACAATTTTGGCTTCAGCCAATACAAAATAAAAGTGACTGAATCTTTAGAAGACAAACCAGTTTCCGGTGCCAAAATTTATTGTCAGGAAAAACTTTTGGGTACAACAAACGCCGTAGGAATATTGAATTTCAACACCAAATGCAAAGTAATTAAGATAAAATCCACAGGTTTTTATGAGGAAGATGCCATTGTTGATAAAATGATGGAAGCTTCTCTTGTAAAAGTTGAAAAACACCTCAGCTCCATAGAAACAATTGTTCTGGAAGACAAGAGTGACGCAAGAGCATTGGCAATTTTGGATAAGGTAGAAGAAAATTACGAAAAAAACTCCCCAAAAAGTCTTCCCTCCTATTCCTACAAATCCTATGAAAAAATTTCCGTAGATATTGATGAAGACAGCCTCAAACAGTACAACCAATCGCTGTCTGAAATGATGAAGTTCATGGATCGTTTTTCTTTAACAAAATCAAAAAAGGAAAGAGATACCGCTATTACCGTGAAAGAGGTTTTTGTAAACAGCAAACTTTTCCTTTGGGAACGCGCACAAGAGTTTCTTTTTTCTAAAAAATACGGCGAAAAAATAAATGTTTTGGATAACAGAATTGCGGGCTTAAACCAACCTTTGTTCGAAATGATGGCGGTGCAAAGTAACCGAAACCAAATGCCGAGAGAAATTCAGAAAAAAAACAGAAAACTCTATCGATATTTCCTTACTGATACCATCGATATTGAAGGAAGACAGAATTTTGTGATCAGATTTCGAGAAGTAAGCTACAAACAGCCCATCCAAAACAGAAAATTCAACGGTTATTTATACGTAGATGCTGAAACTTATGGATTAAAAAAAATTGAAAGCAACAATAAAACAAAAAGCAACGGAAGCATTACCAGTATTTGGAAATTGGTTGATGGAAAATGGTTTTTGGACAGCGAAAACATCAAAATGAAGCTCACGAACATGGAAATGGAAACCGAAGAACAGAAAAAAGCCGAAGCCGAAAAGAAAAAAAAGGATAAAACAGCCGATAATTTCCGGAGCTATGGTTTTGTAACTGCGAAATATTTCGATCATAAAACCAATATAGAAGACGATCCGAAAAACTTCCGAGGCTATACTTTTTCTGTAAAAAATGCCGATGGAACCCTTATGCAAAAATACAGAAGCGAAAAGCTCACCGAACGCGAAAAAAATACCTACACCGTTATTGACAGCCTTAGTCAGGAATATGATATTGAAAAAAAGGCAAAAGGTTTAACGAGTTTGGTTCGTGGCAAACTGCGTTTGGGGAAAATAGATTTCGATCTCGCAAAACTTTTGGCTTACAACCTGTACGAAGGTTTTCGCTTGGGAGTCGGTTTCAAAACCAATGAGAAATTTCACCCATATATTTCTCCGGATATTTACGCAGCTTACGGTTTCAAAGACAATCACCTGAAATATGGAGCCGGTGTCGATTTTAAAACTACTTTAGAAAAAACTTCTTTTTTCCGAGCCGAATATTATAACGATGTAATGGCAGCAGGAAGATTCAACGAGAATTTTTGGGATTTTTTAATGAAACTGAATAATGCGGGAGTTGCCTTAAATAACGATAGGTTTTATCACTTCGACGGTGTGAAACTTTCTTATGAAAACGACCTTACGAATACTTTAAGCATGAAAATCTCTGCAAGAAGGCAACGCGAAGAAGTTCGTTTCGATTACAATTATCAAAATTTGGGAAATGCCTTTGAAAACTCAGGTTTCACGCTTTCTTTGGAATATGCGCCTTTTTCCAAAAATATTATGACGCCAAATGGAAAATTCACTACCGAAAAAAAGCTTCCGGAATTCTACTTCAATGCCGAAAAAGCCTTGAAAACTTTAGGTGGCGACTTCGATTATACCAAGTTTGATTTTCTTGTAAACCATTCCTTTAAATCCAAAATAGGAACAACAGGATTGCGCCTCTACGGCGGTCTTCTTTTGGGCGAAGCTCCAATTTGGCATCATTTCACTATGAACGGACTTTCCGGAAACAAAAAGTTTAACTTTAACCTCACTTCCTATCTCGGTTTTGCTACCATGAAAGGCGGCGAATATTATAACGATAAATTTATCGGAAACTACATAACCCACAAAATTCCTTGGTATTTCAAAAGTTTTGGACAAAATACTTCCAGTTTTGATGTTATCCACAGAAGTATCATTGGAAATATGAAAAATCCAGAATTTCATCAGTTTGATTTTAAAAAACTGGATCATCTCTATCAGGAAGTTGGCTTAGAGTGGAACAATTTCTTCTCTACCTATTTCAATTTGGGCGTTTTTTATCGTGTAGGATATTATCATACTCCAAAATTTTCAGATAACTTTGCCGTACAGCTGAAATTTAAGCTTTTGGGCTTCTAAAGTTCGGGGAAACCTACCCTTTCAGCGTTTACAATCGCTGAAAGGGTTTTTAGTTAAAAAAAACTTTTTTTGAAAAAAATGAAACAAGTAGAAATTAAAGCATCACAATTTTTTGAACTTCTCAAAACCCACGATACTTCCATGTGGGAAATTTTCTCGCAAATGATTGACGGCGAGGAAAAAGAAATCGTTTTTATAGATGAGGAAAATAAAGTTTTGTTCAATTATATTTTGCCGCAAAGTTTAGAAAAATTGCAGGAAGACCAGAAGATTTTTGCCAAAGAATTTTCGGGAAAACTAACCCAAAACAACTAACAAAAAAGGATGCCGTTTCCAGCATCCTTTTTCAATTTATCTCTCAGAGAAAATTATTTTGCGGTTACTTTTACCAGCATATCTACCTCATCTTTCACCAAAACATCTTTCATTTTCGATTGGTAGGCAACATCAAACTTCTGTCTGTCGAAGCTGAATTTATTAGATACAATACTTACAACGCCTTTGCTGTACTGAATTTTTGCAGGAAAAGAAATAATATTTGTTTTTCCTTTCACAGTAAGATTTCCGGTGATGATATGGTTGTAAATTTTATCGTTGTTTTTCTTCACGGAAGTAATTTTGAAAGTCGCTGTAGGAAATTTATCCACCTCAAAAAAATCTCCGTTTTTTAAGTGAGCGTCCAATTTGGTTTTTCTTTCTCCATCCACATCTGTCGCGTTTATGGAAGTCATATCGAATTCAAAATTTCCACCTACAACATTTTTTCCTTTCATTACCACAGTTCCGGACTTCAATTTTAGGTTTCCGTTGTGCGAAGATGCTTCGGTTTTGGCAACTTTGTAACCCCACCAATTGATTTCTGAAGCGACAACCTTTTTTGTTTGTCCAAACGTTAATACTGCAGCAAACAGTGCTAAAAATGCTAATTTTTTCATGTTTAAATTATTAATATCGACAAAAATAGTCCTTTTCTAATAGATGAAAAATTGATGTATGATAAGAAATTGAGGTTTAAAGAATTCAGAAAAATAGATTTCAACAGATTTTTGGAAATCATAAGTTACAAATTTTGGCTAAAGCCATATGTAATCACCTTTTTTAAGCGGGCTAAAGCCCGCTCCTATTGAAGCTACAAACATTTCTTAAAAAAGGCTTTATTTTTTATTTCAATAAGAAATTTGAAGTGTCTTTTTCGCTTCAGCCACATCGTGAACGCGGAGGATTTTTGCACATTTTTCCAACGCTTTTCGGTGAAGAATTTGGGTTTGGGTGTTGATTTCGTTGGGAAGTTTTCCCAAAGGTTTATAAATAAAAGATTTTCTGGAAATTCCTACCAATAAAGGAAATTTACTAAAACCTATAAACTGTAATTCATCAATCATCTGATGATTTTGCTCAATGGTTTTTCCGAAACCGAAACCGGGATCAAGAATGATATCTTTTATACCTAAATTTTGTAATTCTAAAACTTTTTTGGAAAAATAGTAGTTCAAACTCACAATAACATCATTCTGAATTTGTTTTTCGTGCATTTCATCATAAGTTTTGTTGATGTGCATCAAAACGTAAGGAAGTCCGGTTTCTGAAACAGTTTTCAGCATATTTTCATCAAAATTTCCGGCAGAAATATCGTTGATCAAATCAATTCCTTCATCGTTCCCGAATTTTACCACATCGCTGTAAAAAGTATCCAGAGAAATCAAAACATCAGGAAATTCCTTTTTAATCTTTGAAATGATTTTTCCAATTCTACTAATTTCCTCTTTTGCCGAAATTTTCTCGGCATTTGGACGCGTAGATTGCGCTCCGATATCAATAAAATCGGCACCTTCCGAAATCATTTTTTCGACTTGAAGCAAAGCATTTTTTTCTTCATAAAACTTTCCTCCATCCGAAAAAGAATCGGGTGTAATATTGAGAATTCCCATGATTTTTGATTGAGAAAAATCGATGAGATTTCCGCGACAATTTATGGAAAATGTTGGATGTTGGATGTTGGATGTTGGGTGTTGGATGTTGGATGTTGGATGTTTCATTGGACAAATCTAACTTGAAAACCGAAAATTTACAACTAAAAAATAAATCTTTTTTCTTCGGACTTCGGTCTACAGACTTCAAACTTACGAACGAATTCCCTATCTTTGGTGTTTAAGATTTTTTTATGCTGAAAACATCATTACAGTTTGATGAAGCCATCAAAAAATGCCGCAATTTATTTGAAAAAAAGTTTCAGGATTATGGCTCTGCGTTTAGGATTTTGAGGACCACTTCGGTAACCGATCAAATTTATATTAAGGTAAAAAGATTGGTAACATTACAAACTTCGGACACTCAGAAGGTGGAAGATGAAAACGAAGAAGATTGCTTTATCGCGATTGTAAATTATTCAATTATTGGCTTAATTCAGCTGGAGAAAGGCACTTCCGAGAATTTGCAGGACAATAAGGGCGAAACGATGACGCTTTACGATAAGTATTCTGCCGAAGCAAAAGCTTTAATGGAAAGAAAAAACCACGATTACGGTGAAGCTTGGCGAGAAATGCGGGTTTCATCCATCACCGATCTTATTTACCAAAAAGTTTTGCGTACCAAAGAAATTGAAAACAAACAGGGCAAAACAGTGGTTTCCGAAGGAATTGACGCCAATTATTTTGACATGATTAATTACGCCGTTTTTTGCATGATAAAAATTGCGGAAGGGAATCAGGAAATCAAAGAACAGTTGGCGTAAAGAAGCGATTTTCAATCAAATAAAAATTAATAAAATAATGTTGAAAGGTATTTTAAGAGTAATTATTGCGTTGATCTTCATTGCAAGTGGTTTTGTGAAGGCAGTTGATGTGAAAGGTTTTTCCTTCAAGCTGGAAGAATATTTTTCGCCATCGGTTTTTAACATGCCGTTTTTAGAAGAGAAAGCTTTGCCTATCGCAATTTTTGTGGTGGTTTTAGAGCTTTTATTAGGTTTTATGCTTCTTTTGAAAATTCGTTTGAAATTCACGCTTTCCGCTTTAATTGCGCTTTGTGTTTTCTTCGCTTTCCTTACTTTTTATTCTGCTTATTTCAATAAAGTTACGGATTGCGGATGCTTTGGTGATGCCATAAAATTCACGCCTTGGCAAAGTTTTACAAAAGATATTGTTTTGCTTTTGGGATTGTTGATTATTTATGCACTTTATCGCAACAGTTTTACAAAACTTCTTCCCAAAAATCCCAAAAAATACATTCTTATATCGGTTTTTGCTGTTGTAATGGGGATGGTGATTCTTCACGGAATTTTACATGAACCACTCATCGATTTCCGAGCCTACAAAATAGGAACCGACATGAATGCGGAACGGAAAAAAATTGCTTCAGATCCTGATGTTTACAAAACTTTTTACGTTTTAAAAAATAAAAAAACAGGCGAAGAAAAAAAGGTAAATCAGGATGATTATGTGAACGATAAAACGCTTTGGGACGAAGGAACACCTTGGGAAATTCAAAACGACAAAACAAGTTCTGAAGTGGTGAAAAAAGGCTATTCATCGGAGATTTCAAAGTTTCGTTTGGAAGATGAAAACGGAAATGACGTAACGGAACAGATTTTAAGTTTACCAAAAGTTCATCTCTTTTTCACCTACAAACCAAAAGAAGTTTCAGAACAGGAATTTGCACAGATGGACAAATATCCTACTGCCAATGTGCCGAAATACGGAATTTCACCCGATAAAAAAACTTTCGGGATTCTTCCCAATCTCACTATGGATGCAACTCCCATCAAAACTATTGCGCGAAGTAATCCTTTTGTGTTAACTTTACAGAACGGAAAAATTGTAGAAAAACAATCGCTTCAGGATTTTATAACCAAGTAAATTATTGCACAACAATTTCAAACCAATTCAAACTAAATCAAAAAATATCAAACTATAAATCACTTGCTATGCAAAAATCAAATAAATCAATCGCAGGTTATCATCTTTTAATGATACTTTCTGCCGTAGATAATGAGTTTTCTCCAGAAGAAGGCTTAAAAATTCAGGAATATTTAGCCGAAGAATTTCCTTTTAAAATGAATTTAGACAATGAATTGGAAGTTATCGCCACGTTGCAACCCGAAGCTTGGAAAGACCATTTCGAGTTCCATGCAAGATGCTTCCACGACGATTCTACCGAAAAAGAAAGAAAAGATTTCGCAAAATTTGCAAAGTCGCTCATTAAAGCTGATGACGAAGTCAGCGAAAGAGAGCACCAATTCTACAAATTGCTGAAAAGAATCTGGAATTTGGATTAGAGGTCGGAAGACGGAAGTCAGAAGACGGAAGAAACAATTTCAAACAAAATCAAACTTTTCAAACAAAATCAAACAAAAAATTTACATATGAGAAGAAAAATCGTAGCCGGAAACTGGAAAATGAATAAGGACGTTATTGGCGCACAGCAACTGATGTTTCAAATTTTAGAATACAAAAAAAATCACTCCACCAACTGCGAAGTTTGGATTGCGCCTCCATCACTTTACTTAATGATGGCAAAAGACCTCTACGAAAATAATGAAGTAGGTGTTTTTTCGCAAGACATGAGCGAACACGAAAGCGGCGCTTACACCGGAGAAATTTCTGCCGAAATGCTGGAATCCATCGAAGCAACAGGTTCTTTAATTGGACATTCTGAACGCAGACAATACCACGGCGAAACCGATTCTCACTGCAACAGAAAAGTGAAATTGGCTTTGGATAAAGGTTTAATCCCAGTTTATTGCAACGGTGAAACTTTAGAGCAAAGAAAAGCCGGACAACACCTTGAAGTGGTAAAAAATCAAACCGAAGTTGCCCTTTTCACGCTTTCTGCAGAAGAAATAAAAAAAGTGGTAATTGCTTACGAACCAGTTTGGGCAATCGGAACCGGAGAAACCGCAACTCCAGAACAAGCGCAGGAAATTCACGCACACATCCGAAAATTAATCGCTGGAAAATACGGACAGGAAGTTGCCGACGAAGTTTCCATACTTTACGGTGGTTCAGTAAAACCGGACAATGCAAAAGAAATCTTCTCTCAACCCGATATTGACGGCGGATTAATTGGCGGTGCATCTTTAAAAATCGAAGATTTTTCTAAAATTATCGAAGGATTTAACTAAATTTAAAACACTTTTAAATAATTAAGGTTGCTTTCTGCAACCTTAATTATTTTACAGTCATCTTAAACGTCTTAGCATTTACTCCATCAAGAGACTTAATATACACAAAATAATTTCCTGGGATTAGTAGTTGGCTGTAATCAAGAAAGTTGGTCTCATTTTTTTCTAATTTTTTCTTTGAAAGCCGCCTTCCTGCACTATCAATAATTTCTACAATAAAAGACTGTTTCAAAAACAAGTTACTCTTGATGAAGAAACTTCCATTATTGGGATTGTTATACAAAACAATATCATGATGATGATTTTGCAATTCTGAAGTGGATAAGTTTTTATGTGTAAATTTGGCAACAAAACCAACCCATCCTTGATTTTGAAAATTGTTAGGATATATTATATTTGGTTGCCAAGCTCCGTTGGTCGTAAAACCAAATTTATATGGAGTGGTTCCATACAAATAAAAACCATCATTAACATCGTTAGAAAAACGGGGAGAAATAGCATAACTTGTTACCGAAGTAGTGGGGTCATTACCTCCATAATAAGAAGTAAAAATAAGCTGTCCATCTGTTGTAAACATAGAAAAAAAGAAATCAAATTGACTGTTTGCATTCGGTTTTCCTTCAACGAAAGCCCCCGTTGTAGCTATATTGGAACTTGTTGTAACACCCGTGAACAGTATTTTGTTGTTTTTTACACTCAAACTAGAACTTCTCGTGGAATTAATAATCGCCTCCATTCCTGAGCCTCCAAAATAAGTACTCCAAATACGATTTCCTGAAAAATTAAATTTTGTGAGATATAAGTCATCATTTCCTGAAAGTGAAGTCTGAAATGCGCCTACCGTAGAAAAATAACCACTAGGATTTCCCAAATAATTATTTACGAAACCAAGTAGATAAATACCTGAATTATCCACGGCAATACCTCCATCAATACCTGATACAAAATTATTTGAACCGTAATAAGTACCCCATATTCTTTGCCCTGTAGAGCCATCCATAGCCAATAAAGATTGATTAGCTTTTGTTTGCTGAAATGTTCCAAGAGTGGCTAAATTACTTATATTATTCATAAAATCGCTACCACAGGCTAGATAGACATTATTGGCATGTATCGCAAACATTTTTACAACAGTATTTACCGGAAGATATGTTGCCCATAACTTTTGACCAAGATTGTTAAGTTTTACAAGGTAAGAATTTGGACGCATTGTACCACCTGAATTATCTACAATAAAATTTTGTTGATATGAACCAGCATCACCAAGATTTTGCCATAAAGTATCCCCTGAAATATATATATTTTCGTCTGCATCTGAGATAATATAAAAGTTGCCTCCTTGTGTAGGCAAATAAGTTCTCCAAAGTAAAATTCCAGCGGCATTATATTTAGCTAATAAAAAATTAGTATTTGAGGAAGTAGTTTCTACACTATTGGGAAGCCATACATTAGAAGTGGTAGTAACGGAACCAATATTTCTAATTTCTTTTTTGTAGAAATTCCCGCTGGTTTCCCGCAAAATAATTTCTTCAGAATTTGAACTACTACTAGTATCTAAACCTTCATAGGTAAAGTACTGAACATTGCCGTCGTTTGCATTTATTTTACCAAAGTAATTATTTGCCCCCAAAGAGTTGGTAAAATCCCCCATTCCTATAGTTCTAAACTGGTTATAATATAAAACAGAAGGAGGATTGGTAGAAGAGGGATAAAAAGACTTGCTATCTAAAAAAACACTACCTTGATTATTTTCAAATAAATGGGTTTCCCAAGTATTTATACCACCGAAATAAGTTGCCCAACTTCTGTTATAATCAAAACTATTTTGAGCAAAAACTATTATTGCACAAAATAAAGTAAAAAAATTAATTATTTTTTTCATTTTAATAAATCATAAAATAAGTGTCAATATTGGAGCCATTTGGATTCTGAAACCAACCAATATAATTCAGTGGAGCAGGAGGAGACACATCATCAAATGGAATATTCGGATGACAAGAATGAATTCCCATATTTGAACTTGTATATATAAATCCACCCGTTGTAGGGTCTTTTAAACTAAATTTCGACCAACCCCATCTGCAATTTGATCCATAAGTACCTATTGGTGATAAGGCAAAAGAAGTATATGGTAAGTTTGAAGTTGGGCCTCCTGAATATGGAACAACACTCCAAGTATAAATTGGTATTACTACGTTAGCATTTCCACTGGTATTAAAACTATCATAGATTGTATATTTATGAGCAGGTACTATGATATCTTGATAAACATGCATTCCACAACTGCCAGGAGCTTCTGCAATAATCTGTGCGTGCAAATCATAATCAGAATCATTAGTAATAATTAGAGCACCTTGCTGTGCTAGTACTAAAATACTATTAAAAAACACTATTATTAATAAATACTTTTTCATGATAATTAGTTGTTTTCTTTTACTAATTTATTCAATTTACTGTACTTCTGAAAATAAATTTTTGTTGCCAATGAAATTATCATTCCTTTATCACCTCCTGTTTTATTAATAATTTCAATTTCTGAAAAACCAGAAGATAATAAAAGATTTCTTGAAGCATTGAGTAATAAATTTTGATTCTCTTCAATAATTTTAGAAGAATTAGTCGTTTTGGTTAAATTCTCTTTTCTATTTTAACCGACACTTTTTAATGCTTTGTCAAAAGTTAACATTTCAGGAGTTTTCAAACTTTCAATCGTATTGATAGCAGCGTGTTCACTTCTGCACGACAATAAGAAGCATGTCGCAAATGTAATAGTTAACAACTTTTTCATAATTAAAAGATTTATATTTTTGTCTAATATACAAAAAATTAACATATTAAAATAAATCTATCTTCACCATTTCATAAAAAAGTGCCACGAAATTCGTGGCACTTTTTCTCCTCATCCTCAAGCGAGCATCTAGCATCAGGTAAATATCATTTCGCAATCGGATTGATTTTTTTTGAAAAAGATTATGCTTTTCTTTCCAAAACCTCATCCACCATTCCAAATTCTTTCGCTTCGGAGGAAGTCATCCAATAATCCCTGTCGGAGGCTTTTTCTACCCATTCGTAGGTTTGTCCGGAGTGAAGCGCAATGATGTCGTATAATTCTTTTTTCAGTTTTAGCATTTCGCGAAGGTTAATTTCCATATCGCTCGCAACACCTTGAGCTCCACCTGAAGGTTGATGAATCATCACTCGAGAATGTTTCAACGCGGAACGTTTTCCTTTTTCGCCCGCAACAAGCAAAACCGCTCCCATAGAAGCCGCCATTCCTGTACAAATTGTGGCTACATCTGGCTTGATAATCTGCATCGTATCGTAAATTCCCAATCCTGCGTAAACGCTTCCACCGGGAGAATTGATGTAAATTTGAATGTCTTTTGAAGAATCCGAACTTTCTAAAAATAACAACTGCGCTGTTACGATATTCGCGACCTGGTCATCGATTCCGGTTCCTAAAAAGATGATTCTATCCATCATCAAACGCGAAAAAACGTCCATTTGAGCAACATTCAGTCGGCGTTCCTCCATAATGTAAGGAGTAAGATTAGTCGGGTTGAAAATTCCCATATATTGGTCGGTTGCAAGTCCGCTGTTCCCGAGGTGTTTTACAGAGAAATCTCTGAAATCTTTTTTAATGTCCATATAATTTTCGTTTAAATTTGTTTGAATTTGTTTGAAGTTTCTTTTGTTTGAGGTTTGAAGTCTCTAGTCTCCAATCTCAAAATCTCTTGTCTTTTTTTAAGGTTTTATTTTTACGATTTTTCCGTCTTTCATAATAACGACTTCCGAATTCATTTTACGTTTGAATTCCAGCATTTTTTGGTAGGCTTTTTCAAGACCTTTTTGAAGTTTTTTTAAGTCTAAATTTCCTTTATCGTTCATTTAAATCATTTTAAATTGATTAAATTTCTCACTTTCCAAAATTTCTTCCACACCATTAATGTTTTTTTTAAACATAGGATTTGGAATACCATCAGAGTTGTCAAAAATCACACACTCATCAACAATCGGAAGATATATTGTAAATAAATTTCTTATTCCTGCAACATACCTTCTGCGAAAAACGTCTTCGGGAATGTTGTGACCGCCTTCTGCAACTCTTGTTTTCACTCTTTCAATCGCCAATTCCACATTTTCAAGCCAAAAGAAAATCAGTTTTACCTGATAACCTTTTTACTGCGCTTCCAAAATCTTAGATTTATAACTTTTAGTTGACAAAGTGGTTTCAAAAGCGAAATTTTCGTCTGATTGTAAAAGTTCGTTAATTCTGTTCAACATTATTCTACCTGCATTAATCGCGACTTTCTCCGGTTGAAAAGGCGACAAGCCTTTGGCTATTTCGTCTGCATTTACAAATTCTTTACAATCTAAAATTTCAGGTAAAATAGTGAATGAAACTGTGGTTTTTCCTGCTCCATTGCAACCTGCGATGATGTAAAGATTTCTTTGTTTCACAAGTGTTATTTTTCAAAAACCGTTCCCAATCCAAAGTTAGCCAATTTGTCATAAAACTCGGTGCTGCTTTTCGTCTATTTTTATCCGAAGCTCGTTCAGCAAAGTTATTTTTCTGATTTTTTCTTCGTAATTGCCTTCTTCATTTTCTAAAGATTTTTTGATGTCATTTATTAAATTCACGCTAAATTCACGTTTATGACGGATAATGGTATCTTCCACAATTTGCGGAACCAGCTCTTCTTCCTTACTGAAATAAATATTGTGTTTTTGCCAATTGCTCGTTTCATAAGGCTCCACCAAAGCATCGGCAACTTTTCCGGAAATTTGCTCATCCATCAAAGTTTTGAAAAAATCTCCTGAGCGAAGTTCGTTTTCGGCAATTCCCAAACGTATTTCCTCAATGATTTTTTGGTTTAAAGGCGACTGAATTTCATAATCGTCTTCACCAAAATGCGCGATAATTTCTTCGATTACCGTTATTTTATAGGGCTGATTTTCAACATCTTTTCTGTCTAAAATGATATCACCATATTTCAGCATCAACTCTACTAATTTTTCCTCCAAAATTAAAAGCGGATTGATGGAAATAATTTCCCGCATCACTTCGAGTTTTGGCGCAACTTCCGTTTTTGGCTGAATTTTAGGCTGATTTTGCTTTACCTGCTTCTGAATATTCAGCTCGTTGAACAAACTTTGCTCACTTAATCCAAATTTGGTGGAAACTTCCTTTAAATAAATTTCCTGCTTCAGAGCATTACCCACAAACGCAACCGATTTCACAATATCACGAATGGCTTCTGCCTTTTTTATAGGATCGTTTTCGGCTTCTTTTAGTAAAATTTCTGCCTTAAAATCTATAAAATCTTTCGCTTCGGTTTTTATAAAATTTTCTACAAATTCCTGCGGATGTTTTCTTGCAAAAGAATCAGGATCATCACCATCAGGGAAAAGTAAAACACGAATATTCATGCCCTCGGAAAGCAACAAATCTATGCTCCGGAAACTCGCCTTAATTCCCGCAGAATCTCCGTCAAAAAGAATGGTTACATTTTCGGTTAATCTTTTTATCAGCTTAATTTGTTCTACCGTTAAAGCCGTTCCGGAGCTTGCTACCACGTTTTCAATTCCGCTTTGGTGAAGCGAAATAACGTCCATGTAACCTTCTACCAACAGACAGAGGTTTTCTCTTGAAATTGCCTGTTTACCTTGATTTAAACCATAAAGAACATTGGATTTATGATAAATTTCTGTTTCGGGAGAATTGAGATACTTTGCAGTTTTTACATTTGATTTTAAAATTCGAGCACCAAAACCCAAAACCCTTCCGGAAAAACTGTGAATCGGGAAAATTACCCTTTCACGAAAACGATCAATTCCGTTGGGAGCATTTTCAGGGAAAATGGAAAGTCCGGATTTTTCTAAAATTTCTTTAGAATAGCCTTTGTCTATAGCAAATTCTGTAAAGGCATTTTTCTTTTCGGGCGAATAACCCAACTGAAACTTTTTGATGATATTTTCGTGCAGTTCGCGCTCTTTGAAGTACGAAAGCCCAATCATTGTTCCCTCTTCCGAATTCCAAAGATTTTCCTGAAAAAAATCGTTCGCCACCTCATGAATTTTATACAAAAGTTCCTTATCGGTTTGCGCCTGTTTTTGTTCTTCGGTGAGTTCGTAAACGTCTTCCTCTATTTCTATTCCGTACTTTTTTGCGGCATGACGAAGCGCTTCCGGATAAGTAAAACTCTCAATATCCATTAAAAAAGAAATGGCAGTTCCGCCCTTTCCGGTGGAGAAATCTTTCCAAATCTGTTTACTGGGAGAAACCACAAAACTCGGCGTTTTTTCATCTTTGAACGGACTCAATCCCTTCAAATTCGCTCCTGCTCTTTTCAGCTGAACGTATTCGCCAATAATTTCCTCAACGCGAATGGTGGAAAAAATTTTGTCTATGGTTTGTTTGGAAATCATTTCTCAAAAATAAGGAAATTTGTGGGATGTTGGGTGTTGGGTGATGGATGTTTTTTTGGGAATGACTATAAGTAAGATTTTTTTAATTTGAATAAAAAAAGAAATTTAAATTCCCAAGATATTTATGAGAAAATAATCCCTACTCTATTGGAAAATATTCCATATATTTACATAAATATTTTTGGAAATGAATTCAACCCTAGAAAAAAAACATAAAAAAACAATCGAAAACATCCCTGAAATTCACAATTTGACGAATGTTTTCCTGTTTCTAAACAAAAATAAAATCAATTCCGATTATTTGAATATCCTGAAAGATTTTTCAACTTTAAATGATGATATTATTGCAGGTTGGCTCAATATTAATTCGCGCACTTTCCGAAATTATAAAAAGACAGAAACTGAATTGAAAGACAACACTCAAGAACACGTAATCATGTTAATTTCGCTCTACAAACACGGAGTGGATGTTTTTGGAAATAATGAAAATTTTGATCTTTGGCTTTCTACCGAGAATTTATTTCTCGGGAACAGAAAACCGATGGATTTCCTCGATACCATCTCTGGAATTCAGTTTATTGATGATAGATTAACTTCTTTGGAATATGGTGATAATGTATAAGTGATGATGGTTTTCAAAATTTGTCAGGAAAAATATTCCAAAAAACTTTCTGCATCCGGTGCTGCAAACCGCTGGAACAAAAGGGATGAGTTCGTAATTTACACAGGTCATTCAATTTCGCTTTCCACACTAGAGTTGGTTGCTCACAGAAGCGGAATTGTGGTTTCAAAACCTTATAAGTTGCTTGAAATTGAACTTCAACCTGAAGATATTTTGGAACTCGACATAAAAAAACTTCCTGCAAATTGGCAGTCCATTTCGGCTTATTCGCATCTACAGGAAATCGGCTCGGAATGGTATCATTCTGAAAAAAGTCTAATTTTGAAAGTGCCTTCAGCAATCATTCCGCAAGAATCAAACTACATTATCAACACGAGACATACAGATTTTTTAGCTAAAGTAAAATTAATTAAAACCACCAATTTTGAGTGGGACAAAAGACTATTATGAAAAAACTTGCATTTTTATTATTGACCATATTCTCAATCCTCATTTCTGCTCAAAAGAAATACGTTTTGGTGATTCACGGCGGTGCAGGAACGATTACTAAAGAAAATATGACGCCTGAAAAAGAAAAAGCCTATCATGAAGCCCTTACTTTAGCTTTGAAAGCAGGATACGCCGAACTTCAAAAAGGAAAAACTTCGGTGGAAGCGGTGGAAGCAGCAATTGTATTGATGGAAAACTCCCCACTCTTCAATGCGGGAAAAGGCGCAGTTTTCACCAACGAAGGAAAAAACGAATTGGACGCTTCTATTATGTTTGGAAAAGACAAATCTGCAGGAGCCGTTGCAGGAGTTCAAACCATAAAAAACCCGATAAAGGCGGCAATTGCAGTAATGCAAAAATCGCCACACGTAATGCTTTCCGGTAAAGGCGCAGAGCAATTTGCAAAACTTCAGAACTTGGAAATTTTAGATCCCAAATATTTTTGGACAAAAGACCGTTGGGAAGGTTTGCAAAAAGCTTTAGAAAAAGAGAAGCGAAAAAAAGTTTCAAAAAACTCAAAAAAACATCCCGATTATTTTGAAATTGATGAAAAATTCGGAACTGTAGGTTGTGTAGCCTTGGATAAAAACGGAAATATCGCCGCAGGAACTTCTACAGGCGGAATGACTAACAAAAAATGGAACAGAATCGGCGATTCTCCCATCATCGGAGCCGGAACTTATGCCAATTCGCAGGTCGGGGTTTCCGGAACAGGTTGGGGCGAATATTTTATACGAGCAACCGCAGCCAGAACCGTTGCGGCAAAAATGGAATACCAAAACAAAGACATTGCAACCGCATCACAGGAAACCATCGACGAAATTGGAAAAATGGGCGGTGATGGCGGTTTAATCGCTTTGGATAAAGACGGAAATATCGCAATGCCTTTCAACACGGCAGGAATGTATCGTGGTGCAATCACGGAAAGTGGAGAGGTTGAAGTGTTTATTTATAAATGAGTAGAATTACGAAATGCGAAATACGAATTACGAAATGCGAATTTTGAATTTTGAATTTTGAACTTTGAACTTTGAAAAAAAGTTTGTTTCCTTGAAACACTTCAAACAAGTTCAAACCATTTCAAACAACATCAAACGATTTCAAACTTTAAACCTTTTTAATGAAATTCAATATCAACAAAATAGAAGATTGGCAAAACGTGGTGGATGAAATTCTACCAAAACTTCAACATAACATTTTGCTTTTAAAAGGAAATTTAGGAGCGGGAAAAACAACGTTTACACAGTTTTTACTGAAAAAATTGGGGAGTAACGACGAAGTTTCCTCTCCTACTTATGCTATTGTAAATGAGTATCATACGCCAAAAGGAAACGTTTTTCATTTTGATTTGTACCGAATGAAAAATATCGGTGAAGTGTTTGATATCGGTATGGAAGAATATTTGGATAATGCCTTTCTGTGCATTATTGAATGGCCAGAAATTTATGAAAGTGAACTTGAAGATTTGCCTCATCACGAGATGAAAATTGAAAATCACGGCGATTTCCGTGAAGTGAATTTTCGTTGATCCTTTTAGTATGAAACAAGTTATGTATATTTGTTTGCTATTTTAATAAGCTTATTATCACTTTTATTTAACAATTATCTTTTACAAAAATGAACAGCGGAAACGTTTATACGCCCTTCAACGAAGAACAGCTGATGCCTGTAGAAGAAAAACTGGAAGTTGTAAAAAAAGGACAAAAATTCGGCATCGGAATTCCCAGAGAAACCAGCCATAATGAACGCAGAACCTGCATGACTCCTGATACTGTGCAAGTTCTTGTAAATCACGGTCATGATATCGTAATAGAAAGCGATGCAGGAAAAGGTTCTTTCTTTACAGACCAACAATATTCTGAAGCCGGAGCTAGAATTACCAACGACCCGAAAGAAGCCTTTTCGCAGGATTTGGTGCTGAAAGTGAGTCCACCAACCGAAGAAGAAATCGATTACCTAAAAACTAACGGCTTCCTGATTTCTGCTTTACAAATTAATTTACGCGACGCTGAATATTTCAAAAAATTATCAGAGAAAAAAATCAACGCAATCGCTTTTGAATTTATCGCGGACGAATACCGTCAATTGCCTTTAGTAAGACTTATTGGTGAAATTGCGGGAACCGCATCCATTCTTTACGCTGCGGAATTACTCGCTTTGTCCAACGGAAATATGTTGGGAGGAATTACAGGAGTTCGCCCAACCGAAGTTGTAGTTGTAGGAGCAGGAATTGTAGGCGAATTTGCCGTGAAAGCCGCATTGGGATTGGGAGCTAGTGTGAAAGTTTTTGATAATTCGCTTTCAAAATTGCGTCGTCTTCATACGATGATTGACAGCCGAGTCCCAACTTCGATTATTGATCCAAAAGAACTTAAAAAAAGTGTAAGAAGAGCCGATGTTGTGATTGGAGCTTTAACCAGACAAAATCCGCAACCTATTGTAACGGAAGATATGGTGCTCAATATGAAAAAAGGCAGTGTAATTATAGATGTATCAATAGATTATGGAAAAGTGGTGGAAACATCCGAACTTACTTCTTTAGAAGATCCCTACATCATAAAACACGATGTAATTCATTGTGGATTGCCCAATTTAACGTCCAGAATTCCGAGAATTACTACGAAGGCTATTTCCAATTTTTTCCTTTCCTATCTTTTGAATTACGACGAAGAAGGTGGTTTTGAAAATATGCTAATGCTGAAAAACGAAATGAAGCAAAGCCTTTATATGTACAAAGGACGACATACCAAAAAAATAATTTGCGACCGTTTCGGGTTGCAATACCACGATATCAACCTGCTAATGTTTTAAATTTTGAGAAAACTAAAATTCTACCTTATCGGTCTTGTACCGGGATTAATTATCGTATTTTTTATCTTAAACAAAAAAGGTGCGAGCTGCAGCGGTTATCTTCCGAACAGCCGAGTAATTGCAGAAACTTTGAGTAAAGATTTCCAATATTCTGATAGTTTTAAAGCTGAAATGCAGCAATTAAAAGTAGATGAAAAATTTTTGAAAGACAGTATCCTTACTGAAGGCTACATCAATTTCGACCGCAGCCATGCACAGAAAAAGCCTTGTCCGGATTATCTTTTGCAATATCCTAAAAAAAATACGCGATTTGAAGTAACCTATGAAAAGTGTGATAAAACTGCTACTTTTCAGAGTTTGAAGAAGGTGAGGTAAAAACCGTCTTTGTTAAGACTTATACTTAGATATTGATATTGAGAGTTTTTACCGAAATATTGCCTTTTCGGATTTTGATATAGAGGTTATTTGAGAGATGGTGGCTTTTGGAATTAATTTGTATATTTGAGAAGCAACAAAATTGCAATGAATAAAATTTCATTAATTTTCTTTATTCTGTCGTTTGCAATAGTAAAATCACAAAAATGTAGTGATTTTACTCAAAACATCACTGCTAATGGACATTTCAATTTTACAGCATCAGATGAAAATTTCAAACTTTACCTCAAAGATTCTATTAAAAGTATAGATCCAATCGAGACAAATTCTATTAAAAATTTAGAGGTCTTTAAAAAGAATTTTCCAAATAACTATGACGGGAAATGTTTAATGATGAAATCAAGAGAGTTTCCCGATAAAATTTCTTATCTGTGTGATGAAAAACAAAAAGATAATCTTGATAAGGAACCTCCAAAAACATTTGGGAAGTTTGAACTGATATCAATTTTAGATAATTTCTATATTTTCAGATATTCAGCATTTGAAGTTAGTGGATATTTGGTTTTTGATTCTGGGGATAAATATTCATATGTGTTTGGTGATCAACCAAGATTTTCGCCAGATAAGAAAATAATTTATTCCTTTTATAGCAATATGTACAGCGAATTACATATAGAATTTGTACAACTTGATTATTATAGAAAATTATGGTACACTTTGCAGGGTGAATTCAATTTTAATTCTTCTCATCTACTGCAATATAGTAATACTGGAAACTATGGTTTATTGTTGGATTTCGACCGCGAAATAAAAATTAGAGATAAGAACTACAATATTATTGGGGTAGAAAAATGCAATACGAAATTGAAAATAGACTAAAAAATTGGTTTTCCTTTTTTACTAATCACGAAAATAGCTAGGATTTTTGTCATTCCGTAGGAATCTCAACTGCGTATAAAAGTAGTTTAGATTCCTACGGAATAACAAAATGTTGTACAAATACTACATATTTCAATTTGGTGGATTACAAAAAAATTACCAATCAAGAGTTTTCTTAAATAATTGAATTTACTACATCTCTAGATTAAAAAAAATTCCTAAATAATCCACAGAATATCCTCCCTCGAAAGACAAACCGCCCCCAATTCTAGCCCAGATGGAAACGGCATCCTTTTTTGTTTTTTTTTGCGGCATTTTTGTTGAAAAAACAAAAAAGATATAGTGGACAGCTGGACTGATGGTGTGAGAATGACAAATTTTGTTGCTCCTTTAACAAATTATCAAAAATTCTGTAATTTTTTAACGAAATTTTAAAACTGACAACTTGGCTTTTGGCACAGATTTTACATAGTTTGGGTAAGAAAATTAAACAATTATTAATTATTAAAATTCAAAACTATGAGCACTAAAAGAAATGGTTTATTGGCATTACTTGGTTTGGGAGCATTGGCTTTCTGGAAATACAAAACCTCTACTCCAGAGCAACAACAAGCCGTGAAAGACAAACTGAACACAGCGAAAGACAACCTGAACAAGTTCGGGAACGACCTGAAATCTAAAGCTGATGAAGTAGCTTCGCAAGTGAAAAACAAAGCGAACGAATACGCAAACAAGGCTGAAAACAAGATTGAGGAAGTAAAATCTGACGCACAAAGCATGTAAAAACAGAATTTTATTCTTAATTTATAGAATCCGTAAGCAATAGTTTACGGATTTTTTGTGGCTTCTACCGAAAATACGTGCGGAACTTTGCCGCCAAATTGCGGGATTCGGAATTTTCCTTTTTCAAATTCTTCGTTGTGGAGAAAACAGGCGTAAGGCGACCAATTGTATTCATTAAAACTATTGATTTTCAGTCCGTTTTGAATTAATGAATTGAGAACTTCGGAGGTTGAATGGTTCCACATGACATAATTTTGAACTAAATCTGCCTTTTTGTCTGCATAAGTTCCTTCGTAGGTTTCTACGATGGGTTTTTCGTTGAAGTAACTGTATTTTACGTGGGTAAAATCGTCGTCGTACATCCAAACAAAGGGATGAAATTCTACAAAAACAAATTTTCCGTTTGGCTTTAGGAAATTGCTGATGACTTTTGCCCATTTATCAAGGTCGGGAAGCCAACCGATGGTTCCGTAACTGGTGAAAACAATGTCGAATTTTTTGTCTAAGATTTTTGGAAGTTCGTAAACATCGGAGCAATTAAATTCGGTATCGGTTTCACATTTTTTTGATAAATCTTTTGCAGTTTCGATGGCTTTATCGGAAAGATCGATTCCGGTAACTTTGGCTCCCAATCGGGAAAGCGAGATGGAATCCTGCCCGAAATGACACTGCAAATGCAGAATTTCTTTGCCGGAAATATCGCCCAACAATTCGAGTTCTATGGAATTGAGGGAAGTTCGTCCGTTCAGAAATTCCTCAACAAAGTAGAAATCGGATTTTAGGTGGGGTTCTACTTTGGCGTTCCATGAATTTCGGTTGATTTCGAGATAGTTTTGCATTTTTTATTTTTTTTAACCACAAAAGGCACAAAAGTTTTTATAGTTTTCTATAAAGATGGAACTAATCGCGTTTAAGAAGTTCACAAAATTAGTGTATTTAGAGTAAAATGATTTGAACCTCAAAAGGCACAAAAGTTTTTTAAATTATAATAGCCTGTTAAATTTTTATTAACCACATAGTCACATAGAAAATTTATGGTTTAGCATTAATTTAAGATTAAATAGGTGTGAATGGTTACCTATTTAATCTTTTGCTCACTCAACAAATCTATGTGACTATGTGGTTAAAAAGTTTTTCAATAAAAATTAGACATTCCCCAAAAAGATGGAAATTATTATACAATACAATTCACAAAATTTTTTGTTACACTTCTCAAGCGACAAGTCGCATGAGGTTAACAATGTGTCGCGCTCCGCGCGAGTGGAAGTTTTTTTTATTTTTTTTGCTCTCGCGGATTTTGCAGATTTTGCAGATTTTTACAAATTTTTGATTTACAAAAAATTAAGAAATCGATTCCAATAATGTATTACCTAAAAGGAAATTAATTTTCTTCATTTCCCCCAACTCTTCCTTCGAGAGCCTCAGAATGACTGGGAGCGAAGAAAATCAATTTCCTCCCTTTAGGGTTGGGGAAAAGAAATTGATTTTCAGTTTACTAAATATGTTATAGCCAAAATCTTGAGTAATCATTTAAAAAAAATACTTCAAGTTGGTGTGATATTTTTTATCATAAGTTTTGGCTAAAGCCAAATGGAAATTACCTCCTTTTAAGCGGGCTTACTTCGATAAGCTCAGCATAAAAAAGCCCGCTCCTATTGATTTTAAAATCCGCCTGTTTGTAATTACAATAAGAAAAACTACAATCTGGTTGCTAAAAAAATTTCTTCCGAAACCGTTTTCTGTTCGCCATTTTGAAGGTTTTTTATGGTTACGGTATTGTTTCTGATTTCTTCTTCACCAAGGAAAATGATATTCGGAATTCCTTTTTTCTCGGCATAAGTGAACTGTTTTTTCAGTTTTGCACTTTCGGGATAGAGTTCTGCCGCAATGTTTTTCTCGCGGAGTTTTGCGATAAGTTTTTGGGCTTCCAAGGCTTCTTTGTCGCCATAATTTGCAAAAAGGTATTCAATTTTGCTTTGAGAATCTTGTGGAAAAACGTCGAGTTCTTCCATTACGAGATAAATTCTGTCTAAACCGAAAGAGATTCCGATTCCGGGAATGTTTTTCACCCCGAAAACTTCGGTGAGGTTGTCGTATCTTCCGCCACCGCCGATTGAACCCATTTCTACGCCTTCAGCTTTTACTTCAAAAATGGCTCCTGTATAATAATCGAGTCCGCGAGCTAAGGTGATATCGAAAATTAATTGGTTTTCTAAACCTAGATTTTTGCAGTTTTCCAAAACAAATTCCAGTTCTTCCACGCCTTTTTTGCCGATTTCAATTTCTGCAAAATTTTGTTTCAAAATCTCCAAAACTTCGTGTTGAGGCTTATTTTCAAAAAGAAAGGAAAGTTTCTCTATGGCTGCATCGGAAATGTTTTTTTCTTTCAATTCTTTCACAACTCCGTCCTTCCCTATTTTATCGAGTTTATCGAGCGCTACGGTGAAGTCTATCAATTGTTCTGAAATATCTGCAAATTCAGCCAAACCGGAAAGTATTTTTCTGTTATTGAGGTGAATTTTCACGGGCACTTTTAAATCTGAAAAAGATTTCAGATACAGTTGCACCAATTCTACTTCCTGCCAAAGCGAAGTGCTTCCTACAACATCTGCATCGCATTGATAAAACTCACGAAAACGCCCTTTTTGTGGACGATCAGCCCGCCAAACCGGCTGAATTTGGTATCTTTTAAAAGGAAAATTTAACTGTCCCTGATTCATTGCCACAAATCGTGCGAAAGGAACGGTAAGGTCGTAACGAAGAGCTTTTTCAGAAATCTGTGAGATTAATTTTTGTGAGTTTTTTGAAAGCCAGTCTTCTTCCTTGGTTTTTGCAGCGAAGTCACCAGAATTTAAAATTTTAAATATCAATCGATCGCCTTCCTCACCATATTTTCCGGTGAGTGTGGAAAGGTTTTCAAAACTTGGCGTTTCCAGTGGTTGATAACCGAAAAGTTCAAAATTTTTCTGTAAAGTATTGATAATATATCTTCTTTTTACCACTTCTTCGGCGGTAAAATCGCGGGTTCCTTTGGCTAAACTTGGCTTCATTTTTTTGATGTGCTGATTATTGATGAGTTGATGTGCTGATTTGCCCAACTTTTGCAAAAATAAGCATTTGAAAAGGAATTTGTGTTAGACAGAAAACTTACTTGTAGTTTTAACCACAAAAGGAACAAAAGATTTGATTAATGGTTATGAAAGTGGAATTTTTAATTGTTTAGAAGTTCACAAAAGTTTAAAATCTTCGATTTTTTTTTCTCATTATAATGTAGAATCTTTACCTAAAAAATTTTAATACATGACAATTTTTTTAACCACAAAAGGAACAAAAAAATTGATTTCTCTTAAATATTAATTTATGCCACGAATGCACGAATGATTTTATTCGTGCATTCGTGGCATTCTTTTAAGAATTCTATTGATGTATTTTATATTTGCGTTTAGTATTACAAAATGATCACACACTTTCTAAAATTTCAATGATTTCTTCACCGTAGTTTTCTATTTTGTGTTTTCCGAAGCCTTTTATTTCCTGCAATTCTTCTTTTTTTATCGGCTTAAATTTCGCCAAAGAAACCAGTTCCTTGTTGGTTGCGATGAAATAGGAAGGCAAATTTTGTTCGCGGGCTTTCTCGGAACGCCAAATTTTCAGGCAATCGAGGATTTTTATTTCATCTTCGTTCAGTTCTTCGTCTTCGGCGGAATATTTCGTTCGTTTTGCTTCTTTTACGGCAGGCTTTTGATCTTCGTAATAAATTATGACTGACCAGAAGTTTTCTTTTTCGGGATCGTTTACAAAGGCGGTTTCTACTTTTAGAATATGATGATTTTGAAGAAAATCGTCAAGATATCGCTGGTCTGAGATTACTTGGTGTTCGTCCAAACGTATTTTTATTAATTTTACTTTCATGATGGAGTGATAAATGATGAATGATAATTGATAAATTATTAAAAGAGCCGCCAATTTTTACAATTTTTGGCTCTTTTAAACAAATTATTTTCCGCCGAGAAATACGAGTTCTTCTACACGAATTTCGGTGATGTAGCGTTTTTGCCCTTCTTTATCATCGTAAGAGCGGTACATTACTTTTCCTTCCACGGCTATTTCTTTGCCTTTTTGCACGTATTTCTGCATAATTTCCGCCGTTTTCCCGAAAGCTACAATGTTGTGCCATTGTGTTTCTTCAATTTTTTCGCCCATTGCGTTGGTGTAATAATCGTTTGTAGCGAGCGTTACACTTGCTTTCATTCCTCCTTTTTCAAAGTTGAGAACTTCTACTTCTTTTCCTGTGTGACCGATAAGGGTAACTTTGTTTCTTAGTGACATAATTATAAAATTTAATTGTTAAACATTCAGATAAGAGTCTACCGTCACTGATTTCCTCAAATCTCTGCTGCAAAGATTCAAGGGTTTAGAAAAATTAGTCGGTAAAGAAGTGTTTATTATCGTTTGTAGTCGTTTGAAAACGAATAAAATATTTATAATCAGGATATTAATATTTTATTTATATAATACAGCATCGGAGATTTTCTTTACCCAACTCTTCCTTCGTGAATTGCGTTCGCAGACTTTTCGTCTGTGCTCAGGATGACATGGGTGGAAAATTTTCTTCAAAATCAACCTTAATTTGCTCCTTTTAGGGTTGGGGTAAACAAATTAAGGTTCATTTTGAAAAATTGAAAAATGGATCTTATTTCAAAAAATCACATCCTGTCGAGTGGAGATTTTACGTTGTTGATGCTTTTTTCGGTAATTTGGGTGTAAATGAGCGTGGTTTTTATTTGGTTGTGCCCTAAAAGTTTTTGAATGAGCGATACGTCTGTTCCCATTTCCAGCAAGTGCGTTGCGTAACTGTGGCGCATGCTGTGAATGCCGATAGTTTTACGGATTCCGGCTTTTTTCATGGCGTTTTTAAAAACATTTTGGGTGCTTCTTATGGAATATTCTTCGTTGTTTTTTCCTTCAAATAGAAATTTTTGTGGTTTATATTCCTTGTAATATTGCCTCATTTCTTGAAGTACAGATTCGGGCAAATTGACGTAACGGTCTTTTTTTCCTTTTGCGCACTGTATATGAACCTTCATCGCGCCGCTGTCGATATCCTCAATTTTCAGTTTTACAATTTCGCTTACGCGCAATCCCATTCCGTATGCGAGTTTGAGAATTAACAGATGTTTTGAATTTTGTGTGCAATCAAACATTTTTTTCAACTCTTTCACATTGAGGGTTTTAGGAAGCAGTAGCGGTTTTTTGGGACGCGGAATGTTGATGAATATACTTTCTCTTTTCAACACTTCTTTAAAATAAAACTTTACGGCGTTGATGCGGCTGTGTATGCTGTTTTCGGAAATTTTAAGTTCATTGTGACAGTAGAGAAAATAACTTCGTATTTTATCGTCAGTCAGGTTTTCGAGGGGATAATCTTTCAGGATGTAGAGCAGCTGCGCAAACTCGTTGGTGTAGGTTCTGATGGTATTTGTGCTGTAGCCTTTCAGTTTTAGTTCTTCCGTCATCTTTATCAGATGCGGCATATTTATGGGTTTAATTTTTTGGAGTGCTATTTTTCCGAAATCGTTTTGGGGTGTTTTAATGAAATTTTGTGCATCGGGAGTATTTGGGAGGTAATATTTGTTGTGAGATTTACTCCAAAAAAGAAGTCCGGATGTTTTTAATTTTTTGAATTTTGGATTTTTTTTATCCTCAATCCAGAGTACTTCTTCGCCATCCAGCAAACCGTTTACAGTAAATTGTGATTGCGTAAATTGAATAGACATCATTGCGTTTTTTGTGTAGATGTAAATATATAAATAAAAATGAATAGTTTGGAATAGTGATGAATAAAGGGTAAAATGTTTTTTTTGGTAGTTTTGGAATTTTGCGTATATTTGAGAGTTAGCGGCTATATTACGACTGACCGTGATAAAATAAATTGTATATTTGCAGACACGAACAATCAAGTAAAGACAAAATGTAAAAAATAATTTCTTTCAGACATATCAGAACAACAATCGCAAAGCGGTTGCTGTATTGTTTCATCTTTAACGAAAGAAATTATGTTGATTTTACAAAACATTTCATATACACACCCAAGCAAAGATTTACTGTTTAGCGATATCAATTTAACAGTAAACAATAACGAAAAGAAAGCCTTAATCGGTAACAACGGAGTAGGAAAATCTACTTTGTTCAAAATAATTACGAACGAACTTCAACCTTCAAGCGGACAAATAAACGTTGAAGACGAGCCGTATTATGTTCCGCAAATTTTCGGACAATTCAATCATTTGACAATAACACAAGCATTGCGAATTGAAGAAAAATTGAACGCTTTGAAAGAAATTTTGAACGGAAACACAAGCGATGAAAATTTCAATTTGCTCAATGACGATTGGACAATAGAAGACCGTTGCAAAGAAGCACTGAGCTATTGGCAATTAGACAATTTGGACTTATCACAAAAAATGGAAACATTAAGCGGAGGGCAGAAAACAAAAGTTTTTTTGGCGGGGATTTCTATTCATAAACCCAAATTAGTTTTGTTGGACGAACCAAGCAATCATTTAGACATTTCGGGTAGACAACTTTTATACAATTTCATCCAAACAACAAAAAGTTCTTTAATTGTTGTTAGTCACGACAGAAAATTACTCAATCTTTTGGACAACGTTTGCGAATTGAGCCGAAACGGAATTAAAGTTTATGGCGGGAATTACGATTTTTACAAAGAGCAAAAGCAAATTGAAAACAACGCCCTAAATCAAGACATTCAAAATAAAGAAAAGGCGTTGCGAAAAGCCAAAGAAAAAGAACGGGAAACAATAGAACGACAACAAAAATTAGATAGTCGTGGAAAAGGAAAACAAGAAAAAGCAGGTGTTGCCCGAATAATGATGAATACTTTGCGAAACAACGCAGAAAATAGCACATCAAAATTGAAAAGTGTTCATACAGAAAAAATCGGTGGCATTTCACAAGAGTTACAAGAACTTCGTTCTTCGTTGCCCGACATTGACAAAATGAAGTTCGGTTTTGACAATTCAGCTTTACACAAAGGAAAAATTTTGTTCACGGCAACAAACCTCAATTTTGCTTATACCACTCAACCACTTTGGAACGAGAACTTGAATTTTCAAATTACAAGTGGTGAACGAATTGCATTGAAAGGACAAAACGGTTCTGGAAAAACAACTTTGATAAAACTTATTTTAGGCGACATTGAACTACAAACAGGAACAATTTACCGAGCGGACAACAAAGCTGTTTACATTGACCAAGACTATTCTTTGCTTGACGACCAACTAAAAGTTTTCGAACAAGCCCAACAATTTAACGTTTCCGCATTACAAGAACACGAAATCAAAGTCAGATTAAATCGCTTTTTATTTACGAAAGACGATTGGGATAAATCTTGTAGTGCTTTGAGTGGTGGCGAAAGAATGCGTTTGTTGCTTTGCTGTTTGACAATTAACAGCAAGTCGCCAGATATTATTATTTTTGACGAACCAACAAATAATTTAGACATTCAGAATGTTGAAATACTAACGGCAGCAATAAATGAATATCAAGGGACAATAATTGTTGTATCGCACGATGAAACATTTTTGACACAAATAAACATAGAACGAAAATTTGAACTATAACAGAAAATACAGCCGCTAACAGCAGTTTGGCAAAATGGCGGGTTTAGTGCTAAATTCAACGGGAATTCTTCGATTGAACTTTTGTACAAAACTGAACATTTGTACTTCGATTTCCGCCACTTCGCCAAGCTGCAAACCGTTAGCAGATATTGTTGAAAAACTCAACGTAAATAAAGAATTTCTTCAAA
>JAPUEB010000013.1 GCA_027492795.1 Chryseobacterium sp.
GTAAATGAACAAAAAAACCCAACAAATTTGTTGGGTTTTTGTAGCGAAGACGGGAGTATCTTTATATCACAATAAAACACAGTAAATAATTAAAAAACAGATTATTAGCGGTTTATGAAATTTTATAACCAATCAAAAACTAATAGATATGTTTAGATAATCCCTGTTTTAGTCCCTGATTTTTTAAGTAGGGACTAATTTTGATTATTTGTAAAGTCAAAAATCAAATGCTTTAAAATTCCTATTTTGGGGTGATTGGATACATAATAAGATTTTACGAAATTGTGGGATTCAAGGTTTAACACTTCTGAGTTTCTTTTATCTTTTATTAAAAGAGAGTTAATCCCGTTTTTAGTTTTATCTGCATTTCCTTCAAGTAAGTACCCCAACATACAACCCATAGGATATTTTTCTGAAGTATACCTTTGCATTCCTTCATTGATATAAGCTCTTTTCAGATTGGAATCTTTTTCTTTTAGTCTTTTAGCTTCCATGTAGTAATGAAACCTTTGCTCTTTCCATATTTTAAAGTACACGAAATCAATTCTTGGAAGTTTATCTGCGAAGCCTTTTGTCTGACTTTCTGTATTAGAAAACAATTTATTTTCAGTTTTACAAGTAATACCTTTTGCTAAAGAAAGTTGACTTTCATTGACATAATGACTTAATAGTTCTGAAAAATCATTTTCAAGCCAATCGGTTTGATATTCCTTTTCTACAATCGCTAAATTGTATGCATTAACAACTAATTCTATACAATCATCTTCAAATGCTTTTCTGTAAACCGTACTAAGCTTCATCGTGTACTCCATTTAAAATTTCAAGAATTAATTCGGAAGCATCTTCAAAAGCCATTGATTGTGACCAAAATCTACGTTGGTTTGGACGAATGATATAAATATCATCCCCTCTTTTGTAATTGAGTTTTTTTCTGAAATAGATATTTTTAGCTTTCTGTTCCCACAAATATTGGTCAAGTTTTTTTAATTCTTCATCAATCGGCTCATTAGAGATATAGATGTCTTTCTTAGCGTTCTCATGCGATAGTTTTATCATCATCAAAGGCGATGATTTTAAATCTTTCAGATTGTAAACAGTTGCATTTGCAAATACATTTTGTCCATCAAGAAATTCATTCAATTCGGCAGTGATTATCTCGGCATATTCTTTTGGTTGGTCTTTTGAAACAGAATATAGTGCTTTAGATTTAATTTGATTCTCAAATAAATCTAAGCTGTAATCCAAGCTATCCTTTACTATATTTTTTCCATTGGCAGAAAATTCAAGAATATCATCTACAACAATAGAATTTATTTCATTTTCAAAAGCCTCTATTTTTCTATTATCAAAAAGATTATCCGATTTTTTAATTGATAAAATATCTTCAAATAAACTTACCACTTTATTTAAAGTATCTGTTTTTAATAGAGGGATTAAGGCAGGACTTTCCAATACTTCATCCATAAAAACCTGTTCTCTTTCTATTCCCCAAGATGCACTCGTTAAGAATAGCAGATAAGTCGTAAGTTTTGAGTTAAGAACACTTGTCAGAGCCTTTTTTATATCAAGTTCAACTTCTCCATTAAAGATATAACACGCAGTTGTACAATAAGAAAAGTAATCAATATAAGAAGCGGCTAATTGTTTCTTATGTTGTCCCTTTTTCATAATTACAAAAGGCGGATTAAATACTTTTATATCAATATTCCTAAATGTTTTCGTATTTTTTTTTGAGGCACTTTGAGGAGTGTAATACCTTGTTATAAGTCTGGCATCAATTACATTTTCGGGAGTAAAATCAGGTTTTTCTATATCTCCATTTAATCCAACTCTTGGCTTCTCCCAATTATTCTCCTGACTTTTAAAGTAATCTTTTAAAGATATTGAACGTTCAAGAATCTTTGTTGTCAACTCCCAATCATTCATTCCACCCCACATTGCGATTTTCCAAATTTTAGTATCGGGTTTTTGACATTCTTCTCTTGGTAGATATTTTAAATCTGTAAAGTCAATGCTTAATCCTTCAATCACATTGGATTTGATGTAGGTTTTAGGAGCGTAATAAACTATTTTATCACTTGAGTTTTTCAGGTGCTCTTTTTGATAAAAAACAATACTTATTGGTCCCGTCGCGTCTCCAAATAATTGACCACCAAAACTTTCAGGAGCGTTTCTAAGAATAGAAAAATTATAGACTCTTTCAACATAGCATTCTTGGAACATCCACTTTCTGAAATTTTGAAATGCACCATTCGTATTGGTCAATACTTTAGTATTAAAAATTAAAGCTATTTCTCCTTTTGGAGCAAAAGTAGTTGCTTTGTGAAGAAAAGGTAACACCATTTCTTTTGCAAAACCCAATTTATCACAATATTCTCTTATGTTTTTTTGCTTACCATTTTTATCTTTTTTAGGAGATAATAATTTACCAAAAGGAGGATTCCCAACAATAAGCTGAAAATTCTGTAATTCATCTATTGAAGACAAATCGGAAATTGTATCTCGGCAAAAAAGATTTTTACCTTTCTTTTCCTCATTTTTTTCATTTAGGTCGTTTACTAAATAAGGTAAACGATAATTTTTATTTTGCCATAGATTTTTAGGGTCTAATTTATCAACCAAAGCCAAATACAAACTAAACGCAGCAACTTTTATTGCTTGTGGATGAATTTCAATTCCAAAAATATTTTCTTTTAATAGCTTTACTAAAGTGTCAAAGTCCGAAAGGTTATCAATGCTATGAGCATTTTCATAACGTTTAACCAATCGTTTGAAACTTTCTACCAAAAAAATTCCAGAACCGCAACTTGGATCCAATGTTTTCACATTATATTCTGTTTCTCCATTATTGACTGGAAGTTTTTCATTTAAAATAAACTCAACTAAAGATGGTGGCGTATAATAAGTTCCAGAATCTTCTTTTAATGTAGCGTCGGTTTCTGCTAAGAAATTTTCATAAATTTCACTCAGCAACTCAATTTGAATTATTTTGAAATTGAAAAGTCTGAATTGCTTCCAATCCTCAAATAACTGAGGATTATTGTTTTTTTCTTTCCCACGAATGAAACAAGTTTTAATTATTTGAAGCTGTTCTCTTGAAATACTTTCGTCTTCTTCCAGTGTAAACACATTCCCATTAAAATGATCTTCAAGTCGTTTGAATAAATCATAAGTAGCTGTTACATCGTCTAAAATATCAAAGTATGATTCAGCATCTTTTTTGATTTGACTATAAAAATCCTTTTCAGCAGCACCTCTGTCTTCAAGATATAAAAGGAACAGTGACCGTAGAATAATTTTATGAATGAAATCTATTTCTAACCCTTGACTCCTTAAATATTCAGCCGTATTAACCAAACTGGTTACTAAATATTTATCAACTCTTTTTTGTAAATTTATTTTATCCCGAACAATTTTCGCGTCTTCTAAAGTCCAGATAATTCCTGTATCGATGGCAATTCTAGAAAATAGCTTACTGAGTTCTTGCAACTGTTGTTTGTCGGAATATTGATAGGAATTAATTTCAATTTCTTGTAACTCATTTTTGTAATCAAAATCATCTTTGGTTACTATAAGTGGTTTTTCAGAGCAATTGTAGATACGGATTTCCGTTTCCGAATATACATACAGAAACAATACTTTTTTGTAGTTCCAAATTTTACGTTGTGTTTCAGCAATGTCTTTTAAATATATTTCATCATTGAAATTTGCAACTTTTTTCAGAAAAACAGCAGGAAAACTATTATTGGTTTCTTCGTCTGTATTGAAATAAATTAAATCAACACCAAAATCTTTTTCTTTTACTTCATTTAGGATAACAGCTTCACTATCCGATAGTTTTTCACTATCGGATTGAATAGACTTTGCTCTACCTAAATCAAGAAATTCAAGAATATCAAGTGTTGCCATATTACTACATACAATTAGTACACAATCTTCAAAGATACTTTAAACTTATTAAAAAAAACTTTTCTTTCAAGGAATTTTTGTTCATTCACTTATTAGGCGAGAAAGATTTTCGTTAAAAAGAATCAAACTTCTCCATAGCACTCGCTTTTATTTCATCAGCAATATCAATATATGGCTTCATTGCCTTATAATCACTATGTCCTGTCCATTTCATAACCACTTGAGGTGGAATTCCCAAAGACAAAGCATTGCAAACAAAGGTTCTCCTTCCAGCATGAGTACTCATAAGTGAATATTTTGGTAAAACTTCTTCAATCCTTTCATTACCTTTAAAATAAGTTTGGGTAACTAGTTCATCTATCTCAGCTAATTCAGCTAGTTCTTTTAAATAATCGTTCATTTTTTGATTACTGATTACAGGCAAAGCTTTATTATGCTCAAATTCTACATCGATATATTTGTTTAGAAGTTTTCGGCTATAACTATTCAATTCTATTATCAAATTATCTGCTGTTTTGAGTGTTGTTATCTCTAAGTAACCGTCCTTTACATCAGATCTTTTCAAATTAAACACATCCGAATATCTCAATCCCGTAAAGCATTGAAATAAAAAAACATCTCTTATTTTTTCAAGATAGCTTTTATCCGTAGGTATTTCATATTCAGTAAATCTCTTTAACTCAGACTTGTTCAAAAAAATGATTTTCTTTTGAACATTTTTAATTTTTGGTTTAAACTTTTCAAACTCTCCACTTTTTGTATAACCTTTCTTCATAGCCCATTTCAAAAACCACTTCAATGCAGCAAGCTCTTTTGAAATTGTTGAATTCTTGTGATTCTTCCCTTCTAAATATCGCTGATAATTTGAAAGATATTGCTCATTAAATTTCTCAAACGAAATATCATGGTCAAATTCTTCCAATACTTTTTTCTGCGTTTTCATTTTTTGAAGAGTCCTGAAATTCCATTGACTGTTAATTGATTCTTCATTAACAAACATATCATATATCTCAAAAAAATTCTTTTCAGATTTCAGTTCTTCCTTAGGCGTTCTTCCAATCTCAACATTAAACCATTCCCTAAACTGGTCTTGGTTAGGTATCAAATCATCAATTTCATATTTCTGAAAAGTTTTCTCACAAGCGGATTCAAATAACTGTATCTTTCTATTTATAACACTTGCCGAGACTTTTTTGTTTCCATGAGTTGTATTTGCTTTACAGCGTTGTGTTTCTGTGCTCCATTTTTGTACTTCTACCCTATATCCCAAATTGAAAGCCACAATGTTGCCATCCCACTTAATGCGATATCGCAGTTTTGCAGTAGGGTTGTCTTTTTCCCTATCAAGAAGAAATTGAGCGTGATATTTTATATTCATATTAGAAAAAATTGATTATCTATTTTCAATAGAACCCAATTTAAAGTCCCGTATTGACACTCCTTCTGCTTTAATCAAGTCATCTAAGGAGTATTTTAAAGTTTTTATAAGTTGGTTATCGGCATAAATATTTATTGTTCTGGACAATGTTGAAGAAGTTGTTTGTTCTGAACCGCCTTTATGGGTATAGATTTTTAAAGAGAAATATAAAACAGGCTCGCTGGTTTCAATAAATTCAATGGGCTTTAATGAATTTTCTGATAATCCTGCTTCATTTCTATAATTTGTAAACTCTTGGGAAATCTTCATTAACTCATTGAGAGATTTATAATTAAAGCCTCCCGCTTCATCTTTCCAATTATTCTTTCCCATTGTATTTGTAACAACTGAAATTTCCGTATTACTTTTACTAACAATCTGTTCTAAATTTCCATTATTCACTTTTACAATACGAAGCCACATGTTTTGATTGTATTTCTCAAAGTCCCCCGCATTTACTATCTCAATTTTCAACTTTCTTTGAGTTTTTATCAAATCTGCTTTTTCATCTTCTATTTTCTTATTTTCTTTTTCCTGATATTTTGTAAAAACCTTTTGTGCGATTTCTCCATCTCTACTTTTCCAATTATTAAAAGCATTTTTCTTCTGCTGAGCAATCACGATTCCCCCAAATAAAATAGCACTAATTATTAAAATCCTCTTCATAGTTATTTTTTTAAAATTTCAAGAAGTATAGTAACCTGTCTCATGCTGTCCGATAGTTGCTCTTGACTGGTTTTCAATCTTTCTGTTAGTTCTTTTTGTATTTCTTGATAGCCTTTTTGAAGTTCTATCATATTAGAAAACTCGCTATGCGAAATAGTAACATTTCCACTAATATTTCCATTAATGTTGCTGTTTACATTATTTCCTGAGCCATTATTATTAATGTTTTGGTTGTTTGTTTTTAGCATTTCACCAGATTCCGAAATAAACCACTCCGGATTCAAATCGGGATAAGTGTATAGTATTTTTTCAATAGTATCTGAGTTGAGTCCCGAGTTGTTTTTTATAGCTCTGCCAATTAAACCAACAGACAAACCAGCTTCAACAGTGATTTTATTGGGGTTTAACCCTTTGTAGGTCATGTAATTTTGCAATCTTTCAGTTATAGTCATCTTTAATTTTTTTTTGTTTTTGAGATTAAAATATAGATATATTTCAATATTTATTCTATATTTGCAATACAAATATAGTTAAATATATACAAATAAGTATTTTTTTAGAATAAATTACAATAAAAATTTCAAAATGGAAGATTATAATAGACCAATTTGGCAATTGACCATAGGAGAATTTGTGGAAATTTTAGATGCCAGAAAACAAGAATCATCAGAAAACCCCACACAAGAAAAGGTATTTAATGAAAAGTATGTTTACGGTCTTTCTGGATTAGCAAGAATATTGGGATGCTCTAAAAATCATGCAGGAAAATTGAAAAGTAAGGGAATTTTTGATGAAGCCATCATTCAAAATGGGAGAAAAATTATCATTGATTCGGAAAAAGCATTAGAACTTTTTAAAGATAACAGCTGATGGAAAACATAACCCCACAAACACCTCTTTGCAATCTGACCGTAAAAGAATTTTTAGAGATATCTAAAAATTTAAATTCTGAAAATATGTATGAATACGGTTTAAAAGGTTTGGCAAAAATTCTGGGCTGTTCCGTTTCAAAAGCATCCAAGATTAAATCTTCAGGAATTTTGGATGAAGCCATCATTCAGAAAGGAAACATCATCATTATCGACAAGAAAAAGGCTATAGAACTTTTTGCAAGCAGTTAGAAATGTATTACTTAGAACTTATCGACCGATTTTGGGACTTCAATCAGAAGGTAAGACTTGGCTCTTCGGCAATTTCGCTGTATCTGTACCTTTTGAAATTAGGAAAGGACAACGATAGTTATAAGGTCGTTATTTCCGATGTTGCACTCGGTAATGCATTGGGAATAACGAGAAAAACCGTAAAACCGACCAAAGATAAACTTCGCGAGTTGGGTCTTGTTGAATTTGAGTCCAAAAGTGGATCTCCTTGTAATTACAGAATTCTGTTAAATTACTTATCTGATATTCCCATACTGGAGAAAATAGAGAAGGAAAAAATCGAAAAAGTACCAAGTTTGGAGATTGTTGAAAAACAGAAAATTTTAAAGAGAAACCATTCGCCTGATGAAGTTGTTCCCAGAATAAGTAAATCCAGTGATAAAGTTTCCATTACTCATACTTCCAAAATCAGCAAGTCAAAAATTATTCCCGAATTGGAAGAATTTATTCAGTTTGCAACAACTTTAGAGGATTATCAGCCTCTCTTGGACTCTGTAATTGAAGAAAAATATCATTCGTGGTTAGAAAACGACTGGCGGAATAGTTCTGGAAGACCCATTTCCAACTGGAAATCCTCATTAAAAAGTATCCTGCCGTATTTGAAGAATAGTAAAAAAGATGATGCGGTTTCTGTCAATTCCATTCCAAATATCAAACGACCGAAAACATCATGAAATCAATAAAAAGTCGATTTCATTTCTAACAAATCGTAAAAACTTAAAACAATGAAAATATCTGACTTAAAACCTGGTCAAAAAGTAACCATCAATAAAATATCTTACGAATATCTGGGTATCCAGAAAGTGAGGATCCCCAATATAGGAGAAGCCGAAAAAAGGGTGTTCAAAGCAACTGGTGTTGATTCCTACAAACACTACAATCTTATTGATGGAGACAAAACACTGAAAAGTGAGAAAATAAAACTAGTAAAGAAAACTGTTCGAACCAAATAATTACCATCTGAAATCAGGAAATAAGAAATCAGGAACATTAAGAATAGAAAATGTCTTTATCTGAAAAAGATTTGCGCCATGTCCGAAAGAAGTTTGAGGACAAGGGAGAAAAAGTTCCCGACAAGATTCGGCTGGGAAACCATTTCGTGGACGACTTTATTTTTGATGACCAACAAGCGGCGGACATCCCAATCAATGCGCTTCGAGTCATTTTCAATATCGTTGCAATTATCGGCAATGAACAGTTTCGTCCCGAAGACCGTCCGAAGCAACTTTCCCTATTTGATGAAGAATTTGAAACAGAAAATAACATTTTCGCCTCCATCAAAATCCGGAACAGTAAAATTTCTCCGAGTGGTTCCACAAAGCAGGTTGTGGATGCCTATGAGTTTCTCGCCAAATTTAAGATGGGATGGTACAAATCGCTTAATTCAAAAGGGAAAGAAATCAAAACATTTGGCGGACTTATTTCTACGCCAACCTATGACCAAAGAGGTTTTACCACATTTCTAATTAGCAGTTACTGGCTGAAAAAATTATTGGTTATTCCCGAATATAATTATGTACTCTATCATCTGGTGTATAATATCAGAAACAACAAACACATTATTTTCTCCATCTGGCTTTCAAAAATTCCCGAATCGGGAACAATGCTGAAGCTGGGTAATTTCAATAAAAAGTTTGGGTTAAATTATAAAAATACCAAAGATTTCTGCTTCAAATTTCTAAAGCCCATCAAAATCAATCTCGACAGATACAATAGTTTTTCTTTCCAATACAGGTATGAAAAGGATTCCATATTTATTGTTCCTATCTTAACCAAAGGATTTTCTCATCCATTTGAAGAAGCAAAAAAACTTATAGAATCAAACCAAGAGAATTTTAACCAAAGTCATAAAATTAACCGAAGATTGCTCTATTTCAAAAAACGATATAGATTAGACGAAGCCGAAACAGTCCAGTTTTTCCATCAATACGAAAATATACCGCAGACAAGGGAACTGATTGAAAGAGCCTTCAAGGAATTTATTAGGAACTGCAGAATGAGAAAGATAGCATCGACCGACTTTAAAGGTCAAAAATTTCTTATTGAAATTCAGGCACACATCAAGCATTTGTATAGAAATACAAAAATGGGAGAAATATTCCCTAATGGCTATCCGATGATTGTCTGATTTCGGAATTGCACTCACCACCAATTCGGAATTGCACTCACTAAAGTTAAAGAAATGTTAAAAATGAACAAAATAACAGCATCGAATTCGGAATTGCACTCACCCGAAGATTTAGAAAACACAAAAATTCTGGATAACCTAGCTGTTTTGTGGATAACTACGGTTATCAGAATAAATGGAAAAATCGATTCGGAATTGCACTCACCCCAAAACAGGCTTTATTTCGGAATTGCACTCACCCAGATTTCGGAATTGAACTCACTAGTTTTCGGAATTGAACTCACCGAAAAACACCATCAAATCCTTTGTGGCAAAAGAAGAATGCCGTTTGCTAAAAGTATTATAAAAGTAAATTAAAAGTCTTTTTTTATTTAAAAGGGAAATGTGGATAAGTAATTTGCATTAAAAGAAAAAAAATGAATTGCGAAAAAGTCAAGCAAAACGTCGGAATTCGGGCGGTTTTGGAGTCGTTCGGGCTGTTTCCGGTCAAAGAAAATCCGAAAACTGCGTTTTATTTTGCGTTGGACCGGGAAGAAAAAATTCCAAGTCTGGCGGTCGATTTTGTCAAAAACAAGGCGTTCGATTTTGGAAATGGAAAAAGTTACGATGTGATTTCAATTGTCCAACAGATAAAGAAATGTTCCGTTTCAGAAGCATTGAAATGCCTTTCAACATTGGATTTTACAGTTCAAAATGAAATAAAATATCACGAAACTACTGGTCAAACATGCAATCAGATTTTAGAAATCAAAGAAATCCAGCATCCTGCCTTAATTCAGTATCTGAAGTCCCGAAGAGTTTTTGAGCAAAAGCATAGGGTTAAGGAAATTCACTACGAATTGAAAGGAAGAAAATATTTCGGAATTGGATTTCAGAATAAGTCCGGAGGTTTTGAGATTCGCAATCCACAGTCAAAAATATGTTTGGGAAAGAAGGATGTGACGTTGATTGTTAATGATGATAATCTCAAGAACGAGATTCTCATATTTGAGGGCTTTTTCGATTATCTGACCTACCGAAATTTAGACAAATCAGATAACTCAAACTGTGATTACTTGACTTTAAATTCAACCGCAATGTTTTTCAAGGTGGAAGAAAAACTGAAACAATATGAGAAAATTTCACTTTTTCTAGACAATGATAAGAATGGGAAATCGGTTAAATTAAAAATTAAAAGTCAATACAAAAATGTAGAGGATTGCTCTTTAATTTATCATGATTTTAAGGATTTGAACGAGTGGTTTTGTAATATTTGATCAGTTTAAATCATTGGAGAAACCATTTTCCAATGAATTTCCTTTAGTATTCCATTGACAACAACGTCCACTGAGTAATTTCCCAACTGCGGTTGGGCTTTTACATTTGCAAATGTAGGACGGCACCATCCGCACAAAAAAATCTTTTTGGGTTTCTAAAAAAATTCTTTCCACAAGCTCCAACAATTTTTCCAGACACTCCTAAATCCTTCGGACAAAAAGATTTCAAGCCCGATTCGGAATTTTCTGCCTTTATCCAGCGGAACCGAATCGGGTTTTGTATGGATGGTGCCGTCCTATGTTCATGGGCAAAGAAAAAGCCGGAACCTCAGTTGTACGAATCAAATCAACCATAGACGTTCTTTGAAATCAACGGAAAAACAATAAAAATCCAGCAAAAAATACTGTTTTCTAACTTAATATAAAAAAAGAAAAATGCCGAGTGTCCTCGATACCAAATCAATTCACTCCCAACATTTGACCTTTGACAAAACAAAAATTAACAAAATATTAACATTTTAAAATTTAAGATTATGAACACAATCGTAGGTAGAATTACCAAAAATGCAGAAATCAACACCTTGAAAAACGACAAACAGGTCGTAAACTTTTCGGTAGCAACCAATGACAGTAAATTACTAAAAAAAGTGGAATTGAAAAGCATGTGCGGCTAAATATTTAGGCTTTTCAATTCAAGACTTCATCCCGCATTTTGCAAATACTATGTTGTACGCAGTTTTATTTTTCTATTTTCACATCAATATTTAATGAGGGCTGAGCAATTGTTCTCTTTTCCCATCTGTCATAATAGCTCCTATAATAAACGGTTTTGAATAATGCTCCACTCAAATAAATCCATCCATCAAAATTATTTATTACTTGCATTGATACAAAGAAATTTTGTTTAGAAATCCATACATTTCTTTTAGATATATCAAAGGTAAATGTCCCTGCTTTTATGTCGGCTTCTGTTAATTGTACTGTTAGATTTTCACTTAACAAAGAATTGTCAGGAAGTCCATTTTTTTCTGAATATACATTGAAACTTATCAAAAGAGGTTTATCAGTTTTCAAATTTACAATATTAATATTGATCTTTTGAATTTTTAATTTTTTGTTATTATTAAAATAAACACCAAATTCTTTAGATTTATCTTCTTTGGTTCTTGCAGGATTAAAACCAAATTGTACTTTTTTGGTTTTTGCATTAGTTCCCCAGTTTTTTTCGGAATATCTTTTTGGATTTAATTTAACTTCTTGAATATCTACTACTTTTTCGTTAAGAGAAATTATGTGATTTCCACTTATAAAATTTTGAACTGATTGAGAAAAATTTTCAAATCCTCCAACTTGCACTGTAATATTTTTATTCTGATCAACATTTGTCAAGTCAATTGAATAATTACCTTTTTCGTCAGCAATTGCTCCAAAATTTTCATTTTCAATTCCTATTCTAGCAAAAGGAATTGCGCTATTGTTTTCTTTCGAAATAATCTTACCATTTATTGTTTGGGCATTTAAAATACCACAAAAAATTATTGCTAAAAATTTAAATAGTTTACTCATTTAGTTAGTTTGTATAAACGCGTTTGTTGTAAAATTGCGTACAACGGAAAAAGTATTGGCGAAGTGCGGGCTAAATGGAACGTGATTCCCGTTTTTATCACGAATCATCATTCCACCTCCATCATTTAACTCAATAATGTGCCCACTTTTACTACTCAAACTTTTAATATTATTTCCAGAACCGCCAACTTTGCAGTGGAATAGACCCTCATTACAAAAGGACGATCGGGATGATTGTGTTGGAAATTTATCGTTACCTGATCTCCAACTTCGGGAATTGCCATAAAACCTCTGTTTTTAGAAACTTTACTGCTACTTCCTGCGTCGGGAGCCATTACTCGGATGGATTCCGTAGTGTCATGTAACTGCCAATCGAAACGTACCTGAATTCTTCCTTGATTTAATGGATCTGCATTGGCTGTAACTTTTGCAAACTGAGCTTCGGCTTTTAGGAATTGAAAACTTTAACACTCAATAACCAATAATCTGATTTTCAAATAAGTAGAGTATTTCAAGTAAACTACTTGTTTTTAAAAAGAAAAATATTCTTAATTATTTGTTTTATAAGAGAATAAAATCAATTTATTTATTAGAAGTATTTTCCAATGAATCTAAAATCTGAAGATTTCTTTTACTGTTAGGATTTCCTTGTTTTTCTGCTTCAAGTAAAAAATATTTTGATTTTGTAAGATTCCCCATCTGCATATAACAAATGCCTAAAGAATTGGTAATCTTATTAAAATACCCTTCTTTTTTCCCAATTCCTTTATTGTATGCAACTGTGAGATTAGATATTGCATTGTTGTAATCTTTCTTTTCCATGTAAGAAAATCCTATTGGTGCCACAACATCAGGATATTTATTTTTATCAACGCGATTAAGATAAAACAGCGTCAAGTCGTATTGGTTATTTTCGTAAGAATCCCAACCGTTTTTATAAAATTTGCTTTCATTATCTGTAAAAAAATTATATTTAATGATTACAACGAAAATAAATATAGAAAATATTAATAAAATAATCTGAATTACTCTTTTCATAAAATAATTTTAGTTTTAATTTTTTTTACCAAAACAATAACAACAATAAATATACTATATCCACAAAAAAAATAATGCTAACTATTTTTAACTGAGTTATGCCTCCGTAGTGATCAATAACCCAACTTGCTCCGAAAATATACATTATAAATATTACGAGAAGAACAAAAAAATATTTTTCTTTCTCAAATTGTAAAATATCAAATTCCATTAGCTGCTGTCCGGTCTGTTCAAATTCCATAAAATTATGAATTAACTCTTCTTCTCCCTTTTTTCGAACATTTCAAAAATCTTATCAACCTCATTACTCACTGAATCACCTTCAAAAACAGCATTTTTTAAATTGAATTTTTTCATAAATGAGAATGCCTCAACTGAAATATTTAGTGTTTGAGATTGGTCAATAAAAAAGTCATCTTCTCCTTTTGCTCCATTAATAACCATCCAATAAAAAGTTGGAACTTTTTTTTCTAGTTGATAATTACTTTCAAAATATTCATCAAAAGTAAGTTTTAAATCCTTTATAGTGTACCCTGAAAATCTTGTAGTTTCTAAACTTGACTTAAGATATTCTGTTATGATAAAAACAGGAAAGTTTTCCATTAAATCATCACCTAACCAATCTTCTAAGTTGATGTGTAAATCTTTAACAATAGGTGGATGATTGGATTTATTTATTTTTGTATCTTCTCCTAAACCCACAATTACTTCAGGTTCAATTTTAATGTATTTCATAAATTATTATTTTAATGGTGGATTAAATTGAGAGCCATAAAGATTATCAATAACATCAGCAAAATCTTGAATCTCTTGTTTGGTAGCATTAGGGTATTGTTTGTAAAATCGATTCCAAGCGATTCTTATTGTGCTTAAATGCAAAGTATTGTTTACATCTTTTGGTATTCCTCTTAAATTTTCAATTTTATCTAATTCGGCTTTTGTAAACAAACCAGGATATTTTATTAGAACTTGCTGTTCAACTGCGTGGTGAACTACAACATCACCTTTTAAGGAAGGATTTTCTCCAAAGAAATTTTCTCTATATCCATTATGCACCAAAATCCCATCTTCGGTTACATAGTAATTCTCGTTGCCTTCAATATCAAAATTATAAACTTTTTCATAATGTGGCAAGATTTCTATGCTGATAATTGTGGTATAATGTCTTCCTTTTAAATGTAAAAGATCTCCAGGTTGTAAATCTTTAGCTTCTATCCATTCATCATTACAAAAAAATCGGTGTTCTGGTGTTACTCTTACAAATTCTCCTTAAAATATTCCACTCCAAATTTTAAGCAGAAGCTTGATTAATTTATGTTTGTTAAAAATTAAAATCAATAAAATTATTTGAATAAGAATTGGCATTATTAGTCTTAATTCGAAAATTGACAAAATCGAATAGACATTATAGAGAAGCAAAATTGAAATAAACATAATGATTCCGTAATAAAAAATCTTGTCTGTAAAAATTGCTTTCTCCATTATACTCTATTTATTCTTAAAATAATCAATTCCACATTTCAGGAATTTTTTGAAATCCTCTTTTGACATATAACCAGAAACCGGCGAGTTAATCACTTTTTGGTCAGGCGTTACTAAAACATAATGAGGTTGGGAATTGTTATTGAAATTAACCTGCTGGAACAAACTCCATTTGTCTCCTATTGTTTTTACTTTCTTCATTTGACCTTCTCCCATATCGATTTTGATTTGTTCATTTTCTGGCAATTCTTCCTTATCGTCCACATAAACCGAAGCAATGATCACATCATTCTGAAGAATTGGCAAAACATCATCCTGGCTCCATACAAACTCCTCCATTTTTCGGCAATTTTCACAACCGTAACCTGTGAAATCTATCAAAACTGGCTTATTTTCTTTCTTCGCCACTTCAATCGCTTCGAAATAATTATGATAAGGCTTCAATCCAAGAATTCCATCTTCTTCTTTGTGGAAATAACTAACGTTTAACGGAGGCAAAATCCCGCTTAGCATTTGTAATTTAGGTTTTTCTGAAGGAATTAATCCTTGAATCAAATATCCAATAAATACAATTCCGAAAACACCAAGAATTCTTCTCGTTAAAGAAATTTTCGGTTTTTTATCATCGTGTGGAAATCTGATTTTTCCGAATAAATAAACCACCAATCCAATTGCAATGATAATCCAAAGTACGATGAACAATTCTCTTTTCAATAAAAATGTTTTGGAAACCAAATCTGCTTTTGAAAGAAATTTAAGAGCTAAAGCCAACTCGATAAATCCAAGTACAACTTTTACCGTGTTCATCCAACCTCCGGATTTTGGTAAACTTTGCAACGCTTGCGGAAACAATGCCAACAAACCAAAAACCAATGCCCAAGCCAAGCCAAAACCAGCTAGAGCAAATGTCAATAATGTGGGAACATTAGTAGCTCCAGCCACAACTCCACCTAATAAACTTCCCAAAATCGGACCTGTACAAGAGAACGAAACGATAACCAAAGTTAAAGCCATAAAGAAAATCCCAATCAATCCGCCAGCTTCTTCAGCTTTGGAAGATTTGTTGGCGATGGAACTTGGCAAAGTGATTTCGTAATAACCGAAAAAGCTCAGTGCAAAGAATAAAAATATAGCGAAGAAGAATAAATTCAGCCAAATATTGGTTGAGATCTGGTTGAAAATATTCCCTGAAATTCCATCAATAATATGAAACGGAATACTCAATAAAACGAAAATCAGGAGAATAAAAAATCCGTAAATAAACGCATCTCTTTTACCTTTTGCTTTGTCTTTGTTGCCTTTTGTGAAGAATGAAACTGTCAACGGAATCATTGGGAAAACGCACGGTGTGAGCAATGCAATTAGTCCACCTAAAAATCCTAATCCAAGAACCAACCAATTATCGTTTTGAGGCTTTTGTTGCTCGGCTCCACAATTCGTTAAAGGATTTTTGAAGTCCAAAGAATTAATTTTCAAACCTTCTTGTTTTGCAACTGTTGGAGCTTGCGCTTCAATGTTTGTCGGTTTTAGAACCGTTCCAACTTTGCCCATAGGAGCAACTTCGTAAATCGTATCTTTTGTTTTCTCAACTTTTTCTTCTTGTGCAACCGCTGTTTTACTTCCTTCAATTTGTTTTTCAAATTCTAAAGTATTTGGTGCCAGACAAACGCGGTCATTACACGTCTGATACATTATTTCAGCTGTAATTGTCGCAGGTTTGGAAGCATCTTTCGGTTTGAATTTCTGCTTGAAAACCACTTTATTGGAATAATAAACAATCTGAGCACCAAAAGCTTCCGAAAATTCATCGTGCTTCTTTCCGATTTCCTGAACTTTCCCAATCAGCTGAATACCTTCTTTGGAAGTGATTTTAAACTCGGTCGGAATTCCTGAATCTGGTGGTAAATCTTGGGAGTAAATGTGCCATTTGTCCTCGATAGTTCCTGTCAAAACAGCTTCATATTCATCTTTTCCAACGGAAACCACATCGAATTTGAACTTAACCGGATTTTTTATTTGTGCAGAAAATATTTGAATAATAAGAAGTGAGAATAAGAAAAAAAAACTCTTCATTTTTAATTTTTTTTAGATTTACAAAAGTACTTGTTTTTAAATTAATCGAGCAGAGTGCTTTGTCTTAATTTTTTCTCAATCGCAAGATTATTTCTTAAAGCTAAAAAACCTTCTTTAAGATTGAGATAAGGAAATCCGGATTCGTGGTTTTTTCTGCTTATTTCTGCCATTATTTTCCAGTGTTTGGCTATTTCTTTCCACGCAAAAAATAAGGAGTGTTTCGGGTCGTACATATGCGTTGGTTCACTTTTAGCACCGTTTATTTCTATGATTTTAAAATTCTCTCCGTTTTTTAAAAGTTCCAGATTTTCAAACATTACGTCTAATCTTCCGAAATAAAAACCACTCACTTTGGTACAGATTTCATCTATTTTCTGTGCTAAATTTTCTGTAACTTCACTTGAAATATCAACGAATTTTGCTCCTCTTGTATGACTTCCGAACGGAATTAAGATAATTTCTTCATTTTCGGGAACTATTTTGTTCATTTCGCTTCCCATTTTCTGTTCTATGGCTTTGATTTGGAAAGCACTTCTGGGATTTTCCATTACCAGTTCTCGCAACGTTTTTTTGCCGTTCCCTGTTACAGAAAGAAATTCTTTTTTTACCATTCCGGTAATTTTTCCTGTTTTTTCGTCCGGAAAACGGTGGTAAAAAATGCCGACTTCATTCTGATATTTGATCTTTTCCTGAATTAAAAAATCGCAGTCATTATGGTTCTGGTAATTTTCCAATTCATCTGAATCCTTAAGTTCAGCCACACCCAAACCTTTCAATCCGATATTGGGTTTTACAATAATGGGAAAATTGATGGTTTGTGATTTTAATTCAGATAAAATTTCCTGAAATGAAGTTTCTGAAGACGCAAAAACGGTTTTCGGAATCCAACTTTCGGGAATCAAATCATAGATTTCTTTTTTGCTTTCCATTGCCATTCCTCCGTATTTTATGGAAGGATTTGCGCCGTGAAAAAACAAAAGCGTTCTTGCTTTGTACGCACAGTACAGCCAAACCGGCAAAAGTGGTAAGTAAATGGTAAATGTTGACCAATATTCCCAATTTGTAATCTTATGAAGACGATGTGTGAATTTCATTGTTCAGGAAAATTTTTTCAGGGTTTGAATATTCGTTGAGTCGGTCGTGATGTTTCAGTGTCATTTCATAAGAAATAACAAGTTGTGTAGTACTTATAGTTTGTATCGTATTTTGTCTTTTGATGGTAATTCCGTTTTCCAAATCATTGGTTTTCTGATGGTGGAAATCCCAGATTGTTTCTTCGGAAATCTTTTCGCTTTGAAGAAATTGCTGAAAAATTTGCTCCCTTTTTTCTCTTGTCGATTTATCATACAATGTTGCAGAAGACCAAATGTACGAACGACTATTGTCTAATATTTTTAAATGCTTTTCAGTTCCGTCCCAACGAAATTCTGCCAATTGCTTTTCCTGAAAAATAACCAAAGTAAAAGGTTCAATATTTTGCAAATCAATATATTGTAAAGCGTTGAAAATATTTTCTTCCTTTATTAAATCCAAAACAATCAGTCCTCTGCTTTTTTTGTATTCTGTTTTTCTTTGATGATTTTCAAAAGCACCATTTAATAAAATAATGACATTTCCATTTTCTGAGACCGCAAACCAAGTTCCGTTTTTTGTGGCATCTTTCGGATAAAAAATACCTTTTTCACGATGGATTTCCTGTGCAGAACGATTGGGTTTTTCGTCCCGGTTGGAAGTCAGAACAATTTTATTTTTAAGTGGAAAATACGTTACAGTACACATTTAATTTAGATTTTTAGTTTCTCTATATTGAACGGTTGAAGGCGCAATGCCGAAATTTTTGTTAAGCAGATGACTCATTTTAATTTCGTTAAAAGCTACTTTTATCAACGCCTGATGATGAATACAGTGCTCGATATTGTACAAAAGCTCCCGAAAGAAATTGGTCGGAATTTCTAAAGAGACATTTCCTACTGTCTGATGCATTATCAAATTTTTATTGGGCAAATTAATTCTGGAAAGTATTTCAGAAATCGCCTGTATTGCTTGTTCAGGATTTTTTTCTAACTCCAGATTTCTTTGTCTTTCATCATAATTAATCTGATTCGTATGATAAGAATTCAGTAAAATCTCCAAAAACTCAATAATATGTCTCGTGTGACCGCCAATAGTTGCACCATCCAGAGACGGAATATTGTGTGTATACATTTTTGCAGTAATTTTCCTCAGCAAATTCTGTTGTTCGGTAAGAATCTCGTTCAAGATTTTGTAAACCGATTCGTCCTTATTCATACTTTAGTTTTTTTAAATTTAAACAAAAGAATCACACAGAAAACAAGAACGGTTACGGCAAGGAAAAATAGTTTTCCGCCATCGTTATTGGTTTCGATTCCCAGAATAAAAATGTGCGATGCAATTGCTCCCAACATTGTAAAAAATCCCAATATTGCGCCCCAAAATGTGGTTTTCGGATTCAGAATCAGAACAGCCGTGATAAGTTCCAAAACTCCGGAAAAAATTCTTCCGTAAGGTTCTGCGTGGAGTTTAGAAAAAATGGCGACAGAATCCGGATGAGCCGTAAATTTGAAGAATAAAGTCTGCAGTAAAATTAGGGCGGGAATTAATCGTAATGCCCAATTGATATAGTTTTTCATATTTGTAATGTTATTTTTTTTCTAATAGAGCGTAAGAAAACAGATGATTGTATTGTTGACAATGAACGACTGCGTATTTGTACTCATCGAAGTTTACGGAACCCGTAAAAGTGTAGGTTTGTCCGCCGTTCACAGATTTCAGCTTACCTAAAGAAACAAATTGCGAAGGCTGCTGTTCTTTGCTTACATACACGTAAAGATCCGGACCATTGCTGATGGTGAAATTTTCATTTAAAACCAATGTGAAGACTCCGTTTTTTTCATAGATTTCTGCTTTTCCGTTAACGTTATTTCCGTAAGGTCCCTGCATAAAATCTCCGGAATATTTTAAGACCGAATTTTCAGGAGCCATTTCCATTAAATCTTCTGTTGCAGTGCTTTCTCTGACGCAGGAAACCAAGAGAAAGGACGCGAAAATAAAGGGGATCAATGTTTTCATAATTTCTGATGTTTTTATTTGTTGTAAATTTTCTGATTAAAGAATTTAAAATTTCACTCTGTATTCAACATTGGCGATGAAACTTCTCGTTAATCCATCGGGTCTGGATGTTCTCACGACAAAAGGAACTCCTACATTAAGCTGAAGTCCATTTCTCCGGTTGATTTCGTAATCCAGATAGACATTTCCGTTCAATGTAAGTCCTTTCGAATTGTTAATTTCCAGTTCTACATTGTTTTGGTTGGTAAAGCGGTCGTTCTTCAGGTGATAAATCGGCAAAATACTTGGCGTAAGTCTTAGTTTGGAATTAATATTTACAGGATAAGAAACCCTTAGCAAAACATCGCCACTTCTCTGGAATTTATTGGTTGATAAAAACCCTCTCAACGCTGAACTTGCGGGATATTGCGATGCTAAAAACTTATTCTCATTTTGTGTTAATGGCTGTTGAAGAGCAACAATTAACTGTAGTTTTTCGATTTCGTAACCCACACCTACAATCAAATCAAACGTTCCTAAACTAGACTGATAATCCATTGGCAACGGGATATTATTCTTTGATTTCCCTGCATCTGACAAAGGAATTTTCGCACCTAATGTAAATTTTAGTTTTTCGTTAGCTTTATAATTGGCATTCAGAAACAAATCAGAAAGTCCAAAAGTGGAAACATCGTTTCCGTTTTGCGCCAAAGTGGTCAGTTTTGCATCAAAGCCAAATCTGTCATTGATTTGTCTGTTGTATTCTACGTAATTTCCGAAGACAGAAATCGAATTATCTGCTTTGCCAAAGAAAATTCCGGTCTTGATTTGATTATGGTAAGTTTTTAAGCTGTCATTATTATTCGGTTGAAAACTGCTAACCGTACAAAATCCGGCGTCACTGCATCCTTGCGCAACTAGATGATTGCTTTGCAAAAGCAGTAAAAATGCTGTTACCAGGAAAATTTTAAATGTTTTCATAATTTTAATTTTTTTTGTGAGGATTAGTTGGTCAGTTTTTTCCAGTTTTGGTCTGCACTTTTTTTCAGTTTTGCCTCGTTCTTGTTCCACGAAGTCAGGGTATTGTTGAAAAATTTATTGTAGAACAGGTGTGTTTTTCCGTCAATGATTTTAAAAGTTGTAGGATTAATTTCCACTTTTTCGCCATAATCTCCAAGTGCAAAAGCGCACCAACCACCGTAAACAGGTTCGTATTTTGCGGGATCTTTTTTCAGGAGTTCTTTATTTTTTTCTGAAGAAGTGTAATAAATGGCTCCGTTTACATTGACCGCAAATTCTTTTTTCCCTTTTACCGCTTTTTTCTGTTCGATGTAGGAAACGGGATCATACCCCTGAATTGCCAGTTTGTTTTCTAAATTTCTATGTTCTGCTTTTTGGGAAAATGCCAAAAAAGGAAGCAGAAATACGAGAATGAGGGTGAATGTATTTTTCATAAATTTTTAATTAAAGTTGTTTAGATAAAATGTTTTAACCGAAAAAGAATCAAAAGTTTGCATCGGATTTTAGATTTTCAAAATATGCGTTTTTGCTTTCTTTTATGTTTCTTTTTATTAGTCATTTCTTTTGCCACTTTTGCGGTGAAAATTTTTAATTAAAGCTGTTTTACAATATCCTCCAGCGAAGCTCTTTCTTTGTAATCGGGATTGAAATGTCTCCAGATGATTTTTTGATTTTCATCTAAAATATAGGTTGCAGAAACGGGCAGTCTTCCGGATTCATCGGAACGGCTTTTCTTAAAATCGTCTCCCAATCGGTTTTCGTAGAAATCGAGCGTTTTTTTCTCGGGTGTGTACAGAACATCAAAAAGTTCTGCTATTCTGTAGTTTTCATCATACAAAACGGAATACGCGGTTTTGGTTTTGCTGATGGTTTTTGCGATAAACTCAGGTTTTTCAGGAGAAATGATGACCAGTCTTGTGTTTTTCGACTGTAATTCGGGAGCAAGATTTTGTAGACTTTCAACATATTTATTACAATACGGACACCATTGTCCACGAATGAAAACCACCACGGTTTTCTTTTTTTCCTGAGACAGAGAAAATGTTTTTTCAAACTGATCTTTTGCTGTAAAGTTAGGAATCGTTTCACCCACCATTTTGCCCTTCACTTCGCTGATTGTCGGCGTTTTTTTGTCTGAATTTCTTTTCTCTGTAACCGACTTTCCGATATTTAAAAATTGTGCAGCGTTGTAATATCCAAATTCATATTGAACCAATTCGCCGTTCTGGTCTAGGAAAAGGAAAGACGGATAATTAACGATTTTGAATTTTTTGGCTAATTCTGTCCCCTCTTTTTCGGCGTCAATATAAAGGCTGATGAAATTTTTATTGAAAAATTCTCCCAGTTCAGGATTCGGGAACGTATTCTTTTTCATCAGTTTGCACGGACCGCACCAAGTGGTGTAAAGGTCGATGAAGATGAGTTTGTTTTCCTGTTTTGCCAGTTTTTTGGCTTCTTCTAAATTTTTAGTCTGAAATTGAATTCCGCTTTTGTTTTGTGCATTGAACGAAATGGCAACTAAGAAAAAGAACGTATAAATTATTTTGGTGAACATAAGATAAAGTATTTATTATGAAGTTCCCAAAAATAAAAAAAATCACCCGGCGAAAAGGTGATTTTTTAATAATTTAATTTAAAGTACTGATAATCTGTCTTAAAAATTATCATCTTTTTTTATTTTTCTAATCTGTTCTACACATTTATGCTTCTGATTTTGCGCATTGTGTTTGCTGGAATATTTATATTTTTCCTGTATTTCTTCCATATTTTTATTCTTCATAAAAATATCGTGGATGAGGGTTTGACAATGGGAAGAAATTTTATTAATATAGTCATTCAGCTTATCATAATAATCTCTTTCATTTTCTATCGCTTGGTTGATTTCTTCTTTGTTTTCAGAATAATAGCTTTCGTGCATTTCCACAAAAAAGTTTCGGTTGCGGAGTTTTTTCAGCCAGAGATTTTTAGAAATTCCGGTGACGTAATTGGCAAGGCAAGTGTAAGCTTTGAAATCATCGTCGTACAATTTTTCGTACAGAATAATCAAAGCATCCTGAAAAACGTCTTCCGCATCTTCCAGATTTCCTTTATTCCCTAGAACAAACTTACGGGTGTAGCCAAAATATTTTTGGTACAGAACACCAAAGGCAACATTGTTGTCTTTCTGGAAATCTGAGATGGCTAAGGAATTGACTGCCCTTTTATTCATTATGGAAGGACTTTGAAAAATAAATTATAATCATCATCTATTGAAAACCTTCTATCCTGACGAAACGGCAAAATACCTAAAACATTGTTTTTAGCATCACAAAGAAGCCAGATTTTTTGCTTCGCTAAAATAGACAATTTTTCATCCTTAAAAAACTTCGAAATTTTCTTTTTACCAATCATTCCAATAGGGAAAAACAAATCGCCTTCTTGTTTTTTTCTCAATTTCAGAGGTTGCTGAACTTTTTCTTTATCAATTTTCCAAAAACAATTACCAAATTCTTGGATTTCTTTTTTAATATTTTCAGGAATAATGATTTTATTATCAATTATTTCCAATATTACTTCTTCTAAATTCTCACTTCTAACTTCTAACTTCCTTTCAAAAATCAACTCGTTTCGATTAATTAGCAATTGAAATTCAGCAGTAAAAAAAGAACTACCGGTTTGCGCAGTGAGAACTTTCTGCATCTCGTTTTCATCATTGAAACCAAATCTTTTTAAAATTTCATACCTAATCAATTCCGATTCCTGTGAAAATTTTTGTTTATCAATAATCAATTGATTTTCGTCAGATTTTATTTTGAGAACTTCGATTTTATTATCAACCGATTCATTAATAAAATCTTTAGCTTGATTAATATAATTGATGCTCTTTGAAAAATTAGTTAGGAAATCAGAATTGATTTTTTCCAATTCCGGAACAATGTTGTGTCTGATTTTATTTCTTAGATAATCCGTTTTTTGATTGGATTGATCTTCACGAAATTCAATATGATTCTCTTTGGCAAAATCATAAATTTCATTTTTAGAAAAACCAAGAAGCGGACGAATAATGCCGTTTTCACTTTGCGGAATTCCACTCAACCCTCGGATTCCTGACGCTTTATAAAGATTGATAATAAAAGTTTCTAATTGATCATTAAGATGATGCGCTGTAACCAAAAATTCTAGATTTTCTTTTTCTTGAATTTCTCTAAAAAAACGATATCTCAATTCTCTTGCCCAATTCTGAATAGAATTTTTCGGTTGATTATCATTTTTCGCTTCCTGAATAAACCTTACTTCGTGCGCAGGTATGCCGTGGT
>JAPUEB010000014.1 GCA_027492795.1 Chryseobacterium sp.
CTAGAAAAGTTATCAACTAAACTTTACGTCAACTTATTTTATGAGAGATCAGTTTTTCTTCGGACTTCGGACTTCCGTCTTCGGACTCCTATTTTTTTCGGAAACTAAAGTTACAAAAGATTTTGATTGAATTTTGAGTTTTTTGAAATGTGGGAAATGATTTTTGACAGAAATTTTATTTTTGATGCGAAGACAGACGATAAAAAAGCACAAGGATAGACAAAGGCTTTTTTCTCTGCGTGAAATTATTTTTAAGATAAACTAACACGCTTCGCTTAAACGGAGAAATACAATAGTTCTTAAAATGAAATAAAACAATCTTTTTATTATTCCGTAGGAATCTCATTAAAACAAAAGAAATTCTTTGTTTAGATTCCTACGGAATGACAAATATGTCAGTATTTAGTTTGCTAAGCGAAGCGCCTTTGCGAACTTTAATTTTTTATGGATTTGCAAATTTAAAAACAAATCTTTGCGCACTTTGCGTTTAAAACTTATTTTTACTTAAATTTTCTGAAAAATGGTTTTAAGCAGGATTTGGTCGGCGTTTATTATCGTCGCAATTGTGGTGGCAAGTATCAAATATTTGTTTTCACCGAATTATAAAGCGATTTACAACGATATGGTGGTTGGAAAAGGCGGCGACACCGTACAAATTGCAACGCAACCAATGTCTGCAATGACGCCAATAGTTCGCGATTCTTTAATGAAATCTCAAAAATTTGAAGAAAAACACATTGGCTATAAAACCGATTCTTTAAAACAAAACGTAAAAGTGTATCGCGTTCAGGAAACCGACGGCGTGATTGGAACATCCGAAACCGCCGTGAAAATCTGTCTTGGTTTAATCGGCATTATGACGCTTTTTATGGGTTTTATGAGCATTGCTGAAAAAGCAGGTGGAATTAATTTGCTTTCAAGAATTATTCAGCCATTTTTTTCAAGACTATTCCCTGAAATTCCAAAAAACCACCCTTCTTTTGGACACATGTTATTGAATTTCAGTGCCAATTTGTTAGGTTTGGACAATGCAGCCACACCTTTCGGACTGAAAGCAATGGAAAGTTTGCAAACCTTAAATCCGGATAAAGACCGCGCAAGTAATTCGCAAATTATGTTCCTCTGTCTTCACGCGGGAGGTTTAACTCTGATTCCAGTTTCTATTATCGCAATTCGTGCATCAATGGGCTCTGAAACGCCAACCGATATTTTTCTTCCGTGCATGATTGCGACTTTTGCTGCAACAATGGCGGCAATGATTATTGTTTCTATTTATCAGAAAATCAATTTATTGCAACCGATTGTAATTGCTTATGTTGGTGGAATTTCGGTTTTGGTTGGGCTTTTGGTGGTTTATTTAGTGAGTTTAAGTAAAGAAGGTTTGGATGATTTCAGCAAGTTATTAAGTAACGGAATCATTCTTCTCATATTTTTTGCCATTGTCTTGGGCGCAGTTTACAAAAAAATAAATGTTTTCGATGCCTTTATTGAAGGGGCGAAAGAAGGTTTTTGGACCTGTGTGAAAATCATTCCGTATTTAGTGGGAATGTTGATTGCGATTTCATTGTTGAGAACTTCTGGCGTTTTTGAAGTCATCATTGACGGTATGAAATATCTCGCAAACATCGCCGGAGCCGACACCAGATTTGTGGACGGACTTCCAACCGCACTCATCAAACCACTTTCCGGTTCCGGAGCGCGAGGAATGATGGTTGATACTATGCAAACCTTCGGAGCAGACAGTTTCCAAGGAAGATTGGCGGCGGTTTTACAGGGAAGTTCGGATACAACTTTTTATGTAATCGCAGTTTACTTTGGCGCAGTTGGAATAAGAAATACGAGATATACAGTAACGGCGATGCTTTTGGCAGATTTGGTGGGAATTATTACTTCGGTGATTTTGGCTTATTTGTTTTTTGCTTGATAGTAGGTGCAGTTGTTGCATGGGTGCAATTGATGCAATTGATGCAAAATACCGCAATTAATCAAAGAATGTGTTTTTTGTTGAAATTTTAATTTTTTTAAAAAGAGCGATTATGAGTTACGAAAATCTAGATATTTATAATATTTCTTTTGAATTGTTTGTAGAAACACATCAAAAATCTTTACTGTTGCCAAAATATGAGTTGTATGAATTGGGAAGTCAAATACGCCGTTCATCAGACTCTGTAAATTCAAATATTGTTGAAGGTTACGGCAGAAGAGAGTATAAAAATGATTACCTAAAATTTTTAAGATTCTCTCATAGTAGTTGCGACGAAACATTAAATCACTTCAGGAAAATCCTTCGTGTTTATCCTGAGCTTGCTCCAGAATTTGAAATATTAGTAGAAAATTATAGAAAATTAAGCATCAAAATTCATAATTATATCGAATACGTTAAAAACAATTGGCGTACCTAAACAATTTACAACTTTGCATCCAATGCAACAAGTGCAACCTTTTGCACCAATTGCACCTCTGCATCAATTGCAACAAAAAGAAAAAAAATGATTCACGACAAAGACTACATCATCCGCATTGTAAAGCAATTTTCTGAAATGATTGCCAACATGCTTTTAGGAAAAAATGAAGGAACGCCTTCCGAAGAACAAATGGTTTTCGAAACGCAGATGAAAGATATTTTCAAAATGAGTTTTGAGGAACTTTCTGCGATGAGCATTCAGGAAATTAAAGATTGGGTAGAATCAAAAGACGAACCTCATCATATTGCGTATTACGAACTTCTGGGCAATTTGTTTTTCTATAAATTCAAAGAAAATCCTTCTAAAGATTTGGCGGAAAAAGCGCAAAATTTCTACGAAATCTGGCTTCAGAAAGCACAAATATTTTCAATTCCGGTGATGGGACGAATTGGAGAACTTAAAAAACATCTCGCATGAATTTAGTCAATCTAAAAACCTACACCACAGAACCGGAAGCTTAAATTTTCAGGATTTTTCTAGAAAATAGCGGAATTGAAGGATTTATTTTTGATGTTAATTCTTCAACGATTTATCCGATGTTCAATAATACAATTGGCGGTTTTCAACTAAAGGTTCGGAGTGAAGATTTGGAAAATGCCCAAGAATTATTGAAAGAATTTTACAGAGAAGACGAGGATTTGGATGAAGAAAATCCCTTTTAAAAAGTAATTCTGTAAGTTCCGGTAGAGCTTGTATTTGCTCTTTCGGCTTTTACATATTGTTTTACCCAAGAAACCGTTGTAGAAACTACGCAAGGATCTGAAACTCCTCCACTTCTTCTGGCAGAAGTTACATTTCCAGCTTTGTCTACCACGTAAGAAATTGAAATTGTGCCACTTGCGGAACAGCTGTGGTTCGGTTGAGCGCCACCTCTTCCCATTGTCCCGGGAATAAAACCGACCAATTTTCTATCAACTCCAATTACACTGTCGCCGTTTCCTTCGCCACCGAGAGGATCGCCTGCATTTCCGGTGGTTCCGTTAGTTCCCTGAGTTCCAGGGTTGGTTCCTCTTCCGCGAATTAAATTTCCAATTGCGGCAGTTCCTTTTCCGTCGCCTTGTGCTTTTGAGGTGGTGTTGGAACTTCTTGCAGGAGTTGAAGTGGATTTTTTTGTGGTGGTGGTTTTTGCCGTGTTTTTAGTTGTATTATCCACTTTTTCAACTTTCGGTGCACTCACTTTTGTATTGCTTCCGGTGATGATTTTTTCTTTTACCACAGGTTGTGGCTGCGGTTGCGGTTCAGCAACAGGTTCAGGAACGGTAATTTCGGTATTTGAGGCTAAACTTCCCTCCTGATTTGCAGGTTCTTCGGCGCCGTTTCCGTTTTGATTGTCCCCAAAATTAATCAGCATTGTGGTTACCAATTCCTGCGATTTTGGGATAATTTTGGTGAATTTGTAGAAATAAATCGCCAAAAAAACCAATAAGGTTACCAAAAAAGTGATAATTGCACTTTTCCTGCGGTCTTTTTCTTCGTTTTTTTTATGATTTATTGCGTAACTCATTATTCATTTTCGATGGTGGCAATCGCAAGGTTGAATTTGTGCATTTCTGCAATTCCCATCACGAAAACCACGTCTTTATGTTTCGTATCTTGGTCTGCCTTTATGGTAAAGGCAGGATTTTGTTCGCCTTTCAAAGCATCCACAAGATAATTTTCCAATTGTTCTTTTTGTATCTCTTTATCGTTTACAAAATAATTGCCGTCTTTGGTGATGGTAACCGTTGTAGGATCCTGAACACTCGGATCTACTGCTACAGCTTTCGGAAGTTTCACATCTATAGCGCTTTGGCTAATAGCGGAACTCGTAATCATAAAGAAAATCAACAACAAAAAGATAATATCTGTCATTGATGCCATACTGAATTCGGCGCTTACTCTGTTCCGGCGTTTTAATTCCATTACTAAATTTTTGTTTAAGGTTTGAGGTTAAAGTTTGAGGTTAACTTTCAACTTGAATCTTTTTCCTTGTTTCTTGTATCTTTTATAGAGGTTTATTTAAGGTATCCAAAAATTCATTTACGTGCGTTTGAATTTTCAAAACCAATCGATCTACATTGGTAACCAATATGTTGTAGAAAAAATATGCGGGAATTCCTACAAAAAGTCCGACTGCCGTTGTAGCCATCGCCGTATAAATTCCGGATGCCAATAATTTTGGTGAAACGGCTCCTGTAACATTTGAAATTTCAAAAAAAGCCATAATCATTCCGACTACTGTTCCCAAAAATCCCAGCATTGGTGCAGCACCGGATGCGGAAGCCAAAATATTAAGATTTTTTTCCAGTTTTGAAACTTCCAATTGTCCCTGATTTTGCATCGCGTTTGAAATATCCGAAATTGGACGTCCCACTCTTGCCAAACCTTTCTCAATCATCCTTGCTTCGGGAGAATCAATGGTTTTACAGTAATCTATTGCGGTTTGAATTTTTCCGTCCTGAACGAAATCTCTGATGTTTTCAAGAAAATTTGGGGTTTCTTTAGAAGCTCTTTTGATGAAAAAATAACGTTCCAAGAAAATATAAAGCGCCAAAACTCCCAAAAGGAAAATACAAACCATAATGGTATTCCCGATAATTCCGCCACTGAAAAGGATTTCCCAAAGTGAAAAAACATGTTTCTCGGGCTGAAGCTGTATCGAATTTGCGGTAGTTTGTGCTACTTGTGTGCTGTCCTGCATAAAATCAGTTTTTTAGTATTATAAAACGCAAAAATACCCATAAATATTATGGTTTTATCAATTTTTCTGCTGTTTTTTAGATTGTTAGAAAGATTACTCCTCGTCAACCTCAATATCGTCCTGTTTGAAGTGGCATTTCAGTTTGAAAGGAATCGGCTCATCGGAACCGGTATAAAAATCGTCGATAGCGCCTTTCCAATACAGTTGAAGCTCGCCTTCCTCATTTCTATCGAAACTCAATTCGTTTTCGTAAAGATAGGCTTCTTCATCGTCAAAAAGGTCAACTTCGGTGTAAGTTTCATCTTCGGAATCTTCTATATTAAAAGTTTTTCCTTCAATTTCTCCGTCTTCTATCGGGAAATCAAAAACATCCAACGAAATTTGCGGAAAATTATACTGCAGTGAATCGTCGTCCACATGATCTAGACTGTCGTCCGTAATAATTTCTACCTCTAAAAAGTGTTGTTTGTTGCTGTAAACTGCTTTGCAGTAGGTGTTTTTGATGTGGTATTTTAAGGTTTCGTCCGGATGGTAAATTTTTAGAAGACCTTTCATTTTCTGGCTCACGATAGATGTAAATAATTGATTTTTAAACTTATTGAACAAAGATAAAAATTTGATTGAATGTGTAAAAATTTTTTGAGTTTTTTATAAGTTTTAGCAGTAGAAATAATAAATTTCAATGATTTTTCATCTTTACTATTACTCTCCCTCAAGCGACAAGTCGCATGAGGTTAACAATGTGTCGCGCTCCGCGCGAAATGCGCTATTGCGTTTAAAACTAAAAAAGTTTACTTTAGAAGCAATGTTCTTTGTGTTCGAAAACTTTGTGAATTTCGTGAAAATACTTTGAGCTCTTTGTGTAACTAAAAACTGTCCACTTGCAAAATAATCTTTACTTTTATTGCTTCAAAATTTTTGAAATGAAAAAGACATCTGGTTTCACTTATTTGTTACTGCTTTCTGTGGTATTTGCCATAATTTCCTGCAAGAAAAAAGATTATCCTTTGACGAAGGTTACGCCTTCCGACTTGGACTCAATCGCTGCGAATTACTACGAGCAATATCTCAAATTATATCCTTTGGAAGCCACTGCGCAAGGAGATACAAGATATAACGATCTTTTGCCGATTAACATTAATGAAGAATCGATTTCGGGTGAAATTGTTTTTTATAATTCGGTGCAGGATCAACTAAAAAAAGTGGATTACGAAAAACTTTCGGATGACAAAAAAGTGGTTTTTGATGTTCTGGATTTTACCTTGAAAGATAAAATTGAACGTTACGCTTATCATCCTGAATACATTCCTTTTACACAGTTTGGAGGTTTACCTTTGGATTTTCCACTTTTAGGGAGCGGACAGGGAAGCCAACCTTTTAAAACCGAAAAGGATTACGATAATTGGCTTCGAAGAATGGAAAAATTTCCGGATTGGATAGATGCCGCGATCGAAAATTTTAAGACAGGAATTAATCAAAACGTTGTTCTTCCCCAAAAACTGGTCGTGAAAATGATTCCTCAAATGAATGCCGAAGAAATCATTACGAAAGATTTTGAAAAAAACATTTTTTCCGGTCCGGTGAAGAATTTTCCTAAAAACTTTACAGATGCGCAAAAGCAAAAATATACGACACTGTATAAAGATGCTGTTTCAAAAAAAATTGTTCCCGCCTATACAAAAATGGGAACGTTTTTAGAGAAAGAATATCTGCCAAAATCAAGATTAACAGATGGTTACAACGCTCTTCCGAAAGGAAAAGACATTTACGCATACTATGTTAAAAGCTGGACAACCACTAACCTGAATCCTGAAGAAATCAACAAAATTGGTGTTCAAGAAGTGAATATGCTGCGTGCAGAAATGGAAAAAGTGAAACAACAAGTTGGTTTCAGCGGAAGTTTGGAAGAATTTCTTACCCATGTGAAAAGCGATCCGAAAGCGATGCCCTATAAAACCAATACCGAGGTTATTGCAGCGTTCAACGGAATTTTGAAAAAAATAGAGCCAAAACTGAAGTCCATGTTTAGCGTAACGCCAAAAACACCTTTTGAAATTCGCCAGACCGAAAAATTTCGTGAAGCAAGCGCTAGTGCAGAATACGTTCAGGGAACTCCCGACGAAAAAAGACCGGGAATTTTCTATATGCCGCTTCCCGACCCCACAAAATTTAATGTAACGAGCGGAATGGAATCGCTGTTTTTGCACGAAGCAATTCCGGGACATCATTATCAGGTTTCATTGCAGCAGGAAAACGAAAATCTACCAAAATTTATGCGTTTCGGTTGGTTCGGAGCTTATGGTGAAGGTTGGGCTCATTATTGCGAAACTTTAGGCCCAGAATTTGGGCTTTATACGGATCCTTATCAAAAAATGGGCTATTTGAGCGACCAAATGTTGCGCGCAGTCCGTCTTGTAATCGACACAGGTCTTCACACCGGAACGATGAATCGCGATCAGGCAATTTCTTATTTTCTAAGCAATGTTGCTTACGATGAAGCAAGTGCCACAGCTGAAATAGAGCGCTATATGGCGATTCCGGGACAAGCTTTGAGTTACAAAATTGGTTCTATAAAAATTCGTGAATTGCGCGATAAATACCAAAAACAGTTGGGAAATAAATTCAATTTAGCGAAGTTTCATGATGAAATTTTGAGCCAAGGATGTCTTCCGCTTTCAGTTTTGGAGAGAAAGATGAATCTTTGGGCGAAAAAACAATAAATTCCGTTTATGTTTGTATAAATACTTTTTGTATGTATATTTGCATGGTAAAAATCTAAAAAATTTTAGGTTTTTATAAAAAATCACTAAATATTGTCCTAATAATATTGCAGATTTATTCTTTTTATAAAAGAAATTGGCTTTTATTCGCAGTAAAAGGAATTTATTGGTGCTAAAATGATAAAATTGTAAGGCTGAACAAGCCGCTATTGATGAAAAATTTCAAAATAATTGTTGTGGATGATAACCGCGACATTTGCACCTTGGTTGAAACTCTACTTTCATCCGAAGGCTACACGGTTATATGCTGTGTAAACCCGATGATTGCGGAAGAAATGATAAAAAAGGAAAAACCAAATTTGGTAATAACAGATATGCTGATGTCTGGCTTGGACGGCAGAACGCTCATAAGAAACTTAAGAGAAAATCCCAATCTCAAAAATCTGAAAATAATATTGATGTCTGCTCATCCAAAAGCATTATTTCAGAGCCAATCTTGCGGCGCTGATGTACTACTTGCCAAACCTTTCGACATTGAGGATCTGAGTGAAAAAGTAAGGATGCTGCTTCAATAGTTTTTCTCGAAAAGCATTTTGGTAATAAAATCTTTTTCGCCGTTTCCTCTCGCAGGCGAAAATTCTCGCCCATAAAAAATAATTTGAAGGTGAACTTTGTTCCAAGTTTCCTTTGGAAAGAGTTTTTTTGCATCGTTTTCGGTTTGCACTACATTTTTTCCTTCGGTAAGTTTCCATTTTTTCATCAATCGATGAATATGGGTATCGACTGGAAAAGCGGGAATTCCAAAAGCTTGACTCATCACCACCGAAGCTGTTTTATGACCAACTCCGGGAAGTTTCTCGAGTTCTTCAAACGTTTGCGGAACTTCGGAATTAAATTCTTCGATTAACATTTCTGCCATTCCTTTCAAATTTTTAGCTTTAGAGTTGGCGAGTCCTATTTCTTTAATCAAGTCTTTTATTTCCGAGATTTCAAGATTTGCCATTTTTTCTGGTGTATCGGCAGCTGCGAACAATTTTGGCGTAACTTCATTTACTTTTTTATCCGTTGTTTGGGCAGAAAGTGCTACAGCAACCAACAACGTATATGGATCTTTATGATCTAAAGGAATTGGAGTTTCGGGATAGAGTTTTTCAAGTTCCGTTAGAATCATCTGCGCTCTTTGCTTCTTGGTCATTTTTAAACTAAATTTGAACAAAAATAGGTGAAAGAAACATCTTCAACCAGAAAAAACTTGAAAGTTTTCGTGCGATAACCATTTACAATCTTTCATTTTTTGAGTTATCACTAAAATTAAAGTGAGCTTGGTTCGCGCGGAGCGCGACACAATGTTAACCTCTTGCGACTTTGTCGCTGGAGGATTACAAGAACACATGAAATGAAATTATCAAATTAAAAATTTAAAAAAAAATTATGCTAAAAGTAGGCGACAAACTTCCGGAATTCCAATCCGTAAACCAAGACGGAAAGTCAGTAAATTCTGAAAATTTTTTAGGTAAAAAATTGGTGATTTTCTTTTATCCACAAGCGAATACACCAACTTGCACCGTGGAAGCCTGCAATTTGAGCGATAATTATTCTAAACTAAAAAAAGCCGGTTTTCAATTGTTGGGAATTTCGGCGGATTCTGTAAAAAAACAGAAAAATTTTCACAGCAAATTTTCTTTTCCTTACGATTTAATTGCCGATGAAAACAGGGAAATCATTGAGAAATTTGGTGTTTGGCAAGAAAAAACCACTTTTGGGAAAACGTATATGGGAATTGTGCGAACGACTTTTGTGTTTGATGAAAACGGAATTTGCGTTCGTGTGATTGATAAAGTGAAATCGAAAGAAGCAGCAGCGCAGATTTTGGAAAATTAGCGGCGTTTGTTCTGAATTTTTCTAATTCTTTTTTCCATTTTATCGCTCATCTGCTTTTGGATTTTTTTCTGTTCTTCAGCTTTTAGTTTGGCTTCTTCCATTTGCCTGTCGATTTCGGAATGGTGAGGATTATTTTTGCAGTCTTTACCGTAAATTTCAAAATACTGTCCTAAATCTTTTACATCCGAAATTTCGCCAGTTACTTTATTCACAGAAATTTCATAGTGAGATTTGGAAAAAGGACACTTTTCAGAAGTAACCTTTCCTGCCTCCACTATATAAAGCTTCCCTTTGTCCTGAAAATTGGCAGCATAATCTTTAAACTCAAAATCAATAAGATATCCTGAAGCAATTGCGGAAATCGCTGCTTCATCGGCATTATCTACACTACCAATAAAGTTTTTTAAGCCAGCTAAATCCGTAACATAAGAAACAATTCCGTTTTTTGAATAAGCGATGTAATAAAATCCCTCTTCATGAGGATCCAAAGTAAAACCTTTAAATTGTGGAAGATAATCAGCATTACCAACAGATTTTACCACTTTATCTCTCGCATAAATATTGTAAAAAAGCGTCCAGGAATCTGCCTTATCGTTGGGAGAAATGTTTTTTAAAATATTTTCGTAGGAACTGTATGTATTTTTGGATGTCTTCTTTTGTGAAAAGGCTGTAACGCTCATCAAAACAAAAGCAAACAATAAGAAATTCTTCATCGTCAATTTTTCAAAATCTTTTCTTTATAAACAAAAAACCCGCCAATTTATTTTTTAGCGGGCTTAGTTTTCTACATGAATTTGTCGCCTTTTTTAATGTTTCTTAAATCCTGAACGTATTCTTTAATCAATTGATCGTTATCTCGCGGACAAATGAGCAGCGCTTTTTCGGTATCTACGATGATGTAGTTTTTCAGTCCGTCTATTACGGCAGCTTTGTTTTTATTTTTCAGCCTTACAATATTGCCTTTCGCATTGTAAGTAAGTACAAATTTAGAATTTACAGCATTTTTTTGCTCCTCTTTTTCTGCGTTTTCAAAAACGGAAGTCCACGTTCCAAGGTCGCTCCAACCCAAGTCGGCAGGAATTACATAAACATTTTTCGCTTTTTCTAAAATCCCGTTGTCTATGGAAACCTTGTTCACTTTCGGGTAAATCATTTCGATGCACGAAATCTCGTTGTCGGAATTGTATTCGCAATAATTAAATTGCTCTGTCATTTCCGGAAGATATTCTTCAAAAGCTTTGTGGATGCTTTTCACGTTCCAAATAAAAATCCCTGCATTCCAAAGAAAATCGCCGCTTTCAAGGAAGGTTTTTGCAATTTCGAGGTTAGGTTTTTCGGTAAAAGTTTTTACTTTACAAACATCAGAATTTTTCTTTTCGATGAATTGAATGTAGCCGTAACCAGTATCTGGACGAGTAGGTGTAATTCCCAGCGTAATCAAATAATCATTTTTTGAAGCCAAATCGAACGCTAGATTTACCTTTTCCAAAAAAGTTTGCTCCTTCAAAATCAAATGATCAGCCGGAAGCACAATCATGTTTGCATCCGGATTTTTTTCTGCGATTTTGTTCACCATGTAAATATTGCAGGCTGCCGTATTTTTCATCATAGGTTCGCCAACAATATTTTCCACCGGAATATTGGGAAGTTGCTGCGCTGTAAGTTCCACATATTCTTTGTTGGTAATTACAAAGATATTTTCCGCAGGAACGGCGTTTACGATTCTATCATAAGTCTGCTGAATCATCGTTCTTCCCGTTCCAAGGATGTCCTGAAACTGTTTTGGGAATTTTTGCGTACTCATCGGCCAAAACCGGCTCCCGATTCCTCCCGCCATTATAACGCAGTAATTGTTTGATTTTGACATAATTAATTCAAATTTTTTCTACTCTTGCCAATGGTTTGAAAATATATTTTTTGCCATTATCAAGATTTCGGCAAAGATAGTTTTTTTTAAGTTTTTCTTCTATGATGTAGCGCATATTGCGGTACCGGAAACTTTCGCCCGTTTTCAAATCTTCAATGTAATTTTCTTCATCTTGAAAATCTTCTGCATGGAAATATTTCACCAAATCCGGACTGGCTGCGAAATTTGCTTTCGGGGATTTTGAAAATTTTAAAATTATGGGTTTCAAATCGTCATCATAAACAGAAATACTTTCCAAAAGCATCTCGCGGAAGGTGTTTTTCCATTCCAAACCGTGAGAAGCGATGCGGAAATCATGTTTTTCAAAAGCAATAAGGTGCGCCAATTCGTGGGTGAGAACGAAGAAAAAAAGTTGTGGCTGCAGCGTTGAATTTACCGTAATTTGGTGACTTTTATCGGGCATTCTGCGGTAGTCGCCCAATTTGGAATTTCTTCCACGCGTTATTTTGATATGAATATAAAAATCTCCGAACCATTTTTTAAGAAACGGAAGGGTGTTTTCGGGAAGGTATTTTTCTAAAACGGTGATGGACATTTATTAATGGTGTACTGAAATGATTTATCGCAAGGAACGCAAATTTCATTTACATTCTTTCCGATTATTTTCGTTCGCAAAGGCATTTCATTCAGCAAAAACACAAGAAAAATTGCTAAACGAAGTGGCTTTGCGTTCCAATTTTTCAGCAATTTTTAAATTATTCCTTTTGCGAACTTTGCAATAAAATATTTTAATTCAAATTTACAACGACAAAGGAATTCCGGCGTAGAAATTAAGCAGTTTCAGGCTGAAAAGATAGTTGTATTTTGCCTGTGCTACAGAACCTTGTGCGTTGGCGTAGTTGTTTCTGGCGATGTTTAAATCGTAAATAGTAGTTCGTCCTGCTTCGTAACTTTTTTCGGCAAAATCCAGAGCAATTTTTGAACTTTTTTCTGATTCTACTGCGGCAATGTAATTTTGATAATTGCTTTCGGCATCAAACTGCGCTTTCTGAACATTTTGTAAAACCTCCTGTTTCTGGGCTGCAAGGTTGTTTTTTGCAACTTCTTCATTGATTTTGCTTTGCTCTACATTCAGTTTGGTAATTCCTTTATTGAAAATGGGAACATTCGCAGAAACTCCAACCTGTTGCCCAAAAGTGTCACCATATTGCTGAAAAAGATTTCGATCTTTCACAAGATTTCCGTTCATATCATATCTTTTCACCAAAGAATTGTAATAAGACGAGCCGACTCCTGCACTCGCAGAAATTGTTGGCCAAAAAGCGGTTTTCGTAACTTCTGTTTGCGCTTCTGCGGCTTTTATACGCGCTTCGGAAGCCTTTATCTGTGGCTGATTTTCGTAAGCTTTTTCTACAATTTGTTCGGCGGAATATACTGGAGCTTCGGGTTTTTCACGAATATCCACTTCAAAAACATCAAAATTTTTATAGTCTTCCAAACGAAGAAGTTGCGCCAAAGCAAAGCGGCTTCTTTCCGTGTTGATTTCGGCGGTTTTTACATTTTGCTTTTCTCTTGCCAATGCAGCTTCGGCTTCGGCTAAAATTGTTTTTGGCGTAGTTCCAACTTCGGTGGTGATTTTTGCGCGGTCGTATTGCTTTTTTGCGTTTTGGAGGGCGCTTTGGGAGATTTTTTCGATTTCTTTGTTGAGGAGAATCTGCAAATAATTTTGCGCAATCTGCAACGAAATATCGTTTTTAATTTTTTCTACATCATAATTGGTCGCCTGAAGTTCAAACTCTGTTTTTCTGATATTTTTTCCCAGTCTGCCGTTGTTATACACCAAAATGTCGGCTCCAATGTTTGCGCTGTTGGTAAAATTGTCGTTTCGGGCGGTATTTCCAAGAAAATCCCTTCCTTGTCCGAAAGAAAAGTTGTTGTTTACAGTCCCCGAAACCGATGGAAGATACTCTCTTTTGGCAATTTTCAGCATGTTTTCTTGCGATTTTTGATTGAATTGCGAACCGATGACCTGCAAATTATTGCTCACGGCATAATCTACCGCTTCCTGCAAAGTCCACTTTTTTTGTGCATTCATCAGCAAAACCGAACATCCTGAAAACAAAATCAAAAACTTTTTCATCGAAACTTTTTACAGATTAGACGAAATTTTACAAATTTTGTTACAAACTTTTGTTTTAAAGCAAACTTTAAACTTTAACCACAAAAGGCACAAAAGATTTTTTCTGTTGAAATTCTACATCTAAAACTTCTGTTGTCAAACTTTAGCGCACAAAAGCGAGAATCTTCGATTCTAATTTTGTGTCCTTTTTATTCACAATCAGTTCCATCTCTAAAAACTTTTGTGCCTTTTGTGGTTTTTTTATCAAAATGTCACGAAATTATGTGGCTTTATATTTTTTAAAATTAAAAACTTTTGAGATTTTTGTAGAATGACAAATCAGGAATATCAGGAAGCAATTGATTGGCTTTTTGTGCAGATGCCGAATTACCAGATTGATGGGCAAAAAGCTTACAAACCGGGCTTACAAAACATCACGAAACTTTGCGAATTTTTTGGAAATCCTCAGGAAAAAATCAAAACAATCCACATCGGCGGAACGAACGGAAAAGGCTCTACAAGCAATATGCTCGCTTCGGTTTTGCAGGAAGCGGGTTACAAAATTGGGCTTTATAATTCGCCGCACCTCATTGATTTTACGGAAAGAATTAAAATAAATGGCGAAAATTGTGACAAAGAATTTGTCTATCATTTTATTCAAAAATTAAAAAACTTGCCGGAAGAAATTCGTCCGTCTTTTTTTGAATTTACAACGATAATGGCTTTTGAATTTTTTTACCAGAACAATGTTGATTTTGCCATTATAGAAGTCGGTTTGGGCGGAAGATTGGATTCTACGAATATTATTACGTCTTTGGTTTCTGCCATTACGAATGTTCAGCTTGACCATCAAAATATTTTAGGCGAAACTATTGAAGAAATTGCTCGAGAAAAGGCGGGAATTATCAAAAAAAATGTTCCAATTATTTCTGGAGATGAAAATGTTTTGGTGAAAAAAATTATTTCAGAAAAAGCAAAGGAAGTTCAAACAGAATTTATTGATGCTACGTTAATTGAAACCCATCTAAAATCCGATTTAAACGGAAATTACCAGCAAAAAAACATCCGCGTTGTTCTTGCGTTAGTTGATGAACTTCAAAAATTAGGTTTAAAAATTTCTGAAAAAAATATAGAAGGAGGATTGATGAATGTTCATAAAAACACCAATTTCATTGGTCGCTGGTTTCAATTTTCGGAAGAACCGCTCGTTATTTGCGACACAGCGCACAATCAGGCTGGTTTGGAAATGGTTTTTTCGCAATTGAACGACATCCCGAAATTCAAACATATTGTTTTAGGTTTCGTAAACGATAAAAAAATTGATGAAGTTTTGAAGATTCTGCCTGAAAATGCGGTCTATTATTTCGTAAAACCTTCCATTAACCGCGGTAGAAATCCTCTGGAGTATGAAGATTTGCTAAAAATTACAAAAATAAATTATAAAATTTTTCAAGATGTGAATTCCGGATATCTTTCAGCAAAACAGAATGTTAAACGCAACGAAATGATTTTTATTGGAGGCAGCAACTTTGTAGTGGGAGAATTTTTAGAAAAAAATTTGCAGAAATAAAAAAACCTCGTATATTTGCCGAACGAAAATTTGAAAAAACAAATTTATCGGGTTTTTAGCTCAGTTGGTTCAGAGCATTCCGACTACATCGGAAGAATCGGGGGTAACGAATCCCTCAAAAATAAAATTCGGGTTCTTAGCTCAGTTGGTTCAGAGCATCTGGTTTACACCCAGAGGGTCGGGGGTTCGAATCCCTCAGGACCCACAAAAAAACTTCAGAGAAATCTGGAGTTTTTTTTATTACGCAATTCCAATTAAAATCCTAAATTTGTAAGTATATGCTTACTCAACACCAAATAAATATCATCATCAATACTTTAAAGCCATTTAATCCAAAAAAAAATGGAATATTTGGCTCATATTCTCGTGGTGAAAACAACAGCGATAGTGATATTGATATTTTATACCTGTTTGATAAGTCAATTGGCTTGTTCAAATTAATAATGCTAAAAGAAGATCTGGAACAAAAATTAAATAAGAAAGTAGATTTAGTTTCTGAAAAATATGCCCATCCTAAGTTAAAGCCTATAATTATGAAAGACTTAAAAGTAATTTATGAAAACTGAAAAAGACTTATTCAGATTAGGACATATTAAAGATTGTATTGAAAAAATTCTTGAGCTTGTAAAAATCTCCCATTCTTTTGAAAATTTTGAATCTAAATGGATAGAGCAAGATGCTATGATTAGAAATTTTGAAATTATTGGCGAAGCATCAAATCATATTTCAGATGAAACAAAATAAAAATATCCAGATGTGGAATGGCATCTTATGAGAGGAATGAGAAACTTTGTTACTCACGTCTATTTTGGGATTGACTTGGATAGTATTTGGGATACAGCAATTAACGATATTCCTAAACTGAAATCTCAGATTGAAAAAATTATCTCAGATTTAGAAGAATGATTATCCCTCAGGACCCACAAAAAAATCTCTCAGGAAACTGGGAGATTTTTTTACTTTTTACAAACTTTGTCAATTACTTTTTGTACCTCAATTTCTTCTAAACAGGCATAATCTCCACGATAACATTCCTTATCGCCAAAAACGGAGCACGGCCTGCAAGTGAGGTCTTTTACCTGAACGGTGTCTTCTTCGTGTTGTCCATAGCCTAAAAATCCGGCAAAAGGATGCGTAGAAGCCCAAATAGAAACACATCTCGTTCCTACCAAACTCGCCAAATGCATATTTGCGGAATCCATAGAAATCATCGTTTCAAGTTGAGAAATTTTTTGAAGCTCTTCTTTTAATGTTAGTTTTCCTGCCAAGTTTTCAGTATTTAAAATTTGGTTTTGCCAACTTTCCAAAATTTCTGTTTCGCTTTTTCCACCGCCAAAAAAATAGAGTTTATGATGTTTGGAAAGAATTCTGGCAATCTCAAAAGATTTTTCCAAAGGCAGCATTTTTCCTTTGTGTTGGGCAAAAGGAGCAAAGCCAATTCCCGATTTTTGTAAATTATTTTGGGGAAGTTGGTAAGAAAGTGTTACCGCAAAGCCCATTTCCCGAAAAACATCGGCGTAACGTTCTACCGTTCTCCTCAAAGGTTTTTTATCGAGGTTCCAAATGTCGGTAAGTTTTTCTTTTTCCTCTTTCCCTTTGTCGAGTTTGAAAACTTTGTATCCCTTTCTTTTAAAGATTTTATCAAGAATTTTCGCGCGGATAACATTGTGAAGGTCGGCTACGAAATTGGGATGATAGGCTTTGATGAGTTCTTTAGAAAGTTTTCTCATTCCCAGAACCCCTTTGTAATCATCAAGTTTTATCCCATGAAAAACGAGGTTGGGAATGCCTTCAAACAAATCTCCATACATTTTTCGGGAAACCATAACGATTTGAACATTCGGATTTTGCTCCAAAAACTCACGAAAAACAGGCACTGTCATCGCTACATCGCCGAACGCAGAAAAACGGTATGCTAAAATTTTTGTCAATTCTTTAACTGAAATGCTACGGCGTAAAACTTGATTTGTTTGGTCATCGCCATCAATCCGTTGGCTCTGGAAGGCGAAAGAAATTCTTGCAGCCCAATTTCCTCAATAAATTTGAAATCCGAATCCAAAATTTCCTCCACAGGATGACCACTATAAATGGAAACCAGCATAGAAACGATTCCTTTTGGCAAAATTCCGTCGCTATCTGCGTTGAAGTAGAGTTTCCCGTCTTTGTAGTCGGCATCTATCCAAACTTTAGATTGGCAACCTTTTATGAGATTGTCATCGTTTTTTTTATCGTCTGGAAGTCCTTTCAACTCTTTTCCGAGGTCGATAATGTATTCGTATTTCTGTTCCCAATCGTCCAAAAAGGCGAATTCTTCTACCAATTTCTTCTGTTTTTCCTTGATTGTCATTTTACAAAATTAATGAAAGTTTTCCTTTTGCACCTTTTCAAAAAGATTTAGGATTTTTTCTTCTTCGTTTTCCCAGCAAAGTTCGTTCGCAGCTTTATTTAACTCCGATAAATAGTGATTTCTACCGTTTTTAATGACCAGATTTATTTTTTCTGCAAGATTTTTGGGATCGTGGTTTTCCACTATTTCTCCCACTTTAAAATCTTTGTAAACCCTCATCATTTCGGGGAAATTAATCATCACCAAGGGAACACGGGCCTGAATATAGTCTGAAACTTTATTGGGAAGCGAATACAGGTAGCTTACGCCGCCATTTTCCTCTATACTCACGCCAACATCAACGGTTTTGGTTATTTTTCGCAAATCTGTTGGATGTAGTTTTCCTAAAAATTTCACTTTATCTTGAAGATTTTCTTTTTTTACAAGGTCTTCATATTCCTTTTTTTTTGGTCCGTCGCCAATAATTTTGAAAACCGCATTTTCAATATTTTTCATTGCAAGAATCGCCGAAGGAATACCTCTGGATTGGTTTACAGCACCCTGATAAAGAATAACTTTCGGATTGTTCTCTGGAAAATCTATATTTTCTGTAATTTTTCGGGGAATATTTCTTACAACAATAGGGTTTACCTTATATTTTTCATTAAACCATTCGGCATAACTAAAACTTTCGGTCATCATGTATTTCATTCTTGGAACAAGCCTTTTTTCCAAAAATTGCCAGATTTTTTGCGTAAACCTTCCCTTAATTGCGGGCATTTCTGTAAAAATCTCGTGACTATCAAAAACAATTGGAATTTTTAATTTTTTTGAAATTAAAACATTCGGAAGCAGCGCGTCAAGGTCGTTTGCGAGCAAAATGGTGTTTTTGTCTGCTCTTTTTTTTAGTTCTCGGTAAAGTTTCCACTGAAATTCCAAATAGGCAAAACGGAGTTTTTTTGCGGAATGCTTAATGCGGGAAAAAGGATATTCTCTTTCCATTTTTTCTTCTCCGCCCCAATTGTTGCCAATAAGCTCTATTTGGTAACCGTTTTTGTGAAGCGTTTCGCAAACTTTTTCAATGCGTTGGTCCGTATAAAGATTGCTGAACGCCGAAACCAAAATTTTCATCGCAGAAAGTTAATTCTTTTTCGCCAAATTATAAACCTGAATAACGCAAAGAATAGCATTCGGAATAATAATCGGCCAAAGCATATTGCTGTAAATACCATAAAAAACGAAGAGAATACACCCAATTAGGTTTACAATTCTAATTTTTCTTAAATCTTTCAGCACAAAACTCAATACTACGAAGAAAGATGCGGCGTAACCTATATAATTGGTGATTTCTGGAGTCATTTTATAAAAAATTTGGGCGACAAACCTAATCATTTTCAGCGAGATAATAAAATTTTGTATGACAGAACGGCAGTTGCAGATAATTGGTAAACTATTTGTAACTTTGATTTGGTGAAGATAAAACGGATTATCTTCAGCTAATTTTGAGAATATTATTATGGACTATAAATTTTCAGACGGTTTGGACAAAGTATTCAAACAAAGCAAAAACGAGGCGAGACGACTGAAAAGCGAGTTTCTGAACACGGAACATCTTCTTCTTGGCATCATCAAGACAGAAAATTCTGCCAAAGAAATTTTGATGAATTTGAACGCCGACCTTACCCAAATCCGCAGAAAAGTGGAAAGCATGTCTGTTGCCGCCGTAAATCCTTTTGCGGAAGAAACCCCGAATATTTCCTTTACAAAAATGGCGGATCAGGCGGTGAAACGTTCGGAACTGGAATGCAGACAATACAGAAGCGCGGAAATTAACACCGTTCATCTTCTTTTGGGAATTTTATACAAATTTGAAGACCCAACTTCCAATATTTTGGGAGCTTATGATGTAGATTATGAAAGAGTTTCCAAAGAATACCAAACCATGTTGAAAAACTCCGGCGAAACTCCAAAAATGTCCGCTTATGACGACGATGAAGAGCGCGAAGAATTTGGGCAAATGCGTAAACCAACCGGAAATATCGGAACAGGAAAAAGCAAAACGCCGACTTTGGATAATTTCGGAAGAGATTTAACCACGCTTGCAAGAGACGGAAAACTGGATCCCGTAATTGGTCGTGAAAAAGAAATTGAAAGAGTTTCCCAAATTTTATCAAGAAGAAAGAAAAACAATCCGCTTCTTATTGGTGAACCTGGAGTTGGTAAATCTGCGATTGCGGAAGGTTTGGCTTTAAGAATTCATCAGAAAAAAGTTTCGCGCGTTCTTTACGGAAAACGTGTCATCACTTTAGATTTGGCGAGTTTGGTTGCCGGAACGAAATATCGTGGACAATTCGAGGAAAGGATGAAGGCAATTATGACGGAATTGGAAAAAAACCGCGACGTCATTCTTTTCATCGACGAGTTGCACACAATTGTTGGAGCAGGAAGTTCTACAGGAAGTTTGGATGCTTCCAATATGTTCAAACCGGCTTTGGCGAGAGGTGAAATTCAATGCATTGGAGCCACAACTTTGGACGAATACCGTCAATACATCGAAAAAGACGGCGCGTTGGAAAGACGTTTCCAAAAAGTGATGGTAGAACCTACAACTATTGAGGAAACAATTCTTATTCTGAACCAAATAAAAGATAAATACGAAGATCACCACAACGTAACTTATACCGACGAAGCAATTGCAGCGTGTGTAAACCTTACGGCAAGATACATTACCGACCGTTTCCTTCCGGACAAAGCAATTGATGCGATGGACGAAGCCGGATCCCGCGTTTACATCAAAAACATGAAAGTTCCTACGGAAATCATCGAAAACGAGAAAAAAATCGAGGACATCAAGGAATTGAAACAAAAAGCCGTAAAAGCGCAGGATTATTTGGAAGCCAGAAAACTGAAAGACGAGGAAGAACGCCTACAAATGGAACTTTCTGCAGCACAGGAAGCTTGGGATAAAAACGTGAAAGAGAAAAAAGAAACCGTTACCGAAGAAAATGTTGCCGAAGTGGTTTCTATGATGAGCGGAGTTCCCGTAACCAAAGTGGGCAAAAACGAGCTTGACAAACTGGCTCAAATGGACGAAAAACTGAACGGAAAAGTTATCGGACAGGAAGACGCCGTGAAAAAAGTAGTAAAAGCCATCCAAAGAAATCGCGCCGGATTGAAAGATCCGAACCGACCAATTGGAACGTTTATTTTCCTTGGAACAACTGGCGTTGGTAAAACGGAATTGGCAAAAGTAATGGCTCGCGAATTATTTGATTCTGATGAAGCATTAATCCGAATCGATATGAGTGAATATATGGAAAAATTCGCAGTATCGAGATTGGTTGGAGCGCCTCCAGGATACGTTGGCTACGAAGAAGGCGGACAATTGACGGAAGCGGTGAGAAGAAAACCTTACGCTGTAGTTCTTTTGGACGAAATTGAAAAAGCGCATCCGGATGTTTTCAATATTTTATTGCAAATTTTGGACGAAGGTCACGTTACCGATTCTTTGGGTAGAAAAATTGACTTTAGAAATACCATCATCATCCTGACTTCCAACATTGGAACAAGAGATTTGAAAGATTTTGGCGATGGAGTTGGTTTCGGAACTTCTGCAAAAAAATCTACAAGTGATGCAAGAGCGAGAAGCACGATAGAGGCCGCTTTGAAAAAAGCTTTCGCGCCGGAATTTTTGAATAGAATAGACGATATCGTTATCTTCAACTCGCTTGCACAGGAAGACATCAAGAGAATTATCGACCTTGAGTTGAACAAACTTTACTCAAGAATTGAAAAATTAGGCTACAAAATAGAATTGACCGAAGAAGCCAAAAATTTCATCGCAGAAAAAGGTTGGGACAAAGATTTCGGAGCGAGACCGCTGAAACGCGCCGTTCAGAAATACATAGAAGACTTAATTGCAGAAATGCTAGTGAACAAGCAAATTGAAGAAGGGGAAAGCATTTATCTTGATTTGAATGACGCTAAAGACGGATTGATAAAGCAATCTGTAAAAACCGAAAAAGTTTAGGAAAAATCTGAACAACTAAAAAACCACCGAAATTTCGGTGGTTTTTTTGCTTTTAATTATATTTTTAGAAATTGTACTTCACCCCAATATTCAAACCGATGCTTGAAAACGGAAGATTAATTCTATTGGCTCTCCATGGTTCAGTGTTGGCAGTGCTTTGCGTGTAACTATCCAAAAATTCTGTTTCTTTATTTCTTACAGTCATTGTTGGCAATTTATCAACACCATTTTCCGTGTATTTTGTAACGTGTGCTTTTTGGGGAGAATAAGAAAGACTTACAGCTTTCAGTTCGCCAAATAAAGAAAGATTAGGTTTCAAATTATAATCCATCCCTATTGCTCCAGTGAAACCAACAGGGGTTCCTCCATCAGCAACCTGAATAAAATCATAAGGTTGATTATTAAAAATTTCATTTTCTTCATAAGTAACTTTGGTTCCTAAACCAAAAACTAAACCTAGTTTTGCATACGGATTTAGCTGACTATAATTTCCCTTCAAAACAAAAGTCGGACTTAACTGAACCATTTTTCCGGAAATTTTTTGATCAATAATATCTGTCCCACTTTCATTTCTTTGCAACGATTTTGTTTCGGCACCTAAAAGGTAATTTGCGCCCAATTCGGCACCCAAATTTTCTGTAAACATGTAACCAATACTCATCCCAAAGTTAATCCCTTTACCCAAGGACAGAGGAACATCATCGAATTTATCCGGTCCTGAATTAGGTCTTGTAAAGTTTACCAGTCCTTCTCTCCAAGTGTTCCAACCGAAAAATCCTACATTTCGTGGAGACATTGGCATGTTGTAACCTGCATTTACACCAATATAAAAACCAGAAGGTGTTTCACTTGTGTTTGTTTGGGCAGTCATCATAGGCACAAAAGCAATTGTAGCTAATCCTAAAAGAAATTTTTTCATGATATTTAATTTTTTAATTACACTACAAAAATAATTAAGTATTGCATACAAACAAAGGGGATTTTTCCCCTTTTTTCAAAATCATAAAAAATGAAATGACCTTCCAATTGGAAGGTCATTATATTCAAAAACATTTTTTTATAGTCCGTAAACAATTCCAACATTCGGTACGAATCCGCCCCCGAAAATAGATGTATTGCTGTTGTATAAGACATTGTACATTGCACCGATTTGCATATAGGTTCTTTCGCCCAATCTTTGCATATAACCGCCTCCAAGATAAAGTGCGTTTTCGTTTACGTTTGCTGTTCCGTTGAATGTTTTGTCTTTCATATTCACAAAGTAATGCTGAAAAAGGCCGGATGCATAAAAGCTTCTTCCAAAATAATAGTTGGCAAAAGGTCCTATACCAAGCATCGTGGAAGAATAATATAGTTAAATCATTATAATTTGTCATATATTTTTTGTATCTTTGAGTATG
>JAPUEB010000015.1 GCA_027492795.1 Chryseobacterium sp.
GCGTGAATGTGACGGAGATTGAACAGCAGACAAAAATTACTGAAGATAAGATTGCGGAATTGGATAAAAGGTTGGAGGATTTACCTAATGTGAGGGAGGAATTGGTTGAAAAGTATAGGGAGGAAAAGGAAATGCAGTTGAAAATTAATGAGAGTAGGGGTTATTTAGAGGAGAGAATGGTGGAGAATTCACAATTATTTAAGACGAATATTATCAGAGTAATTGATAAAAATTTTGAAAATGAAAATGTACAAAAAATAGAAATACAACAATATGGAAGAAAGAGATAATAAAAAAACAGGGACTTGAAGTCCCTGTTTTAGTCCCCGCTATGCGTAAATCACTGATTTACAGCGTGTGTAGTAGCCCGTAGGGGAATACAAACTTTCGTTTATTAATCAACGTTTGCAGAAATTGTTTTCGTATAATTACCACATAATTACCACCAACTTCGATTTAACTTAAACTTTAACAAACTTTAACGCTTCTTAAAAATGAAGTTTTGTGATTGCTGAAGTAAAGATAAAAAAAATATGCGCATCCGCTTCTTAAAATATTCAAAGTTCAAAACGTTACAACTTTCTCCCTACAAATATTAAGGCTTTCACTTACAACTCAAATCTTTGATTTTCGAGAGTTTCTATTTCTTGTGGTAGCATTGTCCCAAATAAAAAAGATAAAGGTAAGTGTAAGGGTTTCCGTTCATCGCTGATATAATCTAATTTATGCGAGTAACGAATGTGAAGTTTTGATATATAATGAGAGTGGGTGAAAAAATTTCAGAAAATGAACCGAAAATAAAAAGACCCGCCCTTTGGTTTTACGCTGAAAGTTTTCAGAATTTCAAAGTCGTTTTTCTTGGTGTTCCTAAAAGTGCATAAAAAAAACCTGCAAGAAATATTCCTGCAAGTTCTGTAATTAGAAAAGAAAAAAAATAATTCAATCTTATAAACCGAATGATAATGATGGGGGCATATTTCCATATTTCTCCTTGATATACTCTTTGTAATAATCGTCAATCATTGCTCTGTTAATTTCTATCTCTCTCGGTATGCCCCAATGATATTCCCTCGCAAGAAAAGTAAAAGTGAAATAAGTTTCAAACAAAATTTCTCGTTGTTCTCGGTAATGCTCTGTATCTTTGGGTTGGTGTTGAAGTTCGGCTAAACTTTCGTTCAGAAAATTAACTGTGTCTTTTGGCGTAATACTAAAACTCTCGCTATCTTTCTTGGTTGAAATACTTACTTTTTTAGGTTTGGTTTTCTTAATAGGTTTGCGGTTCTGTAATTCCTGCAAAAAGTTTTCTTTGAAGTCGCTGATTTCGTTTATAAAATCCTGCGTTGGTTGATGGGTTTTTTCTGTTTTCATTATTCTATAAATTTAGTGTTAATTTTTATGCTTGTGAATATCATTTGTATTCCTGTAAACTTTTTATTCAGTCTTTTGAAATTGTGAAGTTCTGTCTGCTTACCATAAATAAAGTATTCGTAATTATCTGCGGAAACTACAACTATCGGAAGATTGGTTTTTAGAAGTTCTGAAAAGTCTATGAATCTTATTTGAAATTCATTATTGATTGTTGGGTTGGTTTTCAAACTTAAATAGTTGCGGTTGGTGTTCGTGGTAATTTCTTTTTATCATTGAGATTTTTTTATGCTTTTCATTATTATATCGGTTCTTAATGTTTTTCTCAATGCGTTCCAATTGTTTGTATTCGGATTGTTTTAGAAAATCTGTTGGCAAAAACTTATCTCTTATTTGGAGAAATCTTCTTGGGTTTCTAATCTTTAATGCTTTCAGTCCATCACGTTTTAAATAGGGTCGTCCTGCTCGTTGCATCGAAATATCTTCACCCGTAATCACACAATAAAAAGTGTCGCTGTTTACAACATCAATAGAATAGTAGAAGTTTAGAAACTTTTGTAAAGCACCTTCATTAGTACTGTTTCCAATGTTTTTACCATCCGTTTCTCTCGGGTGTATTTCGCCACAACTTTTTGAAACAAATTCCGCTGAATTTTGGGTTTTTATGGCGGTCTTAATTGCTTCAATAATTATCTCCTTTGTATTGTATTTCTTGGGTAGTTTATTCCAATTATCCTTTGCTCTATTTAATGCTGTATTTTGTTTTTTCTTAAATAACTCACGTTCTTTTTTACCAAAATTTTTAGGAACATCTGTAAGAAAGTTTCTCCAATAGTAAGGTGTTGTCATTTGGTAAAAGTGTTTCAACTGCGTTTTCGTAATCAAATTACTTTTATCTATCTCCTGCGGATTGAAAACAAAAACATAATCAAGTTTATTTATCAGAAATTTCTCGCAACATTCTAAAGCATTATCCCTGTATAAATCTGAAAGTTTTTCAAAACCAATATCTTTTACTCTTCCTGCACGTTCGGTTTTCATTTCGGTTCTAATAACTTCGGGTTCGCAATATCCCATTTCCGCATTAGTCTTACCGTTTCCGTAATCCTGCAAATCCTTTAGGTAATGTTTCATTACAAGGTTTGGCGTTCTCTTTTTTGTTCGGGAATTGGTTCTATATGTTGAATTGGCATATTTGTAATGCTCATACTTTTCGTGAGTTTCAAAAAAGGCGGTTCGCAACATTAAGAATGAAGAGAGAACAATATCACTATCCAGTGTTGTTTTATAGTTTACTCCAACTTCTAATCGTGTAACTTGGAACGTCGAAAATTGAGAAAACTCAATCCCGAAATCTGCCAATATTTTAACAATGGTTTTCTGTGCCTGTGCCAATGAAAATGAATTGGCGTTATGTCGGTTTCCATTCATCTGTTTATGTGGCGAGAATGTAAAGTAAACGGCTTCTCCCATCTCTTCTTTTTGAAATAAGATTGTAATTCCGTTCTTGGTAAATTCCTTTTGAAAACTCTTATTAATCGTTTGATGATACGCTTGTGAATGAACATATTCCCAAACCATTTGAACGGTCGGGAAATCGTATGTTCTTATTTTCATCAAGTCTATCATTGCGGATTTTGATAAATATTATTTCTTATATTTGCTAAATGGATTGGTAGCCATACCACCATATTTTGAACACTAAAGGAAGTCTATTCGGCTTCCTTTTTCAGTTCGTATAGGTAGGTTTCAATTGCTTCGGTTAATGCGTTGTTTCCATCGTTGATTACGATTGAGATTAGTTCCGCTTCATAGTCGGAAAGTTGCGAAAATGTAATCCTCACATCCTGTTTTACTTCGTCCGCTTCGTCAAAATATTGAGTTCGGGTTTTGTCTAAAAGTTGTTCCGCCGTCATCTTATTTTCCTTTGTTTGCTTCAAGTAGTTTTTCAATGTCGGAGCGGTAATAGTAAACGCTTCCCTCTATGCAAGTAGGAATTAAAATTCCCTTCTGCTTCCAACGGTGAAGTGTCGATAAATCTTTTTTCAATTCTTTGGACGCTTCTTCTCTTGTGAGCAGTTCCGTTTGCTTTGGTGCTTGGATTTTCTCATTGATTAGATTTTCAAAATATTGAAACTTCTCTTCCATTCTTTCGATTAGTTCAATTGGGTCATATCCAATTCCTAAAATCTGTCCGCTTGTCGTTTGTTTTGTCATTGTATTGGGGTTTTTTAATTAATATATCGTTTCATTGATGCTAAATTAATTGCACTTCACAACCTTTGCATTTTTGCTTATTTTCTATTTCGTTGTTTTCTCTTGCAAATGTATTTTCAACGATTAATTTATTTTCCCATACGCTTTCCCATCTTTTCCCATTTGAGTTTTGGGCATAAAAAAACCACCTGTTTTAGGTGGTTAGATATTGATGTATTGATTGTTAGTCGGCTTTGTTTTCTCTGATAAATTTCAAAACCTTGTCTATGTTTCTTTTAGTAATTTGCTTTGTAATTCCAATTGAATTAGGGTCTAAACTATTATAGTATTTTTGTGTGTCTTCCCAATTTCCACGAGTAATTAATTGTAAAATTCTTTTTTTGAAAACTTCATCTTTGTTTTGAAAAATCTCCAAATCAAAAAACTTTATTTCGGTTAAGAAAAATATTATTTCGGGAAGTGATAATTTAAAGTCGTTGTTACTTCGTGGTTTTTCGTTCTGACTTTCTTTTTCGTTCGCAATTACCGAACGCATAAAATTGTTGAAAATTAAATATCCACTATTTAAAACTAATTCATTTTCATAATTATTCTTGTATCTATTTTTAATATCAAAAAAAAGTGCCGAATGAAATATACCATTTGAAATTTTTGAAAGGTTGTCTTTTAATTCATCATCGGTATTTATTGCCATTTTCTCGCTATAAGAAATAGGATTTTTTTCACTAAAAATTTTGCATAATTCTATATAAGCATCTTTGTAATCATCTTCTATTAATAGTTTTGTATTAGCATCCGCTAATTCATTATGTAAATAAAACAAATAACTTGAAAGACTTTTCACAATTTTCTCGTTACTGTTTTGCTTTAGTAGTAGTTCTGTAATTTCATCTTCTGAAATTTTGATATTCTCTTGTTGTAAGAAGTCATCAAAACTTAATAAAGATTGTAATGTTTCGTCATCCATTCCCATATTTTGAACGTTAAAAAAGGCGGTGAAGTTCCGCCCTGTGTTAGTTATGCATTTTCAATAATCAATCCTGCATCAATGTTAAATATCGTGTGCAGTTTCTTCGCCAGTTTCATAGTGATATTTCTTTTGCCGGAAAGGATTTGTGAAAAGGTATTTTCTTTAATTTCCAAAAGTTCTGCGGTCTTTCTTTGGGTGAGTTCCTGCTTTCTCATTTCCTTTTCAATCGTTACCAATAAAGGATTTTTCACTTTCAAAACTTTGAAATCATAATTTATACTTTCATAATCTGCTAACAATACACCAATACGCCCTAATTCTTTTGTGTAGTCGTTATCAGCGTTTTGCTGTGTAAGATAGCCGTTTTCGGTTGCAAACGTTATCAGTTTCTCGCTATACTCATTTATTTGGTCAAAAGTGTTTTTGTCCGTAATCTCTATAATATCTTCAAATCTAAATTTCATTTCTAAATATTTTTTATGTCTTTTATTTTGTCGTATTCAGAATGTGTTCCGCAAAACCTTATATACATTACACCCATCACGAAAATTACCAAAACCACCAATCTGTATTTGTTGCCTTTCAAATTGAAAACATATCTTTCATTTCCTACATAGTCTGCATTTGGAAAAATTTGTTTTAATTCATTATGGTCTATAAAGTCGTATTCCTCTACAACATCTAACCATCTTTGTAATGGCTTTACAGTATCTGCGTGTTTCTTCGCAAATTCTTCCAATAGGTCTTTATTTTTAATCTTCATTTCCGTAATGCAAATATAATACAAAACTTCCCAAAATGAGAAGTTTTATTTTAATGTTTTGTTATTGTTGCTGATTATCTGCTGTAAGTTCCCTCGTGCGCTTCCCTTAAATTTTCAATCTTATATTTTAGGGTTTCTATTAACCTGCTTATCTGATAGCCGTAACTTTCGGCATCTATACTTTCCTGAATAAAACCGTCTTTAAGGGTTTCCATAATCTCGAACCATCCCTCAATATCGTGAATGATTAAGTCTAAATCTGTTCTTTTTTCTGTTGGTCTTTCTGCTGTTGTTTCCATTGTATTTATTTTAAAAATTAATTCTGTCTAAATTTTTCGAGTTCCTTAAAATCAAATGTTGGGGCGTTATTCTCTAACCAGTTTTCGAGGTATTTAATAATTTTATCCTGCACCTTAATATGGTTTTCCTGCGCTTCCATTACTCCTTCTGTGGCTCTTTGTAGCCGTTCCAGCGCCTGAATTTTTTCGTTTAAATTTTCAATGTGTTCCCGAAGTTCTTCTACGTCAAATGAGTTCATAATATTTTTTTTATTTAAAATAAGTCGTTTGGATTAATTCCATCATCGTAATTGTGGTTTCTCGACACTGTCAAAATTCCCTTTTCAAAATCTTCTCTGTTCTCATATATTTTTTCAGATTTTACAACTCCATTTTCCACATCCAACACAATGTCCCTCTCTAAAATAGAACAATATCCCCTGTGTATGTATTTCAGCATTTCACCACTATTCAAAACCAACTTGCCCGAAAACCAATCAGCAAAAACCTTATCTTGATTGGGAAAATATGTGCCTAATTCAATTTTCGGATTGTCATTCAGTTCATCATCAAAACCAACCATATAAAGTTTATCATCTTCAATAATCCACTTTGCAATATAACCCCTGTAACAAGAACTCCATTGCCATTGAAACTCTATATTGTGTTTCCAAATAAATGGTCTGAACGGTTCTGTACGCATCGAATATCTCTCACCTTTGTATTCGATTAAATCTCCTGCTTGTGCTGTCATATTTAGTTTTTAAACAATTTTTAATTTCACTTCTTTATAATCATCCAATCCCTTAAATGCCTGTGCTACTGTTTTTGCTCGTTGTAGCATTTTTACTTTTTCATCTTTTTTGTCGTAATGTTCCACCATTTCCACGCTGTGGTGGTTCGTGTGCATCTGCGTTATCTCTATTGGCAATTTATCTTTAAATAGCGTTACGAATGTCGCTCTCCCCGAATGCGAGGTTACAAATTTGTAGAAAGGTTCTTGGGTTATTATTTTACGTGTTCCGTGTTTGGTAACTTCGGTTTTTCCCCACTCAATAATATTGTCAAACTTCGCTTCCCTACAAACATCTTTTAGATATTCGTTGTAGCGTTGCTCACTGTATTTTTTGGGGAAATCTCCGTTGCGCTTGTTCAGAATTTCAACGACTTGCGGAAGTAGATAAACATATTTTAAACCTCCCGTCTTGTTTTTGTTTTTCTTCTCGATAACTTCAATATAATAATCGTTTCCATCTTTTATGATATTGTCTTTGTGCATCGTCAAAAGTTCAGAAACTCTCACGGAAGTATAGCACGAAATCAAAAACCAATCCCTAACATTATCCAATTTTTCGGACGGCATTACTGTTGTTTTCAGCGTTTCCAATTGGGCAAAAGTGAAAGTGAGGTATTCGCTAACATTGGTTGGCTTCGTGTTAATCTCCCACGCCAAAACCTGTTTTGAAATCTTGTTATCCTTATCCGCATATTTACAAAGCATCTTAATATCTTTGATATATTTCACTTGGGTATTTGCGGAATAGTTAAGACGGTTCAAATAGTTTACAAAATCGGTTCTCCAAACATCGTTAATATCGGTAGCGTTCAGATTTTTGTTGTAAACTTTCAAAACATTCTGTAAGGTTCGATATTTCTTCACGGTATTTTCTGCAAGAGGTTTTACATTTTTAGTAATATCCGCTACTGAACGTTGCTCAATGTAGAATTCTATAAGTTCGGTAAAGTTGTCGGGAATGGTCTTTGTGTTTTTCGGCTTATCAACTTTTAATCTGTTGGCGAAATAGGTTTTAGTAACAAAATCCTTAATCAGTTTTTTTTGTTCTTCCGCATCTGCGCTTTGAACGCTTTCAATATAGGTTTCTACGGTAGTGCGGAAGTCCTCTAATTTCCTGTTGAATGTTTCAATATCGAAATTCAAATTTTTAGTTTCCTGCGTTTTTGCGCCTTTCGTAATTTGCTTTTTTTTCCAACATTGGTTTTCAGCATCCCAATTTTCGGCAAGAATTTTTTCAGGCGATTGTAGCATCAAGTCTAATTGTCTGCTTGGACGATAACGGAAGAAAACAAATTGAGGTTTCGGGGTTTCAGAATTACCCTCTTTTTTAGAAATCGGTTTAATGAAAAATCTAATCGTTGCCATACCTTTTAATTTTTGAACAAATCAAAGGTATATATTTCGGTGGTAATTACAAAACACGATTACCACCAAATTACCACCAACTTGCCACATACTGCAACCTCATCAAATCATTTGCAATTAGCGTTAATCGTTGTAAAGTGGCTATATCATTGCGTTTATGAAAAGTATGCGCATAAAAAAAGGAACTCCGAAAAGTTCCTAATTTCACTTGTTGTAGCCCGTAGGGGAATCGAACCCCTCTTACCAGAATGAAAATCTGAGGTCCTAACCGATAGACGAACGGGCCGGACTCTTTATTTAATTAAGCCAGTTTGTTAACGTGCTTAGTTAATTTACTTTTTAAGTTAGCCGCTTTGTTTTTGTGGATGATGTTTTTCTTCACCAATTTATCCAACAAAGAGATTACTTTTGGCAATTGCTCAGTCGCAACTTTCTTGTCCTCCTCATTTCTCAATACTTTCAAAGCTGTTCTTGCAGTCTTGTGATAGTATCGGTTTCTTAATCTTTTTTTCTCGTTTTGTCTGATTCTTTTCAGCGCTGATTTATGATTTGCCATAACTGTTTCTGAATTGTGCGTGCAAAGATATAACTATTTTTTATTCCTGCAACAATTTTTTAAAAAATTCTTTAAAAATTTTACATTTCTGAGGATAAATATTTTTTCAGCTTGCTTAAAGCCTCCTCAATTTTTTCGTCATCCAACTCTCTCTCCATTTTTCTGATGGTATTTTCGAGCATAATCATGGCATTATTCCATTCACCGGTGTTATTTACAAAAGTAAAACCATCGATGGTTACCTCAAATGACGCTTTTTCGCTTTCTTTATAAAACCTAAAACTAATTTCATCATCACTTCCGGTAATGATCCCATTGTTAAGTTTCAGGTCGTAATTTTTCGGGCTGCTTAAAATTTTCTTTAGGAGCAATTGTGCTTCCTGAATTTTTAAAACCCTCATGATTTTTGTTTTTTATTGTAGCCTATAGGGGAATCGAACCCCTGTTGCAAGAATGAAAATCTTGAGTCCTTACCACTAGACGAATAGGCCGAATTTGGGAATGCAAAAATAGAGAAATTTTCGGAAGAGCCTTGGAGCTTTTAAGGTTTATTTAACTGTTTTTTGAATCACTGAATTTTTAATTCCTTTTTCTTCTAAGGTTTTTTGGAGCTCTACTGCTTCCTCTAGTGTTTTTACTTCGCCATAAGTGTAGTAGAACATTCCGTTCAATTTGTCGCGCTGTACGTCTTTCAATGATTTGAGAATAAACGAATCGGAAGGGAGCTTGTCTTTGCCTACATACAGTTCCAGGGTGTAAAATCCGCTATTCAACGCCTGATTTGGAACAAAACCCACAGCATAGGCATTTTTGAAACCGGCATCTCTTGCAGTTTTTAAATTGGCATCGCGAATTGATGCGTAGTTCGACACGCTATAATAATATTTATAGATGCCATTTTCTTTTACCGGAAGAATATAATTCAGCCCTTTGAAAGCGGGGTCACCGTAATTGTATTTCATGGGCGTACTCATCAGCAATATTCTGAAGTCATTTTTCAGGGGTTGTTCTTTTGGCTTTTCCGGTTCTTTTGGTGCTGTTCTTCCGGCTTTTTTGTCCATTACCTTTTTGTAGCCTACAATAGCGTTGTAAATACTTTCGGATATTTCCTGTTTGCCTTTTTCTGAAGCCAGATAAAGAGCCTCTTCATAATTGCTGATGAAGCCGGTTTCAATAAGTACAGAAGGCATCGCGTTCATCCTTAAAACGTGTAGGTTCTGTTGTTTTACGCCTCTGGAAAGCCTTTTGTCTTTGTTGGCGAAATTATCTTCCACCATTCCGCCGAAAATGAGACTGCTTTCCAGATATTTGCTTTGGTTAATCTTCAAAGCTATCAATGATTCCGGTGTGCTGGGATCATACGAAGCAAAAGTTGCACGGTCTTGTGCATCCAAATAAATTACATCGTTTTCGGCTTTCGCTATTTCGAGATTTGTTTTGTTTTGGTCGGGGCCTTGTACAAATGTCTCAGTGCCATAAGGTGCAGTTCGGGTATTTGCGTTGCAGTGAACAGATACAAATAAGTCTGCTTTGCTGCGGTTTGCAAGGTTTGTTCTTTCCGTAAGGGATGGGTAAACATCAGTTTTTCGGGTGTAAATTACCTTGAAATCTTTGTTTTTTTCAAGCATCGAGCCTACTTTTAGCACAATATCAAGCGTAATGTTTTTTTCGGCGATATATCCTATGTCGTCATACTTTCGGTTTGCACCTTCATCGGTTCCGCCATGTCCTGCATCCAAAACAATTGTAAACTTCTTTTGCGCCCCTACAATTGCAAATAATAAAATAAAGACGGTAACGAAATATTTTTTGAAAGAATTTGTTTTTGTAATCATCCCCATTATTTAATAAAAATCTTTAATTTTGAGCCCTGCAATCATAAATAACATACGAATCAAAATCGGCTTCAAAAATATACTACATATTTTAATTATCCTAATTTTTAACAATTTTTTAGCAATTCTGCATGCTCAAAATTTGTCTGAAAATAAGATAGTTAATGATACTATTCGCAAATCCGATACCATAAAGCTTCAAAAGGAACAATTGGACGATGTGGTGAAAACCAAGGCAGAGAACGAAAGGAATGATTTTCCAAACAAGATGACTTATCTGAATAAGAATGCGCAGGTGAAATATCAGGATATGCAGATTGATGCGGACTACATCAGCATCGACTGGAAAAAAAACCTCATATATGCACGTGGTGAAACCGATTCCACAGGAAAAATAATAAAGCCCGCCGTAGCAACGCAAGGCGGCAAAACCTATGAGTACAGGGATTTTCAGTACAACTACAAAACCAGACAGGCAATTGCCTACAACGCCAGAACAGAGGAAAGTGAGGGCGTAATTGTAGCCCAAAAAACCAAAAAATACAACGATTCGGTTTTTTTTATGCGCCGCGGAATGTACACTACGGACGAATACTTCATCAAAAAGAAAGACACTGCCGCAGATTACCATTTGCTTGCGCCAAATATCAAACTTATTAAAGGCAGTAATAAATCCCAGGTGGTTACCGGCCCTATTCAAATGTATATTGAGCAGGTTCCTACACCCCTTATTCTGCCATTTGCAATTCTGCCTTTTTCAGACAAGCGTTCTGCGGGAATTCTCATTCCAAGTTTTGGGGAGAGACAAGATGTAGGATTCTTTTTTAATAATTTTGGATATTACCAACCAATCGGTGATCATTTTGATGTAAAAGTGATGGTAGATTTTTACACAAAAGGCAGCTGGAACATCCGTCCGGAAACCAATTACGTAAAAAAATACCGTTATAGTGGAAATTTTGCAGCAGAAATGGGGTCCACTGTTACGGGAATTAAAGGACTGGACAATTATAGCAAGGCAAATACCTATCGCATCACTTGGATGCATAGTCAGGACGCTAAGGCAAATCCTTTTTTAAATTTCAGCGCATCGGTAAATGTGGTAAGCTCCAAATTTTATAACAATACCATTAATAATAACCACATCTTTAACCAAAGCGTATTGAACACGCAGCAAAATTCCAGTGTGAGCGTAACCAAAAGATTTCTTACCCTTCCTATCACCATTACGGGAAATGCTTCCTACTCGCAAAACTTCTCATCAGGAAATGCAGATTTAAGGCTCCCAACAATGAATGTTGCCGTAAACCAGTTTTACATCTTTAAGCCCAAAACAGGTATTAGACAGGGTTTGCTTGAAAATATTACTGTGAACACAGGTCTTAATTTTACCAATTATGTGAGTACCAAAGAAGGCGAAATGTTCAAAAGCGCAATGTGGGAAAAGTTCCAAACTGGGCTTAAAAACAATATAGGGCTTGCTACAAATACCACCGTTGCCAAATATTTTACATTTTCTTTGGGCGCTAATTTTGATAACGCGCTTACCACAAAAACGCTGAACCGCACCTATAATCCCATTACCAATACGGTAGAAGACAAAATCAATAAAAATATTGCAGGATATTCCATTTTTAATACGAATGCGAGTATGCAGACCACGCTTTACGGCACAAAAATCTTTAAAACTGGCTCCACAATACAGGGAATAAGACACATGATGACGCCGAGTGTGGGATTCAGCTACCGTCCGGATTTTGGGAAACCGGGATTTGGGTATTTCAACAATTATTATGATGCCACAGGAGTTCTCACGCCTTACTCTATTTTCGATAAGGGAATTGTGGGAAGCCCAACCTCCGGTATGGAAGGCGCAATGAATTTTAGCATAGGAAACAATCTTGAAATGAAAGTGCGCTCCAAAAAAGACTCTACAGGGATAAAAAAGATTAAAATATTTGAATCCCTAAATATGAGCGCATCCTACAACTTTGCCGCAAAGCAATACCGATGGTCTCATATTTCGCTTAATGGACAGAGCAGCCTGTTCGAGGGCAAATTAAGCGTTAATTCCAGCCTTACTTTAGATCCTTACCAAATCGTTTACGCTCCCGGAGAAAATGTAGGCGTGAGAACGGAAAATTTTGGACATTTCAGCATTCAGGCTTTCAATGTGCAGATGTCCTACCCGTTAAGCGACGAAATTTTCGGTAAAAAGGAAGATTTGGCGAAGAAATATAAGATGAAGGGCGAAATACGGAACGAGAATTATTATTTTGATGAAGATTATTACGCTCATTTCCGTCAACCTTGGACGCTGAACATCAATGCCAATTATGGATTTACCCGAAACCTTACCAGCTTTGGAAACAAGGTTGCCTCATTAGGACTAGACGGCAGCATCAAACTCACGCCTTTTTGGGACATCAATGGAAGCACACATTATGACTTTATTACCAAACAACTTGCTTACACCCGATTGGGTTTTTCCAGAGATCAGCGAAGTTTTACGATAAATTTTAACTGGGTTCCTTTCGGGCAATATAAAGTCTACGATTTCTTTATTGGGATAAAAGCCAATATCTTGCGCGATGCTTTGAAGTACAAGGATAGAAGCTTCACGCAGCCAAATGCGCCTTTCTAGCTTTAAAGAAGAAATATCAGTTTACTGTAAGTTTTTTGCAGAATATATTTTTTTATAATGCTTCGATTTCATTTTTCCCGAATATATTCTATATTTGCTTTCAAATCAAAATCATGAAGAAGATCATCTCTACTCCTAACGCTCCCGCTGCAATCGGTCCCTATTCTCAAGCTAATTTTGCGAATGGAATTCTATATATTTCAGGGCAAATTCCGGTAGATCCTTCTACAGGAAAGCTTGTGGAAGGCATTGAAAAAGAAACGCATCAGGTGATGAAAAACCTTCAGGCAATCCTATCGGAAGCCGGAATGAGTTTTAAAAACGTGGTAAAAGCCACCATTTTTCTAAAAAGTATGGACGATTTTGCTGTGATGAACGATATTTATGCATCCTATTTGGAGGAAGGAAGCTATCCTGCAAGAGAAACCGTACAGGTTTCCTGCCTTCCAAAAAATGTAGATATAGAAATTTCTATGATTGCACAGCAGGATTAATGAATTTTTTGCGAAATACTTTTGCTGTTCTTGTGGGCCTCTCAATTGCGGGGCTTATTATTACCCTTGGTATAAGAATCAATCCGAGATGGGTAACTTTTGAAGATTTCGCGCCCTTCGAGAATTGGCGTAAATTCCTGAAAACCGTAGCTCACGACGATGGTTTTTTTGGATTTTTATTGCTATTTACAGGTATTGGTTCTATAGTAGGAGGTATTGCTACCGCCATTATTGTGAAATATGGTAAAGTAGCTTATGCTATTCTTATTGGCTTCATACTGCTTTTTATTGCGATGCTGGATATTATTATTTTTCCGTATCATCCAACATTCTATAAAATTTTGATTTTCCTGACCTTTTTTCCATTTGCATGGATTGGAGGTAAAATTGTGGAGGTGATTTATGAGCGTAAAAAGAAAAAAAGAAACGCACAAAAAATGAACAGAATGAACCATTAAAAAAGACTTTTCCACATAGAAAAGTCTTTTTTATTGAGATTGATTTTTTTTTAGAAACTTGTGGTAAGATTCATGGAAAATCCTGCACTTTCCGGCACATATCTGCAAACTCCGCCTACGCAAAGCAACCCTCCGCGCTGTCTTCCGTAAGAAGCCTGAACACGCGTGCTGCTTTTCCTGAAAACTAATCCGCCATTGTAGTAATGCAGTTGTTTTTCGGGGTTTGCATTTCCATAATTATAAAGGTCGTTCACAAATACAGACCAGTGCTTCAAAAAGTTGTATTCTGCTAATGCTGCAGCCCAATTTCCGTGGTAGCCATTTGCCCATTGATGCTGAAGTTCCAGTTTTACAGAGCTTTTTGGTAATTTGTAGATGTTGTCTACAATTAAGGTTTGTGCCTTCACTTCGCCTGATGTTTCTTCAATTCTTTTCGTGTTATAATATTGATTCAGGAACGTAAATGCAGTTTTCAGATTTTCGTGTGGTCTTGTTCGGATATCTATACTCTGGTCGGAATAGTATTTTTCGCCCAATTTCAAAAAATCCGTCTCATAGTAGTTGATGTTGTTGATATAGTTTCTGTACATTCCTTTTAGCCCATACCAATTGGAGATGTTTGCGGTTACATCTGTTCCATATTTTCCTCCAAGAAATGTATTTTTCGGAAATTTATAGAAAATTTCTACCTGCGAGCCAATTTCACCAGATTTTTTTTGAGGGTCGAAGGTAAGTTGAGGCTGTGCTTGATACACGTAAATATTTGCCAAACTGTAGTCAAACTGCTTAGTGAGGGCAGGTATGTAATTCAGCACCGCATTATTGTAGATGTTTCCTGTTTGGTCTCTTTGAGAGTAGAAATTAAAATTCTCCAATCTCCGCAAGTTTGCGCTGATGCCAAAACGGTTTGCCGCGTATGCCAAATTAAGGTAATATGCATTGCCATCAAAGATGTTATTGGGGTCTATTGCAGTTATTTTTTTGATGATATTGTCAGATTTGTACAAATATTCGAAATCCATAGAGAAATTGGAGTATTCTACTTTCATTCGGGATGAAAATACGCCAACGTTTTCAGGATAAATTGAAAAACCATTATTGCTTTCGTGCTTATTTACATAGCTGAAGCCTACTCTCGCATTAAGGTCTTCGGATTTGAAGATGGGATCCACACGAATTTCCGCATCAGCACCGGTAATGAAACCTTCAGTAAGTTTGAAGCCTAAACGCTGTTTTCCTGCAAGAGCCTTTAGGGTAATATATTGGTTTCTGTCGGTATATCTTACTTTTCCGCCGAGTAAAGAGTTTGCAATTCCAAGTTGGCGGTCCTCCCACAAACGCAAAGATAGGCCGTTACCAAACTGCTCGTAAAAATGCCCCACAGTTGCATCTATTCCCGAATCTTCGTTGTGATAATTTACGTAGTAGCTTCCTAAATTTGTTTTATCGAATGCGGGGGAATAATTAAGGAGCGCTTTAGGTTCATAGGATTCTAGTTGGGCACCCACTGTGAAATCTTTCAGCTTATAGGCAAGCGTAAGATAGTTGTTGGATCGGAATCTCTGTTTAGCTTCTGCTTCGGAGAGCTTTATTTTATTATCATCTATATAATAAGTTGAATTTGACTCGACATTGACGGTGAGCTGTGCGTATGATGAAATACTACATAGCCCTAAAGCGATGACGAAAAACTTGTTCTTCATGGTAGGTTATTTTGATTACTTAGCAGTAGAGCACTCTTTAATTTTTTTGAACATTTCATCTTCGTCACCAGCAGAAAATCCTATATGTGAATATACCACTTTTCCCTTGTGGACGATTATAGTATGTGGAATAGAGTTCACGTTCAGCCCTCTTTTCAAAGTTTGGTTGGTGTCCATCAATATTTCGTAGGGCCATCCTTTGCTTTTTACGACAGTTTTTACTTTAGATGAGGTTCTTGCATCGTCTGTAGATACCGCAAACATTTTGAATGGTCTTTCTTTCTGCCATTCCTCATACTTTTCGTTGATGGTTCCTAGCTCTTCCATACACGGCAAACACCATGTTGCCCAAAAACTTAATACTACGGGTTCTGAAGTATCCATCGTAGAAATGTTTATTTTTTCGCCTTTCAAATTGTTGATGGAAACATTAGGCACTTTTTGCGAAAAACCTAAAGCAAATAATAGAATTAAAAATAGAGTTGCAAACTGCTTCATAATTGTGGAAATATTTTTGGCCAAATTTAACGAAAAAAAATAATTATTTCCATATTTCCAAAATTTTTATACTTTTGTAGAAATGTTAATTGTATTTAGGGATAATTATTTTTTGTAATTTAATTATTTTCAGATATTCTTACAAATTTGCAATTATTAAACTTAAAGTGTTTTTCATGAAGAAATATCTCCCTTTTAATAAGGTAACTGCTTTTATTTTTTTAGTAATTTCATTTTTTTTAGTTTCTTGCGCAGGCTCTGAAAGTGATGAGGGTGATGGTATCGCAACATTCCTTACCATAAGTTCTGATGGGGGAAATGAAAAACTATTGGGAAAAACCTTCACGTTTACAGTGAAAGACAATCTGAATAATAATATTACCGCACAAAGCACAATATTTGTAAACAATCAACCTATCACAGGAAATACCTTCACCCCTACCACAAAAGGCAACTACAATATAAAAGCGGAATACAAAAATTTGCCGATAAACCCTATTACAGTTTCTGCCGTTGTGAACGAGGGAACAAATTTCAAACATAGAATTCTTTACGAAGAATTTACAGGAACTTGGTGCGGATACTGTACAATAGGATTGGCAAGGCATGAGCAGCTGCTATTACAAACCCAAGATGTTGTTTTCATGGGTGTTCATGGGCCGCAAGGATCTCCCGATCCATGGGCTTCTGCGGCAGGTACAGAAATGCAGGTTTTCAAAAATGTTGCGGAATGGCCAACTATGTACCTCAACCGCACTACCATTTGGCCTTATGATTCCAACTATACTAATATGAGTTTGCCTTTAAGTATGCTGAATGCGTCTTCTAAAATAGGGATTAAAATAAGTTCTTCCTTTTCTGGAAACAACCTTTCTGCAAACGTAAAAGTGTTTTTTGCTAAAGATTACAATAATTTGAAATTAGCTGCCTATATAGTTGAAGATAATCTAGTTCATAATCAAAAAAATTATAACAGCAACTTATATGGCGGTGTGGAGACAATTGTAAATTTTGTTCACCATAATGTATATAGAGATAAACTTACTGCAATAGGTGGAGATGCTGTGGCAAATACTTCAAGTGCTTTTTCGTCTGAATTTTCAAAAGATTTACAGTACACCATACCTGCTGCATATAATAAGACAAATCTGAAAATTGTAGTAATGGTTTTGGATGGGAACGGAACAGTTCTTAATGTTCGTGAAGAACACATCGGTAATGAAAATCAATATGAATTCCTATAAATAAATTTAATATTTAATAAAATGAAAAAAATCTATTTTTTGGTTGCATTGCTTTTTGCAATAAGCTTTAATGCACAAACCTATTATTCGCAAAACTGGAATACCGCAGGTTTGAACGGATGGACAAATACCGATTTAAATAATGATACTTATGTATGGAGCAATCTGAATGCAGGAGGTATAAACGCTGCATTTGGATCAGGTTCTATAGTGTCGTTTTCATATATTGATGCTATTAATTCTGCAGTTACACCTAATAATTTAATTACATCCCCACTTATTGATTTAACTGCTGCAACCGCTTCAAACTTAAAACTCAATTTTGATTTGGCTACGCATCCAAGCTGGCCTGCTGAGAAGTATTCTATCTACATTACCACTACAAACGTTGCAAGTTCTATTATTGCAACAACACCCGTTTACACTGAAACCGTGTCCGGAGGAGGATTCCTTTCAAGGTCAATAGACTTAAGCGCTTTTGCAGGACAGCAGGTGTATATTTCTTTCAGGCATTATGAATGTACTGACCAATATTTTTTAGTGATAGACAATGTAGTAGTAAAAAATCTTCTACAAAACGATGTAGCACTTACGGGCGTTGATTTAAGGTATTTTGGTGTTATCAACAACAATTATACAATGAAGTTCAAAGTAAAAAATAATGGAGCAAATCCAATCAATAGTGTTACAGTAAATTGGAACGACGGCACGAACGATAACATCGCAACAATGCCTGTAACCAATTTAACAACAGGAAACGAAGCAATAATCAACCATACAATACCTGTAAACTATGCCACATTGGTTGAAAAAAATATTAATGTTACTCTTACTCAGGTTAATTCCACTACAGACAGCACACCTTTAGATAATTCCGGAACTACTAAATTCAAAACCGTAAGTCAGAATTCACCGAAAAAGGTGCTTATAGAGGAAGGAACTGGAACTTGGTGTGGATGGTGTCCAAGAGGTTCGGTAGCAATGGCATATATGGATGCCAATTATGCAAACGATTTTATTGGTATTGCTGTTCACAAAGGGACTGCTTCCTATCCTGATCCTATGGAAGTACCCGCTTATGCTACAGGAACTGGTATAACAGGCTTCCCAGGAATGAATGTTGACAGAGCTGTAAAGGGAGAAGATGTAACACAAGCATTAATGGTATCTTACGTTAACGATAGAAAAACTATGGTGGTTCCTGCTGCTCTTAACGGTAGTGGAACTTTAGCAGCTGGAGTTTTAACATTTAATGCATCAGCTACATTTAGAACTTTCTATAATAATGCTAATTTAAGATTTGCTGCAATATTAGTAGAAGATGGTGTTACAGGAACTACTTCAGGTTACAATCAGGTAAATTATTATAACGGAAGTACAACACCAATGGGAACATACAATACTGCCGGAAATCCAGTTCTTGCCGCAAATATGGTTTACGACCATGTTGGTAGAGTTCTAATGGGCGCTTATGCTGGTGAAGCAGGTTCAATTCCTACAGTGATAACTGATGGACAGGTTGTTAACTATACTTTCACTGGAAATATTCCTGCAACCTCTAATATGGCGAATATGAAAGCAGTACTGTTGCTATTAGATGGTGTAACTGGTGAGGTTTTAAACGCACGTTCATTCTTATTAAGCGCATTATTGGGTACTGTAGAAGCAACAAACAAAAATTACCTTACTGTATATCCAAATCCTGCTGCAGAATATTTCAAAGTTCAGGCGGAAAGAAATGTAGATGTTCAGCTTTTCGACGCTTCTGGTAAATTGGTGTTGGAAAAGAAAAACCTATCTCCAGACCAGCCAGTTTCTGTTGGCGGATTATCAAGTGGAGTTTATTTGGTAACCTTGAAGGAAAAAGATGGAAACATCAAAAATCAAAAATTAATTATTAAATAGTATTTTTTTGAGGGGACTTGAAAAAGTTCCCTCTTAATTAATATATACAACAATCAACATGAAAAAGCTATTTCTTTTATGCAGTGCGATTTTTATTGCAACAATTTGTCAGGCGCAGATTAGTTTGGCAAAGCCGGATGGTACATCAATAAGCGACGGGCAAATTTTCACATACAACACAACTGCAGAAGCAACTGCTACATTTAAATATAAAATTATAAACAGTTCTGCCACAGCAACTAATGTGAAAATTAGAGTTGTTAGTATAACCAATGCAGACGGAAGTAATGTTCAGTTTTGCTATCCTCCTACATGCTTATTTAGCATAACAGCAGGTTCTTCATATCCTCCAACTAGTGCTATTAATATTTCTGCTAATTCTGAAACTCCGTCAACAGGGTTGAATTTTTGGAATAACAATACCGGAGATGGTGTAAATTATCCTATCGACTATGTTTTTAAGTTTTATCAGATAAATGCTTTTGGCAGTGAAATAGGAAATTCCGTTACCATTACCTACCGCTACAACCCAAATGCGATGGGAGTTTCAGATCTTCAAAGTTTGGACTCTAATTTTCTTCAGGTAAATACACAGATTACTGACGTAGCCACCGTAAAAGTTGCAGATAATGCTCAATACAAGATATACGGCTTAAATGGAGCTTTAATTTCAAAAGGAAAGCTTTCAAAGGGTATCAATACTATTGAGGCTTCTAATTTGACATCAGGTATCTATATGATTCAGGTTAATGATGAAAATGGAAAAACAATTACTAAAAAATTAAGAAAGTAAAGTTTAATCCTATACAAATAGAAAAGGTTTGAAATTTCAAACCTTTTTTTTATGCGACGATATTCAGTATAGTATTATCCTAAATGATTTAGAATGACTTTTCAGCGTTGCCAAAGTTTATCTTCTTGAATAAAACTTTGGCAAAGCTTCATGTATAATAAGTTTTGATAAAAAAACAAAAAAAAACTGCTTAACAATAGAAGCAGTTTTTAATTATTTTATTGAGAAATTAATTCGGCATCGCAAATCCTCTCGTATAAATCATTCCGCGTTCATCTACAAATTTTATCTGTACGTCGCCTTTATGATTTTTCAGAATATTTTCTACGTCTTTTTGTGAATTTACGGGCTTTCCGTTTACCTCAATTACAATGTAGTTATCTACCACGCCAATTTTTGCCATTTCACCTCCGCTTGCAACATTTTTGGTCACTACGCCGCTATTCAGTCCATAATCCGTTTTAAATCTTGCGCTCAAAGGTTCAAATTCTGCGCCTATTTTTTCAGTAACAGTGAGGTCGGCTTTGGTTCTTGCTACTGTGTTGCCTTTTTGGTCTTTTAAGGTTACTCTTGCAATGTTTTCCTTTCCGTTTCTCAAATAAGTTACCATCACCTGATCTCCCGGTCTTTTGCTTCCGATAGAAAAGGATAAATCTCCAAAACTTGTGATGTTGATGTTATCAATTTTTGTAATAACGTCCCCTTTTCGCAATCCTGCATCTTCAGCACCACTGTTTTCGTTCACGCCTCTTACAAGTATTCCTTCGCCAGACTTAATATTGGTTTTTTCCTGTCTGTTATAGGCTGCAACTTGCTGGTCATCCGATAAATCCAAAGAATTTACACCTAAGAAACCACGCTGCACTAGGCCAAATTTCTTAATATCTTCTACAACTTTTCTAGCCAAGTTTGCCGGTACAGCAAATCCATAGCCTTGATAATATCCGCTTGTTGACGCAATTGCTGAGTTAATACCAATCAAATCGCCATTCAGATTTACCAATGCACCACCGGAATTTCCTCGGTTTATCGCAGCATCGGTTTGTATAAAACTCTCAATAGGATTCGCGGCTTCTCCTTGACTTCCCAAAATTCCGATTCCACGTCCTTTTGCAGAAATAATTCCCGCAGTTACGGTAGAATTTAAACCAAGTGGATTTCCAACAGCAATAGCCCATTGTCCAACTTCAACGTTGTCTGAGTTAGCAAAATTCAAATAAGGAAGCCCTTTTTCTTCAATTTTTAAAAGGGAAATATCTGTATTTGGGTCAGTTCCAACTAAAGTGGCAATGTAAGTTCTCTTGTTATTCAAAACAACCTCCAATTTATTAGCTCCTGCTACAACGTGATTGTTTGAAATGATATATCCGTCTGGAGAAATAATCACCCCAGAACCCATTCCCGAAGGCATATTGTCTGGAGCTTGTTGCTGTCTTCTTTGGTTTTGCTGCGGATTTCCGAAAAACCATTCAAAAATATCCTGTTCGCTGCTTCTACCCGCGTTTCTGTTTTGGTAATTTTTAATAGTAACCACCGCAGGAACGGTCATTTTAGAGGCTTTTACGAAATCATCGCTCACAGCTATTGCATTCATGGATGCAAACGAGGAATTGTTTCCTGTTTTGGTAAAATAGGAGAAATCCGATCCGGAACTGTTGTTTCCCAGATATTTAATTCCCCCAAAAGTAGTTGCTCCGGAAATAACGCCAACAAGCGCATACGGTAAAAATTTTTTCAATGTAGTCTTCATCTTATATTCTTTCTTTAAAATTTACTGATATTGATTAACAAATTTAATGCTAAATAAGTCTAAACATGAATGGTAATGTTTCATATTTAACTAATATTTAACAAGTTTCACTAGATTTTTAAGAATTTTTGAAAAACTCGAGGGATAGAGGCTGTTTTTGTAAAGAAAAGTTTAGTACATGACAAAAATTATAACTTATTGAAAATCAATAAAATAAGTT
>JAPUEB010000016.1 GCA_027492795.1 Chryseobacterium sp.
ATGTAAACCTAAAGTTTACACTTTCTTGTCAACCGATTTTATGAAATATCAAACTTAAAACCTCAAACCTAAAACCTCAAACCTAAAACCTCAAACCTAAAAGCTATGAAACTAATCATCCACGGTGGTTTTTTTTCCGAAAGCGACCAAAGCCACGAAACCAAGACCGCAAAACAAAATGCACTGAAAGCTATTGCAGAAAAATCGTTTGAATTTTTAAAAAATCATTCGGCTGCCGAAACGGTGGTTAATGCGGTGAGTTTGTTAGAAGATGATGAACTTTTCAATGCGGGAATTGGTTCACAAATTCAAAGCGACGGAAAAATTCGGATGAGCGCCTCTTTGATGGATGCTGAAACCCAAAAATTTAGCGGAGTGATTAATATTGAAAACGTAAAAAATCCGATTGAAGTTGCCCAAATTTTGATGAAGGAAGACGACCGTGTTTTGGGTGGAGAAGGAGCAAAAAAATACGCTTCAGCAAATGGTTTTCAAGATTTTTCTACAGAAATTCCGCAACGCAGAAAGGAATATGAAGAAAAATTGGCAAAAGGCGGAACAGGAACTGTAGGTTGCGTTGCATTAGATTCTCATGGAAGATTGGCTGCAGCAACTTCTACCGGAGGAAAAGGCTTTGAATTGGTGGGAAGAATTTCGGATTCTGCGACGGTTGCCGGAAATTACGCGAACCGTTTTTGTGCCGTGAGTTGCACCGGAGTTGGCGAAGACATTGTGAGCAACGCAACTGCCGCAAAAATTGTAACAAGAGTTACAGACGGAATGAGCATTCAACACGCTTTTGACCGCACTTTTCTGGAGCTGAAAGAAATTGACGGTTTTGCCGGAGCGATAGGGATAGATTTTTACGGAAATATCCATCACCAAGATTCCTACCCGAAAATGGTTTTTGCGAGTTTTGATGGTGAGGATTTGGAGGTTTTTGAATAATAAGGTTTTTAATTTAATGCGTTTATTTGAGAGTTATGTGAGATTTCATAAAAAAAGTGTGTAAATGAAGGACAGAATTGAAAATAATGGCAATTGGTTTATTGTAGAAATAATTGAAAGTTGCGAACCTGTAAGTTCTGACCAAACTAGAGATTTGCGCAGATTGCAAGTTCACGGAAATTATATTCTTATAAATGCCGAAAATGCAAAAAGAGCATACGAAAAAGCCGAAAAAATTGGACGTGAAAATGAATATGAATTTGAAAACACAGACAATGTAAAAATGAAGTGGAAATTTGAGGGAATTTCACAAGTTTTACCAATTTATGACGATATTCAAAATGGAAATGAATTATTTTATTGTGATTATGGACAAATAAGTTCACGGCGCGCAAAAAAAATTGTAACTAATAAAAAGGAAATATTAGAAAACATAAAACCTTATAAATCATAAAGAAACCGCATATACCATAGGTTTTGCAAGATGCGGGTTTAATTAATACCCCAAAATATTATAGAAAAAACTTCCATATTTTTAAAATAATTTATTTTTTTAAGAATTGAAAATTATCACATTTATTTTTCAGCGTGTTCTTCAAGGTAAAAAAACCTTCCCCAAAATTTTCCGTAACTTTCCGCCTTATTTTTCTACCTATTATACATGTTAAAAGCAGAAAACGTAACTAAAACCTATAATGCCGGAAAAAAAATCGCACTGGAAGATTTCAGCATCGATGTTCCCGAAGCAAGCATTTACGGTTTACTGGGCCCAAACGGAGCGGGAAAAACAACTTTTATCCGCATTATCAATCAAATTACACAAGCAGATTCGGGAGAGGTTTTCATCAATGGTGAAAAGCTACGCAACAGCCATATCGAAGAAATAGGCTATATGCCTGAAGAACGCGGACTTTATAAAAACATGACAGTTGGCGACCAGCTGCTTTACTTCGGTGAGCTAAAAGGCATGTCGAAAAATGATGCCCTAAAAGAAGCCAAATATTGGTTTGAACAACTGAACATAGACCAATGGTGGAAGAAAAAACTATCGGAATTGTCCAAAGGTATGGCGCAAAAAATTCAGTTTGTGGTTACGGTGCTGCATAAGCCAAAACTTTTGATTTTGGATGAACCTTTTTCCGGTTTTGATCCCGTAAATGCAAATTTGATAAAAGACCAAATCCTAAAACTAAAAGAACAAGGAACTACAATTATCCTTTCTACACACCGTATGGAAAGCGTGGAAGAAATGTGCGATTACGTTGCCCTCATCAATAATGCCCGAAAAATTATTGATGGGAAAGTGTTTGACGTGCGAGAGCGGTTTAAGAAAAATATTTTCGGTGTAACGCTTTCTGAAGTTAATGACGATGCTTTTCAAAACTTTAGAAACCAATTTAACGTAAACGATTTTGAAACTAAAAATAACATGGTTTCATTTGACATCAAAAGTGATGAAAACCAACACTTTGTTCTTTCAGAAATTATGAAAATTGGGAAAATAAGGTCTTTTGACGAAAAAATTCCGAGCATGAACGAAGTTTTCATCAATGCCGTTTCTGAAAACTCTGTAATTGAAAATATTTAAAAAAAGGAATTTAGAAAAGATTGTATGAAAAATATTATCCTTATTACAAAACGCGAATTCCTTACACAGGTAAAGAAAAAATCGTTTATCATCCTTACTATTCTTGCGCCATTGCTGATGATTGGTTTCGGGTTTTTTATTGCGATGCTGATGAAGGCAAACGAAACCCAATTCACCATAAATGTTGTAGATAAAAGTGGAATTTTTCAAAATAAATTAAAATCCGACGATAAACTGAAATTTGTTTACGTAAATCCTGCATCCGAAGCGCAAATGCGAAACGCACTGAAAGAAATGAAGGGAACAGACGGACTTTTAATTTTGGCTCCCCTAAAAGATCTTAAGTTTGATGAGATGGAACAGCAATCTCAGCTTTTGGTAAACACGAAAATAGGCTTGGAAACAAAGCAGAGAATCGTTAATGAGCTTTCCGACATTATTCGACAGGAAAAAATAAAGGTTCTAAACATTAATGAAGACCAGATCGTTCAACTCGACAAAAAATTTGAGCTAAAAAGCAGCAACGTCAACGATAAAAACCAAGTAGATACCGATCTCGATTTTGTGGTAAAATATGCACTGGGAATGATTTTGATGTATGCAACCTTCATGTTCATCATTATTTACGGCGTTCGTGTAATGCGAAGTGTTTTAGAAGAAAAAAACAACCGAGTTGTAGAAATTATTATTTCCTCTGTAAAACCTTTCGATTTGATGATGGGGAAAATTTTGGGTGTAACATTAGTTGCGCTCACACAATTTGTGGTGTGGATTACGATGGCGGTTATTGGAGCCGCAGTTCTGAATACCGGTTTTGCAGTAATGAAGCAACAAATGCCTGCTGGAAGCGAAGAAATGATTGAAAAAATGGATGTTGCGTCTATAGCTACAGAAGCTTCACACATTTTGTTCAGCCTGAATGTTCCGGTAGTTATTGGTGTTTTTCTGTTTTTCTTTCTTTTTGGTTACATTTTTTACAGTTCAATGTACGCTGCAATCGGATCTGCGGTAGATAACGAAACCGAAACTCAACAATTTACACTTTTTGCGATTATTCCTTTAATGGTAGGAATGTACGGAAGTTTTACTATCATCAATAATCCGGATGGACCGATGGGATTTTGGCTTTCTATAATTCCTTTTACATCACCGGTTGCGATGGTTGCAAGAATTCCTTTTGGAGTTCCGGGTTGGCAAATTTTGCTTTCGATGGTGCTTTTGATTTTGAGTACACTTGCAATGGTTTACATTGCCGCAAAAGTATATCGTGTAGGAATTTTGATGTACGGAAACAAAGCCACAATGAAAGAGCTTTGGAGATGGATTAGAAGTTAATCTTTAACTTTATTTGCCGTATTTTATCTCCGTTTCTTTCAGGGAGTTAACGATGATTTTTTCTAAAATATCAATATTCAAATCATCTAATTTTTTGAAATAAATGCAGGCTCCTTTTCCCATTTTTATTTTTCCGAGTTGAGAAATTAAAGGATCATTAATTTCGGGTTCGCAATGCAAAACGTATAGTGAGAATGCGGCTTTTCTGGGTGAAAAACCAATTTTGCACATTTCGCCTTCTCTCCCACTTTCGTATTTGTAATGGTATTTTCCGAAACCGATGATGGAAGGTCCCCACATTGTGGCTGGTTCGCCGGAAAGTTTTTCCATGATATGAACAAGTTTGAAGGAGTCTTCCACTTTTTTTGGATCGGAATTTCGGATGAAATCTTCTACGGATAGATCTGTAGGTTTGGTTTTATTTTCGGACATTTTTTTAATTTAACTGAATAAACCTAACAAGTTTTGGAAACTTGTTAGGTTTTTTTGGATAATATTTTTTCGTAAAAAAACGGAATCTTCTTTTTAGCCCCGATTGTAGTGGAAATCCTTTTTGTGGCGGCTTCGCCGCTACAAAAAGATTGCAACGGAAAGCGGGACCGAAATTTCAAAGAAGCCCAAAACGTGTTGCTCCTAAAAATTTTAGTGCTGCATTTTCGCAGGATCGTCGTAATTTACCATCCAATTGATGCCAAATTTATCCGTCCACATCCCAAAATATGCTCCCCAAAATGTTTCTGCGAGAGGCATTGTAACGTTTCCACCTTCGGAAAGTCCGTTGAAAAGACGTTCTGCTTCCTCACGAGAATCTGTGTTGATGGAAAGCGAAATATTGTTTCCTGCAACATGATGTGCAGCCCATTCTCCACCAGTATCGGAGCCCATCAAAATGGTTTCCGCAGAAATCGGAAGGGAAACGTGCATGATTTTGTTTTTGTCTTCTTCGGAAACCTGTTTTCCATCCTCGGAAGGCGGCATATCGCCGAAACGACCGATGTAGGGAAATTCTCCGCCGAAAACGGATTTGTAGAAATTGAAAGCCTCTTCGCAATTACCGTTGAAGGTAAGATATGCATTTACTTGTGCCATAATTTGTTTGTTTGATTTTGTTTGAAATTGTTTGAAGTTGTTTGGTTTGAAGTTATTTTATGCTTTATAGAATTCTATTTTTTAGAAACTGCTAATTTCCAGCCGGCTAAAACCAGCGCCCAAACTAGAATTCCCAAAACCCAAAACCACATTGGTGTAGGAAGCGAATACATCATGTATATCGATTGAATGAGGAAAACGATTCCACACGCAATTGCGTACACTTTTTTGTGATCTCCAGCTACTTTTGTTGATACAAAACCAGAAAGAAAAGCACCTAAAGCATAAGAAATTATGACAAAAAACAATGCCATAAAAGGAGCTGTATCCACATAGTTTTTCATAGCTTCCATATCGTTCGGGTTCATTCCTTCAGGTAGTGGATAAAGCTTGTGTCCAATTGCCTGAACTAGAAATATTCCTAATCCTCCTGCTAAAAAACCGGCGGGAATTGCTAAAATTTTTCTTAACATATTTAATTATTTTTGATATTGGTTTTGAAATCTAAAGTTCCGTCATAGCTCTTCCAGTCGCCGATAAATTCTATGTGCTGACTTTCAATTTGTTCGCTTTGGCGATTCCATTTGAAGGTATAAACAAATTTTCCTTTGAAGGTTCCGGAATGTTTTCCTTTGGGTTCTTCCAAAAATTCATACTCGCCATACACTGTTCCGCGCTTTTTTCCGTCTTTGTATTTGGTGATTTTCAGTTTTCCTTCAAATTTCGCATAGTTATTTTCCACCACCGAATATCCTGCTACAAAATATTCCTGATCGTTTTTTTTATCCTGATCAGAAATATTGATTTTCAGTTTAATCTGTGTTTTATCTATTGTGCCAAAATAAGGTTTGGAATTATTCAGCCAAACTTGCTCAATATTCGGCATTTGGGAAAAAGCGAAAGTGTTGATGAGTAGAAAAAAGAAGAAAAGTTTTTTCATAAATTAATTTAGTATAAATGTTTTGGTGCCGGTTGCAATTGGTGCAGGTTTCGGTTTATTAATTGAAGAAAAGATATTTAAGTGTCACTCTCCAACTCTCCAACTCTCCAACTCTCCAACCCTCCCACAATTAAACTCCGAATTGTTCTAAATGATGATTAAGGTGTTTTGCAAGCATATTGTTCCATTCCTGCGCTGTCATAACGCCGAAGCTGGTGTTTTCTTTACCTTCAAAAGCATCTTTTCCCAACTGCTGAACACGCTGAATGTTTCCAATCAATTTTTTCTTTTCGACTTCAAAATTTCTTTGATCTGAAATGATGAAAACCGGTGACGTAGGCAAACTTTGCTTGTATGGTTTATCGTTTACAATTTTTGGTTTAACAAATTTGGAAAGTAAAAACTTGGCAATAAAACTCGGTTTTTTATGTTTTTCCGGTTCGAAAATAAAGGAATATGCGACGTTCATGTGAGCCAAAACCTGATCTACAGACATTTTACCCCATTTTCTTTGGGTTTCGGGTGTTAGTTGGTTGATTCTGTCGATGTAATTTTGAGCCGTCTTTGCATCAAAGATGTTTTCCATGGTTGATCTTAATTTCAAATGAAAAGCAAATGTAAATGATTTCAATTAGAATTAAAAATTTTGTAAAAAAATGTCGTCAAAAAACCACTTCGATGTGAAGTGGTTTTAAATAGGTATGTGAACTTATATGTCAAAAAAATCACCACAAAAGGCACAAAAGAATAGCATTTTATTGGATTGCTGATTTCTTAAAACTTTATTGAAGCGCACAAAAGGAGAAAATCAAAGATTTTCATTTTTGTGTTCTTTATCTGTATTATACCGAAAATACTTATAAAATAAACCAATGAAACGCAGATGTTTTTCTGCCACTAATGCACGAATGAATTTATTCGTGCATTAGTGGCATTTTAAATGATTTAAAACTATTGATTAGTTTAAATGATTGTGCAAAGTTTTACGAAATCGGAAATTGACTTTCTTTGTTTTTCCCCGACCCTAAAGGGAGCGAAGAAAATCAATTTTCTCCCTTTAGGGTCGGGGAAAAGAAATTGATTTTCAGTATATTAAACTGAAAGCCGATGTTTCGTCAAAAGCTCACTTTTATTCCACCCAAAATTTGCGCGCCCAAAACTTTATAACCTTTGTGTAGCTCGTATTTGTTGTTGGTAAGGTTGTTTCCGAGTACGAAAACGCTGAAGTTTTTGTGAACTTTATATTCTGCGGAAAGATTAAGATCGGCAAAACCGGAAACTTTATCATCCAAATTTTCTGTTGATACATAAAAAGGCGCTCCAACAGCAGGAATACTCACGTTATGTGCAAACGAATTGGTATCTTTTCCTGATGAAAAAATTCCTTTGAAACCAAGTAACAATTTTTTGTCGAGCATCGTATATTTTGCTCCTAAAGTTCCTCTAATTAAAGGTTTGTTATACACTTTCACACTATTGGTAAATCTGAAAAATGCATAATTCAGTTCACCATCCAAAACGAGGTTTTCCAACGGAAAATATTGTACGGAAGCTTTGGCTTCACTCATCGAACCATCTTCATAATTGGCAGAAAATACATTGGCAAAATTGTATGCAGAACGGTTTAAGGTATAATTATAATCGAACAAATCATTGGCTTTGAAGTACATGATATTGTTCATTTTAGAAAAACCTGCAGAAATATCATACTTTAAATCCTGTCTAACATCGCCTTTTATCCCGAAATATAAACGGTATTTCGTTTCTGTAGGACGAATTTCCTGATCAGAAACCAAAAACGGATTTTCCTGTAGCAATGAAGCATAAGAATTGTGTTTCAAACCGCCATCAACACCAATGTAAAAATTCGCCAGCTCCGAACTTGCAAACATAATTTCAGCTCTTGGGAACCAGTAAGTTTTGTTGGTTGTTTGCGCTTGTGTAAGTGTATTGTTGTTACTTTTTGAATTTAAAAAACTAAAGCCGGAACCTATCATCAGATAAGATTTTCCTTTGTAGAAGGTAAGTTTCGGCTCTATTAATCCTTCAAAATAATTGGACTGATGCTGATTCAGCAAATCAAATTTAGAATTCAGCGTTTCGATTCCCAAACCTAAATCTGTATTCAAATCCACTCCATCAATTGGAAATTTCAAACCATGTTTAGAAAGATTAATATCCAATGCTCCGTAAGATTCTTTTGCATCAAATTTATCATTCAAAAATGAAGTTCGCACCCTTACATCATTCAAAATATCGTTGGAATAATGGTCGTAATAACCGTTAATGGTGATGTTTTGAACCTGTTGTTTCAAATTAATATCTGCAGCAGGTTGCAGCGAATAAATTCCGTAATAATTGTAATCGTGGGAACCAAAACCTGCATTTACATTAAATTTTCCTTTTTCTCCGTAAGAATTGAGGAATGCTCCAATATCAACTTTGCTGGAGCGACTGTCCCAATCATAATCTTTCAGGCCAGAAGTTCGGATGACGTGCGCATCGGCTCCTACTTCTGTTTTATTTTCTAAAATGTAAGAAAAATTACCGTCGAAAAGTACTTTTCCATAATTTCCCATTCCAAACTGGGCGTAATTTCTGTGATAATCTTTGCCCAATTTCGGTGAAATATCTTCTCCCTGAATGGCAGAAGTTTTAAAATCTGAAACCGCAGGAACATTGGTAATATCGTAGTTCACGGGCTGCTGAGATTTTTCTTCCGGCGGATAGTTTTTTACGCTTTCTACGGATGTTTTTTTCTTTTCAATATTTTTTACTTCGGGTTCGCGTTTGCGGTCCAAGATTAGTTTTTCTTCTTTAATTTGTGAGAAAACAGAAGCTGATGAAATCAACATTCCTAATAAAAATATTTTTTGAATTTTTTTGTTCATAATTTTAAAAAATTAACACTTCGTTTCCGAAATTTTCAAGAGTAATATCCTTTTTTTTAATATTTTTTTTCAATTGTCCGCAATCTGTAATAATTTCATTTTTGAAGCGGTGTCATTCCGAATGTAGTGACGAATCTCTCTGATTACCAATAGATTCTTCACTTCGTTACACTACGTTCAGAATGACAAACTCACTATTATTACTCAAAACTTATAATCATATATTTTTTTAAAACAAAGTTTTAATGCACTTCGTTTCTGTTATTTTATCGTTTTCTTAATTTCTCTTGCTTCTGCTACAATTTCAGGGAAATCTTGATAGTTTGCGATGATTTGGTCGCAGGTATAACTTGCCTGATAATTATCCTTCAATCCGATATAATTTTTCGCCATTACCAACAACGCTTTTGCGCCCCAATATTCTTCGGAAGCGTAGTTATTAGCCAATCGGAAGATGGTTTCGTTGGAAGCTTTGTAAGATTTTGCTTTGTTTTGATAAAAAGCTTTCGCATAAAGCGATTCTGCCGCAACTTCGGTATTTGAAGATTTTTCCAAAGCAGCATAAGCAGTTTGTGCAGCGCTGTCTTTTCCGCTGTTCATAAGGCTTCTGGCTTTTATAACTTTGGCACTTTCTAAAACTGCAGCGGAGTTTCGGGCATTTGCAATCACCAAATCGGCAAATTTTTCAGCTTGAGAAAAGTTTTTTTCGTCTGCATAAATTTTCATCAGCTCGATATTGGCAAAATTCCGAATGTTGGTATTGGAAGCATTGGCAAGATTTTCCAGATATTTTTTTGCTTCTGTATTGTTGCCTTGAGCGATGAAAATTTGTGATACTCTCGTTTGAGCATCCAACTGATAATCATTCTGAACATTGGCTACATCCTGCAAAGTAAGCAATGCCTTGGTCATATTTCCCGTTTGGTAATAGCTTTCTCCCAATTCGTACTGCGCTTGGTAAAGACCTTCTCCAGTTGGATTTTGCCTCAAATATTTTTCGTAAAGCGGAATTGCGCTGTTGTAGTCCTTTTTGGCATAAAACTGTTTCGCAGAGGACAAATTGATTTCATCTATTTCCGAAGCATCTATTTTTACGCCCAAACTTCCGGCAAAAGCTTCGTAACCTGCTACATCACCTCTTTTAACAAAAATTGGTTGTGAAGCCTGAACAATTTTTGAAGCATAAGCCGTATTTCTGTACTGATTTCCGAGCGATTTCAGTTCGGTAAGCGCTTTTTCATGCTCGTTTTGGTCGATATAATTTTGTGCTCTGTAAATTTGTGCATTGGCTACCAAATCTTTATCGGAGCTGTTTTTTATAACTCTTGAAAAATAATCGTTCGAATTATTAAAATCATCATCAGACGCGTAAGCTACACCGATTTCGTATTGAGCGTCATCCGCATAATCCGAGTTCGGATATTTGGAAACTAAATTCTTCAGTGTTGTAATTTTCGCCGCCATATTTCCCTGAAAACCGAGCGCCATTCCTTTTTGGAAAAGCGTATAATCATTGGCGTTTTCAGATTTCTCGTAGATAGCAATTGCTTCTGTGAGCTGATTGTTGGCGTAATAAGTATCTGCCAAACGCAACTCGGCGTCGTTCTTAAATTCAGATTTTGGATTTTTTAAATATTCTCTGAAATAATTTTGGGCAGCTTCAAAGTTTTTTGCTTTAAAGTTGGCGTATCCCAAATCGTAGTTGACCTGTTGTTTTTCAGGAAAATCGGATACGTTAAGCAGTTTTTCAAATTGTGTGATGGCAGCAGAAAAATTATTTTTTTGATAATAAGTTTGTCCTAACCAATACGTTGCTCTGTTATTAAATTCTTTGTTGAGATTGAATTCCAAACTTCTCAAAAACAAGCGCTCCGCTTCGTTATAATTACCTTTGTTGAATTCTTCCGTCGCCAGTAAATAAGATACTTCCTGATTAATTTTGTCGGTTTCCGGTGTGGAGTTTTGCAATTTATCAATCGCAGTCAAAGTTTCTCTGTAATTTCCGGAATAGAGGTAAGATTTCACCAAAAGCTTGCGCATTTCCGCAGTTTTAGAGTCTCTTGGATAAGTATCAATAAAATTTTGAATTACTTTTGGAGCTGCTTCAAAGGGGTTTCCGATATCGTAGCTTAATTTGGCATATTGTTCGTGAGCCAATTTTTGTACTTCTGTATCATAAGTCATTTGATAAGCCGAACGAAATGCAGAGAGAGCTTCCTGTTTTTTACCGGTTTGCAAATAAGCATTTCCCAGCTGGTAATATGCGTTTTGAGCAAGCGCGGAATTACTGTTAATCAATTGATTGTAATAAGAAACTGCTTCATCATATTTCTGAAGTTGTGCCGCCACAAATCCCATTTGATAAAGATCACTTTCGCTAGGTTTTTCCTTGCTTGCCAAAAAGGTTTTCAAATTTGGATATGCAGAAGCATAATCGTTTTTCATAAAATAACTTTCGCCGAAAATTTTATACACTTCGGCTTTGTAGGCAGCAGAGATATCCTCGCTCAACAGCATATTTCCTTCCAAAATAGCATCATCATAATTCTTATCGTTATAATGCATTTGTACATAATAGGGCTTCACCAATTTTGCAAATTTGTAATCTCCTTTTATGCTGTCGAAATACTGAAAAGCCTTATCATTCTGTCGGTCGGCGTAATAAAGATGTCCCAACATATAGGCTACTTCTGCCCTGTTTTGTGCATCGCCGTTTTTATAGGCTTCTTCCAAAGCTCGAATGGCGCCTTTACTGTCGCCTGTCATGAATTTTGCGTAGCCGAGTTTCAGAATATAGTCGGTATTTTCTTCTCGGGAAAGCTGATACTGATTGACTTTTTGTAAAGTTTTTAGGGCTTTTTCAAAATCTTTTTTCGCCAAATAATAATCCGCCAAAGGAAGATTCGCCTGCGCAAAAAACGCGGAATTTGGGTGTTGTTTCAAGAATGCGGACAAACCTTCTTCTGCATGATTTTTTTGCAAAATAACCCCAATTACATTATCAAAAAACTGCGCTGCTTCCTTTTTGGAGTTGCTTAAGCTTTGATTGTAAAAATACTGTTGCGCATATTCGTATTGTGAGGCATTGAAAATTCGGGTTTGGTAAAGGTTTTCAGCGAGATTGTAGGTATAGTTTTCACGGTCGTTAAAGTACTGCGATTGCTGAGCGTGGTAAGAACCATATAAAAAAAATGCCGCTGCAAGAACTGTCTTTTTTGAATTCATTTTTATTGTTTAAAAAAGGATCATATTTATCAACGAAAATAGACAAAACTTATTATCCCTACAAGTCATTTCCTTAATGTGGAATTGTGGATAACGTTAAAGTTTTATTAAAATGAACCTTATATTTTCATAAAAAAAGTGAAATTTTCAAAAATTTTATTGCATCGCTTTATTGGAAAAAAAAGATTTCTTTTTCAAAATTCATACATTTGTTTTAATCAAATGAAATTATGAATCAACTTTTCAGAAGAAAACGCTACAGCGAAACCGACCATTCTACAGGTTTAAACCGCGTTCTTGGCGTTTGGGATATTGTATTTTTCGGATTGGCTGCCATTATTGGTGCGGGAAGTTTCAGCAGTTTGGGTGAGGCGATTTTTCGCGGCGGTCCCGGTGTAATTTCTCTTTATATTATTTGTGGAATTGCATGTGGATTTACAGCGCTTTCTTATGCCGAATTTGCAAGTAGAATTCCGGTTGCAGGCTCTGCCTATACTTATGCTTACGCAAGTTTCGGGGAATTGATTGCGTGGATTATTGGTTGGGCTTTAATTATGGAATATTCTTTCGGAAATATTTACGTAGCATTTTCTTGGAGCGATTATTTTACAAGTTTTGTAGAAAGATTGGGCTTTCACATTCCCGATTATCTCACAACGAGTTATCCCGAAGCAAGAAAAGCATTTGAATCAGGTTCCGAAAACAAGGAATTGGTAAATGCTTGGAAATCTGCGCCATTGCTCGGAAATTTGAAATTTATAATTGATATTCCCGCATTAATTATCAATGCGATGATTACTGCTTTGGTTTACATCGGTGTGAAGGAGAGTAAAAACATCAATAATTTTCTTGTGATTTTAAAAATTGCCGTAATTTTTCTAATCATAGCGGTTGGTGTTTTCTACATTAATTCTGAAAATTGGCTTCCTGTAAATAATGAAGGCGTAAAATCGTTTATGCCAAATGGTTTTTCGGGTGTTATGGCTGCCGTTTCGGGAGTTTTCTTTGCCTATATCGGCTTTGACGCTTTGAGTGTGCTTTCCGAAGAAACCAAAAATCCGCAAAAAAATCTTCCGAGAGGAATGATTATTTCTCTTGTTTTAAGTACCTCAATTTACATTGCTTTAACACTAATTTTAACAGGAATCGTAGATTACAGAAAATTTGAGGGAATTGGTGACCCACTTTCATTTATTTTCGCGCCCGAAAACGGAAATATTCCGTGGATGGAATTTACAGTTTCTGTAACAGCTATTATTGCAATAACTTCTGTTTTGTTGGTATTTCAAATGGGGCAACCACGAATTTGGTATGCGATGAGTCGCGACGGTTTACTTCCGAAAAGGTTTTCAACAATACATGAAAAATACAAAACTCCTGCTTTTGCCACCATAATTACGGGAATTGCAGTTGGACTACCAATTTTGTTTACCGACAAATCTTTCATCCTCGATTTTACAAGTATTGGGACCATTTTCGCCTTTGTTTTGGTAAATGGAGGAATTTTATTGATGCCGCGAAAACAAAAACTGAAAGGAAGATTTCACATGCCTTTTATTAATTCAAAATTTATTTTTCCGCCGCTATTTATTTTCGGATTGCTTGGTTTCTATTTTTGGCAGCCGGAGTTTTTCCAACAATTATTAAACTGGAGCGACCCTGCGGAAGGAGAATTTAGGCTTTCTGTTTCGGTATTTATACTCATCAATTTTGTTTTGGTTTATCTTTCTTTTACCAAAAACTTGAATCTCATTCCGCTTTTAGGGCTTTCTTCTTGCCTTTATCTGCTTACAGGAATGACGCATAATAATTGGTTTTGGTTCGGATTGTGGTTTGCAATCGGACTGCTGATTTATTTCTTTTATGGGATGAAACACAGTAAACTGGAGCAAAAAATGAACGGAGATTTGAATTAAAGAAATTTTTATCTTATACTATTAATTTTTTGCCACGAATGCACGAATTATTCGTCCATTAGTGGCATTTTATCACCAATCAGCCTCAATTGTATTGAGGTTTTTTTTGTTGTAAAAAATTTAGAAAATGATGTAAGGAAAATTTTGAGTTGTGGTAGTAGTTTTGAATTAGAATAATAGCTAAAAATTAATCTAAAAAAAGATAAAGAAATGAAAAACAGAATAAAAACATTCAGCGAGTTTTACGAATTTTATGTTACGCAACATGCTCATCCGATGACGAAAGTTCTACACTTTTTAGGAATAATTTTCACTTTTTGGGTTCTTATCTATATATACAATTCCGGACAGGAAAGATTTTTTTGGTATTTGCCTATTACACTTTTACTTCTGCCCTTCCTAAGCCATTATATGTTTGAAAAAAAATCACCAACCGGATTGAAATATCCTTTTTGGACATTAATCGCGGATTTCAGACATTTTTTTGAACACCTTTTTGGCGTGAGAAGTTTTCGTGAAAGAACGAATGAAGAAATTGCGGAATAGTTTTGTACCTCACACCAGTATGAATTCGTAATGTTTGCCTCGAATGCACGAATGAATTTATTGGTGCATTGACTTTGTTGAATTTTAGATTTCGTGGTAATTTATTCTTAGAGATTATTTAAATTTTTCAAAATAAACCTTAATTTGTTTATCCCAACCCTAAAAGGAGCAAATTAAGGTTCATTTTGAAGGAAATTTTCCTCCCTTTAGGGTTGGGGAAAAGAAAATTTCCGATACTGTATTTTATAAATAAAAAATACTAACCACATAGTCACATAAATTTTAATTGAAATTGAATCTTGAAAAAGGGAAAATAGAGACAATTTTGGCTATTTTATCATAAAAAAAATATTAAAATTTATGAATGTCCGTTTTATGTCATATTTTGATTTTTGAAGCGAATTTGTCATTCCGACGAAGGAGGAATCTATTTGATTATCAATAGATTCTTCATTACGCTTCGCTTCATTCAGAATGACAAAGTACTCATTATTACAAAAAGCGGACATTCAAATTAAAATTTCAAATTTATCTATGTGTCTATGTGGTTTTTTAAATTTTTAAACAGGTTTTAAGTCTTTAGAAATCGTTTTTCAGCTAATCAGCAATTTTAAATCCAAGGAAAACAGCGAACATTCCGACTATAATGCTTAATAAAATATAAGCTACCATCACCCAATAATTTCCGTTTTGCCAAAGCGACCAATTTTCTACAGAAAATGCAGAAAATGTAGTGAAACCGCCACAGAAACCCACAATGAACAAGTACTTTAAAGCATTATCTGTCTTTAGGAAATAGGCTGAAAAAACTCCAATCATAAAACAGCCGATGATATTTACAAGAAAAGTACCCATTGGAAAGGCGTTGATATTCCAAAGTTTTTGGGTATAATTGGATATCAGGAAACGCAGAACACTTCCCAAACCGCCTCCTATAAATATGAGAAAGAGATTTTTCATGGTATAAATTTCGAATTCAAGATTCAAGATTCAAGATTCAAGATTCAAAATTCAAAATTCAAGATTCAAAATTTTAGTACATGACAAAAAATTAAATTTTAACCACAAAAGTCACAAAAGTAATTGATTATTAAAGACATAATTATTTTTTTTCAAAGTTAAAATAAGTCTGCACGGAAGTTAGTTTATAAACTTTTAAATTTTTGTGACTTTTGTGGTTTTTAAAATTGTCATGTATTGAAATTCAACATTTAATATTGAATTCGGAATATGGAATCTTGAATCTTGAATCTTGAATTAATGTAGTTCTGCCAAATATTTTTCTGCGTCCATCGCTGCCATACAGCCGGTTCCGGCTGCGGTAATCGCCTGTCTGTAAACATGATCTTGAACATCACCTGCTGCAAAAACTCCCGGTAAATTGGTTTTTGTAGAACCTTTTACAGTAACGATGTATCCGTTTTCGTCAGTTGTTATTTGATCTTTGAAAATATCGGTATTCGGTTTATGACCAATTGCGATGAAAATTCCGTGGACATCAATTTTTGAAACTTCCTGCGTTTGATTATTGATAACTACCGCTCTTTCTACAAGATTATTTTCGCCTTCTATTCCAATTAATTCATGATTGAATTTTACCTCGATATTGGGTGTATTGTTCACGCGGTGAATCATCGCTTTGGATGCACGGAAGTGGTCTTTTCTAACTAGCATCGTTACTTTTTTACACAATTTTGCAAGATAAGTGGCTTCTTCAGCGGCGGTATCTCCGGCTCCAACTACAACTACATCTTTACCTTTATAGAAAAACCCGTCACAAGTGGCACAAGCGGAAACTCCACCTCCGGAATATTTTTTCTCATCGTCTAAACCAAGATATTTTGCGGTTGCTCCTGTAGAAATAATCACGGTTTTTGCCAGAATTTCTTTATTTCCTGCCCAAAGTTTGTGAATTCCACCTACTTCTGTGGAAAACTCGGCTTTGGTAATCATTTCGTAATGCACTTTTGTATCAAAACGTTCCGCCTGTTTTTGGAGCTGCATCATCATTTCGGGACCGGTAACTCCATCTGGATATCCTGGAAAGTTGTCAACTTCGGTGGTCGTGGTTAATTGTCCGCCTGGTTCCAAACCTGTGTAAAGCTGCGGTTTCAAATCTGCTCTTGCCGCATAAATAGCCGCAGTAAAACCTGAAGGACCCGAACCGATGATAACGCAATCATGAATATTTTCCATAGAAATAATGAGATTTTTACTTGAAAATTAATTTCCTCAAAAATCGTGATTTATTTTCGGTTGTGAAATTATTTTGTGATGAATTTTGTCAATCAACAAAAAAGCTTTAGAAAATCTAAAGCTTTTGATATATCAAACTATTTCAGAAGTCAAACTTCGCGAAATCAATTTTTCGTGCATCGGTTTCAAGAGTTCCATACTTCCTGTTTTCACGGTGCATTTTCCTTTGTAATGAACCAAAATGGTGCATTGTTCCGCCTGTTCTAAAGTGTGCCCACAAATTTCGATTAAACTTTCAATTACAAAGTCGAATGTATTTACATCATCGTTCCAAAGGACGAGTTTGTACACTTCATCCTCCAGCTCCAAAACGGCAACATCTTCCTGATGTTCCCTTTTCGGGTCTTCGTAGTTTTTGGAATTATATATTTTAAAAAGATTCATTTTCAATAAAAATTAGATTTCGCCAATTTCTTCCACAATGTCATCTACCAAACTTGGTTCCTCGTAAACCAACTCTACCATTTCAACACTCTTGTTATTCATCTTCAAAATTTTGAAGTGGTAATCGTTGATATCAAACTCCTGATTTTCTTCCGGAATTTCCTCTAATTCATGGAGAATGTAACCTGCAAGTGTATTGAAATCGCCATCTTCGGAAAGCGGAAATTTTTTCGGTAAAAACTCGTTGATTTCGTCCAGAGGCTGCGTTGCCTGAACCCAAAAAGTATTTTCGCCAACTTTTTCTACAATTTTGTCTTCATCATCTTCCTCATCCTGAATTTCGCCTACCAATTCCTCCAAAATATCTTCTAAAGTAACGATACCTTCCGTTCCGCCAAATTCATCAATAACCACCGCCAAATGCTGCTTTTTTTGCTGAAAAACATTCAACAAATCGGAGATTTTTTTACTTCCTACCACGAAAAAGGCTTCACGCAAGAAGTTTTTAATTTCAAAATCCTTGTTTTTAATGTACTCGCGCATAATTTCCTTCGTGTAAAAAACGCCGATTACGTTATCGATAGAGTTTTCGTACACGGGAAGTCGGGAATAACCGCTTTCTATAATTTTATGGATAATCTCTTCCGTAGAATCCTGAATATCAATTGAAAGAATATTTTGCCTTGGAACCATCACCTGTTTTGCGGTGTGATCGGTAAAATCAAAGGCGTTTTTAATAATTTCGTAGTTTTCTTCCTCAATCGCTCCGCTGTCTGCAGACTGTTTTACCAACAGCTGAAGTTCTTCTGTAGAGTGAATTTCGTGATCAGAAACAGGGTGAATTCCTATTAATCTTAAAAAAGCATTAGAAATTCCGTTCATACTCCAAATAAAGGGCTTGAAAACGTTGTAGAAAAGCCTTAATGGTGTAGAAATGAACATCGTAGTAGGTTCCGATTTCCTGATGGCGATAGATTTTGGCACCAATTCACCGAAAACAATGTGCATCACGGTAATAATCAAGAAACTAAGCACTACGGAAATAGTGGTAATGATCTTGGAATCCATCTGCAATCCAAAATAATGGAAAGTATCTTCTATAATGTGATGAAGCGCACTCTCTCCTACCCAACCTAACGCAAGGGAGGCCAAAGTAATTCCTAATTGTGTAGCGGAAAGATAAGAATCAAGATTTTTGATGATGTGTTCCGCCTGTTTTGCCATCGCGTTTCCTTCAGCGGCTTTCAGCTGAATTTGGGAGTAACGGACTTTAACTATTGAGAATTCGGCGGCTACAAAAAAGCCATTGAGCAGCACTAAAAATAGCGCAATTAAGAGTTTGACCAGACTGTCGGGATCCATTTATTATTTTTCTATAAAATATGTTGCAAATATAGATAATTTTTTAACAGCAGATTTTCTATAATTTTCAAAAAAATTTATTCTAACGTTTTGGTTGCCTTACCTATCATTGCGATACCTGCCGTACTTTTCTCAAAAACTTCGAGGGTGTAGTTTCCTCTTTTGAAATCTTCGCTGTTCCAAATAATCTCTATTGTTTTTTCCTGCCCTTTTATATAATCTACCATTGTTTTATCGGAATAGGTAAGTTTTTTACCTTCAAAAACAAAGTTTCCGGTTGGTTTTTCTGCAAAGGTTAGTAAATTTCCTTCTTGATTTTTTGCCACAATGTACAGTTCTTTTTTGCCCGATTCGGCTAATTTGTTTTCATTAATATCGAAATAAACTTTCAACCGGTCTATTCTCGAAGCTTTGTCGGTTTCAATTTCTCTTCCGCTGTCGCGAACTTTAAAGCCTTTCAATACAAAATTGGAAATAGAAATTTTGGATGCATAAGCCAAAAGATTGTCTTTTTTTACCGAAGCATTTTTTTCTTCGTTGTATTTTATAGAGATGTTTTTATTGGTTTGTTCTAAGTTTTTTACTCTGGATTGAAGCTGTTTTAAAAGAATTTCGTCTTCCTTGCGGTCGGTAACAAGTCCCAGTTTTTCTTTTTCCAATATAGAAACTCTTCTTTGATATTCATCCAAAACACTCTGAGAAATTTCGCGCATTATTTTTTTTGCTTCAAAAAGTTCCTCTTCGGTAATGGCATTTTTCCGCATCAAGGTTTCTATTTTTTTCTGCTGCATTTCTATCACGCTATTCGAAATCGCCTGTGTTTTCACAGTTTCTTCCAAATCTTTCTGCATGGTTTCGTAATCGGTTTTCAAATCGTTGAACTCTGTCTGTACTTCTGCTTTAGACATTTCGCCGCTATTTAGGCTATCATAAAAAAGATAGCCCGAAAGTCCTAATACAAAGGCAGAAAGTGCAATAATAATTTTAGTTTGCATGGTTGTTTTTGGTAAATTCTATAAAAAAAACGGTTCCATATTCCGGCTGGCTTTCAAACCATATTTTTCCGCCGTAATCTTCTACAATCTTTTTTACCATCGAAAGCCCAAGTCCCATTCCTTCAGATTTTGTGGTAAAATTGGTTTTGAAAACCTTTTCTTTATTATCATCAGAAATTCCGCTGCCGTTATCTGCCACAGAAATCAGGAAACTATTGGGTTCGTCTTTCAAATATACTTCAATTTTCTTATTTCTGTCTTTCGGAATAGCCTGTATTCCGTTTTTCACAATATTAGTGATAATGCGCGAAAGATACAGTGCATCAATGTTATAATGCAATTTTTCTGTATTTGAAGTAAAATTAACAATTTCTTGTGGAAATATATTGATGGTTTTTCTGATGGTATCTACAATTTCAATTTCTGTGTCTTTGTTGATGGGCATTTTAGCAAAATCTGCAAAAGATTTCGTGATGGCAGTAATGATGTCTATTTGGTGGACAATGGTTTTGGTGAGAGTTTTTACTTTTTCGTTGTTATCGGAGTCTTCAGGATTATATTTTCTATAAAAATTTTGAACCGTTAAGCGAAGCGGCGTTAGTGGTTTATTAATTTCATGGGCTACTTGTCTTGCCATTTCTTTCCAAGCTTCGGCGTGTTCTGTTTTCTTCAATACTTTGGTTTGATGGGCAATTTTGTCGCGCATTTCGTTGTAGGAATCTACCAAAGGTTTGATTTCGTCATTCATTTCATACACCAACTCACCTGAATCTTCTATGCCGGTTTGCTTTATTTTTTCGGTAACCCGACTCAATTTTTTTGTTAAATTTTTAGAAATCAACCATGCCACGAAAGCACATGCAATAAGCAGAAAAATTACTAAAAAAAGATATTGCTTTATCAAAACCCAAGATTGTGAGGAAGCGGCGCCTTTCAGTTCGGTATTATTCAGTTCTAGTATGAGTTCCGGATTTTTGTGGTTTTCTAAAAGCGTGTAAGCAGTATAATGTTTGTGTTTACCGTCTCTTAAAACAGTATCCTGCAAAACTTTTTTCTCTTTTAGAATTTGATGGATTAAATTACTCTTTAAATTATGAGTTTGTGCAAGATTACTTGCCACCATTTTTCCTTGAAGATTATACGCATTAATATTAAGGTTATAAACATTGGAAAACTCGAAAATCTTTTCGTGAATTACTGTTGCTGCATCAGGATATTTACCGGAATTGAGCTGATAATTGATATTTTCCTGTATGTGATTGGCTGTATTTCGAAGTTCGGTAGCTTTTCTATCCTCGAAATTCCTCGAATTTTGATAATAATTAATCATTGCCATTGCCGTAAGGAACAAGAGCGTTATAAAAACCAGCGCAAAAAAAATCCGGTGCCTGAAAAGTGTATTATAGTTAAATCAAAATAAAACGTCATAAATCTACATAAATAAAAAGTTCTTCT
>JAPUEB010000017.1 GCA_027492795.1 Chryseobacterium sp.
TCTTGTTTTCTTGAAAGGAATAAAGAATTCATGGTATCTAACCTATTTTTTAATGGGTTTGGTCTGGAAGTAACTCTTTTTCAAAATACTTTTAACAGAAAATCACTACATTTATTTTCTAAATTTTTGAAATGATTGACAAAATCAACATTCGCGTTTACGCAGCAGCCGTAAAAGACAAAAAAGTCCTTGTATTGTATGAAGAATATGCAGGAGATCACCTGATGAAGCTTCCTGGAGGAGGTTTGGAGTTTGGTGAGGGAATTTTAGACTGTCTTCACCGCGAATTTGAGGAAGAATTGAACGCCAAAATAAAAATTGTTGAGCATCTTTACACGCAGGAAGAATTTTTGGTTTCAAGATTTCGTGAAAATGAGCAATTATTAACCATATATTATATCGTAGAAATTTTGGATGAAACTGAATTTATTATTTTGGATCCTTGCATTGAAAAAGTTGATTGGATTTCCATCGACACTCCCGAAAACCCTTTTCCTCTGCCAATCGACAAAATTGCTTTTGAAAAACTGAAAGAAAAATTCCTGTAAATTTTACAGGAACTATTTTTTTATTTTGTATTCCGAAGCACCGGGATAAGGCTGTAGATAACCGTAATTCCAGTTGGATTGCAATAAAGACTCCACAAAAAGATCGGTGCGGTTTCTATGCGGATCATAAGGTTCTTTAATATCAACATCTGCAATATTTCCTTTTACATTCCACCAAAATGCGCTCCAACCGCCACGCAACTCTCTAATAATTTCATAAACTGTTTTTCCTGTTGCCCTATTCATTAATTTCGCAAAAACACGTCCTTCACTTGTTGTAAGATCTCTTAATTGTGCTTCGTATTGGTTTGCTAAAGCGTTTTGACGTTGTTTTATATAACTTCTTTGATCATTTTTATCCAACTTTTGAAGATCATTTTGTATGCCTCTGTATTGTTCTAATGCTGTTAAAAACAATGGGTAAACTCTGTTTAGTTTCTTATTCAGAAAATAATAATAATTTCTGTCGAGTTGGTTGTTAAAATGCGGATTCTTTTTTAAAACCAACTCATCCATTACGACGACAGTTTCGCCGTTAATTTCATAAATTTTAGCTTTTTGAGACTCGTCATAAAAATATTTTTGTCCATACTCATCCGTTTTCAGCTGATCTTTCGGGTACTGATATAGGGATTTTGCCACAATAGTATCTTGCGCATTCATCATAAAACTTAAAAACAATAAGAAGACAGATAAAAATTTATTTAATTTCATTAATTTTACTTTCTATAAACAAAATTAACACAAAAATTATTCCTTTCTAGATGAAATTCCCTAATAAATCTCTTAAATTTTTAGAACAATATCTAAACATATCATCTCCAACCGGTTACGAACACGAAGGACAAAAAGTTTGGATGAACTACATCAAGTCTTTTGTAGACAAAATAGAAGTGGACCATTATGGAACTTGCTACGGAATTATCAATCCTGAAGCCAACTTCAAGGTAGTGATAGAAGCTCACGCTGATGAAATTTCTTGGTATGTCAATTATATTACGGATGATGGATTAATTTATGTCATCAGAAACGGTGGTTCCGACCAAACAATTGCACCATCCAAAGTTGTGCATATTCATGGTGAAAAAGGGGTTGTAAAAGGGGTTTTCGGTTGGCCCGCAATTCATACTAGAAGTGCAAACCAAAACGAACCAGTTCCAAAAATTGAAAATATTTTCATCGATTGCGGCGCTACCACAAAACAGGAAGTTTTGGATTTGGGAATTGATGTTGGCTGCATGATTACCTATCCCGACGAATTTTTTGAAATGAATGACCGCTATTTCGTTTGTCGCGCTTTGGACAACAGAATGGGCGGATTTATGATAGCAGAAGTTTCCCGACTTTTAAAAGAAAACAAGAAAAAACTTCCGTTTGGACTCTATATTACCAATTCTGTGCAGGAAGAAGTAGGACTTTATGGCGCAGATATGATTGCAGATACCATAAAACCGAACATTGCAATTGTAACCGACGTAACTCATGACACGACGACTCCCATGATCGAAAAGAAAAAAGAAGGCGACCAAAAATGTGGAAAAGGACCTGTAATTTTCTTCGCACCAAGCATTCATCACACGATTCGTGAACTGATAGTAGAAACTGCAAAAAACAAAAAAATCCCCTATCAAAGAGCTGCAGCAAGCCGAGCTACAGGAACGGATACGGACGCTTTTGCACATTCCAACGGTGGCGTTCCGAGCGCGTTGATTTCTCTGCCACTGCGATATATGCATACAACGGTGGAAATGGTTTCCAAAGAAGACGTAGGGAATGTAATTCAGTTAATTTATGAAACATTGCTAAAAATAAAACCTACGATGAAGTTGAAGTATCATTAAGTCCGAAGTTTGAAGTCAGAAGTCCGAAGATTTTTTTCAAACTAAATCAAACCAATTCAAACCTTATCAAACAAAAAGTAAAAGTAAAAGTAAAAATGAAAACAAAAATCATCGCTCCTTCCCTACTATCGGCAGATTTTGGAAATCTGGAAAGAGATATAGAAATGCTGAACCGCAGTCAAGCCGACTGGATTCATGTGGATGTAATGGACGGAAGATTTGTACCTAATATTTCTTTCGGATTTCCGGTGATGAAAACGGTGCAACAACATGCTAAAAAATTTGTAGATGTGCATTTAATGATTGTTGAGCCGGAAAAATATGTGGAAGAATTTATAGATTACGGAGCGGATTTGGTTTCTGTACATTATGAAGCCTGCGTTCATCTGCACCGAACTATCAATCTCATTCAGGATAAAGGTGCGAAAGCCGGTGTAGTTTTGAATCCTGCAACTCCGGTTCTACTATTGGAAGACATCATTGCGGACGTAGATTTAGTACTTTTAATGAGTGTAAACCCCGGATTTGGTGGGCAAAAATTCATTGAGAATACCTATAAAAAAATTGCTGAAACTAAAGATTTGATCATTTCAAACAATTCTACTGCGCTAATTCAGGTTGATGGTGGCGTAAATTTAGAAAACGCATCCAAACTTTTTGAAGCCGGAGCAGATGTTTTGGTAGCCGGAAATGCCGTTTTCTCCACACAAAATCCCGAAAGGACTATTGAACTTCTAAAAATTTAGAAAAAATAAAAATAAAATAAGGCAGTTCACATTTGAGCCGCCCTATTTCTTTGAAAAATATAATTTGAGTTTTGGTTATTCTATTCTTTGGAAGTTAAAGCTTAAATCTCCCGCATAATAATATGAAGATATACTTGTTGGAAATTTTGTTTCAGCTGTGGTTGATGAAATCCATTGATAACTGTTGATGGTAATGTTTCCAGAAGTTATTGGATATATCGCAATAGAATTATCTGTTTTTGTGCGATCATACCAGTCGCCGCTGTTCATAGAGATAAAGTATTTTTTATCTTTTTCCAGCATAAGTGGTGTTATTGTTTTTGTAACTTCAGTATTAGCTGAAGCCACATTTACTATTTCAGTGGCTAAAACAGTTTTTGTTGTAAAATCCCAAACAGTAACTCGCAAATTAGCATTGGCGTCAGGAAGTTTTACCTTTAAGGAGTTAATTTTCCCTTTTACAGTAGGCGTAAAAGAAACTCCAAACTCATAGTTACCAGTATTTACAAAGTTCGTAACTTTTTGGCTAAACCCAGAAGAAGAAAGATAGCCATTCAAGAAATTTTCTTCAGGATACACTATTGGTTGCGGTTCAGGATCGTCTTTTCTGCAAGAAATATTTAACAATGATAGAGCAAAGAAAAGCATAATCATCTTTACGGTACAATTAGAAAAAATTTTTGTTTTCATGTTTGGATAATTTTAGTTATTTTTAATTATCCAAATATATTTCACTTTTATTTATAAAAACATAGGTAAAAATACTGATTTTTTCAAGGTGTTTTTCCTCTTTTAAAATTTCAAATTATATGGAATCCGAAAAAAAACTTTCTTCTTTTGATAAAGGAATTGAATGGGTTAATTGGTTGAAAATTGCACTATCACCAACAATCCTTCTTGCAGTTGTTGGTTTATTCATATATCTTTCAATGGAAAACAAGAACTCCGGAGCTTACCTTTTTGCATTTCTTACAGCGTTGGGTTTTGGTTTGGGAATTCTTTGGGCAAACAACATCAAAAAGAAACACGGAACTACCCATTTTATAAGCAGAACCGATGCTTCACCGGATATTGACGAAATACTTCAAAATACAGTGAACAAAAAATAATTCCCGAAAGCAACCTCGGGAATTTATATTTTTAGAAACTGATGTTCACAAACGGAACAAATGGACTGCTGTAAACACTTTTATTTTTGTTATAAAGCAAATTGTACTTTGCGCCAGCAGAAATTTTAGGTGTAATTTGATAACCTGCTCCTACAAAAAGCGCTGTATCCCAAAAATTATCTTTAATTCCTGAAAACTTCAAATCTCTGTTTACATACATTTCCGCAAATTCAGCTGTAGTGATTAATTTTTCAATCGGTGTATAAAAATAGAGCACATTTGCGCCAACTGTAGTGGTAGTTTGTAGATTTTTAACCGCATTGTAGTTAAAGAGCAATCCCGCTCCTGCAGCCATTTTATCGTTAATTTTATAGGTGAGATTCGGTGATAAACTTAGGCTCGTTCCACCTACGAAATTCAGTCCGAAACCAAGACCAAGTTTTAATTTTTTTTCAGGATTTAAAGGATTATCAACGGTTTTTAGACTGTCGATTTGGGTTTGTGCTTTTACAGCACAGGTTGAAAACGCAGCTATAGCAAAAAGCGCAACTGTAAAAAATGGTTTTTTCATAGATTAATTCTTTTAAAAACAAATGTCCGAGAAAATTCCCGAACATTTGCGATATTTTTCTGATAATTATTTCAAAATTTAGAAAATTTCTCTTCCGGAGAAGTGAAATTGTGCCTCTATCAAAGCATTCTCATCAGAATCTGAACCATGAACTGCATTTTCGCCCACGCTTCTTGCAAACATTTTTCTGATGGTTCCTTCAGCAGCATCCGCAGGATTGGTAGAACCTATCAAAGTTCTGAAATCCTCTACAGCATTATCTTTCTCCAAAACAGCTGCAACGATAGGTCCTGAACTCATGAACTCTACTAATTCGCCGAAGAAAGGTCTTTCGCTATGAATAGCATAAAACTTTTTTGCATCATCTAAAGTGAGTTGGGTAAGCTTCATGGCTTTGAATTTGAAGCCTGCTGAAGCTATTTTACCGAGGATTGCTCCAATGTGTCCGTCTGCAACTGCATCCGGTTTAATCATCGTAAATGTGATTTTTCCTGACATATATCTTTTTTTAGTGGCGCAAAATTACAAAAACTTTTATATATTTGTAATGAAAATTCTAACAGAGATTTTCTTCGAAATTTTTGGCACGCAAGTTGCTAATTTTATTTCGATTCTCATGTTTAATTTGAGTTTTCATGGTTATTAGTTTTTACCTCCAATTGTGAAATTGGAGGTTTTTGTTTTTTTAAATGAATAATTAAAAATTAATAATGAATAATTGATGCAGTGCAGTGCGAGGATTCTATCTTCCTCAAGCGACAAGTCGCATGAGGTAAACAATGTGTCGCGCTCCGCGCGAGTGGAAGTTTTCTTTATTTTTTTTTAGAAATTGTTGGTAGCTATTTCTTCGGCTTCCTCCATTAATTTCAAGTAGGTAACATAGCGGCTTTCATCAATTTCACCGTTTTCTACCGCTTCAGTAACGGCACATTTTGGCTCGTTGATGTGGAGACAATTATGAAATCTGCAATTTCTGCCGGTTTTGAAAATTTCAGGAAAATAATGTTGGATTTCTTCTTTTTCTACGTCAATCATCGCAAACTCGCGAACTCCGGGTGTGTCGATGACGCTTCCGCCAAAACTCCAAAAATGCATCTGGGCAAATGTTGTGGTATGTTTACCTTTTAAATGAACACCTGAAATTTCTGCTGTTTTCAGGTTCAAATCTGGTTGAAGCGCATTTACCAAAGTTGATTTTCCACAACCCGAATGACCAAAAAAAACGGAAACTTTATTTTGTATTTTTTCTTTTAATATTTCAAGATTTTTTTTGCTTACTGATGATGTTTGAAGCGTTTCGTAGCCGATGTTTTCGTACATCGCCTGAATGTTTTCCACAATTTCCAATTCATCATCGTTCAAAACATCAGTTTTATTGAACAAAATCAAAGGATGAATATTGTAGGCTTCGCAACACGCCAAGAAACGGTCAAGAAAACCAAGTGAAGTTTCAGGAAATTTTAAGGTAAAAATAAAACAAGCTACATCTATATTGGAAGCAATTATATGGGCTTCTTTGGATAAATTAACGGATTTTCTGATGAGATAATTTTTGCGAGGCTCAATTTTCGTAATCCAAGCAATATCGTCCTGTTCCAACTGAAATTCTACAAAATCGCCTACAGCAAGCGGATTGGTAAGTCTGGTTTTAATCAGCTTAAACTTCCCGCGAATTCTTGCTTCGTAGTTTTTGTTGGTTTCTGTATCCAAAACCTGATACCAACTTCCCGTGGATTTTGTGATAAGGCCTTTCATTCTTTATCCAACATAATATTGTTCTGAATTTCGATGGACTGCTCGTGAATGGTTTTGAAAAGTTTTTCTATAAAATCTTTGGACATTGATGTTTCGTCCGCCTTTTTTGCTGCATATTCGGTGATGGTTTTCCAACGTTCGGGCTGAAAAATGGTGGCGTTGTTTTTCTTTTTCAAAACTCCTATTTTTTCAGAAATTTTCATTCTTTGCGAAAGAAGTTCTATCAACTGCATATCCAATTCGGAAATAAATGTTCGGTGAAGCTCTACCTCATCCTCAAATTCTATAATATCGCTGTTTCTTACTCTCAGGTTTTTTAAAATTTCTGCAAGTTTTTCGGGTGTAATCTGTTGTGAGGCATCGCTCCAAGCTTCATCGGGACTGCAATGAGTTTCCAGCATTATTCCGTCATAACCAAGATTCAGGGCTTCTTGCGCCACATCGAAAAGCCCGGTTCTGTTTCCGCAGATGTGCGATGGATCTACAATTAAAGGAATATTAGGAAACTGATTTTTGAAATCAATGGCAATTTGCCAATTCGGTGTATTTCGATAGTCTGTTTTTTGATAGGTTGAAAAACCTCTGTGTATCGCTCCTAAATTTTCAATTCCGGCTCCGATAAGTCTTTCCAAAGCTCCGATCCATAAAGCTAAATCGGGATTTACAGGATTTTTTACCAAAACAGTTTTTTTGCTTCCCTTCAATGCATCAGCAATTTCTTGAACTGTAAAAGGGTTTGCTGTAGAACGCGCACCAATCCAAAAAATATCTACATCTGCTTCCAAGGCAGCCTGAACGTGATGTGCATTAGCCACTTCTACCGTGGTGATGAATCCGAATTCTTCTTTTACTTTTTTTAGCCAATTTAAGCCAATAACTCCTACTCCTTCAAAACCATTAGGTTTGGTTCTCGGTTTCCAAATTCCGGCACGAAAAACGGAAACGTTTGCATCAGATTTCCTAATTCTTTCGGCGGTTTCCAACATTTGTTTTTCGCTTTCGGCACTGCAAGGACCAGCAATGATGAGCGGTTTTGGAAATTCTTTTATCCACTCGTTTTTTAGATTTTTTAATTCTGTCTGCATGTATTCTGCTTCTTTTTAATTAAAATCAAATTTAAACAAATCGTCCAAATCCTTTAGAACAGGGTTTATTTGCACATATTTTTCAAAAAGACCACGTTTAGTAACGATTTCTTTTTTCATGTTTACAGTATCCAATTTGAACTCCACCTGTAAACGCTGATGATTCACTTTGTGTTTGAAAGCATTAAAAAAATCTGCACGAACTTTTTCAAATTCTGCTTTGGCAGTTTCTGAAGGATACTTAACTTGTACCGTATCTTCATCCATTTTACGAAGCTTGAAACCACTGATCGCATTGTAAATCACCACATCTTTTTCTTGAATTTCGTTCAAAAATGCGTTCCATTCGGTTTGTAAATCTGTTTCTGAAAAATGATTTGCCGGTAAATCTTCTTCGGCATTTTCGGTAAAAAGGGTGACTTGTTCCTCCGGTTGATCCTCCAGTTTTTTCTTGATGCTGAATTCCGAAATCTGCATTTCGCGGTTTGTAGCTAAAGGTTTTGAAGATTTTTCAATTTTTTGAACTTCAGGTTCCTCTATTTTTATTTCTTTGATGGGTTCCGGCTGTATTAATTCCTGCTGAATCTGCTTAAGAAGTGGCGCAAGTATCAGGAACTTTTTTTTTTTACATCAGCTCCGTTTGCAGTAAGACTTGCCAACTGCATGAGCGCAATTTCCACCGTAAGACGCGGATTTTTAGAATTTTTATAGTTGATGTCGGCGTGGTTACAAATTTCAATGGCATCAATCAATTGTTGCGGAGTCCATTTTTTACTTTGTTCGCCAAATTTTACTTTTGTTTTTTCGCCAACTTCTATTAAGTTTAAAGTAGACGGGTTTTGCGCCATCATCAAATCTCGGAAATGACTTCCCATTCCTGCAATGAAAATATGGGGATCGAAGCCTTTTTTTACAATTTCATTAAAAGCGGTCAAAACTTCAGGCAATTTGTTCTCATGAGCCAAATCCACAATATTGAGGTACTGATCATAATCCAGAATATTAAGAACTTCGGCTGCTTTCTGAAGGGTAATATTTTTTTGCGTAAAAGTAGAAAGCCTGTCGAAAATAGAAAGTGCGTCACGAAGAGCTCCATCAGCTTTTTGTGCGATTAAATACAATGCATCATCCTCATATTTCACGCCTTCTTTCTCGGCAATTTTTTGCAAATGCTGCTGAATGTCCTCAATCGTAATTCTTTTGAAATCGAAAATCTGACAGCGCGACAAAATCGTGGGAATAATTTTGTGTTTTTCTGTAGTTGCAAGGATGAAAATGGCATGAGCAGGAGGTTCTTCCAAAGTTTTCAAAAAAGCATTGAAAGCAGCTTGAGACAACATATGAACCTCATCGATGATATAAACCTTATACTTCCCAACCTGCGGCGCAAAACGAACCTGATCCGTAAGGTCGCGAATATGTTCTACACCGTTATTAGAAGCGGCATCCAACTCATAAATGTTGTACGCAAAACCATCTTCGGAAGTAGAGCCGTCTTTTTCGTTGATTTTTCTTGCTAAAATCCTTGCACAAGTGGTTTTTCCAACACCTCTCGGCCCGCAAAAAAGTAAGGCTTGAGCCAATTGGTTTTCTTCAATGGCATGTTCCAGCGTATCCGTAATGTGGGATTGCCCTACAACAGTTTCAAACTCTTGCGGACGGTATTTTCGGGCGGATACGATGAAATTTTCCATTGGTCAAAAATAAGGGAAATAATGCGAAAAACAAAACTTGTTTTTGCCAAAAAAGTAAAAACTTTTCAACAAAAAAGCAGCCGATAAAGCTGCTTAAATTCCTTATTTTAAAAAAATTAAAAAAAACTAACTCTTTTTCAGATAGCTGTACAAATCGTCTTTCAGGTGCATTCGTTTTTTGCGCAAGTCCGTAAGATGTTCGTCTGTAGTATGGTTTTGTTCGCCTTCCTCGTAGTGCTGAATGAGGGCATTTACCTCTTCATAATTCACATACATCTTCAAAAATGCTTGGTTATTAGTTTTTAGCTCTGCAATTTTGGCTTCAAATTCCGGAAATTCGTGGGTTAAAGTATGGTTTTCCATAATGTTGATTTTTATTCGTTTTTGATAGATTAAAGGTAGAAAAAATATCAAAACGTCACAATATGAAAATTGTCAGAAAATAAAAAAGCAACCGAAAACCAGTTGCTTTTTCTGTGACCGCAGAAGGATTCGAACCCTCACTGTCGGAGCCGAAATCCGAAGTTCTATCCATTAAACTATGCAGCCAGTTTTGTGGGATTGCAAAAGTAAGGAATTCTAATTTAAAAATTTAACTGCTTATGAAATTAGGATAAAATTTAATCGCAAGGTTCGCAAAAATTTTAATTTATTAATTGTTAAAACGTTACGTTCGCAAAGGCGCTTTGCTTAGCAAAAATGATAAAAAAACTGATAAAATATTTGCAAGCCCACTTTGCATCTTACGACATTAATCACAAGTTCTTATTCTTTCCAACCCCAAGGTTTTTCGTTAAATTCTATTGGTTTTGTTAAATCAAAAGTTACGGTAAAAACTCTGTCGCTACCAATTCTTCGTAGATTGTAGGTGAATGTTTTATCGTCCAAAGTAATCCACCAAAGATTGGTAGAAGCGTACGAAATTCGGTTTGCAGTTTCTTCATCCGCCGGAAACATTTGCAGATTCTGGAAGCCGACGTTTGTGGCTTGTCCGCCGTATTGTGTTACTTTATCTTCGCTACCGTCTTCGTGGCGGTGATCGTGTTTTAATTTTAAAATATTTTTTTCATTTTTAAATAAAACCCACGTTCGGGATTTGTCGTCGCCCACATAAAATGGAATGCGGATTCTGTTCGGCTCACAACTTAAAACCTGCATTACCAAACGTTTTCCGGTGAAGCCGTCGCCTTCTTTTCCACCTGCGGTTAAGATTCCTTCGTAGGATTTACCGCAATGTTTTTCAAGATTGTTCCAAAATTTTTGGCTTTCAGTTAATTTGGTTTGAGCGTAAAACAACGAATACGATGCGAGTAAAATCAATGCGAATATTTTCTTCATGAATAATATTTTCTCTAAAGATATTGAAATCTTTGCTTTAAAAATCATTACTGCGAGAAATCAGTTCAAAACGCACAAATTCAACTCTTCGAGTTGATAAACCACCTATTCATTTATTCCGTGGATTTCATCCACGGCTATTGAAATTGAATCCTTCGGATTCCTAAAAAAAATTCCGCCCCAAAATCTAGAAGCGGAATCTCAATTATTCATTATTAATTTTTAATTATTCATTAATTGTAACCTTCGTTCCCTGTGTATGCGCATTCATCTGCGGTGCGTAATAGTTTTGCAAAGTGGTAATTCCATTGCTGAACGTTCCGGAAGCGTTGCACACATAATCGTATTCAAAAACATATTTTCCTTTCGGCATGTATTCAATATAGAAATTGGTTGAGGCATCTTTTGTGGATTGGTAATATCCCAAATTGTTTTTCCATTCGTAGCCGGAAAGTACGTTTAGAGGCTCAAAACCTGCAGCTCGCATATCTTTCAGGTGAATAAATTCCATATTTCTGTCGGTGTTCAAAATCATTCTTACCGTTACTTTATCGCCCACTTTCAATGGAGTTTGAGCAGTAATTTTCATCAACTCTTCTCCATTTTCAGTCTTGATTTTTTTGTACAGTTCTTTGGTAATGGAAATATAGCTTTCGGAAGATTTTATTTTGTCTAAATCCTCGTAATATTGCCAGAATAAACCACCCTGAACAATTCCTGCTCCCGGTTTGGTAACGGTTACAGTTCCTAAATTTTTGTTGATTGCTTCTGGTTTCACAGTAGATTTTACGTAACCCGTCGCTATCCTCTCCCCAACCCTCTCCAAAGGAGAGGGAGTTATGGCTTTTCCGCCCCAAATAATGGTTGCTTTGTCGCTTTCATTGGAAGTCCAAGATTTTCCAGAATTCATGATTGTGTAAATCACTTCGGCTGTTCCGCGCGAACTTCCCCAAGAATTCACCTCTTTTTGAGTGACGAGCCAAATTTTCATTTCCTCAATGAAATTGGTATCGTTTGGAGTCAATTTATTGAACGCTTCCAATGCTCCTGCATGATTGACGGTTTTTGAAGAATACCAACCCCAATCGTTCAGGTTTTGTTTCCAATAAACACCTTGAGTTTCCGTGTTTGTCGAGGTTTCCTTTAGGTAAGTCATCAATTTTTTAGACAAATTAGTGAGTTTGAAATTATCAAATAACAACGCTGCACGATGAAGTCCGAAAAACGTGAAATCAGTAATTTTCGCAGTCGGTGCTTTTTTGATGACCAAGTTTTTCAAAGTTGCGCCTTTTCCTTTTAATGGATACTGATTTTCCCAGTAATGACGGGTATCGAGATAATCCAAAACAAAATTATTCCATATCTCTTTTGTCACGCTGAGCGAAGTCGAAGCGTCCCAATATTTGTTCACTTCATTATCCACATAAGAAATGAGTTTTGAAACCATTTCTTTTTGTTCACTTCCTTGATAATCAGAAACATTTCCTTTCAACCACTCATTAATTCTGCCTAAATTTTTCAAAATATACAACGAGTTGTAATACGAACTCGGATAACCTTGATACCACGAAAATCCGCCATCAGGATTTTGCAGTTTTTTCAATTCTGCCCAATCGTTTTGAATGGAATTTCTCATCGTGTTGGCATCGAAGAGCCGAGCCAGTTTCTGCATTTGTTCGGTTTCGTCTTTGCTTTCCAAAACCCATGGTGTTTCTTCTAAAAGCAGTTGTTTCAGTTCTTGATTTTTCTCCAAATTGGAAGTCAACAAACCTTTGCTTTGATATTCATCGAAAATGGTTTTCATTTTCGGATTGGCTTTAAATATTTCAGAAGCCAAAACATCGGCAAACCATTTGTTGAAGACCACATCCGCAGAATTATTTTGGTCATTTTTCAAACTTGGAAGTGCGAACATAATTTCCCAAATCGGATTGGTTGTGAGTTCCAATGTATTGGCAAAATTAGTGGCTGTTGTTGAATTATTTTTTGCCAAATTCTCCAAAGTGAAAGTTTTAGTTTGACCTTCTTTCACGAAAATCGGAACCGCATCCGTAACCAACATTCTGTTTGGAAGAACGGCGATTGCTTTTTGTTCACCATCGCTGAAATTTCCGCCCATACTGAGCGAAGTCGAAGTGGCAACAATTTTAACAATAATTGAAGAAACATCGTTTGGAACTTTCAATTTCCAGTTTACAACGGAATTTCCATTTTCTGCCAAACTGAAAGGTTTTTGAGTTTCATTCAAATCAAATTTTGAGGAAATATCTTTATTCGTGAACGCATCCAAAATCTGCAATTGTGCTGTTCCACTCAATTTTTCATTCACCAAACTTGAGAGTTTCGACTGCAAGTTAAGTTCGTCGCCTTCACGCAAAAATCTTGGATAATTCGGCGTTACGGAAAACTCTTTTTGCGTTACCACTTCTTTTTCCAGCGTGGCAGCTTTTGCATCTTTGGTGTGTGCTAAAAACATCAATTTCCATTTGGTTAAAGCTTCTGGAGAAGTAAATTCAAAGGAAACGTTTCCGTCTTTATCGGTCAATAAATTTGGATAGAAAAATGCGGTTTCGTTGAGGTTTTGGCGAAGTGCAACTTTATCTAAATTTTCTGTTTTAGGAATTTGAACTCCTGAAACTTTTCCTGCTAAACCACTTACAACAACTTCCTCCAAATTAGAGGCTTTTGCGGAATCTGCCATTGCATTTCCAGCAACTTCTGCTTTTGCCATTGGTGCAGCGGCTTCTACAGAATATGCTACAGAATTTAATCCTCTTATTCTTATTTGATTTCCATAAATCCCACCATCAAACCAGTTAAACTGCGGAACATTCACACCATATTGCTGCAAATATTTCACTCTTTTTGAAAAATACTGTGCCGAAAGTCCTTTGCCAATTTCATAACCTACTATAAAATAAGGCTTATTGTAAAGCGATTGCCAAGAATACTTGTTCACAGCAAACTGATCCAAAGACATATCATACATATTCGCCAAAACTTCGGCGTTGATTTTTTCGCTTGCACTGAGCGAAGTCGAAGTGTCGCCCAAAATTTTCACGCTCCATTTTTCTTTGGAATTCGGCTCTATTTTATCTCGGAAGGTTACCGTTTCTATACGAAGATTTTTCTTTTCATTTTTAATTTTTACATCTACCGTTTTCGTCTGAACATCGTTAAATGCTACCATCTGAAACTGTACATTCAACTGCGAAACGCTTTCATCCGTTGGAACTGCAACTTCATACACCAAAACTCCGTTTTTCATTTTTAAAGTTTCGGTTTTGGTTTCGCCGTTTCCGGTTTGTACAAAAATATTAATCCTCACCCCATCCCTCTCCAAAGGAGAGGGAGCCGATTCGCCGTTAAATTTTTCATTTTCTGAAATTGCGGAATACACATAAATTTTTGCTTTTTCGCCTCTTTTTACCTCATCTTTTGGAGCAATGACTTCCAAGAAAGGTTTTTGGTTTTCTTTTAGCGACTTTTTATCCCAAACTTGGAAGTGTTGCACCGATTTTATGGTGTCTTTTCCTTCGATGTTGAATAGTTCGAGTTTGTAGGTTCCGGCTGAAATCCCCCTTTCCCCCAAAGGGGAGAAAATCTCTAATAAATTGCTGTCATTTGGTTGGACAACCTTTTCATAAACAATTTTTTCAACTTTCCAGTTTTCGATGTTGTCGTTCTTGTCATAAAAATCGTGCGGAAATTTTTGAACGAAATCATTTTTGGAAAGCTGCGGCAAATCCTGAACTTTGGATTTGAAATTATCCCTAAAGATTCTTTGCGGTTCCTGAAGTTTTTGCAATTTTACATTATAGGATTTTTTCAGGTTCTGTTCGTTGTAATTTTTGGTTTCTACCTTTATTTTGGCATTTTCATCCGCGAAAACATTTCCTATAGCTTCTGCTTTAATATAATGCGTTACAGAAGCCACTTTCACGTTTTGTGTAGCACTTTGGGTTTCGCCGCTAATATCGGTTACGCTGGCTTCAATTTCATAATTATTCACCTGAATTCCGTCCAAAGTTTCGTCTTTTTTTAACTCAACCTTTATCGTAAATTCCCCTTTTTCATTGGTTTTTGCCGAACCTAAAATTGAATTTTCATTATCGTTTCCGCGAGGATACCACCAATAATACATCCAACGAATATTTCGTTTTTTGATTTCGTAATTTACCGATGAATTACTCAAAGGAACTCCCGAAAACATCACCGCTTTTCCTTTTACTTCAATGGTTTGTCCATATTTGTATTCATCTTTTATCGGCTCAAAACTCACTTCAAATTTCGGACGTTTATATTCCTCAACTCTGAAATTTTTATAACCATTAAAATCTAAATTCGAACCTTCGCTATCCACTTCTATTGAAAAACTTCCGTTTAATTTACCTTTTGGAAGCGTGAAACTGCCATTAACAGAGCCAAAATCATTGGTTGTTAAAGTTTGTTTGGAAATTTCTTCACCATTTGCATCATTAAGCGTGATATTCAGCTTCACTTTTTCAGCAATTTTTTCTTTGGTGTCTTTTGCATTGAAAGCTGTCGCAATTACTTTAAAATAAACGGTTTGTGCAGGTCTGTAAATCGCGCGATCCAAGAAAATTTGCGCCGTTTCGTTGTCTTCTGGTTTATAATCGGAATTGTTGCGATTTCCGTAATGATTCACCAACTGATAGTTATTTCCGGAAGTTTTCAGCAAATAATATCTGTAGTAATCATTGTTTGCAGACTTTGGAAAAACAAAATTTCCCTTTTCATCGGTTTTTACAGAAGTTTTTACCAAAGGTTTCTGATGAACGTATTCATAAAAATCAATGTTTTCATTGTTGATTTCCTTGCCATTTTCGCGATTTACCAAGCGTTCAATATCTTCTTTTGCGCTGTACGTATTTTTTTGAAAATCAATCACCCTATTTTCGGATGCAATGAAGTAAAAAGTCTTGTCAATAGAGCCTTCAACCACATATTCTACCATATAAATTCCCGAAGGAAGCGGCTTTATTTCATAAGAAGTTTCATAGGTTTTGTAATCTTTTTTGTTCTGAATTTCATAGTTTTCTTTTCTTACCAAAGTTTTTTTCACCGAAGCAAAATTATTTCGGTAACTGTCGTAAATATGGCTCAAAAATCCCTGCAAATCAGAAGTTTCGTAGATATTTAAAGAAAATTTATCCACGTTTTTATGTTCTGCAACGATGTGGATTGGTTTATTGCTTTGCGTTTCAGCTTCGTAATGAATGCTTAATGAAGGATTTACAATCGAATTTTCCCTGTTTTTGATGTTGTTCAAAAATTTGGACTTATCAAACTGTTTTTTCACATTTTCAATAAGTGAAAGCGCTTCATTATGCTTGTTTTTTTGAACCAGTTCATCCACGATTTCACCAGCAATCATTACCTTGTAATCTCCTTCTGTTGATGAATTGTAAAGATTTTGAAGCTGCGCCAATTTGTCTTTGCAGTTGGTAAATTCGCAGTTGTAGTTCAGTTTTTGATGTTGAAAATATAAATTAGAATTTCCTGAATTATTCTTGATTAATTCTGAATAAATTTCGTTGATTTTTGTGTGATTTACCTTCAGCTCATTTGGCGTAAAAAGTTGGCTGTTTTTAAGGAAATCAATCTGTTGAACGGCATTCCAGTCGGAAAGCGTTGGGAAATACTCCAAATTTTCCACATTGTTGAAAATTTCTTTGTATTTCGGCATTTTTATCTGTTTCAAAGCAAGATTTACCTTTTCTAATTCAAAATAATTTTTTGAAAGAAAATTTTTGAAATCCAATTTGCTCCAAGTCTCAATTTGGGAAAAATCCTGATTGTTGATATTGGTTCTTTGGTTAATATCCCATGAATCGTTGTTATAATATTCACTAAAAAACTCGCCGAGAAGCACCTTAAAAATCAGCTTATCCTCTCCTTTCAAATTGGCATCCATCTTTTGCAGTTTTGCGAAAAATTGTGACGCAGAATCGTTTTTTTCATCATCTCTGGTTTGGTTCACAATGCTGAATTCGGCTTTCAGCGAGCGTATTAATTGAACGGCTTTGCTTTCTTTCATGGCGGTTTTTTGGATTTCTAAAATAATGGGAAGGTTAGATTTGTATAAACCCTGCTTGTAATTGGTTTCGATTTTTTTCCATTGGTCGTCGTAGTATTTCTGTCCAAAAACTGGAGCAAAAGCGATGAACAATAAGAAAACGGCGAAAATTTTCGTGAATTTTTTCATAAAAAAATATTTTTATTTTTCGTGAAACGCTTTCAATCAGGTTTCTACAGAATTATGGATTTTAAAACGGTGATTTGGTTAAATTTGTTGCTTGATGCAGATTTTAAATTTACTAAAAAAATACCTTATCGACAGCCAGATTTTCGTTTCTTTAATGGGAACACTTTTGGCGACGTTTTTCATGCTGGAACAGAACACGTTCCGTTTTCCTACATTTTTACTCATATTGATCACGTATTTTAGCGGTTACCTTTACACAAAATACCAAAATCATCCATTGTTTTGGAAAATCTTGATTTTGAATGCTTTTTGTGGAGTTATTTCTGTAATATTAATTTTTGTTAACCACAATGAAATTCGGTTCTTCAAATGGCTTGTAATTGTAATTCTAGGATTGCTTTATAATTCTAAATTTTTAGAAAATTACATAAGAAAAATCCCATTGCTGAAAGTTTTTTACGTTGGTTTCGTTTGGGCATTGATAAATTCTTGGTTGAGTCTTTCAGAGTTTAATTTTCCTGTTTTTTTGATAAGTTTTCTGTTCGTAACGGCTTTGGTTTTGCCTTTTGATATTCGAGATATGAAGGACGATAAAGTAAGAACTTTTCCAAAAATTATTGGCGTACAAAACACCAAATTTTTGGCCTATTTTCTTGTTTTTGCTGCAAATATTCTCGCCATATTCTTTTTAAAAACAGAATTTTCCTTTGCCTTTACCTTAACCTCCGTCTTTACCTTTCTCGCCATCTATTTTTCTGAAAATTCCAATAAGGATTCTTATTTTTCTTTTTGGGTGGAGATTTGTTCCGGACTTCCTCTTGTTTTTTTGATTATTCTAAAATCGTTATCAAGATAGCGTTCCTACGGAACGCCGTTGATGGACTAATAATTTCTACACATATATCGTTCCTACGGAACGAAAAAATTTGCTTGAAAATTAAATTCCCAAAAAAATCTTGAGCTTATATTAAAAATGATTGTATTGATTTGATTTTCTACACATATAAATCCTACGGAACGAAAAAAATCCTTATACAATTGGTTTCCCAAAAATCTTGTGGTATTTTTGAAAAATGATAGTGAAGCAATTAAATATCATCAATTTCAAAAACCATCCGCAGAAATCCTTTGATTTTTCGCCACAAATCAATTGTTTTGTCGGCAATAACGGCGTTGGAAAAACCAATATTTTGGATGCGCTGCATTATCTTTCGGTAGGAAAAAGTTTTTTGGCAAATTCGGATGTAAGCAATATTAATTTCGATGCTTCCAGCTCAATTAATAACGGTTTTTTCACCATAGAAGCGGAAGTTTTCGATAGCGAAAAAGATAATATCATCAAAATTCTTCAACAAAAAGAGGCTAAAAAAATCATTAAAAAAAACGATAAAACCTACGAAAGAATTGCAGACCACATTGGTTTTTTGCCAAGCGTGATGATTTCTCCATACGATTCAAACTTGATTTCGGATTCGGGAGAAAGCCGTCGAAAATTTTTGGACGCGATGATTTCGCAAACGGATTCTGAATATCTATTTAATTTAATTCAGTACCAAAAAACGCTGCAACAAAGGAATGCGCTGCTGAAATATTTTGCAAAAAACCGAACCTACGACGAAAGCTCTCTTGAAATTTACGATGAGCCAATTTCCAGTTTTGGAACGAAAATTTTTGAAAAAAGAAAAGAATTTATCGAAAAGCTTTTGCCGATTGTGCAGCAATTTTACGATATTATTTCCGGCGGAAAAGAAAGAATTTCCATTGTGTATCAATCTGACCTCAATACTGAAGATTTTAAACTAATTTTAAAAGAAAACCTCGATCGCGACAGGCTCTTAACCTATACTTCCAAAGGAATCCACAAAGACGATTTGCTTTTTGAAATGAACGTAAATCTCTTGAAAAAAACCGGAAGTCAGGGACAGCAAAAATCTTTTTTAATTTCTTTGAAACTCGCCCAAATAAAGAGAATTAAAGAGCTAACCGGAAAAAATCCAATTCTCTTGCTCGACGATATTTTTGATAAGTTGGATGACACGAGAGTTTCGCAGCTCATAGAACTAGTGAATAAAGAAAACTTCGGACAGATTTTTATAACCGATACTCATCGTGAGAGAACGGAAAGCGTGGTGAAGCGGATTAATGAGGAATCGAAAATTTTTGAGATTTAATTTTTAGATCTACTGAATCGCCAAAACATTAAACGTAACGTTTCCTCCGGCGGTACTAAAACCCGTTATGAAGGCAACTGTAAGAGTATTATTAGCTGTTACATAGCAGTAAGCTATTCCAACTCCATTTGGTAAAACTGTAGTTGGATTTAGAATAATATTTGCACCTACTTTTATTGCAGTTGTTGCAGATTTGTTTAGCGTTACTGCTACATTTGTTACCGTTACTGTTCCGTTTGTTGCGTTATTATAAGCAAAAGCCGGTATTGCAACTGTAGCCGTTCCCGAAACCATTGAATTTAATACGGAAGCTCCTTGTCCTGCTTTAAAGGTGCCATTAATGTCTAAATTTGCTATGGGATTTGTTGTATTAATACCGACATTTCCCGTTTGAGATTTGGCTAAATGAAATAGCGCAAATAAAATAATAATGTAAATTTTTTTCATTTTTCTTTTTTTTCCAAATATAAAATAAATTATTTATAAGCAAAAGAATTACTAAAAACTTTTTTAAACTTAAAATTCACAAAGTAAATAGCTTACAATAATAATTGTTCACTACAATTAATTTATCAAATTGATAAATCATTTGAAAAATGAGATATAAATTTTATATTCACCAAACCTTTTCAAGATAGAGTAAATGAAAAAAAAACGCGAATACCAAAGCTCCGAACTCGTGAAATCCTTTGCCAAAATCTATGGCTTTGAGGATAAATTATTGGCTTTCGAGGTAAAATATTTTTTGGAAGATTACCTAGACGAAGCGCTTTTTCAGGAAATTGGCGATGTGAATTTGAAAAACAAAGTTCTTACTATAAAAATACAATCTCCGCTGCTGAAAAACGATTTCAGACTTCGGAAAACATTTTTTCTTAATAAGTTTAAGGAGAAATTTGGCGAAGAGCAATTTAGTGACCTTCAGATTCTTTAGTCTTATTTAAGAGAAACATTATTCATCTGTCTCATTATCCAATTGTGTTTATTTTGAAGGTATTTTGAAGGATTATGCGGATCGTATTTTTGTGGATTCGGGAGAATGGTTGCAATCCACGCTGCTTCACTTTTGGTAAGATCTTTAGACCTTTTCTTGAAATAATATTGTGCTGCAGCTTCCACGCCAAAAACTCCTCTTCCCATTTCTATAGAATTCAGGTAACGTTCAAGGATAACGTCTTTTCCCCAAATTAATTCGATGATAAAGGTATAAACGGTTTCCAAGCCTTTCCGAAACCAGCTTCTTCCCTGCCACAAAAACACATTTTTCGCAGTTTGCTGGGAAATCGTACTTCCGCCCCGAAGTTTTTTGCCTGCATTGTTTTTTTCGTAGGCTTTTTGAATGGCTTTATAATCAAAACCATTATGGTCGAAAAACTTTTGATCTTCTGCCGCAATAACAGCCTTTTTCACGTTATTTCCCATCTCATCACTCGAAATGTAGTCTCTCTGAAGCTTTCCGTACTGCAAAACACCTCCAATTTGGGTAAAAGTAATAGGCGGATTGAAAAACTTGCCCCAAAAAATAAATAGAATATTGGCGAGAATAAGTATGTAAATGGTTTTTCTAATTTTTTTCCACATCGTTATAAATGATGATTGATAAGTGATGAATGATTTTTACTTTCGCAAAGATAATAGTTTCATGGAAAATCCTTTCTGCGCTTCATTTGAAAATCCACAAAAAAAAATCACATCCTTGGAAAATCTCTAACCACTTAAAGCCTGTTTAATTTTGTTTCAAAAAAAAATATTAACCACATAGTCACATAGATTTTAATTTAAATTGAATCTTCAAAAAGGGAAAATAGGGACAATTTTGGCTATTTTATCTTAAAAAAATACTTAAATTTCAAATTTATCTATGTGTCTATGTGGTTTTTTAAATTTTTAAACTGGCTCTTATTCTAATTCTTTCATGTAGGTAAGTTGGTATTCCGGGAAAATTTTAGGATGAAATATCTTGATATAATCTTTCAGCACAAGATCGGCACGAACGATTCCGCTTTCAAAAAAATCGTTGGCTTTTCCGGTTTCTTTCCCGTTCACACCATAAATTTTGCCGCTTTTATAAACGTTCATCTTTGCATAATTCGGGTTGATTTGCAAAAGCTCCTTTTTGGACTGATGGTTTCCTACGTTTACCCAAAATTCTGCATGTTCAGATTTTACAAAAACTTCTTCAAAACTCATGGGAACTGCCTTCGAATCAATATTGTCTTTCAAAATATAATTTCCGGAAGCATCACTTATATACTTTGCTACAAACGTTTTTCCGCCAGGTAGAAACCATTGATTTCCATACATTTCATTGGCTAAAACAGCGGGGGGTTTTGTTTGTTTTATTGCCAATTCTTTGTAGGAATTGTAGTTTTTTTCAATTTCTTTGTAAATTTCGGAGGATTTTTCTTTCTCGCCCAAAAGTCGTCCAAAAATTTCAATGATTTTTGCTTTATTTAAAGGAGTTTCTTCCGCAAAATCATCAATGAAAATAACTTCGATTCCATTTTTCTTCAGCAAATCATACGTGTTTTCAAAACTTGCGATATAGTTGGTAAAAATAGCATCGGGTTTCAGGGAAAGTATCTTTTCCACATCGTATTTTTGCTCGTTTCCGATATTTTCAATTTTTTTGGATTTTATCAATTGATTTATTTTATCGGAAAAAATGTATTCCGGACTGGAAACTCCAATTATTTTATCTTCCACTCTCAATTCGGTGAAATAGCCTACCAAACTTGCATTCAGAAGAATTACTTTATTGAAGGGTAATTTGGAATTTGAGATATTATAGGTGAATTTTCCAGATTTTAGAATAAGTTCAGAACCATTCTCTAAATAGTTGATTTTGTGCGTTCCGTAGGAACTGGTGGTGATTTTCGAAACTTCTTTTTTGCAGGAAAAGACGAAAAACAGAATTAAAATAGAAAAAAAATAGGTTTTCATTTTTCAAAGAACGTAAAAATGTGCTATATTTGCAAACCAAAAATCGGCCTCGTGGCGCAACTGAATAGCGCATCTGATTACGGCTCAGAAGGTTACAGGTTTGAATCCTGTCGAGGTCACTAAAATTCCCGCGAGTAATCTACTTGTGGGTTTTTTTATAAATTGTTTAATTAAGAAAAGCTTTTTTTATAAAAAAAACATTACTTTTGTTCCAAATTTTCTAACACAAATGACTTGTTTTACAACAAACTTTAACCGGACTACAATGAAAAAAATAATATTTTTATTAGCCTTTTTGATAACCAATTTTGCTTTTTCACAAATTAAGGTGTTGAAAAACGAAAGTCTTACATTGGTAGGAAAAGACAATAATGTAGAACTTTACAAAAAGAAAAATAAATACACCATTAGCTATCAAGATACTAATGTGAGCCAGCTCAATACGTTTCGCTCCTTTTATTTTCATGATTTGAACAAAGATTTTGATACCTTATACAAGCTGATTTCTGATGGATTTATAGATACACCGTCAAGCGAAATACAGATGGAACTTCCCAATGACATTATTGGGCTGAATTTCAGAAAAAACTATGGACAAACGACGGTTCAGTTCATCCATTACATCAATAAAAATAAAAAAAATATTGGCAAAAGCCAGTTTCTTACAAGAGTGCAGGTAGATAAAATTTTTGGAAAGAAAAACGCAGCTAACATTTCAAAACCTGCAAAAAAGAAAGATGCGGAAGCAGCCAACAATTAAGAATTATGGCCATAAATAAACATTTTGAAAACTCATCTTCGAAGGTGAGTTTTTTATTTTATATTTTTGCACAAATTTCATAAAAAATGTCTTTAGAAATCATCAATCTTACCAAAAAATTCAGCGAACAAACCGCGCTGAATAACGTAAATATCACCATCGGGAAAAACGAAATCATCGGACTTTTAGGACCAAACGGCGCCGGAAAATCCACATTGATGAAATCTGTTGTAGGTTCACTAAAAATTGATGAAGGACAGATTCTTTACAATGGAAAAGACATTGTGGGAAACGAAATTGAAAGCAAGAAAAATATAGGTTTCCTGCCAGAAAACAATCCGCTTTATCTGGAAATGTATGTAAAGGAATACCTGAATTTTGTGGCAAATCTGCATAAAATCTCATCATCTAGAGTAGATGAAGTTATTGAATTGGTAGGAATAACGCCAGAAAAATCTAAAAAAATATCGCAACTTTCCAAAGGTTACAAACAAAGAGTCGGTTTAGCGCAAGCAATTCTGCATTCGCCTGATTTATTGATACTTGATGAACCAACGAATGGTTTGGATCCTAACCAAATCATAGAAATCCGAAACGTCATCAAGGAAATTGGAAAAGAAAAAACCGTCATACTTTCTACGCACATTATGCAGGAAGTGGAAGCACTTTGTTCACGCGTAATCCTCATCCACAAAGGAAATATCTTGATGGATTCGCCAATTGATGAATTTAAAGGAAAATTCGAGAGTTTGGAAGAAGCTTTTGCGAGTTACACAGCTTGAAGTTTCAATTTTGAGGTTTGAGGTTTGAATTTTGAAGTCTTTTTTCACGAAAACACAGATTCTTCAAAACCATCTCTTGCGGCATTGTAGCCAATATCAAAAATTTCCTGCAAACGTTCCTGTTTTCGCTCAAAAGTTCCGTAATGAGCCAATTTTTTTGAGGTGATAAACCAATCGCAATACGAAAATTTATGAAGTTCTGTTCTATAAGAAAGCAAATCGTAGGAGCGGGAAACCACAGCTTTTATGGAATTTAGGTCTTTCAATTCAATATCCTGAGGTGGGGAAACAAAAACGCCAATCATTTTTTCGCATTCATGCTGAATAATATCTGCCGGAAAATTGTTTAAAACTCCGCCATCACTGTATAGTTCCTCGCCAACAATATATGGTGTCGTTACTCCCGGAATGGAACACGAAGCAATAATGGCATCAATAACTCCGAAATCTTTATCAAAAATCTTTTGAGTTCCCGAAACCAATTCTGTCGCCACAATTCGCACATCTATCTGTAAATCACCAATTTTCATATCATCAAAAATGGGCGTCAAATAATTTCTAAAAATCTTTGAAGAAACCAATCCCGGTTTATTAAAAGCAAAATGCCGCCAATTGAAAAAATACACAGACTTGAAAAAATCTAAAATTTCCTGAGGCGATTTTCCAAACGCGTACAAAGTTCCCACGATGGAACCTGCACTGCAACACGCCAAAATTTCCGTTTGAATGTTTTTTTCTTCCAAAAATTTTAAAACTCCGGCGTGAGCCAGACCTTTCGTTCCGCCTCCTGACAAAACGATGCCGAGTTGATGCTTTTTTTCCATTTTTTTCAAAAATAAGAAAGGTTTTGGAAAAATGTCGCCAAAAACTCGTGAAGCTGTATGTTTAGGATATATCTTGGATTTAAGTACATGACAAAAAAATTAAATTTCAACCACAAAAGTCACAATAGTACTTGATTATTAAAGGCATAATTAATTGTTCATAAAGTTATAATAAGTCTTCACTGAAATCTTATTTTCCCTTTAACAAACTGATATTTAAACTTTAAAACTTTTGTGATTTTTGTGGTTTTAAAAATTTTCATTTATTGAAATCTTGGATATAAAATCAAAAAAAAAAGACGCGAAAAATCGCGCCTTTAATATCAAATTTCGAATATCGAATTTCAAATTTTAGATGTGAATCACCTCGCCATAAGCCGCTGCAACAGCTTCCATCACCGCTTCGGAAATTGTTGGATGCGGGTGAATAGATTTTAAAACTTCGTGACCTGTTGTTTCCAGTTTTCTGGCAACAACCGCTTCAGCAATCATATCGGTAACGCCGTCTCCAACCATGTGACAACCGAGCCATTCTCCGTATTTTGCATCAAAAATTACTTTGATAAAACCGTCGGTATCGCCGTTTGCAGTTGCTTTTCCACTTGCAGAAAATGGAAATTTACCTACTTTTATTTCGTAACCTTTTTCTTTCGCCTGTTTTTCGGTTAAACCAACGGAAGCAATTTCTGGATGACAATAGGTACAACCAGGAATATTTCCGTAATCAATCGCTTCTGTATGAAGACCCTTGATTTTTTCAACACAAGTAATTCCCTCTGCAGAAGCAACGTGAGCCAAAGCTTGAGTCGGCAAAATATCGCCAATTGCGTAATAACCCGGAACTGAAGTTTCGTACCATTCGTTCACCAAAACTCTTCCTTTATCAGTTTTAATTCCCACTTCTTCAAAACCTTGACCTTCAATGTTTGCAGCAATTCCCACTGCGGAAAGAAGAATATCGGCTTCCAAAGTAATTTCTCCGGTTGCGGTTTTCACTTTTGCTTTCACGCCTTCTCCCGAAGTATCTACAGATTCTACAGAAGAATTGGTCATGATTTCAATTCCTGATTTTTTCAGAGATTTTTCAACGTGTTTTGAAACTTCTTCGTCTTCCAAAGGAACGATATTTGGCAAAAATTCTACAATCGTCACTTTTGTTCCCATAGAATTATAAAAATCGGCAAACTCAACACCAATTGCTCCGGAACCTACCACAATCATAGATTTTGGCTGTTCTGGAAGTGAAAGCGCTTGTCGATAGCCAATTACTTTTTTACCATCTTGAGGGAGATTTGGAAGTTCGCGAGAACGAGCTCCAGTTGCGATAATAATATGATTTGCAGTATATTCCGTTACTTTTCCATCATTATCGGTAACGTCAATTTTTTTGCCGGGTTTTACTTTTGCCGTTCCCATAATGACGTCGATTTTATTTTTCTTCATCAAAAATGAGATTCCGCCGCTCATTTTTTGGGCAACTCCTCTACTTCTTTGTATCACTTTAGAAAAATCAAAACTTGGATTTTCAACTTTATTCAGTCCGAATTCTTCGGCTTTTTGCAAATATTTGAAAACGTGAGCCGACTTCAACAATGCTTTCGTAGGAATACAACCCCAATTGAGGCAAATTCCGCCCAAATTTTCTTTTTCGATAATAGCGGTTTTGAAACCTAATTGTGCCGCGCGAATCGCAGTAACGTAACCACCGGGACCACTTCCGATGACAATGATATCGTAGTTCATTCGATTAATAATTTGCCTGTAAAATTAAGGAAAAATTATCAATTTTCGATTGCTCACTTTTAGTTGATATTCACTATTAAATACGTTTTAAAACTATAAAATTATAAATTATGATATAAAATTAAAGAATTTATAAAAAATTAATAAAATTTTAAATCATTATAAAAATATAGTTTTTAACTTTGTCTTGAAAAAATCACTTATTAAATATGAAATATACACTCATAAATAGAAATAAAAGCACTTCTGCTAACGATCATTCGGAATTTGTGAGATGGATGAGAAAAAATGATATTCAACATTTCAGTGAAAATAATGAATTTATGGAAGCCTATTCTTTCAGAAAGTCAACGTTTGAGAATATACATTTAAGGTTTGAAAGTGAAGAAACTTTCGTTGAAGATTTGGTAAAAAATGAATTACTCTCGATTGAAGATCAAAAGAAAACTTGGAATTTTTTTAAGAAATAAAACATTTATGATAGATAATAGGAAAGCGGGTTTCAGAACCCGCTTTTTTAGTATTAATGAAAATCGATTTCTAAATCTTTGGAAATTTTTCCGGATTACTCTCGTGGAACATTCCATAAATTTTTTCTACCATATCATCTGCAGACGGTTTGCTGAAATAATCACCGTCACTTGCATAAGCTGGTCTGTGATTTTCTGCAGTAATGGTTAAAGGATCGCTGTCGAGATATCTGAAAGCTTTCTGTTTTTCTAAAATCTGTTGCAAAATAAACGCTGATGTTCCGCCTTCTACATCTTCATCAATCACAACAAGACGATTGGTTTTCTTCACACTTTCTGCAATTTCATTGGTTAAATCAAACGGAATTAAGGACTGTACATCAATCACTTCCGCAGAAATTCCTAATTTTTCGAGTTCTAAAGCGGCTTCCATAACAATTCTCCAAGTAGAACCGTAAGTTACTAAAGTAACGTCTGAACCTTCTTTTGTAATTTCAATTTTTCCGACAGGAACTGTAAATTCTCCAATATTATCTGGCTGTCTTTCTTTTAAACGATAACCGTTCAAACATTCTACAATAACGCAAGGTTCGTCGCTTTGAAGCATCGTATTATAAAAACCTGCAGCTTTTGTTAAATTTCTCGGAACCAAAACCAAAATTCCTTTCGATAAATTGAGAATTCCCGCCATTGGTGATCCGGAATGCCAAATTCCTTCCAATCTGTGACCACGAGTTCTGATGATAACCGGCGCTTTTTGTCCGCCTTTTGTTCGGTATTGAACAGTTGCTAAGTCATCACTCATTCCTTGTAAACAATATAAAATATAGTCAAGATATTGGATTTCTGCAATTGGTCTTAAACCTCTCATCGCCATTCCAATTCCTTGTCCAAGAATCGTAGCTTCGCGAATTCCGGTGTCTGCAACGCGCATTTCGCCGTATTTTTCCTGCATTCCTTCCAAACCTTGGTTTACGTCGCCAATATTTCCGGCATCTTCACCAAACACCAATGTTTCGGGATATTTTTCAAAAATTTTATCGAAATTATTACGTACTACTACTCTTCCGTCCAATTCTTCTGAATTTTCGGAGAAAATTGGTGCAACTTCTTTCACATTCGTTGCCTTCCATTGCGATTGTGAGTATAAATGAGAAGAATAATTGTCTTTTTCAGTTTTATAAATTTCGTCGAATTTATTTTGAAGTTGTTGTCTTTCAGTAGATTGAGTTCCACGGGTTGCAAGCAAAGCTTTTCTTACCAAATGGAAAATATCTTTTTTCGCAACAGAAATTATTTTGTTGAATTTCTCAATTTCAGTAGCAACTTCTACATTTTGAGATTTTAAATTTTCTACTAAAGGAAGAACGGAGTTTTTAATGGTAGAAATAGAATTCTGATAATTTTCCCACGCTTTTTTCTGTCCGTCTTTCACGATTTTTTTAGCTTCAGAATCGATTGCATCTAACTCTTCGGATGTTGCCAAAATTTCTTCTTTTCCTTCAATTTCTACGGAATAATTCAAAATCCACTCTCGGAGTTTTATCAAACCGTCAAATTCGCCTTCCCAAGTCAAACGTTCTTCAGATTTATATCTTTCGTGCGAACCAGAAGTAGAGTGACCTTGTGGTTGCGTAACTTCGATAACGTGAACGACAACCGGAACACTTTCCGTTCTTGCAAAATGTTCTGCTCTTGCATAAGCATCCAACAATGCAGGATAATCCCAAGCTTTTACCTGAATAATTTCGCAACCTTGATTTTCGCCTTCTTTTCTTTGAAAACCGGAAAGCATTTCCGCAATATCAGCTTTTGCACGCTGATTGTGAGTTGGAACAGAAATACCGTAACCATCGTCCCAAATGGAAACAATCATCGGAACTTGCAATGCACAAGCTGCGTTCAAAGTTTCCCAAAAATGTCCTTCCGCAGTGGATGCATCACCAATTGTTCCGAAAGCAACTTCATTTCCGTTGTTTGAGAATTTTTCTGAACCTTCAAACTTTATGTTTTTGAAAATTTTGGAAGCTTGTGCTAAACCTAATAAACGCGGCATTTGTCCTGCTGTTGGAGAAATATCGGAGGAAATATTTTTCTGCTCCATCAAGTTTTTCCAACTTCCATCTTCATTTAAACTTCTTGTAGCGTAATGACCGTTCATTTGTCGTCCACCAGAAGCTGGTTCGCGTTCTACACTTGTATCTGCATATAATTGTGCAAAAAAACTTTCTACGGAAACTGCATCAATCGCCAAAGAAAAAGTTTGGTCGCGGTAGTAACCAGAACGCCAATCTCCATTTCGGAAAACTTTCGCCATCGCTAATTGAGGCAACTCTTTTCCATCGCCAAAAATTCCGAATTTTGCCTTTCCTGTAAGTACCTCACGACGACCGAGATAAGACATTTCACGAGAAATTCTTCCTAATTTATAGTCTTCTAAAATATTTTTTTTGAAATCTTCAAACGAAAGTTGCTGAGTTTCGATGTAGGTAGTTTGCATGCTGAAAATTTGATTTCTACAAATATACGGAAAAAGAGAAATATTGAACTGATTTTGATTTTCGATAAAAAGAAAACTCTTCCGGGGTTTCACAACTGCGGAAGAGCAAAAACACAAATGATGAAAAAAAATTATTTACAATATAAAATGGTTATTAGTTATACCCTTTTATTATTTTTTTGGTGGTGGAACGGGATCTCCATCAACTTCTCTACTATACCATCCTATGGAATCTTTTTTAGAAGCTGTAGAATCGTTGCTCGCTCTGGAATATGATTTCTGAGATTCTCTATATTTATTAAGTATTAGTAAATTTGCGTTGTCTTCTTTGCTGATAACTTCATCTTCCTGTCGGCAAGAAACAAGCGCAACCGATACTATTGCTGAACATGCAAAAACGTTTAATAAAAACTTTTTCATTTGGATAAATTTTATGTGTCAAAACTACATCAAAACACAATCGCTAACAAATTTTACAACCGTGAGTTTATAAAAATTAACACGGTATTTATAAAAAACAGCCCCAATCTTATAAAAAATAACACTAATATTGTAAACTGAATAAAAATAGAAAGTTTTAGTCATTTTTTGTCTCCAATGAAGTTAATTCTCAAATTGGTTTTATGTTTTTCCATGCTTTTTTGCGGGTCGAAATTCTACGCCCAAAATTTTAACCCAGAAACTATAAAATACGAAGAAATTGAAAAAAAGATTGATGAGGTTACCAACCGTCCGGAAGAGGCATGGAAGTACATCAAACTTTACATCAAAAAATCTAAAGCTGAAAAAAACCCTGAAACTTTAGTCTATGCTTACAGATATGCGAGCAACTTCGCCTCAGCTCCTGATAATTTGAAATATGCAGATAGCGCTCTTGCAGTAGGAAAAGGGACTAACAGTAAGAAACTTCTTGCACATGCTTACATCAACCGGGGAATTATCTATATGAATGGGGAATTTTATCAAAAGGCGCTGGATGATATTTTAGTTGCAAATAAGTATTCTGAAGAAACTGGTGACGAGTATAATTACAACAAAACCATTTACTTTATTGCTCAAAATAAAATTTATCTCGGTCTCTATGAGGATGCTAATAAGGAACTCACCGAATGCATTAAATATTTTAAAAACAATACCGATAAATCAAAATCTTTGGGAAAAGACTATCAAACTTATTATTTGTATTCATTAATGAGCTTAATTGATTCCAACACCAAACTGGGAAAACGAGAAGAAAATAAAAAACTTTTGCAAGAAGCGTTCAACTATATCGATCAAGAAAAATTGCCGCAATATCTACCCTATTTTATCTCTTCTGAAGGTACTGATGCGTATTATTCAAAAGATTATAACATAGCAATTTCAAAACTTTCAGAAGCATTAAGACTATACAACGATAAATATCCACATCTTACAGAAATACATTACCTAGGCTTATCATACTGGAAATTGGGTAAACATAATGTGGCCATAAAATATTTTGAAGAAATAGACCACGAATACGACCGCACCAAAAAACTAGATCCGCAATTTCGCTCCGCCTACGAATACCTTATTAAATACAGCGCAGATAATAATGATACTGGTTTGCAATTGGAATACATCAACAAACTAATGGGTTTGGATAATTCCTATGAAAAAAACTTCAAATATCTTTACACAAAAATCAATAAAGAATACGATACCCAAAAACTTATTTCTGAAAAAGTGCGTATCGAAAATTCATTAAAATCCCAAAAACAGGCGGTCGCAATTATAGTTTCCATCAGTTTATCGGTTTTTGCATTTGCCGGTTATCGTTTTTACCGTTTGAATAAGTTTTACAAGCAAAGATTTAACGAGATTATTGCCGAAAATAAAATTACGGACAAAAAAGAAGCTCCAAAATTTGTTTCTACCACTAACTCTTCCTTTGAAAATGAGAAGCCACAACAAAAATTTGATATGGAGTTCTACAACAGAATTCCTGGGCTGAATCCTCTTTTTGTACAAAATATCCTAGAAAAACTAAGTGAGTTTGAGGCAGAAAAAATGTTTCTTGACACACAGGTTACCCAAAAACAACTGAGCGAAGAGTTTGGCACCAATTCAACCTATCTCTCCAGAATTGTAAATACCTATAAAGAGAAAAATTTTACTCTTTATATTAATGATTTGCGTCTGGATTACCTCTTAGAAGAATTGAAACACGACAGCAAACTCGTGAATCTGGACGTTAAAGAACTCGCAATAATGGCGGGATTTACCAATACAGAGAGTTTTTCAGATAATTTTCAGCGCAAATTCCAGATAAAGCCTTCCTATTTTGTAAAGAAGATGAAGGAAAATTTGAGCTCTGGAACTTCAGTTTAGAATTTTCTTTCAATCACGTAATCGAGCATTAAATGAAGAGAAGATTTCGCTTCGGATTCGGGAAAATCGTTGAGGATATTTTTTGCTTTTTGCTGAAAGTCCTTCATCACGCCAACTGCATAATCCAAACCGCCTGATTTTTTCACAAACTCTATCAGTTCTTTTACCCTTTTCTGGTCGTTGTTGTAACGCTTTATCGTGTTGAAATAATATTTTCTGTCTGTTTCGTTGGCAATTTTTAGCGTGTGAATGAGCGGAAGGGTCATTTTTTGTTCCTTAATGTCGATTCCCACAGGTTTTCCGATGACGTTTTTGGATAAATAATCGAATAAATCATCCTTTATCTGAAAAGCCATTCCCGTTAAAGTTCCAAATTCCTGCATTTTTTTAGCCAAATTTTCATCAGCATTATTCGATAGAACGCCGATTTCACAACACGCCGCAATTAAAGTGGCAGTTTTTTGGCGGATAATTTCGTAGTAAACATCTTCTATGATGTCCAGTTTTCGAGCTTTTTCCAACTGAAGAAGTTCGCCTTCACTCATTTCGCGAATGGTTCTTGCAATTACAGAAAGCAAATCAAAATCTTTATGGTCTGTAGAAAGCAAAACCGATTTTGATAGCAGGTAATCTCCTACCAAAACTGCAATTTTATTTTTCCATAAAGCATTAATGGAGAAAAAGTTACGCCTTTTAAAGCTTTCATCCACTACATCATCATGAACCAAAGTTGCGGTATGAATCAGCTCTATCATCGAAGCGCCGCGAAACGTTTTTTCATTGATGTCTCCAATAAGTTTTGCACACAGAAAAACAAACATCGGACGCATTTGCTTGCCTTTCGTCGTAACGATAAAACGCGTTACCTTGTCCAAAAGCGGAACATTACTCTGCATCGATTCATAAAACTTTTGCTCGAAAAGTTTCATTTCTGCATTAATAGGACGTTTGATTTCTTCTACGATTTTCGACACCTTGATATAAATGATGGATGATGAACGATAAATGATAATCTGTATCACTGCAAATATAACCAAAAATCACGGAAACAGACAGGAAACCTTATAGGTTTCGGAAACCTATAAGGTTTACCAAGGAAATTTTTCTTTAGGGATAAAATACATTTTTGGTGGAACGTTGAAAGGCTTTATTTTGAATCGTTCACCGGAAATGTAAATTCCTTTTCTATTTACTGCAATTCCTTCAATTTGTCCAAGTGTAGAACTCATTCCGAGGTAAAATTTTCTTGGTTTTTTGTTGAAAAAATTGCCGTTTTCATCTTCTTCAAAAACAGTTAGGTAAACTTCCATTTTCTTGGTATAACCGATGATGTAGAGCTTTTTTTCAAAATAAGCGGCATCTGTCGCGACATAACATAGATTGAAATCTTCAATTTTTTGCGCGGGTCGAGCTTCATTTGAAGTTTCTGTCGAAATTATATAATTTGTCGTTTTATAGGAGTTCCATTCTTTGGTAAAAAGGTGCAGATTTCCGTTGATGAAAACCAGTGATTCTGCATCGTAATCATTGTTTTGAGGTTTTCTTACAAACTCTTTTTGTTCTGGATAAAAGAATTTTATTGCTCCTAAATTTTTCAGGGAATCAGCAGAAAGTTTATAGATTTTCAAATCTTTTCTCGTTCCTGAATTATTTCCGATATCTCCGATATAAAAGTGCGTTCCATCATTAGTAAGAGCTTCCCAATCAAGGTTTTTGGAATTTGGGATGGGATAAGTTTGAAGAATTTTTCCGTTTTCGGGATTCAGTTCGTATAATGCTTCTGGATTTCCGCTGTCGTTTAAGGTAAAAAGGCGATTTCCAAGGAAATTAAGGGCAGAAGTTTCATCGATTTTGTCTTCAAGTTCAGCAACTTTGTATTTTTTGATTTTCAGCCATTCTAGGTTTTGCTGGGCAGAAAAGTTGAAGAAAATTAAGAAAGAGAAAAAAGAAAGGAAGTTTTTCCATTTACTTATCATCATAATGTCCATATGCAGAAATGACTTGTACTAAAACCTCATCTTCTAAAACTTGGTAAATTAGTCGGTGTTTTTTATCAATTTTTCGAGACCACTGTCCTGTTCTACCATATTTCAAAGGTTCAGGATTACCAATTCCTTCATATGGATTTTCTCGAAGTTCGTTAAGTATCCTATCAATTTTTTGTAAAATAATTTTTTGACCGGACTTTCTATGCAATTCCAAATGTTTTTTTGCCTCATTAGAAATAATCAACAAAAAACTCATAGTCCTAGAAGTTCTTTTTGCATTTCTTTTGTCAAAACCGTTTTTCTTCCAGCTTTCAAATCTTCAATTCCTTTATCAATTAATTTTATATTCTTTGGATTATCGAACCAATCATCACCACTCGGACTTGGATTTTTGGTTTCTTCTTCATCAAATTCAAAATCCAATGCAACAAGGACTTTCTTTAATGTGGAAAGCTGTTTTTTATTTCTGTATTTTACTTTTATTGTTCCCATTTTGTTGTGAATTGCTTTCAAAAATACAAAAATTTGTGAAGTAATTTTCGAAATCATTCAGCATTTTTATTCGCCAACTGTCCGCAAGCCGCGTCAATATCGCCACCTCTGCTTCGGCGAACCATTACGGTAATTCCGGCTTTTGTCAATTCACGAACGTATTTTTCTTCTGCAGCAACGCTTCTATGGTCGAATTTCCCTTCGCCAATTGGATTGTATTGAATTAAATTGACTTTGCTCGGAACTTGTCTGCAATATTTAATTAAAGCTTTGATGTCTTCGTCTTTATCATTAATTCCGCCCCAAACACAGTATTCAAAAGTGATTACATTTCCAGTTTTTTCATACCAATATTTCAGAGAATCCATAATTTCTGTTAAGGGAAATTTTTCTGAAAAAGGCATGATTTCGTTGCGTTTTTCTTCGATTGCAGTGTGAAGAGATAATGCCAATTTTACCTTTAAATCTTCATCTGCCAACATTTTAATCATTTTTGGAATTCCGGATGTGGAAACGGTAATTCTTCGTGGCGACATTCCCAAACCTTCCGGTTTTGTAATTTTTCGGATGGCTTCTACCACGTTTTTGTAGTTCATCATCGGTTCGCCCATTCCCATAAAAACAATGTTAGAAAGGGGTCTGTCGAAATACAATTTACTTTGTCTGTCGATTAATGCAACCTGATCCACAATTTCCGCAACTTCCAAATTGCGCATCCTTTTCAATTTTGCCGTTGCACAAAATTCACAATTCAGCGAACAGCCAACTTGCGATGAAACACAAGCTGTGGTTCTGGTTTCTGTAGGAATTAAAACCGATTCTACAAGAAGTCCGTCGTGAAGTTTTACGCCATTTTTTATAGTTCCGTCGGTAGATTTTTGCAATTGATCGACAGAAACCGGATTGATGATGAATTCTTTGGAAATTTTATCCCTTAAATCTTTAGAAAGATTGGTCATTTCGTCGATGGAATGCAGGTTTTTGCTCCACAACCAATCGTAAACCTGTTTTGCACGAAAAGGCTTTTCGCCAAGCGTGACGAAATAGTCTTTTAGTTGTTCTAAACTTAAGGTTCTAATGTCTTTCATAATAAAACTCTCGCAGATTTAGCAAATTTAGCAGATTTTTTCATCTGCGTAATCAGCAAAATCTGCGAGTAAGATATTTTTCTGTAATATAATTATAAAATATGCTAAATTATATTTTTAAGAATGCCACGAATGCACGAATAAATTTATTAGTGCATTCGTGGCATAAATTATCATTCAGCTTGCTGAAAAGAAAGTGCGTTTTAATTAAGTTTCCAAACACAAAAATATTTGTAAATAGCATAATCTATTTTTCAAAAATATTTGAAGACGTAAAAATAGAAGAAAAAATTGGGTGCCGAATTGCAAAAACTTCCAGCACCCAACTTCCATCTTCCAGCTTTACAAAATCAGCATTGCGTCGCCGTAAGAATAAAATTTATAATTTTCCTTGATGGCTTCTTCGTAGGCTCTCATGATGAAATCTTTGTTGGCAAAGGCAGCAATCATCATTAAAAGCGTAGATTTTGGTGTGTGAAAATTGGTAATCATCGCATTCGCAACCCCGAAATCGTGCGGTGGGAAAATAAATTTGTTGGTCCAACCGTGATAAGGTCCAATTTTTTTATTGGAGGAAACCGATGTTTCCAAAGTTCTCATCGTAGTAGTTCCTACAGCAACTACTCTTCTGCCTTCATCAACGGCTTTGTTGATGATGTCGGCATTTTTTTGGTCGATGATGGCTTCTTCGGATTCCATTTTGTGTTTGCTTAAATCTTCCACTTCGATTGGGTTAAACGTTCCCAAACCAACGTGAAGCGTAACTTCCGCGAAATCAATTCCTTTGATTTCCATTCTCTTCATCAAATGCTTTGAAAAGTGAAGACCTGCAGTTGGAGCGGCAACGGCACCTTCGTGTTTTGCATAAATCGTTTGATAACGTTCTGCATCTTCAGGTTCTACGGCTCTTTTGATGTATTTTGGAAGTGGAGTTTCGCCCAATTCCTTCAATTTTGCACGGAATTCCTCGTAGGATCCGTCATATAAAAATCTCAAAGTTCTACCTCTGGAAGTGGTATTATCAATAACTTCCGCTACCAAAGATTCGTCTTCGGTGAAGAAAAGTTTGTTACCGATACGTATTTTTCTCGCAGGATCTACCAAAACGTCCCAAACACGGGTTTCTTTATCCAGTTCTCTCAAAAGGAAAACCTCAATTTTAGCACCGGTTTTTTCTTTATTTCCGTAAAGTCTTGCTGGGAAAACTTTGGTATTATTGAAAATAAAAAGGTCGCCTTCATCGAAATAATCTACAACGTCTTTGAATAATTTATGCTCGATGGTTTCTGTTTTACGGTCGAGAACCATTAGCCTGGCTTCGTCTCTGTGTTCGGATGGATGTTCTGCAAGAAGTTCTTCGGGCAAAACGAAATTGAAATCGGATGTTTTCATTAAAGATTTTTTAAATTACGGTTTAAAAATAAAGTCCGAAAACCAAAAAATTTTCGGACTGCAAATATACGGTTTTAAAAAGGGGAAGTCAAGTGTTATGATTCGAACCTCAAATTCAACTTGTTTTCTTCACACTGGCTAAAATCAAAAAGAAATTTATATCCATTTCTGTAATCAACTTCCGCTTTTTCAATCCAAAAATTTTCATTTTTTATCGATTCAAGCAAAGATTCATATATTTTTTGATGAATTGATGGGCTTAAATCCATAAACCTTATTTGAACCAAAGGTGATTCAGATTTTTTTAATTTAAATTTTACTTCAAGATTTGACCGTTTTGCTTTTTGATTTGGAAAAACTTTCACGAGATATTCATTTTCGCCCACCTTTTCTGAAGTTACTTTTTCAATTTCTCTTTCACTATATCCGAAATCCAATTTTCTATGATTACTTAACGCATAATAAGGATTAGTGCTTTTAATTAAAGACAATTGAAAAACCTCTTTCAACTCATTATCTTGAAGAATCCTTGATCCGTTAGTTGATTCTGTTAAGTAATATTTATTATGTGATGTATTAAAGTAAATATAACTTCTCCAAGAATTTTCATTCCCTATTTTAGGTTTCAATCTTACCGAATTCTCCACACATTTCATATTGAAATCATAAGATTGTGCAGTTGCGAAAACCGAAAACAAAATTAAGGAAAATACAATCTTTATTTTCATAAACTCAAATTTCGTAATTCAAATTTCGTATTTCGCACTTCTAAAGCGTCTCCTTCAACCAACCAAAAAACTCCCTTTGCCAAACCAAGCCATTATGCGGATGCAAAACCCAGTGATTTTCGTTCGGAAAATATAAAAATTTTGATTTCAAACCTTTTAATTGCGCAGTTTGGAAGGCTTCCTGTCCCTGTTCTATTGGAACACGGTAGTCAATTCCACCCTGAATAATCATGATTGGACGGTTCCATTTATCTGTATGTTTGCTCGGATCGAAATCGGTGTAAGCTTTTGGCGTTGGCTTATCCCACGGTTTTCCCAAATCCCAGTTGGCAAACCACAATTCTTCTGTATTTCCATACCAACTCTGCATATTGAAAAGTCCGTCGTGTGCAATAAAAGTTTTGAAGCGGTTTTGATGAATCCCAGCTAACATAAAAACGCTGTAACCACCGTAACTTGCACCAACTGCGCCCATTCTTTCGGCATCAACTCCAGCTTGAGTTTTTGCAAAATCTGCCGCCGAAAGATAATCCTGCATTACTTGTCCGCCCCAATCTTTTGAAATTTGCTCGTTCCATTTTGTTCCCCAACCCGGCATTCCTCTACGGTTTGGAGCTACTACGATATATCCGTTTGCCGCCATCAATCCCAAATTCCATCTTGTGGAAAAAAACTGTGTGAGTGCAGATTGCGGTCCTCCCTGACAATATAAAAGTGTAGGATATTTTTTATTGGGATCGAAATTAGGCGGATAAATAAACCAAACTCCCATTTCTTTTCCGTCGGTAGTTTTTACCATTTTCAGTTCGGTTTTTGCGGGAGAAAGTTTGGCGTAAGTTTCTTTATTAACGTCGGTAATCTGTACCATTCCGCCATTTTTTAAATTTACGGAAAATAGATCGGCGTTGTGGTTCATATCGGTTCGCGTTACCAAAAGTCCATTTTTACTGTCTGCGAAAATATCGTTCACATCAAAATTTCCTTTGGTAATTTGAGAAATTTTTGAATTTTTGGGATCTACAGAAAAAAGTTGCTTGGTTCCACGAAAAGCAGCCGTGAAATAAACATTTTTCGAATCTTTGCTCCAGAAAACATCTCCGGTAACACTTTCGTCCCAGTTTTTGGTAAGATTGGTTTTTGATCCGGTTTTCCAGTTCATGATAACCAAATCATTCTTATCCGCTTCGTAGCCGTCTCTCGCCATACTTTGCCAAGAGAGAAAATTTCCATCCGGTGAAAATTTCGGGTTTACATCATAACCTTTCATTCCTTCGGTGATATTTTTTGTAATTCCGGAAGCTACATCATAGGCGAAAATATCTGTGTTTGTGGACTCAGCATATTCCTTTCCGCTCAAAGGTTTTACCACATAAAGCAGTTTTGAAGAATCTGGACTCCAAATAAAATCTTCTGCCCCGCCAAAAGGGCGTTGTGGTGAATCCCACGCTTTTCCTTCCAATAAATCTTTAGCATTTTCCGCCTTTTCAGAAGTATTGGCTACGAAAACGTGGTTGTATTTGCCTTCGTTCCAGTAATCCCAATGTCTATGGTTCAAATCTTCATAAATTTGCGCGGTAGATTTCGGAACATCGGAATATTTATCTTTTCCTAAGAGTTTTTCTACTAAAACCTGCTTGCTAAACGCTATTTTCTTTCCATCGGGGGAAATTACAATGTTGTCAACTTCGCCAATGGTGAAAAACTCTGCCCAAGTTTTTCCGGCATCTTTTGAAAGGTAAATTTTGTCACCTTCTGTAGCGTAAAGTCCGTTTTTATCCCATTGAACGATGGATTTTTTTCCTAAATCTATTTTTGAAGACTGTCCGTTCAGAATATTCAATAAAAATTTCTCGTTTTTGGATTTTTCTGTCTTCAAATCGGTTTGTCCCACATTGTAGATCAACGAAGACTGATCCGGAGACACCGCTTGAACGCCAATTTTCTTCAGCGTCCACAAAATTTCTGGCGTCATCAATTGCTGTGCGTTCATAAGGAAGGGCGCTGCAAGAGCGATTAAAGTATGTTTTAGTTTCATAAAAAATTTGTAAACGATAAATTTAATTAAAAAATAACAATAAAAAAACACCCTGAAATTCCAGAGTGTTTTTAAACTTTATAAAAAAGATTATTTTTTTAGCGTAAGAATGTATTCTACCATTTTTTTCGCATTCTCCTTGCTCATTCCGGCGTGAGGAGTCATCGGAATTTCACCCCAATTTCCTTTTCCGCCATTAATGATTTTATCTGCAAGCATATCAATATCTGCTTCAGTATATTTTGCGGCAACATCTTGATAAGACGGCCCTACCAATTTTGCATCTTCTTTATGGCAAGTTAGGCAATCCATACCTGCAATAAGCTGTTTCCCTTCTGCACCAAGAGTTCCGGCGTCAGCAGCAGTTGCATTAGTAGCAACAGGCTCTTCCATCATTACGTTGGTTTCAACATTGGGATCTACTTCTTTTTTAGAACATGATATCACGGCTGCGCAAATAAAAAATGCAATTACTACTTGTTTCATATTTTTTGTAATTTTGATTTAATGACGTTGATGCAAATATAAAAATTTTCTTTTGCAAAAATACCTAATAAAAGTCATAATTGCTTTATGATTGCAGTCATAAAGTTTCAGAACTAATCAACCGTAAATTTGTTTCAAATATTATAACTAAAATTTTATCATTATGAGAAGTTTAAAATTCATCGCTTTATCAGCATTCACATTCGCACTTTTCTCGTGCGGCGGCGACAAAAAAGAAAGTTCAATTCCTTCAGCAGACGGTTCTGCACCAGCAGCAACTGAAACTCCTGCAGCATCAAACGCATCAGATTACGACCCTAAAAGAGGTTTGGGAAAACATGACGAATCAAATGTCGATATTTCTAAATTTGATCCTGCAATGGCAGCGGAAGGAAAGAAAATTGCCGATGTAAAATGTACTTCTTGCCACAAACCAACAGACGAAAAATTGGTAGGACCAGGCTGGAAAGGCGTTACACAAAGACAAACTGCTCATTGGATTATGAACTTTATCTCTAACCCAGACCCGATGATTGATGTGGATCCTGAACTTCAAAAACAATTGGAACTTTGCTTGGTAAGAATGCCAAACCAAGGACTTACAGATAAAGAAGCAAGAGACGTTCTCGAGTACATGAGAGAAATCGACGGTGCTAAATAAAACAAATGATGAATGGTATTGATATGAAAATATCATTCATCATTTTTCTTTTTAACAAGGCATAAATTAATCAATTATATATATGAAAACATACAAACATTTAGGACTTGCCGCAATTGCTGCGATTTCTATGATTGCCTGCAAACCGAAAGGTACGGATACTGCCGTAAGCGGTGATGCAGCAGAAAAAGTGTACGTTGCGCCAGGTAAACACGACGAGGTTTATAATTTCGTGAGTGGTGGTTTCAACGGACAGATTTCAGTAGTAGGTTTACCGAGCGGAAGAACCTTGAAAATTGTTCCTGTATTCTCTGTAAACCCTGAAAACGGTTATGGATATAGCGAAGAAACAAAACCAATGCTTGAAACTTCTCACGGATTCGTTCCTTGGGATGACCAACATCACCTTGCACTTTCGCAAACCAATGGTGAAATTGACGGAAGATGGATTTTTGCAAACGCCAATAATACACCGCGTGTTGCAAGAGTAGATTTAAAAACTTTCAGAACTACAGAAATTATCGAAATTCCGAACTCTGCAGGTAACCACTCTTCTCCTTTCCTTACAGAAAATACGGAATATGTAGTTGCAGGAACACGTTTCGCAGTTCCTGCTGATGGACAAGGCGACGTTCCGATTGAATCTTTTAAACAAAACTTTAAAGGATATCTTTCTTTCATCGGTATCAATAAAGATAATGGAGAAATGGATATTACATTCCAAATTGAGGCTCCAGGATTCAACTTTGACCTTTCTCACGCAGGGAAAAACAAATCACACGGTTGGTTCTTCTTCTCTTGCTACAATTCTGAACAAGCCAACACTTTATTAGAAGTAAATGCGTCTCAAAACGATAAAGACTTCATCATGGCTGTAAACTGGAAAAAAGCAGAAGAATATTTGAAAGCCGGAAAAGGTAAAAAAATGGCAGTAGAATATGCTCACAACAAATTTGATGAGGCTACACAAACTGCAAAGTCTGAAATTAAAAAAGAAGTAATGGTACTTTCTGCTAAAGAATTGAAAGACATTTGCTACTTGATTCCTTGTCCAAAATCTCCTCACGGATGCGACGTTGACCCAACTGGTGAATACATCGTAGGTTCCGGAAAATTGGCTGCTTTAATTCCAGTTTTCTCATTTGATAAAATTCAAAAAGCGATTGCTGCTAAAGATTTCGCAGGAGAATTTGACGGTATTCCAATCATTAAATACGAATCCGCACTTCACGGTGAAGTTCAAAAACCAGGTTTAGGACCTCTCCATACCGAATTTGACGGCAAAGGAAACGCTTACACTTCTCACTTCGTATCTTCTGAAGTGGTGAAATGGGACATCAAAACTTTGAAAGTTTTAGACAGACAACCAACTTTCTACTCTGTAGGTCACTTAATGGTAGTAGGTGGAGACTCCAAAAAACCTTACGGAAAATATCTTGTGGCTTACAACAAAATTACAAAAGACAGATATTTACCAACCGGTCCTGAATTGACACAATCTGCGCAATTATTCGACATAAGCGGAGATAAAATGAAACTTTTACTCGATTTCCCAACTATTGGTGAACCGCATTACGCACAGGCTGCTCCTGCCGATATCATCAAAAAAGACCAAGTGAAATTCTACAAAATCGGTGAAAACAAACACCCTTACGTTACAAAAGGTGAAGCCGAAAGCAAAGTTGTTCGTCAAGGAAATCAGGTTCACGTTTATATGACGTCTATTCGTTCTCACTTTGCTCCAGACAACATTGAAGGTGTAAGAGTTGGCGACGAAGTTTATTTCCACGTTACGAATCTTGAACAAGATTGGGACGTTCCTCACGGATTTGCAGTAAAGGGCAACCAAAACGCAGAATTACTCATTATGCCGGGTGAAACATCTACATTGAAATGGGTTCCTAAAAAAGCAGGAATGTATCCAATGTACTGTACCGACTTCTGTTCTGCGCTGCACCAAGAAATGCAAGGTTATGTGAGAGTTTCTCCAGCCGGAAGCAACACACCTTTGATTTATTCTTTGAATAATAAGAAAGACAACGCTCAAAGCCCTGTAAAACAAGGTGAAACAAAATAACAAACGAAGGGCAGTGAAAACTGCCCTTTTTTACTTCTGTAACATAGGTTACAAAACACACTTCTGAAAGTGTAAAAAATAAAACAATGAAAAATTATTCATTATCAAATATCAGCCGCATTTTATTGATTGTTTGCGGTGTAGCGTTAGTTATCAGCATTTTTGTTCCGCTTTGGGCAATTTATTTGGAAGCACCACAATATCCGGAAGGTTTGGGAATGTTTCTATGGACAAGCAAAATTACCGGCGATTATGAAATCATCAACGGACTGAACCATTACATCGGTATGAAAACCATTCATCAGGAAGATTTTTGGGAATTCAAAGTTCTTCCTTATGCATTAGGATTTTTCGCAATTTTATGTTTTTTGGCAGCGTTTCTGAACAAAAGAAGATGGCTTTATATTCTCGCTGCATTATTTATTATTTTCGGGGTTGCTTTTATGGTAGATTTCTGGCTTTGGGAATACGATTACGGACATAATCTCGACCCAAATGCTGCTATCGTAGTTCCGGGAATGAGTTATCAGCCGCCACTTATCGGCTTTAAACAATTATTGAATTTCGGCGCCTATTCTTATCCTGATATTGGAGGTTGGATTATGTTTGGGGTTGCTATTATTTTGCTTATCTTAGCATTTCTTGAAATAAAAAATTCAAAAAAAACAGTTTAAATTATATTAAAAACTGAAATTTTCTTTCCCCTACCCTAAAGGGAGGAAAATTTCTAAAAAATTCATCAAAATTACACCCTTTAGGGATTGGGGAAATTAATTTTGATGAATTTTTTACATCATTTAAAATCATTAATTATTTAAAAAATTGGAAATATGAAAATCATTAAATCTTTAATTGTCGCCATAGCAATGCTTGCACTTGCAGCCTGTTCAAAATCGGGACCTACCGAAATTTCCACAGGAAAAGACCAATGCGAAAACTGCAAAATGACCATCACAGAAGCGAAATACGCCACACAATTGGTAACAGAAAAAGGCAGAAATTATAAATTTGATGATATTAAATGTATGCAGGATTACGCCACATCCAATACTGATGCTTCTAAAAATGCCAAAACCTACGTTGCAGATTTTCCAAGCGGACAGTTTTTTGACAGTTCAACAGCAACTTTTATTTCTGGAGGAAGTATAAAAAGTCCAATGGGCGGAAATATGCAGGCTTATAAAGACAAAGCAGCAGCAGAAAAAGCGGCTGGAGAATTAGGCGCGACAGTAACTCAAAAATAAACGGGCGTCATTGCGAGCATTGACTGCAGGTCAACGAACGAAGTTCAGAGGTGAAGCGCGGCAATCTCTTTGAATTTTCAAAATAATACAAACAGATTGCTTCGCTTTGCTCGCAATGAAGTTTCATTAAAACTAAAAAAATGTACAAACTACTGCTCTTGCTTTTTCCTTTTTTTGTGTTTTCGAAAACCTTAAAAGTCGGGAAAAACGAACAGTTCAAAACCATAAAACAAGCAGTCGCCGCAGCACAACGCGGCGACACTATTTTAGTGGAAAAAGGCATCTACAGCGAAGGCACCATCGATATTGAAAAACCACTTACTTTAATCGGTATCGACCGACCAATTCTGGACGGAAAACTGAAAGACGAAATTGTCACATTTCGAGCCGACCACATCACTTTGAAAGGTTTTAAACTGATAAATTCCGGTAGAGATGAAATAAAAAGTGTCGCCGCAGTTCACATTTACAACAGCGGTTACGGTGTTATCGAAAATAATATTTTTGAAAATAACTATTTTGGAATTTACGTTCAAAGAGGTTATAAAACATTAATTCAAAACAATAAAATTACTACAAATCGTGGTGTTTCGCAGGAAACTGTTGGCGACGGCATCCACAATCTCGGCAGCGAAGAAATTTGGATAAAACACAACTACATCAGCGGTCATAAAGACGGAATTTACCTCGAAAAAACCAAAAAATCCTACATCTACAAAAATCTTTCCCGCGAAAACCGTCGTTACGGACTGCATTTTATGTTCGCGAACGATTGTGTTTACAGCGGAAACGTTTTCGATAACAACGCTGCAGGTGTCGCCGTAATGTACGCGATGAACGTGGGAATGTACGCCAATAAATTCCTCAACAATTGGGGCGACAGTGTTTATGGCGTTCTCTTAAAAGACATTTCCTACAGCAAAATAAAAAACAACATTTTCAACAATAATACGACTGCTATTTTTGCTGACGGCGCCACAAAAATTGATTTTTATTACAACCAATTCGAAAATAACGGTTGGGCAATGAAAGTAAACGCCAACTGCATGGAAAACAGAGTCTTAAAAAACAATTTTATCAACAACACCTTTGATGTCAGCACCAGCGGAAGTATTGTAATGAACGATTTTCGTGAAAATTATTGGGACAAATACGACGGTTACGACCTCGATAAAGACAAAATCGGTGACGTTCCTTTTCATCCTTTAAGTATGTATTCAGTTCTGGTGGAGCAGAATCCTTCCGTAATGTTGCTTTTCCGAACATTTTTTGTGGATTTACTCGATAAAACCGAAAAAGTGATTCCAAGTTTAACCCCCGAAAGTTTTGTGGATGAGAAGCCGATGATGAAAGAAATCCCCCTTTCCCCCAAAGGGGAGAAAAACCCTAATACTAAACGTTAAAATTATATTGTTTGATATCATAGAAATTACATTTAAAAAAGAATCACAGTTATTAAACTGATGAATTTCAGTAAATTACATAAAAAGCATTTATTAACCACTAAAAACTACCAGTGTTCCCCCTTTGGGGGAAAGGGGGATTATGATTGAAGTAAAAAACCTTACCAAAAAATTCCAAAAATTCACAGCGTTGGACGCGATAAACCTGAATTTTACAGACGGACACTCCATCGCATTGATTGGACCGAACGGTTGTGGAAAAACAACTCTGATTAAATGTATTTTGGGATTGAACGTTGTGGAAGACGGCGATATTTTGGTCAACGAAGAAAGTGTGAAAGACCACTACAAATACCGCGAAAACATCGGTTATATGCCACAAATCGGGCGTTATCCGGAGAATATGACCATCGGCGAAACCATAAAAATGATTCAGGAAACGCGCGCAAAACGTACAGATTACGATACTGAACTTTTGGAAGCCTTCGAACTGGAAAAAATGTACGACAAAAAAATGCGCACACTTTCCGGCGGAACTACGCAGAAAGTGAGTGCGGTTTTGGCGTTTATGTTTAATCCGAATACCATTATTTTGGATGAACCAACTGCCGGTCTCGACCCTTTGGCTTCCGAAATTTTGAAAAATAAAATCATTAAAGAAAAAAATAAAGGTAAACTCATCGTTATCACTTCCCATTTGTTGAGTGAATTGGATGATATTGTGAGCGAAATTGTTTTTATGAACGAAGGAAAAATTTTGGTGCATCAATCTGTAGAAGATTTGAAAAAAGATACTGATACTGAAAAAATTTCGGACGGAATTGTTTCGATTTTGAAGAAAATGAAGGCTGAAAATTAAAATCTCTCGCAGATTTTGGTGATTACGCAGATTTTTGAAAAACAAAAGAACCTGAAAGGTTCAATATCAATAGCCGTATGTGAAACTTACGGAAGAGAATAAGTGAAAAATGAGAAAAAAATTCTCGCAGATTTTGCTGAATTAGCAGATTTTAAATTTTGTAATTGTATTTTAAATGGTATTTCATTGATAAGCATCTTCGATGCGCCTTTGTCTAACTTAAAAATATTTTCAAAATACTTCAAAAGCCTTTGTTTTGCTTTGCGTTTAATATTTTGAATCAACAAAAAGAAAAAATGAACAAAATAGCCCGTTTTATATTATTTGATATTTTAAAAAACAAAATCGTCATTCTTTATACGGTTTTGCTCTTCATCATCTCGTGGTCGGTACTCGGTTTGGAAGGAAATTATACCAAAGCGACTTTAAGTTTACTGAACATTGTTTTGCTCGTTGTTCCGTTGGTAAGTATTATATTTTCAACAATTTACGTGTATAATAGTGGTCAGTTTGTAGAATTACTTTTAAGTCAGCCCGTTCCGAGAAGCAAAGTTTGGTTCAATATTTTTCTTGGACTTTCCACGGCGTTGGTTTTGGCGTTTTTATTGGGTTGCGGCGTTCCGATTTTGCTGTATTCTTCTATCTCAATTGGTGCTTCATTGATTTTGGTTGGAATTTTTCTTTCGGTAATTTTCACGTCATTGGCAATGTTGGCGGCAATTTTTAGTCGCGACCGTGCGAAAGGAATCGGAATTTCCATTTTTGTTTGGCTGTTTTTCGCCATTATTTATGATGGAATTTTATTGGTTTTGATGTTCCAATTTGCAGATTATCCAATTGAAGGAATTATGGCGTCACTTGCAGCCATCAATCCAATCGGACTTTCAAGAATTTTTGTGTTACTTCAACTCGATGTAGCAGCGATGCTTGGACAAGCGGGAGCGATTTTCAAGCAGGTTTTCGGTTCCGGCGGAGGTTTGGGAATATCTTTGGTAATCCTTACGATTTGGGCGTTTGTGCCGTTTCTTTGGTCTTTAATAAAATTTAATAAAAAGGATTTGTAGATAGCAAAACAGTTTGTTTAAGATTTAATTTCTTGCTTCAACTTTTTTTTACGTGTTTTTACAAATTGTTCCTTATTTTTAGAAATCTCTTTTAAAGCCAATTTTTTAGACTTCTCAATATCGTAATATTGATTTGCCCAAAACCCAATTTCTACAATAATTGGGAGTAAATCTATTCCTTTTTCTGTCAATCGATATAGAACTTTTGCTTTACTTTCTGGATGTTCAGATTTGGTAATAATTCCGTTTTCTTCAAGCATTTGAAGTCTATTTGCTAAAATATTGGAAGCAATTTTTTCTTCTGATTTTTGAAAATCGCCATAGGTACATTTTTGTTTTTCCAATAAATCTCTTACGATAAGCAACGACCATTTATCGCCCCAAACATCAAGGGAACAACTTACAGGACAATTCGACCTTTTTTCCATATTTATTTTCTTCAAAAAAACCACTTGCAATATGAAAGATGTTTTTTATCTTTGCACTTGCAATTTGAAAGCAAATTTATAAATTTTAATTGAATTTTATGAAAGCATTTACTTTAAAAAAATACAGCAAAACCGAGAAACTCGAATTGGCAGAAGTTCCAGAACCAAATATTAAAGATGATGAAGTTTTGGTAGAAATTCACGCTGCAAGTATCAATCAATTAGATGTGAAATTGATGAAAGGGGAATTTAAAATGATTTTGCCTTACAAACTCCCTCAAATTTTGGGACATGATGTTGCAGGAATTGTAACTAAAGTTGGGACTAAAGTTAGCCGTTTCAAAATAGGCGACGAAATTTACGCTCGTGCTTCAGATTTTCACATTGGAACTTTTGCAGAGAAAATTGCCATTAACGAAAATGATATTGCACTAAAACCCCAAAACATTTCTATGGAAGAAGCAGCATCTCTTCCATTGGTAGCATTGACGGTTTGGCAAGCGTTTGTGGATATTGCAAAACTTCAGAAAGGGCAAAAAGTTTTTATTCAGGCAGGTTCTGGAGGTGTTGGAACTATTGCAATTCAGTTGGCAAAATATTTGGGAGCAACTGTCGCTACCACTACAAGTGCTCAAAATTTTGAATTGGTAAAAAATTTAGGTGCAGATATCGTCATAGATTACAAAACACAAGATTTTGAAACCATTTTGAAAGATTACGATTTGGTATTGAACAGTCAAGATGAAAAAACACTATTAAAATCTTTAAAAATATTAAGAAAAGGCGGTCAAGTTATTTCTATTTCAGGACCTCCGGATTCTACTTTTGCAAAAGAATTTAAACTAAACTGGTTGATGAAAACAGTTATTTCATTAATAAGTAGAAAAGTCATCAATCAAGCGAAAAAACTGGGAATTAACTACTCTTTTTTATTTATGAAAGCGAATGGAAAGCAATTAACCGAGATTTCTAAACTGGTTGAAGAAAACAAAATAAGACCTGTGATTGACAAGGTTTTTGATTTTCATCAAACAAATGAAGCCATGTCTTTTGTGGAAAGTGGTCGCGCTAAAGGTAAAATTGTCATCAAAATGAAATAAAATTCAAATCCTAAGTTATAATTTAGACCATAATTTTATTGTGTAACCAATGTTACACCAACTGATAAAACTCACACAATCAGAAGCGTAAAATATGATTTGAGTCATATCCACATCTGTATTTTCATCCTAACTTTATATCAAATTAAAGTGGGAACTTCAAAAAAATAATAGTTATATGAAAAAATCAGTTTTTATTCTTGCATTGGCTTCACTTGCCTTATTTTCCTGCAAAAAAAATGAAACCGTTACCACAACAGAAGGTGCTTCTACAACTGCCACAACCGAAAATAGCGGTGGCGGACAAGAAGCAGTAGTGGACGAAGAATCTGCACCAACCATTGTAAAATTGGCAGCCGGAAACAAAGATTTGTCAACTTTGGTAACCGCAGTTCAAGCAGCAGGACTTACCACTTCATTGAGTAACGCAGGTCCTTTCACGGTTTTTGCACCTGTAAATGCTGCGTTCGACAAACTTCCGAAAGGAACCGTAGAAGATTTGCTAAAACCTGAAAATAACGGAAAATTAACCGACATTTTAGGACACCACACTTACGTTGGCGTTATCAAAACCGAGCAAATGACCGACGGACAAAATCTTGGAATGGTGGACGGAAAATCCATCACAATCAAAATGGTCAACGGAAAACCAACCGTAAACGGAACCGTAAACATCGTAGCATCTGTTCCCGCTTCTAATGGAATGGTTCACGTTGTTGACGGCGTTATTTTACCGCAATAAAAGATAATAGTTTAAATTAAATTTAATGTTTGAAAATGCTTTTCGAGAAATTGGAAGGCATTTTTTGATTGGTTTACTTCACAAAGTCCTCAAAGTTTTTTACACAAAAGTCACAAAGATTTTTCAAGATAAAGCCTCAAAAAAAAGCAAAGCGTCTTTGTGAAAAAAACCAAAAAATCTTTAGTGAACTTTGTGCATTCTCTGTGCTCTTTGTGTTCCAAAAAATCAAATTTCCTTTTTTCGCAAACTAAAAAACATCATCAACAATCCCAACAACATCATGATTGAAACCAACAAAAGAATCTGCGGAGAATACGGAACCGAAATATATTTTATTGAAAAAATTCCCATAATTCCAAGTACCAGTTCATTCAGAAAAATGCCTGTAATTAATATTTTTAATCCGTTCAGAACAGGTTTTGTCATTTTAAAAACATTGGTTGCCAATAATTGATTGACGAGAAATACCGAAACGCACATCAACAAAATAAGGTGCAAATAAGCAATCACAATATTTCTAAAACCAAACGCAAACTGACTGACCGCCGGAATATTAGAACCCAACTGCAACGCAATTTTTGCAAAAAAAGCCAAACCAACATACAATAAAACAAAACGTTGCAAAGGCGAAAAATTTAGAATTAAATACTTCCAGTTTCGTTTTACCAACAAATAAAGTTTTACAGCACCAAACGTTTGCGCCAAAGTTGCAATCACAATCAGCACGAAAAACCACATCGGAAGTTTCATCCAGAGCAACGAAAGTCCAACACCGGTGAGACAACCAAAAAACATTAGCCAAAAAATACTTTGATTTTCATTTTCTGAAATTTCAGCATTAATATTTTTTAATGAATTGATTAACAAACCAATACAACTGAACATAAAAAATCCATTGTACTGAAAATGAAGGTAATAATACGTTGCTCCCAAATACAATTCCTGCGTCATATTTCCCGACATCATCATATAACTCAACCCAAAAACACCGACAGAAGATACAACCGCAAAGAAAAATCCGGCTAAAAACCAAGATTTTGAAAGGTCTTTTACATTTTTTAAATCCTTAATCAAGAAAAAGAAAAACACAAAAGTCACGAGCAACGCAACAGTTGAGGCCGCAATCGAAAGCCAAAAATAACCATTATACAAAAACGCCGGAATCATCACATACGAAGCAATCGCATTGGTTATCAAAAGAATATCATATTTTTTCAACTGATTCCCGTGAACAAATTTGCTTAAATATTGGATGATTAAAACGTAAATAATCTGCGTAATCCAACCGTAAAATGCAAAATGCGAATGTGCCTCCTGCGTAAATTTCTGGTCGATAATTGGAAGTGAATACGCAATTTTATAACGCATCAGAACGCCCAAAACTGCTACAACAAAAAAATTGAAAATGGAAAATTTTAACCAAAAAGCGAGATTTTTCATATTACAAAATTAGTATGTAAAAACCGAAAAATTTATGACCACAGTCATCGTCTTTTAAATATGAATTTTCCCGTTGATGATTTCGAGTTTGCCTTCTTTCTCCATCTTTTTCACGGTTCGGATGATGGTTTCGATGCGCAGTCCGGTCATATTTGACAGTTCTTTTCTGGTTAAATTAATCACCACTTTTTCCGAATCTTTCCCGTGTTCACGCTTATAATCGCGCAACTGATGAATCACGCGGTCTTCCGGATTTAGGAAAACAATATTTTTCAGCGAAAGGCTTTTCCTGATGGATTTTTCGGCAACAGATTTTGTAAACTCAAACATTTGCTCTGGATACTTCATCATATAATCCACAAAATTATCTCTACGAAATTTTATGATGACGGCTTTATCGCTTGCAACTTCCACATTTCCGGGGAAAGGTTTTCCAAGCAAAACAGCGGGTTCTCCAAAAAAATTTCCAGGTTTTACCTTGTGCTGCAAAAATTCCTTCCCTTCTTCAGTAAAATTAAAAACAGAAAGTTCCCCTTCGTACAAAAAATAAAAATATTGTGAATGGTCGCCTTCATTCACAATAATTTCGCCTTTGTTGTAGGTTTTTCTGTCGGGTTTTACTTCGTCTAATAACGTTTCATTAATCAGGAAAGGCATTCAAAATGATTTTCATCAAATATAGTAAAGATTTTTTTAGCGAAAATTTAACATTAAATCCGGTTATTAACCATTATAAAACCGCATAAATTCTATATTTTTGAAAAAATACTTTTTTTATGTCCCATCAATTTAATCCCAGAGATGTTACTTGGCTTGCGTTCAACGAGCGTGTGATGCAGGAAGCAATGGACGAAACTGTTCCATTACCTTTGAGAATCAGATTTTTAGGAATTTTTTCCAATAATTTGGACGAATTTTTTCGTGTTCGTGTTGCCGGTTTGAAGCGTGCGATGGATTTTAAGGATAAATTCATAACCGAATCTTTTTATCAGCCGCCATCCAAAATTCTACAAAGAATTAATGAAATCGTCATCAAGCAACAGCAGGATTTCGATAAAACTTGGAAGAAAATTCAGGTGGAAATGGCGGAACAGAAAGTATTCATCAAAACCGCTAAAAACCTCACACCCGAACAGAAAGTTTTCGTAAAAAAATATTTTGATGAAGTGGTGGAGTCGCACGTTGTTCCTATTATTCTTCAGGAAAATAAACCGATGCCTTATTTGAGGGACAAAAGTTTGTACCTCGGTGTAGCAATGAGGAAAAAGGAATGGCAATACGAAAGTAATTTTGCGATTATCGAAATGCCGTCGCGTTTTATCGGAAGATTTTTGCTAATTCCTTCGGAAAATGGCGAAAAAAATGTGATGCTTTTGGAAGATGTTGTCACATTTATGTTGCCCGAAATATTCAATTTTTTTGGATTTGATGATTTCGAGGCGCACTCTTTTAAAGTGACGAAAGATGCAGAATTTGATTTGGACAATGACATCAAAACCACACTCGCCGATAAGATAGAAAAAGGCATCAAAAGCCGACGCAAAGGGAAACCAACCCGTTTTGTCTTTGATAAAAATATGGATAAGGCTTTGCTGGAATTCCTCATCAGAAAACTGAATTTATCCAAAAAAGACAGCATCATTCCCGGAGGAAAAATCCACAATTTCCGACATTTTATGGATTTTCCGGATGTTTTCGCGGCGTATCACCGTCCCGAAGAACGCACCACTTTTCTGCACCCAAAATTTCCGAATGACCACCGCGTTACAGAAACCATTTTGAAGGAAGATGTGATGCTCACTTTTCCCTATCACGATTATCGTCCTGTTATAGACCTTTTGCGAGAATCAGCAATGGATCCGAACGTGAAATCCATACAAATTACTGCGTATCGTTTGGCAAGTAACTCCAAGATTATCAATGCATTAATCGGTGCTGCGAGAAACGGAAAAGAAGTAACGGTAATGCTCGAACTTCGCGCAAGATTCGATGAAGAAAGCAATTTGATTTGGAAGGAAATTCTGGAACAGGAAGGCATCAAAGTTTTAACCGGAATTCCGAACAAAAAAGTTCACGCCAAACTGTGCGTCATTAAGAAAAGAATTCACAATAAAACCATTCAGTACGGATTTGTAAGCACCGGAAATTTTAACGAAAAAACCGCGAAAATCTACGGCGACCATCTTCTATTGACTTCGGACAGAGCGATAATGGCGGATATCAATAAAATTTTTAATGTTTTACGAAAACCAAAAGACGACATTATTCCAGTTTTGAAAACTTGCAAAAAACTGTTGGTTTGTCCGCAGTTTATGCGCGAAAAAATCGTTCAACACATCGATAAAGAAATTGAGGAAGCCAAAGCCGGAAGAAAAGCCGAAATGATCATCAAAGCCAACTCTTTGAGCGACCGCGAACTCATCAAAAAACTTTACGAAGCAGCAAAAGCAGGTGTAACTGTGAAAATGATTGTCCGAGGAATTTACTGCGCCGTCAATCAGAAGGAATTTAAGCAAAAAATTCAGGCAATTTCTATTGTTGACGAGTATTTGGAACACGCGAGAGTAATGTATTTCCACAACAAAGGTTCAGAAGATTTATACATTTCGTCTGCCGATTGGATGACGCGAAACTTGGATTACAGAATAGAGGCAGCCGCAAAAATCACCGATAAAAACTTAAAAAAAGAACTAAAAGACATCCTCGAAATTCAGTTGAAAGACAATGTGAAAGCCCGAATTTTAGACAAAAATCTTCGCAACGAATATGTGAAAGAAGGCAAAAAAGGAGAAGAATTCCGCTCACAGATTGAGACTTGGAAATATTTGAAAGGAAAAATGTAAAATAGTTTTTTGCGGTTGCTTTTTTTATTAAATTAGCAAAACCAGCAACTCTGTTTATGAAAAAAATTTACATCTCAGCTTTCCTTCTTAGCGCTCTGTTTATCAGCGCACAAAAGTACAAATCTACCAACGATTCCATCTACCAAAAAGCGGTAGAATTTCTCAACAAAGACGAATTTGATAAAGGAATTGGACTTCTGAACACCATCAGCAAATACAGTCCTGAAGCCCATGAAGCCAATTTTGAAAGAATTCGGGCTTTGTACGGCAAGAAGAAACACAGTGAAGTTATAGGTGAACTAAAAAAAATAGACCTTCAAACGCTTGATAGAGAGCAGTTAATCAATTACTACTATCTTCTCGGAAACGCTTACGATGATTCCGGAAACGGCGAAAAATCTATTGAAACCTATAATGAAGGGCTAAAATCTTTTCCCAACGCTTATCTGCTCTACTACAACCGAGGAGTTACCCTCGTGAAACAGAAAAAGAACAAGGAAGCTTTGGAAGATTTTCAAAAATCCATTCAAATTTACCCTAACTATCCTAAATCACACTATTTTGCAGGACTCATCGCATTGGAAAACGGAAATCTTGCAGAGGGAACTTTAGCGGTAGCCACGTCAATTCTTTTTGACGGAAGAGGAGTAATTACTACAGAAGCCATCAAGTCTCTTAACGAGATTGTATCACAAAAATACAACGAGCCGGAAGACAGTTTCGCAATAGAAGGCTCCGATGCGTTCAGCAGTATAGAGACAGTTCTTCGGAAGCAATATGCGCTTAACAAAGATTACAAACTAAATTCGCAAATGGATTTTCCTGTAGTAAGGCAACTTCAGGCAATTATCTCTGAAGTGCCAAAAATAAAGGAAAGAAAAGGATTTTTCGCAAAACAATATCTTGATTTCTACACCCAACTTTGGAACAATAACCAGTTTGAAAACTTTTCCTACGCTCTGTTTAATAATTTTGATAACAAAGACATTAAAAATCTGGTTTCAAAAAAGAGCAAAGATGTAAAATCCTTTAGCGAATGGCTAGTTCCTACAGCATTCAAAACCATTATTACTACAGAAAAAAATGGTGAGCGCGTATATGTAGTAAGCGAAGGCGAATACATTGGCTATGGTAAAAATGTAAACGACAAAAAAAACGGACCTTGGCTCTACAACTACAGCTTCGGCGACAAAGCAGTGGATGTAAATTTCGTGAACGGACAAAAAACCTCATCCACTTTTTATCATAAAAACGGAAAAATTGCCAATAAATTAACCTACAAAAACGATGTTCTGAACGGAACAGTAGAATATTTTTACGATAACGGAAATCCGGAAATAAAGAAAGTATTCATTAATGATAAACAAGTAGATAAGCAGGAAACCTATTATTATTTGGGAGGAACAAAATGTACAACCGGAGTAAAAGACGATAAAAAAGAAGGCTATGAAACCTGTTTTTACAGCAATGGAAACAAAAAATCTTCCTACAACTACCAAAGCGGAAATGCAGAAGGAAACGGACAGGAGTTTTATCCGGATGGAGCGGTAAAAAGCACAGCCATCTTCGTAAAAAACTATTACAACGGCGAAAGAAAAACCTTTTTCCCAGATAAAAAACCTGAAAATATTGAAACCTACACCAATGGAAAGGCAAGCGGAGAACACAAATCGTTCTCGGCAAACGGAGATGTAGCTTCCGTAGTTACATTGGATAAAAATAAAGATGTTTCGTACATCGTAAAGTATATCGGGAAATATAAATCTGAAGAACGCTTCTTTGAAAACGGCAGACAAACAAAACAGATAGATTATCTCATGAATAAACCTTTCCTTGAATATCTGTTTGAAGGAAAAGCCGGTGAAGAATACATTTCTTTCTACAAAACTTACGACGAAAACGGAAAATCTTCGCCCGAAATAAAAATTGAAAAAAACAAGCCTTTCGAAATAAAAACACCTTACGGAAACACCCATTTTTCCGGTATGTACAACAAAAACGGAAAAAAACAGGGCGAATGGAAAATCTATAATATGGTAAGTGGAATTTATGAAAACCACACCTATTATGAAGACGGAAAACAGGTAAATAAGTACGAAGAATTTTTTGCAAACGGAAACCCAAAACTGTTAATCACCATTGCTAATGAAAAGAAAAACGGACCATACATTACCTATTACGAAAACGGTAAAAAAAGTTCGGAATACACCTTTGTAAATGACGTAGAAAACGGCGAAATAAAACTATATTACAACAATGGAAAACTAAAAAGTGCCTATTTTCTGAACGATGGAGATATCGAAGGTACCATAGAAAATTATGATTTGGACGGAAAACTCTCCAAAAAATCAATCTTCGTGAACGGAGAATCTGTAAAAGATGACTTTTATTATAACGACAAACTAGTAAACTCCATTGATTACAACAAACAGGGAAAAGCGAAATATGCTTCAAAAACCGACAACGAATTTACCGAAGGAACCATAAAAAACGGCAGTTTTGAAGGCTCTTACACATTAGTTTCAAAGAAAAACGAAAAAATTTTTGAAACGAGTGTTACCGGTGGCAAAAAATACGGCGAAGGCATCAACTACAACCCGAACGGAAGCAAATATATCGTTACGAGCTACCTGAACAACGAAACTTACGGAGATTATACTTCTTATGATTTGTATGGCAGAATCTACTCAAAATCAAAATATTATCACGATTTAGAGTACGGTCCTTTTGAAAAATACCTTCCAAGCGGAAAAAAATATATAGAATCACAATATTTTGAAGATAAAAGACACGGACAGGAAAAAATAATTGGCAGCAATGGCGAAATACTGGTAACGCTAAATTATGACAATGGAAATTTGGTTTCTTATCAGCAACAGGGTGAAGCTGCACCTACATTGGTGAAAAATGGAAACGCCTCCATAAAGGCAAATTATAAAAACGGAAAACTTGGGATAGAATACAATATTGTAGCTTCCAACATCGATGGCGATTACAACTTATATTCTGAAGCCGGAACTCCACTCATTAAAGCAAAATATAAAAAAGGCTTTATAGAGGGTGAGAGACAGATTTTTTTGGATAACGGAAAAATATACTTATCGGAAACGCTGATTAATGGCAACTACGAAGGAAAAAGAAAAATTTTCTACGAAAACGGAAAAGTAAAAATAGAAGCCGACTATGTGCACGATTATCTGCACGGAAACTATGTAGAATACGATGCTAATGGGAAAATTATACTCAATAAAAAGTATGATTATGACGTTTTGGTAGGGTACAACTAACAATACAAGATGAAAAAAATACAAATAATTTCCAAAATTTTCCAAGCTTCTTTGGTGATGCTTACCGGAAGTGTTCTTCTGGCGCAAAACCAAAATTTGGAATTTTACAAAAAAAAATATCCCAACATTGGGGAAATCATTCTCAGTCAGTCTGAAACCCTATTTATTACGGTAAAGGACGATAAACTGGATATTTCTTCAAACAGCTTCGAGGAATCTTATATTATTGATGAGGATGTACAGAAACGCAGGTCAATAGGGGGCGTTCCCTACTCCACTTTTCAGGAAATAAAGGAAATTCAGGCATTCACATTAGTTCCGAGTGGCAACAATAAATTCAAAAAAATTGAAATAAAAGATTTCAAAATTGTTCCCGACAGGAATTCCCGAACATTTCATGATGATTATAAACTGAAACAGTTCGATTATCCGCAGCTTTCTTTGGGCGCAAAAAAAACGCTCGCGGTTACCAAAAATTTTCCGGAACCCCGCTTAATTTCGGGTGAAATGTTTATGGCGGGATTTCCTGTGGAACATAAAGAGTTTTCGGTGATGGCGGATAAAAGTGTGGATTTAGGATACAAAGTCTTCAACAACGAAAAACAAAAAATCCAGTTCTCGAAAGAAGAAAAAAACGGAAAAATACTTTACAAATGGACTGCGAAGGACATTCCGAAGTTTGCATACGAAGAAAAAACGCCAAGTCCGCTCTACTACGCTCCGATGGTGGAAGTTTACATAAAAAGCTACACCACAAAAAAAGGAGATAAAAAAATGATTTTGAATTCTTTGGAAGATTTGCACCGCCTTTATACCCACTACATAAAAGATGTAGGCGTAAATCCGGACAAAGAAATGGTGAATCTTGCCAACACGCTGAAACAAAAGCATACCAATGAGCTGGACCAAGTGAAAGAAATATATTATTGGGTAAAAAACAACATCAAATACATTGCTTTCGAGGACGGTTACGGCGGTTTTATCCCAAGAAACTCAAACGATGTTTTCACGAAAAGATACGGCGACTGCAAAGATATGTCTGCAATTATCTATACCATGATGAAATCTGCAGGAATAAAAAACGTTTACCTCACTTGGATTGGTTCTCGCGATAAACCCTTTAAATATGATGACATCCCTACGCAAATGGTAGATGACCACATGATTGTAACCTACCAAAATAACGGAAAAAACTATTTTCTGGATGGCACAAGTCGAGAAACTCCTTTTGGTTATCCCACTTCGTTCATCCAAGGAAAACAGGCGCTTCTGCATAAAGATGCCGATAAATATGAACTGGTAACCGTTCCTGTTTTTGGCGCAGAAAAAAGTGTGCGCGAAGATAAAATAAACCTTGTTTTGCAAGAAAGCAAAATCGTTGGAAAAGCCGTTACAGAACTTACCGGATATGAAAGAGATAACTTTCTTTATACCTTGCAGGACAAATCGGGGTTCCAGCGAACCAGCTTCCTGAAAGAATATTTAGAATTGGGAAGCAACAAATTTATTATCGAAAAAAGCGACATCGAAAACCGAGAAAACCGAGAATCCCCTTTAAAAATAAACTACGATTTCTCTTTGGATAATTATGCCATAACAGCAGGAAATGAAATTTACATCAATCTCGCCCTGAACAAATTGGATGACATAAAAACCTTGGACGAAAAGCGACAGTACGACTATGAAATTGATAATACCTATACCTACAGTTCTGTAACAAAAATAGACGTTCCGAAAGGATATAAAGTAACTTCCCTACCAAAAAATACAAAAATGGAATCGCCGGAATTTTCTTACCAAATAGAATATTCTAAAAAACCTGAATCTGTAGAAATGATGATGAAAGTAAGCATTAATTACCTTATTTTGAAAAAGGAAAATATAAGCAAATGGAATACTTTTGTGAACAGCCTTAATGAAAGCATGAGCGAATCCATCTCCATTCAAAAAAATTAAAAAAAAATAAAAAAATATGAAAAAAGCATCAATACTTTTGTTCTCGGTGATGTGTTTTCTGATGGATGCACAGGAATACAAAAACTACGACTGGGGAAAACCTGAAACCTATAAACCTGCTGAAAATGAGAAAGATTTAGGAAAAATTGTGTTTTTCAACAAAACCATTTCCGAATTTACCATCGATGGCAAGGAAAACTATGATTACCTTATCCGCCACATCAAAACGTTTGTAAACTCCGACGAGGCTATCGAAAAAAACAACAAAGTCTATATTCCTTTGAGAAGCCAAAACGAAGAAATTGTAAAGCAGAAAATTCGGGTAATAAAACCAAACGGCACCACGGTGGAAATGAAGGACAGCGACGTTATGGAATCTGTGGACGAAAGAACCCGTACAAAAATGAAGTATTTCGCACTAAAAGGTCTTGAAAAAAACGCTGTTATAGAACAACTTGTGGTAACAAAACTTGTCCCAAGGCTCTCCGGAACTACCATTCTTTTACAAGATGAAGATTTGAATAAAAACATTTCTTATGAGCTTATTTATCCAAAACATTTAGAATTTGCAGTAAAATCTTACAGCAATTTACCGGAATTTACCACCTCTACAACTGCCTACAAAGATAAAATCAGCAAAAAACTGGAAGTAGCTTCTATACCTGCTCTTCATGATGAGGAATATGCCAATTACAACGCAAATGCGCAAAAATTTTCCTATAAATTGGCGGCAAACTATTACACCGGAAAAAAAGATTTGTTCGGCTACAAGCAATACACCGAAGACATTTTTAAAATAATTGATGAAAAACCCGACTCCAAAACCGACCGCGAAGTGGAGAAGTTTGTAAAATTAATTCCTACCGGAAATTCCGTTCAGGAAAAAATTTACAACGTGGAAAAATACATCAAAAAGAACATCAATTACGACGAACACGCCGATGAAATAGACATTGCGACTACGCTGAAAAATAAATCTGCCAATTCTTTGGGAATGTATCGCCTTTACGATGCGGTATTCAACAAAATGAACATCAAACATCAGCCGATTTTGGTTTCAGACCGTTTTAAAACTCCGATTGACCCAAAGTTTGAGCTGTATAAAAGTTTGGACGATTTTGCGATTTATTTCCCTGAAACGAAAGGTTACATCGCACCATCGGAAATTGATGTAAGATATCCGAATTTGCCTTTCAGATGGACCAATTCTAACGCATTGTTCCTTTCAAAAACAGAATTTGGCGGCGCTTCCATTCCCGATTACGACATTAGAAAAATACCAACTCCCAGTGTAGAATTTACGCACGATGAAATGGATATCAATATTGATTTCACCAAAAATGCTGTAAAACCGAGCGTTAAAACAAGAATTCAGTTCAACGGATATTCTGCGATGGGAATTCAGCCTTACTACGATTTTGTTCCTACGGAAAACATTCCGATGTTCGAGAAAGACCTTGCCGAAAACTATACCGGACAAAAAGAAAACGTAAAAATTACCGCCGAAAACAAAGGCTTGGAAAACGCTTCAAAACCTTTCATCTTCAATGCAGAATTTGAAGGAAACAGCCTTGTAGAAAAAGTGGGCGACAAAATTTTGTTCAAACTGGGACAAACTATCGGAAGACAGACCGAACTTTACCAAAAAGACAAAAGACAAATGCCACTGGAAATCCGTTATCCTCACGCTTACAAAAGAACGATTACCATTAAGCTTCCGGCAGGATATTCAGCGAAAAATATAGACCAAATCGACTCCAATTTTGTAGTAAATAATAACGGAACAGAATCTGCAAAATTTTCTACCAATTACGAAGTAAAAGGCAGTGAAATAGTAATTAACAACGTAGAATTTTACAAAGATGTGGAACTACCGATCACCGCTTATGACAACTATGTAAAAGTAATCAATGCAGCGGCAGATTTCAATAAAATTGTGCTGGTTTTGGAGAAAAAATAATTAAAAAAAAATAACCACAAAAGACACAAACGTTTAAAAGTTTAAAAATCAACTTGTTAAAGGAAAAATAAGATTTCTGTGCAGACTTATTTTAACTTTTAAAAAAAATTAATTACATCTTTGATAATCAAGTACTTTTGTGACTTTTGTGGTTAAAAATTAATTTTTTGTCATGTAATAAAAGAGATTATATTTAACTTAAATATTTATTACCTCAAAAGGCACAAAAGTTTTTATGATTATCATTTTTCATTGTCTCTCGGAAACTAATTTTCTTCATTTTCCCCAGCCCTAAAGGGAGTGAAGAAAATCAATTTCCTCCCTTTAGGGCTGGGGAAAAAAAATTGATTTTTCAAAATGTTGATAATTACCTCAAAAATCAAATATTTTCAAACAATTTCAAACAATTTCAAACAAAATCAAACAACTCAAACCAAAAGAACCAGATGAAAATCGCAGCAATAGACATAGGAAGTAACGCAGCAAGACTGCTGATTACAGAAGTGAAGGAAGAAAAAAAAGGAAAACCGGAATATACAAAACTGAATCTTCTGAGGATTCCGCTGCGACTGGGAATGGACGTTTTTACCAAAGGAGAAATTGGTCCCGAAAGAGAAAAAATGGTGATAGATTCCATGAAAGTTTTTTCGGATTTGATGAAAATTTACCAAGTGGAACATTACCGCGCTTGTGCAACTTCCGCGATGCGTGATGCGAAAAACGGCAATAAAATCCGCGAAGCCGTGAAAAAAACTTCCGGAATTGATATTGAAATTATTACCGGCGACGAAGAAGCCACTTTAATTTACGAAAACCATGTTGCAGAAGGACTCGACAAAGATTTTGCCTATCTTTATGTAGATGTTGGCGGTGGTTCTACGGAACTCACTTTCTACGAAAACGGAAAAATGAAGTATGAAAAATCTTTTAATATCGGAACCATTCGTTTGCTGAATAATCTCGTTACAGAAGACCATTGGAAAGATTTGAAAGAGGAAATCCGAAAAAATATTAACAGCAAAAAACCAATTGTCGCGATTGGTTCCGGCGGAAACATCAACAAAGTGTTCTCGATGAGCAAAACGAAGGACGGAAAACCCCTCTTTTTATCCGGTTTAAAGACTTCCTACAAAGAATTAAGCGCACTCACCGTTCCCGAAAGAATGGCAAAACACAACCTTCGCGAAGACCGCGCCGATGTTTTGGTTCCCGCCCTTGAAATATTTGTAAAAGTGATGACTTGGAGCGACATCAATAAAATTTTTGTGCCGAAAATTTCCGTTGCCGATGGTTTGGTGCATAATATTTATGATAATTTGAAAAAGAAAAAGTGAAATAATCTGCATTATTGAAATCTTTACAAAGCGAGTTTAAAACCATTTCCACATCCGAAAAATTATTATTGGGATGTTTTTTCTTGTTTTATTTTGGGATTGGATTTTTGTTTGCGCACAAAACAACACTCGTTTATCATCCAAAATACATTCACGATTTATATTTGGGATTCGACAATACGTTGCACAATACAAGTTTTGTTCGACACCCTTTGCTGAAAATAATTGCAATATTTATCAATACCGTTTTCTCTTTTTTAAAAGACAAATCTTATCTTATTATTCTAATTTGCAGCACTTTATTCAGTTTTCATTTGCTGATCATCTTCCGTTATTTGAAGAACATTATTGGTTTAAGCAGTATCAATTCTGTATTAGTTTTAGCACTTTATTCAGTTTTTAGCACTTGTTTGATTCTCAGTTTTACATTTGAATCTTATGTTTTTTCTTTGTTTTTTCTATCTTTTTACATCTATGTTACAAGTTGGTTTAGACGAAGAAAAGAAACAGTGCCAAATTCAGTTTTTTATGGTTCTGCAATTTTGGTAGGCGGAATTACGGTGACGAATGTTGTGAAGGTTTTTGCGGGAATTTTTGATGCTGATAAAAAAGTGATATTAAAGAGAATAGCAGTCTTAATAATATTTTCTGTAATAATTTTCTTGTTATTTAGGAATCAAATCATTCAATCACTGCAACATACATCAAATTATATCGCAAAATCGGATGATTTTTTACGTGAAAGTTTTTACTACTTTTTTGGAGGGCAAATTTTATTTCCAGATTTGGTGATTGTAGATATTGATTATGAAAATTTGGGACTTATAAAAACAGTCTCTGCGATTTTCCCAAAAGGAATTTTAAAAACATTGGTTATTTTCAATTTTTTGATTTTAATGCTGATTTCATTGATTGTCAATCGCAAAAACCGTAATGTTCAAATGATATTTTTGATGTTTTTAGTTGATATTGTGATTCATTTAATTGTAAAATTAGGAATTAATGAAGCCTATATTTTTGGTGGGAACTTCATTTTTATTATTCCACTACTTTTAGGGTTTTTGGTGAAATCTGTTTCTCAAAAATTTAGAAAAGTCTTAATTATCAATATTTTAACATTAATTCCGATTGTTTTTTTCTTAAATTTTTCAGAATTGAAATTCTTGTTTGAATTTGGACAGAATTTTTATTCAAAATAATCAATCGCTTTCTTCATCAAAAGGATTTGCATCGTCATCATCAAAATCCTCAAAATCCTCTGGATTGAAAGGAAAATCATTGTCATCATCTCCATCTAAAAAGTTAAGTTCATCATCACGCTGAACATAATCTTGTGGAATTCCCGGCGGATTGAAAAGCCCCCATTCATCAACAATGAATTTTTTCGGGTCAAAACTTGCAACCCATTCTCTAAAAAGCAAGCGAAATTCCTCTAATTGCTGTCGCACAATTTTATAATAATCCGCTTCCTCGAAACCAAACATCCGCAAACTGTGGTACAAAACCATCAGTTCTCTCGCACATTTTCTAATGATGGCGGCATTTTCCATTCTAATATCCCACAAATCCGCACCGTGTGCTCCCGCCAATTTTGCCTGAATGACCATCGCATTTTCCATAATGTGCGATTTGGTGTGTTGCAAATATTCGTTTTCATCTGGAATTAAATCGCAGATGGTTTTTACGGTTTTGTAAATTTCTTCGGATTTTTTGAAAATTGGGGTGTCGCGGTATTTGTCCATGTATTTTTAATTTTTGGGAATTTAAAAATACGAATATTTTGGAGAGAAAGGTTTTAGATTATTTCAATTTTTTTTGTTTTTTTGTGATAGAGTGAGTGATAGAATGGTGTAATGATGGAATGATGGAGTGATGGAGTGATGGAGTGATGGAGTGATGGAGTGATGGAGTGATGGAGTGATGGAGAATTTAACCAATAGGTCGCGCCTCTGGCGCTCCGCAAATCCGTTTAATATTTTTTCTACCAACATTTCACGCCTCTGGCGTTTTTCTTCTTGCTTTGTATTTTTTTCTACCAATATTCCGCGCCTCTGGCGCTCACTAAACCTAATGAAATATTTTTTTGTTGGAAAATCAAAAACATTTGTTAGGAAAATTCTAAAGAAAGCACCCTTTCTGAGTTTGAAACTCTGAAAGCATCTCTACAAAGATTATTTAGATTCCTACGGAATGACAAACTTTCTGTTTTTAGGGGTTGTTAAATATGAAGTTAAGTTATGACCTCTAAAAAATTATTCAGTATAAATTTTGGCTAAAGCCAAATTTGGAATTCATAAAAAAAGTGGGCTAAAGCCCACTCCTATTGATCATTTCACTTTAAAATATTTAAAATTTTATGCGGATGGATTTTCCGGTTTTGGAGGTTCAGAATTGGTCTTTTCCTGAACTTTGGCTTCCAAAATTTTGGTAACTTCTTCTTTGTCCTTTCCTTTCAGATAATCAGGTAAATTCAATCCTGCCATATTGAATAAATCGTTTAATGGCGGTACTGTTTTCATCATTCCGGAAACAAAATTGGCGGTCGAGGTATTTCCATCTTGATTGTTTCCGCCATCCCAAACTGTAATTTTATCAATCTTGATATTTTTCACGGCTTCCACTTGAGTTTTCACCAATTCAGGAAGTTTTTCAATTAACAATAACTGGAAGGCGCTGTTCGTGTCGCCACCTGCAGCCTGAACGATTTTGTCGTAACCTTCTGCCTGTTTTGTCAAAATTTCATAGAGACCTTTTGCTTCGGCTTCCATTTTTGCAAAAATGGCGTCGGCTTCTCCTTTTGCCTGCAAACGGATTTTTTCGGCTTCGGCTTGTGCGTCAATAATCGCTTTTTGCTTAGAAATTTCGGCAGGAACTACGATGTTGGCGTTTTGTGTAGAACGTTCTCTTTCCGCTCTTGCAGTTTCGGCTTTTTGTTCCGCGAGATACGATTCTTCCAAGGCTTTTGCCTGTTGCACTTTTTCCGCAGCGATGGCGATTTTCAAGGCTTCTGCTTCTTTTTCACGTCTTGCTGCATCGGAATTGGCGATGGTAATTTTTGCCTCGTTTTCACCTTTCACAGCGAGTGAATTTGCCAAAGATGTGGCAATTCTGGATTCTCTGTCGGCTTCTGCTTTACCAATTTCTTCGTCTTTTACCGCGGATGCAATGCTAACTTCCCTATCTTTTTGTGTAACGGCAATTTTTACGTCGCGGTCTCTCATCGTTTCAGCGATTACGACGTCTTTTTCTCTGTCTGCGCTTGCTTTTCCAGTTTCCCCGATTTTTTCCTGTTCCGCAACCGAAATTTTGGCTTCGTTGATGGCTTTTGCAGCGGCTTCTTTTCCTAATGCTTCAATGTATCCGGACTCATCTTTGATGTCGGTAACGTTTACGTTGATGAGTTTCAGACCGATTTTCTTTAATTCCGTATCTACGTTTTTAGAAATGTTGTCTAAAAATTTATCTCTGTCTGTATTAATTTCTTCAATCGTCATCGTCGCAATCACCAAACGTAACTGACCAAATAAAATATCTTTAGAAAGTTCCTGAATTTGCTCCGGCGTTAATCCCAATAATCTTTCCGCAGCATTTCCCATCGTATCTGGTTCGGTAGAAATCGCAATGGTGAAACGACAAGGTACATCAATTCTAATATTTTGTTTTGAAAGCGCGTTGGTAAGATTGGTTTCAATGGAAATCGGCTTCAAATCAAGATACGCGTAATCCTGAATCACAGGCCAAACGAAAGCACCGCCGCCGTGAATACATTTTGCCGAACTTCCGCCGGTTTTCCCGTAAATCACGAGAATTTTGTCGGACGGACAGCGTTTATACCTTGAAATTAAGGCTAAAAAAGTGACGAATAATACAAAAACCAATACGACGATGAGTATTAGTGTTCCGGATAGTCCCATAAGAAAAGTGTTTTAAGTTGTTTAAATTTGGTGCATTTGGTGCAAGGTTGCAATTGGTGCAAGTTTCGAGTTTCAGGTTTCAGGTTTAAAGTTGTTCAAAAATTTCAAATTGTTCAATGTCGTTCAAAAAGTTCAAAATTGTTCAAATTGTTCAAAAATGTTAAAATGTTTGGACTTCGGACTTCGGTCTCCCTACTTCTAACTCCTATATTTTTGAAACGATTAGAATTCTGTCTTGAACATCGACGACTTTTACCATTGATGCTGAATTAATTTGTTCTTCTGAATTCGTCATTGCAGAAAGTTCGTGGTTAGAACCTTTTACAGAAATCTGCACTTTTCCCGAACCGGACATTTTTGGTGGAATATTGATGTAAACTTCACCTGTTTTCCCTACTAATGATGAAATGTTAAACGTATTGTCTTCCGTTAATTTCAAAATTTGCTTGATAATGAAAAAGAATAAAGCCACGAAAACGGCTCCTACAATCACAGCAATTGCAAGCAAAAGCATTTTGTTTGAAAAACTGTCGTAAAGCGTAACGCCTGTCCATCCAAAACCAAGGAGAAAATTAATTAAATTTCGCAAAGAAAATAATTGAAAAGGAGCATCTGCATGGTCGAGATTTCCGTCGAAATCTGCGTTTACGCCATCAGAAGCATCACTTCCAATGAAAGTCAATACCGTTTGAATGAGAAATATCAAACTCGTTACAATCGCAGTAATCCAAAATCCCTGTTGAAGCGAATCCATTCCTTCTAGAAAAGAAAACATAAATTTATTTTTATAGTTTCTCAAATATAAAGATTTCCTTCAAACTTTGTGGAAGATTGTTGATAAGATTTAGGTTTTTCCGTTAGTTTTTCAAACAAAAAACCCTTTCAGCGATTTGAAACGCTGAAAGGGTTCGTGGGAAATTCAACCGATGAAACTACAACTCCGTAATGGGTTCAATTTCGTAAGGTTCTTTGTCTTTTTCAAAAATTCGGGTGAGTTCTTTTCCTTCCACGAAAATATGGTCGCCAATTCTGCGAATCCAGTTTCCTTCGCGTAAACCGACTACTTTGATATCGTTTTGGGTGAGAAATTCTTTGATTCGGGTTTCTCGGGTTTCTCCGTTGTGCTTCAAATCGGGGTTTGGATCGAGGTAATGCGGATTAATGTTGAACGGAACCAGAGCCATACAATCGAAACTTGGCGGATAAACAATCGGCATATCGTTCGTGGTTTTCATATTGATTCCGCCGATGTTGCTTCCTGCGCTGCAACCGAGATATGGTTTTCCGCTTTTTACATTTTCGGCTAAAATGTTCATTAAACCTTCTTCGTGAAGTGTTTTTACCAAAAGAAATGTGTTTCCGCCGCCTGTGAAATAGGCTTTTGCTTCGTTGACAGCTTTTTCTTTGTCCTCAAATTCGTGCAAACCGCGAACACGGATGTTTATTTTTTCAAAAAACTCTGCGGCTTTTTTGGTGTAGTCGTCGTGGGAGATTCCAGATGGACGCGCAAACGGAATGAAAAGTATTTCGTGAATTCCATCATAAAGATTGATGATTTCTTCTTTGAGGTATGCTAAATAGGCGCCGCCGAAAAGTGTGGAGGTGGATGCGAGGATGATATTCATAGAGAGGGTTTGAATTGGTCTGGTGTTGTTTGATGTTGTTTGATTTGAGTTTTTTTGAGATTATTTAATTTCAAAACTTTAATGTATGTAAAATTACGAAAGATTGCAATACAGTGAAGTAATCTACCATCAAAAATAAAAGGCTACCAAATGAATGATAGCCTTTTTATTATAAAAGTACTGAAACTTTAGTGATGTTCGTAAGCCAGATATTTTAGCAAACAAATCATTATAAACATTAAATGTTTATTTTATCACTTTTTTGGTTACAGTTTCTTTCTCTGTAGTTACTTTCACCACATAAACACCTTTGCTCTCAACTACAAAAGAAGTTTTGTTCGTGTTTGGTTTTAATTGTTTTACCAATCTTCCTGCAGCATCATAAACTTCAATTGTTTTTATTTTTGATGGAGCGTTTACTGTGAATTGTTCACCATCTTTGTAGATTACTAATTCATTTTTAACAACATCTAAAGTATTCAAAGCGCCATTGTTTTGATATACTATTTCAAATCTGTCCTGTTGCTCCAAAGCATCCGTTGTAAACGTGTAGGATGACTGCTGAAGGTTGGTATAGGTACCCAATAATTTATCTTTTAAATAAATTTCCTGTCCATTGGAGAACAATCCTGTTTTATCATAAAGAGAAATGGTGTACTGACCTGCAACAGAATGTTTATTACCTAAAATCACCACATCGGTATTTACAAAATTGCCTCTACCTTGTATTGCAAGTTTATCGGCATTGTTGATGTAGCTGTAGATAGCATTAGTACCTGTACTCATCATTTTAGAATCGAATAAATCCAAAGTATTTTGTGCACCTTGTCCGTAAGTAATTGCAATTGTAGATTGTGTTGATGCAGGAGTAGTAATTTTCACCCAATACTTACCTTCGGTTGCACTTTGTGCTGCCTTGTTTACGAAAGTTGAGGCTGTTGCTGCATTACGCATAGCATTTGTAAATTGTGTACTGCTTCCAATCGCTTTCACAATAAAGCCTTGTCCAGGTTTTACAGATAAACCATTTGTATTGGTATTACCGTTCGTCCATGTTTCGGAAACTGCATTGAAAATCCTCCATCCGGTTGCATTTTGCTCTTGTTGTGTTGTGGAGGTAACTGTATCCCAGAAATAAATGGATTCAAAAATTCCGTTATTACCTCCGTTGTATAAGCTTTTCAAGTTCAAGTTGGAAGGGTATGGATTTCCAATAAGGTTCCAAGTATTTCCATTAGCAGTGTTTGGAGTACTGTTAAGAGTTACCGTCAGATTACCATTATTAGGAGTTCCTTGAAAAGTAACTGGAGAAGCAGCCGCCGGAACTTTTACAGAATAACCAATACCGGTTCCACCGCTTACAGGATTTGCAACGACATCGTAATAATCTGTACCTGTATTATAGGTCATTACATAAGTAGGGGTTCCTGCTGCACCGTATATTCCATACATATTTTGTCCTACAACTGGTGAGCTCCAGAACACGTACTTATCAGCGGCACTGGTGGAGTTTTTATTTAATTTAAAAGTTGATCCTGTACCTGCCGTATAAGTAGAAGTTGTGCCTTGCAAGAAGTTTCCGCCATCATTTACTACTATTTCTCCATTATTCGCTACTGCATTATCAACCGTAAAAGCATTGTTGATGGTTAATTTTTTTCCTGCATTTACCGTAAGGCTACAAGCTGAAATATCTGCACTTGTTGTAAGGTCATCATTAATAATAACTCCTTTGGTAGCATCCGGAGTTTCGGACCATCCACCTGTAGCTGCGTAAAGTGTATTGTCATACGTTGCTGTAGGTACAGTAAAGGTTACATTATCGGACACTTCACAAGTGCCGTTTGCTGATTTTGCAGTATAGGTAATAGTGCTTGTTGGTTTTGCATAAAGCGTGGTTGCATGCGAAGTGCCATCATAAGCTGTGGTACATGCAGCATCTGTAAATAGATTGGTGTTAGGTGACCAAACTATTTTTTGGTAAAATTCAAATTTTGCATTAGGTCTATTTGCAGATGCGCCAGATGAACCCCATGATGTAAGCGCATCAAACCCTGGAATACCATTAGAAACAGTATCCGAAGCACCATAAATACCGTATTATTACCTGTTGTTGCAGTATAAAAAACAGTTGTTCCAGATCCATTTCCTGAATTTCCGGCGTTGTGTACGGTTTCTACAATCAGGTTGCTAGTTCCATCCCAAAGGAATGGAGTGGATAAGGTAAACATTGCCCATCCTGTTGCTGAAGGTGTGAAAGTGGTACTATTGTAAACTGTTGTAGTTCCAGTTTCAAAAGCTGTCAATGTAGAAGCTGTGGTTAGTTTCATTCTTATGGTAAAGTCCTTACAAGCCTTTGCAGCGAAAGCAGCTATATTTAAACCCACAGACTTTATAGTTGACCCTGCTGTTAATCCTTGTGCTGATAATTCTGCTGCCGTGTAAATCATCTGATGTTTTACACCTCCGTAAAGACCACTAAATGGATTTGGATAGCTCGATGTAGTCGTGGCAGTTGCACCAGTGCCAATAGTTGCAGTACCATTAGATACCCCACCCGTTGCAGTAAGCGTTTGCACGATACCTCCACAAATAGATGCATTGGTATTGGTAATATCTACAGCTGTTGGAAATTGTTTTATAGTTGCTGTAACAGCTGTTCTAGTTAACGATTCGCAAAGTCCGGTGGAAGCTGCAACATAATAAGTGGTGGAAGAAGAAACACTTGGTGTAGTCCAGCTACCTGAAGTTGTTGTTGCCAAAGCACTACCCCCTGTTGCAGCAGCATACCACTTGTATTCTGTTGTGGACGCATTCCCGGTTGCAGAAAGTGTTACAGTTCCAGTACCACAGTTTTCACCACCAGTTACCGCGGAGATTGCAGCAGCACAAGGTTTTTTAAGGGATACATTATCGATGGCAGCAGGATTTTGCGTTCCTACAGAAACATCGTTTCTCCATTCAAATACCAAACGTGCACTTTGTCCGGCAAATGTTGAAAAATCAACATTGTTGTTTTGGTATGTTGCAAATGCCGTAGAAACATTAAAGTTACCTCCCACCTGTATTCTTCCGGAGCCTGATGTTATTTGCGTTCCTGCAGTTGGAACATAACTTAACGGAACCAACCAAACTCTTAAATAATCACAACATGATTCTCCATTAGCTTTCCAATCAAAGGATAGCTCCAAATTTGTTGTTCCCGTAGGAATTTCAATATCGCGATAAGCTTGGACTACAGAAGTTGAAGTAATCGTATAAACATTTGTAGTACCTGAATCGTTGGAAATGTACAAAGAATTAGCACCGCCGTTATTAACTGCACTACCAACTACCCATTTATTTGTTTGAGTTCCATTGACAAAACTCCAGTTGTTAGTTCCTTCAAAACCATCTGCAAAATCAAGGCTAGCCAGAACTTGTGATGTAGTGAGCGTACCTGTAAGATAAGAACTGTCGCAAGAACCGTTGTTGGCTTTTACTCTTATATAATATAGTGTAGAAGTGCTTAAACCCGTAAGGTTATACGTGTTTGTAGTGATGCCGGTAACAGGATATCCGGAAACAGCTGTCGTATAACCGGAATCGGTATAAACTTCAACTGTATAAGATAAAGTTCCCGCTGTACCTCCTCCTGTTGGGGCAGTCCAACCAATTGTTGCAGAATTATTTGTAAATGCTGACGAAGTAAAGGAAGTAGGAGCACCCGCACAAGTAGTTTTACTACCGTTTATGTTCGCAGAGGAGTACCAAGGCGCTCCAGAACAGTCCGGTGAAACCCCTGTTGTGCCGTTTCTGGAAAATACATAATAATAATATTGGGTATTGGCTGTCAAAGCACTTTGTGTGTTCGTTAATGCGGTACCATTATAAATACAAAAATAAGTATTAGTACCATTGGTTAAACTTGAAACAGCGGTTGTACTATTTACGGTATATTGTGTTCCATTTGTCAGCGTAGGAGCTACATTACTGGTACTTCTAAAAACTACGTAGGCTGTAGGTGCAGTAGTAGGAGCCGTCCAAGTAATTGTGGTTGCGGTTGCGGAAACTGCAGAGAAAGATATAGATGCCGGTTCTGATGGTAGATTACAAGCCGTTGTAAATGTTCCCTGGCTCGACCAATTGCTAAAATCTGTATCACTACATTTTCCTCTTACCCAGAAATAATAAGTAGTTCCTGCTGAAAGTGAAGTTAAATCTGCTGTTGTAGTTCCTGCCAAAGTACTACCTGTTGGAGTGGTAGAAGCAGTTGGTGCGGTTGAACTTGTGCTTCTATAATATTCGTAACCACTTGCAGGAGCTGTTCCAGGAGCTGTCCAAGAAATCGTCGCAGTAGATGAGGTAACATTTGAGGAGGTTAATCCTGTTGGAGAAAAGCAAGTCGGTGGAGTCCAAGTATAAGTCAAGCCACTTGCTGGGAAAATAGTATTGGTTGCAGTAGAAGTTGCCGTATTTAATGTTCCCGCGGTTGTTGATGCCCAATTTGAAGTCGTAGTTCTGTTATTAAAATCTGTGCTTGCAGCACCTCTTAAGCCTACTTCAAATATATTTGATGCATTGACATAAGGAAAATCATAAATAAAATTGATAATATTTGATCCTTCGTTTAATACAATTTGGAAATTAAAATAATCACTTGGTGCAACAGTTGTATATCTGGAAAATTTAGACCATTGTACCACTAATTTTCTGTTCGGTGCCGCACCAATGGTTTCATATCGAATTGTACCATTATGAAATCTTATATTTCTACCAGTTCCGGTGGTAGTCGCATTAGCATTCATAGTAACGTTATTAGTAGTTACTGCGTTAACTAATGACCCTGTGGTAATACCTGTACCAGACATGGCATCACCCACAGATATACCTAGGGTACTACCTGCCGTCATAGCAACCGCTGCACTACCTGAAGTTGTTGAACCAGTAAAAAACTGTCTTCCAAACAAATCCATAGCTGCTGCAGAGATTACATTATTTGTAGTACCACTAGAAATTGGCGTATGAGAAGAAACCGGTGTTGTACTTCCCATACTAATCCATCCGTTTACATTCATACCAAATGCGTCGTAAGATATTCCATTATAAACAAATGTAAAACCTATTGGTAAATTAGTGTACACCTCAGAATCTAACGTAGTTGTGGTGTTGGATGAGTAAACAGTGCCACCTGTTATAGGCGTATAAGAACCATTAGACTGCGAAAATCCATATGCTGAAACCTGTCCAAAGGCAAATCCCGACAGAAATACAGATAGCAGAAAGAAATAAATTTTCTGCCAAAAAAAGAAATTTGTAGATTTTTTCATAAAGTTAGTTGATATTATTTGTGAATTTTTTAAGGAATTTGCATTTTATTTGAGGGGATAAATATAAAAATAATTCCTATACTGATGCCAAAAAATGTATTTTTTTTATTTATCCCATTTAAAAACAACTATTCTACACCATCAAAACTAACTCTTGGATGAAAATCGTTTAATTTTTTTTTAAGTAAATTATATTGTTACTTATCTTTTGGATTGGCATCAGAAAAAAAATCTAAGAAAATGCTGCAGCTGTTTAATTTTTCTTAAAATTTGCAACAACTTATCAACAAAAACCTAAAAAATTTAGGGATAGTTTAAAATTCATTAAAATTAATTTTTCCCGACCCTAAAGGTTGTAATTTTAACGAATTTTTCGAGAAGTTTCCTTCCTTTTTATGCTTAAGGAATTCGAAGAATGTCTTGGCGAAAAGGTAATTTCAACTTTCAACACAAATTTGGAATAGGCCCTTAAAAAGAATCTATTTACAAACATTATTTGCCAACTATTTCAGTACGAAAATGAAGGAACTTTTTCAAATTATTTTTTTCGTCGTTGATGATACACAGGTCTGTTAATGTAATAATTTTTGCTGAACAAAAATTGTAGATTTTCATTTCAATCTCAAGAACTTCCTGCTAGGTGAATTCTCATTCTTGAAGCAGTGGTAGTTGAGAAGAATTACAAAACCTGTTTTTAGCCCAGATGGTAGCATTTGTTTGAGCTCTTTTTCTTTGGATTGGGAAAACCCTTTCAGCGTTTGAAACGCTGAAAGGGTTCAGCGTGGCAAAGAAAAAAGCGAGTGCGGACAGCTGGACCGAAAGTTCAAAAAAAAGAAAAAACGTGTTGCTCCTTAAAATTAAAGTATTCTAAAAAAATGGCATTTTTTCGCTATCTTTGCCCCTTGAAAATCTACTAAAAATAAGGGAATGAAATTTTTTATTGACACAGCAAATCTGGACCAAATTCGTGAAGCAAAAGACCTTGGAATTTTGGATGGCGTAACGACTAATCCGAGCCTTATGGCGAAAGAGGGAATTAGCGGAACGAACGCGATTTTGCAGCATTACCGCACGATTTGCGAGATTGTGGACGGCGATATTTCTGCGGAAGTGCTATCCACGACCTACGAAGAAATGATTAAAGAGGGCGAAGAATTGGCGGCAATCCACCCGAATATTGTGGTGAAAATTCCGATGATAAAGGACGGCGTGAAGGCGCTGAAATATTTTTCGGATAAGGGAATTAAGACCAATTGTACGCTGATTTTTTCTGCGGGACAAGCGCTTTTGGCTGCGAAAGCGGGTGCAACGTACGTTTCACCGTTTTTGGGACGTTTGGACGATATTTCTACGGACGGACTGAACCTGATTGATGAAATTCGCACGATTTACGATAATTACGGCTACGAAACGCAGATTTTGGCGGCTTCGATTAGAAATTCTATGCACATTATTAACTGTGCGAAAATTGGCGCAGATGTGATTACTTCTCCTCTTGCCCCGATTTTGAGTTTGCTGAAACATCCTTTGACGGACAGCGGATTGGCCCAGTTTGTAGAGGATTCTAAAAAAATGGCGTGAAAAAGACGAAATACGAATTGCGAAATTTGAAAGATAAAAACTCCCGAAGCTTGAGGTTTTCGGGAGTTTTTTTATTTTAGGAGGTCGAGTTCGAGGAGGTTGTTATTGGCTTTGTTGATTTCTTTTTGTCTTTCCTCCATATCGCGCAGATGCTTGTTTAAATCAATTTTGTTGCCTTTTTCATCATAAACTTCCACGGTGGTTCCTGCCTGAGACATCATTTGTCGCATTCCTTTTGATGGATTATTGCGATGGTCGATGAATAATTCTTTGAATTGTTTTTCGTCCACTGCTATGTGTTGTCCGTACTTTAATCTCACTTTTTCGGTTTGAGGAATTTCTTTTTGTGTGATTTTTTTTACACCTTTTAACTCAAAAACATGAGTTTCAGATTGATCTGAAATCTTTACAATTAACCCCGGTAATCCGTGAAACTTATAAGGCCCGTTTTGCAGAGGTATTTCAATGGTAAACCAAGCCGTCCACTTTCTTCCAAATATTTCCAAATCTGCTCTTTGGGTATTAAATTCACCAATTTTTTGTTTTTCGGATGATATTTTCCAGTTTAATGGTCGCATTTCTCTTATTTGATAGTTATCCATATCTAAATGCTGAAAAAGTGTGGTTCTATAGGATGGAAGTTCTTTTTCAACCACAAAATTTACCCTCCCGAAAAAAACTCCGTCAAAGTTAGTATTGTCGGGATTTTTAAGCGATCTCGCCTCCAGTTTAGAGTCTGAAAGAAATTTTTGGTGGCTATAAAATTTTGAAAAATTAGGATTTACATCCAAAAACATCATTTCTTCCGTTAATTTTTCTGTGGAGGTAGAATCTGTTTTAAATTTATATTCGTATATAAAACGTTGGTTTTGTGCGCATAAACTTATTGCGAAAAGTAAAAAAAGTGCAGATATTTTTCTCATTATTTTAAAAAAAATTATAAACTATTTTTCTGAAAGCAGGTCAAGCTCCAAAAAATTATTGTTCTTTTTTTGGTTTTCTTTTGCGGTTTGCTCACGATCGCGGAGGGCTTCTGCGGTGGAAAGTTCCACTCCGTTTTTTACGATTTTAAAGGAACCTCCGGAAGCCATCAGTTCTCTGAGCGATTTTGCGGGATCTTTTCGGTTTTCCCAGAAGAGTTTTTTGTACTTTTTGTAATCTATGGCAATGCGTTCTTCTTCTGAAACCTTTTTCTTTAAATCGGTTTCGGGAAGTGTACGAATTCCTTTCAGATCCATGATGTGGGATTGGGTTTTGTCTTCTATTTTTATAATTATTCCGGGCAAACCGTGGAATTTATACGGACCATCTTGGATTAGAATTTCGGTGGTAAACCAAGCTGTCCAAGTTCTACCGTACATTTTGGTTTCGGCTTTTTGGGCGTTGAAGGTACCGATTTTTTGTTTTTCGGGAAGGATTTTCCACTGCATTTTTCGGTCGTCGGAAATTTTGTAATCATCGCCTCCAACGGAATTATTCAAAATCACTTTAAAGTCCGGATAGGATTTTTCTACAGAATAATGAATTTTTCCATTGTAGGAATTATTGATGTTGATATTCCAACTTCCTGTAGCTATTTGCTTGTCGATTTCGGCTTTAGAGATCGAGTCCGCCTGATATTTTGGGTAGCTGTAATATTTGGAACCGTCTTTGGTAATATCCAAAACTAAAATTTCCGATAGTACTTCTGCCCTATTAGTAGAATCTGTAACGAATTTATATTCATACATCAACCGCTGATTTTGCGAGAAGGCAAATGCGGAAATTAAGAGAAGAAGTAAGGTGAATTTTTTCATTTTTTATTTTTTTCTTAATTGTTAGTTTTCAACATTATAGTTCCAAATTATTGAAAATCAATTTCTTTTCCCCAACCCTAAAGGGAGGAAATTGATTTTCTTCGCTCCGTGTCATCCTGAGGCTCTCGAAGGAAGGGTTGGGGAAAACGAAGAAAATCAATTTTCGGCAAAGTTTAATAACTTACATTTTTTTTCAAACACAATGAAAATTATCAATAAGTCGTAAGGTAAAACTCTCCTTTTTTTTCTCCTTTCTTAATGGACTTTACTTTCGTAACTTTTTTACCGTTTTCTAAGATTTCTCCTGTGGATAAATCTTTTAGTTGCTCTTGAGAAGCCGGCTTTCCGTTGACAAAAATTTTCATATGTTTTGTGGGAAGCATAAAAATTTGCGGTTTATCTGTTGGTTCACCAATTATAAAACTCATGAGTCCATATTTATCATCTGCATTATCAGATTTTTCCATCTTTATTTTCATTTTCAATTTTCCCCCGTCATCCGTAAAATTGTTTTCAACCTTCCAATTATCATAATTTTCTTTGTTTAAAGCTTTGGCGGCTTCCACTGTTTCAGAAACTTTTTGCTTTATTTTTTCATTGGTTGTATTTTCTCTTTCCTTCTTTAAAGCTGAAATATCTTCCTCTACCTGCTTTTCAGTTTTCTCTAAAATTTCAGCATCTTTTTCAGCCATAATTCTGTCCAAACGAGCTTGGTTTTCAGGCTTTTTTAAAGATTTTAAATATTCACGCCACTCCGGTGCATATTTATCCTGTAGTTTCCAATATTTTTCGTGATTATTCTTCATTTCATCGATGGAATCCATTTGAAAAACTCCATATTTCTCAAATTCGCCGTAAGGTCCTAAAACCCCGAATTCCTTATAAAGATGCTCATTTCCTCCCAAAGAAGAATATGAAGTCACTATTTTCTTATTGTTCTTGTTTTTTTCATAATTCTTCATGAATTCTATTCGGGAAACTTCATCACCATTAATAATGAACAAAGATTTTTCTGTAGAATTTTTAAGTTTTTCATCCATAGAAAAACTAGCTTCTCCTTTTACCAATACTGCAGTAACGGTGGCTTTTGCCTTGGTGGTATCTTGTTTTATTTTCGCTACGGCTTTTTCAATTTCCTTATTTTTCGCATTCACCATATAAGCGAATGCAAGTGTGAAAACTACCGGCAACGCAAGGATTCTGTGCGCATATCCGAATTTAGTGTTGGGTTTTTGTAACATTTTCAGTCGTTTTTTGAGGTTGGAACTAAGGAATGGACTGGTTGCGGGAATCACAGTTCCGGAAAAGTGATTCGCTAAAAGCATCTGCGCAAATGCTTTGGTGTCCATATTTTTTACGGCTTTTTTATCAGCCAAATATTCGTGGATTAAGTTGATTTCTTTTTTGATGAACCAAAATACGGGATTGAACCATAAAATTGCAGTTACCAATTCCATAAAAAGTTTATCAAAACTGTGTTTCTGTTCTATGTGAACCATCTCGTGCTTCAGAATTTGGCGTCCCAAATCTGAATTTAAGAGGATTGAATTTTTCCAAAACAAATTTTTAAAATAGGAAAAAGGAGCGCTCTCAAGATTGGTGTTGTACACCGAAACGCCTTGAATTTCTTCCTTTGGAAACTGTTTTTTGAACGTTGATATTTTAAATAAAGCTATAAAAAGTCTGATTAAAAAAACGAGAGCAACCACTCCAAAAGCGAGAAGAGCAAGTTGAGGATAAATGAAATCATTGTTTAAAGTTTTAGTTGAATTAAAATTTTGTAATGAATTTAATAATAAGTAGATATCTTTATTTACTTCAACCGTAAAATAAGATATTTTAAGAAGCGGTAACAGCAAACTTACCGCCACAATCGAAAGCAGATAAAACCTGTTGTAGTGGTGAAAAGTTTTATCCTTTAAAGCCAAGTGATAGTATCCGAACATCACCGCAGAACACAAAATCACTTTTCCGAAATATAGAAACGTTTCCATAATAATATATTTATAATCCTCTCCCTAAATCCCTCTCCAAAGGAGAGGGACTTCCATTGGATGTATTATTATCTTTCAATTCGTTTAGGAGCAGCTCAAGGTCTTCCACGCTGATTTCGTTTTTTTCTACCAAAAAAGAAACTGCACTTTTGTAGGAACCTGAAAAATAGTTTTTCACCAAACTTTTGATGGATTTTCCGCTGTATTGTTCCTTTGAAATTAGCGGGAAATATTCGTGTTGTCTTCCGTGAACCTCATAATCCACAAAATCTTTCTCTTTTAAAACCTTCAGAATGGTAGAAACGGTGTTGGTGTGTGGTTTTGGCTCGGGAAATTGGTCTAGAAGGTCTTTCAGGAAGCCTTTTCCTACGTTCCAGAGATACTGCATCACCTGTTCTTCTGCTTTTGTTAATTGTTGAATCTGCATATCACTAAATTATTAGTGAAACAAATGTAGGAAGAAAATTGATATTTACAACTATTTTTATAGTTATAATTAAAAATAAATGCTAAAAATCTGATAATCAATACATAAATTTTTAAATCTCAATAATTATTTTTTATTTTCTCTCGCAGATTTAGCGGATTATGCAGATTTTAATTGCAAAGTAATTCTCTACAAAATTATATTTACGATTGATAAGCAAAATAATTTTTGCCACGAAATCGAAGATTCGACGTAGTCAATGCACGAAAGCCTTTATTCGTGTATTCGTGGCGTATTCATCAATTATAATCAAAGTAATTTGAATTTTTTGAATGTGGCATTAAAAAATCTGCGAAATCAGCAATATCTGCGAGAATAAAAAAAAATCATCTTGTAAGAACCGCAAGAAACTGGTCGTGTTCATCTTCAAAAACGATATCGCAGTTCCAGCCTTCCTCTTTTGAAATTGTTTTTAAGGTATTTTGGTCGGTGTACAACCACTTGAACCAATCCGTCAACTCATTTCCATATTCGTAACGGCATTTTACTTCACCGTAGTAATGATTAGGTTTTTGGATATCTTCATACATATAATTGATGTCGGAAGAATCAAAAATAAGTTTTCCGTTGGGATGTAATAATTCTGATGATTTTTTTAAAAGCTTTCGAAAACCTTCAATATCTGAGGAAATTCCTACACCATTCATCAACAATAAAATCGTATCGAAAGTTTCGCCGGAAAATTGGAAAAAATCGTTGCAGATTACGTTCTTTAAACCTCTATCATTCATCACTTCACAAGCTGATGGTGAAATTTCCAAAGCATATACGTCAAACCCTTTTTTTTGCAATTCCAAAGCGTGCGAACCGGCTCCTGCTCCCACATCCAAAATTTTTCCCGAACAAAGTTCCAAAGTCTTTTTTTCCAGAACAGGCATTTCTTTTAGATTTCTAAAATAAAGCGAAACAGGCATTTCCACTTTCGGCCCGAAAGTATCATGAACAAAGAGTTTTTTCTTATTCTTTTTGAAATAGTAATCGTGAATTGCTTTTCCGGGAAGGTCTGTCATTTTTATAAAAATGTTTTTTAGTTCTTGTATGTGCCGAAAATACAGACTTTTTTAAGAAATATTGAAAAAAAATCAATAAAAAATAAAATATATTGAAAAAAGTTATAATTTTACATCAACTAAACTAATAACCTTAACCATGATTTTCGCTTTGCTAGAAAATCTGCGGCTTCATTTGGAAAATGAACTTGCCGCAGATGGCATTACTTTCCAGCTCAATTATCTACCCGGAAGAGATGTTGTGAACCAAATAAATGAGGACAGCATCTACATTACCCTATTGAGCATTTCGGAGGACGTTTCTGCAAAAATCCCTTACGTATATCATCAAAATACCGAAAACCAGTACACCAGACAAAATCCTCCGCTAGTTCTGGACTTAAGCGTGATGATTTCCTCCTTCTTTAAAAATTATACTGAAGGATTGAAGGCTATTTCCAAAGTAATCCAAAAGCTTTCGGACAAGAAGAAGTTCATCAGCAATAATCTTGAATATACCACAGCTCTGTACAACATATCAATGGAACAGAGCAGCAATCTTTGGCAGGCTTTATCCACGAATATTCTTCCTAACATTATCTATAAAATCCGGTACATCCATATAATTCCTGATGTGGACGAAAACAGGGATAAATTCGGAGAAGTTGTTGAAATCCATCTAAAAACCAACAAAAAATGAGCTTCGTTTTACAAATACGGAGAAACGGCGGTGCGCTTATAGAGCTGAAAAAAATACAGCTTTGGCAAAGGATTGTGTACCAAGATAACTCTGAAGAGAAAATAAAGGTTGCCCCAAAAATTGTCCCTTTGCTTGATACTGAAAAACCCATGCAGCAAGCCGGAATTTTTTTTAAAAATAGAGATTCAGAATATGTTTTTTACCAAGCGGAAACTATAAACGAAGACTTAAAACAGACCGTAAAACTATTAACCGAGAAACTATATTTCCAATTTGAATCCGAATTACCTAAAAGCTATAAAATTAGCGATATTAAAAAAATTGAGTATAGTGTAAAACAAAATTTTAGCGAAATATTGACGCAAAAAGTCTTCAATGAACATTACAGATTCCGCAAAATCACAAATATGGCTTTTGATTTCTTTTTGCTAAACGAGGACGGCAAAAAGTTTTTTGCCAAAAGATTAACTCCGTATGAAACAAATGCTCCAGCTTATGATGTAAAAATTGTGGAACACTCCATAGAATGCAAAAATCTTCAAACAGGTTTTTATGACATAGATGGTGAAAAATGGTTCCTCGATAAAAACTTTGAAATAAAACCCAATCATTATATTCTAAAAATAACCTTATAAAAATTAATGCTATGAGTACTCTAAAAATTCCGGGAGTGTATGTACAGGAAATCCCAACATTTCCTCCGGGTGTTGCCGAAGTTAATTCAGCAATTCCAGCCTTCATTGGTTACACAGAAAGAACAAATTACAATGAGATTGACCTAACGAACGAGCCAGTAAAAATACAATCTATGTTGGAGTTCAGCAGATTGTTTGGAGAATCTTCTCCCGTAAAGGCCAAAAATGTGAAGCTCGATCTGGTGGAAACCGAAAAGAATGCAACTATTGAAAGCCAATACTTCATGTATGATTCTTTGCAGCTGTATTTTCTAAACGGAGGCGGACCTTGTTATATTGTATCCATTGGCGACTTCAAAGTTGGCATAAATCAGGACCACTTTTTAAATGCGCTAAACGCTCTGGACCTTTATGACGAGCCTACAATTTACTTATTTCCTGATGCAGTTCTTCTTCCAGCAACAAATTTAAAAAATGTTCTTCCGGTCGCACTGAATAAATGCAGTGAATTGATGGACAGATTTTGCATTTTCGATCTACCGCAAAACAAAAGCGCAATCGACAGTTTAGAAAACATCAAAGATTTTCGGAACACAATCGGCATTGCAAATCTTAAATATGGAGCCGCCTATACACCGTGGTTGGAAACAACATTGGAAAAAAGAATTCCTGCAGAATCCATTGAAAATATATTTGACCGATTGAATGAGCAAAACTCCATCCTACTGGAAAAAGAAATCAATGGCAAGATGATAAAAGATGTAATTGCAGAATATAAAGCTTTTTTGGCTCTCCTAACCGCTTTGGATGCTGATAACGCGATAAAGGATATTTATAAAACTTTCAAGGAGTCTATTCCAATCTATACCACCGGAGGAGCTAAAGAAGACAAAAACCCATTTGATGATGCAGAAGTTTTTAAACCTCTAAAAAATTTTCCTACTGCTTCTTCGGCAGCATTCAAATCGGTTTGGGATAATACTGTGTTGGCAAAAATAGCATCTTGGAAAACAGAGCTTTCAGGTGAAATAGCCAAAGGAGCAACAGATGCAGCGAAAGCGACCATAAAAAGGGACTTTCTGAATGCTATGACGCAAAACAATGAAATGCTGAAATTCCAAAATGTATCGGGATGGATGAATACAGCTACCAAACCGAATATTGATAGTTATGAAAACTTTCTTATAGAAAACATTCCCTATTATTCTAGTCTTTTAAAAATTCTAAAAACCAAGCTCACCTCACTTCCACCATCTGGTGCAATGGCGGGACTATACTGTAAAACCGACAACGAGCGCGGAGTTTGGAAAGCACCCGCCAACATTTCTGTAAATGCTGTAAGTGGTGTTACACAGCTGTACACCAATTCAGATTTGGCAGAATTGAATGTTGACCCGATTGCTGGAAAATCTGTAAATGTAATTCGCCCAATCACGGGATACGGAACAATGGTAATGGGAGCAAGAACTTTGGCAGGAAACGATGCGGAGTGGAGGTACATCCCAGTAAGAAGGCTTTTCATCTTTATTGAAGAAAACCTTAAAAAATCTACATCTTGGGCTGTTTTTGAACCCAACGACAGGCTGCTTTGGCTAAAAGTACGAACACAAATTGAAAATTATCTTTTTGAACTGTGGAGAAGAGGCGCACTTGCAGGAGCAAAACCTGAACACGCATACCAAGTAACTTGTGGATTAAACAGCACCATGACTCCGCAAGACATATTGGAGGGTAAACTTTATATTGAAGTTAAGCTTGCAGCCGTAAGACCTACAGAATTTATCGTGTTGAAATTCTCTCACCAACTACAAAAATCTTAAATAACCATAAAAACATACAATTATGCCAAGTAACATACCTTTCCCAAAATCCCATTTCAGGGTAGATTGTGGGATGAGCAGCGTAGGATTTACCGAAGTTTCGGGACTTAATATGGAAATACAGGTCGTAGAATACAGAGTGGGTTCCAGTAACGATTTCTCTATGCAGAAAATTCCTGGATTGAGAAAGTTTGGAACTATTTCTTTAAAACGAGGACTTACACCAAACGACAACGAGTTTTTTCAATGGATCAATACCGCCGCACTCAACAATGTAGAGCGAAGAAATGTAACCATCACCATGCTGGATGACGAGCATAATCCCGTCGTTTCTTGGAAAATCCTGAATGCATTCCCATCCAAAGTAGATTACGGAACATTGGATGCCAAAAGTAACGATGTGGCGATCCAACAGCTTGATTTGGCCATCGAAGGTTTCAGTGTAGAATTTAGCTAAAATGGAAACTCCGTTATTAGGGCTTCATTTTAAAGTTTCATTTGACGGCGACCCAAGCCTGAAGCAGGAAATAGACTTCCAAGAGGTTTCGGGACTGGGTACGTCACTTGAAACGGAGACACTTGAGGAAGGAGGCAACACTTTATTCACCTACCATCTTCCCAAGAAAACCAAAAATGAAAAAATCACCCTGAAAAGGTCGGTTTGTGAGACAGACAAAGCCAAAAGCATCATCAAATGGGTGGAAGATGCAATTTATAATTTCACTTTCAAACCTTTGGAGATTAAAATTCTACTGCTCAACAGCAACCACGAACCCATAAAAGGTTGGTCTTTTTCTTATGTAACCCCATCTAAAATTGATTATTCGGGAATAAATGCCGTAAACCAGGCATTAGTAATAGAAACACTGGAGTTAAATTATTTGTATTCAACACCTATACACAACGACTAAAGATGCCTATAGAGATTAGACAAATAACCATAAAGGCGGCAGTAGAAAATTCAAAAGAAAAAACTGCAGGACCCGCAAAAGAAGAGTTGGATATTAAGAACATCAACATAGAGAACCTGTTGGAAGAAATCATTAAAAAAATTAAAAATAAGAACGAAAGATGAGTGATTCCGGAGATCAATTGGGAAAAATTTCAAAAATGAAGTTTGTCGCCTATAAAGACGACACCTTTGAAGAAAGTAAAAGCCTGAAGAAAGAGTTTACGGTACAGTTCAACCCCAAAACACTTGGGGTGGACTACAGCGTCACCTATGAAGAAAACCAAGGTTCCAGCAGCAAAGTGAAATTTGCAAAAGCAAAACCAGGCGACTTAAACATTGAATTCACCCTAGATGGAACCGGAATTGATTCAAAAGATGCTTCAAAAGTTACGAAAGTGGATGAAAGAATTGCCGATTTTCTAGATATGTGTAAAGAAACAGACTCGAAAACGCATGAACCTCCGTTCATACTTATTTCTTACGGCAAGCTCATCTATAAAACGAGGTTCAAATCCTGCAACATCACCTACACGCTTTTCAAGGCAGATGGAACGCCATTGAGGGCGGTGGTGAAGGCAATTTTCCTAAATATCAAAAACAATGTGACGGATGAAAGGGAAAAAAGCCTGAACTCGCCCGATGTAACCCACCGCCGAAATATAGAGGCACACCAATCGTTAATACAAATCTCCAACGAAATTTATGAAAGAAACGACCTCTATATTGAAGTAGCCAGGGCAAACAATTTGAACACGTTCCGAAAAGCCGCACTGCCACAAAACTACACCCTATATTTTCCACCCATAAAAAAATAAAAATGCCCAATAACAATTCTTTACCCGGATTTACACTGATGAGACAGGGAGTAGAAATACCTCCGCAACTGGTTTACTCTGTAAGTATTGAGTTTGGATTTTCAACAATTCCGAAAGCCACAGTGCTGATAAATGACGGAAGCTGGGCGAAACAAAATTTTGACGAATCTGAAAAAGATGAATGGCAAATTGGCGAAAAACTGGATTTGAAAATAGGTTACAACCTGCAGCATTCTTTGGTGTTCTCGGGAATCATCATCAAACAAAGCATCGCTGCATCAGAACAAAACACCTCACAATTGTGCCTAGAACTCAGGAGTCCTATTTATCTGATGGCAATCAAAAAATACAACCGAATATTTTTGGACAAAAAAGACAGTGACTCCCTCGATGAAATTATGAACGAATACGGTTTTTCAAAAGAAATTGACGCCACTTCGGAAATACAGAGACAAATGATACAGTTTAACAGTACCGATTGGGACTTTTTGAACATGCGCGCAGAGGCAAACGCCATGTACGTAATCCCAAACAATGAAAAAATCGTCATCAAAAAAAACATCGTCCCCGATACAGAAAAGACAGTCCTAAAATTTGGTAACAATATTTCAAAAATTGATTTAGAAACAGACGGTAGATATAATTTTGAAGAATATCATGCAAAAACATGGGACGCAGATAATCTAGAAATTATAGATTCGGAACCAAGCAGCTCATCCAACCAAACTGCCGGAAAAAACACTTCTGCAGAAATTGCCGAAAAAACAAAACACGGAAAATTGGACATCTCTGGTTTGGGTTCATTAAGCGAGATGGAAGCAGTACAGATTGTCAACTTCCAAAAATCAGGTTCAGAATTAAAGAAGATTAGAGGCACCATAAAATGTATTGGAAATTTAGATGCAGAAATTGGAGACTGGATAAAATTGGAAGGAGTCGGAAGCCAGTTTAATGGAAAAGTACTCGTAACAGGCGTTTTGCACGAACTTTCTGCAGGCAGATGGTACACAACCTATCAAGTGGGAACTCCTCTCGAAAAATTTGCAGAGCGGTTTACCAACATTATCGACAGGCCGGCTTCAGGATTATTACCAAGTGTAAATGGATTGCAAATTGGCATTGTTCAAGATTTAGAAAGCAGCGAGAATGATGAATGCATCCTTGTTCAGCTGCCCAACGTGAAAGAAAATGAAGAAGCAGTATGGGCAAGATGCGCCAGAATGGATGCAGGAAACAATCGAGGATGGGTTTTTCGCCCTGAAATTGGGGATGAGGTTATTCTCGGATTTATCAATGACGACCCGAGACAAGCGATAATTCTTGGCGCATTGCACAGTAGCAAAAACACTGCTCCGTTCCCTGCAAAAAACGACAACCCTATAAAAGGATACTACAGCAGAGAAAACATTCAGTTCTTATTTGATGATGAAAATAAAATTGCAACACTGAAAACACCTGATTCTACCATAGAGCTTAATGATACCGACAAAAAAATAACCATTAAAAACACCACCAACAGTATAGAAATGAGCGAAAACGGAATTAAATTGGAAACTCAAAAGGATTTAAAAATAAAAGCTGATGGCAGTGTGGAGATAGAAGGTATGAACATTACGATAAAAGCTTCAGCACAGTTTGAAGCAGAAGGAAATTCAGGAACAAAAATAAGCAGCTCTGCAATTACTCAAATTAAGGGTTCAATGGTAAATATCAACTAAAAATTATAAAAAAATGCCAAATGCAGCCAGAATTACAGATCCTTCCAGCCATGGAGGACTAATAACAGGTCCCGGAACACCTACCGTATTAATTGGTGGTTTACCAGCAGCAGTTGCAGGAGATTTACATACTTGCGCTTTACCCGTAATTCCTCCACATCCTCCCACACCTTTTGCTTTGGGAAGTACCACTGTACTTATAGGCGGAAAACCGGCGCTCCGAGTTGGCGATTTGTCAGGTTGTGGAGCTACAGTAATTTTAGGCTGTCCGACAGTAAATATTGGATAAATGGAAAAATTTGAAAACATATTTTTAGGCATAGGCTGGAAGTTTCCTCCGTCTTTCGTTAAGTCGCAGGGAGAAATCATCATGGTAAAAAATGAAGAAAATATCCATAACAGCTTATCCGTGCTTATTGCCACTTTGCCGGGAGAAAGAATTCTTCAGCCAGAGTACGGATGCGACCTTACAGATTTTCTTTTTGAAGGCATTGACGTGTCTCTCCATAAACGCATGGCAGACAGAATAGAACAGTCCATCATAAAATTTGAACCCAGAGTAAAAGTCCTAAAAATCGAGTTTGAGGATTTGCTGTATAAGGAAGGGAAAATAGAAGTGCAAGTACATTACGAAATAAAGGCAACAAACTCCCGACACAATTTGGTATATCCATTCTACATTGAAGAAGGACTCGTAAAACCCTAATAAACACCGCAATAAAGGAGAAAGGAGAAAGAGAAAGCCAAAACTAAAAACTAAAAACCAGCCATGTCAGCATTCCAAAAGGCAATCCATCCGCATAAAAGAGGAGGCACCTCCCAATCAGCACGCTTTCCCGCCGAACTGAAGAACTGCTATGTACAAATTGATGAAAGAAAATTAACCGACCTCATTGCTCAAACTGCAGAATTGAGCAGATATTTCAACTATTTTGAACTGGACAGCCAAAATCCTTCGGGCAGCTGGAAGGAATTTTTTGCAGAACTCTACGATTTTCAGAATAAAAAAGCTACAATAAACCAAATTGAGGAACTATATGAAAAAGCCGAAACAAAGCCCCATTTAGCTTTGTTCATTACATTTCTACAGCTTTTTTCAGGCTCTATAAGCCACCTAAACCATCTGGGCGAGAAACACCTCATGTTTTTTTACGAGAAAATGCTGCAGCTGAAAAGAAAAACAGGCATTTCGCCAAAAGTAACTTTGTTTGGGGAAATTTCAAACAAAGAAACTGAAGTTTTTATTCCGAAAAACACAAAATTTAAAGCTGGAAAGAACGCCAACGGAAACAACCGATATTTTTTTAGCGATGAAGACCAAATCCTGAATTTAGCTACCGTAAACGAAATTAAAAATATTAATTTTCTACAAAGTGTAATTACCAGCAGACCTGTTTCCAACTCCGCTGATGGTATAGGTGGCGAGTTCACCCGTGAACCCAAATCTTGGTATGCTTTCGGAAAAAATACTGATAGACCGGCGGAAATAGGCTTCTGCATTGCTTCTCCACTTTTCCTTCTCAACAATGGGAAGCGGGAGATATGGATAACTAAACCACAAATCGACCTTGCAGACTTCGATGTGATGATAACCGTTAAAAGTGGATGGAAAAACCTTTCTATACAGAGCGGCAACCCCAAAAAAATCTTTTTTGAAGACGGTTTTCCGGAAGTTGTAGGATATAAACCAGAATTGCATGGATTTGGGCTCAAAACCACAAATCCGGTAATAAAATTCCTCATAAAAGGATCCAGCAAATCTGTTTTTCAGAAATACAGAAATACTTCCGCCGAGCTCGGATTTACAATAGTTTTAAGCGGTATTAAAGAACTTTCGCTGCAAAACGAACTTGGAAAAATTGATGCGGGAAAACCATTTCAACCTTTCGGCAATCAACCAAAAAATGGCATTTCCGAGCTGATTATTGGTCATCCCTTTATTTTCAGTAAGTTTCTAAATCCCTCAAAACTTAAAATCTTGAAAGAAGATGTGGAAAACACCTCTACATCAGCCATATTTTATCTGGAAAACCAAACTTGGGCAGCCACTAAGCCAAAAAACTACGACCCAATATTTCATAAGGAATATTCCATCTCCACGAAGAACAATTATATAAAGATAATTTATCAGGGAAACTATTCCAGGGAATCGTACATCAATAGTGTTATTAGCGGCATTAAAACCACACAATCAGGAGCTAGTTTTGCCACTACTGCAAATATCCCCAAAGAAAAAATTCCATTGTGGAATAATTTAAGCATCAATGCAGAGCTTAAAATTTCATCATCGGACAAAGAAGCATTTCAGGTTTTTCATCTTCACCCTTTTGGAGAGGAATTTAAAGAAAACCAAGGCTCATTACTGCCCTATTACGCCGAAGTCAGCTACCTGATGATTGGGCTACAAAACATGAAGTACGGAAAATCTGTATCCATACACTTCCAAATGCAGGAAGGCAGTGGAAATCAGGATTTGCCTCATCCTAATATTTCTTGGGGAGTTTTTTGCAATAATTCGCTGCAACTACTATCTAATGTAGAAATTGTAAAAGATACTACCCTCAATTTAAGCCAGTCGGGAATTATACAGTTTTCTTTGCTTCAAAACCGATTTGTTCCAAATACTTTTTTAAACGGCAATTTGGTTTGGCTAATTGCCTTTTGCGGTGAAGGTTTTGAGGCTATTCCACAGTTAATAAGCATCCAGTCGCAGGCATTTACGGCAAGTTATCATTTTGAAGATACGGAACTGTTTGAAAATATTGATTCGGAAACCATCACTAAACCAGAAAATCCAATACCTGGACTAAAAAAGATTTACCAACCCTACAAATCCTTCGGTGGGAGAAATAATGAAGACGACACCTCTTTTATCCTTCGCAGTAGCGAACATTTAAGGCATAAAGGTGTAGCCATCAGTTTATTTGATTATGAGCGGATTTTATTACAGGAATTTCCATCGCTTTTTTTGGTTAAATGCATTCCACATACCAATCAACAAAGCGAAAACGCACCAGGAAAGGTGATGATAATTGTAATCCCAAATTTAAAAAAAGACAACACGCAGGTTGAGCTAAAGCCCAAAGTGAGCTTGGGCGAAAGAGAAAAAATCAAGAAATATTTACAAAAAATCACATCACCTTTTATTGAAATCGAGGTGCGAAACCCCACTTATAAGGAGATAAAGGTGAAAATAAATGTTGCATATCTTCCAAAATTTGCGGCGGACAAAGATTATTACAATGCCCTGCTGAATGAGAAAATAAAAAGTTTTATTTCTCCTTGGCTTTTGAAAATTGAAAAAATAGAATTCAACAGGGAAGGCTACTTATCATCCTATATCAACTTTATTGAGGAATTGGAGTTTGTGGATAACATAACACTCTTTAACCTTTATGTGGACGGAGAGCAAATAGCCAACAAAATTGAAGCGGGAAGCGAGGACATTATCTTTACTTCCGCCGAAAACCACATCATTACAAATAACGTTCTATGCTAACGCTTGAAAACTATACCATTGATGCTCTAAACGGTAAGACAAATCAAGAGGATTATAAATATCTGAAGGATTTGGCGATACCTTATATACAAATGCTATCCAAAAAAACCTGGACCGACTATAATGCAGGAGACCCAGGAATAACCACTTTGGAGCTGTTATGTTATGCCTTAACAGATTTGGGCTACCGTACAGAGCTTCCACTGGAAGATCTGCTTACTCAAAACGGCAGCAATTCGCCATTCAATAATGATAATTCTTACGAACCGCGCAAAATACTTACCCACAATCCGATAAATGTGGAGGATTACAGAAAAATTATTCTGGATCAGTTCCCAGAAATCAGGAATGTTTGGATATATCCTTTGAAGAAGACCGTGCAACCGGAAATATACCTTCACAAGAATAAAAAAAATCTTACGCTGGATGAGCAGGAATCTCTAAAAAATGAAAAAATTACCTTAAACGGACTCTACAATGTAAAGTTTGAGACCATACATAAAGGATTAAACACCGAATTAATTCCAAAGCTGCATTATTTTCTGAACGAACACAGAAACCTCTGCGAGGATTTCAACTGTATTGAACCCGTAAAATTTGAATTTGTAACCACCTGTATGGATGTAGATATAGACGGTAGCGTGAAACCGGAAATCTTGACAGAAGAAATTTACAGAAAAATTTACCAATACTGTTCGCCACCACTCAAAAGGTACAGTTTTAATGAAATGCTTAATAAGGGTTACTCCGTTGAAGAGATTTTCCAAGGTCCAGACCTCGATAACGGATTTTTCGACCCAAAAGAACTAGAAAATTTCGACAAGCGAAGCGTTTTATATGTTTCGGACATCATCAATTTACTGATGGATATTCCAGGGATACAAAACATACGCAAAATACACCTCAACAGTTACGAATCCAATACTGCGGGCGAAGATGCCGTTTTTGATTTTGAAATATACAAAGACCAAGAATACTGTCTCCACCTTTCAAATCCCGAAAATGTTTTCAGATTTTTCGTGAACAGGGAAGACAAAAAAGGCAACAAAATCAATTTCTACTACCGCAACCTCAAATTATTTGAGCCTATTTTAATCCCCGAGGAAAACCTTTTGGAAAAAACAGTTGAAATCCCAAAACTGGAGGATGAATGGCCTTCAACACCATCGAACCACCGTGATATTCTGTCCTACTACTCCATCCAGAACGAATTTCCTAAAGCTTACCTCCTTGGAAAGGAAGGAATTTCCGATTCTGAAAACGAGGGTAGAAAAATCAGCCGGCTACAGTTCAAAGGCTTCCTACTTCATTTTGAACAGCTCATGGCAGACTATCTGGCGCAGCTCAACCACGTGAAAAATCTTTTTTCATGGAACTCCGATGCCGATTACCATTCCTACATGTACCAATCCCTATCCCATGACGAAATAAATGATTTTGAAAAAATAAAGAGTTCTGGAGCAAAAAACTACGATGTACTCTTCGATACCATCACAAACAGCCCAGATAACGACAATTACCATCACGAAATTCTCGGCATTTCGCCTGAGGAAAATTTCGACCGCAGAAACCGATTCCTGAATCACATGATTGCCCGTTTCAACGACAGTTTTCTGGAATTTAGTATTGTAGAATTTTTTAAAAAAAACGACACCACCTACCGAAAAAGAAGCATCATTGCCGATAAAAAATCATTCTTGAGGAGCTATCCAGAAATTTCTTGTAACCGTCTAAAAGCATTCAACTACAAAAAAGAAGTTTGGAATACGCCGAATATTTCCGGTTACGAATTGCGCGTAGCCAAAAAATTAGGCCTTACCAACTACATCAGCTCCAATCCCGACCATATCATGAGGCACTCTTTGGCTCACGCAGCTGTGAACCTTCAGAATATTGAAGAACCAAATTTTGATACATTTTACAGCTACAACAAAGAAAATTTTGATTTGCAGTTTGGTTTTCATTTAGTAGAACATGTTCTTTTAAGGCCGATTTCAAAAAAAGACAAACTTCTTCCTGTATGCATTGATTCCGAAGAAAATATTTTGAATTGTCCCTGCAAAGACCCCTATTCTTTCCGCATTACGGTAGTTTTGCCGGGTTGGCTTCGCATAAGTCTGGATAAGCATTTCAGGGAATATGTAGAAGGCGTGTTTCGCGAAGAAATTCCCGCCCATATCGCTCTGAAAATGTGTTGGGTTTCCCCGAAAAAAATGTTTGAATTTGAGAAAAACTATTTCCTATTCATGAAATATCTGGAGAAAAGAACCGAAAAAAAATGCGAAACCGTACCCCTAATTAAAACAAAATACCTTGCCGAGCTCATAACATCGCTTTCGGATTTGGAGAATGTGTATTTACCATCGCATTTGGTGGATTGTGATGAAATAGATTTTGATTTTATGACGAACGAATCTTCAAAATATCCCACCATCTTGAACCAAACCATGCTAAATTCCAAGCTAACCTTTGATGTAAACTGGTTGCCGAAAGAACTTGAGCCTTGGGATAAAAATGCCGATTATCTAAACACGATGTCGTTTACAACGTTAGAGAGTGGCATTCAATTCAAGATAAATAATGTACCGATAGATTTACAGGATGCGCATTTGCTAGAACTTCAGCTGGAAAAGGGTGACGAAGGGCAAATTGCAATGGCATTTTCCAACGGGCAAAAGTTGTTTGGATTTGAATTGGGTGAAAAAAAATATTTCCCGATAAAACTCATCAACGAAGATTTTATGGAGAATTCCAACGAGGATTTTGATCTGGTTTGGTGCGCTTGGAGTGATAAAAACCTTGTTTTCAACATTAACAAAAAAACAAATTTCAATGTGGAAATGGCAGAAATTGGCGCTCCAGGTTTGGAATTTAACGGAAAGATTACAGATGATGGAAGTTCAAAAATGTTTAAAATTAAAAAAACTTCAAAAAGCGCCTATTACGCTCCTCATGATCTTGAAAAATTCTGGCTTGAAAAACAATTTAGCCCAAGCTACGAAATTCCCGGATTAGAAGAGGTAGAAATTGCAAAGTTTATGTCCGTATTTATTTCCGACATTAAGAAAAATAAACAGAAAAAAACAAATAAAATCCTGAACCATGGAAACCATTATTAATGCCCTTCCGGAATACAAACCCAACCAAGTGTTGACGGAAACCTCTCTAAACGCGACCTCATCCTACCTTGAACAGCAGGAAAGACTAACGAGATTCGGGCTTACCCAAACAGGAATTATTGAAAATTTGGAATATAGAGTTTTTGCCGATAAAATTGTAATTGAAGAAGGCTTTGGAATTACCAAAGAAGGGCACTTCATGGCACATCACTACAAAGCCGGAAGCGTTGAATATCGATTTTTAAAATCTTATGCCTTTACCAACAAAGCCACTGATGACACAAAATTTCTAAAAGAACTGAAATCTTCACCGTTTTCGGAAGAATCATCAAGTGAAACTACAATTGGAAGTATCTCTTTTTATGAGCTTCTAACCAATGAACAAGCCGATAAAGAGCCGCAAAGTGAGGTGATCTCCATTTCCAGTCTGGAAGCTCCCAACTACAAAATTGTTCTTTTTATGGAAATCACCCGTAAAGAGCAGGATCAATGTTCGCCAACCAGCTGCGATACCGGAGGAAGTTTGCGCGAGTATAGAACGGTACCATTACTTGTAATAGATAATGATGATACGCTTTTTCCAAAAATCAACGCTGAACAGCAGCTCAAAAACCAGATCAGGCTTAAAAGACTGTCCAATCTAAGCCAGATTTTTGTATCCAAAGACAAACTTCAGCTCAGCTTTTACCAAATATTAGTAAATGAATATTCAAGGTTAAATTATCAAAATACAACGGAAATTTTAAATAAATTAAGAGAAATACTTTTGCATTGGGATTTTCCACTTTCGCTGGGAGAAAAGTTCAAAACCATCAATTTGGCTTCCTTGACAGTTTCTGTAAAAGCTTTGGAGCAAATGCAGCAAAGCTATATACCAAGAATTAATACACAGGATTTTCCCTACAACTACGGCTTTATTTCACAATTGAAGCCCACATCTTCTATTCCAAAGGCTTCCGCAAATTTTTTAGCAAAATCCAAGGAGATGAGGAAGTTTATTTTGAACAAAAACCAAAGCGGCATCCATCCCAATGCTACCATATATTTTCAGCAGTATTCCGATTTCTGCAATGATTTGGAAGCTGCAATTAATGAACTTGTGCTAGAGTTTAATTCATTTATCCTAAAACATTCTTCATCCTACAATTTGCGGCTACAAAGATTTTTGGTACTCGGCTCGAAAAACAGGTACAATCTTGATCCTTATCGCTATTACGCCATACAAAATTTTGCCAATGAAGATTTCAGGGAGAACAAAGAGATGATTTTCAGGCATTTCAAAAGAATTTGCGTACTCGTCGATAAATTTAAAACAGGTTTTTTGCAACTTCCATACAAAAAAGAAATCAAAATAATACCCTCGAAAAGAGGCAATTATCCGCTGGAAGAAAGATCAATTCCCTATTATTACCAACAAGACATGGAGCTGGAGGATGCATGGATTGTGAGCAAAAACAAAACCCTGAAAACGAATATCTATCAATACCGCGACCATAAAGCGCCCTACAATCATTTCGCCTACAACATAGGAAACTATAACTTTATTAGAGTTGAGGGTATTTTGGGACCTCAAGATGTATTCGAAATCAGTGGCAGGGGAAAAATAACTTCTCCTTTAGATAATATTAAGGGAATGATTAATAATTTCAATATTCCAATGAAATACAAAGTTTTCGACATTGACAAAGCAAATTTGGATTGGGGTTTTGAATTGAGCGATTTAGAACACACTGGCGGTACAAAAATGGGTGGAACATTAATAATTTTCATGGCAAAAGTAAACAACACTCCCACTGTAGTTGCCGATTTTCAGATGTATTCTTAAAATTAAGAGCCTGTTTAAAAATTAAATTAAAAAAAATTGTATAAATATTTTTTTTTGC
>JAPUEB010000018.1 GCA_027492795.1 Chryseobacterium sp.
CATATTTTATAATTCCGGATTCCAACATTTCTCTCAAAAGGTCGTTTCCTTCTCTGGTTCTTTCACCTACTCCTGCGAATACGGAAAGTCCACCGTGTCCTTTTGCAATATTGTTAATCAATTCCTGAATCAATACGGTTTTACCAACACCGGCACCACCGAATAATCCAATTTTACCACCTTTTGCATAAGGTTCGATAAGGTCGATAACTTTAATTCCTGTAAAAAGAACTTCAGCAGATGTAGAAAGTTGGTCGAATTTTGGTGCTTCTCTGTGGATTGGCAAACCTTGCTCTCTACCAACTTGTGGCAATCCATCAATCGCATCTCCTACCACATTGAAAAGTCTTCCGTAAACTGCTTCTCCGGTAGGCATCATAATTTGAGTACCTCTACCAATAACTTCCTGACCTCTCTGAAGACCGTCTGTAGCGTCCATTGCGATACATCTTACAGAATCTTCACCGATATGCTGCTCTACTTCCAATACCAGTTTATCACCGTTTGTTTTTGTGATTTCCAGTGCATCGTGAATGTTTGGAAGTTCTTCAACTTGTGTAAAAACGACGTCGATTACCGGACCGATAATCTGAGAAATTTTTCCTTTAATTTGGTTTGCCATTACTAAATTTTTTCTTGTTTGCAAATATAGTGATATTTAGCAAATCTGCAATTGGTAAAAAAGAAGATTTTTATCATATTTGCAAAACAAAAGCAAGCGATGCAATTACAAAACATTGAAAACAAAATTTATTTTGTAAGAGGTCAAAACGTAATGTTTGATTTTGACTTGGCTCTACTTTATGAAGTTGAAACCCGAGTTCTAAATCAGGCAGTTAAGAGAAATTTGGATATTTTTCCTGAAGATTTTATGTTTAAACTAACAGAAACGGAATGGGAAAGTATCTCATCACAATTTGTGATGACATCCAATTTAAACCTTGAGAAAAGACCAAAATCTTCACCACCCAATGTTTTTACCGAACACGGCGTTACAATGCTCGCCAATGTTTTGAAAAGTAAAAAGGCTCGCCAAACCAGTATTTCTATCGTTCGTGCGTTCATCAGTTTAAAGCAGTTTGTTTTAAGCTATTCTGAAATATCAAATAAATTAAAAGAATTAGAAAATAAGTACGATAAGAATTTTAAAGATGTTTTTGAGGCAATTAATTATCTGCTCAACAAAGAGCAACAAGAGAAGGAGCAGAAAGAGAGGACTAAAATAGGTTTCAAAAAATAATTTTGACTTTGAAAATCTTTAAAAATTTCACCGAATATCACAATAAAAAACCACTCGCACTTTCGCTGGGAATGTTCGACGGTGTGCATTTGGGGCATCAATCGATTATTAATGAACTTCACAAAATTGCAGCAGAAAAAAATCTGAATTCGGCAGTTTTGACATTTTGGCCACATCCACGATTGGTTTTTAATCCAAATGATAATTTGAAATTATTGAATACCATTGATGAAAAAATCCAACTTTTAGATCAATTTGAAATTCAAAATCTTTTCATTAAAGAATTTGATGATGAATTTAGAAACTTGACGGGTGAAGAATTTGTTAGGCAAATTTTAGTTGAAAAACTCAACGTAAAACATCTGATTATCGGTTACGACCACGTCTTTGGAAAAAATCGCAGCGGAAATTTTGAACTTTTAGAACAGCTCGCGCCCGAACTTGGTTTTGAAGTGGAACAAATGGAAGCCGTGAACATCCACAACCATCATATTTCCTCGACAAAAATCCGTAATGCATTATTAGAAGGACAAATTTTGCAAGCCAATGAAATGTTGGGTTATGAATATCAAGTTTCGGGAAAAGTCATTCACGGAAAGAAAATTGGTAGAACAATCGGTTATCCTACCGCCAATATCGAAGTGGAAAACATCAAACTTTTACCAAAAAAAGGCGCTTACATCGTTGAAGTATTTGTGAAAAACAAATGCTACAAAGGAATGTTGAGCATCGGAACCAATCCTACGATTGGCAAAAATCCTTTAACGGTGGAAGTTTACATTCTCGATTTTGATGAAGATATTTACGGCGAGAATATTACCGTAAAATTTAGAGATTTTCTCCACGATGAAATCAAATTTGAGAGTATGGAAAAGTTGATTGAACGTTTAGATGATGATAAAAGAATTACTGAGAATTTCAATTTTTAAGAATTTAAAACTTCTGACTGCATCTTTTTAGTCAAAGATTTAAAAACCAAATCATAAGAATCATCAATCATTTTTAGAATCAAATCTTTTTTCAAACCGTCGCAAACCACGGAATTCCAATGGAGTTTGTTCATATGATACGCTCCCGTAATTTGCGGAAAACGTTCCCGTAATTCCACACTGTAATCAGGTTCGGCTTTCGCTGAAAATTGCGCAGGCTGTTTTTCTAGTGGAATCAACAAAAACATCTTCCCTCCTACTTTAAACACCAACGTTTCCGCATCAAAAGGAAAACTTTCGGCGACGCCTTTTTTGGTCAAACAGTAATCTCGGATTTCTTCGGCAAGCATGAATGATGAATGATAATTAATAGTGATATTTATATCATTCAAATTTAGTAATTTTAAGAAATCATTTATCGTTTATCAACTATTATAAATTATGAAAGCTCTCGTTATCGGCGCAACAGGCGCAACCGGAAAAGATTTGGTGAATAAATTATTGGAAGATAAAGATTTTCAGGAAGTTCACGCCTTCGTAAGGCGACCTCTAAATATTAAAAATGAAAAATTGAAAGCCCATGTTGTAGATTTCGAAAAACCTGAGGAATGGAAAGATTTGGTAAAAGGCGACGTTGCTTTTTCCTGTCTTGGGACTACTTTGAAAGACGCCGGAAGTAAAGACGCGCAACGAAAAGTAGATTTCGATTATCAATATCAATTTGCCAAAAACGCTAAAGAAAACGAGGTTGAAGATTACATTTTAGTTTCATCGTATGGCGCAAATCCAAATTCGAAAATTTTCTACTCCCGAATGAAAGGCGAACTGGAAAAGGAAGTGAAAAATCTTCATTTTAATAAAATGACTATTTTTCAACCCGGAATGTTGGAGCGAAAAGATTCTGAAAGAACCGGCGAAGTTTTGGGCGGAAAAATCATCAAATTTGCCAATAAATTAGGCATTTGTGAAAGCCAAAAACCTTTACCAACCGATGTTTTAGCACAAGCAATGGTGAATTCTTCCAAAATAAAATCCAACGGCTATTCCAAAATAAAATTGGGAAGTATTTTCAGTTTTGCGGAGAAATCGAATGATTAATATTTTCTCGCGGATTTCGGAGATGACGCAGATTTATTTTGAAAACCTGATTCAATAAAATTTAAGTTAATGCCGCGAAATCGAAGATTATTTCCTTGTAGTCGATGAATGTTATTTCCACGAAGTCAATGCCCGAATAAATTAATTCGTGCATTTGTGGCAAACAAAAAAACCGCAAATTTTTGCGGTTTCTATCTAATCTCATTTAAATCTTTATTTCAAATACTTGGTAATTGCATCATCTGTAGGCTTGGTTGTACTGATAAATGAATCAATTAGTTTTCCGTTTTCATCCACCAAAAATTTGGTAAAATTCCACATAATCGATGCATTTTTCACGCCGTTCAGTTCTTTTTCTGTTAAGTATTTAAAAATCGGAGCCTTGTCGTCGCCTTTCACAGAAACTTTTGCCGCCATTGGAAAGGTTACGCCGTAATTTTTCTGACAAAAAGTACCGATTTCTGCATTGCTTCCCGGTTCTTGTCCACCAAAATTATTGGCAGGAAATCCTACGACAACCAACTTGTCTTTATATTGCTGATATAGTTTTTCCAAATCCGCATATTGTGGCGTAAATCCGCATTCAGACGCCGTATTCACAAACAGAATTTTTTTGCCTTTGAAATTTGCAAAATTTATTTCTTTGCCGTCCAAAGATTCTACTTTATAGTCGTAAATGGTTTTTCCCATAAGTTCATTGGTTTTTTGTTGGGCAATTTCTGATTTTTGGTTGGTACAACTTTTCAGGAAAGCCACGGCTGATAATAAAATGATGAATAATTTTTTCATAATGTTAAGTTTGAAGACCGTAGTCCGAAGACCGAAGTCTTATTAAAATAAATAAAAAGGCGAATTACAAATCTTCGGACTTCCGTCTTCCGTCTACGGACTTTTCTTAAAATTTAAACGTATTCGCCGGAAAAACTTTGTTAGTTTCAACTTTATTCAAAAGCATCACATAATCGCTGTCTTTTTTCGGGCTTGAACTTTCAATTCTGAACGGAAACATTAACGCTCCCACTCTTTTATAATCGGAATAGACCAAAGTTTCGTCTTTTTTTTCCTCTTTCAGCAGCATATAAGTTTTTGTATCAAAATAGTAAAGTGTTTTGTTTACGTTTTTGGTAAGTTCTACTTTATGACAATAAATATCGCCTACTTTTTCCTTTCCTAAATATTTGGCGATGAATCCTTTACTTTCAAAATCGATAAAATCGTTATCAAAACTTTCTGCTACATAATTTGGATATTCTTGCAATTTATTGGCTGCGTAATTCATTGCGTAACCTTTTTTTCCGTCGTAACCTTCAATTGCGGTTTCTTTTTTTCCGATGGTAATTACGGTTTTGGTAAGATTAGGTCTTGCTTGAAAGATTCTGATAGGATATTCGTCATTAATCCCTAAAGTCACTTTTCCGTACAGTAAAACGGTGTTCAACAATTTCCAGTTGGTTAAACCGCCCGAAACTTCTATATTTTTATCAATAATTTCTTTTCCGGTTTGTGCTGAAATTATCGTGTAAGTTATTAGTAAAAAAACTAAAAATATTTTCTTCATTAACATCTTCTTTAATTTTCAAATATAAACTTTTTGAAATTAGTAGTAATATCGTATTTCATTCCAACTCTCCAATTCTCCAGCGCTCCCACACTCAAACTCTCAAACGCTCCCACTCTCAAACTCCTTCAAAATCGTTCTCGCTTTCTCCAAATCCTCCGGAACATCAATTCCCACCCCCACAAAATCGGTTTCTATCATCTTGATTTTCATACCGTTTTCGAGATAGCGGATGCATTCTATTTTTTCCAGTTTTTCTAAAGGTGTCATCTCCAATTTTGCAAATTTCAAAAGCGCTTCTTTTCTGAAAGCATAAACGCCAATATGTTTAAAATATTCTGCCCCCAACGATTTTTCACGATGATAAGGAATGACGGAACGACTGAAATACAACGCAAAACCTTTTAAATCGGTAATGACTTTCACATTATTTGGATTCTCGATTTCTTCTTTCTCCTTCAATCTGATTTTTAAAGAAGCCAAAGAAATTTCCTTTTTTTCATCTTGATGAAAAACTTCTATCAATTGTTGTAAAGGTTCGGTTTTTAAAAAAGGTTCATCACCTTGAACATTGATGACAATATCGCAATCTAAATTCTGAACGGCTTCTGCAATTCGGTCGCTTCCCGTTTCGTGTTGTCCGGTCATCACTGCATTTCCGCCAATTTTTTGAATTTCATTAAAAATAATTTCGCTGTCAGTTGCTACGAAAACTTCATCAAAAAGTCCGGTTTCTACAACGTTTTGATAAGTTGTGGCAATCACAGTTTTTTCACCTAAAATTTGCATCAATTTTCCGGGAAATCTGCTGGCTTCGTAACGTGCGGGAATTACGGCGATTATTTTGATTTGAGATTTGAAATTTGAGATTTGAAATTTTTCGTTCATAAATTTTTTGACGCAGATGTGGATTAAAATAAAAATTCGTGCATTCGTGGCATTACCTATATTTTTTCAAAAGTTTTTCCAAACGTTCATCTGGCTCATAATCCAAAACATCAATCAACTTTACCTTTTGAAATTCCGGATGTGTGGTATTGAAAATAATATTGTGATTTTCGGGCAGAACAGACGATGGAACTCTTAAACATAAGCTTCTGCGTTCATCGTACCAAGTATCGCCAATTTTTTGGCAATGGTGATAACTTTCTTCTTTCCGCCAATCTTTTGGTAAATCCAAAACATTTATTTGTTCGAAACTTTCGTCCGGATAATAGATGACCATTGTTTTATACTCCGAATTAAATCCGTTTCCCACACGATAAATCATATTTTCCAAAAGTGCACCGGCAAGATTTTCAGACGTGTACAAAACCAGTTTCCCAAACTTGTTCCATCTTCCCTCAAATCCACTTACAGAGAGGGAATAAGCATATTTTTTGTGTACAATTCTGTAAACCAACATACAATTATAATGGATAACCTTGAGCCATTCTTTCTAAACGGGCAATAATTAAATCAACACCTCCCGATGTATTTAGAAAATCGATAGGTTTATCGTTTGTATCCCACATCGGTTTTTCGAGCCAGCTATTGAACTCATCTATACTTCCCAAATACATTTTTCCTTTTTCGTAAAGAGAAATCAACTTTAAAAGATGTTCACTATAATTAGCTTCCAAAGACTTGTTTTGATCACGATAATTGCTGATTGTTCTTGGAGAAAGATTGATTAATGACGCTAAAAATTTTTCCGGCAGTTTTATGGCATCCGCAAAAGTATAGAACACATCTGTATTGATGCCTTCTTTTGCCTTTTTTACTAATGAAAAATCATTTTTTGGAATAAACTGCGTGTAAGCAACGCTTCCATAAGCAAAAGCTGGTTCAGAAACCGCTGCTTTTTCTTCTTTTTGTTTATAAGATTTTGCCATGTCTTGATATTTTCTACCACAAAGATAGAATTTTTTCCAATACAAAAACGAATTTTTTCACTTTTTTTGAAAAAATCAAGAAAGTTTGTTTAAAGCTGCTTTCAATCTTGGGAAAAGTTCAGTCACTTCTTCGGTGCTTAAACCTCCAACAGAAGCCCTAAACCAAGGTATATTTCGAGAATTTCCAAAGGCTGAAAAAGGAACTAAAGCTACTCCGGCTTCACTTATCAGGTAAAAAACCAAGTCAGAGCTGTCTGCAATTTGTTTTCCGTCGGGTTTTATTTTTCCGATATAATCCAAAGAAATAGTGAGATACATTGCTCCCATTGGTTTGATGCTCTCCACTTCGAAACCGTCATTTTTCATTTTCTGAATTCCCTCGTGAAGCACCTGTAGACTTTCTCTAATTTTTCCTTTAAAATCATCTACAAAACTGTCCACTTCGGTTGGATTATTCAAATATTGCGCAACGGCTTCCTGTTCCGGTTTTGGAGCCCAAGCTCCGATGTGACCGAGAAGCGCTTTCATTTTATCCATAATTTCTCGCGGCCCGAAACTCCATCCAACGCGAACACCCGTTGCAGCAAAACATTTTGAAATTCCATCAATATAAATGGTAAACTCTTTCATTTCCGGGAAAAGTGAAACCGGACAAAAATGTTCTTCATCAAAAGTAAGCAGCGCATAAATCTGGTCATACATCAAATAAAGCGGCTTTTCATCTGCTCCTCTCCTTTTGTTTTCCTCCAAAACCAATTGACAAATTTCTGCCAACTGATTTTTTGTAAACATCGTTCCCGTAGGATTTAGCGGTGAACAAAGCGCCAACAAAACTGCACCTTCCAAATGTGGTTTCAGTTCATCTGCAGTTGGTAAAAAATTATTTGCCTGTGATGTTTCAACCTCAATTTTTTGTGCAGAATTTAAATACGAATAGTGATTATTATTCCAAGAAGGAATTGGATAAATCACTTTATCATCTTCATCTACAATGGTTTTATAAGTAGCATAAATTAGAGGTCTGGAACCTCCTGCAACCAAAATATCTTCTTCAGAATAATCCAAATTCCATCGGTTTTTCAAATCTTGAGAAACCGCTTTTCTCAAACTCAAAAGTCCGTTTGCAGGCGGATAATTGGTAAGGTTATTTTGATAGGCTTTCTGAATTCCTTCTTTTAAAGATTGTGGTATTGGATAAATAGTAGAATTGAGGTCTCCAATCGTTAAGTTGGCAATTTGTGCGCCTTTAGCTTTCAAATCGTTGACTTCATTTCCGATTTTAATAATTTCTGAACCGATGAGATTGGCGGCGAGTTTTGATACTTTCATTGTTACTTTTTTATATTGTCGATGGTTTTCAAAGGGCTTCACCCTTTGCTGTTGATTTCGCCACGTCGTGGCTTATTACAAACAATTCAATTTAGGATGAAACCGCTTCTGGTTTTTCTTCTAAATTTTTAACTTTTTTGTCCAAAATAAAAAACCACATTCCCAAAATTCCCAAAAAGAAAATTAAAATGGAGTTATTGGTTTTAAATTTTTTATCAAATTCTTTTCTTTTCCAAATAAATAGAATAAATAATCCTCTGATAGTGAATGCAATAGCGATAATAAGAATTTTATAAGGCAGTTCTAAACGAACATGATTGGAAAGGAATAAAACGACCAACGTCAACCCTATAATCGTCCAAAAGACCAACAGAACTTTGAGATTTCGAAGTTCTATCGGTCTTTTTATATTTTGAATTTTATTAATCAAATAAATCTAAATTTTGGCTAAAGCCAATGGAATATTTTTATTTAAAAACGGGCTAAAGCCCGTTCCTATTGAATGAACTAAAGTTTCAAATCCTCTTTCACTCGGTCGATTTTTGCACTCAAAGAAACCAATTTATCTTTAAAATCTTGCTCGGAAGCAATTTTATCTTTTACAGAAACGTAAAATTTAATTTTCGGTTCTGTTCCGGAAGGTCGCACGCAAACTTTGGTTCCGTCTTGTGTATAATAAATTAAAACGTTGGATTTTGGAATATCGTCCATTACTTTTTTCTCGTTTTTGGACAGTACCAAACAGGTTTGTTCCTTAAAATCTTTCACTTCCTCTACCAAAGAACCTGCGATTTCTTTTGGCGGATTTTCGCGGAAATCTTTCATCATTTGATTGATTTCTTCGGCGCCGCTTCTTCCCTTTCTCACGACGTTTACAAGACCTTCGTAATACATTCCCAAGTCTTTGTAAATATCTATCATATATTGGAACATCGAACTTCCATTGGCTTTACACCAAGCCGCAATTTCGCACGCTACCAAAATACTTCCGCAACTGTCTTTATCACGAACAAAATCTCCGGTCATAAATCCGAAACTTTCTTCGCCGCCGCAAACAAATTTTTCTTCGCCTTCAAAATCGCGTATCATTTTACCAATCCATTTGAAACCGGTTAATCCAACTTTGCAGTCCACACCGAATTTTTCAGCAACATCGAAAAAAATATCAGAAGTAACAATCGTAGAGCCGATGAATTCTTTTCCAGTAATTTTTCCGGCTTTTTTCCATTGGTCGAGAATATAATAAGTCAAAATCGTGTTGCACTGATTTCCGTTGAGCAACTGCATCTCTCCATCCAGATTTCTAACGGCAATTCCTAAACGGTCTCCATCAGGATCGGTTCCGATAACGATGTCTGCGTTTACAATTCTTGCTAAATCCAGCGCCATTTCCAAAGCAGCCGGTTCTTCAGGATTTGGACTTTCAACGGTTGGAAAATTTCCGCTCGGAATCATCTGTTCGGTTACCAAATCTATTTTTTTGAAACCTGCTTTTCTCAATGCTTGAGGAACCGTCGTGTAAGTCGTTCCGTGAATCGATGTGAAAACGATATTCAAATTTTCATAACCAATTTTGTCTTTTTGATACAATGAATTTTCAATACAGGCATCAATGTAAACATCGTCCTGTTCATCGCCAATCCACTCAATTAAATCATCATTTCCGTTGAATTTGATGTCTTCAAATTTTACAGAATACACTTCCTTGATAATCGCATCGTCGTGTGGTGGAACAATTTGCGCTCCGTCGTTCCAATACACTTTATAACCGTTGTATTCAGGCGGATTGTGAGATGCCGTGAGAACAATTCCCGCATTACACTTTTTATCGCGAACCGTAAAGGAAAGTTCCGGCGTTGGTCTGTGATTTTTGAAAAGCAAAACCTTAATTCCGTTGGCTGTAAGAACATCGGCGCACATTTTTCCAAATTCTTTGGAATTATTTCTTACGTCATAAGCAATCGCAACTTTAATCTCCTGATTTGGAAATTGCTGATGAAGATAATTTGCCAAACCTTGCGTTGCTTGTCCAAGCGTATATTTGTTGAGGCGATTGGTTCCAACGCCCATAATTCCGCGCATACCGCCGGTTCCGAATTCTAATTCTCTATAAAAACTGTCTTCCAGTTCGTCGGATTCTGTATCAATCCAGTTTTGAACGGTTGTTCTGGTTTCTTCGTCAAAAGTATCTGTAAGCCAGAGTTTTGCTTTTTCTAAAGTTGTCATCTGTTATTTTGTTTGATGTTGTTTGAATTTGTTCGATTGGGTTTGAAGTAGTTTAAAAAGACTGAACATTATCAAACAATGTCAAACTTTTCAAACAACTTCAAACTTAATCTAAAGGTTTATTATTTACTGTCGCGGTTTTATCAATTTTAAACGCACGAATTGGGTCGTTGTAATATAAAAGTTTTGCAGTGTTTTGAATGTTTCCTTTCAAAGAATCCTTCACATTTACTTCTGCATAATTTCCGTTTTTCGACTGAATTTCCAAGTTATCCAAAATCCAATAAGGTGCAATTAAATTGGCGGTATCAGCAATTTTGATGGTTGCATCTTTTGTTTTTCCCGTAAAATTGGCGCGACTGGTGTTCAGCATTTCTACTTCTGCTCTCCTCGAGTTTACCGAGCCTATAAATTTAGCATTATTTTTCAAATTAAGACGAAAATTATCGGTCTTAATTTCGCTGGAAATGTTCATTTCCACACTATCAGAAATCGAAACTTTTTCCAGATTGTATTTAGAATAAATGGTGATGTTGTAAAAATCTACGCTTTGTGTTTCCCGTTTTTCTTTGATTGTTAAAATCTTGTTTGAAACATCAATTTTCAGATTATTACCAATGTTTTCATAGGTTTCAACATTCACAAAGTTCTTTGGATTTCGCACATAAAACACGCGGAACTTCCCTTCCAGATTGAGGTTTACAAATTCTGGAACTTCTTTGTCTTTGCTTTCAATTTTTCCTTTTGGAGTGATTTTTCCGCAGGAAGTGAGGATGAGGAAAAGGTTGATGGAAAGGAAAAGTTTTAGGTGGTTTTTCATTTTAAGAAAAAGGCTTCATTAATAGTGAAAAAAATTATTGGTGAAAGAATTAAAAAGTCTATAACTAATAAAGTTAGTGATAAAAAATAATTTTGACGCTTTAATATTTGCTTTTCGAATATAAAATTTAAAATAATTAAAAAGATAAGAAGATAAATCCAAAATTGTTCTGACACAACTGCTTTGGGAAATGATTCTATAATTTTGAAAACCGCAAGAACTTTGTAATTAATCATAATTGCTAAAGAAATATTTAGGAAAATCCACGCTGTTTTCATAATTATCAAATATTCCCTTATTACATTTCCAATCTAAATCACCTCCTCAATATGATAATTTTTATGCTCACGATTGGTTCGGATGATTAATTCTCCCAAAAATCCCGCGATAAAAAGCAATGTTCCCAAAATCATCATCGTTAAGGCAATGAAAAACCAAGGATTTTCGGCAATCATATTTCCGTAAACTTTATAGATGTAAACATCAATCAATTTTGAAATTCCCAACCAAAACGCAGATAAAAACCCGAAAATAAACATCAAAGTTCCAACTGCGCCGAAAAAATGCATCGGTCTTCCACCAAATCTACTGACAAACCAAAGGGTTACCAAATCTAAAAAACCGCGGACAAATCTCTCTGTTCCGAATTTTGAAGTTCCGTAAGGTCTTGCCTGATGTTGCACCGGTTTTTCGGTAATTCTCCTAAAACCTGCATTTGCCGCCAAAACTGGAATGTATCGGTGCATATCTCCGTAAACATCAATGGATTTTACGACTTGTTTTTTGTAGGCTTTTAAACCGCAATTAAAATCATGAAGTGAAACACCAGAAACTTTTCTCGCTGCTGAATTGAAGAGTTTTGAAGGGAGATTTTTCGTCATTACATTATCAAAACGCTTTTTCTTCCAGCCTGAAACGATGTCGTAGTTATCGTTTTTCACCATATCATACAATTCCGGAATTTCTTCGGGAAAGTCCTGCAAATCAGCATCCATTGTGATGACAACTTCTCCGTTTGCACGTTCAAAAGCGGCGTGTAAAGCCTGCGATTTTCCGTAATTTCTGGAGAATTTTATCCCATGAACTTGTGGATGTTGTACTTTTAAATTTTCAATGATGCTCCACGAAAGGTCGGTGCTGCCGTCGTCCACAAACCAAACTTCATAAGAAAGTTGGTTGGTTTTGCAAACGCTGTCAATTCTTGAAAAAAGTTCTTCAAGCGAGGCTTCTTCGTTCAGAAGCGGGATGATTATAGAGAGATTGAGGTTGTTCAAAGTTTAAATATTATTTTGCAAATTTAAGAATTCATCGGGTGCAAAAACAGTTATTTCTGAAGTGGAAAAATCTTTCAGATTTCTCGTGATTATGGCATCGATATTTTTGATTTGATGTGCACAGAAAATTTGAATTGCATCCTCAAAATCTTTATGTTGAGATTTTAATGATTTTTGAATAATTTCCGCGTCAACAGCAACTAAATTCATATAGTTTAATAATGCAGAAATTTTTTCTCTTACCAAATCTTCGGTATAAATTTTCTTCAAGACATAATGAGCAGTTGCCAATGAATGTGTGTTGCAAAAAATTTCGAGATTTCCATTTTCGGCAAGTTTGAAGATTTTTCTGGATAGTTCACAAAAAGGTTGACGGTTAGCAAAAAAATCAATGATGATATTTGCATCAATGTATATCTTTTTCAAAGCCCGTATTTTTTTGTATAATATTCATCTAAGGCTTTATCATAATCAAAATCTTGAGGAAGAGGAAGACTTCCTGCAAGTTTATCAATTACAGATGTTTTGCTTTCTTCCTTTTCTTTTTTAATAAGATTTTCCAAAAATTTCTGAACCAATTCAGAAAGACTTCTTTGAGTACTTTTAGCATAAACCTTTGCCCCCTCAATTACCTCTTTATCAATCGTTAATGTAAGTTTCGTTGTCATTGCACGTGTATTTTAAACAAAGATACGTATTAAAGTTTTATGCCAAATATTTTTTTGAAAAAAAATTAAAGCGCATCCACTCTTCTGGAACGGAAAAAACTACCAAAAAATAAGGACAAAATCAAGAAATAAGCACAATATCCCGCAAAAATGTATCCGAAATATTTCAATGAAAACATGTCCTCATTTTTTTTGGCTTTCTCCTCAATTCTGATTTTTCCTTCGGCGTATTTTTTTTCTACATCCTTCATTTCTTCACTCTCCGGCTTGAAAACGCCTTTTGCACGGTTATATTCGTCATTCAATGAAGTTCGGTAACTTTCGATGTATTGATAATTCAACAAATCTTTTGTGTCTTTATCCACAAAATTAATATAAGCAAAAATGGAAAAAATTGATAGAAAACCACCTACAAACATCGGGATAAACGCTCTTCCATACACTTCCTTGAAACTCATCGCGCCTTTAATTTTTTTATAGGCAAAAACCGAAAGGTAGGCCCCAACAGCGAAGATAAAGGGCAGCAAAAACGCACTCAAACTAATGGAAGTACGGTAATAATTGATGTCGCGAAAAAAAATATTGGTAATAAAAAACGCTGCCATTATTGCAGCAAATATCATCAAACCAACAGCATACACATTTTTTGTCATTATAAAATTTTATCGTTGTTAAAAATTTTGAATTTTGAATTTTGAATTTTGAATTAATCCCGTATCTTTGCACCGGCAAGTCCTACACAACCAGCTCCTGTGAATCCTCCAGGGTGGGAACGCAGCAAAGGTAAACGGTTGTAGCGGTGTGATGTAGATCGCTTGCCATTTTTTTATTTCTTCATTTCGGCATATTCTGCCTTTAGTTCACTCACCGTTTTTACGTGGCTCCAATTTTCTCCGGTTTTTATACGGTGAATCTGCATGTCTGAAACACCAAATTGATGCGCTAATTTTTTGATGGTAATTCCGCCTTTTTCCAGTTTATTTTTGATGAAAAGAACATCATATTCATTCAATTTTGAACCTTTCACATTCGGTTTCTGTTCTGTGAACTGCTTTTTAAACTCGTTCAAAATAACTTTTGGGTGCTTCATTTGGCGGTTGGTAAGTTCCGCCTGATTTGCCCAAGCCAAATTTTCTATATTATTATTTTCTTTATCAAAATCGAGATGGATGATGAATTTTTTGGATTTGTCCGCTGGTTTTTCCAAGAAAAGTTCCGCAACCGCCTTGTGAACTAAAATTGCGACGTATTTTGATACTTTTTTGCGGAATTTGCTGTTCATTTGCGAACGTTTTTTCACTAAGGCATCTCTATTTTTCCTTAAATCTTGAAGTTTGGTTTTATACTCTTCCGATTTCTTACTCAATTCTGTAGTGGACTGAAAATCTTTAATATTTGAGTTTAATTCCAAGATTTCCCCATCAATTTCCTCCAATTTCTTTGCATCATTCGGTTTTAAAGCATCGGTAAAAGTCGCCCTAAATATCGGGAAACCGCTTTGTAGAGAACCTTTGATGATGTTTCCTTCGGGAGCGAGTTGAGAATAGGTTTTTATTCTGCCCAAGTTTGAAAATTCAATTTTAAAATCGGTTGGAAAGCCCAAATCTAAAGGATATTCTTTCCAAATTTCCTTATTTTTCATTAACATACTTTCTAATTTTCCACAAATTTACAAAAAAATAACGGGTGGGTATTTGTGAAGCGTTACATTATGTGTTAAAAAATATTTATTACTCCATTTTGTCATTCCGAAGGAATCTCAACACAAAAAATTCAAGCATTTAGATTCCTTCGGAATGACAAACTACATGCAAATTTATATTTCAAATTCCTCCCCTAATTCCGGCAAAGAAAAATCAATATTTCGTTCTAAAAAATGTTTTCTCGCTTCATCGTGATTGATGGTTATTGGCGGAAAAGTATCGAAATGACAACCAATGACTTTTTTAGTTTTCAATAATTCCGATGCCGCGAAACTCGCTTTTCTGGCGCACATCGTGTAATGCGAACCTACCGGTAAAATCGCCAAATTAATTTCCCCAAAAAGTTGCGGAAAATACGCCATATCTGCCATAACTCCAGTATCTCCAGCGAAATACACATTTTTTCCTTGAAATCTAAAGATATATCCACAAGCCAAACCTCCGTAAGTCCCATCGGGAAAGGAACTCGTGTGAGAAGCCGGAACCATTGAGATTTTCATATCATCAAACTTCGCAGAACCACCAAAATTAATGTCAATAGAGTTCGGATGCTTAAAATATCCACAAATTTCAGGTTGTCCGATGACGGTTGCTTCTGGATGCTTTTTCAAAACTTCTTCCACATCTCCAACGTGGTCGCCATGAGCGTGCGTAATCAACACATAATCAATTTTTTGTGCATCAATATCAAATCCAGATTGGTCCTTCTGAAAATTATAAAAAGGATCCGAAAGTATATTTTTACCGTTGTAAGTGAACAAAAAACAGTTTTGTCCGAGGAATTTTATTTTCATAATATTTTTAGTTGCTGGTTGCTGGTTTACTTGTTGCTTGATTCAAGTTTTAGGGTTTCAAGTTTTTTATCATTACGGGCAAAAATCTTCCTTCGATTTTTGTAGGCTCTAACATTAAAGTTCCAAAGCCGAATTTCTCATAAAACGAAACAGCGTTTGGGTCGGAATTGAGTACTACTCTTTCAAAATCCAAATTTTTTATTTTTTTGAAAAAATCTTCCATTAATATTCTTCCAAAGCCTTTTCCAATGTAGTCGGGTTTGATGAAAACGTTGTCTAAACATACCACTTTTAGTTCTTTTTCAAAAAAACTGTAAAAACCAATGATGGTGTCGTCTGTTTCAATATGATAGGTTTTGTTTTCTTTGATGTATTTTTCGGTAATCGTCAAATCATTTTCCCAAAGTTTTATCAATTCTTCGGAATATCCCCAATGTGCTTTTGCCTTTTTTGCAATTTCCGTTAATTTTTCGGAGTCTATTTTCTTAGACCTTACGATTTTCATTAAATTTTAATTTTAATTTTTTAAAATGCAAAAATTTCAAATATCCATAAATTTAATAACCCTTAGAATAATTTTCTTTAATTTCCCTCAAAGTTAAATTATTCCGTATGCGAATAAAATTGACATAACATAGATAATAAAAATGAAAGAATTAACCGCTAATGAATAATGAAGTTTATGCTTTTTAAAAAATGTCAGAATAGAAGGTATCACTAGTGTTGCTAAAAATAGCAAGAACGGTAAAATCAAATAGCCAATTCCTTCATTTCCACCATCTTCAATAATAATCTTGATAGAGAGAAATAAAAAAGCAGCACTAATAAGAATATTAATTAATGCGATAATTCTATCTAACAAATTCATATTCAAAACTATTTATCGTTCCTACCGAAAAAAAAACTTCCATCTTCCATCACCCATCTTCCAACTTATGAAAAATAATTCAATCCAAAAGCCAACAAAACTGCCATCATAAAGGTAATAATGCCAATTTGTTTTAAAAATGGGTCTAATTCTCGTGGTTCTTTAGTTTGTAGAATTCTTCTTCGCAAAGCCGCCGTTGGAAAGAGCATAATCATCACGATAAATGCGTAATATTTTCCTTGGGTATGCAATCCGTTCATCATTAAAAATACTAAAATTAAAATGATTGGCAATTGCAGCAAAACCATTTCGTAAATCATTGCATTTCTGTAACCAAATCGTAAAGCAAGGGTTTTCTTTTCAGAAAGTCGGTCGCTTTCAATGTCACGCATATTGTTGAGATTGAGAACTGCCGCACTCATCATTCCAATGGCGGTTGCAGGAAGTAAAATATCCCAATCAAACGATTTTGTAAAAAGAAAATAACTTCCGCCAACGGAAACCAATCCGAAGAAAATGAACACCATAATATCTCCCAAACCTAAGTATCCATAAGGTTTTTTACCCACAGTATAACCAATTGCCGCCAAAATACAGGCAACACCAAGACCAACAAAAACCCAAAATTCTTTCACAAAATCAGGGAAAAATGCTTTGTAAAGTAAAACTACGGTTGCGACCAAAGATAAAATCGCAAACAAAATAACGGCGTTTCTCATTTGGGTTGCAGAAATTTTTCCGGAAGCAACGGCTCTTTGTTCGGCTTCTACTGCCCTGTTTTTATCAGTTCCTTTAATGCCGTCGCCGTAATCATTGGCAAAATTTGATAAAATTTGGTACAACAAAGTCACCAAAATTGCGAGTGCAAAAATTGTCCAGTCCCAAGTTCCGCCGTTTTCCAAAATCCTCCATCGTGCGATGAAAGAACCTGTGATAATTCCGCTTATTGATAGCGGTAATGTGCGTAATCGTGCTGCTTTAATCCAATCTGTCATTTTATAAGATTTCAGATTTCAGATTTCAGATTTCAGACAAATTTAAAAATCTATTGTCTGATGTCTGAAATCTATAATCTATTTAAGATATCCACTTGTTTTCTCCAAAATTCGGTTTACGTTTTTCCAAAAATGCGTTCCTGCCTTCTTTCGCTTCGTCCGTCATGTACGCCAAACGTGTGGCTTCGCCTGCGAAAACCTGTTGACCAACCATTCCGTCGTCGGTTAAATTCATAGCGAATTTTAACATTCTGATAGACATTGGAGATTTTCCTAAAATTTCCTGCGCCCATTCGTAAGCGGTATCTTCCAATTCTGCGTGCGGAATTACGGCATTTACCATTCCCATTGCTTCGGCTTCTTTCGCGGAATAATTTCTGCCTAAAAAGAAAATTTCTCGTGCTTTTTTCTGTCCAACCATTTTTGCTAAATATGCTGAACCATAACCACCGTCAAAACTCGTTACATCAGCATCAGTTTGTTTGAAAATTGCGTGTTCTTCACTTGCCAAAGTCAAATCACAAACCACGTGCAACGAATGTCCGCCACCAACAGCCCAACCGTTTACTACAGCAATCACCACTTTTGGCATAAAACGAATCAATCTTTGAACTTCTAAAATATTTAAACGGTGACGACCGTCGTCTCCAACATAACCTTGATGTCCGCGTGCTTTTTGGTCGCCGCCGCTGCAAAACGCGTGACCGCCATCTTTCGGACTTGGACCTTCTCCAGTCAACAAAACAACGCCAACCGAAGAATCTTCGGAAACGTGATAAAAAGCGTCGTACAATTCGGAAGTGGTTTTCGGACGGAACGCATTGCGAACTTCCGGTCTGTTGAAGGCAATTCTTGCAACGCTGCCACATTTTTTATAGGTAATATCTTCGTATTCTTTTACGGTTTTCCAATCTGCCATAATTCTAAAAATTTTGTGTAAAAATAGGGAAAAAAGATGCAAGACACAAGGCAAAAGACACAACTTGAAGAGCTTCAAAAAACAAAAAAAACCACCCTTAATTGGATGGTTTGTGGAGGATATCGGGATCGAACCGACCACCTTTAGACTGCCAGTCTAACGCTCTAGCCAGATGAGCTAATCCCCCGAAAAGTTTTGCAATGATAAGAATTTTTTTGAAAATTTTAAACTAAATCCAAAGAAATACTTTGATGCGATGCATTGTGAACCGCTTTTCCGTTTTCTAAGACGATTAATTGAGGGCTTTGGTGAGTGATACCGAAATCCTCCGCTATCTTATTCGATAAATCTCTGTGCGCCAATAAATCCAGAAAATAAAAATCCATTTTTTTGTCTGAATTTATTACTTGATTTTCAAAATTTTTCAAAACCGTTTTGCTAATGTGGCAACGTGTAGAATGTTTAAAAATAGCTACTTTCTGTTCAAACGAACTTTCTAAAGCTACTTTCAGATCATTCTCAGTTTCGATGTTTTTCCAAAAGCTTTTGTCTTGTGAATGTTCTAATTGATTACTTCCAAATATTTTGTCTAAAAAGCTCATACTCCAAATTGTTTTAAATGATGATGCAAATGTTTATACTCCAAAAATCCCCAATCCTTGGGCTCCATTTTTCCAAAAAGCTCGTGGTTTTCTGGTAATTTTCCGCTGTCTGCTAAATTCAAATACTCTTTCATGGCGAACAAAAGCTCTTCTTTCGCATCTTGAAAATGATATTGATTTTCTGCTCTCAGCACTTCAAAAGTAGGCATATTTGGCGGAATTCCGTTTTTGAAAAGTTTCATTTCTTTTTTGGTGAGGATTCCGATGGTTTTTATCAGAAAGTTTTTTTTGGGAAGAATAGTTTTTTGCAATGGCACTTCCAAAACTAAAGTGCAGTGTTTCAACATTTGCGGAACGTTCATTTTTCCCCATTTTGCAGAAGAATTTTCAGATAGTTTATCAATCCTGCCACATATTTCCTCAAAATCTTTCAACCGATGTAAACTTCGCAGCATTACCAGTTTTTTTCTTTTTTCAGATTTTCAATATGGGCATAATGATGGTCGCAATGCCATGCGTAAAATGCCAAACTTTCCCGTAAAGTGATGCTTCTGTTTTGTTCGGGATGAAAAAAAGTGCTTTCAAATTCCTTGTTGGTAAGGGATTTCAGTTCGTAAACCCATCTTTTATGAAGTCCTCTTAAAATTTGTAGAGCAGGTTTTATTTCGATGTTAAAACTGTCCTGCAATTCTGCCCATTTTGCTTCATCGTAAGGTTTTACGGTAGGGTTTTCTTCCGTTAAAGCCAGTTTGAAACGAATATAGCTGTTCATGTGGCTGTCTGCAATATGGTTCACCAACTGTCGAACTGTCCATCCTCCTTCTCGATACTGTGTGTCGAGTTGTTCATCCGTCCAGTTTTCGATTAAATTTTTTAGTCTTGCTGGAAAATTCTTTAAAATTTTGATGTGCTGGTCGAGTTCTACATCAGAATTTTCTGTGATGGGTTGAAATTCACCGATTGGATATTTTTTTTGCTCTATATTGTCCATTTTCTTTCTGTTTTTTAGACTTTTTGACTGATTACTGTTTTTTGGTTGAAGTTTTGAGATTTCATTTCGTAAATTTACGCTTTCTGTGTGTAAATTTTGGTTACATAATATAACAAAATCATTATAAATAAAAAAATGAAAAAAGCATTAATAGTAGTTGACGTACAAAATGATTTTTGCGAAGGCGGCGCATTAGCTGTTCCCAAAGCGAATGAAATAATTCCTTACATCAATGCGCTGATGAAAGAAAATGAGTACGACCAAATTGTTTTTACCCAAGATTGGCATCCTGCAGATCATAAAAGTTTCGCCTCGAACAACGGAAAAAAAGTAGGCGAAACCATCAGTTTAAATGGAATTCCACAGTTTATGTGGCCCGATCATTGTGTGCAGGGAACTTTCGGGGCAGAATTTCATAAAGATTTAATCGTTCCAGAAAATGTTCATATTGTTCAAAAAGGTAAAAACCCTGATTTCGACAGTTATAGCGGTTTTCAGGATAACAATCATTTTATGAAAACAGGTTTGGATGATTTTCTGAAATACCACGATATTCAGTTGGTGGAAATTGTAGGTTTAGCTTTGGATTATTGCGTAAAATTTACGGCTTTGGATGCGGCGCAAAACGGCTATATTACTTGCGTACATTTCAATGGAACCCGCGCTGTAAATGTGAAACCGGAAAACGGAAAAGACGCGATTTATCAAATGTTGGAAAATAGTGTGACAGTTTTAGGATAGGAGAAATTACGAAATTAGAAGTGCGAATTACGAATTTTTAAATTTTGAATTTCAAATTTTGAATTAAAAATCCGAAGAAAATTGTGATAAACAACCTTTCTTCGGATTTCTATTTTTCTTCGGACCTCGGACTTCCGCCTTCTAACTTTAAAGCATTTTCAAGTTATTCACTTCCAGTTCGGTAAGGATTCTCCAGTGTCCGCGTTTGATGTTTTTCTTGGTAAGTCCACCAAACATTACCCTGTCCAAAGCTTCTACTTCGTAGCCCAATCTTTGGAAAATTCTGCGAATCACTCGGTTCCAGCCAATATGGATTTCAATTCCGATTTCATTTTTCGGTTTTCCTTCAATGAAGGAAATGTGATCAACCTGCGCTACACCTTCATCCAAACGGATTCCGTCCATAATTGCCTGCATATCTTCTGAAGAAATTTTTCTGTCTAAAGTAACATGATAAATTTTCTTGATGTCAAAAGAAGGATGCGTTAATTTTTTGGTTAAATGTCCATCATTGGTCAATAAAATAACTCCGGTTGTGCTTCTATCAAGTCTTCCAACAGGAAAAACTCGGTACGGAGAGGCGTTTGCAACCAAATCCATCACAGTTTTTCTGGCTTTTTCGTCTTTCGTGGTAGAAATATAACCTTTTGGCTTGTTCAAAAGTACATAAACAGGCTTTTCCGGCGTAATTCCTTGTCCATCGAAAACTACTCTGTCGGTTTTCTGAACTTGATAACCCATTTCATTCACCACTTTTCCGTTTACTTCTACTAAACCTTGTTTGATGAGTTCATCGGCTTCTCTACGGCTGCAAATTCCAGAATTAGCGATGTATTTATTGAGACGAATAGTGTCTTTGTGAATATCTTTTTCTATTTTTTCCAGACGGCGTTTTTGTACGAAACTTTTTGCGCGGTCTTCCGTTTTATCATCGTATTTTTTGAAAGGTTTTGACCCATGTTTTAGGTTTCCTTTCTCGTATTTATCGCGGCTGTCGAAGGTATTTCTTTTTTTCTCGTAAGGTTTGTCGAAAGATTTTGCTTCACCTTTGGTATAAAGTCTTGGTTCTCCTTTAGGATGATCGTCTGCTGAGCGAGATCTTCCGCTTCCGGTGTTTCCTCCGGTTTTAGGAATTCTTGGTCTTTTTGGTCTTTCTGGCTTTTGCTCTCGGCTCATATTCTATTTTTTTGCAAAGATATGCTTTTTGAAGGCAAGTAGAATGCGCTGAATAGAAAGTTTTTCACTGTAAAAAAACTTATTTTTGTAAAAACATTTTTTATGATTTCTATTTTGGATGAGGATTTTTCGCAACTCAATGTTTTTTTAGAACAGCTAAAACCCAGCAAAATTTTTATTTTGGTGGATGAAAACACGCATCAGTATTGCTTGCCGAAGTTATTGGGAAATTTAGAAAGCGAAATTCCTTTTGAAATTATAGAAATTGAAGCCGGCGAAGAACTGAAAACCGTAGAAACGGCTGCCCAATTATGGCAGATTTTGGCAGAATTTGAAGCCGACAGAAAATGTTTAATCATCAATTTAGGAGGCGGCGTCATTACAGATTTGGGAGGATTTGTGGCTTCCACATATAAAAGAGGTGTAAAATTCATTAATATTCCAACTACACTTTTAGGAATGTGTGATGCTTCTATTGGTGGAAAAACTGGAGTTGATTTATCTTTTTTAAAAAACATGGTGGGAACTTTTTCCTTACCCGAAAAAATATTCCTGTATCCTAAATTTTTAGAAACATTGCCGTTTGTAGAGCTTCGCAGTGGTTTTGCAGAAATGTTGAAACACGGTTTAATAGCAGATTCCAAACATTGGGAAGATTTGATTTCTATTAATGATTTGACTTTTGAAAACATTACTCCTTATATAGAACGTTCGATGCAGATAAAACAGGAAGTTGTAGAAAAAGATTTCCGTGAAGAAAACATTAGAAAAACGCTCAATTTTGGTCATACGATTGGACATGCTGTAGAAAGTCTTTTTCTTGAATCCGGAAAAGCAATTCCTCATGGTGAAGCAGTAGCAATGGGAATGATTTGTGAAACCAAGCTATCCGAACTGGAAGGATTAATTGATGAAAAAATTTCTTCCCAAATCATTTCTACAATAAATCATTACTTCCCTACTTTAATAATTGAAAATTTTTCAGAAAATGAAATTATGAATTTAATGAAAAATGACAAGAAAAATTCTTTACAAAATATTCACTTTTCTTTAATAACCAACATTGGAAGTTGCGTTTTTTACCATTCTGCAAGTGACAAAAATATCAAATTTTGCCTTGAATATTACAAAAATCAGCAAAATTGAGGTGACAAAACTACTATTGTGTTCATTATTTTTTTTCAGATAACCCATTACGATTTATAAAATTCCCATATTTGTATTTTAGAATAATTCTAAATAATAATTAAAAATTTTATCTAAATACTTGATTCTCAATTTCATTACAAACATCTAAAAATTAATTAAACGTTTGTTTTAATTTTACTATGCTAATCTTTCCATTTTTTTGGCAAACAAATTGAAAGTATGGTACACAACGAACCGAAACATGGTTCAGAAAATCAATTAAGAAATTAAAATTAAGTAAAATTAAAATTTAGAAATTATGAAAAAGTTATTTTTAGGTGCAGCAATCGCAATGAGTTCATTGACATTCGCACAGCAGTTTGGTGCTAAAGCAGGTTTAAATGTATCTTCTACATCGAAAGATGCAAACTTGGAAGATCAAAAAGCTAAAGTTGGATTCCATGCAGGAGTTTTTGCAAATATTCCATTAGCAGCAAGCTTTTCAGTTCAACCAGAAGTTTTATACAGCCAATATGGTAACAAAACTGTAGATCAGTACAGTACTACAATTGCTGGTGTAACTACAGGTTACAAAGATACTTATACAACATCTTTGGACTATGTAACTGTTCCTGTAATGTTCCAATATAAGCCAATTCCTGCGCTTTATCTTGAAGCTGGTCCAGAATTCGGATTCTTGGTTTCTGCAAAAAATAAAGGAGAAGAAGTAAAAACTTTAAACAATGCTTCTACTACTACTTCCTTTAATAATGATATTAAGAAAAACCTTAACACATTTAACGCTGGTTTAGGTATTGGTGCTGGTTATTATTTTACTGAAAACATTGGTGTATCTGCAAGATATGTTGCTGGTCTAACTGATGTAGTAAAAGATAACAATGGAGACGCTATTAAAAACAATGTTTTCCAAGCAGGTATAAACTTCAAATTCTAATCAGAAGTCAATTATTTAACCTATAAAAAAAACCGGTTGGAAATAATTTCCAGCCGGTTTTTTTTTAGGTTTAATTCCTAAAAAAGTTCGTTCCCTTCTCCTTTTTCTACAGGATAATTTTCTGTAAAGCAGCCAAAACAATGTTTGGATGAACCTAAAATATCCTTCAAATTATTCAAGCTTAAAAACTCCAAAGAATCTACACCGAGGTATTTTCTTAATTCTTCAACTGACATATTTGCAGAAATTAAATCATCTTTTGAAGGCGTATCAATTCCTAAAAAACACGGCGCAATAATGGGTGGAGAAACACTTCGGAAGTGAATTTCCTTTACACCAGCATCTTTTAGAATTTTCACCAAACGCTTTGAAGTAGTTCCACGAACAATGGAATCGTCGATAATCACCACTCTTTTACCTTTTATTTCCGAGATGATGGGATTCAATTTTAAATTTACAATTCGTTCGCGCATTTCCTGAGTTGGTACGATGAATGAACGACCGATATATCTATTTTTCACCAAAACTGGTCTGAAAGGAATTCCCGATGCTCTAGAATAACCAATTGCTGCAGGAACTCCCGAATCTGGAACTCCAATAACAACATCAGCTTCTACAGGAGCCTGCTCCCAAATTTTTTCGCCAGATTTTTCCCGAACTTCATAAACACTAATATCTTCAAGAGCGGAATCTGGACGTGCAAAATAAATGTATTCAAAAGCGCAAATATGTCTTTCGCAATCTTCTTTCACCATAAAACTTTGCAATCCTTTTTCGTGATCGCTGGTGTAAACAATTTCTCCGGGTTTTATATCGCGAAGATATTTTGCTCCCACTGCGTCCAAAGCTACTGTTTCGGAAGCTGTAGCAAAGGTTTTATCATCTATTTGCCCTAAAACTAAAGGACGAATCCCGTGAAAATCTCGAAACGCAAAAAATTTGTTTCGGGTAATTCCTACTACCGAATAAGCGCCCTCAATTTTTTCCATCGTTGCCTTTATCGCTCCGCGCAAACCTAAATCAAGATTTTTTTGAATTAATCTTAAAATTACCTCAGAATCAGATGTTGCTTTAAAAACTACGCCTTCTGCTTCCAACTCTGCTTTTAGTTTTCCGGCATTGGTTAAATTACCGTTATGCGCGATGGATAAGATGATTTGGTCGTACTCATTTTTGGCAAAAAATGGCTGAAAATTGTATTTCTTTTTGTCTCCCGCAGTTGTATATCTTGTATGCCCAATCGCTGCGTTGCCCATGAAAGCTTCAGGATTTGTGATTTCTTTAAAAACATCCAAAACCAATCCCTCATCTTTGATGTTGAAAATCTTTCCTTTTGCAGCTACCGAAATTCCACAGGCTTCCTGACCACGGTGTTGCAACGCGAACAGACCAAACTGCGACAGCGAAAAAGTATCCACATCATTTTCGGAATACATTCCGAAAATCCCGCATTCTTCGGAAGGAGCATCCAGTTTTTCTTCTTCTTTGGTACGAAGAAGATTTCTTCCATAGTTGCGGGTTTCAAACTGCTTTAAATACGAAGATTTTTCTACTTCTTTAAAATTTTTCATTTTTACAATTCTATCAAGAATTATTTGTTTAGAACTTTTTTCAAACGTTCATAAATTTCCACATAAGCTTCGGTTACTTCGCCCAAATCTCTGCGGAAACGGTCTTTATCGAGTTTTTTCATCGTGTCTTTGTCCCAAAGTCTGCACGTATCCGGTGAAATTTCGTCGGCGAGAATAATTTCTCCGTCGGAAGTTTTGCCCAATTCTATTTTGAAATCCACCAAAATAATGTTCATTTTATCGAAAAGTTCAATCAAAATTTCGTTGATTTTACCTGTTAACGAATACATTTCGTCCAAATCTTCTTTGGTTGCTGCACCAAGAAAAATTGCGTGATAATCGTTGATGAGCGGATCTCCCAATTCATCTTTTTTGTAGCAGATGTCGAAAATGGTAACGGGAGATTTAATGCCTTCTTCCACGCCTAATCTTTGCGCCATACTTCCCGCGGAATAGTTGCGAACTACCATTTCCAAAGGAATTATTGAAACTTTTTTCACCAATTGTTCTCTTTCGTCGATTTTTTTGATGAAATGGGTTGGAATTCCTTTATCGTTCAGATATTCAAAAATTAAGGTGGTAATGGCGTTGTTCATTTCGCCCTTCAAATCTACACTTCCACGTTTTTGGGCATTGAAAGCGGTTGCATCATCCTTGAAACGAACGATTACCTCATCTGGATTTTCGGTTTCGTAAACCTGTTTTGCTTTCCCTTCGTAAAGCATTGCTCCTTTCTGATTCATTTTTACTTTTTACTTTATTTATTTTCTGTTTTTTAAACTTCAAAATCTCAAATTTCAAACTTCAAATTTCAAACTTCAAACATTAAACCTTCATTAAAATTCCGGCAAAAACCGCCATTCCGAAACTCAGTAAAGTCCCTATCAAAACATATTCGGTGAGTTTTCGCTGTTTTGCTTCCGCCAAATCGCTGAATCGGAAAACCGATTTCGCTGCAATCATAAATCCTACTCCTTCCCAATGATTGACCACGATAAAGGTGAAAACCAAAAGTCTTTCCAGAATTCCGATGTATTTTCCTGCGTTGGTGAGCGATTCCGTCTGTATTTTGCTGTGTTCTACCGTTACCGGACTCCATTCTGAAAGTAAAATTTTTATCAGCATTGAAGCGGGTGTTGTAAGAAAAACGGCGGCGGCAACAATTTTTAGGAAATCTGGATTTCTTAAAAATTCTATGGAATAATTATTTATAAAAAACGAAACGCTTAAAATAACCAGAATATGCAAAAACTGGTCGATAAAAAACCATAATCTTTTGGTTTTCGGTTTCTGGAAGTAGAGTTTGGAAACATCAATAAGATAATGTGAAAAACCTATAACTAACGCAACCCACCATAATTCCAAATTCCACAAAAACACAAATGCTAAAACGGTGTGAATAATGATGTGAAGGTATAAATAGAGGCTTTTTGCTTTCCGCTGTTCTTTGTCGGCAACCCATTTGTTCGGCTGTAAAATAAAATCTCCGAGAAGATGCGCCAATATGAGTTGAGGTATAATCATTTTAGAGTTGAGCGATTTTTTTTCTGAAATATTTGTCGGTTTCTAAAATCAGGTCGTAGTTTGCGCGTTTCAAGCGCTGACTTACAGAAGATTGCGAAATATTGAGTTTTTGCGCAGCCTGCTCCTGATTGAGATGTGGTTCGTGCGCCAAAATCTGAATAATTTCTGCGGAAACAGCCGACCAATTATCAAAATCAAGCGAAGTCCATTTGAAAAGAATGTTGAGGTCTTTGTCGATGCTTTCGTTGGGTGTTTTTATGGCTAAAGTTCGTCCTTCGGTCTTCAAATCATTCAGCAAACGACCAGAATTTACATAAGCAGTTCCATTGGATTCTGTAATTTTTTCTGAGGTAAAAACTTCGTCTCCAATACCAATTGCGATGCGGACATCAAGGTTTTCAAACGTTTTTATCAAAGATTTTATAGAAATTACTTTCCAAAAAACATCATCTACACTGCATTTGTACTGAAATTCATCACCACGATAAACTTCCCAATTTTCAGGTGTTTTGGACCATCCGCCTAACAGCGTTTTCAGTTTCTGAAGCCAAAGTTCGGCATCAGTATTCTGGGAATTAATAATATCACCGGTAATCACAGCAATCATTGTGCGAATATAAGTAAAAATACTTATTATTCCAAAATATAAGTGAATTGGCTTATTTTATTGAAATATAAGTGAAAATGCTTATAATTGTTATTTAACAGTAAAATCACTAATAATTCTGAAAAATCCTATAAATACATCTATAATAACAAAGCAAAATTCCGGTAAAAAAAACCGGAATTCATTAAAAAAACTATTTTTTCAAGCATTTTTCCAAAAACTGGTCTTGCTCCCACAATGTGTGCAAAATATTCTCCTTTGCAGCGTAACCATGAGATTCTTTTGGCAAGAGCACCATTCTTACAGGAGCTCCAAGGTTTTTCAAAGCTTGAAAATAACGTTCGGTTTGCAAGGTGAAAGTTCCTGGATTATTGTCTGCATCACCGTGAATTAATAGCAACGGTTTCTTCATTTTATCGGCATTCATAAAAGGAGACATTGTATTGTAAATTTGGGGAACATCCCAATAATTCCTTTGCTCGCTTTGGAATCCAAAAGGCGTTAAAGTTCTGTTATAAGCTCCACTTCTTGCAATTCCACAAGCAAAATCGTTGGAATGCGTCAAAAGATTTGCCGTCATAAAGGCACCGTAAGAATGTCCTCCTACTGCAACGCGATTTCTATCAATGTAACCTAATTTGTCCAATGCATCAATTGCGGCTTTTCCGTTGGCAACCAATTGTGGGATGAAGGTATCGTTCGGTTCGGTTTTTCCTTCACCAATAATTGGAAACGCAGCATCATCCAAAACTGCATAACCTTTCGTAACCCAATAAATAAAGGAACCATAGCTTGGATACGTGAAATCGTTTGGATTTTGCGTGTTTTGTCCTGCCGTATTTTTGTCTTTATATTCCGTAGGATAAGCCCAAATGAGAAGCGGAAGTTTTTCGCTTTTTGTCTTTCTGTCGTAGTTTGCAGGTAAATAAAGAGTTCCTGTGAGTTCTACCCCATCGTTTCGTTTGTATTTAATGACTTCTTTATAAACATTTCCAAGGCTTGCAAACGGATTTGCAAAGTTGGTAACCGCAGTAGCCTTTCCGTTTTTAATATTTCTTTTAAAATAATTCGGGAATTGCGTTGCAGATTGCTGCGTTACCAAAATTTCACCTTTTTTAGCATCCAAAATATCCAAAATACTTTCTTTGGAACCCTTCAAATTGGAGGTATAAAGTCTTTTTTTGGCTAAAGATTTCATATCCAACTCATCAATAAAAGGTTTTTGTCCTTCTTTGGTAAAACCTTCACCAATTAAGTAAGTTTTTCCGGTTGAAGCATCGATTACACTTCTTCCGTAAGCATTTCTGGTTCTGTTGAAACTTCCAGGGTCGCTATAAACGTCCTGATAGTTTCGGTCGTCTAAAATTCTGGAGTTTCCGGATTTTAAATCTACCAAATAAGATTTTGTATTTCTCGTATCATACCAACTGTCTGAAACCACCGCGAAATCAGCATTCGACCAATCAATTCCGCCGTAACGCTGTTTTGTTTTGAAAAAAGATTTTGGATTTCCATTAAATGGCGCTTCCCAAAGGAAAATTTCGTCCCTAAAATCCACTGATTTCGATTGATCGCCACCGTCTAAAGCTTCAGCAAAAACCAAAGTTGCTGGTGCATCATCGCGCCAAGTCATACTTCTTTTTCCGGTTCTTACGGATGAAAAACCTTTTGGCATCACTTCATTTAATGGAACTTCATTCACCGTTTTTACCAAATTTCCGTAGCTATCGTAAACTGTGGAAGTCATTGGAAATCTGCTTAATGGAACAATGTACGAAAATGGTTTTTTTATGGTTGTAAGCATCAAATAATTGCCGTCAGGAGAAAAACTGTTGCCTGCAAACAAATCCGCATCTTTCAATTTTGTTTTAGAACCATCGGTTTTTACGCGATACAGCTCAGATTTTACCAAATTTTCAAAATTTTGTTCATCTTGTGGATTTTTCAACAAATCTTGATAGGTTCTGTTTTGAGAAACTTTTCCGTCCGAAGTAGAAACAATTGGTCCGGTTGGTAAATCCTTGTTGCTGTCCAATAATGCCGCACGATTTTCTGGAAGGACTTTTACCAGCAATTCATTGGAATTTCGATACCAAACATAAGGCATTCCGAAATTGGCGTTCAAGTTATCTGAAGTGATTTTTTTCGCGGTTGCGGTTGCCAAATCAATTGTCCATAGTTCAACACCTTTTGCAGTAGTATTGGTAAAAGCCAAGGTTTTTTCATCGGGAGAAAAAGAAGTATAGGCAATTTTTGGATTTGCAGGAAGATTTTTAACCTGAACTTCAGTTTTGTCGTTTATTTTTCTGATTTTCAAATTGTTAATATAAGTCATCGTGCTCGAAATATTGGTCACAGGATTTATTCTTAAACCTCCTAATTTCATTTCGGGTTGATTGAGGTCGTCCAAAGATTTGTAGGTATTTCGATAAGAAAAAATCAGCCAATCTCTTTTGCTGTCCATAAAAACAGAAGGAGGTCTTTCAAAATCTGCCAACTGCAATATTTCGGCAGAAGGTTTTTGATAAGTAATGTTTTCCTGCGCATTCAAATGAAAAGAAATCGCAAGAAAAAGAGCGGAAATTTTTAGAATTTTCATAAAAAAATCAATTTTTACGAAAATAGGGAATTTAAAATAAAATATAGCTAATCAAAAAAAACAAAAAATGTAATTTTAATCGCAAGGAACGCAAAATCTCTTCCTATCCTTCTGCTTTTTTGTTCGCAAAGGCGTTTCACTCAGCTACAGTTGAATTATTTTAGAAAATCTCTTTAATTTTAACACTACATTTCTCAATTGCTAAAAAAAGTGGATTTTCGACCGAAAAAGTGAAGCATAAAAAAAGCAGCAAAATTGCTGCTCAATATTTTACGGTGGATAATTCTACCAAGAAGATTCCCTTTTCTTACCAATCATCGCATCAATAGAAAATTTTCCGGGTCCAAATGCGAAAAGAAGCAGGTAAATTGAAAGATAGAGCAAGCTCATTTCACGGTCTGAAAAAGGGTCGGCTCCGTGAACGTAAAATCCAGCTACAGCCATCGTAATTATTAAAAAGAACAAGGCCCATCTTGTGAAAAGCCCCAAAATAATAAATATAGAGCAAACAAATTCCGCAAACACCGCCAATCCTAAAGAAATTCTTGTTCCCAATCCAAGAAAATCCATAAATTTAATTTCTCCGCCGTCAATAAGCTGCTGAAGTTTTGGATAACCATGCGAAATCATTGCAAAACCAATAAAAATACGAACCACCAAAAGAACAATGTTGATAACAACAGGGTTGGTTTTCGTAGAAGTAAAATAATTCATCTTTGTAATTTTTACACAAAACTATTAAAAATCCTATAAACAAAAGAAAATCCGTAAAAATTCGCTATCGGTAGCCGAAATTTTTTAAATCTCTATCGTTCTTTCGCCAGTCTTTTTTTACCTTAACAAAGAGATTTAGGTGAATTTTTTTCGCGAAAAACTTTTCCAAATCTATTCTGGCTTCGGTTCCCACTTTTTTTATCGCTTCGCCTTTATGGCCAATGATGATGCCTTTTTGCGTGTCTCTTTCCACATAAATAATGGAATCGATGAAGATAATTCCTTCTTTTTCCTTGAATTGTTCGGTAACAACTTCCACGGAATACGGAATTTCCTTCTCATAATTCAGCAGAATTTTTTCGCGAATGGCCTCGTTTACAAAAAAACGTTCGGGTTTATCGGTATATTGGTCTTTGTCGTAATAAGGAGGATTTTCAGGGAGAAGAGATTTTAATTTTGGTAAAATAACTTCCGTATTGAAACCTTCCAACGCCGAAATCGGCAAAATTTCGGCTTTCGGGATGCGTTCGTGCCACATTTCCATCGCTTTTTCCAAATCTTCTTGGTTGGATTTGTCGATTTTATTGATGAGGATTAAAACCGGTACCGGAATTTTGTTTAGTTTTTCTACCAAAAATTCAAAAGGTTCCGTTTTATCGAGAATATCGACGATGAATAGGAAAACATCCGCATCCTGTAAAGAATCCTTCACAAAATCCATCATTTTTTCCTGAAGACCATATTTCGGGTCCAAAACTCCAGGTGTATCGCTGAAAACAATCTGCAAATCGTCCTCGTTGTAAATTCCGAAAATTCTGTGACGGGTTGTTTGCGCTTTTTGGGTGACGATCGCGAGTTTTTCGCCCATCAACTGGTTCAAAAGCGTTGATTTTCCGGCGTTTGGTTTTCCTACAATGTTTACAAATCCGGCTTTATGTTTTTCCAATTTTTTTTAGTTTAAAATTAAAGGTTTTGCAAAGGTAGGGAATAAATTTCTTTAGTTTTAACGGGATTAATGCGCGAATTTTTTTTTATTTAAACCTATTCATTAGCATTATTCTTAATCGCAAAGAACGCAAAGTTTTTTTATTTACTAATTGTTAAGTTTTTACGGTCGCAAAGGCACTTCGTTTAGCAAAAAAAAATGAATACTTTAAAAAACCTTTCTATAAAGTTTGAAAACGGTAAAACTAAAAAAGAATTTCTGTGTTGGTTGAAAAAAATCATTTTTTAAAAACCACCGGTAAAATTTCGTTTTCCATCAAGCCAAACTTTTTGATGTCTTCTTTTGAGAATTTTTGGGAATAAAAAAGTGGTTCAGTGGCAAATCCGACGCTTCTTAATCGGTCGAAATAGTCCATTCCGTACCAACGAACGTGGTCGTATTGCCCGAAATGTTTTTGGCGTTCTTTAGGGTCTTTTATGCTGAAATCTTCGTAAGTCTTTTCCAAAGAATTCTTCATCGGAACCTGAAAAATTCCCCAACCTCCTTTTTTCATCACGCGGTAAAGTTCGCTCATCGCTTTTCGGTCGTCCTCAATATGCTCTAAAACGTGGTTGCAAAAAACGACATCGAAACTTTCATTTTCAAAAGGTAAATCCAAAATATCGGCTTTCACATCTACAATCGGCGAAAAAAGGTCTGCTGAAGTGTAATCCAAATTTTTCATTTTTTTGAATTTCCTTAAAAATTCCTGTTCCGGAGCGATGTGCAGAACTTTGTAGTTTTTTTTAAAAAAATCAGTTTCGTTTTGCAGATAAAGCCACATTTGTCGATGACGTTCCAAACTTAAAGTTCCTGGCGAAAGTGCATTTTCGCGTTGTTTTCCATAACCGTAGGGAAGAAATTTGCGATAAGATTTTCCGTCGATTGGGTCGTAGAATTTATCTCCTTTGAAAAACTGATAAATCAGCGGACGCGCCAAAATACTCATCTGAATAAGCATCGGGCGAGGAATTTTGTTGAGGAGAAGTTTGGTGAGGTTTTTCATTTTTCAGGTGCGAAAATACGGAATATTAGCATTCCTATCAATTTCATTTTGAAGGAAATTTTCCACCCATGTCATCCTGAGCCAAGTCGAAGGAAGGGTTGGGGAAAAGAAAATTTCTGATATTGTAATTTAAAAATAAGAAATATAAACAGGTTCAAAACAGACCAAACGCATTAAAAATAGGTTAGATACCATGAATTCTTTATTCCTTTCAAGAAAACAAGATTGTAAATACTTTATTCTGATAGGCGATCTACTTTTTTTAGCCGCTGAATTAAGGGTGACTCAAAAGGCAGCAGAGAATAAAAAAACCTTATTCCATTAGTAACTTTTTACATGAGCATGAAGCTCACCCTTATTCCATATATCAGGAAAATTTCTTTTTTTAATAAAGGAATAAGGTTTTTGTAGTTCCTTAATCGAAATTTTACTAATGGAATAAGGTCTTTTGTATAAAAATTTCGTTGTATAAAGAACAACTCAATATTTAATTTGAGATAAAATTTTAATGCGTTTAACCCAGGTTCAAAAAAATTATTTGTAAAATCCAAAAAATAGTCTTTATATTTGCGCCAAGAAAATTTTAACCCTTTAAAAACAACGAAGCAATGTTCAAATTTAGCGAATACCATTCTACTGCGACACCACTTTCTGTGGTTTGCTTCGGGCTGTTTACTTTTCAATAGAAATTTTTTACAATGAAAATACAAACCCGAAGTTGCAAGATTTCGGGTTTTTTTTGTGAAAATTTTTCAAAATATTTTTTCTAAAAACATTCCCGAAATTTTAAAAGATTAGCCTTTAAACCGTCAAATTTCTGCCGGAATATTCTTGATGATTTTGTTAAAAATCTTATCTGGAATCTTAAAATGATGAATACAAATGGTATTCATCCAAAGTCTATTATCAATATTAAAATTATGGGAAATTTAAAAATAAGAGGTAAAGATTTGCTGCAAATCGGTTATCCGAACGACAAATCCGTTACCGTTGCTTTGGAAGTGGTAAAGAAAAACTTTCAAGACAAAAATGTGGCTTTCGTGAAAAGCCAGTTAGAAAAAATTTTACAAAATCCTGCTGAATTTTCTGCGCACCTTACTTTCGGGCAAATTGCGGAAGAACTTTTATCAGGCAAAAAAACAGAAAAGCAAATGTTATTAAAAAATAGGGTTCCGCATCAAATTTTTGGGAACGAAATATCAAATGATGCCATCAACCAGTTTTATACCTCGCTAAAATTGCCAATTTCGGTAAAAGGCGCATTAATGCCGGATTCGCATTACGGTTACGGATTGCCGATTGGTGGTGTTTTGGGTGTAAAAAACGCCGTAATCCCTTTCGGAGTGGGTGTGGATATTGGTTGCAGAATGTGTTTAAGCATTTTGGACATTCCGATTTCGTACTTAGATGGCGCGAAAGAAAAATTTAAAAACGCACTGATGGAACACACCAAATTTGGGATGAAAGAAGTGCACAAATCCCATATTGAACACGAAATTTTCGATAGGGAAACTTTTGATCTAATTCCAATTTTAAGAAGATTAAAGGAAAAAGCGATTAAACAAATGGGAAGTTCGGGTGGTGGAAATCATTTCGTGGAATTTGGTGAGGTGGAGATTTTGGAAGAAAACAACCAAATTAATCTCCCGAAAGGCAAATATGTTGGAATACTTTCACACAGCGGTTCTCGTGGATTTGGGGCGGAAATTGCGCAATATTACACGCGAGTTGCCATAGAAAATTGTCCGCTGCCAAAAGAGGCGCAACATTTAGCTTGGCTGGATTTGGATACGCATCTTGGACAGGAATATTGGATTTCGATGAATTTAGCGGGAGATTATGCATCAGCTTGTCACCACGACATTCACAGGAGATTGTTGAAGGAAATTGGAGGAAAAATGAAGACACGAATCGAGAATCACCACAATTTTGCATGGAAGGAAATTCACGACGGCGAAGAACTCATTGTTCACCGAAAAGGCGCAACTCCCGCATCTGAAAACGAATTGGGAATTATTCCTGGTTCTATGACGAGCAAAGGGTTTATCGTTCGAGGTTTGGGAAATCCAAATTCACTAAACTCGGCTTCGCATGGAGCCGGAAGAGCCTTCTCCCGAAGTTCGGCAAAAAGCACTTTCACCATGAATGAAATGAAAAATGAGCTAAAAAATCATAAAGTTTCACTTATTGGCGGAGGTTTGGAAGAAGCACCGATGGTTTACAAAAACATCAACGATGTGATGAATGCGCAGCAGGATTTGGTGGATATTTTGGGAACTTTTCAACCGAGAATTGTAAGAATGGATAAATAGTTTTTAAAAAAATGAAACAGATTATACAGATTACCTCCGGAAAAGGACCGATTGAATGCGAGTTTTACACCGAAAAAGTTTTTGAAATGATAAAAAAAGAAATGCGCGAAAAGCAGATTCAGTTTGAAGTTTTAGAAACCATTGAAGGTGAAAAAATTGGATTTCAGTCGATAACAATTGAGCTGGATAAGAACGATGAATTTTTAAAATCTTGGAAAGGCAGCATTCAGTTTGTGGCGAAAAGCAAATTCAGACCAAATCATCAACGAAAAAATTGGTTTGTAGGTGTTTTCGAAATTGAAAACTTACAGGAATTGATTTTAAATGAAAGTGATTTGCAATTTCAAACGATGAGAAGTTCCGGAGCGGGCGGACAAAACGTAAACAAAGTAAATTCTGCGGTTCGCGTTACGCATTTGCCAACGAAAATACAAGTGGTCGCAATGGATTCCCGCTCTCAACTGGAAAATAAAAAATTAGCAATTACCCGATTGAAACTAAAAATCATCGAACAAAATGCAAAACAAAAATCGGTTCTAAAAGAGAACCAATGGATGAACCACGTTCAGCTGGAGCGCGGAAATCCGATAAAAATTTTTAAAATGTAGAAAGAATTTCGACTTCTTTCGTAAATATCAATTACAAAAATGACGCAAAATAAATACTACTTTCAGGCTTTAGACAATTTCCCCTACAACTTGGAGGAAACTGTGGAAGCCTTGAATTACGCTATTTCTTTCGACGGACAAAACCCGGAAACGCTTTGCCTTTTGGCGAGGGTTTATTCCGAAGTGTTGAAAGATTATGAAACCGCGAAAGCCTACTTTGCAGAAGGTTTTCAGGAAAAAATGGATTCCACAACGCTCCCAATTCCTTATATTTCATGCTTAATTAACAATGAAGATTATGCCGAAGCAGAAAAATTAATTGATTACGCAATAGGAATAAAAGGTATCGACAAAGCGACACTTTACTATCAAAAAGCGTTGATTTTGGAACGAAAAGATGAGTTAAAATTATCTTTAAAGGAATTGAAGATTGCCAAAAAATTCGCTTTTAACCAAAATTTTATGAGTTGTATTGAGGAAAGATGCGATTTTATCAAAAAGAAAATCAAGGATTTGAAGTCTAAAAAATCGAAAAAGAAATCTTCGAAAAAACTTAAGGATAAAAAGGAATCGGCAAAAGCAGCTTCAAAAAAGAAGAAATAAAAATTCCGCTCATTTGTTTTGGGCGGAATTCTATTTTTTTATTTGTGAATAAAATATTAATTCTAAAAATCCAGCGTAAAAGGCGCTTCCTCATCGCTCACAATTCCCAAAGCTTCGTGAACATATTTAAAAGTAGAAAGCAAAACCGGCTTTCCACCAATAATCGTAACATCATGCTCAAAATGTGCGGAAGGAGATTTGTCTTTGGAAGTCACTGTCCAACCGTCTTTATGCCATTTCACTTCGTGAGTTCCCATATTGATCATGGGTTCTATGGCGAGAACAATTCCGTCTTTTAGTACTTTTCCGCTGCCTTTTCTCCCATAGTTGGGAACTTGCGGATCTTCGTGCATTTTTCTACCAACACCATGACCAACCAATTCGCGAACAACACCGTAACCATGGGCTTCACAATAGGTTTGGATAGCATTTGAAATATCTCCTACCCTTTTTCCGCGAACACACTGTTCAATGCCTTTGTAAAGTGATTCTTTGGTAATTTTCAACAGCTTCTTAATTTCGGGAGAAACTTCGCCAACTTCAAAAGAATAAGCGTGGTCGCCATAAAAACCGTTCATATAAACGCCGCAATCTACAGAAATAATATCTCCTTCCTGCAAAGGTTTATCATTGGGAATTCCATGTACAACTTGCTCATTTGGCGAAATACACAAAGAATTTGGAAAATTATAAAGTCCTAAAAAACCAGGTTCGCCGCCGTGATCTTTTATGAAATCATAAGCTAATTTATCGAGATGTAAAGTGGTAACTCCAGGCTGAATTTCTTTCGCAAGCATTCCCAAAGTTTTGGAAACCAATTGCGCACTTTCTCGCATAATGCGGAGTTCGTCGAGTGATTTTAAATGAATCATCTTTTATTAAGAAACAAGATACAAGGCAAAAGAATCAAGTGTTTTGCGATATTCCTGTCTGTTTTTAATTAATATTTTTATTATCGTCGTCTTTGGAATTGTTTAGGATTGCGCCCAAAATGTTTTTTAGTTCAAAACTTTCTTGTAAAAGCCTGTCCAATTCTTCGGATTTTATATCATCTAATGCTTTTATAATGCGCAACCAATAATTGGTTTCTCTTGTTTCCCTCAAAGAAATCCTAACCTTATTTCTAAAATCTTTTTTTGAGGAACCAGCTTGAGATTCTTCATAATTTGCACCTAGCGAAGTTGCAGATTTGCAAATTTGAAATCTCAGCATTCTGTACTCAGGATAGTTTGGCAAAGTTCTTAAAAACTTGATGGTGTCAACTCCAAACTTGAAAGCTCTTTCAAGCAAATCATTCTTTCTCATACTTGTTTCTTTTGCCTTGTATCTTGTTTCTTTACCAAAATAAGCCTTTCTTCTTATCTTTTTTCATTTTAGAATACGCCAAAACTTCGCCGCCTTCTACACGAAACTCTATTCTTTCGTTGATGATGTTGTAGATTTCGCCCCAACCCGGAAATCCTCCCAAATTGCGGTCGTCTATGAATAAATCGGCATCTATTTTTCGGGAAGCATCCGCAGAATCGAATATTTCACCCTCGAAACTTGAGTTTACGGCGTAAAATTCTATTCCATTTTTTTTGCAGAATTCTACAGCTTCATCAAGCGTTTTTCCATGTCGGTAAGTCCATAAAATAAGACGATAACCTTCGCTTTGAAGTTTTTTTAAAGTCTCAAAAACAAAGGTTTTTGGTTTTCCAATTCCAGGATAAGCATCATCCACAATGGTTCCGTCGAAATCTATAGCGAGTTTTTTGTTGCTTCTCATTTTTTGTATTTTTTTCAATTTTGCAAAGATACGAAAATATAAAAGCGACCGAAATACAGCCGCTCTTAAATTATAATCTATGAATTAGGAGGTTTCTAGCTTTTTACCCATTTAAACTGATATTGAAGATCCGGAGTTGAAATTCTGTCGGTAACTCGCTGCAGTCTTGAAGGCAGTTTCATCAAGTATTCCTGCGCTTTTTGGGCTTTTTCGTTCAGTCCGTCGATGTGTTCAATTTTCCAGTCGTCTAAAAGTTCCTTTAAAATATCGATGTAATCTTGCGCCGTGTAAACCATACATCTTTGTGCTGCATCAGAAAAATGCGACCACAATTCGCCCGCTTTTTGTCCGCTCTCGCGCATTAAATGTGCAGGCATAACTATTTTTTTCTTCATCATATCTTCAAAAGCAAGCATCATTTCCGAAGGATCGAGCTCGAAAATTCTTTCCACAAAATTTTTGTAGGCTTTGGCGTGTCTTGCTTCATCTGCCGCAATTACGGCGCACATTTTTGCCAATTTTTTGTTACCGCTTTGTTTTGCAAAAGTTCCCACTCTTCTGTGAGAAATATTGGTTGCGGTTTCCTGAAAACTGGTATAAACGAAGTTTCTGTAAGGATCCATCGAAGTTCCGAGGTCAAAACCATCCTGAATTAAATATTGTGTGGTGATTTCTACTTCGCGCATATTTACACGACCGCACAAATACAAATATTTGTTTAAAAGATCGCCGTGTCTGTTTTCTTCGGCAGTCCATTGTCGCACCCATTTTGCCCAACCGTTTCCGTTTTCCTGATCGATTCCATCAATTCCCATAATCCAGCTTTCGTAGCTTGGAAGGGCTTCTTCGGTGATGCAGTCGCCAATTAAGGTAACGAAAACATCGTATTCCATTTCGTGTGCAAAAGTCTGAAGCTCGTCTATCTGATGTTTAAAATCAGAACTGCTCGAATCCGGTAAAAAATCGGCAGGCTGCCATATTTTTTCAACGGGAGTAAGGTATTTTTGAATAAAACTTTCTACTTCCCTGCCAATATTTTGCATCACTTCCAGACGCACCAGTTTATTATACATTCCTATTTTTTATAGATTGACAAAGATAAACTTATTGGAACTATTTAAGGCATAATATTTTGTTAAATTTTAAAAAAAAATTGCCGACAAACACACGTTAGCCAGCAATTTATAGGTTTAAAAAATAAAAAAATTAACTTACCAAAACATCTCCCTTCATCAATTTTGGAATTTCTACGCCCATCACTTTAAGGATTGAAGGCGCAACATCGCCCAATTTTCCTGATTTTAAATTCCAAGTTCTGTCTTTATCCATCACGATTAGCGGAACCAAATTTGTCGAATGTTGTGTGTTTGGTGATCCATCCGGATTAATCATCACATCAGAATTTCCATGGTCTGCCAAAATGAAAACTGCGTAACCGTGTTCGTAAGCTGCCGTTGCTACTTTTTCAATGCATTTATCAACCGTTTCTGCGGCTTTTACTGCTGCGGAAAAAACGCCGGTGTGACCCACCATATCTGTATTTGCAAAATTTAAACAAATAAAATCAGCCGTTTCCCCTTCAATTTCTGGAAGAATTTTTTCGGTAATATCATAAGCGGACATTTCTGGTTTGAAATCGTAAGTTGGAACGTCTTTCGGGCTTGGACAAAGGATTCTGCGCTCTTTCAAAAACATATCTTCGCGACCTCCGGAAAAGAAAAAAGTAACGTGAGGGTATTTTTCAGTTTCGGCAACACGAATTTGAGATTTCCCATTTCTTTCTAAAATTTCGCCCAAAGTTTCGGTTAAAACTTCTTCATCAAAAACCACTTTTACATTGTTGAAATCTTTATCATAATTCGTCATCGTTACATAATAAAGATTGAGTTTTTTCATCCCAAAATCTGGAAAATCCTTTTGTGAAAGGACTTCCGTAATTTCGCGACCACGATCGGTTCTAAAATTAAAACAAAAAACAACGTCGCCTTCCTCAATTTTCACCATCGGAAGATTATTTTCCTTCAAATTGATAATTGGTTTCAAAAATTCATCAGAAATTCCTTCGTTATATGAATTTTGAATAGCTTCCAAAACATTGTGAGTCGGTTCGCCAATTCCATTTACCATCGCATCGTAAGCCAACTTTACACGTTCCCAACGTTTATCGCGATCCATTGCGTAATATCTTCCGACAACAGTAGCCAATTTTCCTCCTGTAATTTTCATGTGGTTTAAAAGGTCTTCAATAAAGCCTTTTCCGGAGTGTGGATCGCAGTCGCGACCGTCTGTAAAAGCGTGAACGTAGGTTTTTTCGGAAATTTCGTTTTCGTGGGCGGCAGTTAATAAACCTTTTAAATGATTGATGTGCGAATGCACTCCTCCATCCGAACAAAGCCCAATGAAATGGACATTTTTGTTATTTTTTTTAGCATATTCAAAAGCGTCTGTAATTTTATTTTCTTTGCCGAGTGTGGCGTTTTCAACCGCCATATTTAGTTTTACCAAATTTTGATAAACCACTCTTCCTGCTCCTAAATTCATATGTCCCACTTCGGAATTTCCCATTTGTCCGAAAGGAAGTCCAACTGCAATTCCGCTGGCTTCAAGCGTTGTATGCGGAAATTTTTCGTAACAGGAATCAATGAAAGGCGTATTTGCTTGGTCTATCGCAGAAACTTTTGGGTCGGTTCCCAAACCCCAACCGTCGAGAATGGCGAGTAATGCTTTTTTTGACATTTTTTTTGAAAATTTAATTCCTACAAATTTACGAAATATCAAAGATTATCAATTCTTCGGCTGCAGGTAAAAAATAAAATTAATTTTGTAATTTTACCTTTCCAATTTTTTGAAAAATGGATTTGCGAGATCAACTAAAAAACCTTTTCCCCGAACACGAAGAGCAGGATTTTGAAATGCCCGAAGAAAAATTCGTGCAAAAAGAACCACTCGTTTGTAAATACGAAAAAAAGGGACGAAACGGAAAACCTGTCACTTTAATAGAAGGTTTTGAGGGAACAGAAGACGAACTGAAACAAATTTCTAAAAAAATAAAAACAACTCTTGGAATTGGTGGTTCAGAAAAAGATGGAATCATCATTATACAAGGCGATAACCGCGATAAAATAATGACGATTTTGAAGGAAATGGGTTATAAAACAAAAAGAGTTGGTGGATAAAATGCTTTCAGCAATCGGCAATTTGCTTTCTGCAAAAAAATAGAACTTAACACATTTAGCTGAAAGCAAATTGCTGAAAGCTTAAAGCAAAAAATAAATATTATGCTCAATAAACTAGCTTCTTCCGAATTGGTACTTAATGCTGACGGAAGCGTATATCACTTGAATCTTTTACCTGCAGAAATTGCCGAAAAAATAATTTTGGTAGGCGATCCCGATCGTGTTCCGAAGGTTTCCCAATATTTCGACAAAGTTGAAGTAAAGAAAAACAAGCGCGAATTTTATACTCACACCGGAATTTTGCGCGGCGAACGAATCACAGTAATGTCCACAGGAATTGGAACAGAAAACATCGATATCGTGATGAACGAACTGGATGCCTTGGTGAATATTGATTTAAAAGAAAAAGAATTTAAAACCGAACATAAAGCTCTGCAACTGTTCAGATTGGGAACTTGTGGCTCTGTAAATCCCGATATTCAGGTGGATAATATGTTGGTTACACAAAACGTTGTAGGTTTGGATGGTCTCCTCCACTTCTACTCCGATTATGCATTTGAAAACGAATTTTCCAAAAATTTCCTTGAAAAATTTCCTTACGAAAAGATAAAGTCAATGCTCTATTTTTCTGATTGGGCAGAAGATATTTCGGATTATTACAAAGACGCAAAATACCACGGAAACACCGCAACTTTCCCAGGATTTTACGCTCCACAAGGACGACAGCTGCGTTTAAAAGCGATTGACGACCAATTTTTGGAAACTTTAAACGATTTAGGCGTTTCCAATTTTGAAATGGAAACTTCCGCGATTTATGGACTTTCCAAATTATTGGGACACAAAGCATTAACCGTAAATTGTGTTATTGCAAACCGTCGTCGCGGCGAATTTGCAGCCGATCATCACGCTTCCGAAAAAATGATGATTGAGTGGGTTTTGGAGAGAATAATTAAGTAAATGTAAAAATGTAGCAATTTAAAAATGTAGCAATCCTATTTTAGAATTGCTACTTTTTTTTATGGACAACTTTTTTCATATTCCGAAATAATTCCCATAAATATTTCTGCTTGATGCTCCTGAACTCTTTCAGCGACAGCATCAAATAATACGTGACTGGCGATTTTCTTTTGTTGGACGTCCTTCACAGTATTTTTATAGATTTCCTGATAATCTTTTTGCAGTTTTTTGTCCAACTGTTCTTCCTTCATCATTTTCTTGTCGAAAAAATCAAGATATTTACTGAATTCTGGGCATTTTCCACCTACTTCTCTGAAAGCTTCCACTATATTTTCAATGGATGATCCCATCTTAAAATTGAATTGTCCTTTTGGTTTTACGGCAAGAACGGCGTAAGGATCATCACTTTTTTTGATATAGAAATTAGAGTGTGTATAATAGCAACCTCCATTTTGGCACATGAAGGAGTTGTAGCCGTACAATTTTATTTTGCCGTCGTGCAGCAAATACGCAAATTCAGTTCCTGTTTTGTCGCTTAATTTTCCGCTTCTTTCAATGATTTTCACAGCTATTTTCTCCTGAATTTTCGCAACTTCGTCTCCATCATAATAAACAATTTTCTTTACATCCTTTGCATCCACTTTTTTCTTTTTTTCATCGTCCAAAGTGGCATATTGAAATGCTGAGATACGGCTACTCAAAATTAATTCTCCTATAGTGTGAGTATTGGTTACCTCACCAAGAAAGTATCCTTTTATGGAAGTGCCGTTTTCAAGAAAAAATTCGGCGATATAATTGTTTCCAAATTTGCTCGTTTTTTGAGCATTCAAGCCTATAGCAAAACACAGCATGAAAAGAAATAATAGTTTATTTTTCATATTTTAAATTTTGGATAAATCTAATAAAAAAGTTCTACAAATTATTTTTTACAATGACAATCCACCAAATGGTCACAAACCATTCCCGTAGCCTGCATATGAGCGTAAACAACCGTAGAACCAAGAAATTTAAAACCTCTTTTCTTTAAATCTTTGGCTAAAGCATCCGAAATTTCTGTTGTCGCAGGAACGTCTTTCAAGCTTTTTGGTTGATTGATAATAGGTTTTCCATCCACAAAATTCCAGATATATTTTGAAAAACTTCCAAATTCATTTTGTACTTGCTGAAATTTTTGGGCATTGTTGATTGTTGCCAATATTTTCAAACGGTTTCGAATGATTCCTTCGTTTTGCATCAACTCCGCTACTTTCTCACCGGAATATTTTGCAATTTTTTTATATTTAAAATCATCAAAGGCTTTTCTAAAATTTTCACGTTTTTTCAATATCGTGTACCAACTCAACCCCGCCTGAAAACTTTCCAAAACCAAAAATTCAAAAATGGTTTCATCATCGTAAACCGGTTTTCCCCATTCTTCATCGTGATATTTTCTGTATAAATCATCTTTTTCACACCATTGACAGCGAATTTTTTGCATTTTTTTCAGAATTTAAGACGGCAATTTACATAATTTCCATGTTTGTTGAGTTTAACATAATATTAACGATTTGGGGAATATTTCTTGTTACAATCTTTGCACAAAAACAAATCTCAAAATATTAACTTTAAAACATTACAATTATGGACAATCAGGATTACAACAGAGCAGAAAATGCCGTTGACAAAGTAAAGTGGACCGTACAAGACTACGCCGAAAGAGCAAAAGACTACATCCGCGAACAAAGAGATAGAAACCAAGAACCAACAGCAGATGGTTGGATGGAACGTGCAAAAGATAATGTTTCTGATGCATGGGAAGACACAAAAGATGCCGTTTCTGACGCTTGGGAAAAAACAAAAAATTGGGCAGACGACGCTTGGGATGCAACCAAAGACGCTGCTCATGATGCAAAAAATGAAATTGATAAAGCCACCAACTAATCATAATTTATTCATAGGAGGAAGCCCGGAAATTATTTTTCGGGCTTCTTTTTATGCTTTAAACAAGAAAATCCTTACTTTTGTTTAAAATAAAATAATATGTCATACGGATTACTCAAAGGAAAAAAAGGAATTATTTTCGGAGCACTCAATAATCAGTCTATTGCCTGGAAAGTTGCAGAAAAATGCCATGAAGAAGGTGCAGAATTTATACTTTCAAACGCGCCAATTGCAATGAGAATGGGCGAACTGAACGGACTTGCAGAAAAAACAGGTTCCGAAGTTATCGGCGCAGATGCAACTTCCGTTGAAGATTTAGAAAAACTTTTTGATGCAGCCATCACAAAATTCGGCAAAATTGACTTCATCCTCCACTCCATCGGTATGTCCGTAAATGTTCGTAAAGGAAAACACTACACCGAAATGAACTACGACTGGTTGGAAAAAGGTTGGGATGTTTCGGCAGTTTCCTTCCATAAAGTAATGCGAGTTGCGTGGGAAAAAGACTGCATGAACGATTGGGGTTCTATTTTGGCGCTGAGTTACATCGCTGCACAAAGAACTTTCCCTGATTATAATGATATGGCAGACAATAAATCTTATTTGGAAAGCATTGCAAGAACTTTCGGATATTATTGGGGCGAAAAAGCAAAAGTGCGTGTAAACACCATTTCGCAATCTCCTACCATGACGACTGCAGGAAGCGGTGTAAAAGGTTTTGGCGGATTTTTCGGTTATGCGGATGATATGTCGCCGCTTGGAAATGCTTCGGCGGAAGACTGCGCAAATTACTGTGTTGCCATGTTCAGCGACCTTACCAAAATGGTTACAATGCAAAACCTCTTCCACGACGGCGGTTTCAGCAATACCGGTGTTTCGGATAAGGTGATGAAAAAATATGAAGAATAGTTTTCTGAAAAAATAAAGTTTTACATCCGTTCATTTTGTGAGCGGATTTTTTTTTGAACATTATTTAAATTGCAGTTTTAAAATCTAATCAAAAATTGATTTCTTCGTTTTCCCCAACCCTAAAGGGAGCGAAGAAAATCAATTTCCTCCCTTTAGGGTTGGGGAAAAGAAATTGATTTTCAGTACATTAAATTTACAATATTCAGAATGTTGATTAGTAATATTTTTACAAAAACTTTACATCCGTTCATATTATGAACGGATTTTTTTAATTCTTTTCTAAAAACTTTCCTTAATTTTAGACAAATTTCCTCCATGAAAATATCCACGTTATCTCTCGGTTTACTTCTTTTAACTTCAGGAGTTTATGCCCAGAAAAAAAATTCGGTTCAAATAACGCCTACTTCAGCAGAAATGCGTTGGAAAGGTTTTGAACAAAGAAAAAAACTATCGGAAAATTCTTTTTTTAAAAACTTGGAATTTCGAAATATCGGTCCGGTTTCTATGAGCGGAAGAATAACCGATTTGGATGTAAATCCCGAAAATCCCAACGAATTTTATGCAGCCTATGCTTCCGGCGGACTTTGGTACACGAACAATTCAGGAACAACTTTTACTCCTGTTTTCGACAGAGAAGCGGTAATGACGATCGGGGATATCGCGGTAGATTGGAAGAAAAAAACCATTTGGATAGGAACCGGTGAAAGCAATTCCTCACGCTCATCCTACTCCGGAATGGGAATTTATAAAAGTAGTGATGCAGGAAAAACGTGGCAAAATGTAGGTTTGATGGACAGTCACCACATTGGAAAAATCATCATTAATCCGGATAATCCTGATGAATTGTGGGTTGCAGCGGTTGGTCACCTCTACTCTTCCAACAACGAACGCGGAATTTTCAAAACAAAAGACGGAGGAAAAACTTGGAAAAAAACACTTTTTTTGAATGATGTTTCCGGCGCGATTGATGTTCAGATCAATCCGAAAAAACCTCACGAACTTTTTGCGGCAATTTGGCATCGAGAAAGAAAAGCTTCCGATTTTAAAGAAAGCGGCAAAGAAAGCGGTATCTATAAATCTGAAGACGGCGGAGAAACGTGGAAACTTTTAACCGCACAAAACAGCGGATTCCCTTTTGGTGAAACCAACGGCAGAATTGGACTTGCCATTTTTCCACAAAATCCAGAAATAATGTATGCCGTTCTCGACAATCAGGCGAAAAGACCAAGAACTGAGAAAGAAGAAACCGTGAAAAAAGTTTTGGATAAAGCAAAAATCAAAAATATTTCTCGAGAAGAATTTATCGATTTGGACGAGAAAGATATCAATGCTTATTTGGATGAAGAAGGTTTTCCCGATAAATACACTGCAAAAAAGCTGAAACAGCTTCTGAAGGACAATAAAATTAAAATTCAGGATATTTATAATTATACCCACAATGGAAACGATGACCTTTTTGACATCGAAATTCAAGGTGCAGAAGTGTATAGAAGCGATAACGGTGGAAAATCTTGGAAAAAAACCAACGAAAAAAATCTCGACGGACTTTACTACACTTATGGATATTATTTTGGAAATATTTATGTATCGCCCTCAAATCCTGAAAAAGTGATTATTGGCGGTGTTCCTTTGCTGATGTCGGAAAACGGAGGAAAAAACTTCAAAAAAATTGATAAAGACAATGTTCACGCCGATCATCACGCAATTTGGATCAATCCGAATGACGATAAAATGATGATCAACGGTAATGATGGCGGTATTAATATGACCTACGACAACGGAAAATCTTGGAAAAAAGTCAATCCAATTCCAGTAAGCCAGTTTTACAGTATTGATTACGATATGGCAATACCTTACCGCGTTTACGGCGGAATGCAGGATAACGGTGTTTGGTATGGTTCCTCCACAAATAAATTTGATTACGAAGAAGGTCAGTTTTACGATGGCGACGGTTTCAAATTTTTGATGGGCGGCGACGGAATGCAGGCAAGAGTGGATTGGCGCGACAACGAGACGGTTTACACAGGTTTTCAGTTTGGAAATTATTTCAGAATAAACACCAAAACGGGCGACCGAAAATACCTGGAAATGCCCCGCGAAATTGGTGAAGATGCGCTACGATTCAATTGGGAATCGCCTATTCAAATCAGCCGTCATAGTCAGGATATTATTTATTTTGCTTCGCAGAATGTTTACCGTTCGATGGATAAAGGCGAAAATTGGACAAAAATCTCACAGGATTTAACCCGAAATCAACCACAGGGAAATGTACCTTTCAATACGATTACCAACATTGAAGAAAGTCCGGAAAAATTCGGGTTGCTTTACGCAGGAACAGACGATGGACTTGTTTGGATCTCTAAAGACGGCGGAAATTCTTGGACAAAAATAATGGATAAAGTGGGTTTGTGGGTTTCGCAGTTGGAACCTTCTACACATTCAGAAAGCCGAATTTATGCGAGTTTAAACGGTTATCGCGAAGATCATTTTGAGCCTTATCTTTTTGTTTCGGAAGATTTTGGAAAAACCTGGACTTCTATTTCGGCACAACTTCCTTTGGAACCGATTAATGTCATTCGTGAAGATCCAAAAAACGAAAATCTGCTGTATGTAGGAACAGATAATGGTCTTTACATCTCCATCGACAGAGGAAAATCTTGGATGAATGCAAACAATTCTAAGCTTCCGAATGTTGCGGTTCATGACTTAAAAATCCATCATCGCGACGGCGACCTGATTGTAGGAACTCATGGAAGATCCATCTATATTGCCGATATCAAACTTTTTCAAAAACTCACCTCTGAAAATGCTTCCAAAAATTTGATTATTAAAGATTTAAACGAAGTTCGCTACAACAAAAACTGGGGAAAATCTTACAGCAATTATGAAGATATAAGAGCTCAAAAATATACGGTTCAGTTCATCAACAAAGAATCCGGACTTGCTATTTTAAAGATTTTAAATGAAAAAGATGAAGTTTTGAGAATTTTGGAGCAAAATATTTCTGCAGGAATCAACAGTTTTGTTTATGATTTAAGCATTGATGCAGCCAAAGCAAAATCAGAACAAAAGAAAGCCGATGACGGCAAAATCTATCTTCTTCCCAGTAAATATAAAGCTGAAATTTGCGTGAACGGAACCTGTGAAAAGAGAGATTTTGAAGTAAAAGAAACCAAACCAAAAACCAAGCGTGAAGTTCCGCAAGGTGACACTTCACCCGGAGAATTCAAAAAATGGCGAAGAGAAGCCGGCTGGAAAAAAACTTTATAGAAAAATATCCGTTCGAAAGAGCGGATTTTTTTTAGAATTAAGAGCAACCGATCAGATAATGTTGTGGTTAAGATAAAATATAAAATTAAATAGAAGCTGTATGCTATTTAATCTTTTAATTGAAAGAAATTTCTTTAAAATCTATGTGACTATGTGGTTAAAAACTTTTCAGCAAAAATTTTTCAAAGCATGAAAATATTTATAAATGCTACAAAAAATCCACACACGAAAAATCTTACCAGAGATAAATCATATTCTAAACATTCAAAATAAGTCTTAAAAACGTCACTTTTTGTATTAAACTTTCTTAAAAGCAAATGAACGTTAGTCTTTATTCATCGTTGTTTGCACGGGTTTTGAAATTAATTTTTTAAACAAAAGTTTAATTTTTATGAAAAAATCCGTGTTGCTTACCGGCGCTTCCGGAACGGTTGGTTTTGAAGTTCTAAAACAACTAATTGAAAAAGATGACTATCGAATTGTAGTGTTCGACGTAGATTCCAAAAAATCACGAAAAATTTTGGGTTCAATTCCTCAAAAATTTGAAATGGTTTTTGGCGATATTTCCAATGAAAAAAATATGGAACTGGTTTCACAAAATATAGATTTTGTCATTCACTTAGCTGCAATTATTCCGCCTTTGGCTGATGAGCAACCTGAACTTGCGGAAAAAGTAAATGTAAAAGGAACAGAAAATCTCATCAAAAATTTGGAAAAACATTCTCCGAACGCCTTTCTGCTCTACTCCTCCTCTATTTCTGTTTATGGCGACCGTTTGAAAAATCCGAACATCAAAGTAGTTGATCCATTAATTCCCAGCGAAGGTGATGAATATGCGGTTACCAAAATAGAAACCGAAAAACTCATCCAAAATTCCCAATTGAACTGGTCGATTTTTCGTTTGGCTGCGATAATGGGCAACCATAAGATCTCTAAACTGATGTTTCTCATGCCTTTGGATACCTCCGTAGAAATCTGCACTCCCGAAGATACGGCGAGAGCTTTTGTAAATGCATTGCAGCATGAAAGCGAGCTTAATAAAAGAATTTTCAATTTAGGAGGTGGCGAAAACTGCAGAATTTCTTACGAAAATTTGCTTTCGGAATCTTTCAGGATTTTCGGAATGGGAAAACTCGATTTTCCGGAAAAAGCCTTTGCAGAAAAGAATTTTCACTGCGGAAATTATACTGATGGCGACGATTTGGAAAACATTCTGCATTTCCGAAAAGACAATCTAAAATCTTACTTTCAAAAAGTAGAAAAGGGGGTAAATCCAGTGGTGAAAATAGTAACACAAATTGTAAATCCGCTGGTGAAGAAAAAGCTTCTTAAAGAGTCTGAACCCTATGAAGCCTACAAAAACAAAGACCAAAAAATGCTGGAAAGATTTTTTAATTAAAGAAATTAAAATGAAAAAAATAAAATATACATTCCTAATTGGAACTTTCTCAATTTTAGGAATTAAAGCACAAAACAGCCTCACTGTAAACATCGAAAATATCCCATCCGCAAAAGGAAATGTGGAAATCGGACTTTTCAACAGTGAAAAAGGATTTCTAAAGGAAGGTTCACAATTCATCAAGAAAAAAGTGAAAGTAATTGGCAATTCTCTGAAATATACTTTTCAAAACTTACCCAAAGGAAATTATGCCGTTGCTGTTTTTCATGATGAAAATCTCAATAATAAATGTGATACTAATTTTATCGGAATGCCGACTGAAGGTTTCGGTTTTTCAAATAACTTTCGTCCGAAACTTTCTGCGCCTAAGTTCAATCAGACCAAGGTTTTTGTGGAAAATAATAAGAATATCCATATCAATTTGATTAATTGATGTTTTTTCTTACATCAAGTTATTTTTCAAAAAATTCAGTCCTAAATATTTTTTTATATTAGTGCAAAGATTTTAGATGTCTATAAAAACTTTCTGCTAAAACCAACTTCCTTGAAGATGCAGAATTTGAAACAAAAAATCAGCAAGCATAATTATGAAAATATATTTGGGGCTTTTGTTTTTATTTTGGGTTTGCAGTTTAGCAGCTCAAAATAGCCTTACCATAAACGTTTCCAACATTCAAAAAATAAAGGGAAATCTGGAAATTGCTATTTTCAATTCCGATAAAAACTTTCTGAAAAAAGGAAGCAACTATCAAAAGAAATCGGTAAAAATTACTGGTAAACGCATGTCCTACACTTTTGCTAATCTTCCTGCAGGCTTTTATGCAGTTTCGGTATATCACGATGAAAATTCCAACCAAACTTTTGATGTAAATTTCTTGGGACTTCCGGTGGAAGATTTTGGATTTTCCAAAAATTTTAAACCCAAATTATCTGCTCCCAAATTCGAGCAGGTAAAAGAATGGGTAGAAGATAAAAAAACCATTACTATCGAACTCATTCCAAGGTAAAAGGTCGTTTTTTATCAATTTTTCCAGAATTATTTCCTCAAAATTATTAAAAGCCGTAAATTGGGGCAAACCAAAAAAACATGTCTTATTATCCTTTGAACAGCATTCCAGATTACTTCGGAATGGACTCCTTACTTACTGAAGAACACCTACTTATACGCCAATCTGTTCGAGATTGGGTAGAAAGTTTTGTGATGCCGAAAATAGATGAAGCAGCCCAACATCACACCGATTTGCCTAACTTGATGAAAGAATTGGGAAATATTGGAGCATTAGGACCATATATTCCCGAAGAATATGGAGGAGCTGGTTTGGATCAAATTTCCTACGGAATCATTATGCAGGAACTGGAGCGTGGCGATTCTGCGGTTCGTTCTGCGGCTTCTGTTCAAAGTTCTCTCGTGATGTTCCCAATTTTTGAATTCGGTTCCGAAGAACAAAAGCAAAAATATTTGCCAAAACTGGCTTCAGGTGATATGATTGGAGCTTTCGGTTTGACAGAACCCAACCACGGTTCGGATCCAGGTTCCATGGAAACACATTATGAAGACAAAGGCGACCATTATTTATTGAATGGTGCAAAAATGTGGATTACCAACGCTCCTCTTTGTGATATTGCCGTAGTTTGGGCAAAAGGCGAAGACGGAAAAGTTCGCGGAATGATTGTAGAACGCGGAATGGAAGGCTTCACAACACCTGAAACGCACAACAAATGGAGTTTGCGCGCATCAAAAACGGGTGAATTAGTTTTCTCGAACGTAAAAGTTCCAAAAGAAAATATGTTGCCAAAAGTAGAAGGATTGAAAGGACCACTTTCCTGCCTCAACTCTGCAAGATATGGAATTTCTTGGGGTGTAATTGGAGCTGCGATTGATTGTTATTGCACAGCGGTTCAATATTCTAAAGAAAGAAAACAGTTCGGAAAACCAATCGCGTCTTTCCAGCTTCAACAGAAAAAACTGGCTGAATTTTTAACCGATATTACCAAAGCTCAATTGCTTTGTTGGCAACTTGGGAATCTGAAAAATGCCCACAAAGCTACTCCAGCTCAAATTTCGATGGCAAAAAGAAACAATGTAAGAATGGCGATTGACATTGCAAGAGAAAGCCGACAAATTCTTGGCGGAATGGGAATTATGGGCGAATTCCCGATGATGCGTCATGCCGCAAATTTAGAATCTGTAATTACCTACGAAGGAACTCACGATGTCCACTTACTGATTACAGGACTGGATATTACAGGGATAAACGCATTTTCTTAAGTTTTAAAAAATATTCATTAAATTGGTCAGGACTTTGGTTCTGACTTTTTTTGTTTAATATTTTTTTGATTGTCCGCTTTGAGTTATAATGTGACTCTTCTCATTCTGAACATAAAACGTAGTTTTACGAACGAAGTTCAGTAACGAAGTGAAGAATCTATTGATAATCAAAGAGATTCTTCACTGCTTTCGGAATGGCATTGCTAGAAAAATGTGGTTATTAAAGATTACGGACAATCGTAAATATTTTTTACATATTTTCAAGAAAATTGTTTTATTGAAAATCAATTTCTTTTCCCCAACCCTAAAGGGAGGAAATTGATTTTCTTCGCGCCCTTTAGGGTTGGGGAAAACGAAGAAAATCAATTTCCGATGAGTTTGAAAGTGATTGATTATTTTTTATTTTAAAATTTATGCAAAACCTATCAAAATCCGAATTAAAATTCTTCAATAATTGGATTGAAAGACGAAAAAAAGGAAAAGGAAACTTTATTCTTACGGAAGGATTGGGTTTCAGTATTTTTATGATTATTTTCATGGGAGTAAGTTCTTACTTCTTGTTAGATGAAGGTAAAACTTGGAAATATTTTTTGTTTCAATCCTTACTCTGTTTGCCATTTGGATTTCTTTACTCAACAATTATTTGGTTTATTTACGAGCGAAAAATCAAAGATTACCAATCAAAAAAATAATAATCATGAAAATTTTCCGAATTAGTTTTGTGGCATTAATCTTTTTAACAATATTTTCCTGTAAATCAAATGTTGAAGAAAAGCGTTTACCCGGAGAAACTCTGATTGTCTTAGGATTCCCTGCTAATGACGATGGAACCGCTTCGGAGGTAATGAAAATGCGACTTGATTTGGCTCTGGAAATCTACCAAAACAAAAAAGTTTCTACTATTATTGTAACAGGTGGTGCCGTTCAGAACAGTTATCCAGAAGCTGAAGTGATGCGAAATTATTTGATAGAAAAAGGTGTGAAATCTTCTGAAATCATCATGGAAAAAGAAGCGAAAAGTACTTTTGAAAATGCCATGAAAGCTAGAAAAATCCTGAAAAAATATGGGCTGAAAAACCCTATCATTGTTACCACACCCGAACATCGTGAAAGGGCTGCAAATATTTTCAGACTATTTATTTCAGAATTTAGAATGGCTGAATAATTTTTTTTCATCTTCATTTTCGAATTTTGCTATTAATAAAAATGATGATGATCTACCAAAACTACCATTAATAAACACTAAATTTGCTATAAAATAATGTATTATGCTCAATTTTGAATTTAAAAACCCTACAAAAATCATCTTTGGAAAAGGTGAAATTGCTAAAATATCTAAAGAAATTCCTGAAAACTCAAAAATCTTAATGCTTTACGGCGGCGGATCCATTAAAAGCAATGGTGTTTACGATCAGGTAATGAAGGCACTTGAAGACTTTGAGGTAACAGAATTCGGTGGAATTCCCGCAAATCCGGAATATGAGGTTTTGATGGACGCTTTGCAAGTGATTAAAGAGAAAAACATTGATTATCTTCTGGCTGTTGGTGGCGGTTCTGTAATCGACGGTACGAAATTCCTTTCCGCAGCTGCAAAATATGATGGCGAACCTTGGGGAATTTTGAAAAAACCTGTAAGAACTTTCGAAGGTGAAGGTTTACCTTTTGCAACCGTTCTCACGCTTCCTGCAACTGGTTCGGAAATGAATTCCGGCTACGTAATTTCTCGCCGCGGAACACAGGAAAAACTGGCTTCTGGAGGACCCGGACTTTTTCCGCAATTTTCAGTTCTTGATCCTGAAGTAATTCGTTCCATTCCAAAAAAACAGGTAGCCAACGGAATTGTAGATGCCTATTCGCACGTTTTGGAGCAATATATGACCTTCCCAAGTTCCGCCACTTTACAGGAAAGAATTATGGAAAGTATCATGATTACGCTTCAGGAAGTTGCACCAAAAGTAATGGCAGAAGATTTCGATTACGATGCAGCTGGAAATTTCATGTGGTGTTGTACAATGGCTTTGAACGGACTTATACAAAAAGGAGTCGTTACAGATTGGGCGGTTCATAGTATGGGACACGAATTGACGGCTTATTTCGGCATCGACCACGCGAGAACTTTGGCAATTATTGCACCTTCGCATTACCGCTATAATTTTGAAACCAAGAAAGGAAAATTGGCGCAATATGCAGAACGTGTTTGGAATATTTCGGAAGGAACTTTAGAAGAAAAAGCCGAAAAAGGAATCGAAAAAATGGAAGAATTTTTCCAAAGTTTAGGCATCAAAACTAAACTTTCAGAATACACAGAAAACTACGAAGGAACTGCAGAAAAGGTAGAAAAAACCTTTACCGATAGAAAATGGCTCGGATTGGGCGAACACAAAAAACTTTCTCCAAAAGATGCCTATAAAATTGTAGAGATGAGCTATTAGAAGACGGATGATGGATGATGGATGATGGATGATGGGAGCTAGATTATGGAAGATGGGAGTTGGAAGTTTTGCAACTCGGAAACTATTCTTTTCATAAAATGAAACCTTTTCAAATTTTGAAGCGGTTTTTTTTATAAATTTGAAAAAAACAATTGTATGATAACCGAAACTTTAGAAATCAACACTCTAGCGCACAACCAGTTTTTTGAAATTCTGCGAAATGTGGAATACAAAAGACTTGATAAAAACAATCACACCTACCTAGATTTTACCGGCGGAAATCTTTATGCAAAATCGCAACTGATGGAGCATCAGGAACTTTTGGTAAACAATATTTTGGGAAATCCCCACTCTACCAATCCAAGTTCGCAACTGGCTACGAAATTGGTAGAAGAAGCTCGACAAAAAGTGATAGAGTTTTTCAATGCAGAAGATTATTTCTGCATTTTTACGCAAAACGCTTCCAATGCCCTGAAAATTGTGGGTGAAAGCTACCCTTTTTCGCAGGATTCTCATTTTATGCTTTTGGCGGACAATCATAATTCTGTAAATGGAATTCGCCAATTTTGCCTGCACAAAGGCGGAAAAGTAACCTACGCCCCTATTTATTATGAAAATCTTAGGATGGATGAAGATTTTGTTTTGGAAAAACTGAAAGAAGAAGGAAATTACAGCAACAAACTCTTCTCATTTCCAGCCCAAAGCAATGTTTCGGGAGTGAAACACGATTTGAAATGGATAGAAACCGCCCACGAAAATGGTTGGGATGTTTTGTTGGATGCAGCAGCCTTTGTTCCCACCAATAAACTGGATTTAAAACAAATAAAACCTGATTTTGTTTGCGTTTCATTCTACAAAATTTTCGGATTTCCTACAGGAATCGGCTGTCTTTTGGTAAATAAGGATAAATTTCAAAAACTTCAGAAACCTTGGTTTGCTGGCGGAACCGTTAGTTTGGTCTCGGTAAATTCGCTTCATCATTTCCTCATTAATAATCATGAAAGATTCGAGGATGGAACCTTGAATTATCTGGATATTCCTGCCGTAAAAATTGGACTCGATTATATTGACGACATCGGTATCGACAAAATAAACGAACGTGTTTCCTCCATGCGAAAATACCTTTACGAAAATCTGGAAAATTTGAAACACGACAACGGAAAACCTTTGCTACAGATTTTCGGACCAAAAACCAACGAAAATATTGGTGGAACGATGATAATGGGCTTTTACAGTGAAACAGGCGGTCGTTACCAATTTGAACAAATAGAAGCGATGGCAAACGAAAAAAACATCTCACTGCGTTCCGGCTGTTTTTGCAATCCGGGAATAGATGAAACCAACAATTGCCTTACGGACAACGAACTCGCCCAATATTACAGCAGCCGCAGCAACGGAAACTACAAAGACATGATGTATTATCTTGGAAAAATGCGTGGCGCAACAAGGATTTCCGTAGGAATCGCTACTGTGAAAAAAGATTTGGACACGTTTATAGATTTTGCGAAAAGCCTTTTAAATAAATAAAAAAAACGGTTTTGGGATTTCCAAAACCGTTTTTGTTTATGCTGTTTTCTTATTTAATTGCTTCCATTTGAAGTAGGAAAGTGTTGCTAAAGTTAGCATTCCCGCTGCTCCGAGATACACCCAAAGCGGAATCGGAATTGGGTCTCCTGTCGCATAAGAATGCAATCCCGTTAAATAATAATTTACGCCAAAATACGTCATAATAATTGTAGAAATTGCAAACATCGCGGCAACGTGAAACGCCCATCTTCCGCGCAAACCTGGAACTAAACGCATGTGCAGAACAAATGCATAAACCATTACCGAAACAAAAGCCCAAGTTTCCTTCGGATCCCAGCTCCAATATCTTCCCCAAGATTCATTTGCCCAAATTCCGCCCATGAAAGTTCCGATGGTGAGAGCGTAAAGCCCAATCGTTAAAGACATTTCAGATACAATTGCCAATTCCTTCAATGTAGTATCGTTGTGCATTTTGAAAGATTTTTTTCCTGCAATAATGTAAAATAAAAGGGAAATAACCGCAATAACGAAAGACAATCCGAAGAAACCATAACTGGAAGCAATAATGGCAACGTGAATAATTAACCAATACGATTTCAGAACCGGAACAAGCGGCGTAATTTGAGGATCGAGTGCGGAACCACCGTGAGCGAAGCCCATCATAATCACCGCAACCATAAATCCTGCAGCTGGAATGAGGGCGTTTGAGTTTCTGTATAATGCTAATCCGGCAGTAATTCCTACCCAAGAAATAAAAACAATCGCTTCATAACCGTTACTCCAAGGAGCGTGACCGGAAATGTACCAACGACCAATTAATCCTAAAAATTGAAGAAAATAACCAACACAGCCAATAATAATCAAAATTTTTATAATTTTATTCAAAACTTTGCTTGGCTTGAAAAGTTCTATTAATCCTAAAACCGTTATTAATCCACCAATAATTGTGTAAAAAATAAGTAACCAAAAATTAATATTGATTTTGTTCATTAGAACCTCTAAATCTACTTTTGATTTATCGGGAATTACATTTTTACCCCATTTTTGTTGATAATCCGAAAGTTTTTTGAGCTCTGCATCCGCTTTCGCCCAATTTCCACTTTTTTGAGCATCTAAAACAGCTGAAAAATAAGGACCCATAACTTTTTGAGACTCTTCATCCGGCTCTAAATTTTGGTCGAGCCAAGAATGCCACGTTGAATTTGGGTCATTTTTCACAGGAACAATCCTCATGAACTGCCCTGTAAAGAACTCGTTGAAAGCTTGTACACGATCATTTAAATCAATTACTGCTAAATCGTATTTGGATTGTTCTGCAGGTTTTTTGCGGAAAGCGATATTGTAATCTTCTTCTAAAACGTAATGCAAATTTCCATTTTCATCAGCAGGAAACATATTCATTAAAGAGGTGTAACCCTGTTCATTCGCCTTTGCTTTTTTCTTCAGTGCTTCACCACCATTAATAATCTTAATCATTGGAACCATTGTCCAACTTGGTGTATCCACATTTACAGCTAAGAACCATTGAGTTGCAGTTAAGTATTTTCCATCAGAACCTTTAAATGTATCGCTTTTATAAAGTTTTCTTAAAACGTCCAAAGCCTGAGTACTTATTGGAACAATTCTTCCCTCATAATTCTGAACCAAAAGATATCCAAATTTATCAGCATGCTCTTTTGAAACTTTAGCTCTCGCAATCGCATCATCGGCAGAAATAGTTCTCATTTGGTTGAAAGACCTTGCTACCGAATTTTGCTGTGGTTGTGGCTGATTTTGAGTTTGAGTTTCCGCTTTATGGGCATCATCAGAATGTTCTGTACCGTCCTCATGAACGTGCGTTCCGGATTTTTGCTGAACAATTTGAGGGTTTTCTCGGCTTCCGTCTGAAGTTCCGTGCGTTTCAATTTTTTGGGCATTCAATCCCAAAGTAAGAAATAGCGCTACAATTGCGGCAGTTTTCTTTTTGCTGATATTTTTCAACATGGAATTGAGCTTCCAGAAATGGGTTCCTTTCCAGAAAAACACCACAAACATCGCTGTAAATAGGAAAAAATAGCCAATATAAGTAATGAGGGTTCCCCAGAAATCATGGTTTACGGAAAGTACGGTTCCTTGTCTGTCCGCATCAAAACTTGCCTGAAAAAATCGGTAACCTTTATGATTCAAAACATTGTTCATGTAAATTTTATAGGGAGTTTGTTTTCCTTCATCAATAATCTGAACGTGACTTTCATAGGCACTTGTTGAAGAACTTCCGGGGTAAGTTTCCATCACGAAATCTTCTAATTTCAGCGCGAAAGGTGTGGTATAAACTTTTGGCCCGAAACCAACCATAATATTCATTCCGTCTAAAGTAATTTGCTTAAACAAATTCGGATTCCCTTTTTCTACCACCAATTCTACATTTTGCTTCGTTTTTGGGCCTTGAACTTCTACAGTAAGCGCATCTGGAACATTTTGGTCTTTTTTGCGATCACCTTCGTATGCTGTTAATCTTCCTTTTTTCAAACCTTCCGGAACTACGATTCTAATATTGTTGATGGTATATAAACTACGCAGAGAAAGTGGTTGAAAAACGTTTTGCTTAATGCTGTCGGTTTTTTGTGTCGCCATCACCATAAAGTTTGCATCGACGGGAGTTTTTATAAAAAGTTGTCCGTTTTCGCTTTTAAATTCTATGGCACCATCAATTGGTCGGTTGTAAGTTACCAAAGTTCCGCCCAAAGACTTGCTTTCACCAGGTTTCAGGTAATAATTTACCCTACCTTTTTCGCCTGCTGAAACGAAATGAAGGTATTCCGCACCATTCGCATCAGCAACCAGACTGTCCTTTTTTCGCTGAACAAAATCAAGAGCTTTTACAGAGATTTTCTTTCCGTGATAATCGTAATTTGCATTGAAATCCTTGTGCAGCGGCGACATGAGGTAAGGAATTTCTTTGTAAGTAAGGACATCGCCTTTTTCCTCAATCTGAATTTTGAAATAATTTTTGTCGGTAACAATTTCGTTGGAAGTCTCGCCTTCGCGGATGTGCATGATACCTTCGTAACTGATATATCTGGTAATGGCACCACCAATAAACAGCAAAATAAACGACAGGTGAAACACCAAAACAGGCCATTTTTCTCTTCTCCAAAGGCGATAACGAGAAATATTTCCAATAAAATTAAGGATAAGAAGAAGCATTACCACTTCAAACCATTTTGCCTCATAAATCAGTGCTTTTGCGGTGGGTGTTCCATAATCGTTTTCGAGGAAAGTAGCGTAACCCATTGCTGCGGCATAAACAAGCAGCAAAACCGCCATCGTTCTAGTGGAAATAAGGATATTTTGCAGTTTTTTCATAACAAGAATTTTTTAAACCACAAAAGGCACAAAAGTGTCATTGCGAGGAACGAACAATCTGAAGTTGAAACTGATTGCGTTTCATAAGTTCACAAAATAGAATTTTTGAGTTTTTTTGTGAATTTCCTTTTGCGCAGTTGCTTCTTTTGAGCGATTTTAGGTGTTAAAATTTTAAATAATTTCTTTGAAATTTCAAATACCTGCAAAAATACACTCTATAAATTTAAAAAGCGAATTTGATGGGTGATTTTTATCAATTGATGTGATTGAAGATTTTTCTTGTTCAAAATTCAGTTGCAAAAGATAAACTTATCGGATCATTATTCATTTTTTTCAGGAAATGGCCTTGAAATTGTCCAAAATCTCATCTATAGTCACTAAAATCTACCAAACTTTTTTCCTAAATTTGCCAACATTGATATTATGGAAAAGACCACAAAAAATACTCCTGCGCAAAGCGCGGAGCAAAGCAAAATACTCTCAAAACCACGTATATTTTTCGGTATTTTACTGATTGTTTTGTCATTGGTAATGGCACTTTCATTCGCATCTTATTTGATGAACTGGAAGGCGGATCAAAGTCAGGCTGGAACGATGTTGGACAAAACCGTGAAATCCTCCAATATTTTTGGAAAAGTGGGCGATTGGTTTGGAAAAGTCTTTGTGTTCGACAGCATTGGTGTTGCCGCGTTTTTGGTGGCGTTTCTGCTTTTCGTTTTTGGAACGATTATTTTAAAGAAAAAATATTTCAAGCCTTGGAAAACGGTTGGTCATTCGCTGTTTTTTATCTGTTGGTTACCAATTTTATTGGGAGCAATTACTCGTGGTGAAGGAACTTTAAGTGGTGTTTATGGATTTCAGATTGTTGATTTTCTAAATTCTGTTATTGGAATTTTCGGACTTTGGGCGGTGATTTTGGTGAGCATCGCGCTTTATTTTATTTTGGAATTTAATATGCGTCCAAGTGCGATTAAATCTAAATTAAATGAAATTAATGAAAACACCATCGGTCGCGTAAAAGGGATGATGCCAAATTCCAGCGAAGAATTTGAAGCCGATGCGGAATTAGACGAGCTGACTTCGGATGGAAAAGATGGTTCGACTTCGCTCAGCATGACTGGACAAAAAGTTAGCGTTTCGGAAACATCAAACCTCAAATCTCCAACTTCAAACGAAATTCCAAAAGGTTTTCCAGAAGTTGCCGTCACCAACGACCTTGAAACGATAAAAACCCCCAATAAAACTTCTTTTGAAGAAACCGTCGCAGCAACTTCACAAACGGTGAATCTCACTCCAACTGCTGCAACTGCGGTTTCGACAACACAAAACTTAAAATCTACAAACGATAACTTTGATTTTAAAGTGGAAGTTGCGCAGGAAGTGGATGAACTGGATGATTTGGATAAAAAATCGGCAGAATTGGTAAAGGAACACGGACTTTACGACCATAAACTCGACCTTGCAAAATTCCAAATGCCGACAATAGATTTATTGAAAGATTATGGAAGTGGTGAGATATCCATTAATCAGGAAGAATTGGAGGAAAATAAAAATAAAATTGTTGGACTTCTGAAAAACTTCAATGTCGGAATTGCAGAAATTAAGGCTACGATTGGTCCAACAGTAACGCTTTACGAAATTGTTCCTGAAGCCGGAATCCGTGTTGCGGCAATTAAAAAACTTCAGGATGATATTGCGTTAAACCTTTCTGCATTGGGAATTAGAATTATCGCACCAATGCCCGGAAAAGGAACGATTGGAATTGAAGTTCCACGCAAAAATCCAACGATGGTTTCGATGCGAAGCGTTATTGGTTCTCAAAAATTTCAAAATACCGATATGGATTTGCCGGTGGTTTTCGGAAAAACCATTTCCAATGAAATTTTCATGGCAGATTTGGCAAAAATGCCGCATTTATTGATGGCAGGAGCAACTGGACAGGGAAAATCTGTTGGTATTAACGCTATTCTCACTTCCCTACTCTACAAAAAACATCCGAGCGAACTGAAATTCGTGATGGTGGATCCTAAAAAAGTGGAATTGACGCTTTATTCTAAAATTGAAAGGCATTATTTGGCAAAATTACCGGATGCAGACGATGCAATTATTACCGATACCCACAAAGTAATCAACACTTTAAATTCACTTTGTGTAGAAATGGATACCCGCTACGAATTGCTGAAAAATGCTTTCTGTAGAACCATAAAGGAGTACAACAAAAAATTTACGGAAAGAAAACTAAATCCCGAAAACGGACACCGTTATCTTCCTTACATCGTGTTGGTGGTGGATGAATTTGCAGATTTGATTATGACCGCCGGAAAAGAAGTGGAACATCCGATTGCAAGATTGGCGCAATTGGCAAGAGCAGTTGGAATTCACCTCATCGTGGCAACGCAAAGACCGTCTGTAAACGTAATTACAGGTATGATTAAGGCAAATTTCCCTGCGAGAGCGGCTTTTAGAGTAATTTCAAGTGTGGACTCCCGAACAATTTTGGATTCTCCGGGAGCCGATCAATTGATAGGAAAAGGTGATATGCTTTATTTCAACGGAAACGAAATTCTGCGTTTGCAATGTGCGTTTGTGGATACTCCTGAAGTGGAAAAAATTGTAGATTACATCGGTGCGCAAAAAGGTTATGCTTCTGCGTTCATTCTTCCAGAAGCTCCGAATGAAGAATCATCCAGTTCCGCCGGAAGTTTTGACCCGAACGAAAAAGATGCACTTTTTGAAGAAGCTGCAAGAATTGTGGTTTCTACGCAACAGGGTTCTACATCGATGCTTCAGCGACAGTTAAAATTAGGCTACAACAGAGCAGGAAGAATTATGGATCAATTGGAGGCGACCGGAATTGTAGGCGGATTTAACGGTGCAAAAGCTCGTGAAGTGCAGATTTCGGATTTGAATTCTTTGGAGAGTTTCTTGGAGGGATTGAGGAATAGTTAAGATTCTATTCTAAAAATCCCGATGCGATAATTCAGAATAGGTTAACAATACTTAATCAACTATAAACGTTACTTTTAACTTATCTTAAAAACTTCTTGAAAAGTCTTTTAAAAATTTGATTAATTTTGATTAAATTAAAATGTTATGATAACACTCTCATTTGATATAGACCGAATGCAACTCACAAAAATCTCTGAAATGTTGAGTAAACTCGGCATAAAGAAATTTGTAGTTACAGAAAAAAACGATTCTGAGCTGGAATTTTCTGTGGAACAGCAAACGATTCTTGAAGAAAGATTGAAACTTCACCATCTCAACCCTACAGAAGGTAAAACGTTAGAAGAAGCAAGAGATTCAATAAACCAAAAATATGGCCTATAATATTATTATAAAGCCAAAAGCGGAAGAAGATTGGGACAATGCGGTTTGCTTTTTCAACGCAAAAAAATATGGATTAGGCTTTGAAGTCTTCGCAGAAATAGATGATTTTCTCGAAATATTAAAAGCAAATCCTCTCCATTACCAAAAAAGGTTTAGTGAAATACGTGTTATTTTCACAAAGAAATTTCACTATGGAATTTTTTATACTTTGGAGGAAACTACAATTTTCGTTCACGCAATTTTGAATGCAAAAGATGATATTGAAAAATTAACGTATCGCATTTAATAGTACTTTTTTAACATCCTTTAAAACTTCTTGGAACGCTTTTTGTGAAACAGATGGAGAATTTAATTAAAAAGAAATTTTCTTTTCCCCAACCCTAAAGGTTGGAAAATTTCTTAAAAAAGTAAAAATTAAAAAAATGAAGAATATTATATCAAAAATAGTTTTAGGAAGTTTCGTAATCGGAGCAATTGGTTTTGCAAGCGCACAAAAGATTGATGCAAAATCTAAACAAATTTTGGATGCCGTAACCAACAATTATAACTCCAAGCAAAATTCCTACTTCAAATTTACCTTTGGAAGTGGTACCAACGGACAGGTTACCAAAACAGAGCCTGGAATTTATTATACTGCAGGTGGAAAATACAAGTTGAAAATCATGGGAACAGAACAAATTTTCGATGGCAGTAAAATCTACAATATCAATGAAGAAGATATGGAAGTTACCATCGCAAAACCAAATAGTGGCGATACTATGTTTTCTCCTATCAATTATCTAACCTCTTACCGTAAAGACTATAATGTGAGTTATGTAGGAAGAAGAAATGTAAACGGTGTAAATGCAGATTTCATCAAGCTTACCCCTGTTAAGAACAACGGTTTGAAACACGTTTATCTCTTCGTAGATTCCGCTAAAAAACAGATGGTAAAACTGGAACAACATGGTACGAATAAAGATGTAGCCGTAATTGCCATAAAAGAATATAAAGAAAACCAAACATTGAGTTCGGATATGTTTACCTTCAACAAGGCAAAGTTTCAAAATTATGTTGTTACCGAACTATAATCCTCACCCAACCCTCTCCAAAGGAGAGGGCTTTTTTATTTTCTTTGAAGATTGAAGGAGTTTTTTCTTAATTTTGGGGCATGTTTAATATTTTAGACCGGTACATTATAAAAACTTTCTTCGGACCGTTCCTTTTTATCTTTAGCGTTTTATTCTTCATCTTCATGGTGAATATTGTTTGGATACAATTGGGGCAAATAATGGGGAAAGGGATGACGTATTTTGAAATTGGTAAACTGCTGTTTTACGCAAGTGCGAGTGTGGTAAATATGGTTCTGCCTTTAACGATACTGCTTTCGTCCATTATGACTTTTGGAGAATTTGGGGAGCGATACGAACTTGCCGCCATGAAAGCAGCAGGAACTTCACTTACCAGAATTATGGCGCCGCTTTTTATTGTTTCTATTTTTTTATCTTTCATACTCTATCTTTTCTCCAATAATATTACCCCCGATTTTCAAAAAAAGGCGATTAATATGCGTTACAGTATTGCTGTAACAAAACCTGCACTTAACTTTACTGAAGGAAGTTTTTTGGACCAAATTCCGGGTTACGTAGTGAAGTTTGACAAAATTTATGGCGAAAATGCTGAAAATCTTGAAGGTGTGTATATTCATAAAAAAGCGAGCGCCTACGAAAACCAGCGAACTATACGCGCCAAAAAAGGGAAAATAACAATAGCCAAGGAAAACAGCAATTATCTAAAACTTCTGCTTTTTGATGGCCATATCTTTGAAGAAGATTTTGCCAATAAAGATTATAATACCCGTATCAACCAACCTGACCAAGCAATTAAGTTTGATACATTAACTTCTTTTTTCGACATTAGCGAAATCATAAACAAAGCTATAGAACAGGAAAGAATTACGGATGATTATCGTTTTCAAACATTCAAACAGCTCTATAGCACTATTGATAAGACAAAAAAAGAAAACACAAAGTCTTTTAATAACATCAATTCGGATCTTGTGGGACAATTAAGTCCTTATCTAAATTATATCGAGAAAAGCCAAAAATTCACAAAACCAATACAACCACAATATAAGCTTGATACCCTTAAAAATAAAAAGCAACTGGAAGTTATTGCCAATGCCTACAATAAAATTGATGCACTGAAAATTACCGCTAAAAACCGTGAAGCCGAAATCAACCCGATGTTGAAAAGCTATAGCCGTATTGTGATGTATCAGCAAAGAATTATTGCATTTTCTGTTACCTGTATCATTTTTTTCTTAATTGGCGCAAGCCTTGGTTCCATCATACGTAAAGGAGGAATGGGATTTCCTGTGGTGATAGCTATTATAATCTTCATTGTTTTTTATGTGATGAACCTTTCCGTAGAAAACCTTGCCTGGGACGGATCAATGAATCCATATCTTGCAACATGGCTTCCCAACATGGTTCTTCTGCCTTTTGGTGCTTGGCTGACGTATAAAGCACTTACGGACTCGCAACTTTTCGATATAGAAAAATACAAAGCCTTGCTGAAACCGCTTACTGAAAGATTTTCAAAAAAGAAGGAACATCAACGTTATCAATAAAAAATGCCGGAATTTTCCGGCATTATTCATTTATTTTCTGTGAATTAAACTTTCAAAATATCTGCTTCCTTTACCTTAAGGTGATCGTCGCATAACTTCACATATTTGTCCGTAAGCTCCTGTATTTCGCCTTCAGTATCTTTTACGATATCTTCAGAAACTCCTTCCAGTTTTTTAAGCTCTTTCATACCATCGTGGCGTGCATTGCGAACGGTAACTTTTGTTTGCTCGGATTCACCTTTTGCCTGTTTTGCAAGCTCTCTTCTTCTTTCCTCGGTAAGCGGCGGAACATTCAAAATAATAACATCTCCGTTGTTGGAGGGTGCAAACCCCAAATTTGAGTCAATAATTGCCTTTTCAATAGGTTTTATCGCAGATCTGTCCCAGGGTTGGATGGAAATTGTCATTGCATCGGGAACCGAAATATTTGCAACTTGGTTTAGAGGCGTCATTGCACCATAATATTCCACCATTACATCCTGAACCATAGATGTAGACGCTCTTCCTGCACGAATTTTCTGAAAAGCATGATCCAAATGTTTTATAGCTGCTTCCATTTCCTGCTTTACCATGTCGATGATCATCTTAATTTCTTCCATATCTTAATTTATTTTTTAGTTAAATCAATAATTTTGGTTGTTTTAAAGGTTTACGAGCGTACCCACATTTTCTCCCTGTACAATTTTAAGCAAATTACCCTCTTTATTCATATCGAAAACGATGATTGGGAGTTTATTTTCATGACTCAACGTAAATGCCGTCATATCCATCACTTTAAGGTTTTTATCAAATACTTCCTCAAAGGTTAAAGAATTATATTTCACTGCATTTGCATTTTTTTCGGGATCGCTGTCGTAAATTCCGTCAACTCTGGTTCCCTTTAAAATTACATCTGCCCCAATTTCGATGGCTCGCAAAGTAGCGGCAGTATCTGTGGTGAAATAAGGATTACCCGTTCCTGCGCCAAAAATTACCACTCTACCTTTTTCCAAATGCCTTACAGCTCTTCTTTTGATGAAAGGTTCGGCAACTTTGTCCATTTCTATGGCACTTTGCAGGCGGGTTTTTATTCCTGCGTCTTCCAAAGCTCCCTGCAATGCCATTCCGTTGATTACAGTTGCAAGCATTCCCATATAGTCACCCTGAACCCTGTCCATTCCTTTAGCTGCACCTGCCAATCCACGGAAAATATTTCCTCCTCCAATTACTATGGCAACTTCACATCCCATTTCTACTACTTTTCTTATTTCCTGCGCATACTCCTGCAGCCTTTCATTATCAATCCCATACTGTCGGTTTCCCATTAGTGCTTCTCCGCTTAGTTTCAGAAGGATTCTTTTATATTTCATTTTCAATTTTTATTTTTCTTAATTAAAAAACTTTAATAATTGCAAATATAAGGAAATGCCAATAATTTGATAAAAAGATTTGATTATAGTGTGAAATAATTGGCTAAAAATTTTGATAAGTTTCAAAAAGGATTATTTTTGCAATACATTATTACCGTTTTGAAGAAGATAATTCTATCTATATGCCTATTTTCAGGATTTGCCATCGCTGCACAATCCGGCGAAAACGTTTATCCTTTCATGAATCTTCCTGTATCTGCAAGACAGGCTGCTTTAGGTGGGGACGCAGTCTCAATAATGGATACGGATGTAAATTTTACAGCTGTAAACCCAGCATTGCTGAACGAGGAAATGCATAAAAGAATATCTGTAAATGCTGCTACCTATCTTGCTGATTCAAAGTACGGCACAATTAATTATGCTCATGTTTTTGAAAAAGGCCATATGATTTCTGCCAATGCACGTTATATGAACTACGGAAAAATGCCGCGAACCGACGAGGCAGGCTTTATCAATGGAGAGTTTGGCGCTTACGATGCTGCAATAGGTGCAGGTTATGCCTATAATTTTGAAAAAGAATGGACAATAGGTGCTAACGTAAATCTTATCAATTCTCAAATTGATAATTATACCTCAATGGCGGTAGCCGGAAATTTTGGAGTTGCCTACCATTTCGAAAAAAATAAGGAAACCTTAGGTTTGGTTGCAAGAAATTTCGGATATCAATTCAAAACTTTCAATGGTGAACGCGAGCGACTTCCGTTTCGGGTTGATTTGGGATATACCAAAATTTTGAAAAAATTTCCCGCCGCCATCACAATTACCGCTCATGATTTGCAGCAATTGAATATCTCCTCCACTTACAACAGCAACGGACAGGAAATTAGATGGACCAGAAAACTGCTTGACCATTTTTCATTGGGCGCAGAAATTTTCCCTGAAAAGGCTTTCAATATCAGGCTTGGGTACAACATTAAACGAGGAAATGAACTTTCGGTGGTAGATCAGCGAAGTTTTGCTGGAATTTCAGCAGGATTCGGTATAAAATTCAATAAGATTAAAATAGATTTTGCCCATGCAAGATACCATAATTCAGGAAATATGAATATATTGGGCGTTACTATAGATATGAGTGGAAATCGTTACGATTAATTTTCAAAAAAAGCCTTCATAGGCTTCTCTTGTCTTTTACTTTTTTTTTCAGAAATTTGTAATATGAGAAAACCTGTTATTGCCATAGACGGTTATTCGTCCACGGGAAAAAGTTCCATTTCTAAAGACATTGCAAAAAAAATGGGCTTACTGCACATGGATACCGGTGCTCTTTACAGAGGTATAACCTATTTTGGATTGCAGTTTTGCAAAAAAAGTAATCAAGGGATTGATATAAAAGTTCTAGTGGAGAGTCTTCCCAAAATAAAACTTGAATTTCGTAATGTGGAGGGTAATTTAATTCTTTTTCTAAACAATGAAGATATTTCTGAAAAAATACGCAACCCCGAAGTCTCTGAAAACGTAAGCATTGTAGCTCAACAAAAAGAAGTTCGAGACTTTTTATTGGAAACCCAGCGCTCTATTGCCGAAAAAGGAGGCGTAATTATGGACGGCAGAGATATTGGGACGGTTGTTCTTCCAGATGCAGACTACAAATTCTTCCTTACTGCCAATGTGGATGAAAGAGCACAGCGTCGCTTTTTGGAGCTAAAGTCTCTTGGCATAAAAACCGACAAACTGGCAGTAAAGAATAATTTAATAAGTAGGGATAAAATTGACAGTGAACGAGAAGTGGCCCCATTGAAGAAAGCAGAAGACGCTATACTAATTGATAACAGCGAACTTACAAAAGAAGAAACCATTACTCTTATATTATCTTACCTGAAAGACATTTAACAATTTTTAAGACTGACATTCCGCCATTTGGTATGTTAATTGTTCCAAAAAATAGGAGAAAAATCACTAGTAATTACTAATAAAAAATTAAATAAAATGTCAAAAAAAGGTAACAACGCTGCTAACATTTTAGCAGGATTATTGGCAGGAGCTGCCGCAGGTGTAATTTTAGGTATGCTTTACGCTCCAGAAGAAGGTAAAGAAACCAGAAAAAAGATTAAAAACAAAGCAAACGATTTGAAAGATCAAGCTTTGGACCAGTACGGAAAGGCTTCTGAAAAGGCAAAAGAAAAGTATCAGGAAGTTTCTGAAAAGGTGAAAGACCAGTATGGAAACATCTCATCTACCTTCAAAGAAACCGCAAACAACGTGAAGCATACGGTGAAAGAAGGATACGACAAATACAAAGATCAAGCTGTTGCTAAAGCTACAGATGTAGTGAAAGATGTAGAAACTGAACTTGACGGAATGAGATAATTAAAAATTAAATTTCATGCAAAAAAGGAACTTCTTTGTTCCTTTTTTTGTAATTTTAATGCATAAACTATGTTAGACATCTTAAAAGACTATACTTCCAAAAGAATTGAACTCTTGAAAATGGAAGCTACCGAGAAATCATCTGTAAGCGCAGGAGTTTTGGCTATAATTGTGATGATTGCGGTTTTTGGAATATTTTTTTTAATTTTGTTAAACGTAGGTTTGGGTTTTCTTATTGGCTCCTATCTTGGTAACTATGCTTACGGTCTGCTGATAATGGCTGGTTTTTATTTATTAATGGTTATCATAGTTCTTTTGAGCAGAAAGGCCATCAAAAATTTTGTAGCCAATAAAATTATTAAATCTCTAAACACCTAATCATGTCCTACCAATACAATTCGCTGGAAGAACTTCGCAAAAAAAAGGAACTTTTGAAAAAAGAAATTTCTGATAAGGAAGCACTTCTTACATTCGAAAATACTAAAGAAACTTTGAGCGCAGTAAGCAACGGCTTTACAGATAAGTATCTGAAAAATGAAGTAGATGAAAACGGAGACACTACTACTGCCATAAAAAAAGAGGCAATAGTAAAAGAAATTTCAAGCAGTGTACGCGAAAAAATACTCAGCAAAAATGCAGTAATGGGATTTGCTGATACAGCAATGAAAGGAGGTGCTTTGGATGATGTGGTAAGATTAGGCGCCGTAGCTTTGGTAGGAAATTTTGCAAAAAAAAACATGCGCAGCGCTAGCTGGAAAAATAAACTCATCGGGCTCGCCTTAATTTATCTGGCGCCATTCCTACTTCGGATTATCAGGAAAAAACTGGAAGATTACCAGAAAAACCGAAGTGTTTCAAGTATGGAACAATTGATATAAATGAAAAAAGCTTCAGATTTCTCTGAAGCTTTTTTCTTATTTTCTGGCAATCCATCTATTCAAAAATTCTTTCACTTTTTCTACACTGTAGCCTTTATCCTCCTCCAGCTGTCCTGTTTCCTGCGTGTGGATCAGCTTTCCATTTTTATCCAAAACCAAAAGTACCGGATAGCCAAATTTTTTGCCCGGATCTCCATACTTTGCGAAAATCTTTTCGTTTTTATTTTCCGGAGAATAATTCAGATGGTAATAAAGGTATTCTTGATCTACAATTTCTTTCAGTTCAGGAGTGGTATTCAAAAAATTATTGAATCTTAAACACCATATACACCAGTTACCACCCGCCTGTAAAATAATATTTTTATTCTCTTTTCGAGCCTGTTTCACCAAGTTTGCAATTTTTTCTTCAGCATTTTCTTTATCATTGTAGGGTTTCGGCAGTTTTGCTTTTTCTGCATCAGCAGCTTTCTTTTTTTCGGCAGCAATTGCAGCACTGTCTGTTAAAACTTTTTCTGTAGATTTTGTTTTATCTAATGAGGTGCTATTTTCCGGTTTTTGGGAACATGCAACGGTAAACGTAAAAGCGCATATAACGAGAATTGATGTATTTCTAATATTCTTCATAAAAAGATTTTGCCCAAAAATAGAAAATGTTTCCCATAGATTAAAAAAATATTCTTTTAATTATCATTAAATTTGCATCCTCATTATGAAAGCAGTTTTTTATGCCATAGTACTTTTTTCAAAATTGCCGCTTAAGGTACTGTACTTCATTTCCGATATCCTATATGTTCTCATCTTTCATATTGCAGGTTATAGGAAGAATGTGGTGATGGAAAACCTTAAAAATTCCTTTCCAGAAAAAAAAGATGCAGAGCTTAAGGAAATATGTAAGAATTTTTATAAAAACTTTTCAGATTATCTGGTTGAAACTGCAAAATCCTTTACCGTTTCTGCTGATGAACTAAAAGTAAGGGTTCAGCACATCAACCGCGACCTTTTTGAAGAAGCTCATGCCAATGGCAAGAACATCATCCTTCTCACCGGGCATGTTTTCAACTGGGAATGGTTTACCGCACTTGCAACAATGGTTCCACAGGAGCATTGCTACCCTGTATATCGCAAAATGCAAAACCCTTTTTGGAACGAAAAAATTAAAAACATCCGGAATGCACACGGAAATGAAGCGGTGGAGGCAGAAGAGGTCATAAAACATATTTTCCGCAACAAAAATGACGGAAACTCCATATATATGTTTGTTGCTGATCAAACTCCACATGTTGCGCTTGTAGATTATGGACTTAAATTCCTTAATCAAAAAACTCCTGCATTTATAGGGTACGACAAACTGGCAACACGTATGGATTTTGTTTTTTTGTATTGCGATATGAAAAAGGTGAAACGTGGTTTTTATCAGGTGAATTACTACAGAATAATGCCTGAAGGTGAGAAATTTGTTGAAAATGAAGTCGTAAGAAAATTTCATAAACTTCTTGAAAACACCATCAATAAAAGACCCGATAATTACCTTTGGAGCCATAGAAAATGGAAAAACGGCTACGCCATAAAGCGTTTTGACGAAACAGATTTAAAAAGTTCATGAAAATTGCCATAGCCATACTGAACTGGAACGGAAAGCATTGGTTAGAAAAATTTTTGCCGAATGTAATTCAACACTCCAATAATTACGATATATACGTCATAGACAACGGTTCTGATGACGATTCTATTTTTTTTCTAAAAGAAAATTTTCCAAATGTAAAAATCGTTAAAAACGCGAAGAATAATGGCTTTGCAAGCGGATACAATGAAGGTTTAAAAAAAATTGATGCAGATATTTACTGCCTTCTCAATTCCGACGTGGAAGTAACCGAAAACTGGGTTACCCCTATTCTAAAATTATTTGAAAAAGATGCAAAAATTGCTGCAGTACAGCCCAAAATATTGTCTTACCAACATAAAAATTTATTTGAATTTGCAGGTGCAGCAGGAGGTTTTATAGATAATTTGGGATATCCTTATTGCAGAGGCAGAGTTTTCGATGTTTTGGAAGAAGATAAAGGTCAATACAATGATGAATGCGAAATTTTTTGGGCTTCAGGATGCGCTTTCTTTGTGAGAAGTAAAGATTTTTGGGAGCAAGGAGGATTCGATGAAAGATTTTTTGCGCATCAGGAAGAGATTGATCTTTGTTGGAGATTGAAAAATAGCGGAAAGAAAATATTTTATACTTCAAAATCTACGGTTTACCATGTTGGAGGAGGAACTTTAAGCAAACAAAATCCGCAAAAAACCTATCTTAATTTTCGCAATAATCTCTCTATGATGCTGAAGAATCTTCCTTTTCCAAAATTAATTTGGTTGATTTTTTTCAGACTTTGTCTGGATGGAATTGCAGGAATTCGATTCGGGTTGAAAGATGGTTTCCCGCATTTATGGGCAGTTGTACGCTCCCATTTTGGGTTTTATGCACAAGCTCCCGAAACATGGAGACGTCGCGGAAAAAATCAAATGAACAATTATTTTCAAACCAAGTGGCTTATTTTTAAGCATTTTTTAAGATAATCCAATTCTTTTTTCTAATTTTATCTTTCGTAGCCTTGGATGAAATTAGATTTCTACAATATTTTTTTAATTTTTTTAGCCATTACATTATTGTTGGGGCTGATTATTTTTTTCTTTCAACAGAAATTTTTCTTTCATCCAGAAAAGCTGCCTTTAGACTTTAAATTTGCTTACGATAACCTTAATGCTGAAGAACTAACCGTAGAAACGGAACCAAACGTTTTCATCAATTATCTTCATTTCAAAACCGAAAATCCCAAAGGAATCGTTTTTTACCTAAAAGGAAATACCAAAAGTATCAAAGGTTGGGGAAAATTTGCAGTAGATTTTACTAGATTGTCCTATGATGTGATAATGCTCGATTATCGTGGATTTGGAAAAAGTACAGGAAAGCGAACTTCACAAGGAATGAAATACGACATTCAGTTTGTTTACAATCTAGTAAAAAAACAGGTCTCCGAAGATCATCTTGTCATTTACGGAAGAAGCATCGGAACGCCTTTTGCAGCGCGTCTTGCAGCACGGAACAACCCTCGTTTGCTTATTCTTAATTCCCCGATATATAGTTTGGAACGTGCAATTAACCGTTATCTTCCTTGGCTTCCGGCAAAATATTTTATGCGTTTCAACTTGCCCACTTACAAATATTTAAAAGGGGTAGATTGTCCCATAAAAATCATTCACGGCAGCGATGACAAACTTGTTCCCGTGAAAACCGCCATAGAGCTTTCTGAAGTTCAGCCGGACAATACAAGGCTTTATATCATTCTGAAAGCCGGTCATTTGGATGTTCATAAATTCAAAGAATACCACCGTGTTTTAGATGAAATTTTTGAGGATATAGAAGAACCTGAAAAGGAAATTAATTTTTCGCAAACCAGCCTCAATATTAACCACAGAAGTTGAAAAACAGGCATAATTATTGTAAATTTGAAGCGCAATTATGGGCAAAATTCTTCAATTTTTACAGGAAAAAGTAGTATTTATTCCGATAAAACTTCCGGATGATTTTCAATATGAATTTGATGAAAATTTCGAAGAATATTTTTTTGAAACACCACATCATGGAAAAATAAACGCCCTTCATTTCAAAACAAAAAATCCAAAAGGCGTTATCCTATATTTTCACGGCAATGCAGATAACCTCGTAAGATGGGGAAAAATTACTTCCGATTTTGTGAAATTTGGATATGATGTTTTGGTTCCGGATTACCGCAGCTACGGAAAAAGTTCAGGCCCGAGAACGGAAGAGTATATGTTCTCCGATGCGCAGTTTTGCTACGATTTTCTGAAGAAAAAATATGGCGAAAAAAATATCACCATTTATGGGAGAAGCCTTGGTGGCGCTTTCGCGATAAAGATGGCTGCCGATAATGAACCGAAAAAACTGATACTGGAAGCCACTTTTTACAACCTTCAGGATATGGCAAACCGATGGATTCCGTTCACCGCTACAGAAAAAATTTCTCCAAAAATGACCTATCATTTTCTTTCCAACAAAAATATTTTGGAGGTGAATTGTCCTGTTTATCATTTTCATGGCGATAGAGATTTTGTGGTACCCATAAAATCCGGAAAAAAACTTTTTGAAATTCTCAACGAAAAAAAGCCTGAACTGGAAAAGAAATTTATCCACGTAAAAGGAGGTAGCCACGATGATTTGGCAAAATTTGAAGTTTTTCAAAATGAAATGAAAAAGATTCTGGAATAATAGTAAACGGTGAATTTTAAAACACAATAGTTTCAAACAATTTCAAACTACATCAAACAAATTTAAACCTCAAACAAATTAAACCAAAAACTCATGCTCGATTTCTGCGCAATAGATTTTGAAACCGCAACACACGAAAGAAATTCTGCGTGCGAGTTGGGAGTTTGCATTGTAGAAAACGGTGAAATAAAAGAAACAAAAACATGGCTTATAAAACCTCCAAGTTTTCCTTATTTCAATCGGCATAACATTGCTGTTCACGGCATTCTGCCGGAAGATGTGCTCCACGCTCCTACTTTTGATGAAATTTGGTATGAAGTAGAAGAAATGCTTTATGGCAACCTCATGATTGCCCATAATGCAGGATTTGACACAGCAGTTTTAAGGGGTTGCCTTGATCATTTTGGGATTTTCAAACCAAAAATAAAATACCTCTGCTCCATTCAGTTGGCAAAAAAATCTTGGAAAGGACTTTCCAGTTATGGTTTGAAGAATTTGGCAAATCACCATCATATTAAGTTCAACCATCACAGAGCTGGAGATGATGCAGAAGTTTGTGCCAAAATTTCGCTTTTGGGTTTTCAGAAATTGATGCTTACGAGAAACGATGAAGTGCAGGATGTGATGAAAAAATCATTAAAAATTTTGTAAATCATCCCATCAAAAAACCCTTTCCAATTTTCCGAAAAGGGTTTTTTGATGAACAGAAGTTTAGTTTTCTTACTGTTTCAGTTTTTCTGTGAGTTCTTTCACGTATTTTTTTATTTCTTTATCAATTTTTGAAACATCTTTGATGGTTTCGCAAGCATACATCACCGTCGAATGGTCTTTTCCTCCCATTTCCTCACCTATTTTGCTAAAGGTAGCATTGGTATATTCTTTTGAAAAATACATTGCCAATTGGCGTGGAAGTGCGATTTCTCTTTTTCTGGTTTTAGAAAGCAATTGCTCTCTTTGTATGCCGAAATAATCGCAAACAACTTCCTGAATATAAGGAATATTGATAACTTTTTTCTTGTTAGAAGCTATTTTGCTTATGGTTTCCTTCAAAAGCTCCAAAGTTAACTCGGATTTATAAATCGTAGAATATGCAATTACCGAATTGATAACTCCTATCAAATCTCTCACACTGCTTTTCACTTCATGAGCCAGAAAATCGAGCATATCTTCTGAGATTACAATTCCGTCGCGGCTCAATTTATCAATGATAATTCTTTTTCGGGTATCGAAATCCGGAGCTTTTATTTCTGCGGTAAGTCCCCATTTGAAACGCGAAACAATACGTTCCTGAATATCCATAATATCTACAGGAGCACGGTCTGAAGTAAGGATAATCTGTTTTCCGTTTTGGTGCAGATAGTCGAAAATATGGAAAAAACTGTCCTGAGTTGCAGATTTGCCGGATAAAAACTGAATATCATCAATAATGAGAACATCCACCATTTGGTAAAAATTAGCAAATTCTGTCTGTTTATGGGCTTTTGCTGCAGAAACAAATTGCTGGATGAATTTTTCGGAAGATAAGTAAAGAACTACTTTATCTTTCAGGTGCTGTTTCACTTCCAAACCAATCGCATGACCGAGGTGTGTTTTGCCAACACCGTAACCACCGTGTAAAAAAAGTGGGTTAAAAGCCGTTGCTCCCGGTCTTTTGGCAATAGATTTTGCCACTGTAGATGCAAATTTGTTACACTCGCCTTCTACATAATTATCGAAAGAAAAATCTGCACGAAGATTAGAATCAATGTTTACCTTTTGAATACCGGGAACCACGAAAGGATTCACAATGTTTTTTGCGGCAAAATTCTGCGGCATGGTTTCCTGCATTTTCGGTGCGGAAACAGATTTGCCCTTCATATTAAGCGTAATTGGCTTTTCTTTGCCTGCAGGTTTGTTTTCCATCACCTGATACCAAAGTTTTACGCCTTTCCCGATGTATTTTTTTAGCGCAGCGGAAAGCAGAGAAAGATAATTGTCTTCTATATATTCCTTATAAAAATCACTCGGCACCATCAAGGTAAGATTATTATCTACCAATGATACCGGATATACTTTATCAAAAAGTAAATCAAAAGAATTTTCTAATTTTTTTGGGTTGGAATTATCCTCTGCCGCATTGAGATTGTCCCTCATAAAAAGAAGGCACTTTTCCCAAATCATTGCTAAATTTTCGTTCATTTTTCTGCTACAATTTTTCCTTCAACGGTTACTAATTTTATCGGGAAGACAAAGATGAATAATTAAATTCTCAAAAAAAAATACTTGCCCTCTTGATTATTAAGAAATATATTTGTATGTATAATGCACCACTTAAAATGATACATACAACTCACACATTACGAGTTCGTTACGGCGAAACAGACCCTATGAAATATGTTTATTATGGCAATTACGCCGAGTATTTCGAGGTAGGTCGTGTAGAACTTTTTCGCAACATCGGAATTCCTTACGATGATATTGAAAAACTAGGAATTTGGCTTCCCGTTTCGGAATACAAAATCAAATATTTAAAACCCGCTTTGTATGATCAGCTTTTAGAAATTCATACCTACATCAAAAAAATACCAACAGCCCGAATAGAATTTGAATATGAAATTTATAATGAGGCCAAAGAGAAAATCTCAGAAGCTTCCACAACCCTATTTTTTCTGGATTCAGAAACAAAAAAAATCATAAAATGCCCTGATTTCCTGATGAATTTAATTCTAAAAAGCTGGGATTAAAATTAGTTAAAATTATCTGTTAAAAAAAATTTTTCATAGACGATTGTTTTGATAATTTTAATAAAAGTGCAACTTTTTTTTATTTTTTAATCTATTATTTAAAACCGTCCATCGAAACGTACTTTTTATTATATTTGTAAAAATTATAAACTGACATTATGAAAAAAATATTCTACATTTTAGCTTTTTGCGCTTCTTTTGCTTCCTTTGCGCAGCAGTCTCCAAAGCAACCGCTAGTAATTATAGACGGAATGTTGGCTTCCAATACGATGATCAATAATGACAAGAAAAACATTCAGAAGATGGATGTCTATAAAACTCCTGCAAACATCCCTCAGAACTTGAAAAGCTTTGAAAAATTGGCCACAAATGGATTGATTTCTGTAACGGCAAAAGAGATGTACTACGACAGAATGAGTTTGGAACAAATCAATGAAGGTTTTCAGCTACCTGCAGTTAATCCGGTATATTTCGATGGAAATCTCATAGAGAATACCAAATTGCTAGTAATTCCTAATGCATTGGAAAATATGTCTGTAGAATTAATTAACGGAAAGAAATACGTTTCATTAAGCACTCTTTCAAAAGTTTCTTCTGCGAACGCAATAAAGTAAAATTCTTCTTTTATAGATTAAAAGCGCTTGTTGAAGCGCTTTTTTTTGTTGAAAAAATTCATTATTAATATTTCCCTTTCCACTTTTTCTCCAGTTCCTCCCGAATTTTATTTTCTGTGGAATTATTTCCCGGCTCGTAGAATTTTGTTCCCGAAATTTCCTCGGGTAAAAATTCTAAATCCACGAAATTTCCTTCGTGAGAATGGGCGTAATCGTAATCTTTTCCGTAATTTAAGTCCTTCATTAATTTGGTTGGAGCATTTCGTAAATGAAGTGGAACCGGAAGATTTCCCGTTTTTTTCACAAAATCCATCGCTTTATCAATCGCTACATAAGTAGAATTGGATTTCGGGGAAACTGCCAAATAAACCGCCGTTTCGCTCAATAAAATTCTTGCTTCGGGATTTCCGATAACGTTTATCGCCTGAAAACAGTTATTTGCCACCACCAAAGCGTTTGGATTTGCCAAACCAATATCTTCCGCTGCCAAAATCAGCATTCGTCTTGCAATAAATTTTATGTCTTCACCACCAACCAACATTCTTGCGAGCCAATAAACCGCACCATTCGGATCGGAACCGCGCATGGATTTGATGAAAGCGGAAATAATATCATAATGTTGTTCGCCATTCTTATCGTAAAGCGCCATCGTTTCCTGCAAAACAGAAAGCACATCTTCGTTGGTAATTTCCTTTTTTTTAGAATTTTTAAATTGATTGAGAACCAGTTCAACCGAATTAATCAGCTTTCTAGCATCACCGCCGGAATATTGGATGAAGGCTTCTTTGTCTTTGATTTTGAAGCTGGTTTTTTCTTCGTCATTGAATTTTTTCAAAGAAATTTCCGCGAGTTCTTCTAATTTTTCAAAAGTCAGAGATTTCAAAACATAAACTTGACTTCTCGATAAAAGTGCGGAAACCACCTCGAAACTTGGGTTTTCTGTGGTTGCGCCAATCAAGACAATCCAACCTTTTTCTACCGCGTGAAGCAACGAATCCTGCTGCGATTTATTGAAACGGTGAATTTCATCAATAAATAAAATAGGTGATTTTCCTGAAAAAAGATTTTGCTTTTTTGCTTCTTCAATAACATCGCGAACATCTTTCACACCCGATGAAACTGCCGAAAGTTTAAAAAATTTACGTCCGGATTTTTCTGAAATAATTTCCGCCAAAGTGGTTTTTCCGGTTCCGGGAGGTCCCCAAAAAATTAGGGAATTCAGCGCATCATTTTCCAACATTTTTCGGATTGTTCCGTTTTTTCCGGTAAGATGTTCCTGTCCGAGAACTTCATCGAGGGTTTTCGGGCGCAGTTTTTCGGCTAAAGGTATGTTTGGGTTCAAGATTGTGTAATAATATTAAGATTTTCAGAAAATAAATTCTGATCAAATTTTTCTTTTAATTCTCCAAATTTTTCTTCAAAAACTGGAATCATTTTTTTGTCAATTGCTTCTTTTCGTAGAAAAATTTCTTTTCCAAAATGATCTTTAAAAATATAATCACCTGCAAAATATCGCATTGCTCTTAAATTTTTGAAATGGATTGACTTTTTAGGAATTCCCTGCACTTCAACTTTTTCATCATCAATCACGAAGTAGCCATATTCTTTATCATAAAAATAAATGAAAAGATATAGCGGTCCCAAAATGATGAACAAAATATAAAACCAAACGAAATCATCGGTGAAAAACAGTTCGTACACTCTGAAAACTCCAATAAAAGTCCATAAAATACCCATAACAAGGTTGAGATTCATTCTCCATTTAGAATAACCAATTTTCATCACCTCAATTTAAATTACTATTTATTATTTTTGAATGTCCGCTTTTTGTAATAATGAGTGCTTTGTCATTCTGAATGAAGCGAAGCGTAATGAAGAATCTATTGATAATCAAATAGATTCCTCCTTCGTCGGAATGACAAATTCGCTTCAAAAATCAAAATATGACATAAAACGGACATTCATATTATTATTAAACTAAAAAAAATTAACAGCCTCTTTACATTTATATCGGAAAAGTTTTCAACCACATAGCCACATAAATTTTCGTAGAATTTGTTAATGAATAAAAGATTAAATAGAAAATCATTCCTATTTAATCTTAAATTTAGCCTAAACCATAATATTTTCTATGTGACTATGTGGTTAATAAAATATTTAACGGGCCCTAAGTTAATTTCAAATCTCAAATTTCAAATTTACCAATTATTATCCTATTTTTGCAACGTTTTGAAACTCACATTCAACAAAATCATCACCTTTCCTTTGGTAATTATTATAAAATTTTACCAATGGTTTATTTCGCCTCTACTTCCGAAAAATTGCCGCTACGAACCTACTTGTTCTCACTATATGGTAGAAGCGCTTCAATTTCACGGGATTTTTAAAGGATTTTATTTGGGTGTAAAACGCATTTTGCGTTGTCATCCTTGGGGAGGAGAAGGCTACGATCCGGTACCGCCGAAATCTTGAAGCGGAGCGTTAGTAGCGAAATTCCCCTCCTCTGGAGGGGTGTCAAAAATTCCATCAAATTTTTGACGGGGGTGGTTTTTAGTTTTTGAATATTAATTTTTGAATATTAAATTTTATGCTAACATTTTTAAATATAACTTGGGATCCATCCACCGGAATTCCTCTAGGTCCTGTAACGCTTCACTATTACAGTTTGATGTTTATTCTTGCTTTTGGTTTGGGATATGCTTTGATGACGAGAATTTTTAAAATAGACAACGTTAATCTAAAATATCTGGAGCCGCTTTTCACATGGACTTTGGTGGGAACAATTCTCGGAGCAAGGCTTGGACACGTAATTTTCTATCAACCCGAACTTTTTAAAGAGGATTTTTGGAGCGTTTTTCTCCCGATTAGGACAAAACCTCATCTAGAATTTACAGGATTTTCAGGTTTGGCAAGTCACGGTGCTACTATTGCATTGATTTTCACAACGCTGTATTATTCGTTTAAAATAATTAAGAAAAATCCGTTTTGGGTTTACGATAGATTGGGAATTGTGGTTGCCTTGGGCGGTGCATTTGTAAGAATCGGGAATTTCTTTAATTCTGAAATCATTGGGAAACCAGCTCCAGAAGGTTCTCCGTTTGCGATTTTGTTTCCTCAGCAAAGTGTTGCAGATTATGGTCCTGTTGTACCGCGTTATCCAACCCAAATTTTCGAAGCAGCAGGTTACTTTCTTTTATTTATTCTGCTCTGGATTTTATACCGATATACCAAGAAAAAATACAACCAAGGTTGGCTTTTTGGGCTGTTTTTTGTGATTTTGTGGAGCATCAGGTTTTTTGTGGAATTTCTAAAGGAACCACAAGGTGTTGAAAAAATTCACCTCGGAAGTCTGAATACGGGACAAGTTCTTTCGATACCGTTTATTATTGCAGGTTTTGTAATTATGTGGTATTCCCAAAAAATGAAAATCACGGAAGCGGAAAACGAAAAGCCGGAATAACGTAAAAATCGCCGAAAAAGGCGATTTTTTTATTTCACATCAACAATCCGAATCATTCCGGCGTGTTCGTGATACATCATACAAACCGCAGTTCCATCTGATTCCGGACAATCTTTCGAAACTTCGTAGGTGAAAGAGATTTTTGCGCCTCTTTCCTTGTTCTGCAATTTTTTGAAATTGCAGACGATATAATCTTTACCATCCATATTTACGTAAGTTCCCGTGCAGTCGCGAACAATTGTTCCTTGCGCGGCTTTTGTTTCAGAAGTTTTTGCAGAACCAGTATTTGCACAAGAAATTGATGAGAAAGCAAAAATTAACAGAATAAAATTTTTAAGGTAAAACATCATACTTTTTCTACAAATTTCTCAAAAATTATACCGAAAATTCTTACAATATTTTAAAGACATTTTTCAATTCTTCTATCAAATCTGTTGGCAACATCGCTTCTCTAGCATATTTTTCCACAGCAAAATTTCCCGCTTTTCCATGAAGCCAAACTCCAAAAATTGCCGCTTCTTGTGGAGAATAGTTTTGTGAAAGTAATGAAGTAATAATTCCCGTCAAAACATCGCCGCTTCCGCCTTTTGCCATTCCAGAATTTCCGGTGATGTTGTAAAAAACTTCGTTTTCCGGCGTGATGATTTGCGTGTGATGGTCTTTCAAAACAATAAAAATTTGGAGTTCTTTTGCTTTTTGTTTTGCTAAAATTAGTCGCTCAAAGGAATTTTCCGTTTTTCCGAAAAGTCGCTCAAATTCCTTCGGATGTGGCGTTATGATGGAGTTTTTTGGAATTAATTTTAAATTTTCTCTATTTTTTGAAATTAAATTCAGCGCATCTGCATCCAAAACTAATGGCTTTTCATAGTTTTTCAGAAAATCTAAAAAAGCATTTTCCGTTTCTGGGTCAGTTCCCAATCCGCATCCAATTCCGATGGTAAAATCGTTTTCCACTTCAAAATTTTGAATGAAATCTTCGCCGCCGTATAGATACATCGCTTCCGGACAGGAAATTTGAAGAATTTCGTAACCGCACTTTGGAGCGAGGGCAAAAGTAAGTCCGCTTCCAGTTCGCAGTGCGGCTTTCACAGCTAAAATTTCCGCCCCAATTTTTCCAAAACTTCCTCCAATAATGCAGGTTTTTCCGAAATTGCCTTTGTGCGAAAAATCTTTTCTAGGTTTGTAAATTGTCCTTATTAATTTCTCACAAATCACAAAATTTTCCGTTTTCGTTTCGTGGATGTATTTTCCGCTTAAACCAATATCCAAAATGTGAATTTTTCCGCAAAATTGACCGGTTTCAGGATACAGAAATGATTTTTTCCAAAATTGAAAACTCAAAGTATCATCAGCTTGAAAAACAGTCGCACTTTCATCCAAATTTTTGTCTGCATACAAACCGGAAGGAATATCTACAGAAACTTTTCTGAAATGTAGAGAATTCAAAAACTCAATAAGATTTTTAGTTTTTCCTTCAATATTTTTATTCAAACCCGTTCCGAAAAGCGCATCTACAATCGTAACATTTTCTTGAAATTTAAAATTTTCAATTTCATCAAAATCAAAAATCTCAATTCCTGAAATCTCTTTTAACCTTTGATAATTCTCTGCCGCATCTTCCGAAAAACGATTGTTGGATTTGTCTACGAAAACAGTCACATCAAAACCTTTTTGATAAAGCATTCTCGCAATCGCAAAACCATCGCCGCCATTGTTTCCATTGCCACAAACTAGGTAGAAATTTTCGTTATTTCGGGAATTTGCAATCAACCAATTTGTACAAGCTTTTGCGGCTCTTTCCATTAAATTGATGGAAGAAATCGGTTCATTTTCGATGGTAAAACGGTCGCAGTTTTTTATCTGTTCGGCGGTGAAAATTTTCATTCCAATTTTTAATCAAATTTACAGAAAATGTAGGATTTTATTTACTATTCATATCTTATTAGTTTCGTGGATATTCCATTTGCAAAAACTAACATTAATAAATTATTTTATACTTTTGTAACTTTAAACATTAAAATTTATAAAACTATGGGATTTGTATCAGAATTTAAAGAATTTGCATTCAAGGGGAATGTAATGGATTTGGCAGTCGGTGTAATCATTGGCGCTGCTTTCGGAAAAATTGTAACATCTTTGGTAGAAGACGTTATTACTCCGCTACTTCTAAACCCAGCTTTGAAAGCTGCAGGTGCAGAAAACATTGCAAAATTGACTTGGAATGGTGTTGCATATGGTAACTTCCTTTCTGCAATCATCAACTTCTTGTGTATCGCGATGGTATTGTTCTGGTTGATTAAAGGAGCAAACAAAATGAAAAAAGAAGAACCAGCTGCTCCAGAAGGACCTTCTTCTACAGATGCACTTTTGATGGAAATCAGAGATGCTTTGAAAAAGTAATTTTCTTTTTGAAAAATAAAGAAATCGCCCCGACTTGGAGGCGATTTTTTTGTTTTAACCAAATAATTATTGGAAAGTTTTAACCACGAAGGCACAAAAGACCTTTTAAATTGAAAATTGACTGCATATTTTCAAATAAAAAAACTCACAAAAGTTAAAAAAAATCTTCGATTTTATTTTGTGAATTTCATATCCGCAATAAGTTCCATCTTTAAAATAGAAGGAAGAACTTTTGTGACTTTTGTGATTAAAAAATTTAATGCACCTGCAAGATGGAGCAAATTTGCTCCGCCAAAGAAAGCCCGATTCTGTCTTGAGCTTCAAGCGTAGAAGCTCCTGTATGAGGTGTAAGTGAAATTTTTGGGTGAACCAGGATATCTTTGGAAGGAGTTGGCTCGTTTTCAAAAACATCCAAACCTGCAAACAAAACTTTTTCAGAATTTAAGGCAGAAATCAACGCTTTTTCGTCAATAACGCCACCTCTGGAACAGTTTACAATCGCAACGCCGTCTTTCATCATCGCAAATTCTTTTTCACCAATCATCGCCCCATTTTTTTGCGCAGGAACGTGAAGCGTGATGAAATCTGCATGCCTCAAAACACCTTCTATTGGCTCGGTTTCAATATCTACATTGATAAACTGATTGTTGTAAAATTTTACTTTTATGCTTGCTCTTCCAATGTTATTGTCGGCTGCAATCACGCGCATTCCCAATCCTAGCGCAATTCTGGCAACTTCCTGTCCAATTCTTCCCATCCCGATAATTCCGATGGTTTTTCCGCGAAGCTCGATTCCCTTTTCGTAAGATTTTTTCAAGGCTGCAAACTCGGTATCACCAACTAACGGCATTTTTCTGTTGGCTTCCTCCAAAAATCTCGCTCCGGAAAATAAATGCGCAAAAACCAATTCTGCAACAGATTCTGAGGATGCAGAAGGCGTATTAATGACATGAATATTTTTTGAACGTGCATAATCCACATCAATATTATCCATTCCTACTCCACCTCTCCCGATGATTTCGAGGTTCGGACAAGCGTCGATCAGTTCTTTTCTTACCTGCGTTGCGCTGCGAACCAAAAGCGTGCGGATTTGGTTTTCATTAATAAAATCGGACAAAAAATCCTGTGGAACTTTTGATGTTATTACTTCAAAACCTTTTTTGGTAAGCGCATCAATTCCAGATTGATCCAGTCCGTCGTTTGCTAATATTTTCATTAATTTTTTCAAATTTTTGTATATCTTATAAAAACCACAAATCGAAGATTCGATGTAGACAAAAGGCACAAAGGATTTATTTTATAGAAAATTATTATTCTAATTAGCCTTTTAACACTTCACAAAAGGAAAATCGAAGATTTTCAAACTCTTTTGAACTTAATAATCCGAAAAAATTTCATCTTTTAAAACAGAATAAAATCTTTTGTGTCTTTTGTGGTTAATTATTTAGTCTTTAAAAACCTCAATCGTCTCCAATTTTTCTACCAAATCGGTGAATTTTCCTTTATAACGGGTTGCTTTCACGATATGATTATCAATCCAATGATAATTTCCACCTCTTGGTTTTCCACAAAGTACGCTGTGGTATTTGAAACCATGTTTATCCAACCAATCGATGGTAATTTGTTTCAAATCTTCGGTTCTTGAGGTGAAAAAACAAATTAAATGTCCCTGATCATACCATCTGTTCACAGTTTCTAGCGCGTCTGGATATGGTTCACAGGTTACCATTCTTTCTGGTTCTTCATTTGGGACATCATCACAAATCGTTCCATCGATATCAATAAGATAATTTTTTACACCATCCTTCAAAATTGGACTAATATGGTCTTTAAATTCGAGTTCCATGCTTTAAATTTTCAAGTGGCAAAATTACGTAATTTTTTGAAAATGAAAACCTTTTGATTTTAAGTTAATTCGAAAATTTCAATTTGACGAAAATCTTACTTCAAATCCTGAAAAATCAATTTTTAATAGGAATGTCCGTTTTGTGACATAATTCGATTTTCGAAGCGGATTTGTCATTCCGACGAAGGAGGAATCTATTTGATTATCAAAAGATTCTTCATTATGCTTCGCTTCATTCAGAATGACAAAATACTCATTATTACATAAAGTGGACATTCAATATTTTTAATATCGCTTTTTAATGATTATCTTTGGTAACTTTATTTTTTTATGGAAGAACAGGTAGTTTTAATAACGGAAAACGATGAAGTTTTAGGATTAATGGAAAAACAGGAAGCCCACATCAATGGGCTTTTGCACCGCGCTTTTTCCGTTTTTTTATTTAATGAAAATGGTGAAATGTTGTTGCAGAAACGTGCTTCCACAAAATACCATTCTCCCAACCAATGGACGAATGCTTGCTGCTCCCATCCAAGAGCCGGCGAAACCTATATGGAAGCCGCAAAACGAAGATTGAAGGAAGAATTGGGAATAGAAATAGAAATCGTTCCAAAATTTCATTTTTTATACAAAGCAAAAGTTGGAGACGACCTTTGGGAACATGAATTGGATCATGTTTTCACAGGAAATTATGAAGGCGAATTTCATTTGGATCCTGAAGAAGTTTCGGAAATCCGCTATATTTCTATGGAAAAATTGGATGAAGAAATGAATAATTCTCCCGAAAACTTCACAGAATGGTTTAAAATTATTTTGGAAGAATATAAGCATCATTTGTGAATGGTGAATGGTGAATGGTCAATGGTGAATGGCCAATGGTCAATGGTGAATGGTCAATGGTCAATGGTCAATGGTCAATTTTGAATTTTGAATTTTGAATTTTGAATTTTGAATTTTGAATCTTCAATAGTGAATTTAGAAAATTATTAATTTTTCATTGTTAATTATTAATTACAAAAGATATGAGTGAAAAAAGAACGGCGCTGTATGACAAACATGTTTCTCTGGGCGCTAAAATAGTGCCTTTTGCGGGTTTTGAAATGCCTGTGCAATATTCCGGAGTTACGGAAGAACATTTTGCAGTGCGCGAAAATGTAGGAATTTTTGATGTTTCCCACATGGGACAAATTATTGTGGAAGGTCCTGCTGCAAAGGATTTACTTCAATTTGTTACCACAAATGACGTAAACGCTTTGGAAATCGGAAAAGCGCAATACACGTGTTTTCCAAATGGAAATGGCGGAATAGTGGACGATTTTATTCTCTACAAAATGGGTGATGAAAAGTATTTTCTTGCAGTAAATGCTTCTAACATTGACAAAGATTTCAGCCATCTTCAAAAATTCAACGAAAAATTTGGAGCTACACTGACCAATATTTCTGATGAAACTTCGCTGATTGCCATTCAAGGTCCAAAAGCTACAGAAACTCTACAAAAATTGACCAATAAGAATCTTTCTGAAATTCCTTACTATCATTTCGCAATGGGAACTGTAGATGGAGTTTCTGACGTGATTATTTCTAACACTGGTTATACCGGAAGCGGCGGTTTTGAAATTTATTTTAAAAATGAATATGCCGAAAAACTTTGGGATGCTTTAACGGAAGCAGGAGCTGAATTTAATTTAATTCCTTGTGGATTGGCTTCAAGAGATACTTTGAGGCTTGAAAAAGGATTCTGCCTATACGGAAACGATATTGATGATACCACTTCTCCGATGGAAGCCGGACTTGCGTGGATTACGAAAGTGGACAAAGGTGATTTTGTGGACGGCGAACTTTACAGAAAGCAAAAAGAGGAAGGCGTTACCAGAAAATTAGTTGGTTTTGAAATGCAGGAAAAAGCAATTCCAAGACACGATTATCCTGTGGTAGATCTGGAAGGAAATGTGATAGGAAAAGTGACTTCCGGAACGATGAGTCCGATGAAAAAAGTGGGAATTGGTTTGGCTTATGTGGACAAACCTCATTTTAAAATCGGTACTGAAATATTCATTCAGATCAGAAATAAAAATGTTCCTGCGAAAGTGGTTAAGTTACCTTTTGTATAAGGAAAGTGAATGGTGAATTTGCTTCGCGATGAATGGTGAATTGAAGCGACTGATTTTTTCGGTCGCTTTTTTTGATTATTTCTCGCAGATTTTGCAAATCTAGCAGATTTTTAAAAAAAATCGTAAATAGATTTTTTGAGGTCATTAGTTAATTACATACGATAATGATATTTTAACATTGCTTATCAAGCAAATACAATGATATGCGCAAAGTTTGTCATGCTGAAAGCATCTCTACAAAGATTATTTAGATTCCTACGGAATGACAAACCCTCTGTTTATAGGGATTGTTAAGTATAAAGTTAAGTTATGACCTCTATAGATTTTTTCATTTAGAATCTGCTAGATTTGCAAAATCTGCGAGAATTTTTAATAGACCATTAATTTGAAACACCAAAAAACTGCTCCAAAGCCGCCACATTTTTCTTATCATTTCCGACAAAAATTTCGTTGTCTGTAAGAAAAACAGGTCGTTTCAAAAAAGTGTAATGTTCGAGAAGCAATTTTTTGAAATCCTTTTCCTGTAAAGATTTCACATCAATTCCTCTCAACTTTATCTGCGTTGATTTTTTGCTGAAAAGTGCTTCGTAAGATTTTGTTTTTTCGTACATTTCTGCCAATTCTTCTTTGGTAATCGGTTCGGTTTTTATTTCCCGAAGTTCCCAATCAGTCAAATCGAATTTTTTAAGGATTTTTAGGCAAGTGTCGCAGGTTTTGAGGTAAAAAACTTTCTTCATCTTTCAAATTTAAGGCAAAAAACAAAATTTTGAAAATTAATGAATATCTTTATTTAAAATTTCAGTATAAGATGCAGAATAAAACGATTTTTCAGTTTATTTCGGAACCTTCGGATGTTAATTATGGCGGAAACGTTCACGGTGGCAGCGTGATGAAGTGGATTGACCAAGCTGGTTATGCTTGTGCGAGTTCTTGGGCTTCCAGTTATTGTGTAACAGTTTACGTGGGTGGAATTCGGTTTTATTCTCCGATAAAAATTGGGCATATTGTAAAGGTGGAAGCCGAAGTAATTTACACGGGAAAAACGAGTATGCATATTGCGATTAATGTTTTTTCGAGGAATATCAAACGGAAAGATTTTGAAAAAAAGACGCACTGCATTATTGTTTTTGTGGCAGTGGACGATGAAGGAAATTCGGTGGAAGTTCCGGAGTTTGTGCCTACAACCGAAGCTGAAAAACAGATGGAGCAATACGCGATAAAGTTGATGGATTTGAGGAAAAAAATTGAGGAGGAGATGAAGCCGTTTCTTTAAGGTAAAGGTAAAGGCTGAGATTTTTAGTTATCAATCCTTTTCCTCCAAAAAGAAAATTTCATTTACGGTTTTTCCGAAAACTTCGGCAATTTTTAATGCCAAAACTGTGGACGGAACATAACGCTCCGTCTCGATAGAATTGATGGTTTGTCTGGAAACACCTACTCTATCTGCAAGTTCCTGCTGCGTGATGTTCAGGATAGCTCTTTCTATGCGGATGTTATTCTTCAATGTTGTCGTTATATTTGTTTCCTTCGAAAAAAGCTAAATTCATGAGCAGAATTGTGATGGAGAGTGCTGTAGCAGAGTTGTAAAATTGCAGAGTAGATTCGAAGAACATATTATAAATCCTTCCAAAGAAAACATAACCAACAAAAAGATAAAAAGAGTAGGCCCAAGTTCGGTACCGAATACGACGAATTCTTTCATCTTCCTTTTTTTCCTGTGCGAAATTCACCAAAGCCAATCCTCCCAGTAAAAGCATTGTAGGAACACCATAATCTTCATCAAACGATAAAAGATTTTCATATTGAGTTTGAAAAATAAATACGATAACTGCGGATATAACAACGGCTGCACCTACCCATTTAAAATAATTAGGAAGCAAATAAACAGGTCTTTTTACGGGAGTAAAGCTCATATTGAAAGTTTTTTTAAAATTGATTAATTTTTAGAATTATTTTTTATGATTACTCAATTTTTTACCTAATTATAATATATTGAAAATCAATTTCTTTTCCCCAACCCTAAAGGGAGGAAATTGATTTTCTTCGCTCCGTGTCATCCTGAGGCTCTCGAAGGAAGGGTCGGGGAAAACGAAGAAAATTAATTTTCGATTAGGTAATACATTGTGCAATTATTTATTTTTTCACATTATTTATTTTCTTATCTAAATTAAAAGTTATCAGGTAAAATCCTACCATCGTTAAAATAAGCTGATGACTCGGCATTTCAGAGGGTTCGTCTCCGAAAAGCAGGCTGATAAGAGGATTCACAATCAATATGACAACCCCGAACACAAAAGCTCCTGACATACTTCTAGCTCTTCTTTGCATATTCATTTCATCTTCAATTCTATCTTTCGAAAGTGCAAAAATGGTAAGCCCACCAATTAACATACTGAAAAATAGGATTTTTGCTGGAACACCTAAATAATCATTATAATTCAGCATCTTTTTTAGAACGATTAGAATAAATGATAAAAGCACGATAATGATTCCGACTTTTTTGAAGTAATTTGGTAGAAGATTAAATTTTATCATAATAAACTGGCTTTACATTTTGACAAGTTAGTTTTATAATATGACAAATATGCTTTACATTTTTTAATTTTGCAATTTTTTTTTTAAAATCCTCAAGCGACAAGTCTCATGAGGTTAACATTGTGCCGCGCTCTGCGCGGTTTTGATTCGCTGCCAAATTTTTGAAAAAAAAATTACAAAAAACGCCTTCCAAAAAATGGAAAGCGTCATTATAATTGGAATCGCAAAATCTTCGGACTACGGTCTTCCGACTTCCGACTCTCTATCTTGCAATATTCACCGCTCTTGTCTCGCGAATTACGGTAACTTTTACCTGTCCTGGATACGTTAATTCATTTTGAATTTTTTCGGAAATATCGTAAGAAAGTTGGTAACTCTGTTCATCGTTTACTTTTCCGCTTTCTACCATTACACGCAGTTCGCGACCGGCTTGAATGGCATAAGCGCTGGAAACACCTTCAAAACTTAATGCTGCTGCTTCTAAATCCTTCAAACGTTGAATGTAGGATTCTAAAACTTGGCGTCTTGCTCCAGGTCTTGCTCCAGAAATTCCGTCGGCAACTTGGATGATTGGCGAAAGAAGTGAAGTCATTTCAATTTCGTCGTGGTGAGCTCCGATTGCATTTACCACTTCTGCGTTTTCTCCGTATTTTTCCGCCCATTGCATTCCTAAAAGTGCGTGTGGAAGTTCAGATTCCTGCTCCGGAACTTTTCCGATATCGTGAAGAAGTCCGGCTCTTTTTGCCAATTTCACGTTCAAACCTAGTTCTGCAGCCATTGTTGCGGCGATGTTCGCAACTTCTCTTGAGTGTTGAAGTAAATTCTGTCCGTAAGAAGAACGGTATTTCATTCTTCCGACGATTTTCACCAATTCTGGGTGAAGACCGTGAATTCCGAGGTCGATGATGGTTCTTTTTCCTATTTCGATGATTTCTTCTTCGATTTGTTTGCGGGTTTTTTCCACCACTTCTTCAATTCTTGCAGGGTGAATTCTTCCGTCGGTTACCAAACGGTGAAGCGAAAGCCTCGCAACTTCCCTTCTCACCGGATCGAAACAGGAAAGCAAAATGGCTTCAGGAGTATCATCCACAATGATTTCTACACCAGTTGCAGCCTCCAAAGCGCGGATATTTCTACCTTCTCTACCAATAATTCTTCCTTTTACTTCATCAGATTCAATGTTGAATACAGAAACGGAATTTTCAATTGCTTGTTCTGTCCCGATTCTTTGGATGGTTTGAATGACAATTTTTCTCGCCTCTCCTTTTGCATTCAGCTGGGCTTCTTCCATAATTGCCTGAACGTGAGCTTGTGCTCTGGTTTTGGCTTCGGATTTCATGGCTTCTACCAATTCGTTTTTGGCTTCTTCTGCGGAATAATTGGAGATTTTTTCAAGCATTTCTACTTTTTGGGCAGTTGCAACGTCCAATTCCTGTTGTTTTTTCTCCTGAATTTCTAGTTTTTTGGAATAATCGGCGATTTGTCTATCCAAATCTTTTTCTAATTTTCCAGTTTTGCTTAGTTCGTCATTCAGTTTGTTTTCTTTGTCCTTAATTCTTTTTTCGGACTCCTGCATTTTTTTCTCTCTGCTCTGTATATCGGCGTCGTGCTGAGATTTCAGTTCCAAGAATTTTTCTTTTGCCTGAAGGTGTTTTTCCTTTTTGATGGATTCTGCCTGAACTGTGGCTTTTTCTATAAGGTTTTCGGCGTTCTTTTTAGCGTCTTCTACGATAAATTTTGCTTTGGAATTTAGCCCACTTTTGGAAAAAAGCATCCCCAAAACTGCGCCTACAACCAAGGATACAATGCCGATGATAATAGCGGTAAGTGTCATATATGTTGAGTTTTAAATAAAATTTGTTAAAAAAGTTGCTTGTTGCTGGTTTCTTGTTAAAAAATCATCTAGGAACTATAAACCAGTAACCAGAAACTAAATAAAAAAGCCTACAACAATTCAGTGATATAGAGTAAACTCCTAATCAACACGATTTGGACTGATTTTCACTTTCTGTAATCTGCGCGAGGCAGCACGCCATTTAGTGAACATTCGCCCGGTAATTGTTTAGCGTTGAGTTTACCTGTAATGTGTTAGAATTATTGTAGGCAGCATTTTTTGGAAAAGAAAAATCTACTTTTCCAGTTCTTCCAATAACTGGTTGATTTTCATCAACCTATCTGTGGAAGCGTTTATATTTCTTTCGTTTGCGTTGGAGGCTACTTCGGCGTTGGTTCCTAGTTTTAGGGCGCACATTGCTAAAGCATCCTGTTTATCGCGAACATCAAAATTCTTTTCAAAATCTTTAATCATGGCTTCAATTTGTTTCCCTACTTTCCGAAGGGTTTCTTCTTCGGCGGCGGGAACATTCAGCGGATAAATCCTTCCGGCAATATTAATGGTAATTCTTCTTGCGTCCATTACAATCCGGTGTTTTGAAGTTGTGCAATGCAGGAATCTATCTCTTTTACAAGTCTGTTGATATGGTTTTTCATCAACCGGTTGTGTTCAGGGTTTCCCGATATTGCTGAATAAAGTTTTATATTTTTTTGTTCTTCTGCTAATACCTGATTTTTTTTGCGTTCTTCATCGTATTTCTTCTTCAGTTCTTCGTGCTCTTTATCCAGTTCCAGATATCTTTCGGAAAGATTTCTGTAATTTTTATGAACTGCTGTAACTCTTTTCTCCAGTTCCAAAAAATTATGTTCTAAATCTTTGAGCATTTCAGGTTTTGATTCTAACAATTAAGCAAAAATATAAAAATTAATTTTCAATTAACACAAAAGCGGTGGGAAATTTGAGTTTTGAGCAAAAAAAAAGAGGAGAACATTTAGAGCCTGTTTAAATTTTATTCAATAAAAGTTTTATAGCAGATAGTTTAACC
>JAPUEB010000019.1 GCA_027492795.1 Chryseobacterium sp.
CTCCAGCGCCGATGGTACTGCGAAAGCGGGAGAGTAGGCCGCCGCCAGTCTTTTTCAAGTCCTTCACTCGTGAGAGTGGAGGATTTTTTTTGCACTTTACTGAAATCCTATATTTCTTTTGTATTTTCGTTTTGTAAAAAGTATCTTGATGAAAAGAGCAATAGAAAGTCTCATAGAGGACATTCGTGCAGCGCATCGAACATTTGTTCCTAAAGGTGACTATAGTGATAGAGAAGAATCCATTGAAAAGCATTTTGAAGAAATTGAAAAGTGGTTAGCAGGAAATGAACCAGATTATACTTTGGGATTTTGGTGCGGTCTTGAAAAAGAATTTTTTTTCCAGAAGTGCCCCTTTCTGAAGAAGAAATGAAAAGTGTACTTATAGAATTTAATGAAATGCTGCTTACTTGGAACGTTTCAATAGATTTGCCAGAAAATTTGCCGACCAAATTTGCATACCATTTATCTATACTCAGACTAGATGTGAAGACAGATATAGTAAATGAGGGAATGGTTCATTTTGATTTTTGCACAGGTAACGCTCCTGAGTGCGAGCTGAAAGAGTACTTCCTTGTCTAGAAATCTGGAATAGTAATGATTTTCCTGACGATACGGATGATTGTGCTTCTGATGATGAGCTTCCTTTTTGATATTTAATGTTTTTTAAATGTTGATAGAATTACTACTAGTAATTCCTAGCCCCGATGGAAGCGGCATCCTTTTGTGATGAGCCTGCGAAGAGCAAAAGATAAAGCGGACAGCGGGACCGAAAGCGGATATGAAAACAAATCCTGTTGCTACTAAAAAAATTAGAACCTCGTCAAAATTCCCCAATGAATTTTTGTGTCGCTAAATTTTATTTGATTTCCAAATTCGCTGCCGTTAGAAATTTGAAAACTCATTAAGCCAATTGGTAAAAAGAAGTTGAAGCCGATTCCGAAACTGTAGATTTTTGGTTTTAAACTAAGCGATTTATTGTTGAGTTGACCATACTGCGCAAACAGATCGAAAAACGCCTGATTGCTTACCAAATAACGGTATTCTGCATTTCCAAAATAATAAAAATCTGCCAAAAGAGAATTTTCATTGAAACCGCGCATGGAATTCCAGCCTCCAAAACGGAGCAGTTCATTGGCTGTAAATTCATTTTGGGATGACATTAATGCGGTTTCTCCCTTTAAATTGACAAAATGATTGCCAGAAAGGTGAAAATTTCGTTCAGCAAAAATGAAATAGCGCTTTTGTGAGGCTTTTATGTCGTCTTTGCTGTAATGCGTGGAAATAAGGTCTGCCTCGGCGCGAATTCGTGTTTTGTAGAGAAAAAGTTCGATTTCGGTGGGCTCCGTGTAATCATAAAATAGTCCGATTCCTTTTTTGCTGTAATCTTTCCCCTGCACATAAAGCGAATCCAAAACGGTGGAGGTTTCAAAAGTTCCACGAAGCCCTATTTTTTGTCTGTTGCTGATGTTGTAATACAGAGACGGAAGCATCTTCACGTTCGCATAAGTGGAATCCTGTCGGAAAATATTCATCCTGATATTGGTTCCGATATTGGATTTGAAAAGGTAGGGAATATCGGTTTGCAAATCAAAAGTTTGACCTTTATCGGGATTTCTTTGCCAAAAGATTCCCATACTTTCAAAACCGTTGAAAACATTGCGAAACTGAAGATTGAGCGAGCCATTGAAGGTAAATTTTTTGGATTTATCGTTTCCAAAACCTACAATTCCGTCAAATGAATTTACTTTTTTCTTTTGCAGAAAGAGATAAATACTGGTAGAATCTTTGGTGAAAAGCGTTTGTGGAGGACGTTCCAAAGTAACGAAAGCATGATTTTGCAAACTTTGATTGATAGCGATTAGATTTTTTTCATCATAAATTTTTCCGCTGTATTCTTTTTCTAAATTTTTGATAAAACGTTTTGGTACTTTTTCATAGCCTTTCACCACAAAACCGCTTATTTTTCTTTGTTCATTGGAGTTTACGGAGATTTCCACTTTAGGTATTCCGTTTTGGATACCGAGAAACTTGGTCTTTACACGGCTGAAAGCAAAACCTTGGTCGATGTATTTTTTGTTGATGATTTTTTTTAGAGAATCTAAATTTTTGGTATAAAATTCAGTTTTAGATTTTAGGTTTTTGGCAATTTCGTCGTTGAGTTTTACGTTTGCTTCGTTGTAGTTTTTGCCTTTATCGAAAAGGATTTTTGTGATGTTGCTTTGTTTTTCAACGTTGAGGATTTGAGTGAAATAATAGTTGTTTTGGGAAAGCGAATCCAAAAATTTCACTGCGGCAAGCGAATCTTTTTTGATGAATTCTTTTTTCGTTTGGGAATCGATAAGGATGAAATGTTTCTGAGAAAAAAGAAAATTTGAAAGAAAAAATAAAATGAAAATAGCTGTCATTCTGAATGAAGCGCAGCGGAGTGAAGAATCTTTTGTATAGAAAGATTCTTCGTTACATTTCATTTCACTCAGAATGACATTGCGCATATAATTTAATCAGAAATTCAATTTAAGAACACAGAAAAAAGATTTCAAAACCCGCAAAAAACAAAAAATCTTTGATTTTTACCTTTTGTGAAATTGTATTTACAAAGATTTTCATCTTTTTCTTTTGTGATTTTTGTGGTTAAAACTAAAACCGTTAGAGTTTATTATACTTTCGCATCAAATTTTCATAAAAATTCTGTGGCAAAATCCATTTCAAAGGAACGCCGATTTTTTGTCCGAACTTTCCGAAATAATAATGCGCTTTCCAAGATTTTTTTTGCAAAAGTTTTTCAATATAGTCTGCAACATCCAAAGGTTCAGCTCCTTCATCAACGTGGGAATTCATCAATTCATAAACTTTTTCAAAAGTGGATTTGTAAGGCTCAGAAACGTTCGTTTTCACTCTGTTTTCTGCAATTTTTGTTTTAATGTCGCCCAAATGAAGCGCGCAAACATCAATATTCCACGGCGAAACTTCATAGCGTATTGCTTCCGTCACTTTATCCAAAGCCGATTTCGAAGCCGAATAAAATCCACGAAAAGGAAGCCCCATTTCACTACCTATACTGGAAATATTGATGATTTTTCCGGAATTTTGCTCGCGCATTTTTGGCAAAACTGCGCTCATCATTTGCACCGAACCTACTAAATTCAAATTAAATAATTTTATAATTTCTTCTTGAGACGAATCTTCTACAGAACCCACCATTCCCATTCCTGCGTTGTTGATGAGTACATCGATCCTGTTTTCTTTTTCTAAAATTTCTGAAACGGCTTTTTGAACTTGCAAATTATCGGTAATATCAGTTGGAATTGTTGTGAAATGCGAAGATTCCACATTTTTTCGGCTCAAACCGTAAACTTTATTGCCTTTTTTTCCGAAATATTCTGCCAAAGCGAAGCCAATTCCTGTGGAAGTTCCGGTGATGATAATCTTCATTTAGTTTGGGCGTTATTTTTTTAGATTAAAGATTTTCGGAGTCGAGAATTTATAAATTATGAAAAATTTCGGCAGCTGGAAAACTCAATTCTGGAAAAATATACGAGGTAAGCGTATCGTCTTCAGTAACAGGATGTTTTCCTACATAATTTCCCTCTTCCAAAACAAAAATCTGCACATATCTTTGTTCCGGAATTATCACCCAATATTCTTTTACGCCGCTTTCTTGATATAAATCGTATTTCAATTTCATCTCTTTTTTGGAATTTCCTGACGATAGAATTTCCACTACCAAATCTGGAGCGCCGAGACAACCTCTTTCGTCCAATTTGGATAAGTCGCAGATTACACACAAGTCAGGCTGCAACACTGTAATTACATCACCTTTTTTAATTGGCAATCGAACGTCAAATGGAGCGGGATAAACCTCGCAATTTCTATCTTTGAAAAAACTCCAAAAAATTCCGTTTAAGTTAAAGGCAATTTTTTGATGAGAACGAGCCGGAGCCGGACTCATCTTCGAAACCCTACCGCGCAAAAGTTCCACCCTTTCTTTGAATTTCCAAAGTAGATAATCGGCGTAAGTGTAGGTTCCGTTCGGATCCAACTGATTGATATTGGTGATTTCCATGATGTTTTCTTCCATTATTTAACAAAGATAACAATTTTTAATATCGTCTTTTTTGTTTTTATACGGCTTTCATTGGAGAATCATTTTCAAATCTTTCCAAAATTCTGGGTACGATTTTTCTACAACTTCAGGATTATTAATGGTTATTTCCTGCAATATACAATAGGGCGCAAAACTCATCGCCATCCGGTGATCATTGTAGGTTTCAATATAGATGTTTTCGTGCGGTTCGAAGAATTTTTCTGATGAAATCGAGCTTTCAGTGGTTTCCGTAATGCAGCCAATCTTAAAAAGTTCGTTTTGCAAAGCCTGAATTCTGTCCGTTTCTTTTATTTTTAATGTTTCCAAACCGGTGATTTCAAAAGGAATTTGCAATGCGGCCGCTGTTACACAAACCGTTTGTGCAAGATCCGGACAATCGTTCATATCCAGTTCTATTTTTTCTGGATAATTGAAGGATTCAGGCGAAAGCGTAATCATGAGTTCCTGCGTATATGAAATCGTGTTGATTCCAAAAAAATCCCAGAAAATTTCCTTTACTCTTGAATCTCCCTGATAAGAGTATGGCTTAAAGCTTTTTAAATTAATAATTTCCTTTCCCAAAGCAGCCAAAGAGTAGTAATACGATGCGGAAGACCAATCGCTTTCTGTTTCAAAAAAGATAACATTGGACGAGCTTTCAGGATTTTTGTAGGGCTGTATTTCGATTAAACTTCCTTCAAATTTCGCCTCTATTCCAACGTTTCGTAGAGTTTTTGCAGTTAATTCAATGTAGGGTTGCGAAGTTATTTTGCCGTCTAATTCAATTGTCAATCCGTTTTCTAATTTTGCGCCAATTAACATTAATGAAGTAATAAACTGGCTCGAAATATTTGCCGGAATCTTTGCAAAATTTTTCGTTAATTTTTTTCCGGTGATTTTTATTGGCGGAAATCCTTCTTTTTCCAAGTACTCGATTTCAGCTCCCAAATCACGTAAAGCATTTATCAAATCCTTAATGGGGCGTTGTTTCATGCGTTCTGAACCTGTTAATATTTTGGTTTTTCCTTCCTGAATTGCAAAATAAGAAGTTAAAAATCGCATCGCAGTTCCTGCGTGATGAATGTCTATGATTTCCTCTTGAGATTGAAGTGCGTTCTGCAAAAGTGCAGTGTCTTGAGAATCTGAAATGTTTTCTATCTTGATGTTGTTAAAAAAAGCATTTAATATCAACAAACGGTTCGAAATGCTTTTCGAACCGCAAATTTGTACCGTTTGGTTAGCAATTAATTTTGATTTTTTTAATAGCATAATAACGTCCTCTCCCTAAATCCCTCTTCAAAGGAGAGGGACTTTTCGTGCGCTCTCACTTTGAAAATATTTAGTTTTACATTTTTTAAACACCCAACATCCAGCTAAAAAAGTTTTTCATTATTCTGATGTCGTTCCTTGTCACGGTCGGTTTTCATCCTCATTTTTTTGTCAAATGCTTCCTGCAAATTGGTTCCGGTTTGGTTGGCCAAACATAAAGTTACAAAAAGAACATCTGCCAATTCCTCACCTAAATCTTTAGTTTTGTCGCTTTCTTTTTCGCTTTGTTCACCGTATCTTCTAGCGATTATTCTTGCAACTTCGCCAACTTCTTCGGTCAACATAGCCATATTGGTAAGCTCATTAAAATAACGAACACCTACATTTTTTATCCATTCATCAACCTGATTTTGAAGGTTTGTGATTTCCATAGTTTTATTCAAAATTCAAAGATTCAAGGTTCAAGGTTCAAGGTTCAAGGTTCAAGATTCAAGGTTCAAGATTCATTATTCACCATTTACCATTTACCATTTACCATTCACCATTCAACATTCAACATTCACTGTTGACAAATTCACCATTCACAATTCACCATTCACCATTCACCATTCACTACTGATACGCTCCCAACGTCGCACTTCCCGTTCTCGAAATTTTTACAATATCCAAAGGAATTGTTGCTGCAACAGAAGCGTTTCCTTTGTTTCTTGCCGGAGAATCGGGTTTTACGCGCATATTCATTTTTTCAGTGTAATAATTCATGAATTTTGGTTCTAAATTTTGATAGGATGAAATAATGTTTGCATTTCCATCAAAGCTAAAACCTGCGGATGAATCGTATTTTAATAAAGAATTTTGAATTTGATAAGCGAAAGTTTGTCCGGTAATTGGTTTAAAGAAAACCGCATTCGCAACTTTGCTGTAGAGAATTGAATTTTGGATATTCAAATTCAAAGCTCCGTTTTCCGTTTGTCCATTATTGTTCGTCCATTCATTTGTTGCGTATAATGCTCTTCCAGAGCCCATTGAACTTAATTGCCAGTAATTGGCGAGCGTTGAATGAATGATGTTGTAATTTCCGCCTTTAAAAATTCCGAAACTTGCGTTCTGGCAATTATTCATCACCAAATTTTGTGCATTTACAGTAGAATTTACCGCATAAATCCCGTATTCATCAAAAGTATGAATGATGGAGTTTTTGATGGTTGCATTGGTTTGATTCATATCCAAACCACGAATTCCGCCAAAAAGTCTTGCGTAGTTCATGTTTAGCTGGGTTCCGGTTTCAAATTTAATGGAATTCCAGTTTTTTGGAATCGTGTCGTATCTCGGATCGTTTCTGTCACCGCGAAGCACAACCTCATTGTCCAAATCACCATTAATATTCAGTGTTGCGCCGGTTTTCACTTTCATTCCGCTGTTTTTGCAGAAATACACTTTTGTTCCTTGCTGGATGTTCAATGTAGCACCCGAAGCAAGCGATAGGTTTCCGTAAATTATTTTTGCTTTATTGTTTGTCCAAGTGATATTTCCGCTCAAAATATTAGGATTTGTAGGCGTTTCAACAAAAAATTCAGCATCCTGAACTACAGAAAATAAGGTAACATGCTGTTGTGCAGCCGCAGAAGTAAAATTGATGCGGTCTTCTGCAACCATTTCTGTTCCTGTAGCGGTAGGAGCAATTTCCACGAAGATATAAAGGCTGTCTTTCTTTCTTAGCGGAACATTTTGAAAACTGTAGCCCGATTTTCCATCTACGTTGATTCGGTACAGTGAACTGGCGCCTCTTCCAAGCTCAATTTTCGGGATTTTTATGTCTTTATCCTCATTGTTATACACTTTTACAGCGTAGGTTTCCGAGCGAACTTGGTGATAAACAGTATCGCAAAAAACCGTGTCTTTGGAAAACCGAAGCTTCTCACTTGGCTCGTCAAACGATATTTCATCGCGGTTACAGGAGATTGCAAGCAATCCGATCCAAAAAACAAGAGCAGCTATTATTTTAACTTTCATTGAATCAATATTAATAGATTTCAAATTTAACGAAAAAAGGTGAAGCGATTGGTTAATTTTTTTTAGAAGCAGAAATTTTCTTTTCCCCAACCCTAAAGGGCGGAAAATTTCTGTTAAAACTCATCAAAATTACACCCTTTAGGGATGGGGAATTAATTTTGATGAATTTTGAAGGACTTGAAATTTAATATCCGAAAAAATCAATGTTCTATATTGCAGATTCAAAAATATTTACTACTTTTGCACTCTAAAATTCAGCAGAGAAAGATCCATTACTTATTTCAACGCGAATTTTTTTATAATTAATTTTAATACAGTAGTTATGAAAAACGGAATTCACCCTGAAAATTATAGACTTGTTGTTTTCAAAGATATGAGTAACGACGAGATGTTTCTTTGCAAATCTACAGCAGAAACAAAAGACACTATCGAATATGAAGGAGCAACTTACCCACTTATCAAGATGGAAATTTCTTCTACATCTCACCCTTTTTACACAGGAAAAGTGAAATTGGTAGATACTGCAGGTAGAGTAGACAAGTTCATGAACAAATACAAAAAATTCGCAAAATAATTTTGTTGAATTATTGATAAATTAAAGTCTTTCAAATTTTTGAAAGGCTTTTTTTGTTGTAAATTTGAAATTCTTAACCTTTACCTCAATCTTTAAAGATATGCAACTCATCTTCTCCGACGCTCAATATTGGGAAAATTTTCTTCCGCTTACTTTCACAAAACCGGTTGCAGAAATGCGCTGCGGAATTCTCACTTTTTCCGAAAGATGGCAAAAATTATTGGATTCTTCTGAAATAAGATACATCACCGAAGATTATCTGCAAGAAAAATATAAAACGTACGACAAAAAGGAAGGGCTTCTTTTGACTCCCAACTTTTTGCCCACGGAAAATGTTTTAATCCAAATTAAAAATCTAAAACTGGGGGAAGCTTTAATTTACAAAAACGAAGTTCTTGCCGCTCGATTGGATTTGAATAATTTTTCTTTGTCCAATATTGAAAAAATGACTGATATTGAGGAAGATTTGCTGTTTTTTGAAAAGCCAACCGACCTTTTTTCTTATAATGATAAAGCCATAGATTTCGATTTTGAATTAATCACAAGAGGCAGAACCTCACAAAAACTCTCTTCAACAAACGGATTTTTAGGCGATGAAAAAGATTTATTTATTGAAGAAGGTGCAACAATAGAATTTTCTACATTAAACACCAAAACCGGCAAAATTTACATCGGAAAAGATGCCGAAGTGATGGAAGGAAGCCATCTTCGCGGTCCAATTGCGCTTTGTGAAGGCTCGAAATTCAATATGGGTAGCAAAATTTATGGGGCAACTACCGTTGGACCTCATTCTAAAATTGGAGGTGAAGTCAATAATGTGGTGGTTTTTGGATTTTCAAATAAAGGTCATGATGGTTTTGTGGGAAATTCTGTTATTGGCGAATGGTGCAATCTTGGAGCAGATACCAATTCTTCCAATTTAAAAAATAATTACAGCAACGTAAAATTATGGTCTTTCAAAACGAAAGAATTTGTGGATACTGGTTTGCAATTTTGTGGTTTAATTATGGGCGACCATTCTAAAACCGCCATAAACACGCAGTTGAACACCGGAACTGTAGTTGGTGTTTGTTCTAATATTTTTCGAGTAGGTTTCCCACCAAACTATGTAGAAAATTTCAGTTGGGGAGGGAATTCCGAAGATGAAAAATTTAAAATAGAAAAAGCTTTGGAAGTTGCGGAAAAGGTTATGAATAGAAGAAAAATTCAACTTACTGACGATGATAAAAACATCCTTAAACACATTTACGATACCTTCTAGTAAGATTAAATTTTCGTTAATAATAGTTGAGCTAATTTTCATTTTTCATAAAAAAAGTCTAATTTTGTAAAGAAAGTAAAGATGTCTATTCATAACAAAATTGTAGAAACAGCCGTTACTTTCGACGATGTTCTCTTAATTCCCTCTTATTCAGAGGTTTTGCCTAATCAGGTTTCTTTAAAATCAAGAATTTCCGATAAAATTACACTTAATGTTCCCATTGTTTCCGCAGCAATGGATACCGTTACGGAAGCCGAAATGGCGATTGCTTTGGCAAGAGTGGGAGGTTTAGGATTTATCCATAAAAATATGACGATTGAAGAACAAGCAGCGCAAGTAAATCGCGTAAAACGTTCAGAAAACGGAATGATTTCGGATCCGGTAACGCTTTCAAAAGACCATACTTTGGGTGAAGCGAAGGAATTGATGCAAAAATTTAAAATTTCAGGACTTCCGGTTGTTGACGCTGAAAATAAGTTAATCGGAATCATTACGAATCGAGATGTAAAATATCAGGAAAATCTCGATGGAAAAGTAGAGGATTTGATGACAAAGGAAAACCTTATTACTTCCGATAAATCTACCACTTTGGAACAGGCAAAAGCCATTTTGCTGAAAAATAGAGTTGAAAAACTTCCGATTGTTGATAAAGAGTACAAACTGGTTGGTTTAATTACCATAAAAGATATTGATAATCAATTGGAATATCCACAATCCAACAAAGACGATAAAGGCAGACTGATTGTAGGAGCCGGAGTTGGCGTTGGCGAAGATACGATGGACAGAGTGAAAGCTTTAGTGGAAGCAGGTGTTGACATTATTGCTGTAGATTCTGCACACGGACATTCTCGCGGAGTTTTGGATAAAGTTTCGGAAATCCGCAAAAATTTTCCAAATTTGGATATCGTTGGTGGAAATATCGTAACGGCAGAAGCTGCAAAAGACCTTATTGAAGCCGGTGCAAATATTTTGAAAGTGGGAGTTGGTCCCGGTTCCATTTGCACAACAAGAGTTGTAGCCGGAGTTGGAGTTCCGCAACTTTCCGCGATTTATAATGTTTTTGAGTTTGCAAAAACTAACAATGTAGCCGTAATTGCAGACGGTGGGATCAAACTTTCGGGCGATATCGTAAAAGCCATTGCAAGTGGAGCAGGAGCAGTAATGTTGGGTTCACTTTTGGCAGGAACAGACGAAGCTCCGGGAGAGGAAATTATTTTTCAGGGACGAAAATTCAAATCTTACCAAGGAATGGGAAGTTTGGCGGCGATGAAACGCGGCGGAAAAGAACGTTATTTTCAAAGTGAAGCCAAAAAATTTGTTCCGGAAGGAATTGAAGGTCGTGTTCCGCACAAAGGAAAATTGGAAGACGTTGTTTTTCAATTAACCGGCGGAATTCGCGCAGGAATGGGATATTGCGGTGCAAAAGACATCGAAACACTACAAAACGAAAGCAAAATGGTGATGATTACAGGAAGCGGTTTGAAAGAAAGTCATCCGCACGATGTGATTATTACACAGGAAGCTCCGAATTATTCGCTTTAAATATTCGATATTCAAAATTTAAGATTCAATATTCAAGATTCACAGGAAACCTAACAAGTTTTAAAAACTTGTTAGGTTTTTTTTGGCAGAAGATTTTCTTTAATTTTGAAGAATTATTCAGCTCAACTAAAGATGAAAAAAATTTTACCGATTTTACTTTTAGGAATGATTTCTTGCAGCACCTACGAAAAACCGGTTTCCCGCTCGCGAACTGCGCAGGAAATTGAAAAAGAGGAATTTGTGGAGCTGATGAAAAAAGATTCCCTTGATAAAAAACAAAATGCAGCGGAATCTTTGGATATTTTGCTGAACGGAAGCCCTACTGATAAAAGAGTTTCATTAATTGTGAACAATAATACCAATTGCAACATTATTCTGCGTTTCGCGGGAAATAAGTTTTACAATCTGCCAATTCAAAAAAACTTTAGAAATTTCATCGTTATCGAAAAAGGAACGTATAGTTTGGGTGCAAATCTCTGCAATTCAAGATATTCCTCCTCAAAAACCTTTGATGACAGCATTACTTTGACACTTTCAGAAAGTTCGCAATAATTATTTTGAATTTTCTTGGACTTTATTGCAATGCATATTTGTTAGGATTTCAACTTCTGGTGAGAATCCTTTTGCAGCGTTTAGCGAGATGCACATTTCATTAATACGGTTCATTTTCAGTAGAATAAGTGATTTTCCGTAAGCTGTTTCAGGGCTTTTTTCATCAAAACTTTCTGCTAAATATATTTCTTTCAGTGCATCTTCAAATTTTCCGTTTTCGTAATAAACTTTCGAAATAATGCGATAAATAGCTGGATTATTTGGTTCTGAAATCGTCATTTTTCGATAACTTCTAATGGCTTCGTCCGGTTTTTTCAGTTCAGTATAAACACTTCCAAGCCGCAGATAAGTTCCGGAATAAAAAGGATTTTTTTCCAGCGCCAATTGGTAATATTCTAAAGCTTTTTCGGGATTTTTTGTCCAAAATTCGCAGTCGCCCAAAATGGTGTAGGTTTCCCAAGTGTCTTTTCCTTTGTCTAAAACTTTCAGATAATAGGTTTTTGCGGTTTCAAAATCGTGATTTTTGAACGCTTCTATGCCTAATTTTCTTAATTTTCCAACGGATTGAGCGCAGATTGCAACAGAAAATAGGAGGAAAAGCAGTGGAAATATTTTTTTCATGAGAAAAATTTAAGCCAATTTAAGAATCTTTTCCATTATTCAGCCTTTCTTTGAAATCATCAATCCTAAAATCCGTCAGAAAATTTCCCTTTTCAATTTTTTCTTTGGAATACAGCCTGAAATCATTTTCCGTTTTTTCTAAAAGATAATCGTAAGGACCAACAGACGAAATTAGTTTTACCAAAACCGGCGAAATTTCTAAACAGATAAAAAGTCCCATAATAAAAGCTGCGGCAATTCCTATAATTGCGGAGTTTTTGCCGAGTTCGTCTAAAGCCTGAAGTCGCGCTGCAAAACCGTTGAATTTGTCTTCAAAAGTTTCGGTTTTATTTCTTTCGGTTTCTATATTGGTATAAACTTTTGAGATTTCTTTATCCAAATATTGCAATCTTGGCGCGATTTGTTTTTGGTAATTTTCCAAGTCTTGTCGGCGTTGTTCCTTCAGTTCAGATTTTCTTTTCGCGTTGGAACCAAAACCCACTTTTCCCGATGTTAAGCCAGATTGTTTGCCCAAAATTTCCTTTTCCAATTCAACAGCAGCTGAATCATACGCTTTTTGATAATCCAAAACTTTGGCTTGAATTTGTTTCTTTTCCGTTTCAAAAGGACCGCTTTGCTGCAGAATTCTGCCATTCATTTCGGCTTGAAGCTGCGTTTTGTTTCTTTGAATGATTGTGTTCAACTGTTTATTCACCTCTTTTTCAAAAATTTTCAGTTCCAAAGGTTTTGAAATGATGATTCCTAAAAAAGTTGCCAAAATTAACCTCGGAATTGCCATCAAAAACTGATTCCACCAAGTTCCCGTTTTTTTGATGGAGGAAACGATGTATCTGTCGAGGTTGAAAATCATCAGACCCCACAAAACTGCGAATCCAACGGAAATCCAAATGTCATCAAACACCGTGAACATCGCATAACCAGCTGAAAGTGTTGCGAAAATCGCGGTGAAGAGAACGATTCCGCCAATTCCGGAAAATTTGTTCCATTCGCTTGGTGTTTTTCTTAAAATATGGATGTTTCCGCCAGAACAAACGAGCAGAAATTTTTGAAACCAATTCATTTTGTGGTTGACGGTATTTATAGGGTTGATTTTTTCAGTTGTCATCAGTAGTATTTTTGTGATGTTTGCTATTTTCTATGATTTGTCATCAAAAATCATCTATTGTTACATTAAATTTTTATGCGAAACTATCGGGTGTTAGTTGGTTTTTTATGTAAAAACTTTAATGTTTTGTAATTTTCTTTAGTTTTTATCAATTTTTACATCAAATTTTTTTCAAAAACCAAAAATCCTATTTTACAAAAAACCAATATTGAATATCAGGAATTTAGATTGTTTTTATATTCATTTGTTAGGTGCCTTGTTCTAAAAACTATACCAAGACTATCCTATTATTTTTTGGTTTTTTTTTCCTGTTAAAATAGATTTGCGGAAGAAAAATTAAAAACAATTATTCACTAAAACTTTAATGTAATGAAAAAAATTTTATTGGTTGTAGGGGTTTCGTTATTCTCCTATACTTTTGCACAAACAGGTGAGCCTTGCGGATACGAAAAGACGCAAGGTGAATTGGAAAGAAAAAATCCGGAGATTAGAAAAGCTAGGCTTGACGCTGAAGCCAAACTTCTGGCAATGGATGTACAGAAGTATGTGCAAAACCAGCTTCAAGGGAAAAGCGCTGCCACCACTACCGTTTACGAAGTTCCTGTTGTTGTACACTTAATGAATGATGGAACAACTCCATTAAAAACCGATGCGGAAATTATAACTTGGATTGATAATGCTAATAAGTATTTTGCTACTACCTTTGGCGCACCTGTATATACAGTTGCAGAGGGAAATACTATAATTCCAATTAAATTGGTTCTTGCAAAGCGAAGTCCTAACTGTACAACAACAACAGGAATCAATCAAATAAATGTTACCGCTACTTATCCGCAGTACTCTGCTAAAGGTTGTAATTCTAGTAATACTGATGGTGTTTCTGATGCACAGCTTAGAGCTTTATCACGTTGGGACCCACAATCGTATTATAATATGTACATTGTAAACACTTTTGATTCCGCGCCAGCTTCTAATCCTTCTGGTTTGCAGGGATATGCGGGAGCTCCAACAAATCCTGATGACGCTTTTGATACCTTTATGAAAGCTACTGTGGTTACAAGTAGTCAATCTACTTTGCCTCACGAATTTGCACATTCAATGGGTATACATCACCCTTTTAGAAATGGTTCAGAAACGGCTTGTCCTACAGTTACTTCAGGTGGTTGCGCTACAGATAACGATATGGTTTGCGATACGCCATCTACAAAAAATTTGTTATCAACCAACCCTTTGCCGGCAAATGGAGATACCAATCCATGTGATACAGCTGGATGGAATAATGTACAATTTAACATTATGAACTATACAAGTTCCCCGAGAATGTTTACTGTAGGACAAAAAGATAGAGGAATTGCACTGTTTTTACAATATAGAAAAAATCTTACGAAATCCTTAGGTGCAACTGCGCTTACAGGTGCACACACTTTTGTGTCCGCTACAACATGTACTCCTCCAGCTACTCCTACCAACACGGGGAATTTTCAGTTTGGACCAACTTTGGTAAAAATAGGTGCAATTGATAATACAAGCTCTGGATCTAATACATCAAATAATAACAAGGTGCATTATGATTATACTACAAGTAGTTGTATATCAAACGCTTTCAAAACTACTTTGAGTACTGCAAATAATCCTCAAACTCTTACTGTAGCTTGCCAAGCAAATAACAATACTTTTTCCGCTTGGATAGATTATAATAACTCCGGAACATTTGAATCAAACGAACTTATTGTAACTGACCAAGTGGTGACGAAAGATGTTAATACAAACTTCACATTCAATATCCCTACTACAGGAGTTACTTTAAATACACCGTTAAGGATGAGAGTAATTGCAGACGGACAAGATAGCAGCACAACTCCTTGTGGACAGCTTGCTTACGGACAAGTGGAAGATTATGAAGTAACAATCGTAAATACAGTATTGGGCACAACTGAAATTGCACCTGCAGAAAAAGGAATAAAAATTTATCCTAACCCAGCAAAAGATGGTTTATTTTACATAATGCTTGATAAATCAGCAAGTTCTACAGTAGATGTAACAATTACTGATGCAGCCGGAAGACAAGTTCTTAAATCTAAAAACAAAGTAGAAAATAATTTTGTAACGATCAATTCAAATTTGAAACCGGGACTTTATTTTGTAAACGTAAATAACGGCGGCAAAATGATTTCAGAGAAGTTAATTGTTAAATAATTAAGGTTTTATTAGTTAGAAGGGAGGGTTGCCACATTCGGCAGCTCTCTTTTTTTAAATTTCAGATTTAGGCTTAATATTTGACTTACCTTAAAGATAAAAATTCAAAAAAATGAAACCGCTTTTTATTTGTATCCTATCTATATTCTTCTTTTTACAGTGCAGTTCACAAAAAAAAATCAGTACACCGGCTTTGAGGGAACGTGCAAATTTCGAAAATGCAGAAGTATTGAAAGGAAAATGGTATAAAACCCAATATTTTATTTTGCAGAATGGCACAAAAAGAAATTTGGTAGATGCCTGTGTGAAAAAATCTTTTTGGGAGTTGAGTTCAGATAAAAGCGTGCTCCTTCTAGAAAAAGTAACATATAGTGGGGCAAACTGTAATTTTATGAACTCTCAAAGATTTAAAAACGGCACCCTTTCGAACGGCAATCTACAGTATTTGGATCACGATGTTTTACAAAACATATATTTGGAAAAATTATCCGAAAAATCCTTTAAAATTACCGAAACCACCTTAATAGAAGGAAAAACAGCAGAAATTGTAACTGTTTTTTTGAAAGAATAATTTTGTGTTTCCGATAAAAAACTACATATAATTGCAAAGTCGATTCTAACCAAAATCACCAACGAAAATTGGTGTTTTTTTTATTTTATCCTGTCCGGATTTTGTTTCAAAAAACTTGCCCAACCTTTATAATTTTTATCCGTTCCTACATTTCCAGAGTTGAAATGATGACAAACTGCAACCGCCAAACCGTCGGAAGCATCGAGGTATTTGGTGGAAAATTCTTTCAAATTTAGAAGATTTTGCAGCATTCCTGCAACTTGCTCTTTGCTGGCGTTTCCATTTCCGGTGATTGCCATTTTTACTTTTTTTGGAGAATATTCGGTGATGGGAATATTGCGGTAAAGACTTGCTGCCATCGCAACTCCTTGTGCGCGTCCCAATTTCAGCATACTTTGAACGTTTTTTCCAAAAAAAGGGGCTTCCAAAGCCACTTCATTGGGATGAAATTCATCAATTAAAGCCAAAGTTTTATCGAAAATATATTTCAGTTTGGTTTCGTGGTTGGGATATTTTTTCAGAATAAGTTCGTGTATGGAAATCATCTCCATCTTGTTCCCTTTCACAGAAATAATTCCGAAACCCATAATCGTCGTTCCGGGGTCGATTCCTAATATGATTTTTTCTTGAATCATATTCCAAAGATATTTTTTCTATACTACTTTTTACGTGTTTTTTTCAAAAAAATGATTTTTTGGTGATTTTTGAAGCAAAAAAACTTAATTTTGGCAAAAGTTGTTTATGAAAATATTTTTTCTTTTCGCCGTCTCTACTGCACTTGTATTCTGCAGTTCTGCCACTTACAAAAAGGAGGATAGTGTACCGCCATCACAGGTTTCTAAAAACTCTTCGGATAAGATAACCTATCTTTTTTTTACCATTCAAAAAAATAACGGCAACGAAACAGTAAAGTTTGAAAGCCAGAAAACTGCTGATGGAAAACTGAAGTCTTTCCCAGAATTTGCTGAAAGGAATTTGAAAACCGGCGATTTGCTGATTACCATTTTCAACAATAAAAATCAACCAGCTTATCAACAAATTGTAAAAAACCCTCTAAATCCTGTTGTTGAAAGCTATGATGGTGAAATGAAGCAAAACCAACTTTCATTTGATAAAGCTGATTTTCACATCAGATTTCCTTATTCTCAAAGCATTAATAAGGTAACAGTAGAAATCCTAAAAAACTCCAAGAAAATTATTTTACTTAACCAAAAACTATAATTATGAGAGCAATTTTATTACTTTTTTTTGTGGCAAATCTTTATACGGCTCAAACTTTTACCACATTTAATATTCTGCAGAATGGAGACAATGCAAAAAGAATAAATGTAGCGATAATGGGAGACGGCTTCACATCTGCACAGCTGACGAACTTTGAAAATTCAGCAATTTCATCTTCCAATTATCTGTTTAATAAAAGTCCATTCGCAGAGTACAAAAATTATTTTAATGTGTATGGCGTAAAAGTGATTTCTCCAGAGTCAGGCGTAAAGCATCCCGGAACAGCAACAGATGTTACCGAGCCACAGATACCGGTTTCCGATCCTAACAATTATTTTGGGACAACTTTCGACACCAGTAACGTTCACCGTTTGCTGTATTCTACCAATTCAAGCTTAATTACGCAGGTTCTTGCAGCCAATGTTCCAGATTATGACATTGCCTATATTCTATGTAACTCTCCGGAATACGGCGGAGCAGGAGGATCGTATGCTTTTTCATCTCTTCACGCATCTGCAAACGAAATTGTGGTGCACGAGTTGGGACACAGCTTCGGGAATTTGGCGGATGAATATTGGTATCCTTTCGGCGAAGCTCCAAACAGAACTCAAAACTCTGATCCTGCTACCAACAAATGGAAAAATTGGCTTTACGATAACGGAATTGGTATTTATCCTTTTACGGAAAGCCCAACTTGGTTTAGACCGCACCAAACTTGTGAAATGCGCTACCTTAATCAGCAGTTTTGCTCGGTTTGTAAGGAGAGAATTATAGAAAAAATTCACAGTTTGGTTTCTGCTATTGATTCTTATACACCCGCAAACAGCAGCACTGTGAACGCAAATGCAGATGTCAACTTCAACGTTACCGAAATTCTACCAATTCCTAATACTTTGGTAAATAAATGGACGCTGAACGGAACTGTACTTTCTGCTACCGGAACTACTTTAACCGTTACTCCGGCTCAATTAAACACAGGAAACAACACGCTGGTTTTTTCCACAACGGATAATACGGCTTTGGTTCGTACTACCAATCACGGCAGTTTGCACATCAGTTCTGTAACTTGGACGCTGAACAAATCTGCATTGGGAACTTCTGAAATAAACACTTCAGAAAAAGGATTTTCTGTTTACCCGAATCCGGCGAGAGAAGTTATTTTTATAAAAGCAAAACAAGATTTTTCAAATAAAGTAAGTGTGGAAATGTATGATGCTTCAGGCAAAAGATTTCCTGTAAAATTCGACAAAAAGAGTAATCGTGAATTGATTTTAAATATTTCCGGAATTCCTGCAGGAAATTATGTGCTGAAAGTTTCCGATGAAAAAGAATTTTTGTTTTCTGAAAAATTAATTGTGAACTAAATCTAATTTCACGAAAATTATAGAGTATTGCGGACATTTGTCCGCTTTTTTTATGAAGATTAATTTTCTTTTTGAGAAATAGTGAAAATAAATTTATTGATTTCCAAATAGTTGTAGATTTTTTTCAAAATTTCACAGTTTTTTTATAATATAGTTAAATCATTATAATTTGTCATATATTTTTTGTATCTTTGAGTATG
>JAPUEB010000020.1 GCA_027492795.1 Chryseobacterium sp.
GCAAAAAAAAATATTTATACAATTTTTTTTAATTTAATTTTTAAACAGGCTCTTAGATTCTCCTCTTTATTTTGATTAATCTGTATTTTATTCAAACTTCAATATAAACATAAATGCCCGTGAAGAGATTGTAGATAAAGATTTTGTCCAATACGGAGGTGTTGTAGGATAATCGGAAACCAATTCGTTATTAAGGAAGAAAGTTCCCCTGATTCCAGGTGTAAGCTTAAATCTGCTAAAATAAAGTTGAACACCCATTTCTGCAGACCAAGCAAAGTTATTGGTTGTGGATCGGAATGTTCCCTGTAAGTTATCGTCATTATTTTTTGCATTGGATTGCAGGTTCATAATATAGTTTACACCTGTAGCAATATAAGGACGGGAATTGTACCATCTGTCTCCATGTATCTCAATTAATACTGGAACATCCAGTAAAGTTTGCTTAATATTTCTCACTTTATCTGCTTCGGTAAGCTGTTTTGGGGTAAATGGAGGATTTGTGAGGGTTCCTGCTGCATATTGGTCATTTGATTGTGTATCGAAACGGATTTCTCTTTGCAGAAACTGAAGCCCTGGTTCAATTCTCAAATCAAAATGATCGCTCATACGCATTTTTCCGATTAAACCGGCTCCAAAACCATAGCTTGGTTTTGATGTTACCAAGTTGTGGTCCACGTTCATACCATATCTTGGATCCAAAACAAGACGATAATTATAATACGAACCATTAAGATAGAATCCCCAACTAAATTTCTGCTGGTCGAAACTTTCCAAGTTATCCATCCTGTTTCTGGTACGGAACTGTGCATCAGCTAGAGAAGCTACGCAAAGTAATGCAAAGAGCAATGACTTTAATAAAATTCTGTTCATGTGTTAACTGTTATTTTTTCCCTACCTCCGGTTACTTTGTAGCCTTGTAGATAGTGGCTATGCCTAAACTTTGTTTTTTATATTCTACATTACTGAAGCCTGTATCCAGTAAAATTTGTTTCATTTTTTCTCCAAAGGGAAAAGCATTTACAGAATCCGGAAGATAACTGTATGCGCGATTATCTTTAGAGACAAGCTTCCCAATTTTTGGTAAAATATTTTTAAAATAAAACATATAAAACGGCCCTAAAAACCCTTCTACCTTTGAAAATTCGAGTATATAAACACTTTTACCTTCCTTCACTACCCTTTTTAGTTCCGCTAATCCTTTTGTAAGGTTTTCAAAATTTCTAACTCCAAAAGCCACCGAAACCGCATCAAAACGATTTTCTTCGAAAGGAAGACCTTCAGCATCTCCTTTTTGCATAGAAATTTTGCCGTCTAATTTAAGTTTTTTTATTTTAATAACCCCAACATTTAACATTTGTTGCGATAAATCTAAGCCAACAACCTGTGCATCAGTACCTTTTTGTATTGCAATTGCAAGATCACCTGTACCAGTTGCTACATCCAAAACCTCTTTTACATGGTCTTTCTTCATCCATTTCACCAAATTGTTTCGCCAAGCAACATCAATTTTCATTGAAAGTACGTGGTTCAGAAGGTCGTATTTCGGGGCAATGTTATCAAACATATCTTCCACTTCGCTTTTCTTGCTGGCTCCCGAGTTGTATGGTTTTACCTGTTCCAAATGTATGTATAAGTTCTAAAATTTATAATATTCTTTATGATAATTCAGAAAATCCTGCTTTCTGAAGATTTTTGTGCGGGATTCCACCTTTTGGATATTTTTAATGATTTTATCATATTCTTCATCTATATTATAGTAGAAGTCTTCTGTATAAAGCCCATTAAAGTGTTTTGGTTTACCGTAGTAACTCTTCCCGTCTATATTTGTAGTTCCCAACGCCAAAAGTAAGGAATCTTTCTTAATATCGTAGCCGTAATATTGTGTATTTATGTAATAATCTTGATGAGCAATATTGAGGATACCTCTCATTTTTTTTACTGTAAAAGCTGAATCGTAAAGCAGATTTTTCTTTTGATCCATTACTTTTATGTTGTTTTCACCCTTGTTTAACTCAACTTTTAAATATTGACCGGACGAAATAATTTTTTCATTTCCGTTATTAATCTTAAAATAGAAGGTATCCGGAGTGGGATTATCCACCAAATAATAATTTTTTTTTGCAAGGAAAAAGAAATATACTCCGAAAGCTATTGCAACAACAAATAAAGAAATTATAAAACCTTTCAGAGCAGGGCTAATTTTCATTTTTATCTAATGATTTTTGCAAATTTAGTAATATTTTTAATTCTGTATTATATAGATTAATTCTTACATTTGCAGTTATTATTTTTTCTTAAAAAAGATGCCAAATACAATTATAATAGGTTCAGGCAGTTACCTTCCTCCAAAAATCATCGGCAGAGAATATTTTCTTGACACTACATTTTATACAGATGCAGGAGACCATATCGACAAGCCTTCCGCAGATATCATTGAAAAATTTGTAGAAATTACAGAGATTGAAAACAGAAGATACGTAGAAAAAGGGCAATTTAACTCTGATATTGGTTTAGAAGCTGCCAAAGAAGCCATTTATGATGCACAAATAGATCCGGAAGAATTGGATTATATTATTTACGCAAGTAATTTCGGTGAAGTTTCAGATCTTGGACATTCTAATTTCATGCCTACAATGGCAGCAAGAGTAAAGAACAAACTTGGGATAAAAAACAGAAAATGTATTACTTATGACATGATTTTCGGTTGTCCAGGTTGGGTTGAAGCAATGATTCTGGCAAATCATTTAATAAAAGCAAATACTGCGAAATTAATTTTAGTAATTGGTGCCGAAACTTTAAGCAAAGTAACCGATCCTTACGACAGAAATAAAATGATTTTTGCAGACGGAGCCGGAGCTGTAGTGGTGAAAGCAACAGAACAAGAAAATGTAGGAATTATAGCACACAATACCATTTGCGATAACACTATTGAGCTTACTTATCTGGAAAACGCTCCTTCTTTAAATAAAAATGCAGACCAAACACCGCTTTATATCCGTATGCAGGGAAGAAAAATTTACGAATATGCGCTGAAAAATGTTCCTGATGCCATAAAGGAAACTTTGGATATGGTGGAACTCAGCATCGAGGATGTGGATAAAGTCCTTCTGCACCAAGCGAACGCAAAAATGGATCATGCGATGGTAGATCGACTAATGAGACTTTACAACAAAAAAGAATACGATCCTGCAATTGCGCCAATGACTATACAGGAATTTGGAAATTCTTCCGTTGCAACCATTCCTACCATGTTCGATATGATTATCAAAGATGAAATGAAAGGACAGAAGTTCAAAGAAAAAGGCAATATTGTTTTCGCTTCTGTAGGTGCTGGAATGAATATTAATGCTATTGTCTATAGGTTTCCTTAAAATATTATTTTTCAATAAGTTAAAAAGCACAAATTCATTTTTTGTGCTTTTTTCATCAATAAAATATGCAAAAAAACTTTCTCATCCTTACCGGATTTTTTTTTCTTCTGGAGTTTTACGTTTATCAAGCTTTTAAAACGTTTACAGAAAATACGGTTGCGCGAATTGCTTATTGGGTAATTACCGTTGCAATTTATGCTTTTGTAGCGTATGAAATATCCAATTTTCAGCGTTCGGATCGGGATCATCATAGGATTCAGATTATCGCTTCTATTTTTCTGTTTTTTTTGCTTCCGAAAATTTTTGCTGTAATATTTCTACTTTTTGATGACATTGGGAGAATTGTACAATATGGCTACACTTTTTTCGTAAAGCCAGAAAACTATTATCCTGAACGCAGAAAATTTCTTTCTATATTGGGATTAGGACTTACCGGAATTTTTTCCTTATTGATAATAGACGGGATAATTTTTGGAAAATACCGTCATCGTGCAAGAATTGTGAAATTGAAAATCCCACAACTTCCTTCAATTTTCAAAGGATATAGAATTGTTCAGATTTCGGATGTTCATAGCGGAAGTTTTTTTCATCCTGAAAAATTGAAACCTGCAATTGATTTAATCAACGAACAAAATGCTGATTTGGTGTTGTTCACAGGTGATATGGTGAATAATTTTGCCGAAGAATTCAAACCAATGGTTCAACTTTTTGCCTCGATAAAATCCAAAGACGGAAAATTTTCGGTTTTAGGAAACCACGATTACGGCGATTATGGCGAATGGAACTCCAAAGAAGAAAAAGCACAAAACATCCCCAATCTCATTGGTTTACAAAAACTTGCAGGCTTCGAAATGCTGCGTAACGAACATCGAATTATTGAAAAAAATGGCGAAAAATTATATATTCTCGGTGTTGAAAATTGGGGTTTAAAACCTTTTCCTCAATACGGCGACCTCGACAAAGCTTCGCAAGGAATTCCGACAGAAGCAGCCAAAATTTTGATGAGCCACGATCCTACTCATTTCGATGAAATCGTAAAAAAACATCCTGCAAATGTGCAACTTACCCTTTCTGGACACACTCACGGAATGCAGTTCGGTTTGGATTTGAAAAACTTGAGATGGAGCCCAGTTCAATACCGCTACAAAAAATGGGCGGATTTGTATGAATCTGAAGGCAAATTTCTTTACGTGAACCGTGGTTTCGGGGTTATTGGTTTTCCTGGAAGAGTTGGAGTTTTACCGGAAATTACTGTTTTTGAACTGTCTTGATTTTTTAAACCACAAAAGTCACAAAAGCTTATTTCTATTTTTAATGTCTAAAAAATAACATACAAAAAAGTTCACAAAAATGAAAATCTTTAATTTTCAATCTTATGTGTTCTTTATCACGCACCATTAGAAACTTTAATCTTTTGTGACTTTTGTGGTTTAAAACTTTTAGTGATTTTTTTTAAAGCAAATAATCCTTCATCAAAGAAGTTGCAAGGTCATTTTCATTTACAAAAGAGAGAAAACTGTTTAGTTTATCTTCCAATTTTTTGCCTGTATTGTATTTTTTATAAAAAGGAATTTTTAAGTTATTATCCTCAAAATCAGTAAACTGCAGCATATTAAGATACACTAAAACATAATCTTCATTTTTCAAGGTTTCCAAAACCATATTTTGGTAATATTTTAGAGGAACATACTGAAAAATCGTTTCATTATAGGGAATTTGGGTGTATGGAGAAATGCTTTCGGGTATTATTTGGATGCCTTTTTCGCTATAAACTTCGGTTTTGCGTTCTAATCTTTTTAAAAGGTAGGTCAGTTTCATTTTCTCAATGGGAGAATAGTAGGAAAAACCAAGCTGGTCAATAGAATCTAAAGAAATTCCTCCTCCAATATTTCTGATTCCTTTTGCTGATTTACCAATATATTCAAAAACTTTTTCTTTTGCTAATTGATTTTTTTCAATATAATCGGATTGTTGAAAAATAGCGATTTCATGTCGTTCTTTGTAGATTAATTTAATCAGTTTTTCAAACTTTGAAACGAGAGAATCAGAAATAAAAAAAGTGGCAGTAACTTCATGATTCTCCAAAGTTCGCAGCACACTTTCGGTATTTTTTTCAATAATTTTTATTAAATTTTCATCAGAAATCTGCAACTTATTTTTAAGGAAATGAACAGAATCTGTAATGTTAAAACTTAATAATATCATTTAAAGTAAATTTTTGTAAAAATTCATAACTAATTATAAAATAAATGTTTATGAATTTTAATTAAAGTAAAATTAAGATTTTTCCAATTTTACTTTTAGGTTCTTAATCATATCTTTCGTCATCTCCGAAATATCAAAATCATAGGACAATCCCCAATCTTTTTTCGCTACAGAATCATCTATCGAAGCTGGCCAAGAATCTGCAATTGCCTGTCGAAAATCCGGTTGATAATCAATTTCAAATTCTGGAATTTCCTTCTTAATTTCTTCAGCCAATTCTTTCGGTGTGAAAGACATTCCACCCAAATTGTAAGACGAACGAACCGTTAAACTTTCTTTTGGAGCCTCCATTAATTTAAGAGTTGCATTAATCGCATCATCCATATACAACATCGGCATCGCCGTATTTTCAGAAATAAAACTGGTGTATTTTCCTTCTTCGATGGCTTCGTAATAAATTTCTACCGCATAATCTGTTGTTCCGCCTCCTGCAGGAGTTTTCCAAGAAATCAAGCCTGGATAACGGATGCTGCGAACATCTACTCCATATTTATCAAAATAATATTCGCACCATTTTTCGCCTGCCAATTTTGAAATTCCATAAACTGTTGTTGGATTCAAAACAACATCCTGTCCAACATTATTTTTCGGAATTCCTTTTCCAAAAACGGCGATAGAGCTTGGCCAAAAAATCTTCTGAATGAGCCCTTCTTTAGCCATTTCGCAAAAATGTAAAAGCGGTTCTACATTCAGTTTCCAAGCAAAAAGAGGTTGTTTTTCTGAAGTTCCGGAAAGCAGGGAAGCAAGATGATAAACCGTCGTAATGCCGTAGTCGCTAATCACCTGTCTAACCAACTGTGTATTAGTAACATCCATCCTTTCGTAATACTTTGCAGGAGTGGTTTTTTTGTCCCATCTTTCCAATCCGGACGCGACAACGTTTTCTTCACCGTGAATTTCAATTAATCTCTTCGTCAGTTCGGTTCCGATTTGTCCTAAAGCTCCTGTAATCAGTATTTTTTCTGTGGATGTTGCCATATAACCAATTTTTAGTTTTGAATTGAGCAAATTTAGAAAATTTGGAATGGTTTAGAAAACAAATCTGTAATTTTGATAAAATTTTAAAAAATGAAGAAGTTTTTATTTCTATTCCTAATATTCTCGCAGTTTACCTTCGCACAATTTACGGATTACAATATTTTAAAAGAAGTAAAAGTGAGAAACAAGGGAGTTATAGTTTCTGCGCATCCTTTGGCAAGTGAAGCCGGCGCAAAAATTCTGAAAATGGGTGGAAATGCTTATGATGCGATTGTTGCAACACAATATGCACTCACCGTCGTTTATCCACAAGCTGGAAATATTGGTGGTGGCGGATTTTTGGTCGGCGTGAAAAATAACGGCGAAAAATTCACGATAGATTACCGCGAAACTGCTCCGGAAAAGTCTTCGCGGGATATGTATCTGGATAAAAACGGAAAAGCAAACACCGATTTGTCGCAAAACGGAAGATTAGCTGTTGGAATTCCGGGTTCTGTTGCGGGTTTTTATGCTACTTTAAAATATTGTAAACTTCCTATGAATCAATTGATTCAACCGGCGATTGATATGGCTGAACAAGGTTTTTCAATTACGGAAAGAGAAGCGAATTTGTTGAATTCTTTGCGTGATGAATTTTTAAAACACAATAAAAATAAAACCGCTTTTGTAAAATCAGAAAAATGGAAAGCTGGAGATTTGTTGGTTCAAAAAGAATTGGCTGAAACGCTAAAATTAATTCAGAAAAATGGAGAAAAGGGCTTTTATGAAGGAAAAACGGCTGAACTTATCGTTGCTGAAATGAAACGCGGTAATGGAATTATTTCTTTAAAAGATTTGAAAAATTACAAAGCAGTTTCACGAAAACCAATATCATTTGATTATAAGGGACAAGAAATTGTTTCAATGCCCTTGCCTTCTTCCGGCGGAATTTTGTTGGCTCAAATGCTGAAAATGAGCAGTTTTGAAAATTTAGAAAACTATCAGCAAAACTCGACAGAAGCCGTGCAAATTATGACGGAAGCAGAACGTCGCGCTTTTGCAGACCGTGCAGAATTTATGGGCGATCCGAATTTTATCAATGATAAAACCGAAATGCTGATTTCTGAAGAATATTTGAAAAACCGTTGGAAATCTTTCAATAAAAATAAAACAACGCCAAGTTCAGAAGTTGGTAAAATCATCAAACCAATGAACGAAAGTACTGAAACTACACATATTTCAGTGGTGGACAAAGATGGAAACGCAGCGGCTGTAACCACCACATTGAATGGACTTTATGGAAGCAAAGTTGTGGTTTCGGGAGCTGGATTTTTCCTGAATAACGAAATGGACGATTTTTCTATAAAACCGGGTGTTCCTAATATGTTTGGCGCAGTTGGTGGCGAAGCCAACAAAATTGAACCTAGAAAAAGAATGCTGTCATCAATGACACCAACAATTGTTTTGAAAAACAACAAACCTTACATCATCGTTGGAACTCCGGGAGGAACTACGATTCCGACTTCGGTTTATCAAAGTATTGTGAATGTTATTGATTTCAAATTATCACCAAATATGGCGGTAAATGCACCCAAATTTCATCATCAATGGCTCCCTGAAGTGGTTGCAGTTGAGAAAAATTTCCCTGAAATCACTATTTCCAATTTGGAAAAATTAGGCTATAAAATTGAAAAATGGAACCAAATTGGAAGAACGGAACTCATTTTAATTGATGAGAAAGGAAATATTACGGGTGTTGCAGACGGTCGCGGCGATGATTCTGTCGCTGTGGAGTAAGGAGTTGGAGTGTTGGAGCGTCGGAGTGTTTGAGTGATTTAGTTTACACTCTTTTTGGAAATAATTCTATCAAAATTTTAAAGCGGCTTTCAAAAATAAATTTCACTTTATTTTTCACGTAATTTCCTGCCAATAAATCCCCAAAAAACCCAAAAGGAAGTTTGAAGTTGACAATATCTTTCATCAAAACTTCGTTCTCTGAAATTCCTTCAAAATGATGCTCGTGATGCCACATTGAATAAGGTCCGAAACGTTGTTCGTCAACGAAAAAGCATCCTCTCCCTTGAACTTCGTTCGCAAACTCTGTTTGTCTCTCCAAAGGAGAGGGACTTCTAAAATGCGTAATTTCTGTAATCCAATTGCTTTTGATGAAAGGTAAAATTCCAATTTTATAAGTGATAATTTGTCCGAGATACGTTTTTGGAGGTGGATTGTTCGTGATTTCGAACTGCATTTCTTTCGGCGTTATTTTATCCAAATTCGTAGGAATCGTGAAGAAATCCCACGCTTTTTCTAAAGAAATTGGGAGTATTTGTTCGGAAGTTAAGGTGTAAATTCCAGATTGTTTGGTGAGGGTGATTTTCAATTTTTTGGAGTTTTTTAGGAAACCTTATAGGTTTTGGAAACCTATAAGGTTTAAGCTGGTTATCAAATCAAAATCCTCAAACTTTTCGGCAAAACTTTCACAGAAATCGGCGACTTAATTTTATTAAATTCACCGTCCAAATGCCAATTTTTGGTACTCACTTTAAACTCAATTTCGGAAACAGGAAGATATGTCACGTAATCGTCGTCTTTCAATTTTTTTGTAAACATTCTAAACGCGAAAAGTGCAGAATAATGCAGCGGAAATTTCTTCACCAAAACCAAATCAACCAAACCATCGCTTTTGCTCGCTTTTGGTGCAATGTAAGCGTTGTTGCCGAATTGACGGGTGTTTGCAATATTCAGCATTAAATATCTTCCGTTGTGCTGCTGATAATTTAAATCAAAAAATTTCACTTTTATCGGTTTGTAATTGAAAAAAGTTTGGATGGAAACTTTGATATAATTCTTAAAACCGCGACTCGTTTTTTCAAATTCTTTCACCACTTTTCCATCGAAACCTGTTCCTGAAACATTGATGGAAAGCCTGTCATTAACCGTAAAAGTATCGATTTGTCTTGAATTTTTTGCTTTAATTTTTTCTAAAAGTTCGTCCAAATTTTTGCGAAAATTCGTTTCATTGGAAAATCCATTTCCCGAACCTGCCGGAAAAATCGCGAGAATTTTTTCAGTATTAATAATGGTTTTGGCAACTGTGGAAATGGTTCCGTCGCCTCCTATTGCTACGAAAATATCCGTTTTTTCAAAATTATTTTTGATGAATTCTTCAGTTCCTTCAATCGATTCCGAAATATAGAAATTAGGATTATCAACCTTTTTTTTGAGTTCATTCAAAAAAGGATGGTAATTTTTCTTTGCAGAAAAGGGATTGATGATGAAGGCAACGTTTTCCATAAAGTGCAAAAATAAAGAAAGCAAACCATATTGATTTGCTTTTTAGAAATTATTAAAGTCCAATCCGCTTTATAAATTCGGGTTTCAGCATCAATTTGATTTCTGAAAGTGGCACTTTAATTAGAACCGGACCCGCTGCATAAGCCGTAATTTCATACTGATTGTAAAGGAAATACAGGTTTTCTTTATCAAAATAAAAATTTTTGTTGGGCGAAATTTCCTTTACCAAAAGCATCTCTTTTTGTCCTTTTCCTTCATCATTTTTCAGGAAATTGTCCATTAATGCGCGTTTCCAAACACTGGAATCTGGCGTGAGCAAAATATCCGAAAGTTGCAGCGTTTTATTCTCTCTCAAGTCGAATACTTTGTAATTTTCGTAATAATAACCGTGTGCTCCACCAGAAAATCCGTCGCCGGTATATTTTATGGTTAAAAAATCGTTTTCATTCGAAAACACTTTCATATCGGAGTTTGCATACCAAGTTTGAGGAAAATCGCGCTCTAAATCGGCAGCATCTTTTTTGTTTTGGTCAAAATAATCCTTGTTTTTCTTGTTGAGTTCAGCAATCAATTTTTCTTTGGAATATTCAACCAAATGAATGTCTGCTGCACCATAAATACTGTCCAAAATCGCCTTATTTTCAATTCCCGAAAAAACCAAAACTTTGGATTTTGATGCAACCGTCAAATTTTTATTGACTTTCACCGAATCGTTTACCGAAACAGAATCTATTTTAATGACATCCGCTTTTTGAACTTCAACTTTCGCTGAATCTGCATCTGTTTGCGTTGTAGACTCAACTTTTCCCTTACTGCAGGAAAATAACAGCGATAATAATATTAAGGAATATACTTGGAATTTTTTCATTTCTCAATTTAATTAAAATTTATTTTCTCCGCAACAAAAAGCCGTCCAAAAAATTGAACGGCTTTAAAAAATTTTTAAAATTTCGATTTTTTAAAATCAAAAATTAAACATCAATTTTCGCATAAATAGCGTTTTTCTCAATAAATTCTCGTCTTGGCGGAACTTCATCGCCCATTAACATTGAAAAAACGTTGTCTGCTTCTGCCAAACTTTCGATGGTAACCTGCTTCAAAATTCTTCCTTCGGGATTCAAAGTGGTTTCCCAAAGTTGTTCAGGATTCATCTCACCGAGACCTTTATAACGCTGAACCTCAACACCTTTTCCATCTGGAGACATTTCTAAAGTGATGTCTTCACGCTCTTTTTCATTATAGGCGTAAATCTTTTTATTTCCTTTTTTCAACAAATATAATGGCGGTTGTGCGATATAAATGTATCCGTTTTCAATCAATTCCTTCATATAACGGAAGAAAAACGTCAAAATTAAAGTCGAAATGTGAGAACCATCGATATCGGCATCGGTCATAATTACGATTTTATGGTAACGCAATTTGCTGATGTTCAATGCTTTTGAATCTTCTTCAGTTCCGACAGAAACACCTAAAGCTGTATAAATATTTCTGATTTCCTCGTTGTCATAAACTTTATGAAGCATCGATTTTTCAACGTTCAAAATCTTACCTCTTAAAGGAAGAATCGCTTGGAAATGACGGTCACGACCTTGTTTTGCAGTTCCACCTGCGGAATCTCCCTCCACCAAGAAAATTTCGGAAATTTCTGGATCTTTGGATGAACAGTCGGACAATTTTCCCGGAAGTCCAGAACCTCCCATTGGAGATTTTCTTTGAACCAATTCTCTCGCTTTTTTCGCGGCTTGTCTTGCTTTTGCAGCCAAAACCACTTTTTGAACGATGATTTTTGCTTCATTCGGATGCTCTTCCAAAAAGTTGGTTAGCATTTCTCCAACAATTTTATCAACCGCTCCCGAAACTTCGGAGTTTCCTAATTTCGTTTTGGTTTGACCTTCAAATTGAGGTTCCATTACTTTTACGGAAATTACGGCAGTTAATCCTTCACGGAAATCGTCGCCGGTAACTTCTACTTTTTCTTTTGCAGGAAGTCCTAAATCATCGGCAAATTTTTTCAAAGTTCTCGTTAAAGCCCTTCTAAAACCCGCCAAATGCGTTCCTCCTTCGTGAGTGTTGATATTATTAACGTAAGAGTGAAGATTTTCATTGTAGGACGTGTTGTAGCGCATCGCAACTTCCACAGGAATATTGTCTTTTTCGCCTTCCATAAAGATGACGTTTTGCATAATCGCTTCACGATTTCCATCAATATATTCAACAAATTCCTTTAAACCACCTTCAGAATGAAATTTTTCAAATCTTGGCTCGCCGTTTTCGTCCTTATTTCTCTCGTCGGTTAAAGTAATGGTAATTCCTTTGTTCAAAAATGCCAATTCACGCATTCTTGCAGCCAAAGTGTCGTAATTGTAAACCAATTCTTGGAAAATCGTCCCATCTGGTTGAAAGAAAACTTCGGTTCCTGTATTTGTGGAAGTTCCAATTTCTGCAACATCAGCCAAGGCTTTTCCTTTGGAATATTTTTGTTGATACAATTTTCCGTTTCTGGAAACCGTTGCAATCAGGGAAATAGAAAGCGCATTTACACAGGAAACCCCAACTCCGTGAAGACCACCGGAAACTTTATAGGAATCTTTGTCGAATTTTCCACCTGCACCAATCTTCGTCATGACTACTTCCAAAGCGGATTTTTGTTCCTTTTGGTGAAAATCTACGGGAATTCCACGACCGTTATCTTTTACGGAAATACTTTCACCTTCGTGAATGGTAACCGCAATCGTATCGCAATGTCCTGCTAAAGCCTCGTCAATAGAGTTATCTACTACTTCATAAACCAAGTGGTGTAGACCTCTTGTTCCCACATCACCGATGTACATTGAAGGTCTCAATCGAACGTGTTCAATTCCTTCTAATGCTTGAATACTGTCTGCTGTATATTGTTTTTGACTCATAATTTTTGCAATCTGCTTTCGGCTATCTGCCTTCAGCAAATGATGATTTTGTTTAAATTTTCGGATTGTTTTTGCGGTTTGCAAAGACCAACAAAAATACTGAAAATTATCGGGATATGAAAGTTAAAAAGTGTTAGAAAACGGAGAAGTTTTCCACAAAAAACACATTATTTTTTGATTAAATTTAAAGGAAGTTCAGAATTAAATTTTTGAATATGAAATTCAGTGATTGTCCAATATATTACCCAATCGGAAATTAATTTTCTTCGTTTTCCCCAACCCTTCCTTCGAGAGCCTCAGGATGACAGGGAGCGAAGAAAATCGATTTCCTCCCTTTAGGGTCGGGGAAATAAATTGATTTTCATTATGGTATATCTAAATTAGGTGAAATATTGAGTAATCATTTAAAGTTTTGACTATTTTCCAACCAAAACAACTTCCACTCGCCTATTCCTCATCATATCATTTTCGGTAACTTCAGGATAAACCAAGGGATTTTGATGACCAAAACCTACCGCATTTATTCTTTTCGAATCAATTCCATTTTTAATGAGAAAATCGCGCACCGCGTTTGCACGAGTAAAGGAAAGATTGAACGTTCCCAAATCCACATCTTCTCCGTCGAAATTTACATAATCGCAGCAAATGTAACCTTGCAGTTCTATTCTGATTTTTGGATGATCTTTTAAAGTTTTTACCAATTTCATGAGTGTTGGTTCCGCTTTTGGAAACCAAATATGTCTGCCACCATAAAAATTCATGTTTGGAAGCGAAAAAGTATCTTTCGCTTTCATTTCAGCCACCTTCAAACTGAAAAAATCCTGTTTTTGTTTACGAAGAATTTTTTCATTCGTTAGAAACGATTTTTCAATGAAAATATCGACTCTTCTGTTTTTTTCGCGCAAAACTTCTGTGCTGTTATCGTTGATTTGCTTGGTTTCTCCCAAACCCACGGAGTTTCCGATAGTAATATTGCTTCCGATTTTCTTTTTTAAATAATCTGTTACAGATTTCGCCCTTTTTCCGGACAGAATTTTATTGTATTCATCAGTTCCCGACGTGTCGCAGTTACCAAAAATCCTGAAAGTCAATTTTGATTTCAAATTCGCTAAACTGTCGAGTTTTGTGATGGATTTTTCGTTCAATTTATCGCTGTCGTAAGCAAAATAAACGGACGTTTGCATTTGCGATTTTGAAAAATTGAAGAAAAATATCAAAACTAGAAACAAGATTCTCATTAAGCAAGTTTTTCTTTAAAAACGTGAAAAATCTGGAAATAGTCTTTATGAAAAATTTCGGCTAAAGCCTATGGAATTTTTAAAATAAAAACGGGCTAAAGCCCGTTCCTATTGATTTTTTTTTAAATACTTTTAATTTCAAACCAACTGCATCAAAAGATCCTCCCCAATTTTCTCCACCTTCATCAAATTATTCTTCGTTAAATTCTTCGTCGCCTTATCCCATTTTTTTCCGGAAAGTTGGCTGCGGTTTTTCACTTCTGAAAGTTGCATCGGTTCTTCTTGCGAGTTCAAAATTTCAAGAATTACTTTCTCATCTTCGCCCAATTCAATTTGCGGTGTGGTTTTTTCAGGTTTCATTTGCGGGAAAAACAAAACTTCCTGAATCGAAGGATTATTGGTTAAAAACATAATCAAACGGTCCATTCCAATTCCCAAACCTGAAGTTGGCGGCATTCCATATTCCAAAGCGCGGATGAAATCGTTGTCAATGAACATCGCTTCATCGTCACCTCTTTCTGAAAGTGCTAATTGTGCCTCAAAACGTTCTCTTTGGTCAATCGGATCGTTCAACTCTGAGTAAGCGTTGGCGATTTCTTTTCCGCAAACCATTAATTCAAAACGCTCGGTTAAACCTTCTTTGCTTCTGTGTTTTTTGGTTAAGGGCGACATTTCAATCGGATAATCGGTGATGAAAGTCGGCTGAATGAAGTTTCCTTCACATTTTTCGCCAAAAATTTCATCGATTAATTTTCCTTTTCCCATCGTTTCATCCACTTCAATTCCGATGGATTTTGCGAAATCGTACAATTCTTTTTCAGACTTTCCGGTGATGTCGAAACCTGTAAATTTTTGAATAGCTTCCGTCATCGAAACTCTTGGATAAGGCGCTTTCCAATTGATTTTATGTTCTCCAAATTGAGATTCTGTCGTTCCGTTTACGGCCACTGCACAACTTTCGAGCAATTTTTCAGTGAAATCCATCATCCAATTGTAATCTTTGTAGGCAACGTAAATTTCCATCGCCGTAAATTCCGGATTGTGGGTTCTGTCCATTCCTTCATTTCTGAAGTTTTTGGAGAATTCATAAACGCCGTCAAAACCACCAACAATCAATCTTTTCAGATACAGTTCGTTCGCAATTCTTAAATATAAAGGAATATCCAAAGCGTTGTGATGCGTGATGAAAGGTCTTGCAGCAGCACCTCCTGGAATCGACTGTAAAATCGGGGTTTCAACTTCAAAATAACCTGCGTCATTGAAGAAATTTCGCATCGCATTGAACAATTTTGTTCTTTTTACAAAAACTTCTTTCACTTGCGGATTTACCGTTAAATCGACGTAACGCTGTCTGTAACGTAATTCCGGGTCATTGAAAGCATCGTGAACTACTCCATTTTCATCGGTTTTTGCTTGGGGAAGTGGACGCAAAGATTTGGTTAATAGCGTGAAATTTTTCACCATCACCGTCATTTCACCAACCTGAGTTTTAAACAATTCGCCCTCAACACCAATGATGTCACCGATGTCCAAAAGATGTTTGTAAACATCGTTATACAGTTCTTTATCATCGCCCGGGCAAATTTCATCACGGTTAAAATACACCTGAATTTTTCCTTCAGAATCCTGCAATTCCGCAAAACTTGCTTTTCCTTGAATTCTGCGGCTCATCAATCGACCTGCGATGATGACTTTCTTGCCTTCCTCGAAATTTTCTTTGATGGATTTTGTGGTATCGGTGATTTTATATTCGGCTGCCGGAAACGCATCAATCCCCAATTCAGTGAGTTTCTGCAATTTTTCGCGGCGGATAATTTCCTGTTCTGATAACGACATTTTTCTTAATCTTTTTAAACGTGCAAAAATACGGATTTTTCGGGAAATGAATTTAGTCCTAAAACTTGTAGTTTTATGAAAAATTTATTTCATTAAAAAATTTGAAAATCATTTTTTTTCCCCAACCCTAAAGGGAGGAAATTGATTTTCTTCACACCCTTTAGTGATGGGGAAATGAAGGAAATTAATTTCCGATAAATTTAAAATTTATAGAGATACAAAGACACAATTGATGTTCGTCAATTTTTAACCGAAAGTTTTTATATTTTTGCCGTTAATATGTGGTTTGCATTAAGCATTTGATTATGAATAAAAAAGTGATTGATAATTTTTCAAAACTTCGCTTCAGTGCGTTTTTGTTGCCGTTGTTCTTAATTATTTTGATTGTTTTTTTTCTGTATCAAAACAATGCTTTAAACACCGATGGTTATGTAAAAGTTCAGTTGGATTGGTTTTATTTTCTAAATGCTGAACTATCGAAATATCCTATTTTACAGCAGAATTTGACGTATTTTGGAGATGCTTTCATCGTTTTATCGCTGCTTTCAATTTTTATCGTTTATGCACCAAAACTTTGGGAAGCGCTGATTCCTGCGTCTTTACTTTCGCTGCTTTTTTCAAATTTGTTGAAAAATTTATTCAAAGTTCCGCGACCTGCCGCAATTCTTGATTCGGAAAGTTTTACCATTATTGGCAGAAAATTAGCGGCTTTCAACAGTCTTCCTTCCGGACACTCCATTACAGTTTTTACGACGCTTACGATAATTTTATTCGCTTTTATGCCTCAAAAATTGATCAATAAAATTCTTTGGATTTTGTTGTATTTGATGATTGGAACTGCTTTAATTTTCACGAGAGTTGGTGTTGGTGCACATTTTCCTTTGGACACGATTTTTGGTGGAATTATCGGTTATTGTACTGCTCTTTTGGGAATTTTTAGCATTCGGAAATTTTCACTTTTCAAATGGATTGAAAACAAAAAATTCTACCCTGTTTTTATGACCATTTTTGTGGTGAGCGTTATTATTTTGGTTCAAAAAATAATGAATGAACCGCTGCCGATTTATTATTTAACGTTAATTGCGATACTTTTTTCCTTATTTATTTTCACGAAAACTTATGTTCAAAAACAAAATTAATATTTACCGATTTGTACTGATTTTAAGCGTTATCAACTTACTGTTTTTTCATCTCGGTTTTTTTAAATATGTAGTTAACAACGTCAATTACAGCAGTTTTAGCGGAATTTTACTCATCATCAGTTTGGTAATTATGATGATTGTGGTGAATGCGTTCGTTTTTTCGCTGTTTTTATTTTTGTTCCGAAAAGTTGGGAAATTTTTACTCGTCTTATTTTTTATTATCAATTCCATCGCGACTTATTTTGTGAATACGTACAGCGTGATTGTGGATGAAAGTATGATTGGTAACGTCTTAAACACCAAATACAGCGAAGCCAGTAGTTTTTTTTCGTTGTCGTTTGTGCTTTATCTTTTATTTTTTGGAATTCTTCCGAGTATTTTCATCATCAAATCTAAAATTGATTACGTAAAACCTAAAAAATTCCTCATCACTTCGGGACTTACCCTACTTTTTATCGCGGTGATGGTTTTTGCAAACGCTACAAACTGGCTTTGGATTGACAAAAACTCAAAACAATTGGGAGGTTTGGCGATGCCGTGGTCCTATTCCGTGAATTTGGCGCTTTATTACAAACATAAAAGCAACGAAAATCAGAAAGAAATTTTGTTGCCAAACGCGACGATAAAAGACCATAAAAAATCGGTGGTAGTTTTGGTAATTGGCGAATCGGCGCGAAGTCAGAATTTTTCGCTTTACGGTTACAATAGAAATACAAATCCGCTCCTTTCAAAAACGGAAAACGTCCACAGTTTCAACGCCAATTCTTGCGCAACCTACACAACTGCGGGTGTAAAATGCATTTTGGAGCACAAAAACACAAGCGATTTGTATGAAATTCTACCCAATTATCTTTTCAGAAACAATGTGGAAGTGATTTGGCGCACTACGAATTGGGGCGAACCTCCGGTTCACATCAAGAATTACCAAAAAACTGAAAATCTAAAACCTTTATGCAAAACCGGCGACTGCGATTATGACGAAGTACTTTTAAGCGGTCTGAAGGAACAAATTTTAGCCAGTGATAAGGAAAAAGTGTTGGTGGTACTTCACACCAGCACAAGTCACGGACCAACTTACAGCAAAAAATATCCTGCAAGATTTGAAATTTTCAAACCGGTTTGTAATTCCGTAGAACTATCGAATTGTTCACAGGCAGAACTCATTAATGCTTACGATAATACGATAGTTTACACCGATTATTTGCTTCATAAAGTCATTGAAAATCTGAAACAGTTGAACGATTATGAAAGTACGATGCTTTTTGTTTCCGACCACGGCGAATCTTTGGGCGAAAAAAACCTTTATATGCACGGTTTACCGATGAGTATTGCGCCAAAGGAACAGTATGAAATTCCTTTCATTGTTTGGGTTTCTGAAGGTTCAAAAACCTTGAAAAGCAATAAAAATGTCTCACAAAATCACGTTTTCCACAGCGTGCTGAACTTCTTGGGAATTGAAAGTCCGATTTATGATGAGAATATGAATATTTTTAAATAAATTTTACTTTTTAGGAGATTCAACCTTTACTTTTTATGAATACAAATTTGAACTTTTTAGGAGTTTAGTTCCTATATAGTAAAATATTCATTAAGTATAACTGAAATTTTCAGAAATGAAAGCGGACAGATTACTCATAAATAAAATATAAAAAGTTCTAAAACAACCAATCAAAATATAATTTATCTTTGGAATCTAAAAACTAAGAAAAATGAACGTAGAAATTCCAACATTTGAATTGCCATTTTTCACAAACCTGCTTATTCTATTGGTAGTTTCACGGGTTTTTGGTGAAATTTTCGAGCGTTTCAAACAGCCTGCCATGATTGGCGAAATTATCGCTGGAATTATCGTTGGTCCTTCTGTTTTAGGGCTTATTCACCGTGGCGAAGAAATCAAGACCATTTCAGAACTCGGCGTTTTTCTTTTGGTGATTATCGCCGGTTTAGAAATTAATTTTGATGACATTTTAAAGTCTCTAAAAGGAAGAAATCTCATTATCTCACTTCTCGCTTTTTTCATCCCGAATTTTGCCGGATTTGCTGTTGGTTATTTTTTCGGACTTCAAGCGATGACATCAGTATTCATCGGACTTTGCGTTGCAATTACCGCACTTCCTGTAAGCATCAGGATTTTGATGGATTTGGGCAGAATAAATTCAGGAATTGGACAAAAAATTATCTCAGTCGCCATTTTTGACGATATTTTGGCATTAACCATTCTAGGTGTCTTGCTGAATATCAAAGATACCGACATGTCGCTGGTTTCGGTAAGTAAATATGCAGGAATTTCATTGTTGAAATTAGGCGTTTTCATTGCAATTTTGGTTGGATTTTATTATCTCCTCAAAAAATTTGCGAAACGGGAAAATTATCTGGAACACGAACTCAACCGCATAATCTCTCTTTTAAAAGGTAAAGAGTCGCTTTACGCCATATTTTTTGCTTTCATTTTAATATTTTCAACCATCACGGAAACTTTGGGTTTTCATTTCATTATTGGTGCTTTTTTCGCGGCGATGCTGATTAACGATAAACTGGTTGGAGAAAAAAACATTGAGTCGTTCCATAAAACCATCAACAGCCTTGCGATGGGCTTCCTCGCTCCTATTTTCTTTGCAGGAATTGGTTTGGAATTCAATATTTCTTCCATACAAAATATTGGTTTATTGGTTGCGGTGATTGTAGTTTCGTATCTTTCAAAAATTATTGGCGGATATTTAGGCGGAAAATTCGCAGGTTTAAGCAATTTATTTTCCATAACAATGGCAATCGGACTGAATGCGAGAGGAATTATGGAACTGGTGATTGCCAATATCGCCTATAAAGCAGGTTTAATTGATGTTGAAATTTTTTCTATCCTCGTTATTATGGGCGTTTTAACAACTTTAACGACACCAATTATGTTGAAAAGAGGGTTTGAAAATTATGAAAAATCAGTCGATCAATCCTAAATTCGCCAAAAAATTGAAAAAAGTTTTTTTTAAAGATTAAAGTATAAAATGAAGACTATCAACCCAAAAGATATTTCACCAATGCAATTGCAAACCGTGATGCAGACTGCAATTTCTCCACGTCCAATCGCATTGGCTTCCACAATCGACGAAAATGGAAATCCCAATCTTTCGCCATTCAGTTTTTTCAATATGTTCAGTACGGTTCCACCAATTTTGATTTTTTCACCTGCAAGAAGAGTTCGGGATAATACCACAAAACATACGCTTGAAAACGTGATGAAAGTTCCTGAAGTGGTTATTGGAACGGTAAATTTTCCTATTGTTCAGCAAATTTCTTTGGCATCCACAGAATATGGAGACAGCGTAAATGAGTTTGTAAAATCGGGCTTAACGATGAAAGATGCAGATTTTGTAAAACCAAAATTGATCGCAGAATGTCCCGCAAATTTTGAATGTAAAGTACTGGAAGTGAAAAGCTTGGGAAATGAAGGCGGTGCTGGAAATTTAATCATTTGTGAAGTGGTAAAAATTCATCTTCGGGAAGAATATTTGGATGAAAACGGAAATCTCGACCAAAAAAAACTGGATATGGTGGCAAGATTAGGCGCAAATTGGTATTCCATAAGCAATGAAGCCAGTCTTTTTGAGGTTCCGAAACCGCTTATAACCAAAGGAATTGGTTTTGATGAATTGCCTGAAAACATTCGTTTTTCAAAAATTTTCACAGGTAACGACCTCGGAATGTTGGCAAATGTGGAAGAACTTCCTGCTGTAGAATTTCATAGCGATGAAGAAATTCATAAAAACGCCCAAAAACTGTTGCTGGAAAGCAAGATTTCGGAAGCGTGGGAGATTTTAAAAAAATAGAAGACGAGCGAAATTTCGCTCGTTTTTTATGGATTTTTCACATTAATCCAATTCAATCTTAATGATGTCGCCACTTCGTGGCTTTTTTCAATTATTTTCCTGTTTCAAAGGGCTTTGCCCTTTTCTATTGATTTCGCCACTTCGTGGCTTATTTCTGCTGTTTCTAACCAAAGTATTTTATAAATTTTGGCTAAAGCCAAATGAAATCGTAATCAAAAAAACGGGCTTTAGCCCGTTCCTATTGATATCAAATATTTTCAGAAAATACAAACAGTTTTTTTTCAAATTTAATCTGCATAATCAGATAAATCTGCAAGAGTAACGAAAATCACACCACATGATCATCATCCTGTTTTATCTCCAAATTATCTTTCAAATCTGGATTTAGGCGATAAAATTTATTTCTTTTGCTTCGCAAACGTATGTTCAGCATTTCCACCGCCAAACTGAACGCCAAACAAGAATAAATAATGTTTTTGCTTACATGCTGATGAATTCCTTCTGCAACCAACATTACGCCAATTACCACCAAAAAAGCCAAAGCCAACATTTGCAAACTTGGATGCTTATTGATAATTCTGGAAATTGGACCTGCAAATGCCATCATAATTGCAATGGAAATAATCACCGCGATAATCATCAACAAAACATTGTCTACCAAACCAATTGCCGTTAAAATACTGTCCAAAGAAAACACTAAATCAATTAAAATAATCTGAATGATAATTAAGGTCATTAAACTGGATGCCGCAGAAGCCGTTTTTGGTTTGTGACGCTCGTCAATCTGCATTTTGCTATGGATTTCAAAAGTACTTTTCGCAATCAGGAAAATACCTCCCGCAAGTAAAATAATATCTTTCCAACTTAAAGCTAAAGCGCCACTTCCATCAGGTTCTTCCATAAATCCGAGTGTAAGAACCGGCTCTTTCAACCCAATAATCCAATTGATCATCAAAAGCAAAATCACACGGAAAACCATCGCGAAAGTAAGTCCTAAATTTCGTGCGAAACGTTGTCTTTCTTTCGGTAATTTATCGGAAATAATGGAGATGAAAATGATGTTATCCACACCCAAAACAATCTCCAAAAATGTCAATGTTAAAAGGGAAATCCATATTTGCGGACTGGCAAAATCAGGAAATTCTAAAGTAGAAAATAAATCCATAAATTATTTTTTAGGCTGCAAATATAATATTTATGCAAACTAAATTTTTATAATTTACGATTTAAAAATTCTATAATTATTTCGGTTGCTTTTTCTAAATCTTCCGACATAAAAGCTTCATCCCAAGGTTCTTTTGCGCCAAAAGTATGGTTTGCGTTTTCTAAAACTACCAATTCGGAAGTTTTGCACCATTCATGCAAAAGTTCTGCTTCTTTAGGTTTTACGGCTTCATCTTTTTCTGCAGAAATAATTAGAAAAGGCTTTTCCAGATGTTGGGCTACATATTGAATATTGAAACGCTCCTCATTCTCTTTATAATCTTCAAAAAACTGAAAATAATGCGGCATTTGCTGTTTTGTACGCCCATTTTCAGAATACATTACGCCTTTTTCTTTCCATTCTTCCAAACGTTCGCCAGAAGGAAAACGATAACCAAAATGACTTACTCCTGCAAGTGTAACCAACGCATTAATTCTTTCGTCTTCAAAAGCTTCAATGATGGAAATTCCACCACCGCGACTGTGACCGATAATTGCAATTTTTTCCGCATCAACTTTTTCTTTTTGGCTGAAAAAATCAATAACTTTTTTGTAATCAGATAATTCTTTGGAGAAATTATTTTGTCCAAAAGCTTCCAAATCGCCAAATTCTGATGGATTTTCAAGTGTCGTTCCGTTATGCGAAAAATTGAATTTTACGAAATAATATCCCGCTTTTGCGAATTCCAATGCCATCAAATCCCAAGCTCCCCAATCTTTGTAACCTTTGTAACCGTGGGCAAAAACAACGAGCGGCATTTTTTCATAAACATCGTTGTAAAAGGCATCGGCGAGAAATGTTCTGGTTTCGGGATTTTCAATTTTTTGGTTTTTTTGAATTTCTAGTTTCATATTCAATTTTTGTTGCAGGTTGCAGGGTTGCAAGTTTCACGGTGCATTTGGGAGCTGTGAAAAAAAAATTCTTAAAGGAAGATTTTCAAATTTACAAAACGATTTTCTAAACAAAAAACCCTTTCAGCGATTTGAAACGCTGAAAGGGTTGTCTTTACAACAAAATTCTAGTTTTTTTACCAAATTTTTATCCTCTCAGCAGGTGCTTTATACATTTTGTCGCCTGGTTTAATATCGAATGCGTTGTGAAATGCATCAATATTCAGAAGCGGGCCGAAAGCGCGGTAAAATCCTGGAGAATGAGGATCTGTTTTTACTTGGTTTACGGTGTAAGCATCTGTTGCTTTGCTGCGCCAAATGGTTGCCCAACTTAAGAAAAATCGTTGGCTCTGATTGTAACCACTGATTAATCCAGGATTTCCATGATCTTTAAGATACATTTGGAGTGCTTCGTAAGCAACAGCAACACCACCCAAATCGCCGATATTTTCACCAGAAGTAAATTTTCCGTTCACGAAACTGCCTTTTACAGGTTCGTATTGATCGTATTGTGCGGCAAGTTGTCCCACTTTTGCGTCGAAATTCTTTCTATCGCTGTCTGTCCACCAGTTTTTCAAATTTCCGTCGCCGTCAAAACGGGAACCGCCATCATCGAAACCATGAGAAATTTCGTGACCGATTACGCCACCAATTCCGCCAAAATTTACGGCTGGATCTGCTTTAAAATTGAAAAACGGAGGTTGCAAAATAGCGGCAGGAAAAACAATTTCGTTGTTGGAGGAGTTGTAATAGGCATTTACAGTTTGCGGCGACATTCCCCATTCGGTTTTATCTACTGGTTTTCCTATTTTTTCAAGATTTTTTTGATAATTCCACGCGGTAACATTTTGTAGATTTCCGTAAAGTGTTCCGCCGTTTTGTGGAGAGGTCATTTGCAGTTTCGAATAATCTTTCCAAGTGTCTGGATATGCGATTTTCACGGAAAATTTCGCCAATTTATCCTGAGCTTTTACTTTGGTTTCGGGCGACATCCAGTCTAATCCGTCAATTCTTTTTGCAAATGCTTTTCGGATGTAGGAAATGTAGGTTTCCATCTGCGTTTTGGCTTCTGCAGGGAAATATTTGTCCACATACAATTTCCCAAAAGCTTCACCCAAAACGCCGTTAATCATCGAAAGTCCGCGTTTGTCCATAGAACGTTGTTCCTTTTGACCTTGCAAATATTTCGAGTAAAAATCAAAATTCAAATCGTCCATTTCTTTGTTCAAACTTCCTAAATTTCCGCGCAGCATGTGATATTTCATATAATCTTTCAGCAAAGGAAGATTTTTGGAGTTGATGAAACTGTCCATATTTTGATAGTATTTTAGCTCGCCCAAAATCACGCGGTCGGTATTTACGCCAACAGAAGTAAGATAATTTGGCATGTTAACATTTTTTACCAAAGAATTTAATTCAGCAGTAGTTTTCGGGTTGTAGCGAAGATTTGCGTCTCTTCCTTGTTCGTTGGTCAATAGATAATTTGCCAATTTATTTTCAAAATTTACCACATTTTCCGCGGCTTGATTGGCGTTTTTATACCCTAAGACCGTAAACAATTTGGTTGCAAAATTTTTATATTCTGCTAAAGTTTTCGTGTTGGCTTCGTTTTGTTTCTGATAATAATCTTTACCCAAACCAAGAGCGGGACCACCCAAATAAATGGCGTTCATCACCGAATTTTTCATATCTGCACGAACCGACCAAGAATAAAATGGATTTTTACCGGTTTTTGTAGCATCAATCAAGTAATTCTGGAAATCTGCAACCGATTTTATGGCATCAATTTTTGCTAAATCTGCCTTAATTGGATTAATTCCGTCCGCATTTCTCTTGTCCCAATCCACAAAACTTCCATAAAGTGCCTGAATTTTTTGACCTTCGGAACCCTGTTGAAACTGATCCGTCAAAAGTTTATTCATAATTTCCAGCGAAGCATTATCGGTATCTTCACGAAGTTTGTCGAAGGAACCCCATCTTGTTTTATCGGAAGGAATTTGCGTGGTTTTCATCCAATTTCCGTTCACATAGCTGAAAAAATCGTCTTGTGGACGAACGGATTTATCAAAATAATTCAGTTGTAAACCATTTCCTGGGATTTCCACCAATTTTGGAGGAACAGATTGTTGAGTTTCTGCTGTTGCTGTTGCAGTTTTTGTAGATGAACAGGAATTAAGAAAAACAATTCCTGAAAATGCGAGAATGCTTATTGTTATTTTTTTCATATTAAAAAAGTGAATTTCTCAAATATAATGAATTTTGCTTGAATGTTACAATCAAAATTTTCTTTCATTTAACTTCCAAAATAACAATAGACATACAGCTTTCAATTTATTTTTCAAAAATTGCAAAAGTTTCTTTATGTAGCAACCATTTCTTAAAGATTTGTTTCATTGTTTTGAATGAGATATGAACTGAATATTAAAATTTAATGTATCCCTAATATTAGGGATTTATTTTTTTTCGTAAAAACATTAAATTTGAAGAAAATATCACACAAAAGGGTAATTGCGGCGAATATAAAATCGGAATACCTTTACTGGATGAAATAACCAAAAAAAAACAATATTATGAGAACGAAGATTTTAATTACAGGTTTGATGATGCTTTTGGCAGTGATTAGTTGGGGACAGGAAAAAATAAGCCTCAACAAAATAGATTATGGCAACTCTCAGTATATTTTTACTGAAAGCACATTAATTGCAGAATGTGATTTAGAAGGAAACAAAAATGGCAACAATGAAAGAGCTCCAATAAATGCAATTTTTGTAATCAGTGGTAATAAGGATGACAACTACATAATTAAATTCTTGAAGTGGAAAGAAAACAAAAATAATATTTCAAACAATTTGAAGTACTATTATAAACAAATCAACCAAAACAGAAATGCCCATAACGAAAAAGTTGTACAAGAATTCAATCTTCTTACAGGGAAAGCCAATGATAAAATTTCAAATATTAGAAACAATGATAATGAAAGTGCCGAAACAATCGAAATAATTGAAACTTACTTTCTATTAAGTAAAATAGATTTATTAACAGCGGCTTCTACTTACACTCCAATTCCAAAGTATGAATTTGTCTTTGGTACAATTGGATATTTGGTAAGAATAAGACCAGCTACTTCAGGTTTTTCAAGCAATTGGTCTACGGATCTAAATTTAGGAATTGCTTATGGTGCAAAAGTGAATTTTAATAAAAACTGGGGAATTTCAGCTTTAGGTGGTTTGTCTTTAAGCAAAATAAAAATAGACTCTCTTTCCACAAGTCCCTCAATAAATAAAAGCATTGAAAAAGTTACGCTGTCTCCAACTGTAAATGTATTACTTAATTACAAAAATTTTTTTGTTGGATTAGGTGTTGGCTACGATTGGCTGAATCTTGATACAGAGGAATCAAAAAGATGGATCTACAATAGAAAACCATTTTATGCTTTAGGTATAGGCATAAACCTATTTTCCTCAAATAATGGTAAAGAACCAACACCAACAAACGGTAATAATTAATACTTTAAAAACTATAACAACTATAAAATCTTAATTATGAACCTTATCGAAAAATTAAAACAATATAGGGTAACGTTTTTTTTTTACAATGCTCTTATTAATGATAACATTTGTATTAGTTATTTTTTACTTAATTCCATATACTGATAAAAATAACCAAATACAATATCGTGTTGACTTAGCACATATCATATTAAGTCTTACTTTTCTATTTGCTGGTGGACTTATTGGGTTTATTTTTGCCATTCCTCGCAGGATTTCGAGTAATGATATTGAAAATAAATTTGAGGGAAAATATATAGGTAATGACAATCTTGTTCAAATAAGTGATTGGCTTACAAAAATTCTTGTGGGTGTCGGTCTTGTTAATTTAAAAAGTTTTCCATCACAACTCAATCATTTTGCAAGTTCGTTAAGTTTTGCGTCTTCTAGTGGTTTGCCAGTAAATACAGTTATTGTTGAAATGATTATTCTATTTTTTTCAATTGCAGGTTTTATAGTAGCATATCTATGGACTAGATTAAATTTTGTAAAAATTTTAAATAGTTCTGAAAACTAAATCTCTTAAAACCATGAACCCAAACATCAACATCCGTCTCGCAACGCTGCAAGATTTGCAGGGCGTTCTTGCGTTGCACGAGAAATACCTTTACCAAAACTTATCGGATCCCGAAAAACAGAACGGCTTTATAAAGGTGCGTTACAGCGAAGATGATTTGCGAAAAATAATTGTGGCGCAGGAAATTGTGGTGGCGATTTACGAATACAAAATCGTGGGTTATTTTTTGGTTGGGAAGAAAAGTGATTCTCCAAATTTATTACATCAAAAAAATAGAGCATCTCGTTTGGCAAATGAAATGGTAATACCTTTTGATAAAGTTGGTTATGGTTGCCAAATATGTTTAGATATGAATTATAGAAATTTAGGTTTGTCAAGACCAATGGTAGATGTTTTAATTGAAAATGTGAACGATAAATATAAAATATTGTTAAGCACAATTTCTCCCGAAAACAAAATCTCGATAATGAACAGCACTTCTGTTGGATGGCATCCATTAAATAATCTTGAAATACCCAACTATTACATTTACAAGTTATGAGATTTTATTGTCTATATGAAGAATTATATGAAGGTGTTGATTTACGCATTGAACAACTTAAGTCCGCCTGTAAAAAACAAAATATTGAGTTTTTCGCTTTAAATAGTTTAACGCAGGATTATACCAATTTGCCTAAACTCACAAAATCCGATTTGTTATATAATTGCGCAAGAGGAAGCCAAACATTGGAAAGTATTTTACTTAATCATACTGTAACAACATTCTACAGAAAAAATCCAATGTTCAATCAAACTTATTCCAGTACGGATTGGAGCATCCTTCACGAAAAAGCCAATCTTCTTGCTCCAAAAACCATTTTCCATTTAACAACCGATAGAAATTTACTCACAAAATATGTAGATTATCTAGGCGGTTTCCCAATCATTATCAAAGCAACTGGCGGAACCAGAGGATTTGGAACCCTAAAAATAGAAACTTGGCAAAACCTAATTTCTACCGTAGATTATTTGGCAGGAACCAACGACAAATTTATTATGCGTGAATTTATAAAGGCAAAAAACGGTTGCAGATTGATGGTTTTGGGAAACGAAGTGATTGCAGGAGCTGATTTTGAAATGAATAAAGAAGATTTTCGGAACGCCATTGATTTGTCGCAGGTAAAATACAAAGCGAGAATTTATCCAGAACACGTCAACAAAACCGCAATACAGGCAACTCATCTTGCGAATGTGGAATTGGGCGGAGTAGATTTTCTGGAAGATGAGGACGAAAATTTTTATTTGCTCGAAGTAAATTTTCCTACTGGTTTTAGCGGACTGATTGATGTTTGCAGTGTGGATATTCCTTATAAGATGGTTGAATTTTTAAAAAACAAAGCGGATGGAAAAAATTGAACTGATTGAAAAAACTATTGACAAAATTGAAAACTTACTGAAAGAACAACTTCCTGAAAGTAAATACCAATTCGAGTTATACGATTTAGAAACCAATACCAAACATTTCAGAGGTTTGGATGAGCCTTTTCATTGGGGAAGTGTTTACAAATTATTTGTGGTGGCAGAAATATTGAAAATGGCGGAAGAAGGTTTGCTTGATTTGGAAGATGAGTTGATTTTGAGAAAAGAGAAATTTAAAAATGGTAGTGGAATATTAAAGTTTTTTACTCACCTTAATAAAATTAGCATTCTTGATGGTTGTAAAATGACAATTTCAACTTCCGATAATTTATGTGCAGATGAACTATTAGAAATTGTGGGCATAACAAGATTTAATGAATTATTTAAAAAAGCGAATTTAAAAAATTCATTTTTGTGTTATAATCTTCATGATACAGTTATAGAACTATTTTCAAAAATCAAATTTGAAAAAAGGGCATCTTTTTACCGTAGCGAAAACTTTTGCTCTCAATTTAATCACTCTTTAGAACAACTATTGAAAAAACATTATACCAACGCAAAGGATTTAAACACGGCTTTATATTTTGTTTTGAACAAATATTTAAGTGAGAGGCACACAGAAACTTACATAGAAATTCTAAAAACGCCAACAACATACCCACGACTTGATGCATATACGATGTTTAGTCCAGTTGCAATAATTGGCAAAAGTGGTTCATTAGGATATCAAACCGCATTTAATCAATCAATTATAATTCTAGATATATATAAAGAAAAAATTTTAGGGATTGGCTCTTTTTTATTAAAAGAAAATAAATATAGAAATTATGAAGCAACCGATACTTTTGGTTTAATCGGCTTGGAGATAGCAAATTTATATGAAGAATTAGAAAATTTAAAATAAATATTAACCTTAAAAATTTTGAAATTATGAGAACAAAGATTTTATTATTAGTCTTTTTTAGTTTGCAATTATTTTCTCAAACAATTGATAGAACGAAGTTATGCAGGTTTTGCAAATGTAATGAACAATTATGTGGACCTTGGAATAAAATTGATTCAGTTGAAATAATTTCTAATGAGAAAACAGAAATACAACCTTTCAATTACATATTACATATTGAAACGAAAGGTTCCTTTAATCAATTGGATTATGGAACTGTATCCTTTATTAATGAAAATAATTTGATTACGGCAAAACATGTTGTATCAAAAATTTTGAAGGGCATAAAACTTTCTAAAACAGGTAAAGGAAATGATGAATGGATTACATTTGAAAAAAATGATTTCAAAGTGTCAAAATATAAATATGCAGACATAGCAGTAGTAAAACTATTAAACAAAAATAAAATTGAAAAATTGTACGCAGGTAATTTTAAAATTAAACCCTTAAATAGTTTTAAAGTTGAAAATTTGAATAATAAGACTATTTATTTATCTGGATATCCATGCTATTTTGCTGACTTAGAAGAAAAACATGATAATCTAATAAATAGAAAAACAAATTATAAAAATTTAAATTTATCTAAAGAAAACTATATTAATTACAAAAATGTTTACTTGTACTGGAGATAGCGGTGCGCCTCTTTGGTTAAAAGATAACAATGATTTTTTTATTATTGGTATCCATCATGGTGGTGGCAAAGATGGAAAATTTTATGATAATTCTAATATTTCTGTTAAAATCAATGATCAAATTGTAAATTGGATAAATTCAATTATAAAAGACAAATAGATATGATTTGTAAAATATTTTCAGAAAAATAATAATGAAAATCCTCCTGCTCATTCTTCTGCTGGTTATTATGAACATCAGCATCGAGCAACTCACCAACCTGAAAATTTCGGGTGCAGAAATTTTGTTTATCCGCGCCGTGTTCAATTTCGGGTTGGCTGTTTTGGTTGCTGTAAAAAACAGAGAAACCATTATTCCCCAAAAACCAAAATTACAAATCGGCACTTTTCTGCTTTTCGGTTTGGGAATGTTGCTTAATTTTTCGGCATACCAATACATTTCCGCAGGTTCCGTAAGTACGTTGCAAAGACTGGATATTCCTTTGCTGGTTTTGGTTTCGTTTTTATATTCTCCTTTCAATGGCAGAAAGGGATTTTTGGCAGTCTTATCTTTTTTGGTGGTGGGTTTGATGATTTTTTATAGTCGCAACGCGCAAGAAAATGTTTTGGGATATGTTTTAATTATTTTCAGCGTTATAGTTTTAGTCATCAATACTTTGTTGCAGAAAAAAATTGCGGTAAAGGAAAATATCGCAACCATAATGGCGGTGGTAAGTTTGAGTTCGCTTTTTTGGGGCGGAATAAGATGTTGGCAATCCGGCGCCGATTTTCAGAAAATTACTCCGATGATTTTGGGAATCATTTTTGGTTTGGCGGTCATCAACCTCATCATTTTTTATTTGGTAAACGAACTCTACAAAAAATATCCCGCAGAATTTGTGCGTTATCCCTATTTAATTTCCGCTTTTGCGATAATGATTGTGGAAATGCTCATCAAACAGAAATGGGAAACACCAGTCGTCATTTTTGGAAATATCGCCATTTTAATAATCATCACTTTTTTAGTGGGCAACAAATCTAAAAATCCGTTAACTTACTTTAGAACACATATAAAATGAATAAACTTTTCGCAATTCTCACCCTATTCACAATCTCACTTTTCTCCGCACAAACCGCAGAAATACTCAGCAATCAATTAAATATCAGAGGTTACTACATTCCCCTGAAAATCGTTTTGCAAAAACCCCATATCTGCAATCCGATTATGCTGAGCAACAATTTTGAGATTAATTTTAAGGATTCAAACATCATCATCGAGTTTGATGAAGGTTCAGAATTTCCAGACGAAAGAAAACACATCAAATATGCTTTCGACCTTTTGAAAGTTGATAGCATCGGAAAAGGCGGAACACAAGTTTACGAAATCAGTAAATATGATAACGTATCAGAATTGATCATCTTAAGCGAATCCATCAGATTTTACCTCCCTGAAAAAGACAAGGCAAAAGAAGAAATCACCGATTATAAAGGAAATAAAAAAACTGAATTGCTAGATTTCGTGGATTTACAAATACTCCCAACTGAAAATTATTCTACAGAACCTTTTGAAGAACGGAAAATTGTAAAAAATTTTCAACAATTAATCACCGACTTAAAAAAATACGCAATTTCTCAAAGCAAATAAATTGTCCTCTTTTTAAAAAAAAAAACAAAAAAGTCCCTCTCCTTTAGAGAGGGATTTAGGGTGAGGAAAATTAATGTCAGGATTACCAAATTTTTATCCTTTCTTCCGGCTTCTTATAAAGTTTATCCCCTTCTTTCACCTCAAACGCTTTATAGAAAGCATCGGTGTTTACAAGCGGACCAAAAGCTCTGTATAAACCTGGAGCGTGTTCGTTGGTTTTGATTTGGTTGATGAGTGCGGCTTCTTTCTGCAAAGTTCTCCAAACAGTTGCCCAACTTAGGAAAAATCTTTGGTCTTGCGTGTAACCGCTGATTAACCCTGGATTTCCGTGGTCTTTTAGATACATTTGAAGCGCGTCAAAAGAAATATTCACACCGCCTAAGTCTGCAATATTTTCACCGTTGGTAAATTCGCCGTTTACAAAGGTTCCTTTCACGGGTTCGTACGTGCTGTATTGCGCTGCGAGGGATTTTGTGGCTTTTTCGAAGTTGGCTTTGTCGTCTTTTGTCCACCAATCTACCAAGTTTCCATCGGCATCGAATTGCGCTCCAGAATCGTCGAAACCGTGCGTCATTTCGTGACCGATTACGGCACCAATTCCACCAAAATTAATCGCTGCATCCGCTTTTGGATTAAAAAATGGCGGCTGCAAAATTGCGGCAGGAAAAACGATTTCGTTATTTACCGGATTGTAGTAGGCGTTCACGGTTTGTGGCGTCATTCCCCATTCTTCACGATCGAAAGGTTTTCCAACTTTTTCAAGGTCTTTTCCATATTGCCAACTTGAAATATTTTGAAGGTTTTTATAAAGTGTCCCACCATTTTCTGATGATGAAATCTCTAGTTTCGAGTAATCTTTCCATTTGTCCGGATAAGCCACTTTCACCGTAAATTTGTTGAGCTTGTTCAGGGCTTTTTCTTTTGTTACGGAAGACATCCAATCCAAATTATTGATGTGGTGTGCAAAACTTTTTTTCAAATATCCTATCAGTTCCACCATTTGCGCTTTGGCTTCAGCAGGAAAATATTTTTCTACATACAGCTTTCCGAATGCTTCACCCAAGCTTCCGTCGATAAGTTCGAATGCACGCTTGTTTTGCGCTCTCTGCTCTTGCTGTCCGCGAAGATATTTTCCGTAAAAATTAAATTTTTTAGCGTCCAAATCGCTGGTAAGATAACTTGCGCTGCCCGAAAGAAGATGATATTTCATATAGTCTTTTAGCACCGGAAGATTTTTAGCGTTGATTAATTGGTCGAAATTTTTATAAAAATTGAGCTCACCTACGATTACGCGGTCTGTATTTACGCCTACTTTACTTAAAAAATCAGGAATATTTACACTTTTTACGGTGGACTTCAGTTGAGACATTGTAAAAGGATTATATTGAAGCGTTGCATCACGAATTTGCTCGTTCGTAAGGTAAGTTTGAGCGATAGATTTTTCAAAATTTACAATATTTTGCGCCGTCACTGCCGAATTTTTATATCCCAAAACATCAAGTATTGATGCTACATATTTGGTGTATTCCGATAAAGTTTCGGTGTTTTTGGGGTTCACTTTTTGGTAATAGTCCCTTCCCAAACCAAGCGAAGGATTTCCGAGATAAACCGCATTCATCTTGGAGTCTTTCAAATCGGAATAAACGCCCCATCCATAAAGAAGATTATTGCCTTCGGGAGTGGCTTCTACCATATATTTCTGCAAATCTGCAACGGATTTTATAGCGTCAATTTTTGCCAAATCATTTTTTATTGGATTTATTCCGTCTGCATTTCGCTTGTTCATATCCATATAAGTGGCATACAAATCCTGAATTTTTTTACCTTCGCTTCCTGCTGCAAATTTGTCGTTCAGTAGTGAATTCAAAATCGTCATCGAGTTGTTGTCGGTATCTTCCGCCAATTTGTTGAAACTTCCCCAAGTAGATTTATCCGCAGGAATTTTTGCGGTTTTCATCCAGCTTCCATTCACAAAATTATAAAAATCATCTTGCGGACGAACGGTTTTGTCCATCGCAGTAAGGTCGAGACCATTTTCAGGGTTTACTTTCACGGTTTCCATTGGTGGTGGCGGTGTTTCGGTTTTTGTGGCAACGGTTTTTGTTGCACAGGAATTCAGCGCGATTATTCCGGCAAAAGCCAAAACGCTGATGTTGATATTTTTCATAAAATACAAATATTTGTAATTAGTTGTTCATTATCAAAAAACGTTACTAAAATTTTTCATTGTCTTATCGTGATATTTTGAAAAGAATATCAAAGCGACTAAACCACCAATTAACGCCATAAAAATATCGGTTTGCGTGTCCCAAATATAGCCTTGAGTTCCCAGAAAACTATCCCCCGCTTCGCCAGAAAAGAGAGAAACCCACCATTCAATCAGTTCATAAAAAGCGCTAATCGCCAAAACGATGGAAATTACAATAAAAAACAACCAACCTTTTCCGTTGATTACTTTTTTGTGCACCAAAATTTCGCGCGCGATCAACGCCGGAGAAAATCCTTGAATAAAATGACCAATTTTATCGTAATTGTTTCTTTCACCGCCAAAAATTCCGTTCATCCAATCAAAACCGGGAACTTTTGCATAGGTATAATGCGCTCCCAAAAGCAAAATGAGAAAATGGATGAAAATAACGATGTAAACAAAGTTGGAAAATTCAAATTTTCTGAAAATGACTAATGCCAAAATTCCAACAAAAACCGGCAAAGCTTCGAGCCACCAAGTGAAAGGTTCTGCTGCGCCGATGTAGGAAACTATGGTTGCGATGAGGGTTAGGATAAGGAGGATGTATTTTATTTTCATTGTTTATATCTATTTCGAGTAAAATCTAAAATATGCTTTTATTATTCTATCCTTTCCCGCAAAAACTACTGTATTTCTATCAACCCACTCACAAAAGTAGAGATTTTTTTCATCGGAAATTTTCGTCCACGTTTTTCCAAAATCTTGGGAAAATTCTATGTTTTGGTCGCCAACTGCAATAATGTCTTTTCCTTTAGAGTTGGGACGGATTTTTACACAGGTTTTATAGCCGCCGTTTTTTCCGGAAGCTTGAATTTGCCAAGTTTTTCCACCATCGTTGGTCGTAGCAATATTATTGATGTTTTCAAATTGTTTGGTGTAATCTCCACCAACTGCAATCCCGAATTTTTCATCATAAAAATCGATGGAATAAATGCCTGTTGAGGAAGTTCCTTGGATAATTGGAGTTTCAAAAATTTCAAAAGTTGTAGGATGAAACCTGTTGCTTTTAAAAATTCTTGTCGACGTACCACCAGAAGCTATCCAAAGCGTGTTTTTGGCAATTGCAATGTTCGTGTTGCTCGCTGCAAAAAAGGCTTCTCCTTCGTGTAATTTTATTTCTTTTTCAAAATTGATTTTCTTCCATAATTGATCGTAATTGCTGTATTCAACTAAAACTAAATTATTGTCTTTATCAGGATCACTTACGGCGTAACCTTTGTGTTGGTCTTTGGTAAAAATCAAGGCGTCGTAAAACGCAGTTTTTAAAGTATCGTTTGCTATAATCTTGCTTTTTAACGTTTTTTTATCAATTTTAAAAAAATATGCCGGACTTTCAATATTTATGGTGTAAAAAGAATTTCTGTCCTGAGCGAGTGTACGAAACTGCAACTTTTTATTTGAAAGTTTTATCTGCTTTTTATCTACAGTATCTTTCAAAGAAACATAGCCAAATTTGGAATCTGTTCCCGCATAATACACTTTTCCTTTCCAAATTTGTATCGCTCTTATGGAGATTTTATCTTTTAAAAGTGTTTGAATTTCAAATTTTTGAGCAAATGAAAAGTTCAGAAAAAATGAAATTATTAGAAAACTAAAAAGCTTTTGCATGAAAAATTGTTTAAACCAAAAGTAATAAAATTGCCACGAATGCACGAATATTTTTTATTAGTGCATTCGTGGCAAACAAAAAATCCCGACAAGAAGCCGAGATTTTCAAAATATTTCAAAAAAATTATTTTCTGTGTTTCCAGTAGCTTACTCCATAGTAAATCGTGTGGAAAACAATCATTGCCAAAGAGAAATACATCAACGGCATATCGTCAACTTCCGCATTGCTGTGGTGAAAATAAGATAGTACGATGAGTAAAATCGTCATTCCAATTCCTGCCAAAGCCGTAATTCTGTAGTTTTTTGGATCATCTGTTGTTCCGTTTTGTTTTCCAAGGAAAGAGTTTTTGATGCCTCTGTAAAGATAAATATCCAAACCAATCATCATCCAAGCAACCAAACGAATCCAAGTGTCAAAAGGTAGAAAAGCCATCATTCCGAAACAAGTTAAAATCCCTAAAACCGGAACTAATGGAACCAAAGGAGTTTTAAACGCTCTTGGCGCATCCGGTTGTGTTTTTCTCATCACCAAAACGCCAATACAAACGAGGATAAATGCGAATAAAGTCCCAATAGAAGTCATTTCACCAACCACTCTTCCGGGAATGAACGCCGCAAAAGCACTCACCAAAACCAAGAAAAATAAATTGGATTTGAAAGGCGTTCTAAATCTGCTGTGAATTTCTGAGAAAACTTTCGGTAAAAGTCCGTCTTTCGACATCGAGTAAAAAACACGGCTTTGTCCCATCAACATTACTAAAATTACGGATGCATAGCCTAAAAGAATTGCCACAATAATCGTAGTATTCAGCCAAGGATAAGCCGGAACAACTTTTCCGTTTACCAAATTGCCCATATTTTCAATCGCAATCGCAACCGGTGCCAAATGATCTCCTGCCGAACCTGAAGTAAATGCGGAATAATGCACCACACCTACCATTACATAAGCAAAAACGATGTATAAGACCGTGCAAATTAATAGCGAACCCATAATTCCAATCGGCATTGCTTTTTTAGGATTTTTGGTTTCCTGTGCTGCTGTGGAAACGGCATCAAAACCAATGTAGGCGAAGAAAACGATTGCTGCGGCCCGAATGACTCCGCTCCACCCAAATTCTCCGAATTTACCTGTGTTTTCAGGAATTAGTGGCGTTAAGTTTTCCTGTTTTACATATTTAAAACCAACAAAAATGAAGATTAAAACGATGGCAACTTTCAGAATTACAATTAATGTGTTCACAAAAGCAGATTCGCTGGTTCCCTTTATCAAAACCAAGGACATAATTGACACGATGAAAACCGCAGGAAGGTTAATCATACCGCCATCAAAAGGAGTCGTCATCAGTTCTGGTGGCAGCGCAACACCAAAATTATGGAATAATTTCCCTAAATATCCGCTCCAACTGGAAGCTACTGTTGCGGCTCCCACTGCATATTCCAACACCAAATCCCATCCAATAATCCAAGCAATAAATTCGCCCATTGTTGCATAAGAATACGTGTATGCACTACCTGCAACGGGAATCATAGATGCAAATTCGGCATAGCAAAGCCCTGCAAATGCACAACCTAAAGCTGCAATGATAAAAGAAATCATAATTCCGGGACCGGCGTGATTTGCGGCAGCCATTCCGGTGATAGAAAAAAGACCGGCTCCAATAATAGCGCCAATTCCCAAAGAAATTAATGCGCCGGAAGTGAGTGTTTTTTTCAGCCCCTTTTCCGATTCGTTGGCTTCAGTAAGAAGTTGGCTAAGAGGTTTGGTTCTCCAAAGATTTGACATGTTTATTTTTTTAAGTTTCACGAAAATATAAATTTTTTGGAGATATTAACATTTTTTAAGATAAATATTTTCAAAAAGCTTTTACCCAACCCAAAAAACCCTCCTAAAAATCAATAATATTCGTAAATTTGAGGTATGAATTTCTACGAGACCTTCCACCCCGAATTTCAAAAAGAACTGCGCGAAAGCGGCTCCATAAAAAATTTTCGTTCCGGCGATGTTATTTTGGATATGGATGCTTATGTACATTTCATTCCGCTCGTTATTTCAGGAAGCATGAAAGTGATTCGCACCGAAGAAGACGGCAGGGAAATTTTGCTATATTATATTACTCCAGGCGAAAGCTGCATCGTTTCTATTCTTGCCGCCATCAAACAGGATACCTCGAAAATAAAGGCCGTTATTGAGGAAGACGCTGAAATTTTGATGATTTCCACCCAAAAAGCAAAAGAATGGATCCATAAATTCCCAGAATGGACGGATTTTATCTTCACACTGTATCAAAAACGTTTCGAAAACCTTCTAGAAATCGTAAATTCGGTAGCTTTTCAAAAAATAGATTCCCGAATTATGCATTTATTGATGCAGAAATCCGAACTGTATCATTCCAAAGAAATCAATACCACCCATCAACAAATTGCCGATGAATTGGGAATTACCCGTGAAGCAACAAGCCGTGTTCTGAAACAGTTGGAAAAAGACGGATACATTTCGTTGTCGCGCAACAAAATTTTGCTTCTGTAACCATCATCACTGTAAAATGTTTTGCACTACCCTATTTTTGCAGCAATAATTTAAAAATTTTAAAAAAATGTTCGACTCAATAAAAAATCTTTTCGGATTTGAAAAAACCGACTACGCAGAACTGGTAAAAAACGGTGCAATTATTCTTGATGTTCGCAGTAAAGGGGAATTTCAAGGCGGCCACATCAAAGGTTCCATCAACATTCCCGTAAATGAACTTTCCAATAATCTTTCAAAATTGAAAGACAAAAACAAACCCATTATCACTTGTTGTGCATCTGGAATGCGTTCTGCATCAGCGAAAAGTATTCTGCAAAATGCCGGTTACAAAGAAGTTCATAACGGCGGCGGTTGGGCAAGCTTGAATAACAAAATTTAAAGAATCTTCATAATAAAATAAAGTCTTAATTTTTAAGACTTTTTTATTTTTTTAGCCTAATTTTGAAGTCTAATCATCTCAATGAATTTAAGAATTTTTTCTTCAATATTTTTACTCATTTTTCTTCTTTCCTGCTCAAGAAGTACAGAAAATCAAATTCCAACTCCAACTAAAATTTTAGAAATTAAAGGTGTTGATTTCTCCTTTCTTCCGGAAGTTCGCCAAAGCGGTCAAATATTCTACAATCAATACGGAATCGCAGAAGACATGCTCACAACTTTTAAAAACTCCGGCGGAAACGTCATTAGATTGAGGATTTGGGTAAATCCCACAACAGCAAATTCTGATTTTGCAACCGTAAAATCCCTATCTCAAGAAATTAAAAATAAAGGAATGAAAGTGATGATTTCTGTTCATTATAGTGATTACTGGGCAGATCCTTCGCAACAAACAAAACCTTTGTCTTGGCAGAATCATACTTTTTCAGAACTTAAAACCGACGTTTATAATTACACCAAAAAAATAGTTTCCGAAATTAATCCAGAATATATCCAAATCGGAAACGAAATCAACAATGGTTTTCTTTGGCCAGAAGGAAATCTTACAAATCTATCTCAATTCAAACAACTTCTGCAAAGTGGAATTTCTGCAGTTAGAGATACAAATTCTACTACGAAAATAATTCTCCATTTCGCGGGATTTGATGGTGCAACCAATTTTTTCTCACAAATTTCTAATTTAAATTACGATATAATCGGTATCAGCTATTATCCAATTTGGCACGGAAAAAACCTGACTTTGGTTCAGCAAAACTTGACAACTATTTCAAATCAGTTCAATAAACCTATTTTCATTGCCGAAACGTCTTATCCTTTCACATTGGATTGGAACGACCAAACGAATAATGTTGTTGGTCTCAACTCCCAAATTTTGTCAGAATTTCCAGCGACACTGGTTGGACAAATGGATTACTTTAATAAAATAAAATCAATTTCAATAGAAGTTCCCAAGGGAATTGGTTTTTGTTATTGGGGTTCAGAATGGACTGCCTACAAAGGAACTTCATCAACCAATGGTTCTTCTTGGGAAAATCAAGCCTTTTGGGATTTTAGCAATAAATCTAATCCTGTTTTAGATGTCTATAAATAATTTTATTGATGTCATTAGTTAATTACATATTATAAGAATATTTTAATTCTGATTATCAATAAAATACAAAAATATACGCAAAGTTTGTCATACTGAAAGTATCTCTACAAATATTATTTAGATTCCTACGGAATGACAAACGTGCTGTTTATAAGGGTTATTTAATATGAAGTTAAGTTATGACCTCAATAATTTTAAATTTTGGAAATTTAAAAATATACAGTAAAAAACTTTTTGAAAATCCGCTTTGAATAATAACATCTTACGTTTGTAATTCTGAACGTAGTGTAGCGAAGTTAATAGTCTACCGCTAGTAAATAGATTCCTAAAAATGTTCTTAGTGATACTGCCAATATAATGAGTCTATTAAGGTTGCCGACAACCACAGAGCAAAATTTTTTATAGTTTTTTTTCCACTCCCCTCCATAGGAGGGGAATTCTTTTGGAATTTTTTTATGTTAGATAAAAATAATCTGCGTTCCTTCTCCTGCTGCTCTTGCGTAGAAATCGCCAACAGTCAAAACGCCTTCTACTTCTGGAATTAAATCGTCTTTTTTCAAATCGAACATTTCCATTGCCAATTTGCAAGCCCAAAGTCTGCAACCTGAAGCCGAAAGAATTTCCAAAAATTCTCCAATGGGCGGAATGTCGAGTTTTTCCATTTTGGATTTCATCATTTTTGTGGCGAGTGCTTCCATTCCCGGAAGTCCGCCCAACATTGTCGGCATGTGCATCGCCGGATTTCCGACGGTTGCAACGTGAATATTGTCGATTGTTTTTTTGTTCACGGCTTCCAAACCGAAAAAGGTGAAGAAAATTTCGCTTTCAATGCCTTCCATTCTTGCGCCGTTTGCAAGGATAAATCCTGCGTAAATACTTTCTAAAGTTCCTTTAGAGATGATGACCATTACTTTTTCTATGGGTTTTGCATCTTTCGGAATGTCTGCTAAAGGATTGATTTGTGTGGTGGTTTCCATAATATTGAGATTTGAGATGAAGAGATAAGAGACACGAGACGAAAATTCAAAATACAGATTTTAAAGTCTCAAATCTCACGTCTTTTAGTCTTGTGTCTATTTTTTTAGATACAACTTTTCGGTTTCGGGATTCCTGCAACTTTGCTGGAGATTTTCAGTGGTCCTTTTGGGAACAGCACATAAAATTCCTTGATATCCACAACTCCAGATTTTCCAACGCCGCGAATTGTTAATGCCACTTCTTTTTTCTGTTGGTCGCGAAGATAATTCAGTACTTCAAAATGTCTTGGCGAAAGTTCTACGTTTTCTTCCTGTGCCAATTCTTTTGCAACGTCTTCGTTCCATTCTTCCATATTCAGTAAGTAACCTTCTTCGTTTACGTTGATTACTTTTCCTGCGATTGTTTTTTCCATTATTTTTAAAATTTATAGTCCCCCTTTCCCCCAAAGGGGGAGCAATGTTAATATTTTACTTTCTTTATCATTTGGGAGAAATTTGTTTATTTTAAATTCAAAAGTATTATCAGATATTTATTTCCAATACATACAATTGTGCAATTTTTCAACAGATAGTATTAGAGATTTTCCCCCTTTGGGGGAACGGGGGAAATTTCCTTTCCATCCAAAGACATTTGCGGTGTTACAAACGGAATTTTTCTTGCCGGAAGAAGCATATTCCAATACACCCATTTAAAAACCATTTTTCCTAAATGATTGAATTTACTTTCGGTTAAAAGATTAAGCGGTCCAATTCCTCCAAATGGAAATTTTCCTTTCACGGGTTCTACTTCGTAATTGAAATCAATCAACAATGCTTTTCCTTTTCCTGTTTCAATAAAACAATTGGCGTGTCCGTCAAAATTGGGTTTCAAAGGTTTTCCTTCAATATAATTCAGAATATTTTCTGTTAAAATTTCTGCTTCAAAATGCGCAACAGAACCTGCTTTTGAAGCGGGAACATCTGTAGCATCGCCGATTACGAAAATATTGTCTTTTACTTTGGATTGAAGCGTGTGTTTATCAGTCGGAACGTAGTTCAAATCATTTCCAAAACCGGAGCGCAAAATACATTCGTCGCCCATATTTGTCGGAACGGTTACGAGCAAATCAAAATCAACTTCATCTCCGCCGTAATCGTACATTTTTCCGTTTTCGCCTTCAATATGTTCCACTGCAAAATCGGGTACAATTTTTATGTTTTTTTCTTCTAAAAGATGATTGAGTTCCGCCGTAGTTTTGGCTTTGGTAAATGCGCCTGAAAGTGGCGTTACATAAGTAATTTCCACTTTGTCGCGCATTCCTTTTTTATAGAAATAATCGTCTGCCAAAAATGCAAATTCCAAAGGTGCAACAGGACATTTTATCGGCATTTCGGTAATGTGAACCACCAATTTTCCGCCTTCCCAAGTTTCCAATTTTTTGGCGAGCGCGCAACTGCCTTCAAATGTGTAAAAATCAAAAATATTTTTGTACCAAGTGTCGCCTTTCATTCCTTCTACTTCTTCCGGAGCGGTTTTGCAACCGGTGGCGATGATGAGAATGTCGTATTTCAGTTTTTGTCCGTTTTTTAGCAAAACTTCGTCGCTGTCTTTATCAATTAAATCAATTTCTTCGCGAACGAGGTTTACTTTTTTAGGAATAAATTCGTCAATTGTCCTTTTTACGTCTTCAGGTTGATACGTTCCAAAAGGAATAAACAAAAATCCCGGTTGATAATAATGGGTTTTATATTGGTCAACAATGGTGATTTTCCATTCATTGTCGTGAAGTTCTTTTACCAAATGATTTGCCATCATCGTTCCCGAAGTTCCTGCGCCAAGTATGAGTAAATTTTTCATTTTTTTAAAGAAAGAAGAAGCTTATTTCTAATTTCTACTACAAATTTACGGCACAAAAAAGCGGGCTTTTGTAACATCTGTTACACAAAAACCCACTTTCGGTATGAGTTTTATCATCAACCGCTATTCTTTTGCGATACGCAGCAAACCTCTGATTTCGTTTTCCTTATATCCCGTCGCTTTATCGTTGGGATAAAGTTCGGAAATTTTCGCCACGACTTCGGGTTTTAAGTCTTTTCCTTTTTCACCGTGACATTGCAAACACATTGCGTTGGTAACCAAAGGCGCGTAAAAAACGCCATCCTGCATCGTTGCTTTCAATTCTTCTTTTTTCAAAATTTGTTGACGATACATTTCGATGTATTTTCGTTCCGTTTCGTTGGCTTCATTTTCCGGATTTCTGTTTTTATCGGAAACTCTTTTGATTTTCACGCCATGTTTCTCCTCCATTTGTTTGGTGAGCGGAAGTGCCTCAATATTGCAAAAAGCCATCGCTCCCACTGTTCCGCTGTCGGCAATTTTTTGGGTTAAGTCAGTCACCAAAAGTTTTTTGGTTTCATCGGCGTATTTTTTCAAACTGTCTATAGGAAGGGTTTTTACTTCCGTTTCTTTTTCTGCAACTGAATTTTTAATTTCTTCCTTTTTAGAACAACTCAAGAATAAAAGGGATGCTGCGAATGCAAAAATTATTTTTTTCATAACATGATTTTCATCAAAAATACGATTTCATTGGAAGAATGTCTGTGATGTGAGTTACAGTTGTTAAAAAAGAAGCCTAAAAATATTGAGGATTTTCTAAAATTGATGAGCAAAGCAAAAACTTACTTTAAAACTATAACCATCCCGTCATTAACAAGTTAATGACACTTAGGTTGCTTCGTTCCTCGCAATGACAGGGGAATTCAACACGTCAATCTCAAATTTCAAATCTCAAATCAAAAATTTATCTTTGAAAAATGAATTTCTACGATCTTTTTCTGAAACCTTACGAAACCTACACGAATTTTCAGATTTTTTTGGAAGTTACGGCAACTTTTTTCGGAATTTTGAGTGTTTATTTTTCCATCAAAAAGAATATTTGGGTTTATCCAACGGGAATTATTTCTACAGCACTCTACGTCTATATCCTCTTTAATTTCGGGCTTCTGGGCGATATGATGATTAATTTTTATTATACGGTGATGAGCATTTACGGCTGGATTTTGTGGGCAAAAAGTTCGGAAGACCACGTTCACGTTGAAGTTTCTTGGGCAAAGAAAAAAGAGTGGATTTACGGCGGAATTTTATTTTTTTTAAGCTTGTTACTCGTTACCATCGTTTATTATTACAAACCGTTGATCGACAATAAATTTTCCATGCAAAACGTAACGCTTGGTTTGGATCATTTGGATTGGGCGAACTGGCTGGATGTTGTTACCACCGCAATTTTCCTTGTCGGGATGTGGTTTATGGCGAAACGCAGAATTGAAAACTGGATTTTTTGGATTATTGGCGATATTATTTGCATTCCGATGATGATTTACAAAGGTTTGGGAATAACCTCATTGCAATATGTAGTCTTTACGGTGATGGCGATAATTGGCTTGCTGGAATGGATGAAAAATTTGAAAAAAGAAAATTCTAAACTCTAAAAACAAAATTTTAGAAATTAATGGAAGAAAAATACTGGCTTTTCTATCTTTTGGCGCTGGTTGCGGAAATTATCGGAACGGTAAGTGGTTTCGGTTCTTCCATCCTTTTTGTTCCTGTAGCTGCCTTGTTTTTTGATTTTCATGAGGTTTTGGGAATTACGGCACTTTTTCACGTGTTCAGCAATATTTCGAAAATTTTTCTATTTCATAAAGGAATAAACAAAAAAATAGGTTTCACGCTTGGAATTCCGGCGGTAATTTCGGTGGCAATTGGCGCACTTCTAAGCAAATACGTTCCGCAAAAAGAACTGGAACTGGGTATGTGCATTGTTTTGGTTTTAGTGTCTATTTATTTAATTAAAAACTTCGACAAACCGCTTCTGCAAAACAATAAAAATCTTATTTCGGGCGGAATTGCCTCCGGATTTTTAGCCGGAATTATCGGAACAGGCGGCGCAATTCGTGGGATTGCTTTGACTGCATTCAATTTGCCTAAAGACATTTTCATCGCCACATCTTCGATGATTGATTTGGGTGTGGATTCCACGAGGGCGGTAATTTATTTCTTCAACGGATTTATGCAGGAAAAGTTCATTTGGATGCTTCCGCCGCTGATTGTTATTTCATTTTTGGGGAGTTGGCTCGGAAAACAGATTTTGAAAAAAACTTCCGAAAAATTGTTCCGATACATCGTTTTGGGTGTGATAATCGTTACTTCGATGGTTCAGATTACCAAATATTTTTTGTGAAATTTTAATAATAACTCAATGAAAAAATTATGGAAGTTTCATTGATATAAGAATTCTACAAATTATTTTTCATACAGCGAAAAAAGTTTAAAAGTGGAAACCCTTATTCCATTAGTAAAAAAAGATTAAGATTCCACAAAAAAATCCTTATTTCCTTATTGTTATTGCAAAAATAAAAATTGATCTAATAATGGAATAAGGTTAAGTCTTCTCCTTCAACACTAAAGGTTACTAAAGGAATAAGGTTTTGATTTCACGGCTTTTTTAGGTTAAACCTCTTGTGCTTTTGCAAAAAAATTGCAATGATCTGATTAAAAAAATTATAACACAAAGTTCGCAATGAAGATTTAAAAAAAAATTAATAAATTAGTTCGCAAAGGCACTTCGTTTAGCAAAAATCAAAGTTTAAAATAGCAATTCGTTTGTTAAGCGAAGCGGCTTTGCGAACGTAAAATATTGATTATTAAACGACTAAATCTTTGCGTTCTTTGCGATATAATCTGTCCCAAATGCACAACAAGTTGTGTTAAATTATATCTAATTCAACGGTTGAAAAAGCAGTCTTCCAATTAGAATCGAGTTTCTTATTCGTGTTTTCTTGAAAAAAATTGGGTTTTCATGCAAACTTATCCAATTTGCCTATTTCGTCCGATTCCTCAGCATAAGTTTAAACAAAATCTCCTACAATTTTTCACTTTTCGTATCTTTGCAAGCCGAATTCAAGTGAATTTCGGCTTTGTTATGAAAAATACTTTAAAATTTTATAAATATCAAGGCACAGGAAACGATTTTGTGATGGTGGATAACCGCGATCTGCAGTTTCCGAAAGACCAAAAACTGATCGAAAAACTGTGTGACAGACGATTTGGAATTGGCGGTGATGGTCTGATTTTGTTGGAAAATGATCAGGAAAATTTTAAAAATGCAGACTTCAAAATGGTCTATTACAACTCCGACGGAAACGAGAGCACCATGTGCGGAAACGGCGGAAGATGCATCGTTGCTTTTGCCCATTTTTTGGATATTTTCGAAGAAAAATGCACCTTCAACGCGATTGACGGACTGCACGAAGCCGAGATAAAAAACGGAACCGTAAAACTGAAAATGATTGACGTAGAAACCATCGCAAAAGACGGCAAAAACTGCGTTCTGAATACAGGTTCACCACATTTTGTGAAATTTGTAGAAGATGTGGAAAACTTTGATGTTTACAAAAACGGTAACGAAATTCGAAATTCTGATACTTATAAAAAAGAAGGCATCAACGTAAATTTTGTTGAGAAAATTGCGGACGACGAACTTTTTGTAAGAACCTACGAACGCGGTGTGGAAGACGAAACTTTTAGTTGTGGAACGGGAGTTACCGCTTCTGCGCTCACCTTTATGAAAGATAAAAATTTGAATTCCATAAAAGTGAAGGTTTTAGGCGGAAATTTGAAGGTTTATGCCGAACAAGACGGCGAAAGTTTCAAAAATATTTGGCTGGAAGGACCAGCGAAACAGGTTTTTGAGGGAAAAACTTTAGTTTGAAGACGGAAGTCCGAAGACCGAAGAAAACATTCGTTATTTATTAAACATTAATCATTAAAAAACTTATTAGTCTTCGGACTTCGGTCTACGGACTTCAGACTTAATTATGAAAAAAGGTTGTTCAATTTTTGCGATAATAGCACTTTTAATTCTGCTTGTGGGCGGATTTTTTGGTTTTAAGTTTTATAAAAAATATTACGGAAACAACGTGGAAAAAGAAGGCTACGTTTTGATTCCCCACCAATCCAACTTTAATGCGATTCTGGATTCTATTTCGCCTTATTTGAAAAATAAAGAGGAATTTAAGGATGTCGCAAAAGATAAAAATTTGGATAAATTTTTCAATGCAGGTCGATACAGAATTAAAAGCGGAACAAGCAATACAGACCTCGTGAATATGATAAAGGCCGGAAACCAAACGGAAAATACCTTCAGAATTGGTGATTTCTTCACGGTTTATCAAATGATTGGTAGAGTAACCAAAAAAACCGAACTGGATTCATTGAGATTTGCAAAAGACTTGAACCAAATTGCAACCGAAAAAGGCTATGCAAACGCAGAAGATTTGAAAAAATATTTCTTCATCGATACGTACAACTTCTTCTGGACGGTAACGCCGAAAGAGTTTTTCAAAAAATTTGAAGACGATTACAAAGGTTTTTGGACTCCCGAAAGAATTGCCAGAGAAAAAGCAACCGGACTTTCGCGCGAACAAATTTATGCAATGGCATCGCTGGTTTACAAAGAAACCGGCGGAAAACCGGACGAAATGAAAACCGTAGCAGGACTGTACATGAACCGCTACAAAAAAGGGATGAAACTGCAAAGTGACCCTACCGTAATTTACGCCGTTGCAAAAGCCTCAAATTTCACGAAAGAGCCTATTAGAAGGGTTTTGTACAAGGATTTGCGCGAACCTTCACCTTACAATACATACGCAAACGCAGGAATTCCTCCGGGACCGATTTGTGTGGTGGATAAAAACTCCGTGGATGCCGTTTTGAATTACGAAAAAAATAATTACATCTACATGTGTGCAAATCCTGCAAAATTTGGCTACCACAAGTTCACTGCAAGCGATGTAGAACACGCCAAAAATGCGAAAGAATATCAGGATTGGCTGAACTCCAAAAACATCAAAAAGTAAAGTTTTAACAAACTTTAACAAACGAACGTTTAACATTTCTGGAAATTTTGCGTCTAATTAGTTGATTCAGAATTTCAGAAAATTCAAAATCCCACAAAATTTTTTGAAAATTTTATAATTTAAAATCAGCGCAAGTGAAGGAAATTTGCGCTTAAAATAATAATAACATGATTCATACTGAAATTATTCAGATTCTTACCAAGAAAACGCTTGGTCTTACCTTTGTACTATCTGCAGCAGCAATGGCTTTCGCTCAACAAAAAGTAAATGTTAGCGGCAATATCGTAGATAAATCCAACAATCCTGTTCCCTACGCTTCTGTAAGTTTTGTACATAAGACTGACACAACATTAAGCGATGCTTCATTAACAGACGAAAAAGGTCATTACACACTTTCATTGGCTCCCGGTAACTACACCGTAACCGTTGAAGCTATCGATTTTAAAAAAATTACCACTTCCAAGCAAATTACAGCTGCCGGAAACATCGGAAATATAACTGTGGAAGCCGAATCTTCATCTACGCTTACTCCCACCAAAGATATTGAAGGTGTTACCATTACGGCACAAGCTACAAAAGCGTATCGCGTGGAACTTGACAAAAAAACATACGATGTAAACCAAGATTTAATAAGCAAAGGCGGAAATCTTCAGGATGTTTTGCAAAATGTACCTTCAGTTTCCGTAGATACAGACGGAACGGTTTCTATGCGCGGAAGCTCTAACGTGAGATTTTTGATCAATGGAAAACCTTCTGCACTATTGGGAATTGATGACGGAGCAAACGCTTTACAGTCTATTCCTGCAGACCAAATTGACAAAATTGAAGTAATTACCAATCCTTCTTCCAAATACGAAGCGAGCGGAACTGCGGGAATTTTGAATATTATTTTGAAAAAAAATAAAAAGATTGGTTTCAATGGAAGTGTTACCGGCAGCATCGGATATCTACCGCAAACTTCTTTAAACACCAACCTAAGCTGGAGAAAAGATAAAGCAACATTTTTTCTGAACGGAGGCGGTGGCTACAGAGAAAGCAAAGGAAAAAACACGAACGATGCAATTTTCTACAATGCTAATTCTGTTTATCAAACACAAGAATCTCACCAAAATTCTGAAACAAACAGCTACAACAGAAATTACAACGGTACTGCAGGTTTGGTGTACGATTTTACGGATAAAACCTCTGCAAATGCTTCCATTACTTTAAGACGTTTTGATAGCGAAAGTGATGGTTTTGTAGATTCGCGTTTTGCATATAATGGCATCAATGCAGGAAATACCAGTTTTCTTTATCCTCTTACCAAAAACAGAAACAGCATTGGACAAAATACCAACAATGCAATGCAGGGAGATTTCGGAATCGACCAAAAATTGGATGATAATGGACAAAATTTATCGGTTTCTTTAAGCCTTCAAAAAAATAATTCGGCAGGAAATTCTGTAATTGAAAAATACTATAACGGTATTTTCAATGGTAAAGACAATGTGGATCAAAACACTGTTAATAAATCAATAGTCGGAAAAGTAGATTACGAAAAACCAATTGGCGAAAAATCTAAAATAGAAGCAGGTTACAGACTCGACAGAAATGTAAACGACTACGAATATTCTGTACTGAACGACGGCATCATTAATCCTGATTTCACCAGCGTTACCAATTACAAAGAAATGATAAATGCCATCTACGCACAATTCAAAAGTAGAATTGGTGAAAAAATTGGTTATCAAGTTGGTTTGAGGGATGAAATTTCAAAAATTGATGTTGATTTCAGGAATTTGAGTGCAATTGAGCCTTCTATTAGAAAAAACTACAATAATATTTTCCCTACGGTATTTTTGAGCTACGATTTTTCAAAAAACAACCAACTTTTATTGAATTATACCAGAAGAATCGACAGACCGCGTTCTTGGTTCATGGTTCCATTCAATTCTTATAACGATAGCGATAATATTTTTACGGGAAATCCGAATCTGAACCCTTCGTACATCAATTCTTATGAGTTGGGCTACAGCATTTCCAAAAAGAAATTTACGGTAAATCCTACAGTGTACTATCGTTTTACTGAAGATAATGTACAGATGACGAATATTTATAATGAGCAAAAATCAAGATTTGAAACCATGCCTTACAATATTGGTACAGAAAGCAGATACGGTTTGGATCTTAATTTCACCTACGATCCTTTTCCTTGGTTAAAACTTTTGGGTAGTGTAGACCTATTTGGATATGACAGCAATGGCTCTTTCACTTACAACTATAATTTGAACGGAGTTCCGATGACCAGAACACTGTCTTACGAAGGTAACGGGTTTTCTACGAGAACGAGATTGACTACCACTTTTAGGCTCGACAAAACTTTCAGCATGCAGTTCCAAGGTTTCTATCGTGGCGGACAAAAAACTGCTACCACGAAACAGGATCCAATGTATGCGCTGAATTTTGGAGCTACAAAAACGATTTGGAACGGAAACGGAACGCTTGGTTTCAATATTCAAGATATTTTTGATACCCGAAACAGAACGTTCTACAGCTTCGGCGATAATTTTGAGAGAAAATCTTATATGCAGTGGATGCCGAGACAGTTTTCTCTTTCTTTAACATACCGCTTCAAACAAGGCGATAAGGTGGATCAGCCAAAACGAAGAAGAGACATCAACAATAACGAAAACGGAGGTGATGATATGCCGCCAATGTAATTTGAAGTACGAAGTACGAATTGCGAATTACGAATTACGAATTTTGAATCAAAAAAAATCAGGAAAATTTTCCTGATTTTTTTTATTATTTTTTTTGATGTTAAAGATATTTCACATGAATTTTCTTGACTTTTAGCTTTCTCATCCTCAAGCGACAAGTCGCATGAGGTTAACATAATGTCGCACTCCGCGCGAAACAGCCTTTATAATAATAGTTTTCAATACATGACAATTTTAAAACCACAAAAGTCACAAAAGTTTAAAAGTTTAAAAATAAACTTGTTAAAGGAAAAATAAGATTTCCGTGCAGGCTTTTTTCAATTTATAAAAAACTTTTGTTTGAGAATTTTCAGATTTAAGAATCTTGTCTTTTCTCCAAATACTTTTGCCATTCCCAAGTGGTTCGTAAAGCCTCTTGCAAAGAAGTATCTGCTTTCCAGCCGAGTTCTTTTTCGGCTTTGTCTGCATTTGCGTAAGCAATGGTAATATCTCCTGCTCTACGGTCGCAAATTTGGTAAGGAACAGCTACATTATTGGCTTTTTCATATGCTTCAACAACTTCCAAAACAGAAGAACCTTTTCCGGTTCCTAGGTTGTAAATGTCGATTACTGTTTCCGCTTTTTCTGCAATTAATTTTTTCAGGGCGGCAACGTGAGCTTTCGCCAAATCTACCACATAGATATAATCGCGAATTGCGGTTCCATCGGGAGTTGGATAGTCATTGCCCCAAACCGAAAGTTTTTCACGAATTCCGGCGGCAGTTTGTGTAACGTAAGGAATTAAGTTGTTTGGAATTCCGAGTGGAAGTTCTCCTAATTTTGCGGAAGGGTGCGCTCCTATTGGGTTGAAATACCTCAACAAAGAAATTTTTTTGTGATAAGCTGTCGCAAAATCTTTCAGAATTTCTTCGCCCATCTGTTTGGTTTTTCCATAGGAAGATTCGGGGGTTTTTAGCGGCGTATTTTCGTCAATGGGCATTTCATCAGCCTGTCCGTAAACGGTACATGATGAGCTGAAAATAAAGTTGGTGATATTTCTGTCTTTAAATTCCTGTAAAATATTGATTAATGAAAAAAGGTTGTTTTCATAATAATCCAAAGGTTTTTCCTGACTCTCTCCTACTGCTTTGAAAGCCGCAAAGTTGATGCATCCTTGGATTTTATGGGCATCAAAAACCTGTTTCAGCAGTTCTTTTCGTTTTAAATCAAAGGGATAGAAAAATGGTTTTTTTCCGGAAACATCTTCAATATTGTTTAAAATAAATTTTTCGGAATTAGAGAGGTCATCTACAATTACTACCTCAAAATCATTATTCAAAAGTTCCACCACCGTATGCGAACCAATGTAGCCGAGACCACCTGTAACAAGTATTGCCATTAATAATTACTTTTCGCAAAGGTACTAAAAAAGAAGCGCTTGAATGAATCAAACACTTCTCCAAAAAAAATAAAAAAATTGAAAAAAATTACTTCTCCATCATTATACCTCTTCTTTTGATTGAATTACATGGTTTTTACAGTTTCAAATATAGAAAAAATTTTTGAAATACATATACGTATTTTTACCTATTTTTTAAAATTTATGTTACATATTCACAAAAAATAAATTTATAGTGAATACACATGGGCAAATAGCAATATTTTCATTAATTTATTTTAAAACTTAAACCGTACAAAACAAACATAAAAATGACCGAGATTTCTCTCGGCCACTCCCTAAAAACTAATAATGAAAACATTATTATTTTTTGATCACTTTCACTATTTTGGTTTCTTTTGTAGTGAAGATTCTCAATATATACATGGTTTGTGGTAAATCTCGCACTTCTAACTGGTATTTTCTATTATTCACCTTTCTTTCCAGAACTTTTTGTCCGCTGCCTGCGTAAAGCTCTATCTTCAAGATTTCGTCGTCAGATTCCACATTTAATACATCTGTTACCGGAATTGGGTACACCTTGAAGTTGGATTTCACAGTTTCTACGGTTCCCATACATGCAATCTGCGTAACTGTTACGCCCAATCTGCTTGTACTTTCGCAAGAATTTGCAGTTTGAGTAGCATAATAGGTTTGTCCGCTTACCAATAATGTTGAGTTTGGTAAAACATTGCCGTTAGTTGCCGCATCATACCATTGAACATTGCTTCCGCTTACTACCAAATCTGCGAGAGTTTGTCCTGGACAGAAGTTTTGTGCAGTATTTCCTGTAGGTGAAGCAGTATTGGTAACTGTTGCCGTAACTGCTGTTCTTCCGGAGTTGCACGTTCCATTATCCGTTTCTACATAATAAGTGGTAGAAGTAGAAATACTTGGTGTAGTGAAACTTGTTCCTGTTCCTAATGCAGTTCCTCCTGTAGCATTTGCAAACCAACTGATGGTTCCTGCAGACGCCGCCGCTCCTAAAGTTACCGTTCCTGCACCGCAGCGTGAAGCTGGTGTGGTGGAAGTAATTGTTGGAACTGTATTTACCGTAATCGTAACTGCGGTTCTGGTAGAGCTGCAACCTGCTGTAGTGGTAGTTCCCACGTAGTAGGTAGTAGTAGCACTTACACTTGGCGAATAACTGCTTCCCGAAGCTAGCCAGTTTCCTCCTGTTGCTGCATCATACCAATTTACTGTTCCCGCACTTGCAACCGCCGAAATTGTGGCTGTTCCTGCGCCACAACGAGTTGCCGGTGTGGTGGAAGTGATGGTAGGAATTTCATTAATAACAGCCTTTATTTCTATTCTGTTAGAAACACAACCTGCAGCAGAAGTTGTTTCTGCGTAGTAGGAAGTTGTAGCTGTTAAACTTGGAGTAGTATAAGTTGTGCCTGTAGATAATTCTGTACCTCCTGTTGCTGCATCATACCACTTCACAGTTCCTGCGCTTGGGTTGGCTGTTAAGGTTACCGTTCCTGCACCGCATCTTGCCACATCGCTACCAGAAATGGTTGGAATTGGATTTACAGTAGCTACAACCGCAGTTCTTGTACTTGCTGTACAACCGTTGAATGCTTCTGCATAATACGTAGTTGTTGTAGAAATACTTGGTGTTGTAAAACTGTTTCCTGTGTACAGTAACGTTCCTCCTGTAGATGCAGAATACCATTTGATCGTTCCGGAGTTTGGTGTGGCGGAAATGGTTACCGTTCCTGATCCACATCTTGATCCTGGTGTTGTTGAGGAAATGGTAGCCGTAGCATTTACTTTAATGTAATTGGTTTTGGTTATCACATCTTCTCCATCAATATTTTTCGCTTTCAGCGTTACAGAGTATGTTCCGGCTGTTGCATATTTCACGACAGGGTTTTGGCTGTACATGGTAGATGGACTTACAAAAGTTCCGCCTGTTACCGTCCATTCCCAAGCTACCGCGTTAGTTGAAGCATCGGTAAATGTTACATTTTGGTTTACACAAATTTCAACAGGTGTTCCCGTGAAATCTGCTACAGGAAGTACGATTGCACAGTTTTGTTGCTTACTCATACTGCTGCCGTCTCCACTTCCCCCGAAATAGGTGTAAAACTGTGGCGGATCTGCGCATACTCCGTACATTTTTGTATCTACAGAAGCACCATCGTTGACTCCTCCCATGTAAGCATAGCTACCGGGAGCAAAACCGCATGTTGTATAGATTATAGTATTTGCTGAAGCTCCATCTGCAATTCCTCCTGTGTAGGCGTATTGTCCGGGAGCGAATCCACAAGTAAGGTTGGTCACCTCAGATTGCGAATTTCCATCTGCAGAACCGCCATTATACTGGCCGTAAAGCAAACTGCTGAATATACTTAAAATGAATACAACTGTTCTATTATATTTTTTAGTTGATATCATCTTTTAGATTTTTTATTAATAATTAAAAATTTGTACACAGAAACTGTGTTGTAAATCTAAATTGATGTTATCTCACACCTCTCCCACCATAATCATAAGATCTGGCAAAAAGAGTGCTATATATATTAATTCTATCTGATGTTCTGGCGTAACTTGCGCTATTATAATAGCTGCTTCCTCTTACTGTTGCACCGCTTCCGTCTGTATTATTTGGCCATGAAGCTTGGTCTGCAAATCCTGTAGATGAGAGTGTACCATCACCCAAGTTTCCTGTAAAAGCTACTCCATCTGGAGTTGCCGAACCCACAGCTCTTTCCCAAACGTTTCCACCCAATTCCATAGCGCCATAAAAGCCTGCTCCTGCAGAAAGTCTTCCTGATGCACTGGTTGCAAAGATACCTGTTCTAAGAGGTCCTACCGTTGATGCAGGATTACCTTGATTAATTGCACACATACCGTTATTTACTGTAGTAGATGATACTTCTGTTGCTAATTTTGCGTTGGTAATATTTGAACTGTTTGTTTGAGTTATTTCTGTACTTCCCCATGGATATTCTCCTGGAATCATTGCAAGTGGACCTCTTGCCGCTTTTTCAAACTCCATTTCTGTCATGGGTCTTAAAGCAGCCCAATCCAAGTATGCAGCTAAATCTGCCCAACTCATTCCGTTCATTGCTACATTTTGTCCATCATTTGAGCTGTTAGGAGTTCCTGGTGTTGCATCACAACCAAAAACTGCAGGAATTGCTCCATTTGAACCGGGTGTTACTATTGCAATACCGTTTCTGAACTGGTAAGTTGTGCCTGTCCACATCGCAAAAGTTCCTGCTGCACTTATTGGATCTGTAACAACTCTATTTTTTTGTTGCGTGAATGTTAGAGAATTTAAAAAATCAACATATTGTTCCTGTGAAATTTCATATTTCATCATATAAAATGCGTTGTATCCCATTGGAAAAGTTTGCGGAACGTCTGCTGTGTAAGGTCCCAATTCAGTAGTCGTTAAACCATTGCTTTGTGCTGTAGCATCTATAGTTCTTGGCGTATAAGAATAAGAGCTTGTTCCGTCTCCCAATTTGTAATTTCCTTGTGGAACATTCACCATCTCAATTCCATATACTTTGTAGTTGTTGGAAGTTCCGGAAACTGTAGACATCTTCAAAGTGATAGAGGTGGAAGCTACATTTCCGCCACCAACTGCACTTCTTCTAATAAAAACGCCTTTTCCATCCGTAACAGGATCTACTTGAAGTGGTGAAGCTGCGGTGTGATCCGCTGTAAGAGTACTTAAATTAGCATGAGCCCAAAGTTTAGTATTACAATCCTGATATTTAATAAATACCCAAACTGCATCCCAATTTGCAGGAGCAGCACTTGCGTTCCAAGAGTTTTCCCAACTGATGTTGAAGGTGATGTTGCTTCCGGATACCGAAGTTCCAGTAATTTGCACGTTGTTCGCCTTTACTGTAGCGATTCCCATGATTACCATGGCTGTAACAAAAACTTTTGTTAAGAGTTGTTGTGTTTTCATTTTAAAAAAATTTTAAGGTTAGTATTAAGGTTTTATATTGATTTGTGTTTCACAAAGAGATAATTGTAGAATTCGATAGCGATTTTTGTGAAGAATTTGTTCAGGTAATTCATGGTTATAATTTTCCCCAAAGTTATTTCGTGCATACAAAAAAAATATACCCTGAATTGGGTATATTTCGATTATTTTTAATGCGAAAAATAGAGTGTTTATCGAGTTGCTCTACATTGAGTTGCTCAAAAAAAAAACTAGATGTCTTCCAAAAGGTTCATTTCGTTTACCAACTGTATCAATCGGGGTAAACTGTGGGCTTCTGTTTTACGGTAGATGTTTTTGCGGTGCGTTTCTACAGTAGATTCGGAGATGAAGAGTTTTTCTGAAATTTGCTTGTTGGTAAAACCTGCTACCATAAGTGCTACGATTTCTTTTTCTCTGGCAGAAAGTTTTATGTCAGGATAATCAATAATTCTTTTTTTGAAATCCGAAAGCGCTTTCGCGGCTTCATCAGATAGGTGAAAATAGCCTAAACTCACGTCCTTTAGTGCTTCTGCAAGTTCTTTTCTGTTAATTTTTTTGGAAAGATAACCTTCTACACCTATTTTCTCTATCAAATCATAAACTACTTTTGCTTCGCAGTTCATAGAAAGAATAATGATTTTTACTTCCGGAAACTCTTTTTTTAAAATTTTAGAACATTCTACACCATTTATTGTAGGCATCATCAAGTCCATCAACACCACATCCGGAACTATTTTTTTGTTTCTAATATCGTTTAAAAACTCATAACCATCGTTATAGGTCTTTAGGATTTCGATGTTTTTCTCGAAACTCAAAAGCATTTCCAAGCCTTCAATGATGATGTTGTGATCGTCTATTATTACAGTTTTCATATTTTTAGTTTCGGGATTCGGGTTTAGGGTTTCGCGTTTAAAGTTTAAAGTTCCAAGTTTAAAGTTTAAGATATTAACTTAAAATTCACCATTAACCATTAACCATTCACCAATTCACTATTCACAGTTCTCTACAAAGGAATTTCCACCTTCACTTTCGTGCCTTTTCCTTCCGCACTTTCTATATTGATGTTTCCTTTTAGAAATTCTATTCTGGATTTAATGTTTTCTAACCCTAAACCAGATGATTTTGAATTTATTTTCAAAGGATTGAAACCTTTCCCATTGTCTGAAATTTCCGCAAAAATTTTATCTTTTTCCTGATTGAGAAGTATGTCGATGGTGTTTGCTTCCGCATGTTTTATGGTGTTATTGATGCATTCCTGAATTATCCTGTATAGCACCACCTGTATATTTTGGTCAAGATTTTCTTTCAGACCTTCTATTTTTAGGGAAATATTTAGTTTCGGAGAATTTGTTTTTTCTATTAGATCTCGCAGTGCATTTCCTAAACTGTTTTTAATGAGCATATTGGGCATTATTTGGTGCGAAAGCGAGCGTACATCCGCCATTGCATCATCCAAAATCCGCTGGGTTTTTTCTAAAATTTTATAAAAATTGTTTTTATCTTCTTTAAAGTCATCTAAAACACTCACGTTCATATTCACAGCGGAAAGAAGTTGCCCCACTCCGTCGTGAAGGTGTGTTGCCATACGTTTTCTTTCATTGTCTTCAGCTTCCATTACCGCCTTCATTGCTAAATCTTGCTGGCGAAGCACCTCTTTTTGCAGCTTTATTTTTTCATTTTTTCTGCGGTGCCGAAATAGGGAAAATGTAATGCCACCACCAACGAGAAACAGCCCCAATAGAGAAAATATCTCTGCATTTCTTTTGAATAAGGTGTTTTTGTGCTGCAAAATTTCCTTATTCTTTTTTTCGGTTTCGTAGATAACGTTAAACTCCGTGAAGGAGGCTTGCGTTTTCTCGTTCATCATTTTCGCATACAGTTCGCTATAAGCATTTTTGGTTTCATAAGCCCGTTGAAAATCTCCTTTTTTTTCGTAAATTTTTGAAAGAACCTCATAGGCTTTCAGTTGATTTTTGGCATAATTCGATTTGCTTAAAATCTCTAAGCTTTGCTTCATATAATTTTCGGCTGCTGCAAAATCGTTTTTCATCATCGAAACTTCCGCAAGATTGATGTAGGAATCGGCAATCCAGTTTATTCTTTTAAATTTTTTATCAATGATTAGGTTTTTTTCAAAGTAAATTTTTGCACTGTCCAGTTTTCCCATCATCATGTAGCAGCGGGCTTTGTTATCCTGAAATGAAACTTTGGATTCTTCGTTTTTTATGCTGTCGCAAATTTTCAGGTTTTGTTCATCAATTTTCAAAGCTTCAGCATAATTTCCGCTCATGCCTTCGTTATTTGCCAAAGTATGTGCCGCTATGAGGTAAGCATTTTCGTGTTTTTTGTTTTTTAGGAGCTCAAAAACTCTTTCAATATTTTTTTTGGATTCTTTGGCGTCACCCTTTTCGGAATTCATTTGGGCGATTGAGGAATAAGCTCCCGCCATACGGATGGTATCCTGCCTATTATTGGCTATTTTCAAAGCTTTTTGGTAATATGAAAGTGCTTTCGGATATTCGCCCTTATGTTTGTAGATATTTCCCAAACCAATTAGCGCAAAATCCTTTATACTGTCCTGTACAGAAGGATTTTCAGAAACTTTCCTCAGGTAATGTTCAGAAAGCTCGAATGAGGATCTTCTGGCAAAATAGATTCCTTTCGCAGTATTCAGCATTGCCTCATCATTTTCATTTCCTTTTGCGGATTCTTCGAGTTTTTTGATATTTTGGAATACCTGCTCTGTATTGAGGTCTTTATTTTTTATAAATTCGTTATAGAACGTGTGAATATTTTTGTTTTTGGTGAGGGGTTTATTCTGTTCATTTTTAGAACAGCAAAGCAAAAGCAAAAAAATAAAGTAAGGATATTTCATTCTTGGATGGAAGGGTTTTTAATTTTTATCAAAGATAAAAAAATACATTTTGGAACTAAGTTATCGGAATTTTAACTTTTATGGAGGTTCCTTCTCCTTCTTTGCTTTGTATATTCAGCTTACCCTTCATCATTGCGATTCGTGATTTTATGTTTTCTAAGCCTAAACCGGATGATTTTGAAGTTATTTTCAAAGGATTAAAGCCTTTTCCATTGTCTGAAAAAACAGTTTCTATGTGTGATGGCGTTTGCTTCACAAAGACATTAATTTCGGTTGCGTTGGCGTGTTTGGAGGTATTGTTGATGCATTCTTGAATTATTCTGTAGAGCACGACCTGAATATTTTGATCCAAATCGTCCTTTAAATCTTCTATTTTCAGGTGGATGTGCAGTTTTGGCGAGGTAGATTTTTCAATAAGGTCGCGCAAAGCATTGCTCAAGGAAGTTTTGATGAGCATATTTGGCATTATTTCGTGAGAAAGGCCTCGAACATCGGTAATGGCATCTTCCAAAATAGTTTTGGTTTTGTTTAGAATTTTACCGAAAACTTCATCGTCTTCCTTATAATCTTCCAAGGCGCTTACATTCATATTGGCGGCGCCCAAAAGCTGTGCTACGCCGTCGTGAAGGTGTGTCGCCATCCTTTTTCTTTCATTGTCTTCAGCATTCATTACGGCTTTTGTGGCGAGATCCTGCTGGTGGAGAATTTCTTTCTGAATTTTTATTTTTTCGTTTTTCTTGCGGTGGCGGAAAAGAGAAAATGCAATGGCAGCACCTGCTAAAAATAATCCCAACAAAGAAAAAATAGTTACATTTCTTTTGAAGATTTTATTTTTGTTTTGAAGAATTTCTTTGTCTTTTTTCTCGGTTTCATACTTTAATGTTAGCTCCTCTGTTTGTTTGCTTACTGAAAGTTTGAAAATCTTATCGTTTTCATCAATGTATTTCTGGTAATAATAATTGGCGCTGTCGGTTTGGTTCAGGTACATTTTTACCGTCACCAAGTTTTTGTAAACACTCAAAAGATCTTCCGGTGAGTGTTGTTTTTGAAAAACTCCTTTTAATTTGTGGAATTTTTTTTCAGCCGCTTCTGCATCGCCCTTTTGCATCAGTGTGGTAGCGTTTTCTATATCGAGACTTGCCAAATCCAAATCTGAATTGAATTTTTTTCTTGCGATTTCAGATTCTTTCAGTTTTTTCTCGCTTACGGAATCATTATTTTTTTCTCGATAAACACTTGCCATATTTCTCGAAACGTAGGAAATTGCCTGCGTGTTTCCTGTTTTTACGCATTTTTCGTTGGCTTTGTTATACAGTTTGATTGCTTTATCGTATTCCTTATTCAGCTGATAGGTGTTTCCAAGATTTACATAGTTTTCGCAAAGCCTGTTTTCGTTATTTTTTTGTTCAAAATATTTTATCGCTTCAACTAAATATTTTTCGGAGCTGCCATAATTTTTTAAGTCTTTAAAGATTACACCTATATTGGCTTTGGTAACATTCAAATTTTCTTCATCGCCGATTGATTCAAAATAGTTTTGCGCTTCAAGATACATTTTGATGCTTTTTTGAAACTGCGAAAGATTTCTGTAAACGCTTCCCAAATTATTGTTGAGCTTAGCAATTCCTTTGGTATCATTCAGTTTTTTACGGATTCCGTAAGAAAGAAGGTAGTTTTTTTCAGAATTTTTGAAATTATTGTTTCTGAAATGTACTGCGCCTACATCACTGTACACTTGCGCCAATAATACCTGATCATTAAGCTCCTGTGCACTCTTTATGGCTTTTTCACCATAGTGAAGCGCTGAATCTTTGGAAACACTTGCGTAATACCATGTAAGGTCGGAATAAATTGCCGCTTTGCGTTTAGGTTCGGGATTAGTTCCTAATTCCGTTTTTAGCTTTTGTATTACGGTATTGACATCCTGAGCAAATCCTAACTGAAAAAGGAACACACAAAAAATCGCCAAGCTGTAAGTTTGAGTTTGCGTAGTTTTCAATTTTTTTTGATTATTAAACAAAAATCAACAAAAGTGTCGAGAAAAAAAATACGTAAAATTACGTATTGTTTTTTTTAAATCCACTTGTTTTTATAAGCCAAATTGATGATTTGCGTACGGGAATTGAGGTGAAGTTTTTTATAAATATTGTTCACGTGGGTTCGTACCGTGTTTGGACTGATAAATAATTTGTCTGCAATATCCTGCGGCGAGGAACCTTTCACCAATTCCTTCAGAATTTCGGTTTCTCGGAAGCTTAGCTGATAATCAGCAGGGGTTTGGGAAGCTGTTTTTGGCTGATGAGATTCGCTTAAAATTTTCATCGCTCTCCTTGCAATCGCCGGACTCATAGGGATTCCGTCAAATTCAACTACATTTTTTATGGCTTCCACTATGTTTACTGCCTTGTCCTCTTTCAGCAAGTAACCACTCGCACCGGATTTTATGGCTTCAAAAATCTTGTCATTGTCCTCATAAATGGTAAGTACGATAAATTTTATTTTGGGAAACCTAAGAGAGGATGTGGAAATTGTGGAAATACCGTCCAAGATGGGCATTTCAAGATCCATTAAAACTACATGAGGATGCTCTTCCTTTGGAATTCGTTCGAGTTTAAAGATGAATTCCTGTCCGTTTTTCGCTTCAAAATCCAAGCAAATGTCCTGATAAGGCTCCAGTTTATCCTTTATGGTGCCTCTATTGATGTGGTTATCATCTACGATGGCGACTTTTATCATGGCTAATTTTTTATAAAAATACAAAAATTATTGCTTATTCTGTTTTTCTGTTACTTGTATAGTAGTACCCTGCGAACTGGAATACATATGGAGGTTGAAGCCTGCTTCCTTTGCCCTTTCTTTCATATTCTTTAGACCGTTGCCCTCATTTCTTTCTTGCATGAATCCTTTTCCGTTATCTTTTATTAGGATGGAGATGCGTTCGTGGCTCTCTATTTGAAATTCAGCAATTGTGGCTTCAGAATGTTTTAGAATATTGTGAAAAGCTTCCTGAAGTATCCTGAAAAGTGCTATAGCAACCGTGGGGTCAAGTCTTCGGTTGTTGAAAATATCTTCTGCAAATTTGATTTTTATCTTGGAGTCGCTTCCAGTAATTTTCTGCACATAACTCATGAAGTTATCAAAAAAACTATCGAGGCTGGTTTCTCTTGAGGATAACACCCAAATCGTTTGTCGAAGAAGGCTCATGATATAGGTTGCAGTCTCCCTAATATCGTCTAATTTTTGGGTTTCGCATTTTCCCTCAAAATTAATCTTCATCTGATCCACTTTGTTGATGAGGCTTGTAGTGTAAGCCCCTATATTATCGTGTAAATCTCTACTGATTCTTTTTCGTTCCTGCTCAAGATTTTTTTGCAGCTGAATCAGTTGAAGCCTATGATGAAATTTTTTGCGATAATAGTTGTAAAAGACAGCTCCAAAAATAGATACTAAAAAAAGTATACTGCACAAAATAAACCAAAACCGAAGATAAAAGTGCGGCAATACCTGAAGTAAAAACTCCTTTGGATAAACTTTTTCATATCCGTCCGAATTAAGTGTTTTTACACGTATATTGTATTTTCCATAATCTAAATGGTGAAATCTTAAAACCCTGTCGTCCGGAAAGACACTCCAATTTCCACCGTTCGTCTGATAGTAATACTGCGTTTTGTCCAGAAGGTCATTATCTACCGATTTGAAATGTATTTCTGTGAGAAAATTATCTGCCGAGAGTTTAATTTGATGTTCTTTTCCTATATTTTTGTCATCTACCATTACCTTTTCCAAAAATGGTTCCGCAGGTTTCGTGTTTGGAAAAATCTGGTTGAGATTGATAATAGAGAAGTTGTCTTCCGTTGCTATTGCAAGCTCGTCAAGCGTTTTCCAATAAATACTTTTGATGATGTGGTTTTCTTTATCCCCGAAAATATTGAGCGATCCCAAAGGTTTCAGCACATTTCCTGTTTTTTTCAGAATCATTTTATCGGTTACGAGCCAAAGATCATCTTTTTGCGAACGGAAGATAATTTTCACTGAATTTCCGCTAAAACCATCTTTCTCGGTAAAGTTTTTCACAATTTTGCCTTTTACCATCGCCGAAAGTCCTTTTTTGTGCCCTACCCAAAGCGTATCTGTTTCGCCGTAGGTAAAGGAAATGTTGTTACTTAAAAGCCCATCTTTTTTGCTGTAATTTTTGATGAATTTTAGATTTTTATCGAGTAAAGAAAAACCAGATTCATAGGAAGTTATCACAAATGTGCTGTCATGGTTTTGGAAGAAATTTTCAATATTGTTGAAAACAGGATACTTATAATTTTTAAAATTTTTGTCCTCAGAACGATAAACACCGTTTCCATAGGACGAAAACAAAATTTTGTCTTCAAATTTCCGTATTTTGGATATTCCTGTTCCTAATGCATAGTTTTTGATGTGCTTCAGGCTATTATTAATGATTTTATATTCATCCAAACCTCCGAAAGAACCTAAATAAAGTTTGTCTTTTTCTATAAAAAACGTTAACGCATCTTTTCTTACAAAAATTTTGGCGAGGAGCTGCTTTCTGTCCATAATATAAACATAGCCGTCTGACAGAAGATAATATTTCCCAGCTTCGTAGTTAATAGCACGAACTTTCAGATTTTGTAGAGGGAAAATTCTGCGGTTATTGTGAGAACGCATTATGGAAATACCGCCTCCAAATGATGAAAAATAAATATCTCCTTCTTTTGTTTTCAAGAAATCCGAAACCAAATTGCTTCCTAATCCGTTTTTTTCATTGATGGTGTCGTATATTTCTCGGTCTTTATATCTTGCAATCCCTTTTCCATAAAATACCTCATAACTCCATCTGCCATTTTTTACCTTTTTGGGTCGCAGTTGGCTATTAGTGTCGAAAAGTTTTACCTTTTTCCCATTTTCATATAAAAAATAGTCGTTTGTTTTATTTCCATCATTATTTTCCGCCGTCACTTTGCATAACGATTTTAGATTTTTGTTATGCACAGCAAAAAAATTATTTTCATTTCTGATGAGAAAATAATTGGGTTCTAAAGGCGATTTAAAAATGTAAACTCCTGAGGGTTTTGGTCCGAAGTTTTTATAATTGATAGTAATTTTCTTCCTAACCGTATCGAAATAGAAAAGTCCTTTTTCTGAAAGGTAAATGAAAAGTCCTTTATTGCCGTCCGGAACAATTTGGTTGATATAGTTTCCGGGCAATCCCGAATCTGCATCATAGGTAACGAACTTTCCGTTGGCATATTTTACCAGTCCTTTATCTGTTCCCAGCCAAATGAAGCCATCCTTATCCTGAACTATAGAAAAAATATAATTGCTGGGAAGTCCTTGGTTTTCGGTAATGCTCTCTACAATTGCAGCTTGTTGTGCTGAAGTAAATACAAAACAAAATCCTGAAATGAGCAGAAGCGATTTCAGAAGTTTTTTTCTAAAAGAACAATGTAATTTTTTAACCAATTTACTTGTTTGAAAGACTTTGGTTAAAATTAGTAATTTTTTTAAAGAAATTTATTCTTTTTTTCCGATGTCGTTAATTTCATCTGTAGCAAAGACTAGTTTTTTATTAACAAAATATGCAACTGTTAATAATAAAGACATTAAAGCGATGAAACCAAAAATATAACCTAATGTGTAAGGAATATCTTTAGAACCATCCATTTTAGGGATAAATTTTGACAAAATAAAATTGAGACTGTTGTAAAAAACAGTTAAAAAAACCGCTAGATTGAAAAATAAGGTAAATTTATTAGACTTTCTAAAAAACAAAACTGCAGAGACAAAATAAAATATCAGTTCAATAATGCCAACAAGCAAAAATACGATATCCAACCACAATAAGCGATGGTGATAAAGCAATAAGAATTTGTTAAAACTACTGATAAGTAAGGTGATAATGAAAAAAAAGGTCATTAATAAAAATATGACCTTAATTAGAAGATTACTTTTCATTATTCTCCCACAAACTCCAACACCGCATCTACAATATACTTCAGCTGTTCATCATCCAACTCTGTATGCATCGGAAGCGAAATTACCTCATCCAAAAGTCGATCGGTATTTACAAAATCTGCGTCATTACTTTCCTGATAGTAAGCTTTTTGTTTTCTTAAAGCTACCGGATAATAAATCATTGCAGGGATTTCTTTCTCCGTAAGAAATTTTTGTAAATCGTTTCGTTTTCCGTTCAAAATTCTCAAGGTGTATTGATGAAATACGTGGGTAGAATTTTCTGCTCGTTTCGGCGTCAAGATATTTGGATGATTGGAAAATGCAGCATCATAATAGTCTGCAGCTTTTCTGCGTGCTTCGTTATAAGCATCCAAATTTGGAAGTTTTTTCCTCAAAACCGCCGCCTGAATGCTGTCCAATCGCGAATTTACGCCCACTTCATCATGGTAATAACGTTCATACATTCCGTGGTTTACAATGCCTCTTAATCGATGCGCCAATTCATCATCATTGGTAAAAATAGCACCACCATCACCGTAACAACCCAAATTTTTTGATGGAAAAAAAGATGTTGTTCCCATCGTTCCCATTGTTCCGGATTTTTTGGAAGTTCCGTCCGAAAAAATAAAATCTGCCCCAATTGCTTGTGCGTTGTCCTCGATTACATATAAATTATGCTCTTTAGCCACCTTCAAAACAGCTTCCATATTCGCGCACTGCCCGAAAAGATGCACAGGAATTATCGCTTTTGTTTTTGGGGTAATGGCAGCTTTTAGTTGGTCGATATCAATGGTAAAAGTATCGTAATCTACATCTACCAAAACAGATTTTAGTTTTAAAAGATGAATTACTTCCACAGTTGCTGCAAAGGTGAAATCTGCAGTAATTACCTCATCGCCTTCCTTCAAATCAAGCGCCATCAAAGCAATTTGTAAAGCATCGGTTCCGTTTGCACAAGGAATTACATGTTTCACATCAAGATATTGCTCCAGTTCATTTTGAAAAGATTTTACTTCCGGACCGTTGATGAACATCGCCGAATCCATCACGTTCAAAACCGCGTTATCTACATCTGCCTTTATCTTATAATATTGACTTTGAAGGTCAACCATTTGAATTTTTTTCATAATCTTTTACATTATTTTGTAAATTTACGGTTAATTAAACATTTGACGAAATTTATGAAAAAATTTATACTTACTTCATTTTTTTTACTCTTCATAAGCATCAATGCACAAAGTGAATTGGTTTTTGTGTTTTTTAACGGTAAACCAAATGCTGCTGCATTTTACGCAAATCCTCTATCAGAGCTTTCCCAAAAATCTCTAAACAGAAGGACAGCACAGGGAATTGCACTTAATATTCAGGATGCACCTTTGGAGCAAACTTATGTGCAGAACATTCAGAATTTAGGGTTTACAGTAATTGATTATTCCAAATGGCTTAATGGAGTTGCGGTAAATGCTACAGCAGCGCAGGTAACGACTTTGCAGGCACAACCTTATGTGCAAAGCGTGGAAAGTTTTGCGAAAAACTCTCAGGTTGTGGTAAAAAATCAAATTCAGCATTCCGATAAATTTTCTGAATTTAATAAAGCGGCTCTTTTTAATTATAATTATGGAACAGGCGCTAATCAAATCGACCAAATAAATTTAAGAAATCTTCATATAGCTGGCTACAGCGGAAACGGAATTGCTATTGCTGTGATTGACACAGGTTTTCCTACGGTGAACACAGGTTCGGTGTACCAAAGATTGTGGACGAATAATAAGATAAAAGGAGGTTATAATTTTATTAATAAAAGTACAGACATTTACAATACCTCATTAAACGCGCATGGCTCCTATGTTTTAGGTGCAATTGGCGGTTATATCGACGGTTCCTTTGTAGGTTCTGCACCCGATGCAGATTTTTATCTATACGCTACTGAAAATGCCGCGGTAGAAATTCCCGAAGAACAACTGTACTGGATTATGGCGGCGGAAGAAGCCGACAGACAGGGAGTAGATATTATCAACACTTCATTAGGTTACAGTACTTTCGATGATCCCAAATACAATTACACTTACGCTGATATGAACGGTACAAAGTCCTTCATCGCAAGAGGTGCACAAATTGCTTCCGAAAAAGGAATTCTGGTAGTGGTTTCTGCCGGAAATTCAGGACAAGAACCGTGGCATTACATTACTACACCTGCAGACAATGCTAAAGTTTTTACCATTGGTGCGGTTGATGCAGCTGGAGCTTCTTCAGGATTTTCGTCTTATGGTCCCAATGCTTTGGGAGTAATAAAACCCGATGCAAGCGCGCGTGGAACAGCCGCTGCAACTGTTTACAACAACGCTGCCACTTCAGCAAGCGGAACCTCGCTTTCCGCACCTATTGCAGCAGGAGGAATTGCATGTTTGCTTCAGGCAATTCCGGCAAGTACGTCCAGAGAAGTTATTAAAAACAGATTGAGAGAAACCGCTTCACTTTATCCCAACAACACCGCTCAAATGGGTTATGGAATTTTAAATTTTGGAAATGTGTTGCAAACTTATTTGGAAACAGACCATTTACAGCTTAATGATCAATTTTTAATTTATCCCAATCCTACAACAGACCGAATTTATTTCAGAACTTTTGAAAAAATACAAAATGTTGAACTTTACGATAATACGGGAAGACTTTTACTTACCAAAAAACCTATGAATAACTCTTTAGAACTTGATTTTCTGGAAAAAGGTGTTTATTACGTAAAAGCAAAAACGGAAAAGAATACCTACATTCAAAAAGTAATCAAAAAATAATTTTTTGAGATCATAACTTAACTTCATATTTAGCAATCCCTATAAACAGACAGTTTGTCATTCCGTAGGAATCTAAATAATCTTTGTAGAGATGCTTTCAGCATGACAAACTTTGTGCATATTTTTTTATTTGGTTGATAATCAACGTTAAAATACTGTTACCGTATGCAATTAACTAATGACCTCAATAATTTTCTTTGCAAAATTAAAAATCAAATTGCACTTTTTTCGTTTCTGTGAAAGGTATTTCGGGATTTAGAATTTCTAAAATTAGATTTTTTATAGAAACCATTGCATCGTCCAGATTTCCTTTGGTAAACTGCAAATTTACCACGCCTCTATTGACTTCAGCAAAACTCCAAATTCCAGTTTGGATGTTTTTTCCCTGAAACTCAGGAAGATTTTTTACGGCGTAATTGTAGATGCAAAGCTGCAACGCCTGTTTTTTGCTGTCGCGAATCAAATAATTTTCGATATTTTTTTCTTCAACGGCAACCTTCAATTCTTTGGTTTTCGCCGTTTTATAATCAATAATTCTTAACGTTCCGTTCAGTTCGTCAATACGGTCAATAAAGCCATAAAAAGACACTGTTTGGTTTTCATCCAGATAAAATTCGGCATCTTCAAATCTTTTTTCCAGTGCGATTATTTTTAATTGGTGTCCGCTTTTTATCAAATTCAAATCATACTCAATTATACTTTTAACAGCGCGAAGAGCTATGGATTTGTGGATAAAATTCATCCCTTTTTCATAAAATTCAGGCTGATGTTTTAGTTTTTCTATCGCAAGATCTACCTCTTTTAAAAGTTCATCATCATTGAATTCTAAATCGCCGGTAACTAAATATTTGCCTAAAAGTTTTTCATAAATAGACTGAAGTGCGTAATGCACCAAATTTCCATAATTACGAGCCGAAAGCTCCTCCTCTATTTCGTTGGTTTCTTTGGCTTCCAGCACTTTGGTAAGATAAAAATCTATCGGATTATAAATGTATGATGTGAGATGCGACGCAGAAACCCTGTTTTTCCAAAGTTCCAGTTGCTCCATCACTTTTGGAGTTTTTACAATTTCAATGGGCTCCTCATTTATAGGTTCCGAGGAATTTTCCACAATGAAATGTTGTATGTGGTGATGTTGATGTTGATCTTCAAACTCCAACTGGGTAATAAATCTGCTTTTTTCGCCGGTGTTGATACCCGAACTTAAAGCATTGTATAATAAATGAACCTCCTCTGAATCCTGCAATAAACGGTAAAAATGATAGGCATAAATACTGTCGTTTTCCAAAAAAGTATGAAGGTTGAAATGACTTCTTACATCAAACGGAATATAGGTATTCTGAGTATTTCCGAGCGGTAGTTTTCCTTCATTGATGGAGAGCAGGATAATATTTTTAAAATTCAAAAGCCTTGTTTCCAAAAGTCCCATCACTTGCAATCCGGACAATGGTTCACCTTGAAAATCAATTGTTTCTGAATTAATTAATTGATTCACCAAAATTTCCAGCGTCTCCATTTTTATTTCAAACTGAAATGGCTGAATTTGGTTTTTGATGATTTTAAAAGACTTCTCGAAATGGGAAATATTTTCAAATTGAATATCATCCAACTCATTAAATTTCAATTCATAACAAAAATCAATTAAAAACTCAAGAAATTGTACAGGATTTTCAGGTTTTTTAAAAAGTGGAAAGTAAGTGAGCTTTTCCAACTTTTCTTCCAATAGTTTTTTTGAAATGTAAACGATATTTCTCTCTTCAATAAGCGCTTTGAATTCATTGATGATTCTCAAATTCTGATCACTATTGGGAAGCTCGTCCAAAACTGGAAGAATATCGTTATAGTAATAAGAACCGGTCTTTTTTTCAAGCTGTTTCTGTAAATGAAAAATATGTTTTACCGCATTGCTAAAGCCCAAATTTTTCAGCGGAAAACCCATGGTAATATTCAGATTTTCCACAGAATTTAGGGAATCTAAAGTAGCGGGAAGCAAGTTTTCATCCAATAAAATCACCGCAGTTTCAGAGTCGTCACCTTTATTATTGAGCTCTTTAATGATTTCTGGGAGAATTTTAGTTTGCGTAACGTTTCCTGAAACCTCATAAACACAAATGTTTTTTGGCTTCGAAAAATCATTTTCTATCCATTTAAAGTCACGACTTTTATTAAATTCTTTCCAATGTTGGTATTCGCGCAAAAACTTTCCGCCTTCCTGTCGCTCATCGTTCATATAATAATCATCCGCCTGAAAATAAATCTTCGCTTTATCCCACTGTAAAAGGTTTTTTATCAATTTTTCCTCTACCGGAGTTAGTGCATTGAAGCCACAAAACACAAATTTCTTGTCGGTTTTTTTCGCAAATTCTTCAATTTTTTTTGATGCATTTGCATGAATCATTCCCGAAGTTGCCCAATTTTTTTCTTTTAGTTTTTCTTTCAAAACAGGTAGAAAAATGTTCATATTTCTCCAGAAATTCAGATATTTTTTTCGAGGCACTTCTTCTTGGTCACCTAAGTTTTGCGCCCAGTCTTTGATGCGTTCTTCATTGAACATGTATTCCAAAATCTCACGGTCGTTACCCGAAAATTTCAACATATCGTCCCAATCTTTCAGCAATGTTGGAAACCACTTCAAGAAATTGGAAAAGTCATCTTTTGGAATGAGGTTCAAAGTGCTATAAACCTCAAAAGCAAAAAGCCAAATAGAAATACCTTTTATTTCCTGTTTTCCCGATATTTCAGTTATTAAATCTTCAACCGTGAAAAAATCCGGCAAAAAACCGGAATATTGTTTTTCTGCAAGTATCTTTTTGATGAAAACTATAGGTCTTTTCCCCGGCAAAACAATAGTAAACCCCGATAAATCAGGGCTTTCTTGCAACAATTCTGTAATGATTTTTTCTAAAAACTTCAAACCTCAATATCTTAACAATTGTAGGATTTTTTACGAATTAAAATTTCCCTTGGATAAATATACCACTTTTTTGGTATCGAAAAACTCTTCCTCGAAATGATTTTTCAGTTGGAAAATTTCACATTTTATACCGGCTAATTCTTCCGCCAAATCGCCGCCTTTCAGATAAAGAACGCCGTTATGTTTTGGATTGAATTGGTCTTTTTCAAACTTTCCTTTCAGCCAACGAAGAAATTCCGGCATTTGCGTAACGGCGCGACTTACCACAAAATGAAATTTATCTTTCAGTTTTTCGGCCCTTCCGTGGATTGCGGTTACGTTTTTAAGTCCAAGTCCTTCTGCAACAGCGTTTACAACCGTAATTTTCTTGCCAATGGAGTCAATCATGGTAAAATGAACTTCGGGAAATAAAATCGCAAGTGGAATCCCCGGAAAACCACCTCCTGTTCCAATATCCAAAACTTTTGTTTCGGGAGTAAACTCCATAATTTTCGCAATTCCCAAAGAATGCAGAACGTGTTTTTCATATAGAGAATCCATATCTTTTCGGGAAATCACGTTGATTTTTTCGTTCCAGTCTTTGTAGAGTGCTTCCAATTTTTCAAACTGAAGTTTTTGTTCTTCCGTTAAATCTGGAAAATATTTTGAAATTAATGCTGATGACATAATTTGTTATTTAATGATAAATTGGAAACTGCTTTGTCATTCCGAACGAAGCTTGCGGAGTGAAGAATCTGTTAAAATAAAAAGATTCTTCACTCCATTCGTTCCTCATTTCGTTCAGAATGACAAAACTACATTTATCATCACTTTAGAAGTGCTTTTGATAAATATTTCCTACAAAAGTACTTTTCCTTTGTTTTAATTCAAAATAAAAATTTAAAACTTTATCTTTGCTTTACAGCAAAAATTTATGGATAAATTATCGGACAGAATCAAAAGGCTCGGTTATTCGCAGACTTTTGTAATGAGCAACAAAGCCCGCGATATGAAGGCGGCAGGAATAGATGTCATCAGTTTAACGTTGGGCGAACCCGATTTTGATGTTCCCGAAAACATAAAAAAATCCGCTCTTGAAGCTATTGAACAAAATTACAGTCACTACTCTCCTGTTCCCGGTTTTTTGGAACTTCGGCAAGCAATTTCTCACAAATTGAAGCGCGATAATCAATTAGATTATAAACCAACACAAATCTGCGTTTCCAACGGTGCAAAACAGGCTATCTTAAACGTTTTGGCGGCGATTATCAACGATGGTGACGAAGTAATTCTTCCCGTTCCTTATTGGGTAAGTTACGATGAAATGGTAAAAATGATGGGTGGAAAATCTATTTTTATAAAAACTTCCTACGTAAACGATTTTAAAATCACAGCAGAACAGCTTCAGGAAGCCATTACACCAAAAACAAAAGCCATTCTTTACAGTTCGCCGTGTAATCCGTCAGGAAGTTATTATACCTATGATGAATTGCAGTCTTTGGCAAAAGTAATTGCAAAAAATCCCCAAATAACAGTGATTTCTGATGAAATTTACGAGTTCATCAATTACGAAACCACCACAAAATCCATCGCAGCTTTCCCGGAAATTTACGAACAGGTTGCAGTAATCAATGGAATGTCAAAAGGTTATGCTATGACTGGTTGGAGAATCGGCTATTCTGCTTGTCCGGAATGGTTGGCAAAAGCTTGCGACAAAATTCAGGGACAAATGACGAGCGGAGCCAATACTGTAGCGCAAAGAGCTTCAATAACGGCTTTGAATACAGATCCTTCTGAATACCGATACATGATTGATGAGTTTAAAAAACGTCGCGATATTGTTTTTGAATTGATGAAGGAAATCCCAAATTTCAAGGTTTTATTGCCGAAATCTGCATTTTATTTCTTTCCGGATGTTTCTTATTATATTGGAAAAACATTGGACGGCGTAGAAATAAAAGATTCTGATGATTTTGCGATGTTTCTTTTAGATAAAGCTCACGTTGGTTCTGTTGGAGGCGTTTCTTTCGGCAGTCCGGAATGTGTTCGTTTTTCTTATGCCGCTTCTGAAAGCGAGTTGCGTGAAGCGATGCGTAGAATTAAGGAGTGTTTGGAGAAATATCAACAGGTTTAGAAATTTGAACATCAATAAAAGCTTCAAGTTTGTCATTCCGACGAAGTAGAAATCTCTTCAATAATCAAGAGATTCTTCTCTCCGCTTCGCTTCGTTCAGAATGACAAACCACAATTTCTGACATAAAGCGGACATTCGTCATAATTATTTACTAAATCAAAATCAAAAATCTTTTCGATAGTTTTTATTTATCGAAATTAATTTTTTAATAGACAAAACTATTGTATCTTTGTGGTAGAAATAATTTAAAAAACCAAATATTATGTCATTAGTAGGAAGAAAATTTCCAAACATTACGGTAGATGCAATGTCCGAAATGGGCGACGATTTGAAAATCAACATTTTTGAAGAAGCTACAAAAAACCAACAAAAAGTGCTTCTTTTCTGGTATCCGAAAGACTTTACTTTCGTTTGCCCGACTGAATTGCACGCTTTTCAAGAAGCTTTAGGCGAATTTGAAAAAAGAAATACCAAAGTTATCGGTGCATCTTGCGATACCAACGAAGTTCATTTCGCTTGGTTAAACACTCCAAAAGACAACGGCGGAATTGAAGGCGTTACTTACCCAATTCTTGCAGATACGCACAGAGCTTTGGCAAACGCACTTGGAATTGTGGATCAAGATTTTGAATACGATGATGAAGGAAACGAAACTTTCAGCGGTTCCAACGTAACTTACAGAGCGACTTACCTTATCGATGAAACAGGAAAAATTTTCCACGAAGCCGTAAACGATATGCCTCTTGGAAGAAACGTGAAAGAATTCATCAGACTAATTGATGCTTACACACACGTTCAAAAGCACGGAGAAGTTTGCCCTGCAAACTGGGAAGAAGGAAAAGAAGCAATGCACGCCGACAGAAAATCTACGGCAGAGTATCTTGCAAAACACTAATTAATGAGATGATTTTTTAATGTGCTGATGCGGTAATGAAAATCAGCACATTAACTCATCAAAAAATTAACAAATCAAATTTATGTTTACAGAATTAAGCGAAGACAATTTACAAGATATTGTAAAAAACAACGAAAAAGTAGTTGTTCAGTATGGCGCTTCTTGGTGCGGAAACTGTAGAATTATGAAGCCAAAATTCAAAAAATTGGCATCAGAAAACGAGGATATTCCTTTCTACTATGTGGATGCAGAGAAACTTCCGGAAAGCCGCAAACTGGCTAAAGTGGACAACTTGCCTACTTTCGCCATCTTCAAAAACGGCGAACTGGTGAACCAAGTTCAGAGCAATCAGGCTGAAAGTTTATACAATTTGTTTGCTGAACTACAATAACAAACCGAAAGCCTTTCAAAAATTTTGGAAGGCTTTTTTTAACAGAAAACTTTTTAAAAAATAGTAATTTTTAAACCACAAAAGTCACAAAAGCTATAAGAGTAAATAATCAACTGTTTAAAGTTAAAATAAGAATTCATGAAACTTATTTTAACTTTAAACAAATTCAAATACTTCTTTAATGATTAATTTCTTTTGTGACTTTTGTGGTTGAAATTTTTTATTTTTCCATCAAAATACATTAAATACTAATTATGAAATTACCAATTATCAGACAATTATATCAAACCCAAACTCCTGAAAATTTAGAAAAAACATTAGAGGTTCTGGAAAGTTTCAGCGAATTTCGGGGGACAACCGAAGAAGATTTAAACGTAGCGGGAGAACTAATCACCAATATTTGCGGTGCATTAGAAGTTCACAACAGCGTGAAAAACGGAATGGTAGAACGCGATGCTTTGAATGCTTTTGCACAGAAGGTTTTGGGAAGTATTGACAAACAATAAATTTCTTTACATAATGATAAAAGCGCAGTTTCTTGCGCTTTTTTTATGTAAAAATCAATCGAATTTTTCGCACACGTTTCGCGCGGAGGGCGAAACATTGTTAACCTCTTGCGACTTGTCGCTGGAGGATGCATAGAATCTCAATCTTCTTGCACAAATAACTTTGCCACGAATGCCGAATAAAAAAAACAATTCGTGCATTCGTGGCAAAAAAATCTGAGTCATCTGCAAAATCTGCGAGAGCAAAACCCTAAATCACCTCCAAAAACCTCATCGTATCCACATTATCCGCATAAGTAGAAAGCATCGGATTTTGCGCTTCTCCAAAGTTTTCAGAGCTCAAACCAAGTTCCGGATTTGCGACGATACATTGGATGCTTTTTTCATTTTCTTCAATGAATTTCTTTACTTCATCCAAATTTTCGTAACGGCTAAAATTCAACACAGAAAGAGGCGAAAACAATGCTTCATCTTCCTTCAGCATCACAAAATTATTGTCCCAAAACTTATCTTGATTCAAAAGGTAAATCGCTTTGTTATAATCGTAATTATTAGCATAAGCGTTGTGATTAACAATTTCAGAAAAATTCAAAAAGTTCTCAAAAAGGCGGTCTAATTTCATTTCTTTTGGAATGAAAATTCGCGTTACATTTCTACAACCCAATCCAAAATATCGAAAAATATCTTCGGCAAGAAACTGAAGCTGTTCGTTGGTTTCATTTCCATTTAAAACCGCAACAGAAGTCCGATTTTTGCGGATGATACTCAAAGAATCTTTAAAATAATAATCCAAATAACGAGCGGTGTTGTTGCTTCCGGTGGCGATTACTGCATCGAAATCTTTCAATCTTTCTACAAATTCAAATTTCACATTTCCATCAGAAAATTCATTCCATTTTTTCAGAAGAAACGGCAAAATCTGCTTGTCTTTGGATGAAAGTTTTATCAGAGGAATATTTCCGCTCAAAATCACAGAAATCACGTCGTGGAAGCCTACCATTGGAATGTTTCCTGCTAAAATAAGTCCGACTTTCTTTGGATTTTTAGAAATTCTATAGTTGGAGAGCCAGTTTTCCAAATTTTCTTTGGTTAAAAGATTTGCCCATTGTTTCAGCGCAAATTTTTGATTTTCTTGGGTAAACCAAGAGTTTTCCATTTCCGATTTCCTCAACAAAAGTGAGAATTCGTTTTCACTTTCATCATAATTTTCAGGATTTTTTTCTAAAAAATTTTTGATGTAGGAACCTAATTGTGAAAGTCCTAAAATTTGTTTTTCTGTACTCATTTATACCTAAAAATTGGTGGATTTTTACTAATTTTGTGCAAATTTAAAACAATAATTAGCAATGGCTATCAAAATAACAGACGAATGTATCAACTGCGGTGCCTGTGAACCTGAATGCCCGAATAATGCCATCTACGAAGGAGCCGTAGATTGGAAAGCATCCGACGGAACTTCCCTGAAAGGATTGGTAACACTAAAATCGGGACTTACAGTGGATGCAGATGCACCACAGGAACCCGTAAGCGACGATGTTTACTTCATTGTTACCGATAAATGTACAGAATGTATGGGCTTCCACGAAGAGCCGCAATGTGCTGCGGTTTGTCCGGTGGATTGCTGCATTCCGGATGACGACAATGTAGAATCGGAAGAAAGTTTGCTTGCAAAAAAGGCATTTTTGCACGATGAATAATATTGAGGCCTCATTTTGAATGGGGCTTTTTTACATAAAATTTTATAAAGTATCTTTTTGATAAAATAAGAAAAACAATAAAAATATTATAACGCAAAGCTCGCAAGGAAAATTTTCTTAAAAACTTGAAATTAGTTAGCAAAGGCACTTCGCTTAGCTAATGATTAAATAATTTCAGTCTAACCTTTGCTAAAAATGTTGCCTTTGCGAACGAAAAAATAAAATTTTAGAATAAATAAAACTCTTTGCGTTCATTGCGATAAAAATTTGCAAAACAAACAAAAACACTCATCTTACTAAAGTAACAAATCCAAATTTCAAAATAATGAAAAAACACAATTTCAGCGCAGGACCCTGCATTTTGCCACAAGAAGTTTTTCAAAAATCTGCAGAAGCAATCCTTGATTTCAACGGAATCGGGCTTTCACTCCTCGAAATTTCACACAGAAGTAAAGATTTTATCCCTGTGATGGACGAAGCGAGAGCCATTGTAAAAAGACTGATGAATCTTGGCGACGACTACGAAGTGCTTTATTTAGGAGGTGGAGCAAGTTTACAGTTTTTGATGGTTCCTTTCAATTTGATGAAGGCGGAAAACGGAAAGGCAGCTTATTTAGACACCGGAACTTGGGCTGCAGGTGCGATAAAAGAAGCAAAAAAAATAGGAACTGTAGATATTGTAGGTTCTTCAAAAGCTGAAAATTACTCTTTCATTCCAAAAAATTATACGGTAGGAAGCGAGTATGATTATTTTCACTGCACTTCTAACAATACCATCTACGGAACACAAATGAAAACTTTTCCAGAAGTGGATACTTTGATGGTTTGCGATATGAGTTCGGACATTTTTTCGCGTCAGTTGGATTTTTCAAAATTTGATGTGATTTATGCGGGAGCCCAAAAAAACATGGGACCTGCAGGTGTAACTTTGGTGGTGGTGAAAAAAGAAATTCTTGGAAAAACCGGTCGCGATATTCCTTCTTACTTGGATTGGTCGCTGCATATTGCTAAAGAATCGATGTTCAACACGCCGCCGGTTTTTCCGGTTTATGCATCGCTTTTAACGCTTCAACATTTAGAAAATAACGGCGGAATTGCCGCTGCAGAAGCCAGAAACGAGGCAAAAGCAAAATTGTTATACGATGAGATTGACAGCAATCCAAATTTTGAATGTTTTTGCGTTCCGGAAGACCGTTCCTTGATGAATGTTTCCTTCAAATTAACCGATGAAAGCAAAAAAGAAACCTTCGACACAGCATGGAAAGCAGCCGGAATCAACGGTTTGAACGGACACAGAAGTTTGGGAGGTTACAGAGCAAGTTTGTATAATGCGCTTCCGATTGAGAGTGTTCAGGTTTTGGTAGATGTGATGAAATCTGTTTAATAAGCTGATTTGTTGATAAATTGATTTGCTGATTGACAAAAAATCCTAAATTTTTAAAATTATTAATTATTCATTCTTAATTGTTAATTATCTCAAATGAAAGTTTTAGCCAACGACGGAATATCGGAATCGGGCAAGAAAGCCCTCTTAGAAGCCGGAATTGAATTTCTGGAACACAGAGTTGCACAAGAGCAACTGGAAAATTTCATCAATGAAAATCAAGTTGATGTTCTATTGGTTCGCAGTGCTACGAAAGTAAGAAAAGATCTTATAGACGCTTGCAAAAGTTTGAAAATCATCGGAAGAGGTGGCGTTGGAATGGATAATATTGATGTAGAATATGCCCGTGAAAAAGGAATTTCGGTCATCAACACACCGAATGCATCATCAAGGTCGGTTGCGGAAATGGTTTTTGCACATTTTCTATCGCTTGCACGATTTCTGCACGATTCAAACAGAATGATGCCTTTGGAAGGAGATACGCAGTTTAATGCTTTGAAAAAATCTTATTCAAAAGCGGTAGAACTGGAAGGGAAAACTTTGGGAGTGATTGGTTTTGGTGGAATTGGACAGGAAGTCGTAAAAATCGGGATTTCGCTTGGTATGAAAGTAAAAGTTTGCACAAGACATCCGAAAACAGAAACCATTTATTTGGAATTTTTCGACGGTCAGAAAGTAAATTTTGAGATTACTTCTACCAACGATATGGATGAATTTTTGAAAGATTTAGACTTTTTAAGCATCAACACGCCAAAAACAAAAGAATATATCATCGACAGTCCGCAATTTGAAAAAATGAAAGACGGAATTTTCATCGTAAATACCGCAAGAGGAGGCGTTATCAATGAAGTTACGCTTCTGGATTTTATAGAGTCCGGAAAAGTTGCAGGTGCAGCACTCGATGTTTTTGAAAACGAACCCACCCCAGAACTTCCGTTGCTGATGAATCCCGCACTTTCGCTTTCCCCGCATTTAGGCGGAAATACGCTGGATGCGCAGGAAAAAATCGGAACAGAACTTGCTGCACAAATTTTGGAACTAAAAAACACAATGTAATATTTTATGCCGACATTTAGACCTTTTCGTGGTGTAAGACCTACCGAAGATTTTTTGGAAAGGTTTCCCACACATCCTATAGACAACTATACACAGGATGAAATCAACAAAAAAGCGCAGGAAGACTCATCTTATGTACAGATGATTAAACCTTACGTTTGCAGTAAATCTAAAGATGTAGACAGAAATCTTCGCAAAATAAGAAGCAATTATGAGGAACTGATGGATGACAACAAACTCGTTCAGGATTCTTCGTCTTACTATCTATATGAACAGATTTATCCAAATAAAAATGTTTTCCGCGGATTGTTGGGTTTAACGTCGGTTGAAGATTTTTGGGACGGAAAAATAAAAAGACACGAAAGTACCATTCCACAAAAAAAGGAAAAATTGGCCCATTACCTTGAAAAAGTAAATCTTCAGGCAGAACCGGTTTTGCTAACTTACCCTTCCAATTCAAAAGTAGAACTGCTGATGAATTATGAGGAAAAAAATGTACCTATCGTTAATATTTCAGACAGCAAAGGCATTCGACATAAACTTTGGCGAATAGATAATCGTTTGAAAATGCAGCAGTTAAAGGAAGCTTTAGACCAAATTGATTCATTTTATATTGCAGACGGACATCACAGAATAGGCTCCACAGCTTTGAATGCAAAACATTTAAAGGAAAAAAACAAAAAACAAACCGGTACAGAAGGTTACAACTTTATTTTCAGTTTTATCGTTTCCAATCAATCTATAAAAATTCATGATTACAACAGATATTTAACAGATTTGAATGGACTGAAACCTTCCCAAATTCTAAAAAAACTCGAAAAATCATTCCTCATTCACGAAAAAGGTGAAACTCCCTATTATCCTTCACAAAAATTTCATTTATCTATGTATTTAGATGGGAAATTTTACTCGCTCCATGTAAAACACAATTTGAGAAGTCAGGAAGTAAACCTCAATCATCTGGATCATCATCTTTTTGATCAGCTTATCTTAAAAGATATTTTTGAAATACAAAAAACCGACAGCTCCGAAAAAATAAGATATGTAAAAGGAAATTCCTCTGTTGAAGGCATTATGAAGCTGAAGGACAAAGTAGATTCTGGACTTGGAGCAATTGGTTTTGGTATTTTTCCTGTTAGTTTTTCAGAAATGATAAAAATTTCTGATAACAAAATAAGCATGCCGCCAAAATGCACCTACATAGAGCCAAAATTGATTACGGCACTCTTGATGTACGACATGAAATAATATCAGAAATCAATTCTTTTCCACTTCCATAAAGAGAAGAAAATTAATTTCATTTATTTTATCATTAAATTTATTAATTTTAAACCCGAAAAGAAAGGTTTTAATGAAAAAAACAATACTCCTCATTCCACTCTTTCTGGGTGGAATTTTATTTGCCCAAAGAAAACCCGCACCAAAACCAAAAGTAGATTACGCCGCCGATTTCAAAAAAATTTCGGACGAAATCATGCAGAACAGTAATGCTTACGAAAACCTGCGAGAACTTACAAAAGATATTGGCCCCCGATTTTCAGCTTCACCCGCAATTTTAAAAGCAGAAGCATGGGCTCAAAACAAACTGAAAGAAGCTGGTGCAGAAAATATTAGAACACAGGAAGTGAAAGTCCCAATTTGGGAACGTGGAAGAGAATCTTTACAAATCCAAGCTGGAAACGGAAATTGGAAAACTATAAAAACCCTTGCTTTAGGCGGTTCAGAAGGAACTGGAGGAAAAGATTTGACCGGAGAAATTCTTTTCGTGAAAGATTTGGTAGAATTCAACAAGCTGTTTCCAAGTGCGGTAAAAGATAAAATTGTTTTTTTCAATTTTGCTTTCGATCAAACCATTATTAATCCCGGTGAAGCGTATTTAATTGCCGGAAAATACAGATGGTCCACTCCGTCTTTGGCAAGCAGGAAAGGAGCAAAAGCTGTTATTACGCGCGCTGCAACTTCCGCTTTTGATGATGTTCCGCACACAGGAAGCATGTATTATGATGCAGATGACAAAAATAAAATTCCAGCTTTAACAATCGGCGCGAAAAGTGCTGATGAACTGGAAAAACTTTTAAAAAAACAAAAAGTTACCGCAAAAATCAATACCACTTCCGGAACTCGTGGCGAAACCATCAACCATAATATTATTGGCGAAATCCCTGGAAATAAAGACAATAGCGTTATCTTAATTGGTGCGCATCTCGATTCCTGGGATATTTCTGAAGGCGCTCACGACAATGGAGCCGGAGTAGTTCAGGTTTTAGAAATTTTGCGAGCTTTTAAAAAACTGGAACTCAAAAACAACCACACCATCAGGTTTGCCCTTTTTGCCAATGAAGAAAATGGTGTTCATGGCGGCGAAACGTATGCTGCACAAGTAAAAAAATCGGGCGAGAAACATATTTTCGCCATTGAAAGTGATGCAGGTGGATATTCTCCACGAGGAATTTCTTTGGACATGATTCCTCAACGAAGAAAACAAATTTTCATGTGGAAAAACCTTTTCCTTCCCTACGGAGTTTACGATTTCAATCAGGAAACAGCAGGACAGGATATTTTACCATTAAAAAAACTTTCAATTCCTTTAGCAGAACTTTTTCCAGATATGCAGCGCTATTTCGACATCCATCACACCAGTGAAGATACTTTTGAAAAAGTGAACCGACGCGAAGTCAATTTGGGTGCAGTAGTTATCGCTCAACTGGTTTATATGATTGATAAAAACTGGTAATTTCACATAAAATGAAAAAACTAATACCATTTCTTACACTTTTTTGGGCAACTCTATGTTTTGCACAAAAAGAAGACTCATTAATATTTAGCAAAATTTCCACAGAAATCCTCACAAAAGGCAAATCCTACGAGGATTTGCGAGAATTAACCAAAAAAATTGGTCATCGTTTAAGCGGCTCCGAAGCCTATGAAAAATCTGTAGTTTGGGCGGCACAAAAACTTCGGGATGCAGGTGCAGACAAGGTTTGGCTGCAAGAAGTTTCCGTTCCTGTTTGGGTTCGCGGAAAAGAATCGCTGCAAATAAAAACCAACGATGGCAAATGGAAATTTATCAATTTTCTTTCACTCGGAAACTCTGAAGGAACTTCGGGTAAAGATTTAACAGGTGAATTGGTAGTTGTAAAAAACAAGCAGGAATTTGATAATTTGCCAGATGAAGCTGTAAAAGGCAAAATTGTGCTATTTAATTACCCTTTCAAGCAAGAATTTGTTTCTACAGGACAGGCTTATGGTGATGCTGCAATTTATCGCTCCAGATCTGCTTCTTGGGTTGCAAAAAAAGGTGGAAAAGCAGTGATGGTGCGTTCTATGGCTTCCAATTTTGATGATGTTCCGCATACAGGAGGAATGCGCTATGACAAAGAAGTTCCACAAAAAATTCCCGCCGTTGCAATTGGCGTAAAAACTGCCGATGAACTTGAAAAACTTTCAAAATCTCAAAAAATTTGGATAAAGCTAAATTCCAATTGCACAATGAAAGATGATAAAATCACCCATTCCGTTATCGGAGAAATTACCGGAAAAAAAGACAATAAAGTGATTGTTGCAGGTGGTCACCTCGATTCTTGGGATGTTGGAGAGGGAGCGCACGACGATGGAACGGGAATTGTGCAAGCCGTGGAAATTTTGAGGACTTTCAAAAATTTGAACATAAAAAATAATCACACTATTCGTGTAGTGTGTTTTGCAAATGAAGAAAACGGCGTTCGAGGCGGAAATCAATACGCAAAAGCAGCCAAAGAAAAAAATGAAACTCATCTATTTGCCATAGAAAGTGATGGCGGTGGTTTTACACCTCGTGGAATTGCCCTTTTGATGAACGAGGATAAGAGAAAACAGATACAGAATTGGCGAAATCTTTTCGAACCTTACGGCGTTTACGATTTTACAAAACAATATGCAGGAACAGACATCGAACCAATGGAAGAAAATGGAGTTCCTTTGGCTGAACTCATCCCCGATTCGCAAAGATATTTTGAAATACACCACACCAAAGAAGACACTTTTGAAAAAGTAAACCGCCGAGAATTGCTTTTAGGAGCAGTTGCAATGACGCATTTGATTTACATGATCGATAAATACTGGTAAATTATCTACGGAAAAGCCTTTCGTCAAAACTAAATTTCTCTATTTTCAGAATTTTAATTTTTGAAAAATCCGGATGCATTGGATTGATTAAGTAGTTAAAATCGCCTTGAACAACTGCACTCGGAACTTTCAAAGTTAAAAATTTATTTTTCTTCAAAAATTCATCGCCAATTTTTTGGGTACTATCGGCATGAGGAAAAGTTTGCCAATCGGAAGGAAGTTTTTTCACCTCAAAAATTTCTGAATCTGGAAGTTCAATATGGATTAGTGAATAATCTTTAGGAGTAATTCCGAGAGGAGTATGTACCGCAATTTCAGTAACAGAAAGTGCGATGGATTGCGAGGTATAAAGCATAGCATTTCCTCTGCTGTTCCATCTTCCGCCTGCAATTTCCGCACCTTTTCCGGAAAGGTCGTGAGCATAAATATTTTTTGAAAGCCTAAAAACCGTCATGCCAAAACACCGTGTTCTATTCTTGTAAGCTCATCCATCAAAAGCTGGATTCCAAAAGAATTGTTCATCAAACTTCTTGGAACTCTTTTTCCTAAAGCTAAATTTTCAGTTTCAAGCCAAATAGAAAAATTTTCCTGATTTCCAAAAACCTCCGCACCTTTTTGCTGGAGAATTTCTATTTGAAGAATACGTTCCGACTGTAAAGCATCGAAAGATTTGTCTTCTTTCTGGTATCTGGAAAGTGTTTTGGTAGAAATGTGCAAAAAATCAGCCCAATTTTGAAGTGTAAAATGATATTTTTTGATAATATTTTCAAAAGAGGAAAAACTTACACCACGATTAATCTTATCAATAATGGAATAGATTCCTCTATCATCAGAATGGCTGTAACCATACACAAACATTGGTTCGTTCACTGTATTTTTATCTTCTTTTTGGCTATACTTTTTCATATCTGCAATTTTATCCACCACAAATATACGACTTTTGTCCTTGAAAAATTCATTTTTGTCCAAAATTTTGAAACTTTTTATTTTTTGGTTTTCAAAAAACAAAAAACCCAGAAAGATTCTGGGTTTTGGGTGATATTTTAAATAATCTTTACTTCACTTTTACCATTTCCACATCGAAAACCAACCAAGCATTTGGCGGAATTACTCCTCCTGCTCCTCTTGCTCCGTAACCTAAATCGGCAGGAATAAGCAATGTAGCGGTTTCGCCTTCTTTTAGCATCATAATTCCTTCATCCCAACCTTTGATAACTCGTCCCATTCCAACAGGAAATTCTATTGGTTCATTTCTTTTGAAAGAACTGTCAAATTCGGTACCGTCAACCAATCTTCCTGCGTAATGAACAGCAACGATGTCACCTGCTTTTGGTGCTTTTCCAGCTGCGTTTGTTTTGGTAATCTTGTAGTACAGTCCAGAATCAGTTTTTTGCATACCTGCACTTAAATTATCAACCAATTTTTGCTGATTTGCCTTGAATTCCTCTTCTTTTTTCTTTTTTTCTGCTTCTTCTTTTGCTAAATAAGCCTTGTTGTTTTCTGCAATTTTCGCTTTTCCTTCGTTGAAGATTTTTGCAGCATCGTATTTTTTATACTGATCACCTTTACCGAAAATAGAAACTTTTTCCAAAACAACATCGGTTTTAGGCTTGTCTTGTACTCCTTTTTCTACTTTTGCAATGGTATCGATAACGTCAATTCCATTTACCACTTTTCCAAAAATCGTGTGTTTTCCATCCAACCAAGGCGTTGCAACTTGGGTAATGAAAAACTGCGAACCATTCGTATTCGGACCAGAATTTGCCATGGAAAGAATTCCTTTTCCTGTATGTTTCAGGTCGTTTCTTTCGTCCTCGAATTTATAACCGGGATCGCCCATTCCTGTTCCTTTCGGGTCTCCACCTTGAATCATAAAGTTTTCGATAACGCGGTGAAAAATAGTTCCGTCGTAAAAAGGAACTCCTTTCGCTTTTGCCTTGTTATCAATTTTTCCTTCCGCCAAACCAACAAAATTGGCTACCGTAACCGGAGATTTCTCGTCTTCCAACTTCACAATCATATTTCCTTTGGAAGTTTGAAAATTTGCATAAAGGCCGTCGTTCAAACCTTCATAAATTTGCTTGTCTACATTCATCTTTTTATAAATTGGGGTGCAACTTACCAGCGAAATGCTCGCAATTGCCAAAATTAATTTCTTTTTAAACATCTATTTTAATACTTTTAGTTTAATAATTAAAGGAAGATCATTCCCTATTTTATCGCCGTCGCCATAAGTTCCATATCCTAAAACAGACGGAACCAACAATGTGGCTTCCTCGCCGGTTTTCATGTATCTCAAGGCATTTTCCACGGCTTTTAGTTCGTTCGGAAATTTTTTGAATTTCACATCTACGTAACCTTTAGGCTTGTCATAAATCTTCGTTCCAAAAAAATCGTAAATCTCAAACATATAAGTCACCGTTTCTTCATCATCCTTCTTTTTTCTTTGGCTCAAATTCTCAATATTAATCCAATAATTAAGCGGCATCGGATAAAATTTTTCATTTTGCTTTGAAATCCAACTTTCAATTTGCCTTCTTTCTAATTGGTTCAAACTTTTTGCCCTGTCTTTAGAAATATCCATCTGCTTTTTCTGCTCAACAGCACCAACTGGCGCATGAACCACCTGTTCTTTTGAACAGCTCAACAAAAAAATAAAAATTAATGGCAAATATTTCATATCCAAAAATCCACTGCTTTTAATGGCATTTTGCAATCGTTACAATTTCATAAAAGTGGTGCGAAAATAAGAAATTCTGACCATAAAAAAAAGCCGGATTTCTTTTCCGACTTTTACTTTATGTTTTTGAATTTAAGCAGTTTCTAAAACATTTTTCTCAACAAGAACCCTCCATCCGAAAGGATCTTCCGCTTTATTCGTCTGTATATCTACCAAAGCTTTTTTCAGCATCAATGCATAGCTTTCGTCTTCTGTAAGTTTTGGAAGTTCGTATTTTTTGTCTTTATAACCAAATGCCTCGAACAGTGAAGTTACTACAGCGGTTCCAACTCCCCAAATTTCCTTCAAAGTTCCATTTTCCTGCGCTTCCATCACGGTTTTTACAGCAACAGGTTCTACGCGAACGTCAATACCTTTGTGTTTTGCAAGAGTAATAAAACTGTCTCTGGTAACGCCATCCAATATTTTTTCGGAAGTTGGAGGTGTGTAAATCGTGTCGTTTATTCTTACAAAAACGTTCATCGTTCCACTTTCTTCAAAAAATTCGTGGGAAGTATCATCTGTCCAAATAATTTGCTCATAACCTTCCGCTATTGCCAATTGGGTTGGATAAAAAGATGCCGCATAATTTCCCGCCGCTTTTGCAGAGCCAACTCCCCCGTTTGCTGCTCTAGAGTAATAATCTGAAATTTTCACAGAAACCGGCGCAGAATAATAACTTTTTGCAGGAGCACCTACAATTGCAAACATATATTTATTGGAAATTCTTGCTTTCAAACCTTCTTCGGTTGCAAAAATAACTGGACGGATGTAAAGTGATTTTCCTTCGCCATAAGGAACCCAAGCTCTGTCGATATCCATCAAAACCTTCAAACCTTCGATGAACATTTCTTCCGTCATTTCGGGCATTGCAAGGCGTTTTGCAGATTTATTGATTCTTTCAAAATTTTTCTCGGGACGAAATAGAAAAACCTGTCCATCTTTATCTTTATAAGCCTTCATTCCCTCGAAACAAGCCTGTCCGTAATTGAAAGCCATATTTGCAGGAGAAAAAGGAAGCGGACCATAAGGCATTAGTTTCACATCGCCCCATTTTCCGTTTTCATATTCGCAGATAATCATGTGATCTATGAAATGATCTCCAAAGGAATAATTTTCAGGATCAAATTCACTTATCCTTGAGTTTGTGGTTTTTTGAATTATCATTTTAAAAATTTTGAATGAGTTTAGACAAATTTAATATAATTTTTTAAATATAAAGAATTTCCTTTAATTTTGAAAAAAAATATCTTGAAAAGAGAAGTAAAAACAACCGGAGACGGAAGCAAAACATTGTTTATCAATAACTTGAATGAAGGTTACCATTCTCATCACGGTGCTTTGCAGGAAGCCAAACACGTATTTATCAAAAACGGACTAAATCTATTAAATAATTATGAAATTAATATTTTAGAACTCGGTTTTGGCACAGGTCTGAATGTTTTGGTAACAATTAATGAATTTTTAAAAACTGATAAAAATCATATTATTAACTATTTCACGCTCGAAAAATATCCCGTTTTGGAAGATGAGATTTCAAATTTGGGTTATTCTGAACTTTTTGAGGACAAAAAATTAAAGGAAATTTATCAAAAAATTCATCAAACCGATTGGGAAAACACTTTTGAAATAATCCCCAACTTCAATTTGAAAAAGATAAAATGTGATTTTTTTGAATTAAAAAACATTGAACTTCCTAAAATAAACCTCGTTTATTTCGATTGTTTCGGAGCTCGTGTTCAGCCAGATTTGTGGGAAAAACCTTTATTTGAAATGGTTTCCGAAAAAATGGAAAAAGGCGGGCTTCTCACCACCTATTCTTCCAAAGGCAGCGTGAGGAGAATTTTACAGGAACTCGACTTCACTGTGGAGAAAAAAGACGGGCCTCCCGGAAAGCGCGAAATGATTAATGCTTGGAAAATTTAAATTTGAATTAGAACTATAAAATGCCACGAATGCACGAATGATTTTATTCGTGTATTGGTGGTATTTAAAAACAATTTCAAGCAATTTTTTTGAAGTAACTCAGGTTAAACGCATTAAAATTTTATCTCAAATTAAATATTGAGTTGTTCTTTATACA
>JAPUEB010000021.1 GCA_027492795.1 Chryseobacterium sp.
TCTGGCTTTCCCCGCCATTCGATGAGTTCCTCCAATCTCGCAATGACCTTTGCCGTGCTCCCTCTAACGAACATGTGCAAAGAAAACAGGACAATAAAAAAAAGTGTAGCTTGGGAAACTCTTTGTTAGAGGATGTTTGAGAATAGATTTTGTTTCTCAACACATTGTACGAAAATTCGTCACAAAGTATTAGAAAGAAAATTGAATTTTAGGATAGGATAAAAGTCGAAAAATTTGTATTTTCGTTCTATCAAAAAATAAGAATTTCGATCTTTGACATCAATGTTAAAATGGAAAAGTAGAAAACGAAGTTTTTTCTATCTCTGGGACGCTTTTTTGTGATAAAGTTTACAATTTTTTCATGCAACCTTACAACAATGTGTCCGATTATATTTCAATCGGTCTTTGTTAATGCGTTGTAGTTTAGGTTTTATGTTGGCAAGTTCGGGATGATCGTAGATTTCGTCCGGCGTGTAAATCAGATGTTGATAATGTGGTCGAATTGAATTGTAATCTTTAAAGAGAAATTCAAGAACCTTCAGAAACTCAGTGGAGTGAATTCCGCCATATTTTCTGAGAAAAGCTTTTAAAGTTTTGAAACTTCCTTCAATCATGGAATTGGAATAGACAATATCTTTTTGGGCAATTTTGAGATGAATTTTGATTCCTGCGTGACGGATAAAGTTTCGGATTCTGAAATTGTCATTTTCAGGACCGCCGTCGGCGATAAGATCCAAATCGGTAATATCAAGCTTTAAGACATTTTTAAGCACCTCCTTCAAGGTGACCAGTCGAGTTTTTGCCGACAATTCACGAGAAACGCCCCAAGCCAAAACCTTTCGGGAAAAATTATCCAAAACGGTGTAAACATAAAACTTAACGTTATCTGAAGTGACGAATCGGGTGACATCCATGTGAAGAACTTCATTAGGACGAGAGGCGACAATTGATTTTCGTTTACGTTCTTTTTTCTCAGGTTTGCGTTTTTCGGAAATACCGAGATCGAGACAATAGCGATACCAAGAAGAACGTCCCATAGAAATGTGTCCCAACTTTACAGCGTATCCCCAAACAGAGGCAATACTCCAAGAAGAGAATCTTTTTCTGGACATCAAGCTTCTTAAAGTATTAATTTCTTTTTGAGAAATCTGATTAGGAAAACGTTTGGAACAATATCCAATTACAGAATGCAAACACCGAAAAAGACGATTGTGATTCCAAATCTTAAACTGGTGCGGAGTAACTTGTAAAAATTTGCAAACAAGGTTTCTATCAAATCCTATTGGCAGATTGTTAACCAAATCAATCACTGATTCACGATTCTGAAGAACAATTTTTTCAAAGTTCTTTCGACCAATGAAATTAATAACAGTAAGATACAATCTACAAAACGCATAAAATGCTGTAGTCATTTTCTTCACTCTTTCATCAAGAATTATTTTAACTTTTTCCAAGTCGTTTTCTACACTGGAAGCAAACTCGCTTCCGACAAATTTATCAGGATTGAGATCTTTCCAATTTTGAGAAGTAGTTCGGGGAATCGATCGGATAAAAGTTTCAGGCAGTACCTGATTTTGAATTCCTAAGGCAAAAGAAGATTTTACAGTAGAATGATACCGGTTGTAATTGTTTTTCATCATCTCTGCAAAAATACGAAAATCAAAAACCATTTTAACAGTCAAAAAAATCAAAAAACTAATTGAAGAATACCCTGCCGAAAATTCGGCACACCATCATAAAACAAAAATGTTTCGAGCCCAATAAGGATCTGTAAATTAGCGTAATACGCTGATAATCATCACTAATCGGTTCGATATGGTGTCAAGAGGGACCACTCGCAATCCCTTGAATACGTTGATATTCAGGGGATTATTTTTTTACAGTGGCTAAATAGGGGGTGATTTTTGATTTTTGAATGAAGTTATAGAAGTAGGAATAAAGCAAGTAATTCTATATCAAATGAGTCGAAAATTCGAATGTAGCCATTTAGAAAAAAATGTTTCAAAAACAATAAGGCTTTGTAAATTAACGTGAATAATGCTTAAGAAAAAAGGTTGAAATACTTGTATAATTAACTGATTATCAGTATATTTATAAAATAAATCAACCAAAATGCTTAAAGACAAAGTTATAGAATTTAACGTAATTATTGACGATTTTTACAAAAATTTCTTGAGTGAATTAGAAAATTTAAAGAAGTTGGAGCAATCGGATAAAAAATTTAGAAATCGGGATGGAAAACTTTCAGATACAGAAATGATGAGCATTATTTTGCTTTTTCAGCATAGCAACTTCATCAATTTCAAAAGGTTTTACCTTGATTTTGTTTGTGTCTATTTAACCGATTTGTTTCCAGAACTAATCAGTTATGAACGCTTTGTGGAAAGACCGAAGCGCCTATTTCTTCCTTTGGTTTTATTTCTAAAATATAAAGGTTTAGGAAAGTGCACTGGAATTAATTTCATTGATTCTACGAAACTTGAAGTCTGCGAAATACAGAGAGAAAAAGAGCATAGAGTGTTTTTGGGACTGGCTGAAAAAGGCAAAACAACAATGGGCTGGTTCTTTGGTTTCAAACTGCATTTAATCATCAATGACAAAGGAGAAATCCTCTCTTTTTATTTGACGAAAGGAAACGTGGACGACCGAGACATCAGGGTCTTAAGCGATATAACTAAAGATGTTTTTGGAAAGCTTTTTGGCGATAGGGGATATATCTCCAAAGCGCTTTCGAAACTGCTATTCCAAGACGGAATACAACTTACTACCAAAGTTCGAAAAAATATGAAAAAACAAAACTTGTCGGATATTACGCTATTCTCCTTAGAAAAAGAGCAGTTATTGAAAGCGTAAACAACGAGCTGAAAAAAATGTGTAAACTGCAACACACAAGACACCGTTCAGTAGAAGGTTTCTTGATAAACATTGTTGCGGCTTTGATTACTTATCATTTTTTTCCAAAAAAACCATCCCTCAATATCACACCGTGCCACAATAAAAATGGAATGATGTCTATTTTTGAAGTGGCTGCTTAAGCATTATTCACGTTAAATTAGCATAATATGCCGATTTATAGTTCTGTTCGATTCGAGAATGTGTCAGGAGCGACCACGCTTCCACTATCAACAATCAACCAAGATTCTGATCCAATTTGCACCATGAACAAAACCAATTCCCTGATTTTCAAAAAACTTCCAGCTTCCCGCATCCAACTTCCAGCAAAAAACCGTATCTTTGCCGCCGAATTATAGACGATCATTTACATGAATTTATTTACGGAGACCAATTTAAGTCCTGAAATCCTTCAGGCGATTGGCGAATTGGGCTTTACGAGCCCTACAGAAATCCAAAAACAGACTATTCCTTTTATCTCTTCAGATATTCGCGATCTCATCGCACTTGCGCAGACAGGAACAGGCAAAACAGCAGCATTTTCGCTTCCGATTTTGGATATGATTGACGACGGGAGTCGCAAAATCCAATTTTTGGTGCTGTGTCCTACAAGAGAACTTTGTTTGCAAATTACCAAAGACATTAAAAATTACTCGAAATACATGCAAAACATCAAAACCGTAGCGGTTTATGGTGGCAGCAGCATTACCGAGCAAATGCGTTCACTGCGCGAGAAACCACAAATTATTGTGGGAACTCCGGGACGTGTAATCGACCTTATCAACAGAAAAGCCCTTGATTTTTCAGAAATCCAGTGGTTGGTTTTGGATGAGGCGGACGAAATGCTTTCGATGGGTTTCAAAGACGAATTAGAAACCATTTTAAGCGAAACTCCCGAAACAAAACAAACGTATTTGTTCTCGGCTACGATGAACAAAGAGGTGGAAAGAATTTCTAAAAACTATTTAACGAAGCCGCACAGAATTTCCGTTGGTTCCATTAATGAAGTTAAGAAAAACATCAAACACGAATTTTATGTGGTAGGTTACCGCAACAAAAAGGAGGCTTTGAAACGTTTAATCGACGCGAATCCGAACCAATATTCCATCATTTTCTGTAGAACCAGAATGGAAACGCAGGAAGTTGCGGACTTTTTGATGCAAAATGGTTACGCTGCAGATGCGCTTCACGGAGATTTATCGCAGGCTCAAAGAGATACGGTAATGAAAAAATTCCGTTTGAAAAACATCGACATTTTGGTTGCGACAGACGTTGCAGCGCGAGGTTTGGACGTGAATTCTCTCACCCACGTTATTCATTACTCTCTTCCGGATGATCCTGAAGTTTTCGTTCACCGAAGTGGAAGAACGGGACGTGCAGGAAAAGACGGAATTTCAATGTCATTAATTAAGCCTGAAGAAACCAGAAAATTAAAACAAATTAGGACTTCCACAAAGATAGATATTGTGGAAAAACAAGTTCCAACTGGCGATGAAATCATCAAGGCACAAGTTGAAGGTGTTTTTGAAAAATTATTTACAGAACACGAAGAATTTTTCACTTTCGATGATGCTTTGATTCCAGATTTAGAGGCTTTTTCTAAAGAAGAATTGGTGCATAAATTATTACAGTTGCAGCTGAGAGATTTGGCTCTTTTTTACAAAGACAAAAAAGATATGCAGCAAGGCAGACTTTCTCACGAAGACGATGCGCCTTACAGCAGAAGAGAACGCAGACGCGACGATAGAGGTGGAAGAGACCGCGACAGAGGCGATAGATTTGAACGAGGAGGAGATCGTGGCGGCGACCGTTTCGGAAAACCAAGACGCAAAAAAGAAAATATGACGCGCTTTTTCTTCAATTTGGGTAAAAAAGACAACTTGAAAAAAGTGGATATGTTGGATATCATCAACAAAGCTACTTCAAAATCGAAAAAACGTCCAGATATTGGTGAAATAGAGATTTTAGAAAAATTCTCCTTCTTTGAAGTGGAAAAAGACTATAAAAACGAAGTTTTGAAAAACCTTCCTTCCATGAAATTCAAAGGAAAAGAAATGAGGGCGGAAGAAGCGAAATAATTTTCTAAAAAAATTAAACAAAAGCATCGGTTTTTCCGATGCTTTTGTTGTTAATATGAACAATATTGAATTTACAATGTTAACAAAATTTAATATTAGAGCTTATATTTAAAATTGAAAAACGCTTTAATTTTTCAATCATTTTGATGCGGATTAAACCTTTCAAAGCCTTTAGAGGAAAGCTCGCGAAAAAATCTAAAGAACAAAATTTTTCAAAAAAGTGTTATTGTTGATAATTCAATGTAAAATTAATGTTAAGTTAATATTGTTAACATTGGCTTTGAAGTAACTTTGCAGTGAAATAAATTTGTAAAAGTGAAAAGAGTTTTATCAATTGGTTTGGTTTTTATTGCCACACTGGTTTTTGGGCAGTATAAAGAACATCTTTCAGGTTTCAATATGACGTCTTTTACGTATAAACACGACAAACATTGGATGGCTTATCTGGAACTTCAGGAGCGCTCCATCGAAGAATTTTCTATGCCCGATTATTATGAAATGAAAGGAGGAATTGGTTATAACATCAACAAAAACAATCAGCCTTTTATTGGTTTCGGAAAGTATGGAACCTACAAAAACAGCAAATTTTATCAGAACGAATATAGAATTTGGCTGCAGTATATCTTTTCGCAAAATATTGGAAAACTAAAGATCGACCACCGCGCAAGAGCCGAGAAAAGATTTTTTGATTTTCCGCAAACCGGCAAAACAGATAATACCGAAAGATACCGTTACAGAATGGCGCTCACATTGCCTTTGAACAATAAAAAAGTTGTTCCCAAAACATTTTTCGTAAACGCTTTTGAAGAACTTTTCTTCGGTCCGGATTTGCCAACCTTCAAAAGAAACCGAGTTTTTGCAGGTTTTGGTTATCAGTTCAACAGTTATGTAGGAACCAACTTGGGTTATATGTGGCAGCGGGAATTTGCAGTTTCGGGGAACAAAAACCTTCATTTTGTGTATTTCGGACTCAATTTTACGTTCGACCGTTTGAAATATATGGAAGAACACCATAGAATTCCTGTGGCAGATTAAATTTAATATTAACAAAACTTAATATTGGCAAGTAATACTGAAACTTCATAATTCGGATATTTGCACCACTAAAAAAAACAAAAAATTAAACAATAAATATCATGGGAGTAGGAAATATTTTTAAAGCATTCCAGCCTAAAGACAAAGTTTTCTTTGTGCTTTTCGAAAAAGTAGCTGAAAATTTAGTAGTAATGTCACGCGAGTTTCATGAAGGTATGTTGGATTTCGATCCGAACGACGATACCCTGCTGAAGAAAATGAGTGATTTCGAACACAAAATGGATGATTTAACACATGAAATTTTTGTACAGCTTGGCGAAAATTTCATCACGCCTTTCGATAGAGAAGACATCCAAAGATTAGCAGCAGGTTTAGATGATATTGCAGATTATCTGTATGCATCATCCAAATACATTTTTTTATACAAAGCGCAGCCAATCAAGGAGTTTTCAGAATTTTCTTTGTTGATTCACAAATCTTGTGTGGAAATTCAGTCTGCTTTGAAGCATCTTAAAGGTTTCTCTAACCCTAAAGAAGTAAAAGAAAGCTGCATCAAAATCAATTCTTATGAAAATATTGCTGATGATGTTCTTAGCCAAGGTTTGGTAAAATTGTTTGAAAGTAACGATCCTATAAACATTATAAAGGTAAAAGATGTTTTGGAATATTTGGAATTGGTAACCGATAAAGCTGAAGATGTAGCCAATACCATAGAAAATATCATCATTAAGTACGCATAAATAATCCTAAAAATACATAAGGATGGAATTTCCGATATTACTTATTATTATTATTGCGCTCGCTTTAATATTCGATTTTATCAACGGTTTTCATGATGCTGCAAACTCTATTGCAACCATTGTTTCTACTAAAGTTTTAACGCCTTTTCAGGCAGTTTTGTGGGCGGCATTATGGAACTTCGCTGCATTCTTTATAGCAGCATATGTTATTGGAGAATTTAAAATTGGTAACACGATTGCAAAAACTGTTAATGAACAATTCATTAACCTCGAAGTAATTTTTGCCGGACTTATCGCCGCAATTTCTTGGAATTTGTTTACTTGGTGGTTTGGTATTCCTTCATCATCATCACATACGCTTATTGGGGGTTTCTTAGGTGCCGCACTCATGCACGCATTTATGTTGGATTATAATGCGGTAGTACAGGCGCATCCCGATCTCTCATTATTAGAAACTCTAAAACTGTCTTTTCAAGAGCTCTTTACGCAAAGTGTGGTGAAGTATGAAAAAGTTTTGCCTATCTTCCTGTTTATATTCATGGCGCCAATTATCGGGATGATAATGTCTATTATCATTACTTTAATTATCGTAAATATTTCAAAAAGAACAAATCCTCACAAAGCCGATAAACAGTTCAAAAGATGGCAGTTGGTTTCTTCTGCACTCTTTAGTTTAGGACACGGTTTGAATGATGCTCAGAAAGTAATGGGTATCATTGGTGCCGCAGTAATATTCTATCACGTTCAACTGATTGGTGGTAATGATGTGTATGCAACTATGGAAAGCAAAGAACGTTTCAATTTCTTTGCGAAAGATTATGTTTGGGTACCTTTCGTATCATTTCTTGCCATTGCTTTAGGAACAATGAGTGGCGGTTGGAAAATTGTAAAAACCATGGGAACCAGAATTACCAAAGTTACTCCTTTAGAAGGTGTAAGTGCTGAAACTGCAGGAGCGATTACTCTATTCTTAACAGACCATTTAGGAATTCCCGTTTCTACAACTCATACTATTACCGGTTCTATTATCGGAGTTGGACTTACCAAAAGAGTTTCAGCAGTACGATGGGGAATTACCGTAAGCTTACTTTGGGCTTGGATTCTTACCATTCCGGTAAGCGCCATTATTGCAGCCATCACATATATTGTGGTTACTTTTTTTACAACTTAATTTAATAAAAAATCTTTTTTTACAAAAAACTTTGCCCTACTTCGGCAAAGTTTTTTGTTTCCAAACCAAATTCAAAATCGTATTTTTGTAGGAAACAAAGTATTTATGGAATTTTTGGATCAGTATCAGGAAATTGTAGCTTCCGCCATAGAAAGATATACCTTTAAAGATAAGCCAACGGAACTTTATGAACCCATGAACTACATCATCGGACACGGCGGAAAACGTCTTCGTCCCATAATGGTTTTGATGGGCAGCGATTTGTTCGGCGGCGATATCCAAAAAGCCGTAAAACCAGCTTTGGCAATCGAGTTTTTTCACAATTTTACGCTCATTCATGATGATATTATGGATGAAGCGCCGTTGCGAAGAAACGTTCCTACCATTCACACTGTTTATGGCTTGAACACCGGAATTCTTTCAGGAGACGGATTGCTTTTGAAAGCCTACAAGTTTTTTGAAGACTTGGAACCAAACCTTTTCAAAGCCTGCATTCGAGTTTTCACGCACACCGGACTTTTACTTTGCGAAGGACAACAATACGACATTAATTTTGAAACTCAGGAAAACGTTACCTACGACGATTATATCCGAATGATTACCTATAAAACAGGAGTTTTGAGCGCTTCGTCGTTTGAAATTGGGGCTTTAATCGCAGGAGCACCTTTCAAAGATGCAAAAGCAATTTTCAATTTTGGTAAACACATCGGGATTGCGTTTCAAATTATGGACGATTATCTTGACGTTTTCGGAAACCAAAAAGATTTTGGTAAAAAACACGCCGGAGATATTTTTGAAAATAAAAAAACAGTTTTATACCTGCTTGCAAAAGAACACGCTACGGAAGATGAAAGAAAGGAACTCGATTTTTGGTACTCTAAAAAAACGGATAACATCGACAAAATTTATGGCGTGGAAAAAATCTTCCGCAGAACCAAAGTGGACGAAAAAACCCTCCGTTTGGTAGAAAAACACAACCAAATTGCGCACGATTATCTGATGAAAATTGATGCACCTGACGAAAAGAAAAAACCGTTTATAGAACTGGCGAATTATCTTTTGAGGAGGGAATCTTAGGAAATACGAATTACGAATTACGAAGTGCGAATTACCAAATACTTTTTTAAAAAAAATCTAAAAACTAGTAACTAGAATCTAGAAACCAGCATCCAGCAAATGAAATTCCGCACAGAAGTCCACATTCCCGCATCGCAGAAAAAAATAGAAATTGAGGACAAGATTTTCTCAATCGGGTCTTGTTTTTCATCGGAAATGTCGGAACTCTTTGGGAAAGGGCAGCTGCAAACTTTGAATAATCCTTTTGGAACTATTTTCAATCCTTTTTCCATTAATAATGCGATCAAAAGGCTTCACGATTCAGCATTTTATACCGAAGAAGAGCTTATAAAGTATGCTGAAACGGTGATTTCGCTGGATCATCACACGAGTTTTGATACGCCTTATGTGCATCAAACTTTAGAGAAAATAAATACGAAAATAGAGGAAGGAAACCTGTTTTTGCAGGAAACCAATTGGGTGATCATCACGTATGGAACTTCATTTATTTATGAATTTTTGCCCAAAAACAAATTGGTTGCAAACTGCCATAAAATTCCATCAAAATTCTTTGAAAAGAGACTTTTAACCACTTCAGAAATCGAAAATTCAATTTCTCAAACCATTGAAAATCTGAATGATATCTGCAAAGAAAATGTTCAAATTCTGTTTACGGTTTCTCCTGTTCGTCATACCAAAGATGGAATGGTAGAGAATAATTTAAGCAAATCCAAACTCATTTCTGCAGTTCACGAAGTTATAACAAACCATGAAAACTGCCATTATTTGCCGGTTTACGAAATTGTGATGGACGATTTGCGCGATTATCGTTTCTACAAAGAAGATATGATTCATCCCAATTCGCAAGCGGTAAATTATATATTCGAGAAATTCGGAAATACCTATTTTTCGGATGAAACAATGGATTTTATTGAAGAAAATTTTAAGATCTCACAATCCTTAAATCACAAAACTTCTGACGAAAACAATACAAAATATCAGGAATTTATAAAAAATCTAAAAGGGAGAATTGCATTGCAGCAAACAAAAGTGAAGCACAATATATTTAAAGAAATAGGAAACAAGTAAAAAGAACCAAGTAGAGAAAACGTACACGTTTTCTAAAACATCAATAGGAACGGGCTTTAGCGCGTTTGGAAATTAGAAAAAATTCCTATGGCTTTAGCCAAAATTTATATTCAAAGATGAATCATCTTTCATTAAGGAAAATTGAAATAGAAGATTTACGAAATCTTCAAAAAATCAGTATTCAAACCTTCAGAGAAACCTTTGATGAAGTGAATACCGAAGAAGATATGCAGAAATATGTGGATGAAAAACTCAATGTAAACCAATTACAATCTGAACTTGAAAATCCGGAATCTGAATTTTATTTTGCAGAAAACAATGATAAAATTTTAGGTTACCTAAAACTGAACTTCGGAAATGCTCAAACTGAAAATTCTGGAAAAGATGGTTTTGAAATTGAAAGAATTTATGTTTTAAAAGATTTCATCGGACAAAAAATCGGTAATTTTCTATTTGAAAAATCTATAGAAATTGGCAAAAAAAGAAAAATGAATTTTGTGTGGCTCGGCGTTTGGGAAAAGAACGAAAGAGCGATTAATTTCTATGAAAAACAAGGCTTTGAAGTCTTTAATCAACACGACTTTGTGTTAGGTAATGACGTTCAAACTGATTTACTAATGAAACTAAATTTCTAATAAAGTTGACTTCCATCTTCCAGCATCCATCTTCCAGCAAAAAATTATGATTGATACTCACACCCATTTATACTCCGAAGAATTCGACGAAGACCGCGTCGAAATGATTCAGCGCGCCATCAATAAAGGCGTTACGAAATTTTATCTCCCCGCAATAGATTCAGAACATCACGAAAAAATGCTGGATTTGGAGGCAGAATATCCCGACCGAATTTTTGCAATGATGGGGCTTCATCCGTGTTACGTAAAACCTGAAACTTGGCAAAACGAACTAAAAATTATTGAAAAGTATCTCAATGAAAGACATTTTCCGGCAATCGGCGAAATTGGGATAGATCTGTATTGGGACAAGACAACTTTAGACATTCAAATCAAAGCGTTTGAACTGCAAATTGATTGGGCAATAGAAAAAGATTTACCCATTGTCATTCATACACGCGAAAGTTTTGATGAGGTTTTTGAGGTTTTAGAACGAAAAAAACACCCAAAACTGCGCGGAATTTTTCACTGTTTTTCGGGTAATTTAGAACAGGCAAACCGTGCGATTAATCTAAATTTTCTCCTAGGAATTGGCGGCGTTGTAACCTTTAAAAATGGAAAAATAGACCAGTTTCTACACGAAATCCCTTTAGAAAAAATTGTTTTAGAAACCGATTCTCCATATCTTGCTCCAGTTCCGCATCGTGGAAAGCGCAACGAAAGTTCTTATCTCGATTTGGTTGTGGGGAAGTTGGTGAATATTTATGGGAAAGATTTTGCGGAAATTGGTAGGATTACAACTGAAAATGCTTCCAAATTATTTTTATGAAATGGTGAATCAGCGATATCTTAAAAGTGGTATACTGGATTGGATGTTTTTCAATTTGGTTTAATTATTCCGTCCTTCAGATTGATGGATAAATTTGGATATCTCTCTTTTTGTATTCCTTATACAGTCGTGATGAATGTAGTTTATCTGTCTGTTAAAAGAGAATCACTCTCAATTTCAAAAAAAAACTTTGGATAATTTTTGGTATTTTCTGTTTTTTAGTTGCAGCAGTTTTTTATCCAAAAATTAGTCTCCGAAGTAATCCTGGTTCTACAGCAGACGATGCCATGATTTTAGCATCGAATACTTTAAGGACGACTGGTAAGCTTTATGATGTTTATATAGATGAAAGCGCTCCGATAAGTCCTGGTTCTGGTTGGATTTTGATGAATTCTGGTTTTTCACTTTTCAATGTTTATTTTTTATTTGGTGCAACCTACATTGCCATTTTGCTTGCTACGATAAGGTTTTTCCGATACTCCAACAGTTTTTTGAATTTATTTTGTTTGTTTTTGGGCATTTCATTAGTCTTTTGCGAACTATTGCTAAATGGTCACGATTTTCTGCCGGTTTCCATGGCATTTTTTAAACTGTTTTTGATTGTGTTTAAAAATTTAATGACAACAACAAAAATTTGGAAAATTTTGCTGATAGGTATTCTACTTGGGCTGGTTTCCACTTCCAGAATAGTTTTTATCACAATTCCGGTGTTATTTGCTTTCATTTTAATGCGGTTCCACAGAAAAAACGCAGCCTTATTACTTTCGTTTGCTTCAATAACAAATATTTCTTTGAACCTTTATTATTATTCCATAAACGATTTTTTTCAGCCAATTCATATTTTAGGCAAAGCGCAACGACTTTTGGGTATGAATCTGTTGTTTTTTGTCACCATATTAGGTTTGGGCGTTCTTTTTTTCTTGTCCAAAACCATCCAGTCGGATTTAGCAAAAATTGCAAAGCGAGTAGCGCTGGTTCTTGCCGTGTTTTTGATGCCTGTAGCTTATTTCGAGTTATTTCGCCTACATTTTGACTTCGCAGTTTGGGAAGGAGCAAATTATCTAATGCCTATAAGCCCTTTTTTTGTTTATTATTTATGCGCAAGTTATTCCGAACTGAAAAAATGATCGATGATTAGATATGGGGATGAGAAATGGTAATGGAGTAGGTTCTCCACCAGATTCCTTCAGGATTTTTTTAATCTACTCTGCGTAACTCACGCAAGTTCCTCATTGTTGAAAACGCAACGAGAGTTCTTATATCCAAACGCATTGCAAAATAGTCTCATCTTCAAAAAAAAAAATTTTATTTAATCCAACCGAGAATCGGTGAAACTATTGTAGAAAAAATATGCTTATAAGCAATAAAACCACGAAGTGGTGAAATTAACATGGATTTGGTTGTGGGTAAGTTAGTAAATATTTACGGAAAAGATTTTGCGGAAATCGGTAGGATTACAACTGAAAACGCCATGAAAATCTTTCAACAATAATTGAAATACCCTATTTAGTCGCTATTAAAAAACTCATGAATTTCAGCTATTTTACAGACAACACCAATGAACAAAACAAGAAAATATTAAGAGACTTTACCATTTTTTAAACGATAAATCCCAAAAACAAAATCGCTCGGATGGTTTTGCAAAAAACAATCCTCTATCTCAAAAACTTTTTTTAGAATTGCCGTTTTTTCATCATCTTCCACTGCAAAATGATGCGCAATGTCCTTCAGAGCGCTCATGATAATATTGTTGCCATAAAATTTTTCTTCCACGGTGTCAAAATATTTGTAGATAGCAGGAAGAATACTTGAAGAATCGACGCATTCGGAAGGATCTGCAGCTATCATCCTTAAAACCCCCGAACCGTAAAATTTTTTTTTGTAAAAATTTGCTTTATATATTTTTCTGTATTTTTTAGGAATTGCTTGTATTGCCTTATTGATGGTGCAAATTTGCTCTTTGGAAAACTGTAGCCTGTCGTTTCCTACGAACTCATTGACAACAAGATAACCACCCATTTTTAGAGTTTTAATAACGACACTCTTCAGAAAGGAATCAATTTTATCAAAATGATGCAGCGAGGCATGAAAAAAAACGATATCGTAATGATTTTCTTCAAAAGGCTGTGTTAAAACATTTTCCGAAAAAAAGTGAATATTTTGAAGCTGTTTTTCCTGTGCCGTTTTTTTTGTCTGCTCCATTAGCAGATTGGAAAAATCGTAGCATTCTATTTCCCAATTTGGTTTCAATTCGGCGAGTTTTAGTTCGTGGCTGCACGTTCCAGAACCGATTGAAAGCATTTTTAGGGTTTCGTTCCCCGAGAAATGTTTTTTTGTGAAATATTCTTCATATTCTACATTTTCATCGCCAGTTATCAAAAATTCCATCTTTTTCTTACTTGCGGCACTATCCAAAAATGAGGACAAATTAGATTGTCATCATTGAAGGCACTTTTAGTGCGATGGTGGGAATTCAGGTTCAGTTTCGACAATAGAAAATGCAATCCTCTTTGGTGGAATTTTATATAGATACCCAAAAAGTCTTCTCTTGTTATGATTCGCATGTTTTTTACATTTAGATATAAATTTAGACATAAAAGCATGATTCAGTATTACCAGAAAGTTGTTTTCTTGATTACAAATCTATTTTCTGAAAATGCGAAGAAAAAATTTCATCACGCTCTAGTTCTGCTTTTCGGTTCCCATCTTGCAACTTTCCTTATCTTTGCAAAATGATACGTATCACCAAAATTTTCACTTTTGAAACGGCGCATGTTCTCTACAATTACGACGGGAAATGCAAAAATATGCACGGACATTCCTACAAACTTTTTGTAACCGTAAAAGGAAATCCCATCAACGATTTAGACAACCCGAAAAATGGAATGGTGGTGGATTTTGGCGATATCAAAAAAATTGTAAAAGAAGAAATCATCGAAGTTTGGGATCATGCAGTTTTGATTAACGCGATTTCTCCACACAAAGAATTGGGCGAAGATTTGGAGCAAAAAGGACATAAAGTGATTTATTGCCAATACCAACCGACTTGCGAAAACATGCTTTATGAAATCGCAGAAAAAGTAAAAAGCCGTTTGCCAAACCATGTTCAGTTGGCGTATATAAAACTCCACGAAACCGAAAATTCTTATGGGGAGTGGTTTGCGGAAGAGAATTGAATAGTGAATGGTGAATTCGCTTCGCTCTGAATATTGAATTTTAATAATTCGTAGATTTATTTTCTAAAAAACACAATTTGCATCAATTGCAACCAATGCAACAATTTGCACCAATGACAAAAATCCAATTAGAAACAAACAAAAAAATCTATTTCTGTTCCGATCAGCATTTCGGCGCACCAAATTCGGTGGAAAGTAAAAAGCGCGAGGAAAAATTTATTCGTTGGTTGGATGAAATCAAAAAAGATGCGCAGGTTTTGTTTCTAATGGGCGATTTGTTTGATTTTTGGCATGAATGGAACCACGTAATTCCCAAAGGCTATGTTCGTGTTTTAGGGAAATTGGCGGAACTGAAAGATTCGGGGATCGATTTGTATATGTTCGTTGGAAACCACGATTTGTGGATGAAGAATTATTTTGAAGACGAAATTGGGTGCAAAGTTTTTTTTGAAAAACAATATTTTGAAATCAACGGAAAAAACTTTCTCCTTGCACACGGAGACGGACTTGGGCCGGGAGACAAAGGCTACAAGCGGATGAAAAAACTGTTTACCAATCCGGTTGCGCAATGGGCTTTCAAGTGGCTTCATCCCGATATTGCAATGAAAGTGGCGATTTATTTTTCCACCAAAAACAAAATGATTTCGGGTGAGGAAGACAAGGAATTTTTGGGAGAAGACAAAGAGTTTCTCATCATTTATTCCAAGGAAAAACTGAAAACGGAGAACATCGAATATTTCATTTATGGTCATCGTCATTTGCCGATGGTTTTGGATTTGGAGGGTGGAAAAGCAAAATACATCAATCTCGGCGACTGGATTTCTTATTTTACTTATGGTGAATTTCAACATGAATTTGAACTGAAAACTTATCTATAATGGCTTCAGGTACTTTTTCTCAAATATACATTCAATTAGTTTTTGCCGTAAAATATCGAGAAAATTTTTTACGGAAAGAATTTCGTGAAGAAATTTTCAAATATATGAGCGGTATTGTAACCAATAAAGGGCAGAAAAGCATAATCATAAATGGTGTTGAAGACCATGTTCACTTGTTTGTTGGTTTAAAACCTTCTATGAAAATTTCAGATTTGGCAAGAGATGTTAAAAATAACACCACGAACTTCATTAACGACAGGAAATTTTTGAACCACAAATTTTCTTGGCAAGAAGGCTATGGTGCGTTTTCGTATTCCCACTCCCACATTGATAATGTTTACAAATATATTCTGAACCAAGAAAAACATCATCAAAAGAGAAGTTTTAGGGAAGAATATTTGGAGTTATTGGAAAAATTTCAAATAGAATTCAAAGACGAGTATTTGTTTGAATTTTATAATTGAGGAAAATGGGAGCTTCTGAATATAAAACGTGAAAGGGAATAATGTCACCACTTCGTGGTTGAGCTCGCGATAGGACATAATTTTATAATAATGCAACCACTTCGTGGTTTTGTTTTCTGCAAATAATTATTTATCACAGCAACAAAACTGAGAAGACGTGAAATTGTTGGAAACAATAGTTCAATAAAGATTTTTTTAAAACACCGAAGGTGTGGAATTATTATAGAACTAATTTTGTGTCAACCATAGAACACCGAAGGTGTGAAATTATTGTAACATTAGCATAATACGGCATTCAGACACCTAAAGTTCGACATGATTATACAATTTAAAACACCGAAGGTGTGGAATTATTATAGATGTAATTTCGTGTCAACCAAAGAACACCAAAGGTGTGAAATTATTGTAACATTAGCATAATACGGCATTCAGACACCGAAGGTGCGACATGATTATACAATTTAAAACACCGAAGGTGTGGAATTATTATAGAACTAATTTAATGTAAAGTATAGAACACCGAAGGTGTGAAATTATTGTATTTGTGAAAAGTAGAATAGATTTATTTGATGAATGAGATTTTCAACATAACAACCGAAACAGATTTCCAACAAAAATGTCTGGAAACATTCCGCTATCAATACCAAAATGTTGAAGTTTACCGAAAGTTTTGTGAATACTTAAAAATCAATCCAATCGAAATTAATAAAGTAGAAAAAATTCCTTTCTTGCCGATTGAAATGTTTAAAAATCATTTGGTTTTAGATAAAGTCTTCGACTTCGCTCAGGCTGACAAATCCGGAAGTTTTTTTCAAAGTTCGGGAACTACCCAAATTCAGATCCGTTCCAAACATTATATTGCCGATTTTTCCCTGTATGAAGAAAGTATCTACAAAAGTTTTGAACAGTTCATCGGAAAGCCGGAAGATTTTATTTTTTTAGGTTTGTTGCCCAATTATTCTGAAAATCCACATTCCTCCTTAATTTATATGGTTGATTTTCTGATGAAAAAATCTGGGAAACCCGAAAATGGCTATTTTCTTTACAATTATCAGGAACTTTTGGAACTTTTACACAAATTAGAGAAACAAAAAGTAATTCTCTTCGGCGTTTCTTTCGCGCTTCTCGATTTTTTAGACTATTGTCATTCTGAGCGAAGCGAAGAATCTCTCTCCAACTCTCCAACTCTCCAACCCTCAAACGCTCTCACCATCATAGAAACCGGCGGAATGAAGGGCAGAAAAGAAGAAATGACGAAAGACGAACTCTTGAAAATCTTCAAAAAAGGTTTTGGAACAGAGCGGATTTTTTCAGAATATTCCATGACGGAATTGCTTTCACAAGCTTATTCTTTAGGCGAAAATATTTATGAAACACCCAACTGGATGCGGATTTTGGTTAGAAATACCGAAGATCCATTTTCTTACGTTGAAGATGGAAGAAACGGCGCCATAAATATTATAGATTTAGCGAATCGGCATTCCTGTTCCTTTATTGCGACGCAGGATTTGGGCAAAATCGTGAGCGATTTTGAGGTTCCTCGCTTTGCTCGGAATGACAATAGTGGTTTGTTTTTAGAAGTGGGAAATGCTCGGAATGATTCGCAGCGCAATGAAGAAGCTCTCCAAGAAACAAAAGATTCTTCACTTCATTCGCAAGCTCATTTCGTTCAGAATGACAAAATGCGAACTCAGATAAGGAAATTTCAAGTTTTGGGTAGAATTGATCATTCTGATATTCGCGGTTGTAGTTTACTGGTTTCGTAGATTTTAATATGTTAAAAATAGAAGAACTTACCTACAATTTTATTAATCAATTCACGGATTTTGAAAGAGATTTGGTGTTAACGAGCCATTTCCACTCCGATTGGGAAGCGGATATTTTGTTGGTGAATTCAGAAGGTTTCAGCCATGAAATTGAAATTAAGTTTTCAAAAAATGATTTCAAAAACGATTTTAAAAAGCATTATTTAAACCAAAAAACGGGAGAAAAATTTTTGAAACACGACAAAATTTGTTGCGGAGATTATCTCTGCAACAGTTTCAGTTTTCTTTTGCCGATGGGAATGATAGAGCATTCCGATATTCCCGAACATTGCGGTATTATCGAGTTTTACCACAATCCTGATGTTTGGAAAACAGAGTTTTATCACTTAAGAAAACCCAAAAAGGTTCACGAGCAAAACTTTTGGGAACTGGTGGATAAAGACACGCTTTTAAAGACAATTGCGAGAAATTATTATTTTAAAAAACTTGAAAATAAGGGGAAGTTGGAGGAATTGATACTTCCAAATCAGTTTATTGCCAAAAAATAAACCGCTCAAAAAAACTTTGAGCGGCTTTCTTTATATATGTTTTGTGTTTATTTCTTAATCATTTTCACTACGGCATTGCCTTTTTCTGCACGAAGCTGTATTAAATAATTTCCTGCAGGCAGCTCGTTCATCATCATTTGCACATCGCCATCATTTTGTTTTACGCTCACAGTTTTTATTATTTTTCCAGAGAAATCGAATACGGTAATAGTTCCTCCTTTTGCATTGGCGTATCTTAGGTTGGCTACTCCATTTGTTACAGGATTTTGCATCAGTTCCAAAGAAACTTCGTTCGTTTTTAGAGCAGGCTCATAAGTTCCAAGGAATGTAGGAGCTTTATTACCGAAAATTCTGTATTCTCCCGGTTGAAGAAGTATTGGAGTTGTGGTATTACTCACAACAAGAGTTGAATTATCCATCATATTGTACCAAGTTCCGGTGTATGGGAAATTGGGAACAATATTTTGAGCGTTAAGGGTGAAATTTGCTAAAATAACTACGTTTTTCAAAGAAGTAGTAGGTAAAGAGTCGTTCCAAATATAGATTCTTGGCATTAGGCTTCCAGATTCTACAGTGTAAGTGGTGGTATCAAATACTTGGTTGGCTCTTTTTAGATTCATCATTTTTGCCCAGTCTTCTTTGATGGAAGTTCTTAAAAAATCGTAATCATAAAAAAGAGAGAAAGCGGATGGTTTTGGATCCAGTTTGCAATCGCCAACTCCATCTGCATCGCCAGGAAAATTATTCACACCGTTTACGCATCTGAAAATACTTTGGTCATAGCCTAGTTCACCAAATTGCCAAATCATTTTAGGACCCGGAACCGGCAAGAAAACAGCTCCCAAAGCTTTTTGTCTCGTTAGTGCATTTCCAAGGTCTTTTACATCGTAACTTCCATTGGTAGCACCATAAGTTAAATTTTTGAACATCACACGCTCTTCATCATGGCTTTCAGGGTAAGAAATATTTCTTCTTTCTGTAAATCCGGTGTGGTTTTCAAAATCAAGTCTATTGATATTGCTGTTGGTTGCAAATCCCATGGTATTTTGGCTAAATGGGCCGTTCAAATTATCCCACATCATAATTCCTTTTCCTTCCGCAATTCTGTAGTTTGCCCATTCCATTTCTTCATTGTCTGCACCTAAATGCTCAAAAATTACGTAGGAAGTAGGATCATAAGACCATTGATAATCTGCATATTGTTTCAAGATAGCAACTCTGTCGGCTTGGTAACTGTTCGTGCAAGTTTCGTTATTGGTGCAGTTTTGCGTAAAACCTTTGGTTAAATCCCAACGGAAACCGTCGATTTTATATTCCGTCATCCATTGTTCCAAAACTCGGTTCACATAATATTGCGTAGCAGGTTTTGAGTGATTGAAATCGTAAAAAACACTGTAAGAGTGCGTTGCAGTTTGATTAAAATAAGGGTTATTTGCCGCAACTTCTCCGTAACCTCCTGTTGTAGAGGTGTTCCAAAGCCTTTGAATTGGGCTTCTTCCGGTTGCGTGATTAAGGGCAATATCCAAAATCACAGCAATACCATTTTGGTGGCATTTATCGATAAATTCCTTGAATTTATCTACAGTTCCGTAAGCTTTGTCGAGCGCATAATGGAAGCTGGTGTTGTATCCCCAAGAATTGTTTCCGTCAAATTCCATTACCGGCATTAATTCTACCGCATTAATGTTGAGCGTTTTTAAATAAGGAATTTTGTCAATCATCGACTGCCAATTTTGTTCCGCAGTGAAGTCTCTTACCAAAAGCTCATACACGAAAAGATTTTGTTTTGGCGGTTTTTGGAAGTTGGTAACCGTCCAATTATATGCAGGCATTCCGGTTTGTAGTACAGAAACGTCATATTGCTGTCCTGCAGGATAAGTTGGTAAATTTGGATAATCCGCAGAAGAAATCCAAGGATCATCATCCGGAGAAAGTACCATTTTGGAATAAGGATCAGCTACTTTTACACCATCATTTGTTCGGTATTGAAAGGTATAAATTTGCTGAGGAGTAAGTCCTGTAATTTCTATCCAGTAAAGATCAGGATTTGTAGTGTCCCTTTTCATTACATAAGGAGAACTTATTTGCCAATTGTTGAAGCTTCCGATAACATGAACGAAATTTTTGAAAGGAGCATAAAGAGCCAAGCCAACTTTTGTAGGATCAGTAGGGCTGTAAGTAATTCCCTGTCGCATATAGGAAGGAATTGCAGCAGTTTGAACAGTTGGAGTTATAGAATAAGTAAAACTTGAATTAATACTGGTTCCATCTGCAACACTTACAGCAGTAAGAACCATATTAGAGTCTCCGTTTACGGTATAACTATAATTAAATGTAGTAGAATTGCTTACTGTAGTTACAGTACTTCCATTCGCAGTCAATGTCCAGTTTGCAGCCATTGATGAGGTGTAGGAAATCGCGTTTGAACTCGCGGCAGGAACAAAAGTGATGCTGTTTTTCGCTGGGGTAGTAGTAAGAAACTGTAAAGCTCCAATATTTACATAAATATCTTGAGATTTTTTGTCGCCGGTTCCATCTAAAGCTTTTACCAGAAAGCCCATTTTACTTAAACCTGTCCTGTTAAAAAACGTCATAGGGACAAAAGACAAGGTATAAGTGTCCGAACCAGCATTGTAGGTGAATTTGTTTGCTGCTCCAGAAGCGGTCCAAGTTCCGTTTGTTGGGCAATCTTGGCTTGTGTTTGTCGCTTGGTCGTAGGACCAGGCCCAAATATAAAGGGCATTATTGGTAATTCCCCAAGTGCTTTCATTCACGCTGCTTCCATTAATAGTAATGGTTACAGATTGGTTTTCGTTGAAAGTAGCCGGAGATACACTATAAGTAACCGTTTGTTGTTGCGCAAAAACAACAGTTTGCATTACAAGCGCAAAGAAAAAAGTATAAATAATTTTCATCATAAAAAAAGATTTTATTTTTTGGTGTAAAGATACAATATTGTTTAAAGTGTAGGTAGATTTTGGCAAGAATTTTTAGGATTTTCAATGCATAAGTGTTTGATTATTAATGAATCAAATTGATAAAATAGTTTTTTTTGGCGAATTCGTAAAATGTGGGGTATGATAATTGTTAGTCTTTATATAAATATTTAATCTTTTCGTGAAAAATTTAAAAAAAATAAAAGTTCTAAGTTTAAAATGATGAATTTTTTTAATAATTGGTTATAAAACAAGAAATAAATCATTTTATAATTAAAAATTTTTGTTAATTGATTAATCATAATTGAAATAAATTATTAAATTTGCATTGTAAATATGGATATTATTAATACAGATCCTGCGCAAGAAAACGAATTGATTGTTTTCTATAACACAGAAAACTTCTATTTTCCTGATGAAAACTTTTCAACCAAAAGAATTCGCGAAAATTTTGGTCTGGTAAACTGGAATCAGAAAAGATTTCAGAATAAACTTTTCAAAATTGCCCACGTTTTCCAACTCTTGAAGGAAAAACACACTTTACCAATGTTGATTGGTCTTTCTGAGGTGCAGGGCGAAAAAGTTCTTCAAGAATTGGTTGCGATAGATCCATTTAATTCCAATTTCGGCATCGTTCATTACGAATCAATGGACGAGCGTGGAGTAGATGTCGCGCTGCTTTACGACAAATCCAAAATAGAAATCATCCATTCCGAACCCATTAGTTTTTTCTTTGAGATAGAAGATGAAGATCCCGATAACTACGATACAACACGTGATATCCTTTTCTGCAAAGCAAAATATAAGGAGAAAATTATCAACATTTTTGTGTTTCACCTTCCTTCTAAAAGGGAAAACGATGTTAATAAGCCGAAACGAAATCATATCATCAATTCAATCAAAGAAAAAATTCAGGAAATTTCTGAAAAAGGTGAAGCTGTAATTCTTTGTGGAGATTTCAACGAAAATCCCGATGAAGAAAATCTAAAGAATATTGTTTATGACAAGAATTCCAATAAAATTCTGGTAAATCCATCTGTAGAATTGTTCGCAAGTCAGAAATTTTCAACCTTCCATTACAATTTTGGCTTACTTTTTGACCAAATACTCATTTCCAATGATTTTTTTAATGAAAATTTTCCTTTACAATATGAAAGTGCGGAAGTTTTCAGCCCAGAAGAAATCAGCAATTGGGATAAAAAATTTAAAGGACGACCATTTCGTACTTATGCAGGAACAAGGTATCTCGGCGGATACAGCGACCATTTTCCGGTTTTTGTAAAATTCGGAACTAAAAATTAAAAAAAATTAAAAAAAATAAAAAAATGAAAAGTGCAAACAATATCGCTTATCACCTCGATAAAATAGATAAAGACATTATTTATATGTTGATGGATAACGCTAAAACTTCTTTGGCGCACATCTCCAAAAACGTGGGAATTTCCACAACAGCAGTGCATCAAAGAATCAAAAAGCTGGAAGGAGCAGGAGTTATCGAAAACTCAATTTCCTTTCTAAATCCCAGAAAAGTTGGCTACAAAGTTGTTTCTTTTTTAGGCGTTTATCTCGATCAGCCAAGTCATTATCAAGATGCTGTAAAAGCTTTGAAAGAGGTAAATGAAGTCGTGGAAGCGCATTACACCACAGGAAATTACACCATTTTCCTAAAAGTTTTGTGCAAAGACAACGACCATTTGATGCAGATTTTAAATAAAATCCAAAAAATGAAAGGCGTTACCAGAACCGAAACTTTCATCTCTTTGGAACAAAGCATCAGCAGACAACTGAAAGTTTAGTTTTTCCAAAAAAACCTTAAAATAAAATCACCATTTTCTATGGTGATTTTTTTATTAATTTTGCTAAATGGAAATAAATAAGTATCTAGATTCTACCTATCTCAAAAAACCTTCACAATCGGGGCTTTCTGAAGAAGAAACTAAAAAAATAGTCTTTGATCTTGCAGATGAAGCTGTTGAACATGGCATTTTTGCCGTAATGATTCGTCCAAATTATGTGAAAGATGTGAAGGATTACCTTACCAAAAAAAATGCTGATGTAAAAGTAGGAACCGTTATTGGTTTTCACGAAGGAACCTATTCTGTACAGGAAAAACTCGAAGAAGCCCAAAAAGCGATTGCAGATGGAGCAGATGAGCTGGATTTTGTTTTGAATTATGAAGAATATAAAAAGGGGAATCTCGCTTTTGTAGAACATGAAGTAGTGAAATGTACCGAACTTTGCCTACAAAACGGGAAAATTGCCAAATGGATTATAGAAATTGCTGCATTAAATGATGAGCAGATTGCCGATATCACTTCAAAAATCAGCAATTGGGTAGAAGAAAATTTTGCAGGAAAACAAGAAATGGTTTTTGTAAAATCCTCCACCGGATTTTTTCAAACCGAAGGCGGTAAACCAAACGGTGCAACTTTCGAAGCCATCAAAATTATGCTCGAAAATGCCGGAAAACTGCCGGTGAAGGCTGCAGGTGGAGTGAGGACACCCGAAGATGCTGAAAAAATGATCAATTTGGGTGTAAAACGTATAGGAACTTCTTCGGCTTTAGCTTTAATAAAAAACAAAAAAAATTCGGGTGGATATTAATTTTTTTAAATAAACACTAACCACAGTGAGAGCTGTGGTTTTTTGTTTTTATAGAAGTTGGTAGAGTAGTTCCAAAAATCAATAGGAGCGGGCTTTAGCCCGCTTATAAAAGATAATTTCATTTGGCTTTAGCCAAAATTTAAAGATTTTCAGCATTCTGAAAGGTTGGAACATTTACTAAAAGCATAATTCAACAATTTTATTCCTTTAAAAATCCAAATTCGTAGATTTTTGGTTGAATTTTTTCTGCAAGAATTGAGAGTTTATTGCGAAGTTCTGCAATTAAAGTGGTGTATTTTTCGTCTGAACTGGTAGAGTTCATTCTGCCTTTTTCGTTTCTTCCTTGGAAATATTCTCTTATGTCGTACAGACTTGCATTTACATTATAACCACCCCGTCCTTCGGACACCTCTTCAAACGAGGGGAATTTTTGAGAATGGTAGTATTTCCAAAGCTCTCTTCCTGCATCAAAAACATTTTTTGCTTCTTGCGAAAATTCTCTTGGTTTGTTATTGTAAATTTTTATTTCATTTGGATCATCAAATAAAGAATTTGAGTTTTCACCATCATTTTTTAATTTTCCATTGATAAAGTTGGTCATAAAATTACTTTCAAACTTCTCTTTGGCATCTACTTCTTGTTCCGTAAAAGGGATCCAGTTGTTTGTTCCAAATTGTGATTGAACATTATTACTGTTATCAAATAAAGTATAGGCTAAACAGTCGCTATGAAATTCCTTATCTTTTTCCCATTTCTCATTGGGATACAGAAACTGATCACGATCGTTAAGCCATGTTGCTTGAATTGCTTTTCTTACTGAATAATAAACACAAATTGGAATTAAATTTTCTTTGTTTAATGATATAATGATTTTGTGACCTTTTACGTCATTTGCATTATTATAAATGTAAACTTGACTTTGATTTTGGAAATCTCCAACATCAGTTATAAGCGAGCTTTCAATTCCTTCATTTTTTTTATTTCTGTATTTTACAATCCATCTGTTTATGAAAGTATTATTCATGCCATAACCATGAACGTTTTTGTTTCCTATAAAATCTCCTTTACTATCATAAACATCAGCTAAAGCAAACTCAAAATATTCAATTTTGGCTGTATCATAAATATAAAAACCGATTGGAAAAACTCCTTTTACATTGTCAAAAGTAGAAGCTGGAACCAAAAAAATTTTTTCGAGCTTCGCTCGGAAGAAGTTTCTGAAATCCGAGAAGTTTGAAGATTGCAAATTTTTCAACTTTGAAAAATTTGCAATCTTGCTGGTAGGGATTTCTTCATATATTCTTGCTAAAAATTGGGTAAAAAGTTCATTACTTGCTTTGCCTATTCTTGTTTTATATTTTTCATATGTTTTGTTTCCAATAGAAGTATTTGCTTTATTTTCTCCTGTTCCTGTTCTTTGTTTTGTATTTCCAGCTTCCGCATACGGCGGATTAATATAAATCACCAACTTTTTGCGTTTTTCTTCGTCATTAATAATATCCTGTAAACCCTGTGGAAGTTTAGAAAAATCGTCATTCAGAAAATCAAATTGAAATACGTGGCTGTCCAAAAGGTTTGCGCCGTGTTCTATTCTTTCGTGCATTACATTTACATCAGCCTGATCCAACGTACTTGCCCAAATATTATACTTATTGGTTAATCCTGCGAGCAAATTTCCGGTTCCAGCTGCACAATCCCAAACATAATATTCGTCCTGCCAGTTTTCGCCCAAATAATCCGTTAAATATTTTTGGGAAAGCTCTACCCATTTTCTCGGTGTAAAAAAAGCTCCTTTTCTTTCCCGAATATCTTGTGGAACAAGCAAATCTCGCCTTTCAATGATATATTCCTGAAATTCTCGCAATGGAGGACGTTTGTAGCGTTTCCAGAACTGTTGATAAGTGTCTTTGCTTCTAATGTTGATGGTGGCATCAAACATTTGCTTGATGTTTTCTTTTGCAATTTTGTAGCCTTGGTTTTGGTAGGTAACAAAAAGATTATCCCTAATTGTTAAGTCATCTTCAATTTTATGGGTGTCTTTGTCATCAACAAAAAGATCTGCGAGATAAAAATCGCTGTCTAGAATATTCGCTTTTTTAAGTTCGTCCCAATTTACCTCGATAATTGGTTTCACGAGTTCAAGCCAACGCAGATAGATGGGAATGAAGTTGTTTTTGTCAATTTTTATTTTTCGTACTTCAGATGCTTTTGCAATATTATTTTTGATAAAAAATTTCAGTTCTTTTTCGTCTTTTTCATAATCGTAAACAGAGGTATTGGTTTTTAGGATTGCCTCAATTCTTTCAGAAATAATTTTGAATTCTTTGGTTTCGTGATTGCTTGGTGGAACGTTCCAATTAAAATCATTCAAATAAAATATATCTTGTACGCTAATGTAAGGTACAAAAGCAATTTTTTTGAAATCGAAAGCTCCAAGAAAAGCGGGAGGAAATGCTTTGTCGAATGTTCGCGCTCGTCCAATGGTGAGAATGAGCTGTACAAACATTGTGGTTACATTATAATTCCCCGTTTTAGCTTCAGCCCAAAGAAGTGCCGTTCTTCCAAATAGTGTTTCCTGCTTCGGTAAAACCGTAAAATCAATATTTCCTAAAATTTCTGTGGTATCAAAATCCTTAAAAAAATCTGCACCAACTTTGTTTTTAAGTTCTTCTTCCCGAATGTTTTTATACTTCATTGCTTTTCACAGTTTATTTTTGGGTTGCTTTAGTTTCCAAAGATATATTATACTAAATCAAATGACAATCTACAAAAAATCTTCAGAATTTCTGAAGATTTTTTTATTTTCAAAAGGAATTTTTCACAACCCAAAACGATGTTCCAAAACTACCGGCAACATTGCGCGCCAAGTTGGCCAATCGTGCGTCCAGCTTCCGTCCCAAACATCCAAATCGTGCGAAATGCCTTTTCCGTGCATTATTCCGCTTAAATCTCGGCTTGCATTCGGGTCTTCATAACTTCCTGAACCTGTAAGAATATGAATGTGGTTGCTACTACGAATTTGGTTTAAAATTCTATCATCCGTTAAATTGGATAAATAATGTGCAGGAGAGTTGAAATACACCTGTTCATCGTAAAAACCTGAAGTATAAGAAGTTAAATTGTAAACTCCGCTCATCGCAATAACGCCGTTTACTAAATCTGGTCTTTTTAGGAACAAATTCATGCTGTGAAGCGCTCCCAAAGAAGCTCCGCAAGTAATTATCGGCGTTTCTGCAGAAGTATTTTGCTTGATGAAAGGAATTACTTCGTTATAAATGTATTCGTTAAACTGATTGTGGCGAATAGCTTTGTGTTCACCCAGCATTTCCTTATTGAGCCAACTTTCGCTATTAATGCTGTTCACCGAAAAAACGCGAAGTTTTCCGGCTTCAATGTAAGGTTTCAGCACATCCAAAAGCAAAAATCTCTCGTATTCCAAATAGTCGGCTGCTGCGGTGGGAATAAGGAGCAGCGCAAAACCATCATGCCCGTAACTTACAATCGGCATATCTTTTCCAAGCGATGGACTGTGCCATCCAAATAATTCTCTGTTCAAAATATTGGTTTTTATAAAAATTAGTTTTGTGAAATTAGGATTTTTTTTTGAAACTTTTCATGCAAAAACTATTTTTTTACCTCAATTTTGATAAAACCCTTGTAAAATTTTCTTCCCTCTTCAGGATCTTCAAATTGATGTCCGGAAATCTTATTTTGAACCAAAATATAATCCTTGTTGTTTAAGGCAAATGTTCTTTTCTTAAGTTCATCATCTATAGAAGATAAACCAATTTTTTTTCTGTGTCCATCAAGTTTTTTCACCATTTCAACGCCTCTTTCATTTCTTTTTTCGGGATAATACCAAGGATGAAGATAGCAGCAATCGGTAATATATTCGCCCTTATCCATTGCTGTGAATGTATTATCCTTATTTCTGGTTAACTCAATAAGTTGATGAATCTCAAAGATTGAAGAATTGTAATTGCTGGTATTGTTGTTTAAATCCATCAAAAAACCGGCGTGTTCGGGCAAAATTTTTCCTTTATTGAGGGCTTTAATGATCTCTTGCGTGAAATTTACTCTTTGAGGAGAATAGAGATTGCTTTTCAACTGATGCCAAATGATGTGGTAAAACTCTTGAAAAAAAACTTTGTTTGACTTTTTTAATCCCAAATCGTATTCATTGGGAAATCCATTTTGTTGAATTAATTTTAAAAGATTTATAGATGCAATGCTATCGTCTCTGGTAATTTCTTTTTGATACTTCTTGTAATTTCCGCCCGAAAGTTTTCTGGATCTTTGGTCGATAACAAATAGAGAATCAAGTGTTTTCCTGTATTGGTAGTTGATTTTCGTTTTGCAGGAAATCTTTTTATCAGCAATGTATTCTTCAAATTCCGCTGGAAATTTTACGTCTTCAAACTGAAATTCCATACATTTCAAATCTTTATACTGTTTAAAGGCATTCTTCCAGTCTTTCAATTGTAAGGCAACCTGAAAACTGTTGTAAGTGTCTTTCGCAAATTTTTGCTTGAATGTTTTGAAAGCGGATTTGTAAAGAATATTTGCGCTGTCCAGCTTGTTTTCGGTAATTTTCAGCTCAGCTTTATTGATTTGAGAAAAATATTTTATTAACTTTTTATTTTCTAAATCAGTTGATTGGGCGTTTAAAAAATTAGCAGCAAAAAATACAATAAGAAGAAGTTTGATTTTCATTTTGAATAGTTTTGACGATTATTACTATTAAAACGAATAATCATCAAAATATTGTTTGCAAAAAATTAAAAACTACCTTGAAAACACATTCTCCCGATAAAATTCACTCGCCTCAGAAATCAGTTCATCCATTTCCTCCAAAGTAAAAATTTCCAAAAATCTTTTTCGCCATTCTTTAAAATGAGGAATTCCGCGGAAATAATTGCTGTAATGTTGTCGCATTTCTATCAGTCCCAATCGTTCTCCTTTCCATTCTGCGCTCCATTCCGCGTGTTGGCGAACAGCGAGAAGTCGGTCTTCAATGGTAGGTTCGGGAAGTTTTTCTCCGGTTTCAAAAAAATGTTTTATTTCATTAAAAACCCACGGATAACCAATCGCACCACGACCAATCATAATGCCGTCGCAAGCGTATTTTTGTCTGTATTCAAGGGCTTTTTCAGGTGAATCTACATCGCCGTTTCCAAAAATAGGAATTTCGATATTTGGGTTTTGCTTTATTCTGGAAATATGTTCCCAATCTGCTTCTCCTTTATACATTTGAGCTCTCGTTCTGGCGTGAATTGTTAACGCTTTTATTCCGGCTTCCTGCAATCTTTCCGCCACTTCATCAATGTTCAAGGAATTGGTATCCCAACCCAAACGTGTTTTCACCGTCACTGGAAGCGAAGTAGAATTTACAACAGCTTTTGTTAAGCGTACCATCAAATCCACATCCTTCAAAACTCCGGCTCCAGCTCCTTTGCAAACCACTTTTTTCACGGGACAACCGAAATTGATGTCCACCAAATCTGGGTTCACGGTCTCCACAATTTTTGCAGACATCGCCATCGCTTCTTCATCACCGCCAAAAATTTGGATTCCAACTGGACGTTCATAATCGAAAATATCCAGTTTTTTGCGGCTTTTCATCGCATCGCGAATCAGTCCTTCCGAAGAAATAAATTCAGAATACATCAAATCTGCACCATGCATTTTGCACAATCTTCTAAACGGCGGATCGCTCACATCCTCCATTGGCGCAAGCAACAGCGGAAATTCCGGCAGCTCTATTTTCCCGATTTTTACCATTTGGCAAAGATACAAATTGCAGTCGGCTTTCTGCAATCTGCTTTCTGCGTTGCAGGTTAAACGCATTAAATACTTAAACGCTAAGGACGAAAAGAATGGCGAAAAAATTCTGTTGATTAGGGCGCAAAGGCGCCTCGCTCAGCAAACGAATGCTCCCCGATACTAAATTTATTTAACAAGAGCCTGCAAAAACGGGATACTTTAAACGATTTTACATTGCTAAGTGAAACGCCTTTGCGAACATTTATGCGTGAAGAATTTAAGAAAATCTTTGCGATCCTTGCGTTTAAGATTGTTTTAATTATGGCAATTTTGTTCGTTTGGTCTGTCTGCGTTGTCGCTGATAGCAGAAAGCAGAAAGCAAAAATTAAAATGAAGCCTTCACCTGCATCGAACCAATATGTATCGTCCTTTCGCCAGAATTTCTGCCTTCGTAATTGATGTTTAAAGAAATAAAGGAATTAATTGCCTGTTGCAGAAAAACGCTCCAAACTTGGTTTTTTCCGGGTTTTAATCCGTCTAACATTTGGTTTCCGACGATGGAGAAAGAATTTCCTGTAAAATTATTATTGATGAACGAAAAACTGCCACGAACAGAGGTTTTTTTGCGTTCCCATTGCAAACTTCCCGTGAGGTCGAAAGTTTTTAGAAATTCTTCGCCGTCCATTCTTTTTTTCTGGCGAAATGCCGATGAAAGCTCAGCTTGAGTAGATTCCGTGAATTTGTACGTTGCTTTTGGTTTTGTTTCAAAATTATTCAGGATAAAATCTCGTGTTTTAAAAACTTCCGAAGCGTTTTCGATGCGATGAAGCGCATTTTCCCAATCGATGCGGAAATCTTTATTGAACCAATAACCGATGTTCACAAAATTGGAGGTCTGTTTCCGTTCTTCCTGACTGAAATTTGCGTTGATGAGGTTCAGGTTATTAATAAAACGGTAATTTCCGTTCCAGCCGGATTTATCGGTAGGATTGAACTGGGCGGTTGCCAAAATATTTTGGTTTTTAAGGATTTGCGCTTTGTTTTTTTCAAAAGGATTCAGCACCAAAACTTTGTCTTGTTTGTAAAATGAATTTTGAGAATTTAAGGAAATATTGAAATTCCAACGTTTCAAAAACGCATTTTCCGAGTTGAAAACCACGGAAGGATTTACGAAAAGAGCCAACTGCAATTTGTTTTTATTGCTCGGAATGTATTTTACCGTATTCGTGTAAACCCTTATGTACTGCGCTAAATCGGCATATTCCGCTACTTCAAATTCATCCAGTTGCTGAATTCCGTCACCGTTATAATCGGTCCATTTGTAAATGCCTTGTCCGTCCGTAACTTTCAAATATTGAAATTCTCGCTGCGCTTCCTGTCCGTTCCCAAGTTCATAAAAAGCCTGCAAACGCATTCCGTTATTGAACAATTGCTGATTGTAAAGAACATTTCCAACAACGAAATCACGGTTTTGATTGGCAGAAATTTCCTGATTTTTATAATAAAATTTTCGATAATGAACGAGGGCGTTCAAGGTGGTTTTTTCGGTTTTAATGATTTGGCTTTCCGCCATTAATCCCAAAATATCGTTCATTCGGTCCAAAGAATTACTTCGAATGGAGTCGTTGGTTCGGTAATAAAGCCTTGTCAAAAGTTTTGTTCGTGCAGAATCTCCAATTTTTTTCTGAACAAAAACTTCTTTCCAGCTGAAACTCGTCACATCAAAAAGCTGCGTTTGATTGAATTTTTTCACATTATGTTCCATACTTCCACCTGCAGCCCAACTTCCTTTTTGTCCGGAAAACTCAGAAACGATGCCGCTTCGTACAAATTTTGTGTCCTGCAAATCCGATTTCGTGTCGAGGTAAGAAAAATTTCCTTTGGTGTTGAATTTTCCTTTCAGCCAACCAAAATCGAGGTCGTTTTTCAAACCTTTATAAAATGCTTTTTCATCTAAATAATTGATTCTATAATTCAAAAAAGAAAGATTTTTCCACTGATTTAAAAAACTAAAAATAAAGCGGTTTTGCGTTCTCTTGCTGAATTCCTGCGCCAAATTGAAATCGCGGGCAAATTCTACATTATTAATTCTGTCCAAAATATGAAACTGCGAGCTGATGTGCTGAAACTCGAAACTGGGTGTTCCTTTCCAGTTGTTTTTCGTGAAAACTTTGTTTCCGAAAATTCTTCCCGCATAACCAAGATTTTCCTTAGAATCCTTGGAAGAAAATAGGTTCACATCGTAGTTGCTGAACGAGAAATCGGTTCCAATTTTCCCGTTGTTCAAAAGATATTCTGCGTTGTAGGAAAAAACCTGCGATTTTTGGGGAGCTGGAAGTTTCCGAACGGCGCGATATTCCCCCAAATTAGGCCCTACATATTGAAAAACCCGACCGTTGTTAGTGGTTTGCTTCAAATTGTAATCGCCCTTGTTTGCTCCAAAATAGGTGAAAGCAACCTGATAAAGTGTCAAAGTTTTATCGGTAGAAAATTCGTAAAAATTTCCGTTCGGATCGGCAACCAAACGATACAGAATTTTGTTCACATCATATTCCGAAACCGTTCCTGATGGAGCGTACATCAAATCGGGATTGTTTCCTGCGTTCACCAAAACCAGTTGATCTTCTTCACTTAAATTCAAAGCGAGTGGTGCATTTTTATTGTCATTTTCCAAAAACCACGAAAATCCGGTGCGGAAACGCTCCCTTTCGTGCCGAATTCCGCCTGTGAAAAGGTATCGCGAGTAATTTCTATTGGTATAATTATAAGAAACGGTGATGAAGTTTTGTTGAAAAATCGGTCGGAAACTCGTGAAAGTAAGTTCTCCTGTGTTGTAATTAATAACATAATCTTGATTTTCGCCGCGTTTCATCAAAATACCGTCGATAAAAACCTGTTCGGAGCCGGAAATTATGGTGATGAAATTTTCGCCGTTCCTTCCCTGAAGTCGGTAAGGACCTTGGTTGCCTTCAATTCCCTGAAAACGGATGCGGTGAAATTCGCTTCGTGCAACTCCGCCCGAAATATCGAAAAAAGTTTTATTTTCTTTCCCAAAACTCGTCTGAAACTGCAATCCCATACTTCGCCGCTGGTATTTTCCGAAAAACGTGTTTTCATCCAACAAATCGAGATGACCGGCTCGCAAAATATTTTTTTCCTTGATGTTCAGCTGCATATATATTTTGTCGAATTCTTCCAAGGTTTGCGTGTAACCATCGGCTTGAATCGGCAAATTATGGTCGGAAATAGATGCCAAAACCGACACATCTTTTGAAAGTTTTCCCGTAATCTGCAAATCCATCGAACTTTGCACGGACGAACCCTGATTGTTCCCAAAAGTAACGCCACGAATAATGGAACCTTTAGAGTTGAGATCTCCTAAGAATTTTTGTCGGTCGTTCTTTACCAAAACGGCTTCATCAACAATAATTCGGTTTTGAGTTTTAATAAAATCCAAAGTATCTTTAGAAAATAAGTCTTTTCCAATTTTTGCGGCAATTATAGAATCTTTTTTGGTAGAATCTTTTGGGATATTTGGGTTTTTCCACGTAAAAATTTGGGCATTTGCAATGCAAAAACCCCAAAAAACAAAAATGTGGATAAGTATTTTTTTAAACAAAACCTGCGGAAAACCTTTGTGTAAAAGTAACGAATTTTTCTTGTGGAAATTATGGAAGGATTTAACATAAATTTAAAGGAGTTCACTTTTTTTAATAGATTAAATATTAGTAGCTTTGCAGCAGAAAATAACTTTAAAATTTTTATGATATGAAAAAAATTTATTCTTTATTGGCAGTTCTTGCAATAGCTGTTTCTTCAAATGCTCAAACAGTAGTTCTAACAGAAACTTTTCCTTATGCTGACGCAACTTCTTTAACTACCAATAATGCAACTACAGGCTGGTTTCAACATAGTGGTACTCAAGGACAAATTACTGTAACTGGTGGTGTTGCAAATATTGCTGCAGGTCAAACCGAAGATATTAATAAATCAATTGGTACACCATATGCAATGGGAACTGCAGGAACACAATACCAAGTTGATTTTACCGCAGACATTAATGTACTTAATGCAACAGGTTTAACAACTGCTGGAGATTATTTTATGTCTTTGGGCGGAACTACAACTACAACAAATGGAACTGGAGGTATTACTGCTTTACCTGCAAGACTTTATGTGAAGGCTGGAACTACAGGTTATTTACTTGGAGTTTTAAATAACTCTGGAGGAACTGTAACACCTACTTATTCAACTACTGAAATACCTTATGGAACGGTTATGAGTATAACACTTAGTTATATAAATATTAACGGAGGTTCCCAAACTGCTACATTACAGATTCCAGGTCAACCCTTATTAACAAACAGTACGGGAACTCAAGCGGCCTCTGCAAATATAGCATCAATTACAATAAGACAAGGTGGTTCTGCCACATCTGGAACAGGAAATATCGCAATTGATAATATTGTTGTTACTACATATTCTCCAGTTTTAGGTGTTTCTGATATCACTTCAGTAAAATCAAACTTCGTTAAAAACACTTTGGTAAAAGACGAAATCAATTTCGGTTCTAAAGCTGATGTGAAAATCTACAACATGAACGGACAAGTAGTAAGAACAGCATCCGTTTCTGAAAATAAAAACTTGGAAGTTTCTGACCTTGCTCCGGGAATGTACATTGTTACAGGTACCGTAAATGGTGAAGCAGTTTCACAAAAAATCCTTAAAAAATAATTATTTCTCATAAATTATTTTTTTGGTTAACAAAGAAGCCGTTCAGTAATGAGCGGCTTTTTATTTTTAGGAAAAAAAAATTTGAAAGAATTTCCAACTTTGCCAAAGCTAATATGCGTGAAAATAATACTTCGACAAAGTTTCACTTGAACTAATTAACTAAACCATTAAACCACTCGATTACTCAACCACCCAATCAATACCAACCTCGTCGCAGCGTGTTCACAACTGCGCTTAAGTCTAAAACAAGAGTATATCGAATTCTTTTCCCATAATCTTTAAAAGACGGCTCGAAGCCCAAAGAAGAATAAACAGGAAGGTAAACCTCAATGAAATCTGGAATTACGCGCACTTTTATACCGGAATCCCAAATAAATTTCGGGCTTTGCGTTTTGTTTTTGTACAAACCTGCATCCGCATAAATATTGAACATTTTCCATACATGAGAATCTACATTGAAAGACGAAATCCACTGATTTGCAGTTTTATCGATGTACGATTTGAAACCGCCGTCCGCAAGAATATACTGTTGCGAAAGTATTCCAGATGTAGCACTTTGTCCGATCAATCCATATGAAAACGAATAATTGGAAACACGCGAAATTCCGAAATCGAAGATGTTATTTCGGGCTTTGTTAGTGATGAAATATCCTGCAAAAAGTCGGAAAGCGATTTTTTTGTTGGGAGCATATTCATAACGGTAGAAAGCTTCCGCAGCTATTTTTTGAAAATCTTCCATTCCCTGAATGTAGGTTCCAAAAGATTTTTCGTGGATAAGGCGGTTATCGGCAAAACCATAGCTCACGTTCCAAAGGTTGTAGCGGTCGTACTCTCTGTTCAAAATCATCGCTGGAGTTAAGTCTTTATCGTAGTGTTCAAAAGAAACACCGATGCTTCTGCCTTTTGCGCTGCGAGGATTTTTAGCAAAATTAATGGAAGAATATGCCGAATATTTGCGGTAGCTCAAATGATGGTCATAATGAAAATAGGAGCCAGAAATTCCAAAATTTAAGCTTCGGAAAAAGCTTTCAGGGGGCATGAAACTGTAATACAAACCACCAGAAGCCGTTAATTTTCCAGTTCCTGTGCTGTAATAAGGAGTAATGGAATAAGAAAATTTTGTATCGAAAAGAGATTCGTTTCTGAAGTTTAATCCGAGCAAAATATTGTCGTAAGCATTAAATTTCAATCTTGGATTGATGTAAATTTCGTTGTATTCCGGATTTGGGATATCTTTTATGAGCTTAAATTTTATCTTTTTTGTGTTGGAAAACAAACCTTTTGTGTACAAATAATTATCTCGGAAATTGCTTTCGGGAAAAAAATGTCCACTGTTAATCACCATTTTATGCGCATCAGCTTCGGGAATGGTGTAAAAATCTTCCGATTTTTTGTTTGGGGTATCAAACCAATGAGTTTTGGTTTCGCCTTCTTTGGTGATGGTTTCCAGTTTGAAAGGAACCGAATCATGGGTGTTTTTCTTTACTTTTACCAAAAGATTCTCGCCATCTCGTTTGAAACTTTTCAGTTTGAAATTAATGCGGTGCTTTCTGCCAATAACATTTTCTAAAAACTCTGAAGAATATTTTGAATGCAGCGTCAATTCATCTAAAAAATCTTTGGTATCAATTGGTTTTTCTTTTTTTTCAGAAATGTATTGTCTTAAGAAAGCGTCAAAATCTGCCGAACCCATTTTTTCTGCCACAAAACTAAAAAGGCTTCCCGTTTCAAAATTACTGACGGTCATTTCATTAAAATTACTCAAATCCTGAAATTTTTCGCCCACTTTTTGATCTAAATTTTGCGTCATCATATATTGATAGGCAATTCCGTAACGTTCAATCAATTTCAGGCGGGAAGCGTGAAAAAGTTTGAGAGGTTTTATACGAAATATTTCAGCTTCGGTGAGCTGTCCGAGCAATTTGTGGTCTTTGTAATTTTGTTTTAAATATTCCTGTTCCAGATAGGTTTTCAGTCCATTTTTGAACCAGTGATCTTCTTCTTTGTACGAAATAAGGCCTTGCTCAATCACTTTTTTTGAAAAAATGCTGAAATAATCCAAATCTACATTTTCGGCGGGTGTGAAAAGTGGAAAACGGAACTTCCAATACGTAATATCGTTGTTTCCAAAAAAGTCTTCCTTACTTTTAAATTTTTCAGAAATAAAAAGCTTTTCGGGCAGCAATCCTGTTTTTTCCTTAATAAACTGAAGATGAAGTGGAAGGTAAAACTCCAGATGTTGCCGCTCTTCGCTGGATAATCGGTAGCCAAAAGTTACCTCTAGCGGAGAATTTTCCACAGAAGTATTTATTTTGGAATATTTCTCTTCGGAAATCAAAATTTCGGGGTCAGTTTTCAAAAAACCTTTAAAATAATTGGGGTGAATTTCCTGCAAATTGCTTTTAGAATAATAATTAGCCGGAAGATCCAGAATAATGGTCCAGTTTGTACTGTGATTGGACGTTTCCTCTGTATCGAGATAGCTTTTTTCTTGATTTTCAACGTTTTGAAAAGAATCTGGAACAAGGAAAAAATACTTTAGCAAAATATCTTTTTCGGAAGTTCCATATCCTGTAAACTGCGATAAAGGCAGCTGAAGTTGATATTTTAACTCAATTTTTGCGCTTTTTCCGGCTTGCAAAGGTTCTGGAAACTGAAAATAAATATTTTCGCGGTCGAGATTTGCTGTTTTTTCGTTCTCCAAACCGTTTATTTTTACAGAAAGATTATTCAGTTTACCCAAATCTTCGGGTTTTGCGAAATGTAAATCTTTGCTTCTGTCCTCAATTTTTCTTTCGTAAAGTGCAGTTCCTCGGGATTTGTAGGCGGAAATCCAATTCAGGAGTTTTATTTCGGAAATGGGCTTTTCGGTATTGTTGAAATAGGTAATTTCCTGAATAACATCTACCGTTCTTCTGTCCTGCGAGATTTTTGCCTGTAGATATATAGAATCGTTTTGCGCTCCCAAAAACGCAAAAAAAACGATAAAAAGTATGGTGCCAAAACGTGTTTTCAAAACTTAAAACCCCAAATATAAAGTATTGCGAAGAAATAACGGAGAAATTGCACATTAATTTTTTAAATAGTGAATTCGGCGATTTTATGCATGGATTTTTTAAAAATATTTCTTCCTATTTCAAAAAGATTGATACTTTTGAGGAATAAAATGAAAATCTATGGAAACCCACATCAACGACGAATTTCAGAACTTAAAATCTGAATTGAAAAAACTAAATATCGAGGTTCTAAAAGTTGTGAAAGTAGGCAACGGAAATATGGATTTCCACGAGGTTTTCTACCAATCGCCACGTTATGAGGAAGTGAAAAGCGTTTTCGTTCACATTGAAAAAATTGATGAACTGATTCAGCAGTTTAAAGACGCTTATCAATAATTTTACAGACTCATTGGAAGAACAGGAATTTCTTTTTTCCAAATTTCTCCAAATTTTTCTGTGAAGTAATTTGCCAAAATCCGATTGTTTTCTTTCTCTGAAATTGTAGGCATTACGACGCAGTTTTCCACTTTTATTCTTACGCCGTATTTTTCTTCAAAAGATTTAGTATCAAAACCGTTATGAATGGCATTAATGATGAACGCGGCTTCTTTATTCTTTAAAGTTTGCTCTAAATTTTGCTTGGTAACAAGTGTGAAGGAAACGTTATGAACTTCCTTACCATTCAATTTAGCTTTTGTCTGCTGCGCAGAAATTGAAACAAAAAATAGGAACGCTGCAAAAACCAGAATTTTTTGAATTTTCATAAAAGTTGTTTAGTAATAGATGCTTTTAGTGGGTAAAAGTTAAAAATCCGCCCAAAAAAAAATGAACGGATTTTTTTGCTGATTGCAATTTGCTGAAAGCCGAAAACAAACTACAAAGAAACCTCTATAGAACCAATTTTTTTACTGATGTCTTTCAATGCTAAATTCAAAGTTTTTATTTCTTCTTCAGTAAATTTCGCGGGTTTTCCATTCACGATATTTCCATTTAGTTTTTGGTAAAACCATTGTCTGCTTTTATTGAAGTAGGTTTTTGCGATGTAAGAAATGGAGATTACTGGAAGAAGGTCGTTTAACTGCGCTTTTAAAATAAGGTCTTCTGCATTGTCCGCTGTTTCTCTAGCCAATTCTACCATTGAATTTGCAAATACATCAGCATCAATATCAATTAGTTTTTGCATTTCCATATCAATCTCAATCTTTTCAGATTCGGTTTTTGCATTGATAAATCTTTCTTTTAAAATTTCGAGTTCTTTTTTCATTTTCTAATTTTCAAATATTTCCAATTTCTTTTAATCTTTCAATTATTCTTTCGATTTCTAAATCGTAAAATTTCTTTATTTGTTTTCCGCGTGGCGCAACTTCATTATAATAACGAAGAAAATATTCCAATTCCTTGAATAACCGTTTTCTTTCTTTTCGTAATGAACTGCTCATTTCAACAAGATTTCAAACAAATATAATAACCTTTTGGTAAATAAGCAAAAATCCGTCCAAAAAAAATTGAACGGATTTTTTATATTAATTCAAAGTCTTCAGACTTCCATCTTCCAACTCCCAGCTTCTTACATCATTCCCGGCATTCCTCCTCCCATAGGTGGCATTGCTGCTTCTGGTCTTGGAATTTCGGTGATTACGCATTCTGTTGTAAGCAACATTCCTGCAACGGAAGCCGCATTTTCCAAAGCAACGCGAACTACTTTTGTAGGGTCGATAATTCCTGCTTCGTACATATTTACGTATTCGTCAGTTTTCGCGTTGAAACCGAAATCTCCGCTTCCTTCCTCAACTTTTGCAACGATTACAGAACCTTCTCCTCCTGCGTTTGCCACAATTTGACGAAGCGGTTCTTCAATCGCTCTTTTCACGATTTTAATTCCTGTAGATTCGTCAATATTTGCTCCATCAAAATTTAATGATGAAATTGCTCTTACCAACGCAACACCACCTCCAGGAACAATTCCTTCTTCTACTGCTGCTCTTGTTGCGTGTAAAGCATCATCAACTCGGTCTTTTTTCTCTTTCATTTCCACTTCAGAAGCGGCACCAACATAAAGAACTGCAACACCTCCTGCTAATTTTGCAAGACGCTCTTGAAGTTTTTCTCTGTCGTAATCAGAAGTTGTGGTTTCCATTTGAGCCTTGATTTGGTTCACTCTACCTTTAATCTGCGCTTCATCACCACCACCGTTTACAATCGTTGTATTGTCTTTGTCAATCGTTACTTTTTCAGCAGTTCCCAACATTTCTAAAGTTGCGTTTTCCATGGTGAAACCTCTTTCTTCAGAAATTACTTGTCCGCCTGTTAAAATTGCGATGTCTTCCAACATTGCTTTTCTTCTGTCGCCGAAACCTGGTGCTTTTACTGCAGCGATTTTTAATGAACCTCTCAATTTATTTACCACCAAAGTTGCCAAAGCTTCACCTTCAACTTCTTCAGAAATAATTAATAAAGATTTTCCTGCTTGTGCAACTGGTTCCAAAACTGGAAGCAATTCCTTCATTGAAGAGATTTTTTTCTCCACCAAAAGAATGTATGGATTTTCCAACTCCGCAACCATTTTTTCAGGATTTGTTACGAAATATGGAGATTGGTAACCTCTGTCAAACTGCATTCCTTCTACCACATCTACAGTTGTATCTGTTCCTTTTGCTTCTTCAACGGTGATTACGCCTTCTTTTCCAACTTTTCCGTACGCTTCAGCGATTAACGAACCGATGGTATCGTCGTTATTTGCAGAAATTGCCGCAACTTGTTTGATTTTCTCTGAAGAATCACCAACAACCTGAGATTGAGATTTCAAGTTTTCAACTACAGCCGTAACTGCTTTGTCGATTCCTCTTTTCAAGTCCATTGGATTTGCACCTGCTGCTACGTTTTTCAAACCTTCGCGAACGATTGCCTGTGCTAAAACGGTTGCAGTCGTCGTTCCGTCGCCGGCGATGTCATTGGTTTTGGAAGCCACTTCTTTTACCATTTGCGCTCCCATATTTTCTACTTTATCTTCCAATTCGATTTCCTTTGCTACGGAAACACCGTCTTTGGTAACGTGTGGCGCACCGAAAGATTTTTCGATGACTACGTTTCTACCTTTTGGACCTAAAGTTACTTTTACTGCATTTGCCAATGCGTCAACACCTCTTTTCAGGGCGTCTCTTGATTCGATATCGAATTTTATTTCTTTTGCCATAATTTATATTCCCCCTCTCCCCCAAAGGGGGACAAGAGTTTATTTTAATGTTAATATTTATATTTTGTCTTCAATTTTAATTTTCAATAAAGATTGTCTTATTTCTTTAAAGTTTAGTATTAGAGATTTTCTCCCCTTTGGGGGAAAGGGGGATTTATCCCAAAATTCCCAACAAATCTCCTTCTCTTACAATTAGATAATCTTTTCCATCCAACTTTAATTCAGAACCTGAATATTTTCCATAAAGAACTTTGTCTCCTTCTTTTACGGTAGTTGGTTCGTCTTTTTTACCCGGACCTACAGCTACTACAGTTCCTTCCTGTGGTTTTTCTTTTGCGGTGTCCGGAATAATGATTCCTGATGCTGTCGTTGTTTCTGCAGCGGTTGGTTCTACCAAAACACGGTCTGCTAATGGTTTAAAGTTTACTGACATAATATTTTATTTAATTAATTTAAAAGTTGTGTTGTTTTTCTCCAAAAGTTTGCCAACTACGGTTCCGAGTTCCGAGTTTGAAGTTCCGAGTTCAAATTGGCAGATTTTGAATTTTAGAATGAAAATTTGGCAGAAAAAAAGTCATTTCGAAAATTTTTGAAATGACTTTTATACTTATGAATTGTATCGCTTCTTTTTCTTTCTTTTCGGTTTTGTAGATTTCATTAAATCTTTTGCCAAGTCAACCGACATACAGCAAATATTTCCAAACGAACCGTCCTGCAAATGTTTTTGGTAAGCGTTTATAAAATGAAAATATCCTTTTTTGCCTTTTTTGTGATTTTTTGCTTCAATCAAAATATTGAAAGAAGAATTTCGGTAATCTTTGTGAAAAATATCATCAACATAAGTTCTTAATTCTTCATCGGATAAATAAATTTCTTCATTCAGTTTTTCATATTCTTGCTTTCTTTTGGCTTTTTCTTCTGGGCTTTTCCTTTCCATTAAGTTTTTCACGATTCCAGCTTTCATCGCATCATAATCTTTTTTGATTTTATGCGGTTGCGCCATCAAACTGTTTCCTTTTTCATCAGCAGGATACAGCCAAAACTGTTTTTTCAGTTTCTTTTTTTCAAGTCTCGGCAATTTGAATTTTTCCATAATGAAATTAAAAAACTAAACCACTAAACCATTTCACCACTCTATCACTTCTTTCCCGCCGCTTGCATCGGATTTACCGTTTCTCTTGCTGCGCCACGTCTTCCTTCCTCGCTCTTTTGTTTGAAAACTTTGAATTTTGATGGTTGCTCGGTAAATTCTCCCCAGAAATTATTGGAAATGTCGATATCGGCGGTTTGTCGCATTGGATCGAGTTGGATGGATTTCAATTTTTTATCGAAATAATAGGTTTTTGAAACTTTATTTTCGTCTTTTCTCCAAATTTGCGCCGGAATTTTATCGTTGAGTTTTGTGCCGTCCTCAAAAGTAAATTCAAGAATAATCGGCATTACCAATCCGCCTTTGTTTGCAAAATCGATTTGATAAGCGCGAATGTTTTTCAGCCTTTCGCGGTCTGCAGCAGATGCTTTTTCAAAATTATCTACTTTGATGGTGTATTTTTTATCGGTATCCACTTTTTCCATTCCACGAGCGTATCTCCAATAGAAATCGCGGGTTTCTTTATCAACATCGGTGTAAAACTGAATGTTTTTGTCCTCTCTGTTTCTAATCTTCGAAATATCTTCAAAATCATTTACTTGCGGTTTATCCACGGAATACGAAACATCTCTAGATTTCGGTTCGCTCTCGAAATCGGGTTCTGCAACTTTTACAGACGTAATCGCGATATCTACAGGATCGGTGCCGTAAAACCAGCCTCTCCAAAACCAATCGAGGTTTTCGGCACTTGCATCATTCATTGTTCTAAAAAAATCTGCTGGTTCCGGATGACGAAACGCCCATCTTTTCGCATAAGTTTTAAAAGCTTTATCGAAAAGTTCCCTTCCCATAATGGTTTCACGTAAAATATTGAGTCCTGTTGCAGGTTTTGCATAAGCATTTGGGCCAAACTGAATAATATTTTCAGAATTGACCATAATTGGCTCCAACTGGTCTTTCGGAAGCTTCATGTAATCTACAATTGTGTGAGCCGGACCGCGACGAGAAGGGAATTTATTGTCCCAACGTTCCTCCGTTAAATATTCCACAAAAGTATTCAAACCTTCATCCATCCAGCTCCATTGTCTTTCATCGGAATTAATAATCATTGGAAAAAAATTGTGTCCCACTTCGTGAACAATTACGCCAATCATCCCGTTTTTTGTGCCTTCGGAATAGGTTCCGTCTTTTTCCGTTCTTCCAAAATTGAAGCAAATCATCGGATATTCCATGCCATTCGCAGCTTCTACAGATTGAGCAACTGGATATGGATACGGAATGGTGTATTCCGAATAAGTTTTTATGGTGTGAGCAACTACTTTTGTGGAAAATTTTCGGTAAAGATTGTAAGCTTCTTTCGGATATTGGCTCATCGCCATCACTTTGTTACCATTTTCGGGAATGATGACGCGCATTCCATCCCAGATGTATTTTCGAGAGGAAGTCCATGCAAAATCACGGACATTTTCTGCTTCAAAAATCCACGTTTTTCTTTGTTTGGATTTTGATTTTTCTGCTTTTTTTGCTTCATCCAAAGTCACGATTTCTATAGGCTCGGAAGCATTTTCCGCTTGTTTATACCTTGAAAATTGAGCTGGAGTTAAAACCTGTTCGTAGTTTTTGCATTCGCCAGTTCCTGCAACAATATGGTCGGAAGGAACGTTCATCGTTACTTTATAATTTCCAAAAACCAACGCAAATTCTCCTCTTCCGGTGAACTGATTGTGTTGCCATCCTTTAAAATCGCTGTAAACGCACATTCTTGGGAACCATTGGGTCATGGTGAAAAGATGATTTCCATCTTCTGGGAAGAATTCGTAACCTCCGCGACCGCCTTGTTTCATTCGGTCTGGAATGTTGTAGTTCCAATCGATTTTGAAGGTGATTTTTTCTTTCGATTTTAAAATTTTAGGCAAATCAATGCGCATCATCGTTTTGTTGATGATGTAGGGAAGTGCTTTTCCTGAAGCGTCGATAACTTTTTCAATATTTACACCGAAACCGTTGTCTTTTGCAGGCAAATCAGTCGTTCTTAAACGATCTGTTGTAGAACTTTCAGGAAGTGTAGAAGATGATTGATAATTGGCGTTTTTTATGCTTGATTGCTGGTTTTCATCCAATTGCAGCCACAAATATTCTAAATCATCGGGCGAATTATTATAATAGGTAATCGTTTCCGAACCTTTTAAGTTTAATTTTTCTTCATCCAAATAGGCATTGATTTCATAATCTGCTCTTTGTTGCCAATATTGATGTCCGGGAGCTCCGGAAGCCGTTCTGTAAACATTGGGTGTCGGCAAAATAGTTCCCAGTTGCTCAAATTTATTACCGTGATTGCTCTGCGGATTGTTCTGAATGTTTTGCGCAAAACCAAAAACCGAACAGAAAACCAAAACGGACAAGGATTTTAATTTCATAGTAAAAGTGGCTATTTTATTAGTTTCTAAAAACTGATGAGTATAAAAATATTAGATAAAGTTTCAAATTTAGCCAAAAAAATCAAAATTTTCTTGTTAAATGAAAACTTAAAAGAAGATTAAATTGGAAATCTCTCAAAACAAATCACCAAAGACCAAAGAAGTGCAATTGTAGAAACGCCGATAATCCAGTAGTTTTTTGGTAATTTTAAAATCTTTGTGAGCAGATAAAAAACTACCATAACAAGCAGAATTACAACAATTTGTCCTAGCTCCAAACCAACATTGAAACCCAATAAAGGAATCGCAATTTTCTGTTCGGAAGCCATCATCATTCTTGCTGTGTTGGCAAAACCCATTCCGTGAATAAGTCCGAAAATTAAAGCCAAATAGTAATTCATTTTCATCAGGCTTTTTTCGTGATTTTTCATCAAAATATTGTCGGCAGAAGTGAGGACAATCGTCAACGGAATAAGAAACTCCACCCAATTTGAATTGATTCTAAAAATATCCAGAACGCTCAAAGCCAAAGTGATGGAGTGACCTATTGTAAAAGCAGTCACCAAAACAAGAATTTTTTTCCAATCCTTGTAAGAATACACTGCCACCAAAGCCAGAACAAACAACTGGTGATCGAGCGCATCAAAAGAAATGATGTGTTCCCAACCCAATTTTAAATAAAATAAAAAATCCTGCATTTTTGGCTGAAATTTTGAAAGACGATAATACGAAAATAATATTAACTTTGTTAAAATTTGCGGTGATGACATTAATAATTGAAACAAAAAATAAAGCTCAACTTTCTGCAATTAAGCGGTTTCTTGAAGAAATGAAAGATGTTAGGTTTTGGGAAGGAGATAACTCCCAGGATTTGCCTGACGAAATTTATGAAGCTTTAGAAAAATACGCAGATTCTGTGAAAGAAGAAGATTGTATTTCATCTGAAGAATTTTTCTTAAACGCACGAAAAAAAGTATGCGAGTTGTATTCACAAAAGTAGCAGAATCGTCTTATGAAAGGATTTTGGAATTTTTAGCGATTACGTGGACAGAGCGAGAGATGGAAATTTTCGTAAACGACGCAGAAGTAGTTGAACAAAATCTAAAAGAGGGAAGATATTTGATGTATCAAAAATCTCGTTTCAAAACAAGAAGCGCATTAATAGGGAAAAATCATGTAAGAATGTTTTTCAGAAAAGAAAACAAAGAACTCATTAAAGTTTTGCTCTTTTTCGATATGAGAGAAGATCCTCAAAAGATTTTAGAATTACTCAAGCAATGAAAGCCTTTATTAATCTTTTTTTTATTCTTTTTTATCTCTGTTCATTTACAGCGGAAAAGCACCCATATCACGTTGGTTCTGTTGAATTTAATTACAATTCAAAATCAAAAACCTATGAAATTGCCGGTCGTTTTTTCTTGGATGATTTGGAAAATGCTGTGAATAAAAAATATGGAACAGTCGTACATTTTCAAGATGAGAAATTCAAAAAAGAAATGAATGAACTTCTGAAAAAATATTGCGGTGAGTATTTGAGACTAAAATCTGACAATCAATTTGTTAAAATCAATTATTTGGGTTACGAGGAAGACAGTGAAGCGGTAAATATTTTTTTGGAATCAGAACCCGTAAAATCACCAAAAAAAGTGGAAGTTGCGGTGAGTATGCTGTATAATTTTTTTGATGACCAGTCGAATATCATCCACATCATCGTTCATGGAAAGCGCAAAAGCAGCAAACTTTTATTTCCGGACAGATATTTGTATCAAAGTTTTTAAGCCCCTTCCCCAAAGGGGAAAAATCTCTAAAAAAACCGTTTTAAGATTATGGAACTGTGAAGTGAGATTTTAAACCTTGCAACAAGAAACAAGGAACAAGAAACAAGAAACCAGCAACCAGACTAAAACGTTTCATTCATCTTCACACAAAATTCCCTCAAATCAGGAAAAAATTCATCATAACAAGCCCTTAAAAATGGTTTGTGGTGAATGAATAGTCCGTAAACAGGGGTAGTTTTTTCTAAAAATCTTGCTCGGTGCAACACATTTCGGATGCTGTACTCCATTCCCCAATCGTAACGATAGTTGTAGAGCCAGTTGTCTTGCTGCATTCTGGGCAAAATATGTCGGAAATTTTCGGGCAAATCTTTTTCAAATTTGTAAAGAACCTTATAAACGTGGGCTGTGTATTCACGCCATTCTTTTGCGGACTTTACAGATTTGTCGTTGGCTAAAAAATAATCGAAAACCACATCTACAAAAGCTCCGGAATACAATCTTACGACTGGTTGAAAAACCGTTTTTGCTTCGTGAACCATCGGGTGAACATCTGTAAACGCATCAATAGCGCGATGCAGCATCACGCCCTGCTGAATTTCTTCGGGAAGTTTTTTCTTTTCTTTATTTTTTACAAAATCGCCAATAAGATTCCCAACGATTTGCTCGTCGGTAAAGGATAGGAAACTGTGGGCAAGGAAATTCACACTCTAAGTTACGGAGAAATTCTTGAAAAGATTGGTTTCTTGAAAAAATTATTTCGCAATGAATTTTTTTGTAGCTACCATATTGTTTTCATTGTCGTAAACGGCTATTATGTAACTTCCTTTAGTCCAGTGTGCAACAGAGAATTTTTTTTGTTTTGTAATAAGAATAATTTGTCCTGCGGTATTGTAAATTTTAAAAATATATTCTTTGTTATTTTTAATGGTAATGTTTACCATTTCTATTGCAGGATTAGGATATACTATAAATTCTGAAACATTTCCATTCACCTCATCTGTTGCCATAGCTGCTGTAGGCATATAGTTTGAGACTATACATGCAAATCTTGAGAACGCAAAAGCTTCGTTGGAAGGTTGCGCATCCGTCATAGGTTTTCCTGTAGGATCACCATTGTAGTTTTTCTCGGGATTTGCCCATCTGTTGATTCTTGTACAATCAATATTTACGCTTCCGCATTGGTCCGAATATGCTAATATTGTTCTCCATCTTTTGTTGGATGGTGCTGCAGTTCCCATACTTATGGCTACTTGATTTACATAACCATGATGATTTGCGCAAGGTGTAGTAGAAGGATTTACATACCAATCATGGTTCAGTCCCATACTGTGACCCAACTCATGAGCCAAAGTAAAATTGGCGATAGCACAGTCATAGAGACTTATGCTGTAAGCTAATGAGTTACTGTAGGTAGTATTTAGGTGTGCTAATCCGCAAATATTGTCGGGAGTGGTGGTAATTAAAGAAACTAAATCTGCACCGTATGTTGTGCGAAGTGTTTGAGCGACGTCCAAGTAGCCGTCTCCGGAAGTAGCGAGTCTGTCTAAATCTGTATTGATATTCCCCGATTCTGTATATAGAACTTCACCAGAATAAACCAAATTCATGGTAGTGTTGCTAACACCTGAATTGTTTAATGATATATTAAAATTCGTAATCGCAGTTGCAGCGTTAGCATTACTTTGTGCAGATCCGCCCCAAATATTTTTTGCGGCAGTGGTATAAAGAACCATTACATCTATTACTGTTGCAGGACAAGGTGGAGTATTAGCATTGCAAATATCTGGATTTACCAAATTATTTTTATTTCCCAGATTAGGAACTACAATATAATCGTCTTTTTTTTCTTGCAAATCAAGTTTTGGTTGGTTAACCTCCGAAACTGCAAATATGTTCGGTCGGGTTTGGTGAAAAACTACTTTTTCTCCGTTTTCACCAACGTAAATTCCTGTTACAATATTTTCAGATTTAGAAAGGACTAAATCCGAGTTTGGTTCCTGTTCTACCGAATAAACATACGATACCGTGTTGTTTGTATAAGAATATTTTTTGGTTTTTTTAGCTTGAATAATCCTTCCTGTAGGCAAAATTATTTCAAGATCAACTGTTAAATCGAAAGGAGGCTGCTTATAATATTGAGTTAAAACATAGTTGGAAGCTAACTCGGCAGTAATTTTATCATCTATGGTTAGGTTGCCTTCATCTAATTTGGTTTGGAAAATCTTTTGTTGAGAAAAAATGAATGTTGAAAAAAACAAAAGAATAAGAAAATAGTTTTTTTTCATGGCAAAAGATTTTCTTCAAAGCTATAAAAAAAATGTTGTTAAATTTAAAATAATTTTTCATGAAAATCCTCAATTTTACTCACTTCCACGATGGAGATTCCATATTTTTTTTTCGGAATCTTATTCAAATTAGAAACAAATATTTTATCGTATCCCAACTTTTCAGCTTCCGAAATCCTTTGTTCTATTTGTGGAACGGGACGAATTTCGCCGCTCAAACCAATTTCTCCGGCGAAACAAAATTTTTCGGAAATGGCAATATCATCGTTTGAGGAAAGAATAGAAGCCACAACCGCCAAATCTAAAGCGGGATCGTCGGTTTTTATTCCGCCCGTAATGTTTAAAAAAACATCTTTTGCGCCGAGCTGAAAACCGGCGCGTTTTTCTAAAACTGCGAGCAGCATGTTCAACCTTTTGCTGTCGAATCCGGTGCAGCTTCTTTGTGGTGTACCATAAACTGCGGAACTCACCAATGCCTGAATTTCCAAAAGCATCGGTCGGTTTCCTTCCAAAGTTACGGCAATAGAATTTCCAGAAAGTTCTTCAAATTTTTTGGTGATGAGAATTTCAGAGGGGTTTTTAATTTCTTTTAAACCTTGAGAAACCATTTCATAAATTCCGATCTCGGAAGTGGATCCAAAACGGTTTTTATTCGCTCTTAACAATCGAAAAAGGTGATTTCTGTCGCCGTCAAAATTTAAAACTACATCTACCATGTGTTCCAAAACTTTCGGACCGGCAATTTGTCCGTCTTTTGTGATGTGACCAACTAAAATAATCGGAGTGTTGTTTTCCTTTGCAAATTTTATCAGTTCGTTGGAACATTCTCGGATTTGGGAAACAGTTCCGGGAGAACTTTCAAGCAATTGGGAATGAAGTGTTTGTATAGAATCCACAATCATCAAATCGGGCTGCAATTTTTTGGCTTCGTGGATGATTTTTTCTACGGAAACTTCCGTAAAAAGAAAACAGTTGGGATTTTGTAAATCCGTCAATCGATCTGCGCGCATTTTTATCTGTGAAGCGCTTTCTTCGCCCGAAACGTAAAGAATTTTCTTCTTCATTTTCAGTGCCAATTGCAGCAAAAGTGTTGATTTTCCTATTCCGGGTTCGCCACCAATTAAAATAACGGAACCAAGCACGATTCCGCCGCCTAAAACGCGGTTGAGTTCTTCGGAAATGGTTTTGATACGGGCTTCTTCGTTGGTTTCAACTTCGATGATATTAATGATGTGGTTTTTCTTTTTTTCTAAAGAATTTTTGGGTGCAGATTTTTCTACAATTTCTTCCACCAAAGTATTCCACGAACCGCAGTTTTTACATTGTCCATGCCATTGTGGAAATTGGGAGCCGCAGTTTTGGCAGTAGTATGCTGTTTTTAGTTTTGCCACAGGTTATAGGTGATAATTGATGAGTGATAAATGATGCAAATTACAAAGATTTGTGTGAATTAACTAACTTTCTTGTTTGTGCCGTTCATGATTTGTAACTGCTCAAATGCTCTAGATTCATTTTTGGGAATTTTTTCATTTTTTCGAGACTTAAACTCTAAATAAATTTTTTCCATCGGTACGTAATTCCATTCAGAATCTGAAAGTTTGTATTTTTCATTTTCGTTTGTCAAATTGATTTTTAAACCTTTAAAAAATGATCGGTGATCTTTCAATTCAATCAGTTGGATTTGTGTAGAATTTATGTTTAAAGTTGAAGATTTAATTTGATTTCTCTGTTTATAATTTAAGGTAATAAAACCGTCTTCGAACTCAATAAATTCAATTTTTCTAGAGTTAAATTTTAGTAATTTGGAAATCAATATTTGAACTGTGAAAATTCCTAATGCAAAATATAAAATTGGTTCTCCTGTAAAACCTATATTGAAAATATTTATAATAAATGGAACAATTAAAGCTGCCATTAAAAACAAATTCGCTAAAAATGTTTGTGAGAAAAAAACATCTTGTCTTGGATTTTCTTCAATTTTAAAAGTTATTTTTTCAGGATACATTAGATAGTGTTAATGTTTTTTTTAAAGCATTTAACAACAAATATATCTCAAATTTCTAAATTTTGATATTTAAAAGTAACGGATAAAATTTTCATTTGTCTCCTATTCCAAAATCCTTTAACTTTGCCAAAACCTAAATCTAATGAGTAAAAAGAACACCAAGTTCATCTTCGTAACGGGAGGTGTTACTTCTTCACTTGGTAAAGGAATTGTCTCGGCTTCATTGGGACTTTTGCTAAAATCACGCGGCTTCAACGTAACTATTCAAAAATTGGATCCTTATATCAATATCGATCCTGGAACTCTGAATCCTTATGAACACGGCGAATGTTACGTGACAGAAGACGGCGCAGAAACAGACCTCGATTTGGGACATTATGAAAGATTTTTGGACGCTCCAACTTCTCAGAATAATAATGTAACGACCGGAAAAATCTACCAAACCGTTATCGAGAAAGAAAGAAAAGGTGATTTTTTGGGAAAAACAGTTCAGGTTATTCCTCACATTACCAACGAGATTAAGCGTAGAATAAAAATTTTATCCAAACAAAATTTCGATATCATCATCACCGAAATTGGCGGAACTGTCGGTGATATTGAGTCGCTTCCTTATATTGAATCGGTTCGACAACTGAAATGGGAATTGGGCGAAAATAATTCGATGGTGATTCATTTAACTTTGCTTCCATACCTTTCTGCAAGTGGTGAATTAAAGACGAAACCTTCCCAACATTCTGTGCGACAATTGATGGAAAGCGGAATTCAGGCGGATGTTTTGGTGTGCAGAACCGAACATAAAATTCCGAAGGAACAGCGCGCAAAATTGGCACAATTCTGCAATGTTGCGAGCGAAAATGTAATTGAATGTATGGATGCGGAAACTATTTACCAAGTTCCAATCGAGCTTCAGAAACAAAATTTTGATCAAGTTGTTTTAAAAGAGTTGGATTTACCTGTAAAAAAAGATCCGGATTTAAAAGAGTGGAAAAATTTCCTAAAAAAATATAAAAATCCTAAAAAATCCGTACAAATTGCTTTGGTAGGAAAGTATGTCTCGCTTCAGGATTCCTATAAATCTATCGCGGAAGCCTTTATTCACGCCGGAGCAGAGTTGGAAACCGAGGTGAATGTTCGCTGGGTTTACAGTGGCGAAATTACCAAAGAAAATGTGGAAGAAACCTTTGCGGGAATCGATGGAATGTTAATTGCTCCCGGTTTTGGAGACCGTGGAATTGAGGGAAAAATAATTTCCGCAAAATTTGCAAGAGAGAACAAAATTCCACTTTTGGGAATTTGCCTCGGAATGCAGATTATGACCATTGAGTTTGCGAGAAATATTCTTGGTTTGAACAAGGCGAATTCGATGGAATTTGATACTTCCACGCCGGATCCGGTGATTTCATTAATGGCAGACCAAAAAAATGTGGTGGACAAAGGTGGAACGATGAGATTGGGAGCTTGGAAATGCTCTTTGAAGACCGGTTCAAAACTTTCTGAAATTTATGGCGGCAGAAATATCTCCGAAAGACATCGCCACAGATACGAGTTCAACAGCGATTACCAGCACGATTTCGAAAAAAATGGTTTGGTTCCTACAGGTTTTAATCCCGATACGAAATTGGTAGAAACTTTGGAGCTGAAAGATCATCCTTTTTATATAGGAGTACAGTATCATCCCGAATACAAAAGTACTGTTGCAACACCACATCCGCTTTTTATAGCACTGATAAAGGCTGCGTCGAAAAAATAATCTACAGAATGTCCGTTTTTTAGCGGACATTTTTATTTAGAGTTTGTTTAAATTTTTCAAAATGAACCTTAATTTGTTTCCCCCAACACTAAAAGGAGCAAATTAAGGTTCATTTTGAAGGAAATTTTCCGCCCTTTAGGGTTGGGGAAGAGAAAATTTCCGATACCGTATTTTGAAAATAAAAAATTTAAAAAGACTCTTACTGACAAAAAGTAAGGGCTTTCTAAAAAAATCAGTATTTTTGTCCACCAAAATAATAAGGTATAAGATTTGGGAATTTCAGAAAAATCTCAAATTTCAAACTTCAAATTTCAAATCAACATAATGCAACAGAACAACGGATTAGACAAAAATCAGCTCATACTTTTTATGGTTTTTTCTTTATTGATGATGGGTGCGATGTTCTTTTTCCAGAACAAAGATCAGAAAAGAGCAGCAGAATTGGAAGCTAAAAACCCTAAAACCACACAGGTAAATAATGCTGCAAAACCTGCCATTGCTACCAACATCAACACCAATGTAACTCCCGGTTCCATACAAACCGTGAATTTGAAAAACGAAGACTTGAATCTTGAATTTTCGAGTATTGGTGGGCAAATTTCTAAAGTAGAGCTATTAAAGTATAAAGCTTACGACCATAAAACGGATGAAGCAGATCTTCCATTGTATCTTTTCAATAAAAATAATTCTAATTACGGATTTACTTTTAAGGACAAAACTGGAAAATTAATCAATACGAAAGACTTGGTTTTTGCGCCTTCTGTTAGCGGAAATACGGTAACAATGACCAATAATTCTACCGGTGCAGTCATCCAGTTTATTTACACTTTATTGCCAAAATATACGGTTGATTTTAAAGTGAAAACTCAAGGTTTGTCTCAATTAACTTCTGATGGAAAAGCAAATTTTATTTGGGATTATAGCGTAAGAAATGTTGAAAAAGGAAGATCGCAGGAACAAACACACTCTGAATTTTCGTACGCATTCAACAATTATAAAGATTATGATTATGATGGAAGAACTACGATGGATGAGCCCGATGAAACTTTGAACTGGCTTGGTGTAAAGCAACAGTTTTTCTCTGCAGTTATTGAATCCAAAAGCGGTTTTACGCAAAGCAAAGGACATCAGGACATGATAGAAGAAGGCGAGTTTTTGAAAAAATTCAACTATGATGGTCAGGTTGCGATGAGTGGAAACGAACTGAACCAAGATTTCACTTGGTATTTTATGCCATTGGATTTGAAGATTTTAAAATCGTATGAAGGAAAAAACTTTGATGAAATTTTACCTTTAGGTTGGTCTTTCATCGGTTGGATGAACAGATGGGGATTCATTCCACTATATAATTTCATTTCTTCTTGGGGAATTACAGCAGGTTGGGTAATTTTCTTAATGACCATTATCGTAAAGCTTATTTTATCGCCAATTATGTTCAAACAACATAAATTGAGTGCGATGATGAGGGTAATTCGCCCTGAGATTGATGAGGTGAACGCAAAATTCAAGGATGCAGATCCTATGAAAAAGCAGCAGGAAACGATGGCGGTTTACCGAAAAGCAGGTGTTAATCAAATGGCAGGTTGTCTTCCGGCGTTGATACAGATTCCTATTTTCTACGCATTATTCCGATTCTTCCCGAATTTTATTGATTTAAGAGGAAAAAGTTTTTGGTTTGCCAAAGATTTAACGGCTTATGATGATTTGATAAAACTTCCTTTCAAAGTGCCATTTTTGGGAGACCATTTAAGTATTTTCGCATTGGCTTGTACTGCTGTAATCTTAATTTACACCATCATGACTTCCGGCCAAATGCAACAGCCACAAATGGAAGGAATGCCTAATATGAAGGTGATTATGTATATTTTCCCAATTACTTTCCTATTTTTCTTGAATACTTCGGCTTCCGGACTTTCTTGGTATTATTTCGTATCAAACGCCATTAACATCCTTATTATATTGGTGATAAAATACTGGATTTTGGACGAAAAGAAAATTCATGCACAAATTCAGGCAAACAAAGCCGCACCTCCAAAGAAGGAAGGTAAATTCCAAAAACGCATGCGCGAAATGATGGAACAGGCGCAGGAACAACAAAAACTGCAACAAAAACAACAGCAGCAAAACAAAAAGAAATAGAAGAAAAAAGCGGGAAAGATCATTTCTCGCTTTTTTTATTCATTTATCATTCATCATTTATCATAAATTAACTTAAAGGATTTCCTGTGATGAACGGTTGGTCCGTATTTCATCAAAGCCTCACGGTGGTCTTTCGTAGCGTAACCCATGTTTTTATTCCAGCCGTATTGCGGGAACTCATTGTGTAGTTCAATCATTAATTTGTCGCGATAGTTTTTTGCTAAAATTGACGCGGCGGCAATGGACAAAATTTTAGAATCCCCTTTTACAATACACTGATGAGGAATAAAATTGTAAGGATGAAAACGGTTTCCATCTACCAAAATAAGCTCTGGACGGACTTTTAGTTTGTCCAAAGATAAATGCATCGCGTGAATACTTGCGTTGAGGATGTTATGTTGATCTATAAACTCAGGTGAAAGTTCTGTAATGGCGTAATCTAAAGCGTTTTCTTTGATGTAATCATCCAATTCAAGCCTTATTTTCGGTTTAAGTAATTTTGAGTCTGTGATAAGTTTGGCTTCGAAATTTCTTGGTAAAACTGCGGCTGCAGCTACAACAGGCCCGCAAAGACAACCGCGTCCTACCTCGTCGCAACCTGCTTCGATATAATTTTCAGACCAAAATTTTAGTTTTTCCATAACAGCAAAAAATGTGTTAAAATGTATCTAACTATGTTCAACATTACAAAAATATTAAGATATAATTAACAAATGTCTTGGTAGTGTTAACTTTTTTTTACAAATTTGTTCAATTGAAAAATTTAATTTGATATGAAGAAACTAACAGCAAGTGTTTTGTCAGTAGTTCTTACAGCGTCTTTTACATTAGTAAGTGCGCAGAAAGACTCCATCAAAACACAAGAAATCGAGGGTGTTGTTGTAACGGCACTCGGGATTAAGAGAGAGAAAAAATCTCTTGGTTATGCTACACAAGAGATTAAAGGTGATGATCTCAACGGTGGTGCAGCAACAGGAAACGTTACCAATTTGTTATCTGGAAAAGCTGCTGGTGTTGAGATTAGAAGGAACACAAATTTGGGAGGCTCCACAAACGTTGTTATTCGTGGTACAAAATCAGTAACGGGTAACAATCAAGCACTTTGGGTAATTGATGGTGTTCCAATTGATAATGCCAACACCAATTCTACTTACCAACAACAAGGGGGCGCTGGTTTTGACTATGGAAATGCTGCTTCAGATATCAATCAGGAAGATATTGAGTCTATCAACATTTTAAAAGGTGCTGCAGCAACAGCATTGTATGGTTCTCGGGCTGCAAATGGTGCCGTAATTATCACCACGAAAAAAGGGAAAAGAAGAAATGATAAAATTGGTATTACTTTTTCTACAGAATACACCAACGGAAGTGTTGATAAAAGTACATTCGCAAAATATCAAAATGAATATGGAGCCGGTTATGGTCCGTATTATGATGATCCAAGCGGGTATTTTCTTTATTTCGACGTAAACGGTGATGGAATTGATGATTTGGTGCAGCCAACCAGTGAAGACGCATCTTATGGTGCTGCTTTTAGTCCAAACTTGATGGTTTATCAATGGAATGCTTTTACACCTTACTCTTCTAATTTTGGTAAAGCTACACCATGGACTGCGGCTAAAAATGGTCCTGGGACATTTTTCAAAAATTCACATTCCTTCGCTAACTCAGTTACAATTGAAAATGGTTGGGAAAAATCTAATATCCTTGTTAGTTATTCCAATTTATTGCAAACGGGTATTCTTCCAAACAGCGAGTTAAGGAAGAACCAGTTAAGCGGTAGGTTTTCCCAAGAGCTTTCAGATAGATTAACAGCGAACATATACGCAAGTGTAACACTACAAGACACTAAAGGGAGAAATAACACGGGTTATTCTGGGAATATAATGACCATGTTCAGACAATGGTGGCCACTAAACGTTGATGTACAAGAATTGCGAAGTGTTTATGAAAACTCCAATGGTCAAAATGTTACATGGAATTGGTCGGACCCTTCGTCTGCTGATGGATTAAAACCAATTTATTGGAATAATCCATATTTTGAGAGATACCAAAACTATCAAACAGACAACCGTAATCGCTGGATGGGTTATGCCTCACTCCAATATAAAGTTACCGATTGGATGAATATTTTGGGTAGAGTATCCATTGATACCTATAACGCATTGCAGGAAGAAAGAAAGGCTGTAGGATCTATTGCAGAATCCTTTGGTTTGTCTCCAGTGGATGAGTCTTCTGGTTATCAAAGATTTACCGATCAGTTTAAAGAAATTAATTATGATGTGATGGCAAACTTCAACAAGAAGTTAAGTGAGGATATTAGTTTGACAGGTGTTTTAGGTACAAATATTAGAAGAGTAACTAGAGACCAGGTATTAGCCTCAACCTTGGGTGGTTTGGTTCAGCCAGGTTTGTACGCATTAGGCAATTCACGATACGAATTACCGTTTCCGGCTGAAAGTACCGTGCAATCCGGAGTTAATGGATACTTCGCACAGGCTTCATTAGGATATAAAGATACTTATTTTTTGGATGGATCTATTAGAAGAGATGCTTCTTCCACATTGCCATCGAGCAATAATTCGTATTGGTATCCTGCTGTTTCTGGAGCGATAGTGTTTTCAAACTTGATTGGTCAAGATTGGTTAAGCTTTGGAAAATTGAGAGCCAACTACGCTGAAGTAGGAAATGATGCTCCGCCGCAAAGATTAATTACTACATACAATCGTAATTTTAATTTTCATGGTTTTCCATCATATACCCTTCCAAATACCTTAAATTATCCTAATCTACAGCCCGAAAGAACAAAATCTATGGAGGCAGGTATTGAAGCAAGCTTCTTTAATAAGAGAGTAGGAATTGATGTAGCGTATTATGATACTCGATCATTCAACCAAATTATTGCAAATGCAGTTTCTGGTTTTTCTGGTGCCACAAGCGCCTATATCAATGGTGGAGAAATTCAGAACAAAGGGGTGGAAGTACAGCTTAATATTACTCCATTGAAGAGTCCTAATTTTGCTTGGGATATTAATCTGAATTGGTCAAAGAATAATAATAAAGTTCTTTCATTGCCTTCTGGAACAGAAAACATTCAGCTTGGCGCTTTTCAGCAAGGAGTTACCATCAATGCAACCGTTGGGCAACCTTATGGAACTATACAGGGAACTGATTTTGTTTATTTAAATGGCCAAAAAGTTGTAAATGCAACTTCAGGAAGATATTTAATGACTTCAACATCAAATAACCTTATCGGTAATATCAACCCAGATTGGATTGGAGGTATAAGAAATAGAATTACCTACAAAAATGTATCTCTAAGTTTCTTGATTGATGCCCAAAAAGGAGGTGATATCTTCTCGTTAGATATGGCTTATGGTCTTGCTACAGGTTTGTATCCTGAAACTGTTGGTAATAACGGTTTGGGACAGCCAATCAGAGAGGGAGGTATTATTTTGCCAGGTGTAAATCCCAATGGCAATCCAAATGCTACCTATACAGCCGCTCCGGATCAATATGGTAATAACTATGGTTACAGGAGAGCTCCAAACGCAGCATTTATTTATGATGCATCTTTTATAAAATTAAGGGAAGCAGCTTTAACGATCGCGATTCCTAAAAGATTATACGCCGGTACATTTATCGACGATATGAAGTTTAGCATAATTGGGACTAACCTTTGGATTATCCACAAAAATTTGCCTTATGCAGATCCTGAAAGTGGATTGTCATCAGGAAACCTTGCAAGAGGTTATTCCGTTGGATCACTTCCGACAACGAGAGATATAGGTGTTAACTTTACATTCAAATTTTAATAGAACATGAAAAAAGTATTTTTAATAATAGGTTTAGTAGGTCTTTCCATATTATCAACGTCATGCGACAGAGATTTAGAAGGAATGAATACTGACACAAAGCACCCGGATGTTGTACCGGCAAGTGCTTTATTTACTACAGCGCAAAGAAGCTTAACAGATCAAATGGTGAACACAAGCGTAAACAGAAATGTTTTCAGACTTATTGTTCAGCAGTGGGCTCAAACTACATATTTTGATGAGTCTGCTTATGATTTTGTATCAAGAAAAATTTCAGATAATCATTCCAATGCGATTTATGCAGGTACTCTTGCTGATTTAGAAAAAGCCCGCCTATATGTGGTAGGGGAAGTTTTGAATCCTGCAGATCCAGATTATGCTACAAAAGTGATTGAAAGAAAAAATAAGCTTGCAGTAATCGATATCTTGATGGTTTATGCATTCCAAGTAATGGTAGATACTTATGGAAATGTTCCCTATTCTGAAGCTTTAAAGTTTGACCAGAATTTCTTACCTAAATATGATGATGCTCTTGGAATTTATAAAAGCTTAATCGCAAAATTGGATGCTGATTTGGCAAATATCGATACCAGTCATAGTGCTTTTGGTGGTGCAGATATTCTCTATAGTGATGATCTTAGCTTATGGAAAAAATTTGCAAACAGCATTAAATTGAAATTAGGAGTTAATCTAGCTGCTTCCAATAAGGATAATATGACTGCCAAGCAAGCCATAGAGAGCGCAGCATTAAATGTAATATCTTCTAATTCTGAAAATGCGAAGCTAAAGTATATGCCAACATTGCCAAATACAAACCCATTATTTGTTGATTTGGTTAATTCTGGTAGAAATGATTTTGTAGTCTCCAAAACAATTATCAATAAGCTTGTTGCTTTAGGCGATCCAAGATTGCCGAAATATGTGGATCCAGATGGACCTCAAACAGGAGGTACTTCCGGTGTTGGAAATAGCTACTCAAGTCGTGCACATATTGCTCCCCGTATAAAAGAACCAGATTTTCCGGGAACACTTTTAGATTATGCAGAAGTTGAATTCTTATTGGCAGAAGCTAAAGCGAGAGGGTTTACAATCGCAGGAACTATAGATTCACATTATACAAATGCTATTACTGCATCTTTACAAGATTGGGGTGTTTCCTCTTACGATATTGGATTGTATTTATCAAACCCGAATGTAATTTACGCTACTGCGCCTGGAGCAACTTGGCAAGAAAAAATAGGTAACCAAGCTTATTTGGCAATGTATAACAGAGGTTTTGAATCTTGGACTTTCTGGAGAAGATTAGATTTCCCAGTACTTACACCTCCATCCAGTGCAAACGCTGAAGCGGAAGGTAAAGTTCCAGTGAGATTAAAGTACCCAATAAGAGAGCAAACACTGAATGTAAATAATTACAATGCTGCCGCTACTGCTATTGGAGGTGATAAATTGACAACAAAAGTATTTTGGGATATTAACTAGAATGTTTTGGTAATATATCTCAAACCGCTCCTCGGAGCGGTTTTTTTATTTCCGTATATTTGTAGCTCAAAATTTCACCATGAATATTAAAGATATCATAGCAAACAAAATTTCAGAAATCATCAATTCAGTGTATCAAATTGGCGAGGTAAAATTGGAAGTTCAGCAAAATAAATCTGAATTTGAGGGGGATTTTACGGTAGTTACTTTCCCGTTGGTAAGGCTGTTGAAAAAAAGTCCGGATTTAATTGCTAATGAACTCGGAGGAGCGCTCACCGCGGAAACCGATTTCGTCCAAAGTTATAACGTGGTGAAAGGTTTTTTAAATCTAAAAATTGAAAATACTTTTTTTTTAGAAAACTTTATTTCCATCCAAGAAAATTTCTCTAAAAAAGAGGGCAAAAACCAAACGGTAATGGTGGAATATTCTTCGCCAAATACCAATAAACCGCTTCATTTGGGCCATATTCGAAATAATCTTTTGGGATATTCTGTGGCACAAATTTTAGAAGAAGACGGTTACAACGTTATTAAAACACAGATTATTAATGACCGTGGAATTCACATCTGCAAATCCATGTTGGCTTGGGAAAAGTTTGGAAAGAGCGAAACACCAGAATCCACCGGAATTAAGGGGGATAAATTTGTAGGAAATTATTATGTAGAATTTGATAAAAAGTATAAAGAAGAAATTGAAAAACTAAAAATTGAAGGTAAAGATGAAGCTGAAGCAAAAAAACAGGCACCTTCAATAATTGAAGCTCAAGAAATGCTCTTAAACTGGGAAAAAGGCGACGAAAAAGTCCGCAACCTTTGGAGCGAAATGAATTCTTGGGTTTACGAAGGATTTTCGCAGACTTATCAACGACTGGGTGTAGATTTCGACCAAATTCAATACGAAAGCAAAACCTATCTTCTAGGAAAAGATTTGATACAGGAAGGTCTTCACAAAGGCGTTTTTTACAGAAAAGATGACGGTTCTATTTGGGTAGATCTTACCGATGAAGGTTTGGATGAAAAATTGTTATTGCGCTCCGACGGAACTTCGGTTTATATGACGCAGGATTTGGGAACCGCAGTAGAACGCTTCAAAGATAATGATATCCAAAAACTAATTTATACCGTAGGAAACGAGCAGGATTACCATTTCCAAGTGTTATTCAAAATTTTGAAAAAATTAGGATACGATTGGGCAAATCAGCTGTATCACCTTTCTTATGGAATGGTGGAACTTCCCGACGGAAAAATGAAATCCCGCGAAGGAACCGTTGTTGACGCCGATGATTTGATGCAGGAAATGTATGAAACCGCCAAAGAGAAAGCTCAGGAACTCGGAAAACTGGAAAATCTTTCCGATGAAGATAAAGAATCTTCCTACGAAACTGTTGGAATTGGAGCCTTAAAATATTTCATGCTAAAGGTAGATCCAAAAAAAAAAATGCTCTTCAATCCAAAGGAAAGTATCGATTTCAACGGAAATACAGGACCGTTTATTCAATACACGTATGCTCGAATCCAGTCATTGCTTGCAAAAGCCAATTTTGAAAACAAAGCAATATCCAAAAATGTTTCCATCAATGAATCTGAAAAAGAGTTGATTATGGAGCTGTCCAATTTTAAGGAAGTGGTTTCTAAAGCGGCAGAAACATTAAGTCCGGCTCAGGTTGCCAATTACGTTTACGATTTGGTGAAAACCTACAATTCCTTCTATCAAAACAATCCTATCCTTATTTTAGAAGATGAAAATGATAAACAGTTCCGTTTAGAATTATCAGATTTAACAGGAAAAACCATCAAAAAAGCACTTGCTTTGCTGGGGATAGGAACAGTAAACAGAATGTAAAAATAAAAAAGCCTTTCAGAATTTGAAAGGCTTTTATTGTAGACCGACAGGGATTCGAACCCCAGATGACTGAACCAAAATCAGTAGTGTTACCGCTACACCATCGGTCTGTCCGTTTAAAGTGGTGCAAATTTATAAATATTTTCTATAATAACAAGAATTTTCAGACAAAAAATTCTAATTTTAGACAAAATTTTGATTTCCAAAAATGTTGATTGACTTTAAAAATCTCAATATTCATCAATTAAAACCTCAAAATCAATTTGAGGAAAAATTGCTTGAGCTTATAAGAGATTGGTTTTCAAATTCTTCAATACTAAGTGTCCAGACTTCAGGTTCCACCGGAACTCCGAAAGTTTTTGATGTGGAAAAACAAAAAATGTTGAATTCCGCGAAAATGACTTGCGATTTTTTGGATTTAAAGGAGAACGATTCAGCATTAATTTGTCTTCCTGTAGAATACATTTCCGGGAAAATGATGGTCGTTCGTGCGATTGAAAGAAATTTGAAATTAATTTTTGCAGAACCATCAACAACCCCTCTTGAAGATTTAGAAAGAGAAGTTGATTTCTGCGCAATGACGCCGTTGCAAGTAGAAAATTCAATTGATAAAATTCATTTAATCAAAAATTTAATCATTGGTGGAGCTGCTGTTTCTGAAAATTTAAAAGTTAAAATCGCTCAAACGCTGAAACGCTCCAACTCCCCAACAAAAATATTCGAAACTTATGGAATGTCCGAATCGCTTTCGCACATTGCATTGAAAGAAATTTATCCCAATTCTGAAAAATTTTTTACTGTTTTAGATGAGGTGCAAATTTCTTTAGACGAAAGAGGATGTTTGAAAATTTTCGCATCAAAACTTAATTCCGAAATTCTTACAACGAATGATTTAGTTGAAGTAGTTGGCGAAAAACAGTTTAGGTTTTTAGGACGAATCGATAACGTCATCAATTCAGGAGGTGCAAAAATTTTTCCGGAAGAATTAGAAGCTTTGGTAAAAAGAGAAATTGAAAACGAAGTAGCTTTCTTTGGAATTCCTGATGAAACTTTAGGACAAAAGTTGATTTTAGTTATTGAAGGGATTTCCACACCAAAAATCATTCATCAATTATCACTTATCATTTATTCAAAGTCTTTCCACAAACCAAAAGAAATTATTTTTGTAGAAAAACTTCCAAGAACTCCGAATGGAAAAATTGATAGAATAAAATTGAGAAAAAAATTGAACTATTAAGACCACCCCGTCAAAATTTTTTTATAAAATTTTGCCACCCCTCCACAGGAGGGGAATTAACCCTGCAAAAATGATAAACTTTTCTACAGAACTCACCTTTAAAACCTCACGCAGCAGCGGCGCAGGAGGACAAAACGTGAACAAAGTGGAAACTGCTGTCACCGTAATGTGGAATGTTGCTGAAAGTAGTTTTTTCGATGAAGAGGAAAAGGAAAGAATTTCACAAAAACTCAAAAACCGCATCAATAGTGAAGGAATTTTACAGTTGACATCCTCCGAATCACGAACCCAACTTCAAAATAAAAAAATCGTAACCGAAAAAATTTTGGAACTGGTCAACATCGCACTCATCATTCCAAAAAAACGTGTGAAAACCAAGCCTTCAAAAGCCCAAGTCGCAAAACGTCTTGACAATAAAAAGAAACTTTCGGAGAAAAAAGAAAATCGCAAATTTAGGTTTTGATGATTTCACAAAACACACAAAGAATAAACAAAGTTCACTAAATCAAAAATTTTATCAAGCCTTAATTAAGCGAAGCGTCTTTGAGGAAGAAAAATACTTTGCGAACTTAGTGCATAAAACTTCGTGGACTTTGTGAAATAAAAAAGCAAAAAGTTAAACACTTGTTTTATAGAAAGTTAATCCCTATCTTTGTATTTAAAGAATAATAAAAATGACAACAACAATTTTTTTTACCGAAAAATTTAGTTTATCAGCGTACCTGTTGTCGTTGCATTATTTGCACACCGATTCTTTCCTGAAAAATTTTAAGGATTACCTCTCTTAAACCCTGTCAGATCCACGGCAGGGAGAAATTCTAAATTTCAAAAAAACTTTCTTGAATTACTTTTTAAGTGGTAAATGCAGTTTTGATTTTTATCACGGTGGATTATAGCAAAAAGTTATTCAATTTTAATCCTTAAAATTTTAAAAAATGTCAGAAAATATAGTAGTAACAACAGGAATTTACGATGCCATAAAAGAACACTTAAGACGAAAACAAGTAAGTATTACAGAAGAAGAAAGACTTTCAACCGAACTTCGTACTGCAAAACAGGTTTTAAGAAGAGATTTGCCGGAAGATACCGTAACTGTTGACAGAGTTGTTACCTTAAAAGACCACACTGTTAATAGCGAAAACGAATACATTTTCGTTGCTTCCACGAAGGCAAAACCAAAGAAAAATAAGCACTCTATTTTGTCCGATATTGCGCTTGCAGTGGTAGGTTACAAAGTGGGCGACGTTATCAATTGGCCATTCAAAGACGGTGAAAGAAAAATTGAAATTCTAAAAGTAGAACCGTGGGTTCAGCCCGCATAAATTAATAAAAATGCAACTCGAAAGGGTTGCATTTTTTTAAGAAAAAATTTGATTATTAACAAAAAGTTTGATTGTCATTATTTTATACATAAAATTATAAATTACCGAAAATCAATTTCTTTTCCCCGACCCTAAAGGGTGGAAATTGATTTTCTTCGCTCCTTGTCATCCTGAGGCTCTCGAAGGAAGGGACGTGGAAAAAGATGAAAATTAATTTTTGATTAAGTTTGGGAAAATAAGAATCATAACAACTTTTTGATGAGCTTCAAATTTCAAAAATCATTAATAATAATTATCTTTGGGAAAATTTTAAAATAATGAGTAAACCCATTACAGAATTTATAGAAAAATATTACCTGCATTTCAATGCAGCAGCGTTGGTTGATGCTTCAAAAGGTTATGTTGCACACTTGAAGGATGGCGGAAAAATGCTGATTTCATTAGCAGGAGCGATGTCCACCGCAGAATTGGGAAAAATTTTGGCAGAAATGATTCGTCAGGATAAAGTGCACATTATTTCTTGCACAGGAGCCAATTTGGAGGAAGATTTAATGAATCTTGTGGCGCATTCTCACTACGAACGCGTTCCAAATTACAGAGATTTAACGCCGGAACAAGAATGGGCTTTATTGGAAAAAGGACTTAATCGCGTAACCGATACTTGTATTCCTGAAGAAGAGGCTTTCCGAAGACTCCAAAAACATATTTATGAAATTTGGAAAGATGCCGAAGAAAAAGGAGAGCGTTATTTTCCGCACGAATATATGTACAAAATGCTTCTCTCGGGAGTTCTAGAGCAATATTACGAAATTCCGAAAGAAAATTCGTGGATGTTGGCTGCAGCCGAAAAGAATTTACCGATTGTAGTTCCAGGTTGGGAAGATTCCACCATGGGAAATATTTTCACAAGTTACTGTATTAAAGGCGATTTGAAGCCTTCCACAATGAAATCCGGCATCGAATATATGATGTATCTTTCTGATTGGTATCCAAAAAATTCCGGCGGAAAAGGCGTTGGATTCTTCCAAATCGGTGGCGGAATTGCGGGAGATTTCCCAATTTGCGTCGTTCCGATGCTGTATCAGGATTTAGAAATGCACGATATCCCGTTTTGGTCGTATTTCTGCCAAATTTCGGATTCCACAACCAGTTTCGGTTCGTATTCCGGAGCGGTTCCAAACGAAAAAATCACTTGGGGAAAACTCGATATCACCACACCAAAATTTATCGTTGAAAGCGACGCCACCATTTGTGCACCGCTGATGTTCCAGTATATTTTGGAAAATTCTTAAGCTGGAAGCTGGATGATGGAAGCTGGAAGTTAGAAAGCTATTAAAAATTAATCGTCTCAATTGATTGGGGCGATTTTTTTTGGAGCAACAAGATTTGTAATTCTTTTCAAATTCGGTCCCGCTCTCCGCACTCGCTTTTTTTGTCATTGCGAACGAAGTGAAGCAATCTGTTGAAAAGTTGGGAATCGCAATAACAAAAAAGAGCTCAAACAAATGCTGCGATCGGGGCTAAAAACGTGTTCAGTTCTTCTTTTCACTGCATAATTCTACAAAATGACTTTTCGGCGCTCGCTTCGCTCGCGCTCCAAAAAATTAAAATCAAATCAAATATTTGGTTAATTTTCAATTCCAAAAAAGATGATTTTTTTAGAAATTAAAAATAATAAAAAGAAAATCTAACGATTTTCTAACTTTTGTGAACTTATACAACGTCATCAGTTCCACCTCAAAAATCTTTTGTCTTTTTTGTGGTTAAATAAAAATCAGGCTAAAAAGACCTTCACTTCTTCTTATCACTGCAAATCTCTACAAAATGACTTTTCGTCGCTCGCTTCGCTCGCGCCCAAAAAAAAATTAAGCAAAATCTAGTATTCAAAAAAACAAATTAATTTTTCAGCAAGTTGGATGCTAATTTATGCCACGAATGCACTAATATATTCATTCGTGCATTCGTGGCATTTTTTAATCATACAAATTATTAATGGTTTACTTTATATTTGCAAGATATAACTTTGGAAAAAATTAGAAAAATGAAAATCTTTGATTTTCAAACTTTGTGAACTTAATAAAACGCAATCAGTTCCATCTCAAAAAAACTTTTGTGACTTTTGACGTCGAATCTTCGATTTGTGGTTAAAAAAAATGTGTAATGAACGAACTCTTCAAACAACAAGTTTACGAAATCATCCGCCTCATTCCAACCGGAAGAGTAACGAGTTACGGCGCAATTGCAAAAGCAGTTGGTTACCCGAATCATTCTCGTCACGTTGGAAATGCGTTGAGAAACTATGACGAAGATTTTCCGGCGCACCGAGTTTGCAACTCATCGGGGCGAATTACCGCAAGCTGTTTGCGGGATTTTGTAGGAAAATTATCAAAAGAAGGTGTAGAAGTAAAAGATAATAAAATCCAAAATTTTAAAAACATTTTTTGGAATCCTATAGAGGAGTTGTGATTTTTGAAACCTTCAAACCTAACAAGTTTATGAAACTTGTTAGGTTTTGATACCCTTAAACTTTGAAACTCGCATAAAAAAGAAATCTCCAAAAACAAGTTTCGGCGCAGCTTTGCTGCGCCGAAACTTGTTATACAAAAGAAAATCTGCTCAATCCGCAAAATCTGCTAGAGCAAAAAAAATTCTAATCTTTTTTCATTTGCTCCTTAATTTTCCCTTCCAATTCCTCAGAAAGTTCGGGATTATCGCGAAGAACGTCCTTTACAGCGTCGCGACCTTGTCCAAGTTTGGTTTCCTCGTAAGAAAACCATGAACCGCTTTTTTTCACAATGCCCATATCAACGGCAGCATCCAAAATTTCTCCGGTTTTAGAGATTCCTTCACCATACATAATGTCGAATTCCGCCATTTTAAACGGAGGAGCAACTTTATTTTTCACGATTTTTACTTTCACACGGCTTCCAACGGCTTCGTCTCCTTGCTTGATTGGTGCGCTTGCTTTTCTAATGTCAATTCTCACAGAAGCGTAGAATTTAAGGGCGTTTCCACCAGTCGTTGTTTCTGGATTTCCGAACATTACGCCAATTTTTTCGCGCAACTGGTTGATGAAAATTACCGTACATTTTGTTCTTGAAATTGTTGCGGTCAATTTCCTCAAAGCCTGCGACATCAATCTTGCGTGAAGCCCCATCTTCGAATCTCCCATTTCTCCTTCGATTTCTGCTTTTGGCGTCAAGGCTGCAACAGAGTCAATCACCACAATGTCAATTGCTCCCGAACGAATTAAATTGTCGGCAATTTCTAACGCCTGTTCTCCATTATCAGGTTGAGAAATGATTAAATCATCCAAATTAATTCCCAATTTTGAAGCATAATGACGATCGAAAGCGTGTTCCGCATCAATGAAAGCGGCAATTCCACCTTGTTTTTGGGCTTCTGCAATGGCGTGAAGCGTTAAAGTCGTTTTACCTGAAGATTCCGGACCGTAAATTTCTATCACTCTTCCTTTCGGATAACCGCCAACTCCAAGTGCTATGTCCAAACCAACCGAACCCGAAGGAATCACTTCAATGGAATCATCAACGGAGGCGTCTCCAAGCGTCATTACGGTTCCTTTTCCGTAGGTTTTATCTAGTTTTTCAAGCACCAAAGCCAGTGCTTTTTTCTTATCATCTGCTGAACTCATTTATAAATATTATTTTTTCAAAAATACGGAATTAATAACTTATAAGTATGAAATGTTGATAAATTTTGCAGAGTTCTCGGCTACAAAATAATGTTGAAAAAAATGTTTCTTGTAATTAAACCTTATCTAAATGCAAATTAGGTTTTGTAACTTTGCTTTTCACTTCTATTAAAACAACTAAAATTTAAACTATGCTCAAGAAAATTCTCTACGTTTTACTCGCAATTATTGCCATCCTTGTGATTGCTGTTTTTGCCATCAGCGAAAAATTTACCTTTGAAAAATCTATCGTTATCAATGCTCCGGCTGAAAAAGTTTATGCGCACATCAGTTCCACAAAGGCTTTCAACGAATGGAATCCTTGGTTGAAAATGGATCCCGCTTTGAAAATGGAATATTCAGGAACTTCCGGCGAAATTGGCGATAAATACTGCTGGAAAAGCGAAAAACAGGAAGTAGGAAACGGTTGTCAGGAAATTACGGCACTCGTTCCGAACCAAAAGCAATCTACAAAAATGGTTTTTGAAGGAATGGGCGACGCATATTCAGACATTATTCTTACTCCACAAGGAAATCAAACAAAAGTCACTTGGACACTCGATTCTGAACTGGAACGCCCGAAAAATTTAATGAAAATTTTTATGACCGGAGCCATGGACAAATCTTACGGCGAAGGTTTGAAAACGCTGAAAGAAATTTGCGAAAAATAAATATTTAATTCAAAATTTTATTCAAAAGTGGGAATTTCCCACTTTTTTTGATTTCAAACCTTTGAAATTTAGAAATCTTGCATCAAGAAAATGCAAATTGCCGTTTTATTTTTCGCTAAATTAGCCCTGTAATCTATTGAAAATATGAATATAGACCTCACCAATTGCGACCGTGAGCAAATACACATTATAGGAAAAATTCAAAGTTATGCACATCTCATAGCGTTGGATATCGAGACTCGAAAAATTGTTTTTTGCAGCGAAAATTGCACGGAATTATTTGATAGTGAGGCAAATACTATTTTAGGAAAAAAAGCAGATTTCCTGATTTCAAAAATTAATGTACACCAAAACCACATTCTTTTTATCGAACAAATCAACCTCATTCTTTCCGAAGGTTTGAAAGACGAATTTGGTTCGATGATGATTCTCATTAAGGATTCTCCTTATTATGCAGTTTTTTCAATGTCAGCGAATTTTTTGGTGATTGAATTTATTCCCGCAATTTCTAGTGTTCCGCAGAAAAATCGCATCAATAAAGTAGTGAACAGCCTTCTTACCGAAGAAAATTTTCAAAATCTCCTCAATGATGTTGCGAAAGAAATGAAGAATCTTATTGCTTTTCACCATATTATGATTTATCAGTTTTTGGAAGACGGATCTGGAAAGGTGATTGCAGAAGAAAAAGAGGATTTTTTGAGCAGTTATATGCATCATCATTTTCCGGAAAGCGACATTCCAAAGCAGGCGAGAGCATTATACGTCATCAATAAAACCCGATTGATTGCCGATGTTGATTCTACGGACAGTCCGATTCTTAGCATAAACAGTGAGATTTTGGATATGACGCACTGCAAAACCCGCGCTGTTTCGCCGATGCACATTGAATATCTGAAAAATATGGGCGTGAAATCCAGTTTCAGTGTTTCGATTGTGGTGAAGGGAAAACTTTGGGGATTAATTGCGTGTCACCATTACGAACCGCGCCGACTTGATTTTGAATTGAGACAAATTGCGGAACTTTTAGGCGAAATTGTTTCGTCGGTTATCAAAGTAAAATCCGAAGAAGTAAACGCACATTTGGAAGCCAGTTTCATAAAGGTGCAGCGAGAGTTTCAGAGCAAACTTCTGATGGAAAAAAGTTTTCATTCGTTTTTAGAAAACAAAGGCAAAAGTCTCTTAAAAGCCGTTAATTCTACGGGTGTTACACTTTTTTTTGAAGAAAAATATTACGCTTTTGGTGAAGTTCCGCCACAGGAATTTGCAGAAAAATTGCTCAATTGGTTTTTAGAAAATCATGAGGAAGATTTGTTTGAAAGCAATCATCTCTCCAGTATTTTTCCCGAAGCAGAGGATATCGGAACTTGTTGTTCGGGCGTTTTGATTATGGTTCTGAGCCGTGAAACGAAAGATGCGATTTTATGGTTTAAAAAAGAGAAAAAAACCACCATTCAATGGGCGGGAGAACATTCCAAAAGTATTGAAAAACGGATAGATAACGGTGAAATCATTCATGAAATTCATCCTAGAAAATCGTTTGAAACTTACGTTCAAAAAGTGCATCATCAGTCTGAAAAATGGTTGCCCGAAGAAAAAAAATCTGCAGAAAGAATAAAGCAAATCATACTTGAAACCACGCTTCAAAAATCAAAAGAACTTAAAAATTTAAACGATAAATTGCAGGAAGCGTACAAAGAGCTCGATACTTTTGCGTACACCATTTCCCACGATTTGAAAACGCCGCTCACAGTGATGAAGATGAATGCACAATTGCTTCACAGAACGACAGAAGATGACGCTGCGAAGAAAAAAATTGAGAAAATTGTTGAAAATACCGATAGTATGAGCGGAATGATAGATGAAGTTTTGAATTTAACCAAATTGAAGTATGGTGAAGCCATTTTTCAAAATGTTGAAATGCAGCAGCTTTTGGAAGACGTCATCAATGAAAGCAAAATTGCTCATCATGCAGAACACGTGAATGTTGTGGTGAAAAATGTTGAAAATTTGTATGGTGACCAGATGATGATTTATCAGCTTTTTGCCAATATTTTGGGAAATGCGATTAAATATTCTGTAAAAGGTGAAAAACCAGAAGTTGTTATTGAGTCATCTAAAAATGAAGCGTTCACGATTTATAAAATACAGGACAACGGAATTGGAATTGAGGAAAAAGACATACCGAAAATCTTCGATTTGTTCAAAAGATTCGGAAATGCCGTTTCAGATTTCAAAGGAACAGGTGTAGGAATGGCGATTGTAAAACGAATTATTGAAAAACATAATGCCGAAATCGATGTTCAAAGTAAAACTAATGAAGGCACTACAATCATCTTAAAATTCCCCAACAAAATATGATTTCCGCATATCTGAAAGAGCAAACAAAACCGCTTCACGACGCTCTGGAACAAAAAATGATGGTGGAGAAAATTTTCAATAAAACTTTAAGCAAAGAGGATTATCTTAAAATTTTGAAAGTCAATTTATCTGTTCATAAAACTGTAGAACCTATTATTGAAAATCAATTAAAAGAAGATACCAAAAACGAACTACAGTTTGAAAAAAGAAGAAAATTACCAAAACTTCAGTCAGATTTTCCAATTTCAGAGGATTTTCCAGAGTTAAGCTTTTCTCTCGCCAATCAACAAGAAGCATTGGGAGCATTGTACGTATTGGAAGGCGCAACTTTGGGCGGAAACGTCATCAAAAAACAATTGCTTCAAAATCCAGAATTTCAAAACCAATCATTTCAATATTATGGAATCTACGGAGAAAAACTTTCGGGAATGTGGAAAAATTTTCTTGAGGTTTTAGAGCAAAATATTGGGGAGAGTCAAAAAGATGATGCGTTAAATGGTGCAGAAAAGACGTATCGATTGTTTCTAAATTCCGCTGAGAGTATAATATAACTGTAAGTTCTGTCGTATTTAAACAATCCTTTTTGTAAAAATTGCAGAAAGGATTTATTTTTGGTAATATTAAAATTAAAATTTTATCTTTAGTTTAAATTTGATTGATGCAGAAGGCGGTTTACGATAAAAGCAGCATTAGAAATCATGTAAAAGATATGATTTCAGGGAAGATAAAAACGTTAGAATTTTATCTCAATTTTACTTTGGAAGCCAGTCGCGACATCAAAAAAACTTCAAAATACGACAGTTTTCGAGAAGAAATTCAGGAAGAAATCTATCATTTGGATAAGCAGATGGTTTCCTTGAAAACAATGCAGAAAAACTTTCAAAAAGTCTTAAATTCTACTTCTGAAACCATAAAATTGGGGTCGCTTGTCATTACCAATAAAGCGAGATTCTATATTTCCGTTTCTTTGGGAGAGTTTTTCTACGAAGGCGACCGTTTTTATGCTATTTCTCCGGAAAGCCCTATGGCGAAAATGATGATAGGCAAAAAAGTGGGAGATTCTTTTGTGTTGAATAATATTTCGCAAGCTATTGAGGAAGTTTTTTGAGGTTGGAAGATGGGAGACGCAATTCTGAATGATATTTTGTGTATATATTTCTTTCTAAATTGGTATTAATTATTGCTATTTTTAATAGAAGAAAAATCAAAATTCGACCGATTTTTTGCAAATGAGGTTTTGTTTTTGTCGAAGTTTATGAGTAGATTATCAAAATAATTTTGTCAACTTTATTAAATGTAAATTTGAACTATGAACAAACCGGAGATTTTAAAGGAAATCATAGAAACCCGCAGAAGTATTTTCCCGAAAGATTATACGGGAGAACCAATTCCACAAGAAATTTTGGAGGAAATTATGAGTTCGGCGAATTTTGCTCCCAATCATAAAAAGACAAAGCCGTGGCGTTTCCGAGTTTTTCGAGGTGATGAAAAAGATATTTTGGCAAAAACTATTGCGGAAATCTACAAGGAAACAACGCCTCCCAAACTTTTTTTGGAAAAAAAATATTTGGATTTTGGAAACAAAATCTCCAAAGCAGATACCGTAATCACTATTTCTGTAAATTTTAGCGGTCTCGTTCCAGAATGGGAAGAAATTGCGTCAACAGCGATGGCTGTTCAGAATATGTATCTTACTTGTAATGCAAACAAAGTCGGTTGTTACTGGAGTTCACATCAAGTGACGGAGCAACTTTCAGGATTTTTAGAACTGGAAGAAAACCAAAAATGTTTGGGACTTTTTTATATGGGAATGGTTTAATTTTCCTTTTGCACAGTATCTGAAAAAAGTCAATTAATTACGGCGTTAATTTTTGCCCAAAGCGTATTATCAAAATCAGAAAGTGCAAAAATGCTTGCATCTGCGGCATTTCCCATCCTTGTTACCACTAGTTTTTTGCTCGGTACTACGTATATTTTTTGATCATTTTTTCCTAAAGCACAAAAAGTATCACTTGGAGCGTTGGGAATAAGCGCGCCCGGAAATGTAACCTGAGTTTGCGGCAAATGGTAAGAAGTTTTACCATTCAACCACCAAAAATATCCATAGGCGAAATTAATGTTTTGCGAAGTTGTGGTTGCTTTGATAAAATAATTCGAGTTTAGGATGGAGTTTCCATTCCAACTTCCTTTATTCAGCGCCAACAAACCAAATCTTGCCATACTTCTTGTATTGCTCCAAAAAACGTTTAAACTGCCATTGTCAATCCAAGTTCCCGTCATTCCTATTTTATCCGCCAAAGACGTTTTGAAATAAGTATTCCAACTTGTTCCGGTAGCTTGTGATACTACATCTTGCATTTTTACATATACGTTATGATATGCCCAACGTGTTCCAGAATCCGCTTTGTATTGTAAATTTGCGGGAGAAACATCATCACCCAAACTATCATCCAGCCCGGAAGTCATATTTAGAAGATTTTTGCAGGTTATAAGATTTTCTTTTGTGATGGGAGCGCTTGTCCAGCCGTTTCCTAAGTAGGTTGAAACTTTATTGTCCGTGTTTAAGTATCCTTCTTGTTCTGCAATTCCAGCAACAGTGGAGGTAAGTGTTTTTCCTGCACTTGCCCAATACCAAGCTGTAGAAGAAGAATGACCGTTAAAATAATGCTCCATTACAATTTTTCCGTTATGCAGAATCATAAAACTTTTGGTGTTTTTTTGCTGAAGATAATTTAATAATTCTTGAATATTGTTGGTGTTCCACCCTAAGCTTTCAGGGGTTTTGGTTTCCCAAACATTCCCAGAAATAGGAGGGAAGTACATGGATTCCTGATTTGGAGATGGCTCCAAATTGTTATTGTTTCTAGAGCAATTTGTAAACAATACAAGTAAAGAAAAAAGAAAAAGTAATCGTATTGGCATGGTTGTATTTATTTTTGAGATTATTATTTTTAAAAAGGTTAAAACACAATTAAAAAGTCGCCCTCTTTGGGCAAACATTATTTCACCAACTCCTCAAACAACCTCTCAAAAGTCCCATCCAAATCCTTACTCTTCCCAGGATGCGGCCGTGAAGTCTGCACCACAGAACTTCTTACCGCCGTCAACCAACGAAATCTCTCCGGAATTTCCAGTTGTGCAATCGGACCGCCGTCTTTGTCGCCATTGGCAATTTTTTGAAAATTTTCAAGGTTTTTTTCAATGTCTTCGTATTCCAATTTGCTATGCATCAACCGAAATTTTTCGGAGCAAATATGAAATTCTACGCGGATAAATTTCTCTTTTTTAGAAAACATAATGAGTCCGATGTTGAAAAATTCTTCTCTCTCAACCTTTGGAACCAAGCGTATTACGGCGTATTCGTATAATTTATCCTCTTGCATTTTTGGCTTCGTTTAAAAAGATTTCAGAATGTTCCAATCGTGTTTTCAAAAACTCAAAATACACCTCCCGAATTTCTTCTGGCGTTTCTTCCACATCGTTCCACTGCAACCAATCTAACGGAATTAAGTTTGTCAATTCCTGAAAAATTTCATCATTTAAAACAGATTTTGCAAACGTATCGGCTTCATCCAACATTGTTGCTTGTGGAAGCAAAACATGGTCTTTCACATATTTAAAGGGTGTTTTCGCAGCAGCCTCAAAATTCTGCCACGAATGATGAAAATAGAATGACGCACCATTATCAATTACCCAAAGTTCGCGATGCCACATCAAAAGATTGGTGTTCTTGAAAGTGCGGTCGATATTGGTAATAAAAGCATCCAACCAAACAATTTTTGATGCTAAAAGTGCGTCAATTTTGATAGAAGGTTCATAAGCAATCGCTCCCGAAAGAAAATGCAAACCCAAATTCAAACCTTCCGAAAATTTAAGCAAATCTTGAATTTCTTCATCGCCTTCTGTTCTTCCAAAATCCACATCCAAGTTAATGAAAACCATTTCCGGAATTTTCAAACCTAGAATTTCTGCAATTTTTCCACCCAAAAGTTCAGAAATCAGCATCTTCACACCGTGACCAGCGCCACGAAATTTCACCACATATTTAAAATCGTCATCTGCTTCCGCCAAAGCCGGCAAACTTCCGCCCTCACGAAGCGGGAGAATGTAGCGCATCACTGTAACGGTTCGCAAAGAAAGGTCTTTCAACATCTTTCAAAAATACAGAAAAGTTTGTAGTTTGAAGACCGAAGTCCGAAGAAACTTTAGTTTTCAAATTATTTTTTTTCTAAAGTCTCTATAAGGATATTCTAATCAAAAAAATTAATATCACTGTTGATTTCTCCGCCAAAAATCTTCGGTCTTCAGTCTCCCGACTTCGGACTTTTCCCTATCTTTGTCCTTATGTCACACAACAACGATAAACGCCTCTTCCTCATCGATGCTTATGCGATGATTTTCCGAGGTTATTACGCATTAATACGCAATCCTCGACTCACTTCAAAAGGCTTGGATACGTCCGCAATTTTTGGATTTACCAACTCATTAATCGAACTCATTCGCCGTGAAAAACCCACACATTTGGCGGTGGTTTTTGATGTAGGTCGCGAAAATGTAAGGACGGCGGATTTTACAGATTACAAAGCGAACCGTGGTGAAACTCCGGAAGCCATAAAAATTGCGGTTCCCTTTATTCATCGGATTTTGGAAGCGATGCACATTCCGATTTTGGGTGTTGAAGGTTACGAAGCCGATGATGTTATTGGAACGATTGCTTGCAAAGCCGAAAAGCAAGGTTATCAGATATTTATGGTAACGCCCGACAAAGATTTTGCACAATTGGTAACCGAAAATATAAAAATTTACAAACCCGGATTAAAAGGCGGCGACATCGAAATTTTGGGCGTTCCCGAAGTTTTAGAAAAATATGAAATTGAAGACCCAAAGCAAGTCATTGATTTTCTTGCAATGATGGGTGATGCTGTGGATAATATTCCAGGATTGGAAGGTGTTGGCGAGAAAACAGCAATGAAATTTTTGAAGGAATACGGTTCTATCGAAAATCTTTTGGCAAATACCGACCAACTGAAAGGAAAACTGAAAGAAAAAGTTGAAAATTCAGCAGAACGAGGCATTTTATCTAAAAAATTGGCGACTATTATTTGCGATGTTCCCATTGATTTTGAGGAAGAATATTACAACCTCGACGAACCGGATTTTGAAAAAGTACGCGAAGTTTTTGATGAAATTGAATTCCGAAGATTGTATGAAAATCTATACCGCGCTTTCAAAAATGAACAAACTGCAATCATCAACGAGCAACCGGCGGAAATTGACCCAAACAAAGTTTCGCGTTACGATAAACAACCAGCAACCAGCAACCAGCAACCAGCAACCAATCAAGCGGTTCAGTTAGATTTATTCGCCACTTACGAAGATTTGGAACAGGCAACTTCCACCAAAAATACGATTGCAGAAAACGACCATTTATACCAATTTATAGATAATCCGAAGGCGCAAAAAATGCTCGTTCAAAATTTAATGGTGCAAAAAGCCGTTTGTTTTGACACCGAAACCACTTCTTTAAATGAAATGGAAGCCGAACTTGTCGGAATGAGTTTTTCCTACAAAAAAGGTCTCGCTTATTACGTTCCATTGAGTGAAAATAGGGAAGAAGCAATTGAAACGTTAGAAATTTTCAAACCGTTTTTTGAAAAAGAAGACGTACTGAAAATCGCTCACAACCTAAAATTCGATTATAAAATCTTAAAATTATATGGTGTCGATATCAAAGGAAATCTTTTTGATACGATGATTGCGCATTATCTCCTCAATCCCGACGGAAGACACGGAATGGATTACCTTTCCGAAATGTATCTGAATTACAAACCGGTTTCCATCGAAACCATTATTGGAAAAAAAGGAAAAAATCAGGGTAATTTCCGCGATGTCGATTTGAAATTGCAAACCGATTATGCTGCGGAAGATGCTGATGTAACGTTTCAGTTGTATGAAATTTTCGCGCCTCAATTGAAGAAAGAAAACCTCGAAGATTTATTTTACAAAGTCGAAATGCCATTGATGCAGGTTTTGGCAAAAATGGAATTGGAAGGCGTTTCTTTGGACGAAAATTGGCTGAAACAGGAAAGTTTGGACTTGGAAAACGATTTGAAAAATTTAGAAACCAAAATTTTTGAACTTTCCGGAGAGGAATTCAATATGAATTCGCCGCGACAATTGGGCGAAATTCTCTTTGAAAAAATGCAGCTCGACCCGAAAGCAAAAAAGACAAAGACCGGACAATACGCTACTTCTGAAGATATTTTGCAGAAATTGGTTTCCAAACACGAAATTATTCCATTAATTTTAGAATACCGAACGTATCAAAAACTGAAATCCACTTACGTTGATGCGCTTCCAACGCAGATTGATAAAGACGATAACCGTGTTCATACCAATTTTTCGCAAACTACGGCTGCAACTGGTCGTCTCGCTTCCGTAAATCCCAATTTGCAGAATATTCCCATACGAACATTGCGCGGACAACAGATTCGCGGTGCATTTGTCGCAGATGAAGGCAAAAAAATCATTTCTGCCGATTATTCTCAAATAGAATTGCGTTTAATTGCTGAAATTTCCGATGAAACCAATATGATACAGGCGTTTCAGGACGGTGAAGACATTCACGCTTCTACCGCGTCGAAATTGTTTAAAATTCCATTGGAAGAAGTTACAAAAACGCAGCGTTCACAAGCAAAAACCGTTAATTTTGGAATAATTTACGGTCAAGGCGCATTTGGATTAGCCGAACAAACCGGACTTTCCCGAACCGAAGCCAAACAAATGATTGACGCGTATTACGCAACCTATCCAAAACTGAAAGAATGGATGGCGGAACAAGTGAAAAAAGCGCGCGAACTCGGATATGTAGAAACCATTTTGGGAAGAAGAAGGCATTTGAAAGACATCAATTCTAATAATTTTGTCGTTCGTGGTCACGCCGAAAGAAACGCTGTAAACGCACCAATTCAAGGAAGTGCAGCCGACATCATTAAAATTGCAATGATTAACATCGACAAAGCCATTTCCGATGAAAAATTAGACACCAAAATGCTTTTGCAAGTTCACGACGAACTTCTTTTCGAAGCACCAAAAGACGAAATAGAAACCGCTTCAAAGCTCATCAAAACACAAATGGAAAGTGCTGTTGAGACGAAAGTTCCATTATTGGTGGAAGTTGGAGTTGGGGAAAATTGGCTGGAAGCGCATTGATTTGAGTGGGAGAGTTTGATTGTTGGAGAGTTTGAGAGAAAATTCCCCTGTCATTGCGAGGAACGAAGCAATCTTGGGTGTGTCAAAAAATATGATTTATAAAAATATCAATAGAAACGGGCTTTAGCCCGTTTTAAATAAGAAAAATCAATATGGCTTTAGCCAAAATTTTAAAATTATGAAAACAGTAGTATTCTACGAAAACACACCGCAAGGAACCATGGAAAAAATGATGGAGGTTTTTCCACAGCATCAGGAAAATGAAGACAAATTTGTAAATGCGGGTAAAGTTCTCGGAATTGGTCCTTTTTCGGTTCCCGGACAAGGAGCGATGGCGATTTTCACCGACCGCGAAAGTGCTGAAGAATTTGTGAAAAACGATCCATTCGTAACCGCAGGTTTGGTAACTTACACTATGAAAGATTGGATGGACGATTTGGAAAATTCTTTAGAAAGATCACAAGATTAAAGTTGAAAAAGATAGGAATTATTGATTAGCACCAAATTGACACTTTTAGAAAATATTTGAATTTAAGTTGCACTCCGTAGGAATGAAATTATTTTTTTATTTTCTTTAAAAATTAAACATTTCATTATTTAAGTTGCACTCCGTAGGAGTGCAATCTGTGTAGAAAACAATTTAAAACATCAAATGGCGCTCCGTAGGAGCGCTATCTTTTTCAAGCAATATTGACATTCAAAACCTTGCCGAAAAGATATTTTTTTACCTAAATTTGTCAATTCCACCCAACTCAAAATTTCAAAATTTTTGATGATTTTCGCAAAAGGGTAGGAGTGGATTTTTGCAGAAAAAACGAATTTTATTACCATCAAATCTTTAGTCAGGAAATTCAATTAAAAAATTAAACAGTAATTAATTTTTGAAGTATAATTTCAAAAAATTAAATGAGAAATTATTTAAAAATTTTCAACGAACGATAAAAACCAAGCATAAATGCTTAAAAAATGTTAAAATATTGTTTAGAATTACCTAAATGTAAATTGAATTAAATATATATAAATAATTATAATTCAGATAGTATATAAAATCAATATTAGAATTTACTTTAAATAAAAGTTTTAACACTTCAAAATTAATATTTTTACTGAATTTCTGTAAAAAATTCTTTCAAAAATTAATATTAATAGATAAAAAATTAAACACCCACTTTGGAAAAATACAAAACACAACATCATACAGACAAAAACGGCTACTCTTTTGAGACCGTTTCCTACGACGAAAATCACGTTAGAATTTATACTTTAAAAAATGGTTTAAAGGTTTATCTCGCTCAAAATTTTGATGCGCCAAGAATTCAAACTTACATTCCGGTGAGAACGGGAAGCAATAATGATCCGAGTGAAAATACCGGACTTGCGCATTATTTAGAACACATGATGTTCAAGGGAACTTCAAAAATTGGGACGCAAAATTGGAAAAAAGAAAGGGAACTTTTGGAACAGATTTCTGAACATTTTGAACGTCACAAAGCCGAAAATGATGCCGAAAAAAAGAAAGAAATTTATCAGAAAATTGATGAAATTTCTCAGGAAGCCAGTCAATTTGCAATCGCAAATGAATACGATAAGTGCATTTCTTCACTCGGCGCAACCGGAACGAATGCGCACACTTGGCTTGACGAAACCGTTTACAAAAACAATATTCCCAGCAACGAACTCGAAAAATGGTTGAAAATCGAAAAAGAGCGGTTTTCGGAAATTGTTTTGCGCCTCTTTCACACCGAATTGGAAAGTGTTTACGAGGAATTTAATCGTGCGCAAGACAACGATGCACGTTTGGTGAGTTATGCGCTGATGGAAATGCTTTTTCCGACGCATCCAAACGGACAGCAAACCACACTTGGAAAGGCGGAACATTTGAAAAACCCTTCAATGAAAGCCATTCATAAGTATTTTGAGGAATATTATGTTCCCAACAATTATGCGATTGTTTTGGTTGGCGATTTGGATTTTGAAAAAACCATCAAATTGGTTGATGACTATTTTGGAACATTCAAATCCCGTGAACTTCCTAAAAAGCAGCAAATTATTGAAAAGCCAATTACTGAAATTGTAAAAAGAACCGTAAAAAGTCCGACCATTCCAAGAATTCAAATCGCTTGGAGAACAGACAGTTATGGAACGAACGAAAATATTTTAGCCGATGTTGTCGCTAATATTTTGAGCAATAAAGGAGAAGCCGGATTGTTGGATTTGCACATCAATAATGCTCAAAAATCGCTTTATGCAACGGCTTTTTCGGTAGGTTTTAAGAATTACGGTTACTTTTCGGCGGTGATTGTTCCGAAGGAAAACCAGACTTTGGATGAGGCGAAAGATTTACTTTTGGCTGAAATTGAAAACATCAAAAAAGGAAATTTTCCGGATTGGATGCTAATGGCAATAATGAACGATTTCAAACTGCAGCGATTGAAAGGTTTGGAAACTGCAGATGGTTTGGCGACGAACCTTTATCAAACCTACATTCGTCATCAAACTTGGCAGGAAGAATTGGTGGAAATGGAACGTTATCAAGCGATTACAAAAGACGAAGTCGTAAAATTTGCCAACGATTTTTTTAAAGAAAATTATGTTGCGGTTTACAAAGTAAAAGGCGAAAATGAAAACCTAATCCGTGTTGAAAATCCGAAAATTACCCCTGTAAAACTGAACCGTGATGCAAAATCCGAGTTTTTGAAAGAAATTTTAAACGAAAAAACCGAAGAAATTCAACCCGAATTCATTGATTATCAAAAGGAAATTTTGGTTTCAGAAATTGAGGGCAAGAAAGTGAGTTTCGTGAAAAATAAATACAACGAAATTGCCCAAATTCACTATATTTTTCCTTTCGGTAGCGATAACGACAAAGAACTTTCGCTCGCAACTCAGGTTTTACAATATTTAGGAACTGATAAATTTTCAACAGAACAACTGAAGCAAGAATTTTACAAAATCGGGGTTTCCAATGATTTCAAAACCACTCCCGATCAACTGCTGATTTCATTAACAGGTTTGGAAGAAAATCTGCAAAAAGGCTTGGAACTGCTTCATCACTGGATTGCCGAAGCAAAGCCGGATCAGGAAGTTTATAAAAACTTCGTTCAGACCATTTTGGAAAGCAGGGAAGCCGCGAAAAAAGACAAAACAAGGATTATGTCTGCGCTTCAGAATTATGCGAAATTTGGTAAAAATTCGCGCACTCGTGATGTGGTTTCCAAAGAAAGATTGAATGAAATAAAATGTGAGGAAATGACCGATAAAATGAAAAATATTTTTGGTTATCCTTACGAAATGTTTTTCTATGGAACTGATTTTGAGAATTTTAAAACCTATTCAAAACCATTTATACAAAAAGAAACTTTACAAATCCCTGAACCGAAAAAGTATCCCGAACCTGAAACCAAAAGCAAAGTGTATTTCGTGAATTACGATATGGTTCAGATGGAAATGAGCAAAATCGGGAAAGGAAACGATATGGACACGAAAAATTTCGGAAAAATCAACGTTTTTAATGAATATTTTGGCAGCGGATTGTCGTCGATTGTTTTCCAAGAAATCCGTGAGAGCAAGAGTTTGGCGTATTCTGCGTATGTTTCGTATCAGGCAAATCCACAACTGGAACATCCCGATTACATCACGACTTACATCGGAACGCAACCCGATAAATTGCATATTGCCGTGGAAACAATGTCTGAATTAATGCAAGAACTTCCACAATACGAAATTCAGTTCAATAATTCCAAAAATGCGGCTTTAAAACAGATTGCATCGGGAAGAATTACCAGAACCAACATTTTTTTCAGAAATCTTCAACTGAAAAAACTGGAAATTGATTACGATTTGAGAAAAGATATGTATCAGGAAATCCAAAAAATGACTTTGAAAGATTTAACCGATTTCTACGAAACTTCTGTAAAATCCATTCATTTCAACGTCGCCATCATCGGCAAAAGAGAGAATTTGGATTTAAAATCTGCCGAAAAAATGGGAGATTTTCAGGAACTTTCTTTAGATGAAGTTTTTGGGTATTGATTTAGATAAAAGAACCTAGAATAGAGGATAAAGAACCAAGATAAAGAAAGCAAAGCCCGGAAATTTTCGGGCTTTAATTCAGAATGTCATTGTAAATCTCATAATTTTCATCATCAAAACAAACGAAAATTACTTTTTCAATTTTTGGATTTTCTTCTAAAAAATTTTTCACGGTTTCTATAGCAATTTCTGCTGCCAAATCTTTTGGAAAACGATAAACTCCTGTGCTGATATTGGGAAATGCAACTGTTCCACAATTATTTTCAACAGCCAGTTTCAGAGAATTTTCGTAGCAGTTTTTTAGAAGTTCGCGTTCGTCGGTATCGGTATTCCAAACTGGACCAACGGTGTGAATGACGAATTTTGCGGGTAAATTTCCAGCAGTAGTTATTACAGCTTCTCCAGTTTTGCAGCCTCCTTGTTTTGCAACAATTTTTCGGCATTCTTCCAAAATTTCTTTGCCTCCATTTCGGTGAATTGCGCCATCAACACCACCTCCACCAAGAAGGGAAGTATTAGCTGCGTTTACGATTCCATCGCAGTTTATTTGGGTGATGTCGGCTTTTATGAGTTCAATTTCCTGCATGAAAATTAATTCTTTTTCTCCTTCAACGCTTCCTTATCTTTATCGCTCGGATTCCAGACTTTCACTTCAGAATCTTTCGTTAAACCTGATAAAATCTGAACGTTGATGCCGTCGCTTGCGCCTAATTTTACGCTTCTTTTTACAAATTTTCCGTCGGGTTGTTTCACTTCAACGAAAGGAAGGTCTTTTCCATCTTTCTTTTCATATTGAATTAAAGATTCATCCAAAAGCAATGCATTTTTCTGTGAACTTAAAACAATCTCGCCATTGGCAGAAAATCCGGCTCTTATATAATCGTTGTTTGGATTGAAAACATCGCCTTCTACAGGGAATTTGATGGTTCCGCTTTCGTCTTTTCCTTTTGGTGCAATCATCGTTAATCTTCCAGGAAATTTTTTGTTTTGAAGTGCGCCGATAACGATGCTCATATTCATTCCTTCTTTTAGTTTTCCGGCTTGTGCTTCATCGATTTTTCCTTCAAAAATTAATGAACTGAGGTTCGCAACAGACGCAATCGTCGTTCCCGAGTTGAAAGAGTTGGCTTCAATCACCTGACTTCCGACTTTTACTGGAACTTCCAAAACAGTTCCGTTGGCTTTAGAGCGAATCTGTGTCGTTGCTAAACCTTGTAATTCTGGCGTAACTCCTGTTCTTGCAATTTGGAGGTTTTTTTGTGCGGTAGCAAGTTGTTGGTTTGCGTTTCTAACCTGTATTTGTGCGCTTTGAAGTTGCTGTTGTGCCGTTAAAAATTCCTGTTTAGAAATAACGCCTTGCGAAAATAGTCGTTGCTGCATTGAAAACTGCTGCTGTTGATTGCTTAAATTAATTTTAGCATTAGAAATCTGAAGATTCGCGTTATTAATTTCCTGTGTTGCCGCGTTCACGTTTTGGATGCTTGGAACGATTTTCAAAGTCGCAATGAGTTGACCAACAGAAACTTGGTCGCCTTCATTTACCAAAACTTTATCGATAATTCCGGACATATTTGGTTTTATTTCGATTTCCTCGCGCGGAACGATTTTTCCTGTTGCCATCACTTTGTCTTCCATATCCTTTACCTCCGGTTTTTTGGTAAGGAACACTTCACTTTCTTTTGAGTTCGATTTTATCAAATAGGAAATACCTGCGAAAAGTCCGATTGCAAGCAATAATCCCAAGAAAATGTAAAGTGCTTTTTTAAAGGTGAACTTCTTTTTCATATAAAAAAATTTAGTTTAAAGTTTGAGGTTTAAGGTTTAAAGTTATTAGTTTCGAGTTTCAAGTTTCAAGTTCAAAATTCCGTATTCCGTATTCCAAATTCATCATTGACAAATTCACAATTCACCATTGACTATTCATCATTCGCTTCTCAACGCTTCAATCGGTCGAATTTTCACGGCTCTTTGTGCCGGAATCATTCCGATAACCAATCCTAAAACGACCATAATTGCCATTGCTGAAAATACATCCGAGTAATCTACAGTTGGATTGTAAAACGGAAATTCATCCTGATTTTGAGTCATTATATTTAAAATCATCAACAGCATAATTCCTAAAATAAATCCTAAAATTCCCGATACAAGAGTGATGACCACACTTTCAAGTAGAATTTGATTTCTTACTTCTGCCGGTTTTGCGCCTAATGCTCTTCTAATTCCGATTTCTTTGGTTCTTTCTTTTACAGTAATTAATAAAATATTTGAAATTGCAATAACGCCCGCCAAAATCGTGAGTGAACCAACAATGATGGTTAAAAGTTGCATTCCCGTTAAAAATCCGGTAAGTTTTCCGAATTCTTTTCCAAGGTTGAAACTTCCAAAAGCATTGGTATCCTCCGGTGAAACATTATATTTTTCTTTTAATACTGATTTTGCGTTTTCCTCAACAATTTTCAAATCGGCTTCTGGTTTACTTACGATGGCGAAAAATCCAACTTTATCGCCGTCGTTATACATTTTTGTGTAGGTAGATAAAGGAATGAAAACCGTTTGGTCATTATTCATTCCGCCACCATTTCTTGGAACCTTGAAAACGCCGATAACATTGAAGAAAATACCTTTCACGTTGAACGATTTTCCGATAGGATTTTCGTTTTTCTTGGCATCAAAAAAGTTTTTGTAAACTTCCTCTCCAATTACTGCAACGCTTTTATTTCCAGCAACATCAGCATCATTGATGTATCTTCCGAAGATGAGTTTTTTCTCTGAAATTTTGTTTCCGATTGGATAATCGCCTGTTAATGTATAAGATGCGGTTTTTCCGTTTCTGGACATTTGTTCGGGCGGACTTCCGAAATTTCCTCTTGAATTTTGGGGTGAAATATAGTCGATTTCGGGAATTTTCTTTTCAAGCAAATCAATATCAGAAAGCCGAATTTCGGTTTGTCTTCCCTTTGGAAAACCGGCGTAAGGAATGGAAGTGTTCTGCGCCCACATAAAAATAGAATTCGTCGCAAAACCTGAAAATAATTTATCAAAACCATTTTCCATACCTTTTGCAGCGCCGAGCAAACTTACAAACAGAAACATTCCCCAACCTACACCAATCATGGTAAGGAACGTACGAAGTTTATTATTCCGAAGAGAATAATAAATTTCCTGCCACGTATCTTTTTTGAAAATGATGTTCATATTTTTGTTGCTAGTTTCTGGTTTCTGGTTTCTGGTTTTTTGTTTGATATTTCATAAAATCGGTTGACAAGAAAGTGTAAACTTTAGGTTTAC
>JAPUEB010000022.1 GCA_027492795.1 Chryseobacterium sp.
CTTATTTTTTCTGGCCTTGTAACTCAGTTGGTTAGAGTAGCTGACTCATAATCAGCAAGTCCTTGGTTCGAGCCCAAGCTGGGCCACTTTTTAAGGGATTTTACAGCAATGTAAAATCCTTTCTTTTTTATTTTGACGAACATTTGACGAACATTTGAATTTTATTTCTCCATATATTAGCATTATAATACTTTGGTAAAAAATGGACACCTTTTATATAGCGGTATATTTAATTGTGTTATTGATCACAATATTTTTTCCACTTTATCTCGCAGGAAGGGTTTGGTTCGCTTTTAGTCCGTTTGTTATCAACTACTACTCTTCTGAACAGAAAAATTGGTAGAATGACTGGAATACCAACCGATTTATAATAGTACTATGTTTATTTTTTATTTCATCTGTACTTTCTTTATTTTGGGGATTATCAATTTTAGAGAAAATCAAAGAAGCTCAAATCGATATTACCTCAATTCTTTTTTACACTTTATTACAAATTCTATGTTTCGTTTTTTTGGAAGGAAAAATGGATCATTCATTCACTCCACTCGCCGCTTATAGAAAATTTCGTGAAAATAAATATGATGAGCGTTTTGTTTTTGCAAAGCAAGTTAGAACTGATGATGCTATTCAAAAGGTACTCCGAAAGCATCCGCGCCAAAAGTGAAATCCGGCAAGAAATTTTGGATGAAATCAAGAGAGATGGGAAAGCTATTTACAAAAATGATGATTACAATCAGTTGAAATACAACACGGATTTAATGAATAAATGGATGAAGAAGAATCCAAAAGATGGTGAAAAGTTTATGAGATTTAAGGACGGGTTTGAGAGTAAATAGAAGCATTTCCTTTTGACTTTTTTCTTTACGACTAATCAATTGCATTTTCGTATTTTTACCCTATGGAAATTAAGGATTCAATCAAAGATTTATTTGAAGAGGAATTGATAGGCGAAATTCTTTCTGTAGGAAAACTGAAAAAAGTTCAGGAAGGAGATATTGTCATTAATGTTGGTCAACCGATTCACTTTATGCCCGTAGTTTTGGAGGGAACGCTGAAGGTTTCTATGATTGACGATGCGGGAAAAGAATTGCTGATGTATTACCTGAACGCAAGCGAAGGTTGCGCAATGACTTTCACCTGCTGTATTCGGGAGCATAAAAGCGAAATTTTGGCAGTTGCAGAGGAAGATTCGGAACTATGGATGATTCCTGTGGAATATATGGATATTTGGATGCACAAATATGTTTCGTGGAAAAATTTTGTGATGAAAACGATGCAGAACCGTTTCTATGAAATGTTGAAAGCATTGGATTTGGTTGCTTTCAACAGTTTGGATACAAGGCTTTTAAACTATCTTAAAGAAAAATCCAAGAATACGGGTAAAACTGTCATTAATGTTTCTCACGAGCAAATTGCGATAGATTTGGCGAGTTCAAGAGTAGTAATCAGCCGACTTTTGAAAAAATTGGAAAACGAAGGCAGAGTTCTTCTTTACCGAAATCAAATCAAACTTCTGAAAGATTTGTAATCTAGGTAACACAAATGTATTTTCAGATTTCAGATTTTTGTTGAAAATTGAAAGATGAAAAGCATTTGTCCCAACAAAATACAGTCGCTGAAAGAAGATTTTCTTTTGATTGATATACGAGAAAAATTTGAATTTGATACTCACAAAGCCGATTCTCAAAACTTAATCAACATTCCTTTCAGCGAAATTGATGAAAATTTAGAAATTTTACCGAAAAATAAATTGTTGATTTTGATTTGTAACAACGGTTTGCGGAGCGAAACAGCCACAAAATACTTAATGGAAAGAAATTTTGAGAATGTTACTTTTGTTGAAGGCGGTTTGGTAAAATGGCAACAAAACGGAATGAAAATTTTGGGAAGTCCACCCGATTTTATATCACATTCTTTATCTTTAACCAAAGACTGCAATTCCTGAAATGTCATTCCCAATCATCAATGCCTGCGATTTGTTCACGCAGAAAAAAAGCGAAAACCATATTGTGGTACATCAACTTTCGGAGTTGTTGCCGGAAGATATTTATTTTCCGAAAAACCGCCTATTCAATCATTTTATCAGGTTTTATATGTTAAATAAGCAAATATTTTTGATGTATTAAAAGAAACAACATCGATTTTTGAAAAATCTTAACATAAAATGTTCAAAAACTAGCTGAAATCCGTATCTTTATTATATTCTATGGAAAATACAAGTTTTTCCCACACAGCGGTTTTGCCCGCCGAAGATTTTAAATTTTTGGTGTTCCGTTACCATTTTTTCAAAACTGGAAATGATGATGGAAAATGGTTTACCGAAAAACATATTCCGGACGGTTTTGCAAGTATCACATTCAATTTTAATCTTTCAATTGGGGCTGTAATTAATGATGTGGAAAAATTTTTACCTGAAGTGTACCTCACCCTTCCACATTTAGGTTTTGTGAAGGTTTTTACAAAGCCAAATGCAGATGTAATGATTGTCTCCGCAAAAGCGAGCGTTGTCTCAAAAATTTTTGATCTTAACTTGTCAAATGCACCAAACGGAATTTATTATTTTGAAGATCCTGTTTGGAAAAAAAAATTTGGCGAATTGAAGCCCATTACATCGCATGACGAAAGAATCCGCATTTTTGAAAAATTCATTTTAAATACTCTTCACGAGGTAAAATATCAGGAAGACGAAATCGACTGTGCCTATGACGGGATTTTTAAAAATGAGGGCTTGCTTTCCGTAAAAAATTTGGCTGAAATCTCTTTTACTACAGAACGAACCTTGCGCCGAAATTTTAAAAACAGAGTGGGTGTAAGTCCGAAAACGATGATTAGGATTGTGCGGTTCAACAAATTGTGGCATAAAGTGCAGAATGATTTGCCGATAGATTATCAGGATTTGTGTTTCTACGGCGATTTTTATGACCAGTCGCATTTCATTCACGAAGTTGAAAGAATTACCGGCGAAAATCCAAGCGACTTTTTTGGGAAAAATCTTGATTTAGTGAAATTAATGTCGGGTTTCTAAAAGCGCTTTTGTCCGTTTTTTACAATACAACTTTACGGTTTCGAAGTAATTTTATATAGCAATAAAAAGGCGTATAAAATGAAAACAATTTCTAAATTTTGGGCATTCACATTAGTACTTTTAATGTGGCCAAGTCTTCAGCAAGCACAGATTTTAGACAAACTGAAAAATGCAGTGAAGAACAAAACCGAACAGAAAGCCGACGAAGGTATCAACAAAGCCGTCGATAAAACTGAAGAAGCCGTCACCAATATTTTTAAGAAAAAAGATAAAGCAAAACCTACGGAAAATAGTGACGGAAAGCAGGTCTCAAATGCTGAAAAATCAGGTTCCTGTAAAATGCAGGTCAACAGCAAATATGACTTCGTTCCGGGCGAAAAAATTATTTTTTACGAAGATTTTTCCACCACCAACCTTGGCGATTTTCCGGTGTCTTTCAACACCAACGGAAGCGGTGAAGTAGTTACCAATAACAACTATGACGGGAAATGGCTGAAATTTGTTGATTCTGAAAATGCTTTTTGGACAGAAACTTTACTAAAACTCCCTGAAAATTATACGGTAGAATTTGATGTGATTCCAATTAAAGGAGATGAAGGAACAATGGGCGGTTATGTTTTCCGGTTGATAAAAAGCATCAACCCAAAATCTTACGACACTGGTGCTGTTCCCGGAAAAGGAGGTTTCAAATTTCAGGTGGAATATTTCGGAAGACCCAACTACCGTGCTTATCTCAATGATTATCAGGGAGAATTTTACAATTTGGAAGGATTGAAAGAAGATGAAAGTCTTTTCCAAAAAGAAAACCGAAAATACCACATTGCAATTTGGGTTCAGAAGAGCAGATTGCGTTTGTATCAGGACGAAAATAAACTATTCGACATCCAGAAAGCCTTTCCTGATGCTGCCGTAAAAATGGACAGAATTCGTTTTGAGGAAGGCGCTGCGCTAATTTCCAACATCAGAATTGCTACGGGAAATCCGGATATGCGTAATAAACTGATTACCGAAGGAAAACTCGTGACTTACGGAATTTATTTCGATGTGAATAAAGATGTCGTAAAACCCGAATCAATCCCCACTCTAAAAGAAATCGCCCAAGTTTTATCGGATAATCCAACGGTTCGCGTAAAAATCGTGGGACACACAGACAGCGATGGTGAAGATGCCAAAAATCTCGATTTATCAAAAAGAAGAGGTGCCTCTGTGAAAAAAGTTCTGGAAAACACTTTCGGAATTCAGTCTGGTCGTTTGGAAAGCGATGGATTGGGCGAAACCAAACCTGTTGCACCCAACGATAATCCGAGTAACAAAGCGCTCAACAGAAGAGTGGAGTTTGTGAAGTTGTAAACTGTTCGTAAAAAAAAATCACTGATTAATTACCTTAAAATAATTGATATGAAAACTGTAAGATATTTACTAAAGGTGCTATTCGCATTCGTACTGATGATGTTTGTTTTCTCTTGCAGAAAAGATGAGGAGCCTGAACCACAACCTGTTTTGAAAACATTTGCAGAACTTACGATGGATGACATTAAAGCAAACGAACCGAAAATGTCAACTACATCCATTACTGTTTCCGATGGTAACGGAATTAAGTGGAACAGTGGAGATATCATTCTCTACAAAACCCAACTTGGGAAGTATGGTAAAATGGAAGTAACCTCTATTGATGCCGCTTCAAATTACAAAATGAAATTTAAGGCTGTAACTTATTTATATGATGGTTGGAACGAAACAATTGTTAACAACGGTTTAGAAGTACGCGGAACATGGTATTGTGATTTGGATACTCCAAATCTTGCAGAAACAGATAATGAGCAGCTTGCAGATTTCAAAAATGAAAGACTGACGGCAACTGACACAAAATTAGTTTCAATGAACGGAGCAAAATTCTACAAATACAAATAAAAGCTTCCGAAAACAACCTTCACAGGTTTTGCGATGAATTTTTTCAATTTAAAAAAATAGAAATGAAAACGCTTTCAACATTCCTGTTTGTGATTTTCGCGATGATTTTTTCTGCCCAAACCCCAATGGAAAAAATGCTGAAAAGTATTGCCAAAGAAAGTCAGGCGCAAAAAAATATCAAAAATACTCCCACAGAATTTTTGCCGGGATTTGTGACGATTACCATGGAGGAAACCAAATATTATTATCCGGCAAAGAAAGGTATCCGAAGAGGTCTGCAAACGCGATTGGCGGTTTCCACAGGAATTTATGGCAGAGTTTCGCAGGGAAAAGTGAAAATGCTGATGAGCAAACAGGACAATAGATTGCTCTGCAAAGCAGAAGACCATTGTCCTGTTTACAACGGTGGAAGCAAGTTTGTGATTTCCAGAAATGAAAACGCCACGATAAAAGAGAGTAAAGATTACACTTTACAGGTTTCCCGAAGCACTTTGGAGCAGGATTTCAGATGGATAAAGGATAAGGAAAAATATGTGGTGGTTTCAAAATCCAAAGTGGCGGGTGAAAATAAAATTGAAGGAATAACTTTGGAAATCAAACCTTTTATGCCTGCAAATTTTAATGGGAATCAGGCTTTACCGTCACTTAATCCACCTTACGTTTTATGGTTGGAAGGCGGAAGAGATATGACCAATTTACTCGAAGAGCCTTATGAAGAGGGAGAAAATTTCATTTGGAACGACGCTAAAGAAAAACTGGTTCCAGCAGATCCGAAATTGAGTCTTCAAATTCCTTATGATTTCAACACTCCGGAAAGACCTGAAAGAGACGGCGATACGTATTATCAACAAATGCTGATCACCGATGTGAAGGGTTTGGATAATTTTCTGCTTAATCCAAAAGGTTCCTGGAGCAGTAGTTTCAGTGTAGTTCGGTATTACAAAGACGATATGGCAGAAACAAAAATTAGAATGAATGTTACCGTATCTTTATTCGGAAACCCGGAATTGGTGCCTTTGGAACCAATTCCACTTCCTGAATTGCCGTCATTGGAACCTCTAAAAGATGACGAGGAAATTCAGTTGACGCCTTTGGAACCCATGAAAGATTAATTCGAAAATTTTAAAAAAATGAAATCGGTAATTTCGAAAATATTAATTATTAGTTTGGCTTTTAACAGTTTTTATTTTCTGAACGCGCAGGTAAAAGTGGATTACAATAAAGTGGGAGCCTACAAGTATCAGTTGCAGTTCATGGCGTTTTCAAAACATCCGGATGCCATTGCTTTTGAGAAAAATGTGCGCAAAATTTCAGATTTTTTCATTACCAATTCTGAAACGATGAAAAACCGAAAAGGCTTTGATTTGAAAATGATTACGTATGGTGCAAGATGGAACGATAGAACTGCTGAATGGACGATAAAACCAGTAAGACCTTATCAGTTCGGATTAAGAGGAGAACTGGTTTTTCTTTTTCAGTTATTTCTCACCAACGGAAATCAGTGGACTGTAGAACCGCCCTATATGAACCTCTACATTAACGAAACCGAAACAGGAGGACATGCCGGACTTTTAAATGACGGCGAGGCAAATTCGGAACTGAAAAAATATTTTTTTGTCTCAACATTAAGGAGCGAAATTGCGCCGGGTGTGCATTATTATAATTCCTTGACGAATACTTCCGGGCAAATCGTTGTTTTTAATCCGAAACGTGCGCCTTATTGGTTGCCTGTAACAGTTCGGGAACTCACACAAGCGAAACTTAATTATTACAAAAACGGCAGTGAAAGTGACAAAGCAGTATATGATTTTATTAAACCAATTGTCGATGCTATGGGCGAAGAAGAGCTTAATGCACCTGCTTTTTACGGCAGTGAAGATGCTATCTTAAATGTGAATGGGAAAGGACAGGGTTTGCAAATTATGAAGTTCAACCCCGATTACTGGGACAGAACTTTACCACCGTCTTCCATACAGTATATCACGATTTTTTACAATGAATTTGGCTACAACTGTGCCGATGAAAACTGTTGGAAAAGCAAAAAAGCAGAATTTTACCGAGACAATGGACACAGTGAATTTTGGGAAGAAATCACTAAGGAAATCCCTTTGGAAAAATTAGGGAATTTGATTGATAAAAAATGAATTATCCCTGTCTTTATTTTTTGGTACTATTTATTCTGATTATGGCGGTTTTTATTCATTCATTTTAACAAAATTGAAAATTTTAATTCCAATCATAAAGAACCTTTTAAACAAAAATGCGATGAAAAATCTACTACAAAAAATGTCCGTTTTGGTGTTGATTTCTATTTTTTCACTTTTTAATTTTTCCTGTTCGCAAGTGAGAAAAACTACCAATTTGGATGGGCAAAAACTAACGAAATCTGAAATTTCTGCCTTGCTTTATTCTTTAGAAGAAGAAAAATTGGCTTTTGAAGTTTATGATTTGATGTACGAAAAATGGGGAACAATGCAGTTTGGAAACATTCGCCAAAGTGAGGAAATGCACATTGCGGAAGTTCAAAAACATTTGGCTCAATACAAAATTCCTTATCAAATTTTAGAAAAAGGAAAATACCAAAATGCCGAACTTCAAAAGCTTTACAATCAACTTGTTGCGCAGGGAAATATTTCTGAATTGGAAGCACTGAAAGTAGGAGCAACCATTGAAGATGTGGATATTTACGACCTTCAAAAATTAATAAAAGAAGTAGAAAATCCTGCGATTGTTCAATCCTTCAGGTTTTTAGAATGTGCTTCAAGAAATCATATGAGAGCATTTAATCGCGGACTTTCAAGATATAGTTTTGAATATGTTCCGAAATACATCACGAAAAATCAATTGAAAGAAATCCTGAATTCCGACCACGAAAGATGTGGGATGATGCGATAAGTTTAACCTTTAATACCTAAAACAATGAAAATTTTTAAACTTATATTGTTGATTTCTGCGCTTTTCTCGCTTCAGTTTTGCGGTAGAGATAATAGTGAGGAAATTACTTCTGTAACACTTTCTGCACAGGAAAAAAATGATTTGCTCTTCAGTTTTGAGGAAGAAAAAATGGCGAGAGATACCTATATTTTTCTCAATAACAAATGGGGAATTTCGCAGTTTGCCACTATTCAGAACAGCGAACAGTCGCATATGAACGCCGTGGAAAATTTATTGAAAAAATACAATATTCCCTATCAAATTTTACCACAGGGACAGTTCAGCGACGCAAATTTACAGACTTTATACAATCAGTTGACAGCACAGGGAAGTCTATCAAAAAACCAAGCATTTCAAGCAGGAGCAACCATTGAAGATGTTGATATTGACGACCTTGAAACTCTAAAACAGCATACCACAAACGCAACCATTCTTTCTGTTTATAATAAGTTAGAATGCGGTTCGCGCAACCATTTGCGAAGTTTTGTTGCAGGAATTACGAATTTGGGAGATACTTATACTCCACAATTTATTTCATTGGCAGAATTTCAGTCCATCATCAATTCTGCAAATGAACAGTGCGGAAATTAACTTTTAAACTTGAAAATTATGGAAAAATACAGTAAAAAAACAATTGCAATTCATTGGATTTCAGTTGTTTTAATCGCCTTGATGATTATTACGGGAAAATTTTGGAAAGATATTGATGGAAATTCTTACTCTCTGCTCATTGTACATTTTATCATAGGAATGTTAGTCGCACTTTTAACGATTTGGAGAGTTGTCATTCATTTTAAAGGAAATAGACCTGCTCCATTGAAAACTAATAGTGATTTACGCAACAAAATTATTATTTGGGTGCAGTATATTTTTTACCTCGTAATATTCATTTTGGCTTTGTCAGGAATGTTGATGTTGTTGAAAGGCGGTTATTTGCAGGCGGTTTTGGATGGTGATATGAATTTCACTTTAGACGAAGAAAACTGTCACGGTTTACATATACACGAAGCGATGGTAAAAGTGTTTTTCGTGCTTCTGTTTGCTCATATTGCGGGTGTTTTTTCTTACCTCTATCAATACAAACACAATATTTTTAAAAGAATTTTTTAGTAGAATATTTTTAAAAATAACTCCCAAACCATCTAATTTTGTAGGTGGTTTTTTCTTTTCCGCCACAAAATGTAACCCAAGTTACGCACCGCCATTTTTGTTCCCAATATTTTTGCCTCAAAATAATGATAAAATGAGGAAATACTTTTTTACAGGATTGGCGTTGCTTACTTTTTCGGCGTTTCAGGCGCAGGAAGTGGTAACCATTTCCAAAAAAGATTTGGAACAGAAAATAAACGACCAAAATCTACAACTCAAACTTTCCGAAGCCGAAATTAATTCTGCAAAAGCCGATTTGTTGATGAGCAGAGCAATGTATTTGCCGAATGTAACCGCTTCTTACACAGGGATTTCTACCAATAATCCTTTGATGGCGTTTGGTTCTAAACTCAATCAGGAGCGTGTGGAAATGGCGGATTTCAACCCTGCAAATCTGAACGATCCCAAAAACATTTTCAATTTCGCCACAAAATTAGAGGTTCAACAACCGATTTTCAACAAAGATGCGGTTTACCAAAAAAAAGCAGGCGAAGTGAAAGTGGAAGTCCTAAAACTAAAACAGGAACGCACCAAAGATTACCTTCAATTTGAACTCAACAAAGCGTATATGCAACTTCAGATGGCATATAAAGCATTGGAAGTTTTGGAAAATGCGAAGAATACAGTTCTTGCCAATAAAAAAGTGATTGACAATTATTTTAAAAACGGAATGATACAAAAATCCGATGTTTTGGATATGAATGTGCGGGTTTCCGAGATTGACAACCAAATTCAGTACGCCAAATCCAATGTGCGCAACGCTTCCGATTACCTCTATTTTTTGTTGAATGAAAATTCTGAAAACAAAGTATTTAAGCCAAGCGAAAAATTGCAGTATCAGGACAATATATTGAGCCAAAATCCAGAATTGAAGTCAGATAGAAAGGATTTGCAAGCATATCAGAAATCGTTGGAAGCGTATGATTATATGATAAAATCTTCAAAAGCGAAATTTTTGCCTAAAGTAAACGCATTCGGAAGTTTTGAAATGTACGACAACAAACCTTATGAATTCAACGCCAACGGTTATTTGGTGGGAGTTCAGGTTGCGTGGAATGTTTTTGACGGTTTAAAATCCAAAAGCGAAATTGAAAAATACAAATCCGATTTACAAAAATCCCAAACCGAAATTGAGCAATACCAAAAACAAAGTGCTTTGGAACTGAATAAATCTTATCGCCAAGTTTTGGATGCCGATAATAAAGTCAATCTCACAAAATTAGCGTGGGAACAAACCGCAGAAGCCTACAGAATTCACAAAAACCGCTACGAGCAAGGTTTAGAAAAAGCCTCGGATTTGCTAAACGCTGAAACCCAAATGTCCAAAAAGGAACTGGAATATCAGCAAGCCATTTTTGAATACAACACGGCTTTGGAATATTATAAATTTTTGAATTAAAGTTTCTCACAGATTACATGGATTTTCACAGATTTTTTGTAACCACAAAAGTCACAAAAGAAATTCTTGACTTTTTGAGATGAAAATTTGGCGCTAATAAAGTTCACAAAAATGAAAATCAAAGATTTTCAAACTTCGCGGTCATTGCTAAAAATTGATTCCGTAGGAATCATATCTGTGTAGAAAAATATTTGACAACAATGATAGTGCGTTCCGTAGGAACGCTATCTTAAAAGAAATATCAATAAAGAAAGTCGCATCGCGACGACCGATTTATCAACCTTGGAATTCATTCCAAGGACAAAACAGAAAAAAAATAAAAATTATGAACATACTAAAAACAGGAATTTTTCTTTCAGCATTTGCCGTCCTTGCAAGTTGCTCTTCCGACAAAAATGAAATCAAGGACAACGCCAAACCAATTGAGGTAAAACTCAGCAATTCGGCGACAACAGACGCTTTAGGTTATGCAGGAGCAAGCGGAAAATTGGTTGCCAAAAATTCGGTAAATGTGTCCACGAGAATGATGGGCTACATTACGAGTTTGCGTGCCGATGTCGGCGATTTTGTGAGTGCAGGTCAAGGTTTGGTGAGCATCAACAATACCGATATTCAGGCAAAAGGTGGACAAGCCAATGCACAAATTGCACAGGCTCAAGCGAATTTCAATATTGCGCAGAAAGATTTTCAGCGTTTTCAAAATTTATACAACAATCAAAGTGCGTCGCAAAAGGAATTGGACGATATGAGAGCGCGTTACGAAATGGCAAAAGCCAATTTGGACGGTGCAAAAATGATGAAAAATGAAGTCAATTCCCAATACCGTTACACGAATATTACCGCTCCAATTTCGGGCGTAATTACCGCAAAATACGCCAATCAAGGAGATTTGGCAAATCCGGGAATGCCGATTTTAACGATTGAAAGTTCAGGAAATTTACAGGCGCAGGTTTTGGTTTCGGAGCAGGACATTACTTTGATAAAAAGCGGAATGCCTGTAAAAGTTTTGATGAAATCTACCAATAACGAAGTCACAGGAACTGTTGACGAAATCAGTCGTTCCGCAACCAATACCGGCGGACAATATTTGGTAAAAATCAATGTTCCGCAAAGTCGCGATTATCTTCCGGGAATGTTTGTGAATGTAGTTTTCCCTTTCAAAAGAAGCGGAAGCGTCAATCAGGATTTTCAGGAAAGTGTGACCGTTCCAAAATCTGCTTTGGTTGAAAACGGGCAATTAACAGGAATTTACACCGTAAGTTCAGCCAATACCGCAATGTTGCGATGGATAAAAACCGGAAAAACCTTGGGCGACCAAGTGGAAATTCTTTCAGGTTTAAATTCCAAAGAACCGTACATCGTTTCCGCCAACGGAAAATTGTTTAATGGTGCAAAAGTTCAAGTAAAATAGAAGCCCCACCTAACCTCCCCAAAGGGGAGGAAAATGCGACCGTATTATAAAAATTATTAAAACTTAAAATTTTCCCGATTTTTCCCCTTTGGGGGAAAGGGGGCTTATAAATTATGGAAAAAGGATTTGCAGGACGTATCGCCGAATTTTTTATCAATTCAAAACTCACCATTTTGTTGATGATTGCATTGATGATTATTGGCGTTTACAGTTCCACATTGATACCGAGAGAAGAAGAACCACAAATTATTGTTCCGATGGCAGATGTAATGGTCGGTTATCCCGGAGCAACACCTACGGAAGTAGAAAACCGCGTGGTAAAACCTTTAGAAAAAATTATTTCAAATATTAAAGGTGTAGAGCACGTTCACGCAATGGCGATGAACGGAAAAGCGATGCTGATTGTACAGTTTTATGTAGGACAGGACACGGAAAGGTCTTATGTAAAACTCTACGACGAGTTGATGAAAAACAAAATGATGTTTCCAAAAGGCGTTTACGAACCGATGGTGAAAACACGTTCTATCGACGATGTTCCGATGCTTGGTTTAACGCTTTGGAGCGAGAAATACAGCGATTTTCAACTTCGTCAGATTTCGGAAGAACTCGCTTCGGAAGTTAAAAAAATCAAGGATGTTTCTTTAACGAATGTGATTGGCGGAAGTCCGCGACAACTGAAAATCATTTTAGACCGTGAAAAAATGGCGGAAAGCAGTGTTGATGCACTTTTGGTAATGCAGATGATACAGGCGAACAACGGCAGTTCCCAAAGCGGAAGTTTTGTAAGCAACGACCAAGAATATTTGTTGACGACAGGACAATTTCTCACTTCAAAAGACGATGTGGAAAACCTTGTGGTAGGAACTTCCAACAATATGCCTGTTTATTTGAAGCAGATTGCAAAAGTGGAAGATGGCGCATCATCTCCTGCAAATTATGTAAGTTTCGGTTATGGAATGGCGACCGAAAAAGGCAAGAAAAATCCCGCAGAATATCCTGCCGTAACGATTTCTGTTTCCAAAGTGAAAGGAGCAGATGCGATGAAAATTTCAGACGAAATCTTGCATAAAGTTGAAAATTTAAAGAAAACTTTAGTTCCAAACGATGTTCACGTGGAAGTTACCCGAAATTACGGAGAAACCGCGTCGCACAAAGTTTCCGAACTTTTGTTACACCTTGCTGTTGCAATTATTGCCGTAACCATTTTGGTGATGCTCGCAATGGGATGGAGAGGCGGTTTAGTTGTGTTTTTCTCGGTTCCTCTAACGTTTGCATTGACGCTTTTCAGTTATTATATGCTTGGTTACACACTGAATAGGATTACACTTTTCGCCCTCGTTTTCGTCGTGGGAATTGTGGTGGATGACAGTATTATCATCGCTGAAAATATGCACCGGCATTTCCACATGAAGAAATTGCCGTTCAAACAGGCCGCAATTTATGCGATAAATGAAGTAGGAAACCCTACAATTTTAGCAACTTTTACGGTAATTGCCGCGATTTTACCGATGGCTTTCGTTTCCGGAATGATGGGACCTTATATGTCGCCAATGCCGATTGGTGCGTCGATTGCGATGTTGCTTTCACTTTTTGTGGCTTTAACGGTGACGCCGTATCTCGGTTATCATTTATTAAAAGTGAAAGACGAGGAAGAACATAAGGAAGAGCAAGGTTTGGAAACCGGAATTATTTACAAGTGGTATAAAAAAATTGAGCAACCATTACTTGACAGCGGTAAAAAACGATGGACAATGCTCGGAATTACAGGCGTTTTGCTGATGATTTCAATGTTGGCATTTTTCACAAAATGGGTGGCGGTAAAAATGCTTCCTTTTGATAATAAAAATGAAATTCAGGTGGTGATAGATATGCCGGAAGGAACGACTTTAGAAAAAACAAATGCCGTAACCAAGGATGTTGCGCAGTACTTGAGAACCGTTCCGGAAGTGGTCAATTATCAAAATTATGTAGGTTCCGCTTCGCCGATTACGTTCAATGGTTTGGTGCGTCATTACGACATGCGTGGAGCGAGCAATACTGCGGATATTCAGGTGAATCTTTTGCATAAGGAAGACCGCGATAAGCAAAGTCACGATGTGGCAAAAACCATTCGTCCTAAAATTCAAAAAATTGCAAAAAAATACGGCGCCAACATTAAAATCGTGGAAGTTCCGCCGGGACCACCGGTTTTATCAACCATCGTTGCCGAAGTTTATGGACCGAATTACGATGAACAGGTAAGAATTGCCAATGAAGTTCAGAATATTCTGAAAAAAACCGATGATGTAGTAGATGTAGATTGGATGGTGGAAAGTCCACAAACGGAATTCAAAATTATTCCCGACAAAGAAAAATCGATGTTGAACGGAATTGCACCGCAACAGTTGGTGGAAAATCTAACCTATTTGATGGGAGAATATCCGATTTCCACTTTGTATGATGAAAAAAGTGCTGAACCAATCAATATGGTTATGAAATTGGACAATTCCGAAAAAGCAACCATTCAAGACATTACCGCACTGAAAGTGAAAGGACAACAGGGAAATATGATGCCGATAAGTGATGTGGTAAAAGTGGAGCGCGAAAAATTGGAAAAAAGTATTTACCGAAAAGACCAAAAACGGCTGGTTTATGTGCTTGCAGATATGGCGGGAGGTTTGGAAAGTCCGGCTTACGCCATTCTCGGAATGGAAGAAAAACTGAAAAAAATTCAACTTCCTGCAGGTTATTCGCTGAACGAACTTTATTTGAAACAGCCGACAGACGAAAGCGATTACACCGTAAAATGGGACGGAGAATGGCAAATTACTTTGGAAGTTTTCCGTGATTTGGGAGCAGCTTTTGCCGTCGTGATTATCATTATCTATATGTTGATTGTCGGTTGGTTTCAAAATTTTAAAACGCCGATGGTGATGATGGTCGCAATTCCGCTTTCACTCGTGGGAATTGTGCTTGGACATTGGCTTTTGGGCGCATTTTTCACGGCAACTTCCTTTATCGGAATGATTGCTTTAGCCGGAGTAATGGTGCGAAATTCTGTGCTTTTAATCGACTTTATAGAAATCCGGCTGAATGAAGGAATCCCTATGAAACAGGCGATTATTGAAGCAGGAGCAGTGCGAACAACGCCGATTTTGCTCACAACAGGAGCAGTTGTAATTGGAGCAGTCATCATTTTGTTTGACCCAATTTTTCAAGGTTTGGCGATTTCATTGGTGTTCGGAGCGATTGTTTCCACGTTGTTGACGCTAATTGTAGTTCCATTGATTTACTATATGAGCGAGAAGAAAAAGTGGGAAAAAATTCAGACGGAACAAGCCACAGAGTTTGCGTTTGAATACGATTATTCCGCAGAAAACACGGGAAATTTCACTCCTGAAACTCCTGAAAATAAGGAATCTAATGACAATCCATAGATTATTTTGAATTTTTTGTTAAGAAAACTTTGCCGGAATTTTTTTTCCGGTGAAGTTTTTAAACATCCATTATCTAACATCCAATACCCAACAAATTATGAAATTACTTATCATTACAGCAGTTGAAGAATACGAAAAAGGCGTAAAACATATTTTAAATCATTCCGGCGTAAAGTCGTTTTCTTCTCAAAAAGTAAAAGGTTACAAAAACAATTCGGATTCGGATTCGGAAAATTGGTTTGGCGCATCGCATCAGGAAATTGATTCATTGATTTTCTTTGTTTTTGTAGAAGAAACATTTACTGAAGAAATATGCAGACGCGTAGAAATTTTTAACACCAAACAGGAATCAAAATCGAATATTCACGTTGCTAAAATTCATATTGAAAAATCGGTCTAAATTAAATTTGAGATTTGAAATTTGAGACTTGAAACCTGAAACATGAAACAAATTATAAGATTATGAAAACAAGAATTATACACGCAGTTGCCGGAACGATGATTTTGGCGAGTTTACTCTTAGGGATTTTATTGCATCAAAATTGGTTTTATCTCACCGGTTTTGTCGGCTTGAATTTATTGCAGTCTTCCTTTACCAATTGGTGTCTTTTGGGAAATATTTTGGATAAATTTGGGGTGGAAGACAAGCAAGACAAATGCGGCTGTTAAACACTTAAATGTATATTTTATATTTCAAAATAATCAGCAAAAAAGGCTAAAAAAAATGAACAAACATTAAAAAATGCTCTGATTTCAGAGCATTTTTTCTAGACATTTCTTTCGGAGTCTTGATAACCGCCGGAATAATTCAGCATGTTTTCAACCGTTTTTTCGCAAAATGGAGTAGGCAACAGATGAACGAACTCCTGACTGACAATGAATAATCACGGTTTTTTCGTGGCTGATTTTATTCAGGTTTTCAGGAAATTTTCCAAGAAAATTATTTTCCGCACCTTCAAATCCCTGCTGAATTGATATAAACCGTTATCAGCTCATAATTTTGTTTTGGTGTAGGAAAAACCGTTAGATTTTCGTCTAAATTAGCAAGTGAAATTACAGAAATAATTATTCACACAGGCGCGAAAAACAAACCCAAATAAGTATAGAAAACTGGAATTTCAAATTTGGCAAAAAATCAAAAAGATAGAGATCAATAAATTTATTGAGTTTTTCGTAATCAGGGTGGTTTTTTTTCACACGTTCCGTTTCTGCGCTCCATTGTTGGTCGGTACAAGAATGTCGAAGTGATAAGCTGGTGTTTTTTCGGTCTTTGATAAACAAGATGATGATACTTTTTTCACCATTTGATTTAGCGGTATTCTTTAAAGTAAACCGAAAAGTGGTCATTACTTATATTTTTTTTGACGAACATTTGACGAACATTTGCTCTACAAATATAAAGAAAAGTAAATTAGAATAAGGAACATTATTTTGTAAAGCATTGGTAATCAGTTAAAAATAAAGTATAATAAAACAATGTAAAGTATAATAAAAAATAAATTAAATGACTCATAATCAGCAAGTCCTTGGTTCGAGCCCAAGCTGGGCCACTAATCCGTAACAGTGTTGCGGATTTTTTATTTCTATGCTTTTTCCTGACATAGCTCCACCAAAACGCCGTTGGTTGATTTTGGGTGAAGAAAAACCACCAATTTATTATCGGCTCCGTCTTTTGGAACTTCTGAAATAAAAACGAACCCTTTACTTTTCAATCTTTCGATCTCGGCATAAATGTTTTCTACACCAAAAGCGATGTGATGTATTCCCTCACCTTTTTTGTCGATGAATTTTGCGATGGGACTTTCGGGATTTGTCGCTTCCAACAGTTCAATTTTACTGTCGCCAACTTGGTAGAATGACGTGGTCACTCCTTCCCTTTCCACCGATTCTTGCTTGTAGTTTGGTTTTCCTAAAAGTCTTATAAATAAACTGTCAGAATTTTCCAAAGATTTCACGGCAATTCCCAAATGTTCTATTTTCATAAATGATGATTGATTAATGATTTTTTAAAGCAGTCAAAATCTTCAGACTTCCTGCTGCTTTCAAACAAAAGTACTAAATTTGCGGCATGAACGAAAGCAACAGACAAAGAAAAGTCGCACAAATTA
>JAPUEB010000023.1 GCA_027492795.1 Chryseobacterium sp.
GTATAAAGAACAACTCAATATTTAATTTGAGATAAAATTTTAATGCGTTTGACCTGTTAGTAACTTTTATTCATTAAAAAATGCTCAACCTTATTCCATTATATTATTTAAAAATTGTCTTTGAATAATAAGGGAAGAAGATTTTTATGCTTCGTTATTGGGAGTTTTGCTAATGGAATAAGGTTTTTAGCGGATTAATATTTCAATGTGTAAAAAGTACATTAAAATTGATGTGAAATTCCAATGTATCGTAAATGATTATAAGAAGCTTAAAAATTCACAATTGCACAGGATTTTCTATATTTGGACAACAATAAGTTTTGAATGAAGAAGATTGTAGCAATAATTTTTGCTTTGTTAATAGTGATTTCCTGTGGAAGCTCGAAACCAGCTGTGGTAAAGAGAACTCCATATAAAAAAACCGTAGAAAAAGAAGCCGGACTGCGAAACTTGGAATCAGGATTTTCGGGGAAAGTTTCGGATGATGTGAAAGAATTGCTGAAAGATGCCGAAAAATACTTGGGAGCGCCTTATAAATATGCAGGAAACACTTCTGCAGGCTTCGACTGTTCCGGTTTGGTATGCAAAGTTTTTGATGAAAATGATAAAAAATTGCCAAGAAGATCTTCCGATCAAGCTTTGGAAGGAAAAGAAATCACCATCAAAGAAGTAAAACCCGGCGATTTGGTGTTTTTTGCAACATCAGGTGCAAACAGGGTCTCTCATGTAGGAATTGTTCATACCATTAATCCAAACGGCGAAGTTACGTTTATCCATTCTTCCACATCAAAAGGGGTAATCATCTCTTCTTTGAACGAAAAATATTGGAATTCCGCTTATCTTTTTGCGAGAAGGGTTTTTTGATATGCTGATTATTTGATGAGATGATGTGTTGATTTAATTAGTAATTCTTATGTGTTTCATTTTTTAAACTAAATTTTTTAGTACATGACAAAAAATTAAATTTTAACCACAAAAGTCACAAAAGTACGTGTTTATCAAAGGAATAATATTTTTTTTAAGTTAAAATAAGTCTGCTCGCAAATGTTATTTCACTTTAACAATTTGATTTATAAACTTTAAAACTTTTGTGACTTTTGTGGTTTTGAAAATTGTCATGTATTGAACCTAAATTTATAAAATCAATCAGTATTTTTGCCAAACTTTAAACCTCAAACTTTAAACTTCAAACAAAATGAGCTTACAACAAACCATCGAAAATATTTGGGAAAACCGTGAACTTTTACAAAATGAAGACAGCAAAAAAGCAATTCGGGAAGTCGTTTCCCTGCTCGATTTGGGTGAACTTCGCGTTGCGGAACCTACAGCAGACGGTTGGAAATTAAATGAATGGGTAAAAAAAGCCGTCGTAATGTATTTCCCCATCCAAAAAATGGAAACCGTAGAAGTGGGCCCGTTTGAGTTTCACGATAAAATTCCTTTGAAAAAAGGTTATGCTGAAAAAGGGGTTCGTGTAGTTCCTCACGCGATTGCAAGACACGGAAGTTTCGTGGCAAATGGCGTTATCATGATGCCTTCTTACGTAAATATTGGAGCTTATGTAGATTCCGGAACGATGGTGGATACTTGGGCGACCGTTGGAAGTTGTGCACAAATCGGCAAAAACGTTCACTTGAGCGGTGGAGTAGGAATTGGTGGTGTTTTGGAGCCGCTTCAAGCTGCACCGGTAATTATTGAAGACGATGTTTTTGTAGGTTCCAGATGTATTGTTGTAGAAGGCGTTCACGTAGAAAAGGAGGCAGTTTTGGGTGCAAACGTAGTTCTTACAGCTTCTACAAAAATTATTGATGTTACGGGTGAAACTCCTGTTGAAGTGAAAGGAAAAGTTCCGGCTCGTTCTGTGGTAATTCCGGGAAGTTATACCAAAAAATTTCCTGCGGGAGAATATCAGGTTCCTTGTGCATTGATTATTGGACAAAGAAAAGAATCAACCGATAAAAAAACCTCTTTGAATGATGCTTTGAGGGAGAATAATGTTGCGGTATAATTTCGTGTCTCAAATATCGTAATTCTAACTTCTTAATTTGTATTTCACTTGATTCCTAAAAATATTTTTCAAACTTTCAAAACCTCGGATTTGCCTTGGATAACAAGGTTTTATGTCTATAGGATGAAGAAAAAAAATCCAAATTGGAACTATTATTTTTATGATGATGCACAAATTTTGAAGTTTTTTGAAGAAGAGTTTCCGCCTGAATATCTGAAAGCCTATAAAAGTTTGACGATTGGAGCTGCAAAAGCCGATTTCTTCCGTTATGCAATCCTCTATAAAAAGGGTGGACTTTATCTTGATATCGACAGCTACGGTAAAACGCCGCTCGATAACTTTATAAAGCCAAACGATGAATTTATTGTAACCAACGAGGGAAATCCCGGTCTATATTGTCAGTGGGGACTTATTTCCAATAAAAATCATCCTTTTTTGAAGCGTACTTTAGAAAAAGTTTTGGATAATATTCAAACGCATCGTTTTCCTAATGATGTTCACCGTACAACAGGGCCAACTGTTTATACTGATGCTGTAAACGAAGTAATTGCAGAAAACCCTGAAGTGAAATACCGTTTTCTAGGGACTGATTTCGAAGGGCATTTGAAATTCAAATATAAATTGGGAAGGATTTTCCTTTACGGTAAAAAGTCTGAACATTGGAAAAAAAAGCAGCTTTCACAGCCAATTATACGTACTCAAGATGATTCAGAATAATTTGAAATGAAAATCGCTTACGACACCAAACGTTTTTTCCACAACACATCAGGTTTAGGTAACTATTCCCGAGATTTGGTGCGTATTTTAGCCCATTTTTATCCTGAAAATCATTATTTTCTTTTAAATAAAAATAAATCAGATAGAGGCAAGGAAATTTTAGATTTGAATAATGTTTCTTTTCATAAAACTTCTTCCGGAAAACTGTCTAGACAGTTGAAAATGGGGAAAGATGCACAGAATTTAGGTGCCGATATTTTTCACGGACTTTCCGGCGAACTTCCTTTGAAATGGGGAAAGAATCCTATCAAAAAAATAGTGACTATTCACGATTTAATTTTTGAAAGGTATCCGCAATATTATTCGTGGTTCGATAGGAAAATTCATTTTTGGAAATTTAAAAAAGCGGCAGAAAATGCAGATTTGGTGATTGCAATTTCTGAACAAACAAAAAAAGATATTGTTGGATATTTAAAAATTCCTGAAAACAAAATTAGGGTCGTCTATCAAGGTTGTCATCATTCTTTCAAAGAATTTATTTTTCCAGATTATTTACAAAAAGTAAAAGAAAAATACCAACTTCCCGAACGTTTCGTGCTGAATGTAGGAACTATAGAAGAACGCAAAAACCTTTTGAATATTCTGAAATCGCTTACTGATACTGACATTCCTTTGATAGTTATTGGGAAAAAACAGAAAAAATATTTTCAAAAACTTCAAAAATATTTAGGTAAAAATAAAGTTGATGTAAAGTTTTTAGAAAATGTCAACATGCAGGAACTTGCAGCGATTTATAGACTTGCAGATGTTTTTGTTTATCCAAGTTTTTTCGAAGGTTTTGGGATTCCAGTGATTGAAGCACTTTTTTCTGGAACAGCCGTGATTACAAGCAATACAAGTTGTTTGCCTGAAGCCGGAGGTGAAAATTCATTGTATATCAATCCTGAAAATCCTGATGATATTCGCGCCAAGATTCTTCATCTTTGGCAAAACGAATCTGAGCGGAAACGTAGGGTAGAAAAGGGTTTCAAATTTGTTCAAAAATTTCGCGACGAAGAAATTGCAAAAAATTTGATGAACGTTTACGAAGAAGTTATCAATAAAAAATCCTGAAAATTTTCAGGATTTTGCTTAATATATTTTTAGCTGCCCTCCAGCGACAAGTCGCAAGAGGTTAACAGTTGTGTCGCGCTCTGCGCGAATCGAAATCACTTCAATTCAAAAAAAAAACGAAGATTTTTTTATTCAACAATTAACTTCTTGTTAACCGTCTGCCCATCGAAGGAAACCCTCACAATATAATTCCCCGAGCTAAAATTTGACACATCAATTTTGTTGCTGTCTTTCTCTTTGGAAACCAATTTTCCCGACATATCATAAATTTCTACCGAAAATTTATTTTCCCTGCTGTTTTTCAATTCAATATTCACAAAATCTTTTGCAGGATTTGGCGAAATAACCACAGATTTTTCTAAATTTTCTAGATAAATATCGTTGGTAGAAAGCACTGTACTTGCAACCGCAAAATGTTGTAACGCACCCATCGCAGCTTTTGCGACATTGTAAACATACGGAAAGTCTAAGTTTGCATAAGTATCATTTGCAGTATGTCGATATGGACTTTCGTTATACTCGAATAAACCTGTAATTACTTCATTATTAGACTGAAACGGCATATAATCTGAAGCATAAGCGTAAGAAAGATTGGTTTGAAGTGGAGAATAAAGTGTTACGCAATTCATCAGTTCCTGAGTTACCGTATTGCTCGCAGCATTGTTCGTAGAAGGAAAGTTGTTGGTATCTCTCTCGCAAGTGATTATATTGTTGATTTGACCTGATACTCCGCCAACTTCGTCTATATTGAAAACCACTTTAATGTCCATTTTCGGATTCGTAGCGTTTACAACGTTGGAAACGTAATGCTGACTTCCAATCAATCCCTGTTCTTCACCCGAAAAATGGATAAATTTTATAGAATAATCTGTAGGAACATCTTTCAGAATTCTCGCCATTTCCAAAAGCATCGCAGTTGCAGTTCCGTTATCGTTGGCTCCAACTCCGTTGATGGTGTCGTAATGACCGCAAATTATCACGTATTTATTTGGATAAAGCGTTCCTGTTTTTGTAACAATTAAATTTTTTGAGGTAGTTGCGCCAAAAGTAAAAGGGTCTTCCACAATTTGACTCGCTGTATATCCGAAAGAAGAATATTTCGCTTTTAACCAATTTAAAGCGTTCACATTATTTGCAGAACCTGTAGTTTTCACCCCGAAACCAATAAAGTCCTGCAAATTTGCTTCGAGCGTGGTTTGAGAAATTGCGTTGGCTCTGGCTGCATAAGCCGCGATATAGCTTTGCGCAGACAGGGCAAAAGAACACACAATTCCTGAAAGTATCAATAATTTTTTCATTGTAAAAATCTGTGCGCCAAAAATAAAAAAAAATCCCGAACCAAAGCTCGGGATTATCATTGATAACAAAAAATTCTACATTATTTTACTTGATCTACAACTGCTTTGAACGCTTCAGGATGATTCATCGCTAAATCAGCTAAAACTTTTCTGTTCAATTCGATGTTGTTCTTTTTAAGAGCGCCCATAAATTGGCTGTAAGACATTCCGTGTTCTCTTGCACCGGCGTTGATACGCGTAATCCAAAGAGATCTGAAATTTCTTTTCTTCTCTTTTCTTCCGCGGTAAGCATATTGCATTGCTTTTTCCACGGCGTTTTTAGCTACGGTCCAAACATTTTTTCTTCTACCGAAAAAACCTTTAGCCTGCTTCATTACTTTTTTTCTGCGAGCTCTAGAAGCTACTGCATTTACTGATCTTGGCATAATTTAAATTGTTTTTTTGAAAAGGGCGGAACTTTTATAATTAATAATTAACAAGGAAAAATTAATAATTGTTCATTATTCATTTTTAATTATTCATTCACTTTTGGGCTCCGTTTCAGGGTTAAAATTTCTGAATTTTTTTGAATTCTTATAAACCGATTATAGATTTATAAAAACTACTTTAACGCTAATTGACGCAAAACGCTTTTCTCGTCCACTTTTGCAACGTAAGAAGTCTGCGTAAGATTTCTCTTTTGCTTCGTTTCTTTTTTCGTCAAGATGTGGCTTTTGTAAGCATTTTTTCTTTTAATTTTACCGGTTCCGGTAAGCTTAAAACGCTTTTTAGCACCTGATTTCGTTTTTAATTTTGGCATTGTTCTGCTTTTTATTGTTTTGTTATCAATATTTTGAGTTTGCAAAAATACAAATTATTTTGCAATATTCTACAAAAAAGAGATTTCGAAAGAAACCTCCTCTTTTATTTAAAATTCACTATTGATTAGCAATAGCGAATTAACAATTCACTATAAAATTATTTCGCCGCTTTCTTCGGGCTCATCATCATAATCATTCTTTTTCCTTCCAGTTTTGGCAATTGGTCAACTTTTCCAACGTGCTCCAAATCCTGTGCAAGACGAAGAAGAAGGATTTCTCCTTGATCTTTGAAGATGATGGAACGACCTTTAAAGAAAACGTAGGTTTTCAGTTTTGAGCCTTCTTCTAAAAATTTTTCGGCGTGTTTTTTCTTAAATTCGTAGTCGTGGTCATCGGTTTGTGGCCCGAAACGAATTTCTTTTACCACTACTTTTACTTGCTTGGCTTTCAGTTCTTTTTGCTTCTTTTTTTGTTCGTAAAGAAACTTTTTGTAATCCAAAATCCTACAGATATAAGGTTCAGATTTATCGGAAATTACCACCAAATCCAGTTCCTGATCTTTGGCAATTTCCTGCGCTTTTGCAAGTGGATAAACGCCTGGTTCCACATTATCGCCCACTAATCGCACTTCTCTAGCGCGAATTTTCTCGTTGATTTGGTGCAAATCTTCCTGCACTCTTCTCTGTGGACCTCTACCTCGGTAATTAAATTTCTGTGCTATTGTATTAAAATTTTAAGTTAATTTCTTTTTGCTATCCGCTTTCCGCAATTTGCTTTCGGCTTTAAACTTCACAAAGTTCGCAAAGATTTTTCACGAAGTTCACAAAGTTTTCGCTCTCAAAGACGCAATGCTTTTTAAAGACTTAAGTATTATATTTTTTTAAACTTAGTGTTCTTTGTGCTTTTCTCCGTGCTCTTTGTGTTCCAAAAACCTCACAAAGTTCTCTAAGATTTTTTTCACGAAGTTCACAAAGTTTTCGTTCTCAAAAACGCAATGCTTTTTAAAGACTTAAGTTTTAATAATTTAAAAAAAAACTTAGTGTTCTTTGTGCTTTTCTCCGTGTTCTTTCTGTTCCAACTACTCGCCGAATTTGGCTTCAAATGCAGCCGCTTTCTTAAAATAATTTGCGAAATCCTCCACACTCATCGCTCCTAAATCGCCTTCGCCACGTCTTCTTACGGAAACGGTTCCGGCTGCTTCTTCATTTTCACCCACAATCAGCATAAACGGATATTTGTTGATTTCCGCATCACGGATTTTCTTTCCGGTTTTTTCGTTTCGGTCGTCAATCAGTCCGCTAATATCGTGATTTTCTAATAATTGTGAAACTTTTTTCGCATAATCGACATATTTTTCCGAAATCGGAAGGATGATGAACTGTTCCGGAGCCAACCAAAGCGGAAAATCTCCGGCTGTGTTTTCCAATAAAATCGCGATAAAACGTTCCATAGAACCGAAAGGCGCTCTGTGAATCATCACCGGTCTGTGTTTCTCGCCATCGCTTCCAATATAATGTAAATCAAAACGTTCCGGTAAATTGTAATCTACCTGAATAGTTCCCAATTGCCATTTTCTGCCTAAAGCATCTTTCACCATAAAATCCAATTTCGGACCGTAGAAAGCGGCTTCTCCGTATTCAACAACCGTTTTTAAACCTTTATTGGCGGCGGCTTGAATAATAGCGTTTTCGGCTTTTTCCCAATTTTCATCGGAACCGATGTATTTTTCTCTGTTTTCTGGATCGCGAAGTGAAACCTGCGTTACAAAATCTTCAAATCCTAAATTTTTGAAAACATACATCACCAAATCAATCACGCCTTCAAATTCAGTTAATAATTGGTCTGGAGTACAGAATAAATGCGCATCGTCCTGCGTAAATCCACGAACTCTTGTCAGTCCGTGTAATTCTCCCGATTGTTCGTAACGGTAAACCGTTCCAAATTCTGCGAAACGTTTTGGCAAATCGCGGTAAGACCATTGTCCAACCTTATAAATCTCGCAATGGTGCGGACAATTCATAGGTTTTAGGAAAAATTCTTCGCCTTCGTTTGGTGTTTTTATCGATTGGAAAGAATCTTCTCCATATTTTTCGTAATGTCCTGAAGTTTTGTATAGTTCAATATTTCCGATGTGCGGCGTCATCACAAACTCGTAACCTGCCTTTTTCTGTGCTTCGGAAAGGAAATTTTCTAATTTTTTGCGCAATGCTGCTCCTTTTGGCAACCAAAGTGGAAGTCCGGCTCCAACTTTTTCAGAAAAAGCAAAAATTCCTAATTCTTTACCCAATTTTCTGTGGTCGCGGCGTTTTGCTTCTTCTAAACGCTCCAAATATTCAGTTAAATCTTTTTGTTTTGGGAAAGAAATTCCATAAACTCTGGTTAATTGAGGATTTTTTTCATCGCCTCTCCAATATGCTCCCGCTGCGTTCAGAATTTTCACGGCTTTTACAATTCCGGTTGATGGAATGTGACCGCCACGACATAAATCTGTGAAATCGTCATGTTTGCAGAAAGTAATTTCGCCGTCATTCAAATTGGTAATCAATTCTGTTTTGAAAGGATTATCGGCATATTCCTTCAAAGCATCGGCTTTTGAAACTGCGTAAAGATGGAAAGTAGAATCTTTTTTAGCATTTTCGAGCATTTTCTTTTCGATTTTTTCAAAATCTTTTTCGCTCAAAGTTTCGCCACCGAAATCTACGTCGTAATAAAATCCGTTTTCAATAGCGGGACCAATCGTCAGTTTGGCATTCGGATAAAAATCCAAAATTGCCTGCGCCAAAAGGTGCGCCGAAGAATGCCAAAATGCTTTTTTGCCCAAATCATCGTTCCACGTTAGCAACTGAACCGTCGAGTCTTCCGTAATCGGTGTGGTAATTTCTACCTGTTTTCCGTTTACGATTGCCGAAATCGTGTTTCTTGCCAAACCTTCAGAAATAGATTTAGCCACGTCCAATGCATTTACTGCGCCGTCAAATTCTTTGATGCTTCCGTCGGGAAGAGTGATTTTTAACATTTTTTGCTTTAAAATTATTTAAGGTGCAAAAATAAGGAAAATTTTAGGTTTTTAATTAATAACAAATTCAAAAATGAACTAGTCCAATTCTTTAACACATTAGTCACATTAGATTAGTTCATAATTTTGAAAATATTTTAGTTCACTTTAGGTGAAAATCTTTGATTTTCAATCTTATACCACACATAAATATAAAACAAGCCAATTTGTGTTTTATGTAATTCAAAAATGCCACGAATGCACGAATGAATTTATATTCGTGCATTCGTGGCATAAATTATTCTCCAATTTGCTGAAAAACAAATGTGTTTATTCAATATATAATTGGACTATATTGAATTTCATTTTGGTATTATGTGGACATTATACAGAATAGGATAATCTTACTAATGTGACTTATGTGTCAAATAATTCATAAATATTTTTTGGACTATATAAAATCCATAAATGGTATAAATTACGGTTAATCAAACAAAAAATTCCGGAAATGTGTTCCAGAATTTCATTGATTTTTTTCGGTATTGTGGGTTTTTCCGTCGTCGTGGAGTTTGGAGGTTTCTCGAATTTCCTTTTTTACCGTTTTTTCATGATGAATTTTTTCGGAAGAAGCGGGAATGTTCGGAAAATCTTGGTTTTGTTTTACTATTTCTGCTTTTTCTGTTTTCGTATCTTCTTTTTTGGTTGTTTCCATAATTGAATTATTTTAAAATTCAAAAATCGAAAACAATACGAAATTTCACATTACAAAATTGCTTCAAAAGCTTTTATAATTTAGATAAATCGGAAAGGTTGAGTGTTTTGGTGTCATCAACGATTTCGTAGTTTAGGGCTTTTGCGAGAACGAAAATGCTATTGAGATTTTCTAACAATTGTTTTCTGCCTTCGTTGCGGAGTTTATTTTGGTCAACTCTTTTGTAGGCATCGTCTTTGGCGGATTTTGTTACTTTTTTGATTTGTTCATCATCAATTCTGTTGAAAAAAGAATCGTCCATCGACTGTATTTCTACATTGGGAGTAATGCGGATATCTGCTTTGGGAAGTTCACTAATAATCAATTTTTTGTTTATGGAATCTACCTCAAGCTTCATTTGATTAAGGTCGTAAGAAACTTGCGCATTGGTTTTTGTGAAAGCCGTTATTTCGTTTTCAGAAACTTTATTGCCAAGAATTTCTTGCGACACTTTTGTTTTTTGCAAACTGCTGAAATCCTGCTCTATAACTACCATTTTATTCATTTTCGAAATTTGGTTGGTGAGAATGTAGTAGTCATTCGTCATTTTTTGCTCGGAAATTTTGCTGCACTTCCTGAAAACAAAAAACAGCAGCAACATTACTGCTGCTCCTGCTATAAATGGTAGTATTTTGTTGTTAATTTTCAATGTTAATCTTTCTTGAAAAGGTCTTTTACAGACGAGTCATGTTTTTTTACAATTTCCAAAAGATCTCTTTCGAGCCATCCGGATTTTGGAGATTCTATAATTCTGCCAATTTCTTTTCCATACTTAAAAACTATGATTGTAGGCACTTTTTGAATGTTATGTTGACCTTCTTCGCCGCCTGGAGATTCTTTCTTACGATTCACGCCTATCAATGTTAATCGGTCTTCAGAATAATTTAATTCTTCTAATATCTTCATCAAACGCGGAAATTCACGATGGCTGTCGTCGCACCAAGTTCCTAAAAAAACGGTGATATTATAGGAATTTAGTTTTTCTTTTTTCAACTCTGCGATGGCATTTTTGTCCATTGCATATTCATCGTGTTCTTTTACATACCAATCGGAATAAGGAGCTTTTAAAAATTGTGCTTTGGTTTGTGTTCCCAAAAGCATTTTTCCGTCCTTTGTGGTATCAACTTCACGGTTTACCACCACTTTTTGGGCGCTGCAAGATTGTAATGTTAATAATAACGTGGAAGCAATTGCTAAAGATGAAATAATTTTTCTCATAATCATTGTTCTATAATTGTTTTTAAATCGGCAGGAGAGTAATATTTGTTTTTTAAAACTTTGTGGTCTTCTTTTCGATGAACATTATATTTTTCACCGGATTTTTCATAAAAACTTTCCTGTCCTTTTCCTTGGTAATATGCTACCGTTTCTTTCGCCTGTTCCTCATTATCACACGCTTTCGACATATTGGAACGCTGCACTTCATTAAAAAGCGAAACAAATTTTTCGCCCAAACCGAATTCAAGAACTGCGCCACTTAATACATATTGTAAATCGCAAAGAGCATCGGCGATTTCTACGATGTCGTCGTCGATAATTGCCTGTTGAAGCTCATTTAATTCTTCCTGAAGTAAAGAAACCCTCAGATCGCATCTTTGTTTGGAAGGAATTTGTGGTTTATCTAAAATTGGTGCGTTAAACGTTCTGTGAAATTCTGCAACTTGGTTCAGACTGTCTATTTTTTCCATTAATTTTTCTAAAAATTTAAGCAAATATAATCAAAATAGAAGAAGTATAATAAGGGTTTTATTTTGTGAGTTTAATGTATTTTAATTTTAAATTTTTTCGGATTATTATTTTTTTCCTCTAGCGACAAGTCGGAAGAGTTTAACTATGTTTCGCGCTCCGCGAAAACCGTATGCAAATAATAAAAAAAGCCGTCCGAAATTTCGGAGCGGCTTCCCGTCATAGTTTATTAATGTATGATTTTTAGTCTACTATAAATCTCTTTACATTTTTTCCATTTTGAAGCATATAAACTCCTTTTGGAAGTGCGTTAAGATTTATTAGTCCGTCTTTAATGTTTCCTGTTTGAACCATTTTTCCGCTCATATCAAAAATGTTGAAAGCAGCGGTTTCTGCGTTTGAAACATTCAAAATGTTCCCTTTTACAGGATTTGGATAAATCGTAAATTCAGGTTTTACAACTACATTTTCAACTTCTCTTGCAGCAGAAACGATGTTTACGGTGTAATCTTCCACTTGTCCGTAAGTGTAATTTCCGCAAGGTGAAGTAGGAGCTGTACTGTATTTCATCATTACTCTCATTCTTGTTGCTCCTAAAGTTGCGGTAGTTGGAATAGTTATGCTTCCTGTAACTGGTGTAGTTTGTGAACCTGTTTTAGTCCAAACTTTTTCCCCTGTATCTACGAAATCTCCATCACCGTTGTAATCAATATAAACTGAATAAGCTTCGTTGTATTTTGTAGCTGTCCAGAAAGGAGTGATAGAAATTGTATAAGCAGTTCCTCTTGTTACATTCGTAGAAATTGCGGTAAAGTTTTCGTAACCTGCAGTTCCTGTAGAAGAATTATTGATGGTTCCGAATTTCACATTTTGAATTCTTTCGTCATTCGTATTGGTTGCTGCAGCAGCGCAATAAGTAACTGAATTTGAAAGAGTAGTTACGGAAACAGTATTGCTGTTTAGTGAAACATTTCCTGCCGCATCTTTAGCTCTTACAAAGAATGAATAAGTTGTAGCAGCAGAAAGTCCTGTTACAGCATAAGTTGTAGAAGCTGTAGAGCCGATTAAAGCAGAGTTTTGATAAACATCATAACCTGTAACACCTACATTGTCTGTTGCGCCACTCCAAGAAAGGTTTGTGGAACTTGCCGTAGTTCCGGAAGCGGTTAAAGTTGGTGCAATTGGAGCTGTTGTATCAGAAACATTTGCCAAAGTGGTTACAGTAACAGTATTGCTGTTTGCTGAAATATTTCCGGCTGCATCTTTTGCTTTTACATAAAAAGAGTAGGTTGTAGAAGGGGTAAGCCCTGTTACGGCATACGTTGTAGAAGCTGTTGAGCTTAATAAAACACCATTTCTATAAACGTCATAACCCGTAACTGCTACGTTATCTGTTGCGCCGCTCCAAGATAGATTGGTGGTAGTTTGTGTAGTTCCGGAAGCAGAAAGAGTAGGAGCTGACGGAGCAATTGTGTCCGAAGTTCCCGCTGTTACGGTAATGTTTGCATTATTGACATCAAAAAAGATGTGGTTGCTTCCTTTTATCATGATTCTTCCGGTAGTTGTTGCAGCATTTGGAATGGTTACGGCTTCAGTTCCATCATTTGGAGTAGCTGAAAGTAGAGTTGTCCAAGTATTTCCATTGTCTGTTGACCATAAAATATCAACGTTTGCTGCGTTTACACCGTTTGCAGTAGTTCCAGCAACAGCCCAAGTTACGGTCTGTGAAGTTCCACCTGTGTAAGAAACTGCCGTATTTTGTGAAGAAACACTGAATGGTCCTGCTGTTCCGTTTACGGTTACAATAGCATCATCAGAGTTATTTCCTGAACCTCCTGCTCTGTTATCTCGAACGGTAAATCTGAAATTTAAAGTTCTTGCAACAGAAGGAATGGCTTCAACAGTAATTTCTGTTCCGGCTGTAGTTGTTGCTCCTGCTAAAACAGATTGCATTCTTGGGAAATATCTTACAGGCGTTACTGCAGGCGTCCAAGATCTGAAAGTTGGTCCAGAAGTTTTTGTAGCACTTGCAGCAGAACTTGTTCCTGTTTGCGAAGTGGAAGCTACGTCCATTTGTTCCCAAATGTAAGTAAGTGCGTCTCCGTTTGCATCTGTTGCGCTTCCGGTAAGCATAAAAGGTGTTCCTTTTGGAATGGTATAATCTAAACCTGCATTTGCTGTAGGAATTGAGTTTCCGGTTGCTGTTAAAGTAGGGCACGTTTTCGCCTTAATATTGTTGGTAATTTGCTGAATGGAAATCGCGTGGAAAAATGCATCAGAGTGTGGCTGAACATCCTGTGAAGTAATTCCTGCGTAACCCATAATTGTAGAACCCGAACCAGTCTCCATATTCGCACCACTGCTTTCATTGTTATGCGAAAAAGTGTGGTTACCACCAAACTGATGTCCCATTTCATGAGCAACATAATCGATATCAAAATTATCTCCCGATGGAATTCCGTCTGCAGGAGAAGTGAAACCACTTCCTTTTCCTGAAGCACATATACAACCAATGCAACCTGCATTTCCTCCACCTCCGGATGCTCCAAATAAATGTCCGATGTCATAATTTGCGTCACCAATTACTGAAGTTAATGTAGATTGTAATTGAGAATTCCAGCTTGACATGGAAGAAGCTGCTGAATAAGGATCGGTAGAAGCATTGGTATAAATTACGGCATCATTATTGGCAATAAGAACCATTCTTGCGGCAAAATCTTTTTCAAAAACTCCGTTTACGCGTGTCATCGTATTGTTCATTGCTGCGAGAGCTTGTGCCTTTGTTCCACCAAAATAAGTTGCATATTCTCCGGTGCAGGAAAGCGCAAGACGGAAAGTTCTCAATTTCGCATCATCCGCATTTGGACGTGCGAGCATTGTGGAGGAAGAACTAATTCCTTTTTGTGCGACATCCAAAACTGTACATTCAAATTTGTTTAAATCATCCTTTTTATCAGATTTTCTGTAAACAACATAAGTAGAATTATCTTTGGTATATGGCTCAATAAAGGTTGCAGAACGGTCTCCAAAAATTTCCATTGATGATAAACCGAGCGGTGAAACACTGAAATAAATGGTGTTGGAAGCGTCCTCAAGACTTTGTCCCACATAGGATTTTATATCAGGATATTTTGCTGCGAGTGCAGGATCGAAGTTGGAATATTCAGAAACTTTAAAATTTTCAAAAATTCCGTCCGCATTCGGGAAGGAGATTATGGTTTCGGATTTTTCTCCATAAGCCATTTTTGAAGGTGCTTTTTTTAAGGCAGCCTTCAAACCGTCGATGTTTAGTTCGAAAAGTTTAGGGTTTTTAATTGAGGCTTTATTTTCTACTACAGCTTTGCCAAGATTTCTGGATGAGTGTGTCCACAAGTTGGAAGTTTGTGCAGAAACGAAACCTGTTATTGCAACTAATGCAACCGAGAGTAGTCTGTTTCTCATAAATACAAATGTTAGTGTTATTTTACGTTTTTAATAAAGAACAAACAAATGTATATAAAAAATATTAACAAAAGTTAATTTAATTTATGAAAAATTATACAAAAACTAAAAACTATTGCGTTTCGCATAATTGAATTAAGATTTGTTCTAATTTTCAATTCAAAAAATAGTTAAAAATTTTATCAGGAATTTCTTAAAAAAGTTTCTTTAAATAAAAAGGCATCCTTTTTTGGGGATGCTTTTTGATAATTTGATAATTTATTTTAAAATTATTTTGTGATATCTCTACCAATAACCAGTCTTTGAATTTCCGATGTACCTTCGCCGATAGTACAAAGTTTAGAGTCGCGATAGAATTTTTCAGCAGGGAAGTCCTTTGTATAACCGTATCCGCCAAAAATCTGAACAGCGTTGTTCGAAATTCTTACACAAGCTTCCGAAGCGTATAATTTTGCCATTGCGCCTTCTCTTGTCATCTTTTCTTTGGCATTTTTCAAAGTTGCGGCTCTTCTGATCAATAATTCAGATGCGTCAATTTCTGTCGCCATATCTGCAAGCATAAAATTCACCGCTTGAAATTCTGAAATGGCTCTTCCAAACTGATGTCTTTCCTGAGCATATTTTAAAGCAGCTTTGTAGGCTCCACGTGCAATTCCTAAAGAAAGTGCAGCGATGGAAATTCTTCCGCCGTCCAAAATTTTCATCGCTTGTTTGAAGCCTTCGCCAACTTCGCCCAATCTGTTTGAATCGGAAACTCGAACATTATCAAAAATAAGTTCCGCCGTTTCAGAAGCTCTCATTCCCAATTTATTTTCTTTTTTTCCTGATGAAAAACCAGCCATTCCTTTTTCCAAAACGAAAGCCGTGGAATTATTTTTTGCTCCTTTTTCGCCGGTTCTTGTCATTACAACGGCAATATCTCCGGAAATTGCGTGTGTGATGAAGTTTTTTGCACCATTAATAATCCATTCATCGCCATCTTTTACGGCAGTTGTGGACATTCCTCCAGAATCTGAACCGGTGTTGTGTTCCGTTAATCCCCAAGCTCCGATTACTTTTCCGGAAGCAAGCTGTGGAAGCCATTTCATACGCTGTTCTTCGTTCCCGAATTCATAAATATGGTTGGTGCAAAGTGAATTGTGCGCCGCCAAAGAAAGCCCGATAGAAGGATCTACTTGAGAAATTTCGTCCAAAATCGTTACATATTCTTGATAACCAAGTCCGGAACCGCCGTATTTTTCTGGAATTACAATTCCCATAAAGCCCATTTCGCCCAATTGGTGAAAAAGTTCCACGGGAAAAGTTTGGCTTTCGTCCCAATCCATAATGTGTGGACGGATGTTGGTTTCGGCAAAGTCTTTTGCGGTTTCCGCAATCATTTTTATTTCAGAATTCTCGAAGTGCATATATCATTATTTGAGCCTCAAAGATAGGTAAATTGCAAGGATTATCGAAAATTTATTTTTTGCGGATAAGGTGCAATCTTTGTTTTTTGCTTAATCTATTGAAAAACAAAAAATTATAGGGGGTAAAATTTAAAGTAAATTAACATTCTCTTTTCAAAACGCAAGTAAATTTTGATTAATTTAGCCGACTGAAAAATAGAAAGACATTTCAATGAAAAAATTTTTACTCGCGATTTTTTTTCTGCCTTTTTTAGGCTTTTCGCAAGGAGGTTATTACGATGGAACGGCGGGACTTACAGGCTACGCGTTAAAATCCAAAGTTCACGATATTATTTCCGCCAAAAACATCAATTGGCACTATGGAGATTTGCAAAACTATTATAAACAGACGGATTTGGATGTTTATTATGATCATACTCCGGCAAATAATCCTTTTTTTAATACTGCTACCAATACTACCGATTATATTTTACTCGATATCTATTCTGAAATTCCGGGAGGTCCGGATTCTTACGAATATAATTCTACACAATTAATCGGAACAGGAAGCGCTGAAGGAAACGGCTGGAACAGGGAACATATGATTCCGCAAAGCACCTTTAGCACAGGAAGCATCAGCGATTATCCAATGTACTCCGATTTATTTCATGTGATTCCTGTAGATGCGAGAATTAATCAGTTAAGAAGCAATTATCCTTACGGAATGGTAGGTTCTACCATTTATTACACTTTTTCCAACGGATCAAGAATTGGTAATAGTGCGATTCCCGGTTCTGCGTATACAGGAAGAGTTTATGAGCCTATCGACGAATTTAAAGGAGATGTTGCTAGAACTTTGCTGTATTTTGCTGTAAGATATGAAGGGAAATTAGGAGGTTTTAATCATTTTGCGGGAACAACACCTGCAAATGATGTTTCGCAGTTCGACGGTACTGAAGAAAGAGCTTTTGATCCTGCTTACATTTCTATGCTGAAGCAATGGAATACTCTAGATCCTGTTTCTCAAAAAGAAATTGATCGCAATAATATGGTTTATAGTATTCAAAAAAACAGAAATCCTTTTATTGATAATCCTTCTTGGGTAAATTTAATTTGGTCTGAAACTCTGGATAATATTGCACCTTTGGCTCCCACAAACCTTGCCGTAACGCAGCAAAATGCAAATTTTGTGAATTTAAGCTGGACTCCGAGTTCTGATACAGATATTTTAGGATATAGAATTTATATGAACGGTGCAGCAACGCCGATTGTTACTACAAAAAGTACATCAATTTCTATTGACCATCTTACACCTTCCACAACCTATAATTTTGTGGTAAAATCTTTCGACAAAGGTTATTTGGAATCACCAGCAAGTAACACGATTTCTGCAGCTACCATTGCTTCGGATAATTTTGCAAAAGATTTGATGATTACAAAATATTTGGAAGGTTCAGGTAATAATAAGGCCATTGAAATCACCAATAAAACGGGACACGAGGTTGATTTGAACAATTACCGTTTGAACATTCAGTTTTTTAATGGAACAAGTTACTATTTTTCGGACACTTTTGAACTTGAAGGAACTGTAGCAGATGGTGAAACTTTTGTAATTTTAAATCCTAATTCTGCATTTACTTGCTATACCAATGCACAAGCGAGATTTGTAACAGCTTCTACACCAATGACTTTCACTGGGTCACAATATTTAGAGCTTGCGTATAACAAAAATGTACCTGTGGATGTGATTGGGACAAAAGATGCTACCAATTCCAACGGAAATGTTTCTTTGTACCGTTTATCTTCTGTTAATCAGCCAACAGCGACTTTCAATTTGAATGAATGGCAAAGTTATACAAGTAATTACTGTTTGAATTTAGGAACTTTAGGAACTTCAAATATTTTGTTCGTTGAAAACGATGATCTTACACTTTATCCAAATCCTGTTCAGGAAAAACTTTTCGTATCTGGAAAAGATGCTGAAAAAATTCAATCTGCAGAAATTTACGATATGAATGGAAGACAGATTTTAAATGTGAAAGTTCCATTCAGAAACGGCAATTCTATTAATGTAGAAAATTTATCTTCGGGAGTTTATATACTGAAAACGGATAAGAAAGTGTTTAGGTTTATTAAAAAATAAAATATTACACAAAGTAATGACTATCATAATTTTAATGTACCGAAAATCAATTTCCGTTTAGATAAAAAGATTTTTGAAATCATTAAAAATAATTACAAAATCCCTTCTAGAAATAGAGGGGATTTTTAGTTGCTTACTATTTTCTTTTTTGAAAGTTTTAAAAACCTCACAACCAATAAAACTGCAGAAATGGTAAGTCCCAATCCCAACGCAATCCACATTCCGAAAGCTCCCATTTTCATAGTGACACAAAGAAAATATCCTAAAGGAATGGTGATGATCCAATAGGCAACAAAGGTAAGATAACTTGGGATTTTTACATCCTGAATGCCACGCAAAACGCCTAAAGCTGTAACCTGAACTCCATCCGATAACTGAAAGAGAGCTGCAATAATCAATAATTTTGAGGCGAGCTGAATTACTTCTACATCTTCTTTTTTGGTGAAAAATGTAGGCAATATATTTTTTCCAACAATGAAGAAAATTCCGCACAAAGTCATAAACAAAAATGCGATTTTCAGGTTGTTGATTCCTACTTTTCTTAATTCTACAAAATTTCTTTCGCCCAGTTTTCGTCCAATCATTACCGTAGAAGCCACGCTGAAACCAATGCACATATTGAAAGTGAAAGAAGCCATGCTCAACGCTATTTGATGCGATGCGATATCATTGGAAGAAACCAATCCGCAAATAAATGCCGCTCCTGCAAAGGCTGTAACTTCAAAAAACATTTGCAAAGCAGTTGGAAGACCCAGTTTCAGCATTTTTGCAAACATTTCCTTGCGAAGTTCACTTATTTTTAAAGAAAATTCTTTTAAATATCTCTTTGTAGTTTGATGATGAAGCAAAATATAATATAAGAATACCAACATGAAAACTCTGGCAAACAAAGTAGCTAATGCAGAACCTTTCACGCCCATTGGTGGAAGCCCGAACATTCCTTTGATGAAAATATAATTTAAAGATACATTAATGACATTGGCAATAATTGTGGCTTTTGTAACGCCAATTGTATATCCCAATCCTTCGGAAACTTCTCGCAAAGTTTGAAATCCCATAAACGGAATGATGCTGAATGCCATAATCGTGATAAAATCCTGTGTATCGGGAATAATTTCATCAGGTTGTCCCAAATGATGGAGTAGTGGTACAAAACCGAGCAAGAGAATCATCAAGAGCAAACCAACCACCATGTTCAGCACAAAACCGTGCCGAAAAACAGAATTGATGCGCTGGTGTTTTTTCTGCGAATGCGCTTCTGAAACCAAAGGCGGAATGGCAAACGAAATCCCCAACCCGAAAATAAAAACCGAGAAAAAAACGGCATTTCCCAGCGAAACTGCAGCCAAAGCTTTAGCTCCCAACAAATTTCCTACAATAATATTATCAAAAAGCTGCACCGAAACTTGCCCAAGTTGCGTAAGCATCACAGGAACCGCCAGTTTCATGGCTTCTTTGGTATAGTTGGTGTTTAGGAAATTCATTTTTTACAAAAAAAAGTTTGCAGCAAAAATACTGCAAACTAATTTTAGATTTTTATTGTTTTGCTCGTTTTATTTTCTTACAAAAGAAGCTACATCATCCGCTGTAACGGTTTTTCCGCCAAGAATAATCAATCTTTCAACAATGTTTCTCAGTTCTCGGATATTTCCTGTCCAGTTGAAATTTTCCAGACTTTTTATGGCGTCATCACCAAAAACTTTCTGTGCGGTTCCCTGTTCTTCGGAAATTATTTTCGCAAAATGATCCACCAAAAGTCTAATGTCCTCTTTTCTTTCATCCAATGGTGGTACATAAATTTCGATAACGGAAAGTCTGTGGTACAAATCCTCACGAAAACGTCCTGCTTCTATTTCTTTCTGCATGTTTTTGTTGGTAGCCGCCAAAACGCGAACATCCACTTTCACCTCTTTGTCGCTTCCTACAGGAGAAACTTTGCTTTCCTGCAACGCACGAAGAACTTTTGCCTGCGCAATAAGGCTCATATCGCCAATTTCGTCCAGAAAAATAGTTCCGTTGTGAGCCAATTCAAATTTTCCTTGTTTATCTTTAATGGCTCCTGTAAAAGAACCTTTTACGTGTCCAAAAAGCTCACTTTCAATAAGTTCAGAAGGAATTGCGGCGCAATTTACTTCTATCATTGGTCCTTTGCTGCGTTCACTTTGTGCGTGAATTGCGTGTGCTACTAATTCTTTTCCTGCTCCGTTTGGTCCAGTTATGAGAACACGAGCATCTGAAGCGGCAACTTTGTCAATCATATCCTGAATTTTTTTCAAGGCTGCGCTTTCGCCAATCATTTGGTATTTTTTATTGACTTTTTTCTTCAGAGTAGAATTTTCTTTTTGAAGATTTTTATTTTCCTTTGAAAGCTTTTCTTTATTTAATGCGTTTTTTACGCTGGTAATCAATCGGTTAATATCAATTGGTTTTGAGATAAAATCATAAGCTCCATCTTTTAGGCAATCTACTGCGGTATCGATATCTGCATGTCCGGAAATCATTACAAACGTGGTTTCGGGTTTAAGTGCTAATGCCTGTTTCAGCAGTTCTGTGCCTGAAAGTTTTGGCATTTTTATGTCGGAAATAACCAGTGCAAAATCTTCTTTTTCTATGTTTTTATAACCGTCCAAACCGTCTTCTGCAACTACAAATTCATAATCTTTCAGTTCGTCTTCCAAAATATTTTGAAGCACTCCGGAAATTGCTTTTTCGTCTTCTACAATAAGGATTTTTTGCATGATTTTTTATTAGGATTAATTTTTTGAAACTACTGTTTTGCAGCAAAAATTGTACCTGCAAAGGTAGTGTATAATTTAAAATTTCTTAGAAAATTTATAGAATTACTGTTTTTATGTATAATTTCGGTCACCAAAAATTGCGGATCCCACTCTTATAGAATTAGCTCCGGAAGCGATGGCAATTTCATAATCGCCACTCATACCCATGGAAAGAGTTTCTAATTTTTTTTGAAGGGAAAGTTGGTCAAAAAGGTTTTTTAAAAAAGAAAATTCTCTGCGAATTTGGTCTTTATCATCTGTAAATGTCGCCATTCCCATCAATCCTTTTACTTCAACATTTGGAAATTCTCCATTCAAATACTTTAAAAAAAGCTCCTTGGTTTCCGAAACTTCCAACCCAAATTTGGTATCTTCTTCTGCAATTTTTACCTGAAGTAAAACTTTAATCATTCTATGGTAACGTTCAGCCTGTTTGTTGATTTCCTTTAATATTTTTCCGGAATCTACACTTTGAATGGTATCTACAAATTCTGCAATATATTTTACTTTATTGGTTTGAAGATGACCGATGAGGTGCCATTTTATGTCTTTGGGAAGAAGTGTATATTTTTCCATCATTTCCTGCACTTTATTTTCTCCGAAAATTTTTTGGCCTAAATTGTAAACCTCTAAAATTTTTTCTGATGAGTGTGTTTTGGATACCGCTACAAGTTGGATATTATTGGGAATTTGGCTTCGGAAACTAAGATAATTGTTCATTGCACTTGCGAAAATAAAGCATTAAGGGGTTTTTTCCTAAAAAATTTTATCCAAATATAGTATATATTTGTTCATTACAAACAATAAAAGCCTTTATACCATGGGAGATTTAAACCGACATTTAATTGGAACTGCAAGACAAGAAGAGCTTCGCAACGAGTATTTGGAAACCAACTATGCTTTTATAAACGCAAATAGACCGATGGAAGAACCAGACTCACTTGATTATTCATTTGATTTGGACGTGCTTCAAGACTATCTGAATTATGTAAAAGAAAAAGCTGGTGAACTGGGAATAACCAACATAAAAATAAAAGTTGAAATGGGTAAATATCCGAATAATAGTACGGATTCTAAACTGAACCCAGCTTATAAAGGTTATCAAACAATATATTTTGTGGCAGCAGACGGAAACAGTTCTCCTTATCCAGGAGAGTGTGAAAACATATCACAAATTGAAGGTTTAAATTTTAGCAGTATCTGTCCGCCTTATGGTGTTGTGTAATTCTTTATGGAAGTATTTGAGTATGTCTTAAAAGGAGTTTACGTCTTAATTCTACTGTTTTTAATTCTCAGAAGAAAAAAACTGGGAAAAAACATCCATATTATTATCTTGGCAATTCTGATAACCATTATTGCTGAATTTTTGTCTGGTTTTTTACTAAATTCAGACCCAAATACAAATACGACACCGTATTATGCTATTTTGGTTCTTGGGATAGTATATACTCTTTTCTTTGTATATTTCTACAGTCTTACGCAGGGTAAAGTCCTGAAAAAAATACAGCTTTTATTATTAGCAGCTTATGTGATGAATTATGGAGCATCTATTTTGCTAAATAAAGATTTTTTTAACATTTTTCCTCAAATTACCAATTTTATCGGCATCATATTGTTGTTATTCAGTATAGTTGTATTTTTTCGGGATATTTTTGATTCGGACAGAATTTTGGTTATTAAAAATTATTATCCTTTTTGGGTTGGTGTTTCCCTTATAGTCATTTATGTGGGAATTCTTCCTATACTTATTTTTGGCGCTCGTGTAGATACGCCAATTAATATCATTATTTTTAAAACAGTTATTCTCTCTGTAAATATGTTGGGATACCTACTTATGTTATTAACAATATTTAGTGCTAAGGATATTGAAAATAAACTAAATTAATAACGTGGAAGAGCTCAATATTGATCTGTTAATCGTAATTTCTACCATTATTATTTTGTTGGTGGTTCTTATGATGGTATTGATTTATGTGGGTTTTCTTAAGAAGAAATCTGAACTACTTCTAAAACAAAAGGCAGAACAGGCAAATTTTGAAAAAGAACTCGCACTAACACAAATTGAGATGAAGGAGCAAACTCTAACTTATGTGGGACAAGAACTTCATGACGACCTTGGGCAGAAATTATCAGTAGCCAAACTCTTAAACAATAAGTTATTGGCAGGAAAACCAGAAACAGATTACGAAACCCTTGAGGAAATAAACTCAATATTGGGCGAATGTATAAGGGATATAAGAGGTATGGCGAAAACCTTCATTACGGACAATGTAGAGCATTTCGGCATTATTGATTCCACCCAAAGAGAAGTTGATAGGTTAAAAAGACTTGATTTTGTGAAGATTAATTTCTTTTTCAACAATCATGATGTAGATATCAATTCAAAACACTCACTGATCTTGTTCAGAATTATTCAGGAATGTATCAATAACTCGCTGAAACATTCTAAAGCAAGAATAATAGACATCCATGTAGATGACTCTGCGTCAATGTTAAACATACAGATTAAAGACAATGGGATAGGAATAGAGAAAAAAAATGAAACTTACGGAAGCGGGCTTAAGAATATGAGAAATAGAGCGAAAATGATAAATGCTAACTTCTCCATCGTGTCTGAAAGTGGACAGGGTACAGAAATATTGATTAAATATCCAAAATTATGAACACCACAAAAATAGCGATTGTAGACGACCACAAATTGGTATCAAAGGCAATTGAAGACATGATTTCGGTAAATCCCAAATATCACGTGCTTTACAACTGTGCAAATGGTGAAGAATTTATTGAAACACTAAATAAAAATAAAGAAGAACCACATATAGTTCTTATGGACATCAATATGCCTTTTAAAAACGGTATAGAAACAACAGAATATCTTACCAAAAAACATCCAAATATAAAAGTGATTGCCCTCACAATGGAAGATAATGAAAATACAATTATTAAAATGATGAGGGCAGGTGCGACAGGCTATTTACTGAAAGATATGACAGCTTTAACGCTATTCGAGGCCATAGATACTGTACGTCGCTATGGAGTTTTCTATACAGATTTCATCAACCAAAAAATAATGAAAATTAAAAGTGATGAAAACAAAGTAAAAATATTGCTAGACAACCTTAATGATAATGAACTCGAATTCATGAAGCTTTCCTGCACAGAATTAACCTATAAAGAAATTGCCGATGTAATGACGGTAAGCCCAAAAACAGTAGATAATTACAGAAATAATTTATTCGCAAAATTTGATGTGAAAAGTAGAGTTGGATTAGTGCTTTTTGTCATCAAAAATAATTTACTTTAATTTTTAAAGCAAATAGGGGATTTTTCCTAATATATCGCATTGATATAGCACGTATATTTGAATATACTTTCTATTTTTTATATAAAACACAAATGATGGAGATGCCGACGAAAAGTCGGCATCTTTTTTTACAATTTCTCTTTAAAAAAAATTTTTTGCAAAAAAAATATCGTAATATTGCAATATGAAAATGAAACCATTTGAAATTTGAAGTTTGAGATTTGAAATTGTGTGAATCTCAAACCTCGAATTTCGAATTTCAAATCTCAAATCAAAAAGTATGGGCGTTTCCAAAACCGAACATTTTACCGACGAACAAAATGAAGTTGCAAAACTGATGAAAGCATTGGCGCATCCTGCAAGAATAGCCATTGTAGAATATCTTTTGTCTGTTGATACCTGCATTTGCAACGACATTGTGGATGAAATTAAGTTGGCTCAACCTACAGTTTCTCAACATCTTAAAGAATTGAAAAATGCGGGAATCATTCAAGGCGAAATTGAAGGAAAATCAATTTGCTATTGCATTAATCCTGAAACTTTGAAAAAAATGGAACATTTTATTTCTGAAATCTTTAGAAAAATTGAGATACAAAAATCTTGTTGTTAAAAAGATGGAAGAAGGAAGTCCGAAGTCCGAAGATTGAAAGTTCTTTTTCATCAAACAAATTCAAACGATATCAAACAAATTCAAACATAATTCAAATGAATACCCACGAAGAAATCAAAGAAATGGTAAAGCAAAAATACTCCGAAATTGCTTTGCAGGACAACGATACGAACGCTTCGTCCTGCTGTGGAAGTGGCGGTTGCAGCACCGAAGTTTACAATATTATGACTGATGATTATGACCATTTGGAAGGTTACAATCCCGATGCTGACTTGAAATTAGGTTGCGGTTTGCCAACGGAATTTGCAAAAATTAAAAAAGGCGATTATGTGGTAGATTTGGGAAGCGGAGCCGGAAACGACTGCTTCGTTGCTCGTGCAGAAACTGGCGAAACCGGAAAAGTGGTCGGAATTGATTTTACAAAACCAATGATTGAAAAAGCACGCAACAACACCGATAAATTGGGTTACAATAACGTTGAATTTCGCTATGGTGACATTGAAAATATTCCTTTGATGAGCAATGTTGCGGATGTTGTAGTAAGCAATTGTGTGATGAATTTGGTTCCCGATAAACCGAAAGCCTTCGCAGAAGTGCAAAGAATTTTGAAACCAACGGGACATTTTTCGATTTCGGATATTGTTTTGGTGGGAGAGTTGCCGGAAAAAATTAAAAATGCGGCGGAAATGTATGCAGGTTGTGTTGCATCGGCAATTCAGATGGATGATTATTTGGGAATTATACAAAATTCAGGGTTTAAAAATATTATGTTGCAGAAGAAAAAACCAATCATCGTTCCTGATGATATTTTGAAAAATTATTTGTCAGACGAGGAGATTGAGCAGTATAAAAATTCTTCAACGAGAATTTATAGCATTACGGTTTATGCGGAAAAAGTGGAGGCTTGCTGTAATCCGAGTTCAGGTTGTTGTTAAAGATTTAAACCACAAAAGTCACAAAAGATTTTACGTGAAAATTTGAAGTTTAAATTTATGCTTCAAAATCAGTTCACAAAAGTCTGAAATCAAATAGATTTCATAAATAAATCTTCGATTTTTCTTTGGTGTGCTTATAAGACATTATTAATTCCATCTTATTTATCATTACAAATAACTTTTGTGTCTTTTGACTACGTCGAATCTTCGATTTGTGGTTCAAAAAATTAAAAATATGTATCAAAATCTAAAAAATTCCATCAAAAAAATTGCGGAACTCAAAGTTTCGGACGAGCGAAAAGAAGTTCTAAAACCTTTGGCAGATTTTATTCAAACCAAATTAGACAACAATGAAAACATCAATCTGAATTTCATTTGCACGCATAATTCTCGGCGCAGTCATCTCTCGCAGATTTGGGCGCAAACTATGGCAGAATATTTTGGAATTCGAAATGTGTTTTGTTATTCCGGAGGAACGGAAGCAACTGCAATGTTCCCGAAAGTTGCTGAAACACTTCAAAATCAGGGCTTTGAAATTTTAAAACTTTCAGAAACGGAGAATCCGGTTTATGCTGTTAAGTTTTCAGAAAATAATCATCCGATTATTTGTTTTTCAAAGAAATTTGATGATGATTTCAATCCAAAAAGAGGTTTTGCAGCAATAATGACCTGCGATTCTGCTGATGAAAATTGTCCAATCGTTTTTGGTGCTGAAAAGAGAATTCCCATAAAATTTGAAGACCCGAAAAAATCCGACGGTACTCCGGAAATGGATGAAACTTATTACAACAGAAGTTTTGAAATTGCCTCGGAAATGTATTTTGTCTTTTCAAAAATCAGAAAATAGTCGTTAAAATCGTCATTGCGCGAAGTGAGGAACGAACGACGAAGCAATCTTTCACTACAGATTGCCGCGCTCCGTTACACTTCGCTCGCAATGACATAAAATCATCAAAAATGTCAGCAAACAACTGCGCTCCACACGAAAGAAAAAAACTTTCATTTCTTGATAAAAACCTTACGCTTTGGATATTTTTAGCAATGTTCATCGGTGTTGGTATCGGTTATTTCTTTCCGAATTCTTCCAATTTTATCAACCAATTTTCGTACGGAACCACCAATATTCCTTTGGCGATTGGACTGATTCTGATGATGTATCCGCCCTTTACAAAAGTGCGTTACGAAGAACTTCCCGAAGTTTTTAAAAACACCAAAATTTTAGGAATTTCCTTGCTGATGAACTGGATTATAGGTCCGATTTTGATGTTTGCTTTAGCCCTTATTTTTCTGCACGACAAAACGGAATATATGGTTGGTTTGATACTCATCGGTCTTGCAAGATGTATTGCAATGGTGATTGTTTGGAATGAATTGGCGGAAGGAAACCGAGAATACGCGGCAGGTTTGGTTGCAATGAATTCTATTTTTCAGGTCATTTTTTACAGTATTTATGCGTATGTTTTCATCACGGTTTTGCCACCGTTGTTTGGAATCAACGCAACTGAAGTGAATATCACGATTGCACAAATCGCTGAAAGTGTGGCGATTTACTTGGGAATTCCGTTTGTTTTAGGATTTCTTACCAGATATTTTTTAAGAAAAATGAAAGGCGACGATTGGTACAATAATTTTTTCGTTCCAAAAATTTCGCCACTGACTTTAATAGCGCTGCTTTTTACAATTGTGTTGATGTTCAGTTTGAAAGGCGAAAAGATTATTCAAATTCCTTTTGATGTGGTGCGAATTGCGATTCCGTTGGTTATTTATTTTGTCCTAATGTTTTTGATAAGTTTCTTTTTGGGCAAAAAAATGGGAGCTGATTATTCCAAAAACGCTGCGATTTCTTTCACTGCTGCGGGAAATAATTTTGAACTCGCGATTGCCGTGGCAATAGGTGTTTTCGGCATCAATTCAGGACAGGCTTTTGCAGGAGTTATCGGACCTTTGGTAGAAGTTCCGGCGTTGATTGCTTTGGTAAATGTGGCGTTTTGGTTGAAGAGGAAGTGGTATTCTTAATGTTAAATTTATTGATCCACAAATCGTTCACGCAGTTTTCTCATCCCTTCCGTTGCCGTCATTTTATAAGTATTCTCTCTTGAAGTATAGGAATAAGAAGCATTCGGATCAATCACAAAAACCTCGCAATTTTCAGGAACATAACTGATTAATCCAGCCGCAGGATAAACCTGCATCGAAGTTCCAATAACTAAGAAAATATTGGCTTTTGAAGCGATTTCTACAGCATTATCCATTTCTGGAACCATTTCTCCGAACCAAACAATGTGTGGTCGCAATTGATTGCCATTTTCGTCTAAATCGCCTAAATTCAAATCATTTTCCCATGGAATTACTTTTGAATCGAAATTTACAGGTCTTGCTTTCATTAACTCGCCGTGAAGATGCAAAACTTTTGTGGAACCAGCTCTTTCGTGCAAATCATCTACGTTTTGGGTAATGATTTCAACATCAAAATTGTTTTCCAATTCTGCCAAAATTTTATGGGCTTCGTTCGGTTGAACTTCTTTCAGCTGCTTTCTTCTCGCATTATAAAAATCCAAAACCAATTGCGGATTTTTTTCAAAACCTTCCGGACTCGCAACATCTTCCACACGATGATTTTCCCACAATCCATCGGAATCGCGAAAAGTTTTGATTCCGCTCTCTGCCGAAATTCCTGCACCTGATAAAACGACTAATTTTTTCATAATTTTTTAAAACTGTTTCATCAGTTGAAGATATTCTACCGATTTCACAAATTGATATAGTGGGAGTTTTTCCATTAATTCTCTGGCTTTGGCTTCATCAATGTCTTTAAAGATGATCACCGCTCCATTTTTTGTTTGCCTTAAAAAGAGGTGTTCAACTAAACCTTCACTTTTCCATTGAGCAAGGACTTCTTGTTCGTGTTTTATTATTTCTTGAAAATTGCTTGGCAAATTTTCGGTATCTATTGTAAGGATAGCTAAAATATTATTGTTCATTGTATTGTAAATTAATTTTTTAAAGATGGATTATAAATGTGGTTTTTATATTGTGCGTTTTTTTCGTATAAATTATTAAACCAAAATTAGCATAAAAGAAATTTATGGGGAAATATTCTTTTTACTAAATTGTTCTCTAAATTTTAGTTTTTGAAGTTGTCTTTCCAAGATAAGTTTTGCGATAGTTTTACCCGAACTATCATTTTTATCTTCGTTTTTTAGTGCGGATTTCAGTTTTTCCTCATTGATATCAATTCTATAAAGCAAATTAACTAAACGATTAAAATCATTGTCAATCAATTCGTTAATGTAAACAGCGAGTTTGTTTTCCAAATCATTTTCAGAATAATTTTCAAAAACTTTTGCTAAATTATTTGAAGTAAGTTGATTTAAAATATCTTCGGTTGTAACGTTATTAATATCGCCCATAATATTGAAAATTTAAATGTCCAATTTTGCATTATTCAACCTCAACGAATTCAAAATTACCGAAACCGAACTGAAACTCATCGCAGCCGCAGCAATCATTGGCGAAAGTAAAATTCCGAAAATCGGGTAGAGCAAACCTGCCGCAACTGGAATTCCCAAAGTGTTGTAGATGAAGGCAAAAAATAGATTTTCTTTGATGTTTCTCAATAATTTTTCGCTTAAAATTTTGGCTTTGGCAACACCGAGAATATCGCCTTTCAAGAGCGTAATTCCCGCGCTTTCCATTGCAACCGCAGTTCCGGTTCCCATCGCAATTCCGACGTTGGATTGTGCTAAAGCAGGAGCATCGTTAATTCCGTCGCCACACATTGCAACGATTTTTCCTTCGTTTTGAAGTTTTTTGATTTCCTGCATTTTATCTTCGGGAAGACAGTTGGCAAAATATTTTTTAATTCCAAGTTCGTTCGCGACGGCTTTTGCGGTGTGTTCGTTATCTCCGGTCATCATCACGACTTCAATTCCTTGGTTTTGTAAAAATTGAATGGCTTTTTTAGAAGTTTCTTTGATTTTATCCGAAAAACTTAGAAATCCTAAAACTTTTCCACCTTTTGCGAGGTAGGAAATCGTTCTGGCTTTATCTTGATTTTCTACAATTTTTCGTTTTAAATTTTCAGGAATTTCAATGTTGAATTGTTTTAAAAGTGCTTCATTTCCGAGTAGAACTTCTTCGCCATTAATCGTTCCTTTCACGCCTTTTCCGGAAATGTTTTCAAAATTTTCTACTTTATAGAACGAGTTTTGTACGCTGTCATTGGCTACGCCGAATCCTTCGGATTTCTGAGCGGAGGAACGTAGCGAAGAATCTTTATTTTGATTAATAGATTCTTCATTCCGCTTCTGAACTTCGTTCGCAGACTTTTCGTCTGTATTCAGAATGACAGCGTGTTTGTCATCCTGAGCGAAGTCGAAGGACAAAACTGCTTTTGACAAAGGATGTTCCGAATTTTGATTTAGTGAAGCCGCCAATTTTAGAAGTTCATTTGGAGCTTGCGAAGTCTCCTCTCCTTTGGAGAGGAGATTTAGAGGAGAGGATACTTGTATACTTTCTAAACTTGGTTTGCCTTCCGTTAAAGTTCCGGTTTTATCGGTAATCAGCACATTTACTTTGTGCATTTCTTCTAAGGCTTCTGCATTTTTTATCAGAACGCCATTTTTTGCGCCTTTTCCGATTCCCACCATCAAACTCATTGGTGTTGCCAAACCTAAAGCACACGGACAAGCGACGATTAGAACTGCAACTGCATTCACAAATGCATAAATCAAGGCATTTTCGCCACCGAAAATTCTCCAGAGAATAAAAGTCAAAATAGAAATTGCAATCACCGTCGGAACGAAAATTTTTGAAATTTTATCCGCCAGTTTTTGAATTGGGGCTTTGCTTCGGCTTGCATCATTCACCATTTTTATGATTTGTGAAAGCAAAGTTTCATCGCCTACTTTTTCGGCTTTCATCAGGAAAGTTCCGTTTCCGTTAATCGTTCCTGAAGTAACAATATCCCCGGATTTTTTCTCAACAGGAATAGGTTCACCTGTAATCATACTTTCATCCACTGTTGAATTTCCTTCGGAAATTTTTCCATCGACTGGAATTTTTTCGCCCGGTTTTACTCTTAAAATATTCCCGAGTTTCACTTCAGAAAGTGGAATTCTTTTTTCCGAATTTTCGGAAATTAAATTGGCTTCATCTGGCGAAAGATTCATCAATTCTTCAATGGCTTTTCCGGTTTTTTGATGGGCTCTTGCTTCTAACATTTGTCCCATAATTACCAAAGTCAAAATCACACAAACCGATTCAAAATAAAGCGGTGCTTTTCCGTCGTGCGACATTTCGTGAGGCAAAATATTTGGAAAAAACAACGCGACTAAACTGAAAATAAACGCTGCGGCAGAACCTAATGCAATCAGCGAAAACATATTGAGATTCCAAGTTTTAAAGGAAATCCAACCACGTTTCATTAGAAACCAACCGGCATAAAAAATCACAGGAATGGAAAGCAAAAGTTCTAAAATTCCCTGAATTTTGTTGGAAAACGGAAAATTAATCCACATTCCGCCCATCGATAAAATGAAAACAGGAATCGTGAAAGCCAGCGCAATCAGGAATTTATTTTTGAGAATTTTGTAAGTATCATCCTCAACTTTTTCGCCTTTTTCTGGAATTTTAACTAAATCCATTCCACAAACCGGACAACCAACATTGGAATCATACACTTTGTCGCCTTCGCAGAACATGGGGCAGTAAAATTTACCCGCATTATTATCAGTAATAGGTGATGAGTGATGAGTAATATTTTTGGATTGCTGATTACTCATTACCGATTGCTCATCAATCATCTGCAGATGCATATGACAAACCGGACAACCGATATCGGAATCGTAGGTTTTATCGCCTTCGCAGAACATCGGACAATAATATTCGCCAATACGAGATTCGAGATTTGAGATTTGAGATTCGAGGGTTTTTTCGTTTTTTTTGAATCCAGCTTTTTCCTCTATCGGAACGCAATACATATTACAAACGGGGCAGCGTTTTCCCTGAACGAAATACACTTTTTCGCCCTCACATTCCATCGGACAATAATAGACGGAACTTGGAGATACACGGTCTTTTGGTGGCACTTCGACAGGCTCAGTGTATTTATTTGGATTCTGATTTTCCATATTTTTGAAACCACAAAAGGCACAAAAGTGTCATTGTGAGGAACGAAGCAATCTAGAGTTGGAACGAATTGCGTTTATAAAAAACACAAAAATGAAAATCTTGACTGTCATTCTGAGCGAAGTTGAAGAATTCTAACTTTTTTGCCCTTTTGTATCGCTTGTTTTCAATTCTGTCTTTTGTTCCTTTTGTGGTTGAACTTTTTAATAATTATTTTTTATTTAATCGGTCGCTCACATATTCTATTTTTGTTTTACCGTGTTTGGTTGGTTTTCCGTTTTCATCAACGCCAACGAAAATGATTTTATCAATAGTAATAATGGTTTGGCGTGTCATCATATTTCGGACTTCGCAACGTAACGTGATGGAAGTATTCCCAAATTCCGTGGCTTCAATTCCAATTTCGATAATGTCGCCCTGTTTTGCAGAACTTACAAAATTGATTTCAGAAATGTATTTGGTAACACAACGCGGTGTTTCTAACTGAACAATAGCGTAAAGTGCTGCTTCTTCATCTATCCATTGCAACAATCTACCGCCGAAAAGTGTATGATTGGGGTTTAAATCTTCGGGTTTTATCCATTTTCTGGTGTGGTAATTCATAATTTTTAAATTTCCTTCAAAATTACCTAAAATAAACCTAACAGGTTTTGGAACCTGTTAGGTTTAGTAAGTTGTGATTTAGTATATGACAAAAAATAAATTTTAATCACAAAAGTCACAAAAGTAATTGATTATTAAAGAAATAATTAATTTTTTTCAAAGTTAAAATAAGTCGGCACGGAAATCTTATTTTCCCTTTAACAAATTGATTTTTAAACTTTTAAACTTTTGTGGCTTTTGTGGTTTAAAAAATTGTCATATTCAGAAAAGTTGTGATTATAAAAATTTAAAATATTAAGCGCGTTTCGTTCGCATCGCTTTCACTTTTTTTACCGAATCATCTTTCAAAAAGTTCTGATATTCTTCACTTTCCACTGGGAAAATTGCAATTTTTCCTTCCGAATTGCTGTGAACGCCGAAACCGTAACGTTTGGGAAGGGCAGAAGAACGAAAACACGCTTGTCCCTTTGAAAAAAACAAACTTTTGGCATTGTTTCTTTCGCTTTCGGAAATGTCATTTTTCTGTGCAAAACATTCAAATAAAACTTCGTCGGAAGTGTATTTGTAAGGATTTTTCAAAACCATTTCAAGTTGAATGTTGACCAAAGTTTTATTGCGTTTAACAGGAGGGATTTCGGCTTTGGAAACGGGACAATCTTCAGCGATTTCAATGAATGTGTCTGTATAATTGGTGGTGTGGATTTTCATTAACAAAGAATTTTCTGTTATTTAATTAAAGGTAGTGGTTTTTACATTATTTAACTAGAAATTTTACAGTTGATTTTTTTCCTGCAAAATGATAAACCAAAAAGTAAGAACCGAGAATTGCCGAAATTAGGATTTCATTTTTTCCTTTCCTAATCAATTGGGAATGAATAAGTTTTCCCGACATATCCGAAATTGCAATATTGCCGTTTTCTGGAGCTTCAAAAAAGAATTTACCATTATTTGGATTGGGATACAGTGCATTTTTTGGAAGTATGGCTTCGTTTGTTCCCATTACAGAACAGTTATAAGGCGAAAAAGTGACCAAACCTTTCGCTGCATCATCTACTTGATGAAAAATTACAGCTTCCACCATCGCGTCTGTAGACTGTTCGTTTTCGCGCCAACAATTGAATTTCGCCATTACTGAACTCGTAGAATTATTGTATAAAGCATACGTATTTCCACCGTTGCCGTTATTGTAAAAAATATTTTGCCCTATATTGGTATTTCCAGGTGTATCGCTGCCTAAATTTGCGGTTCCTGATGTTGGAAAAGTAATTCCCCACAAATTTCCTCTGATTTGGTTTTGTGTGATATAAAGCTGATCCGAAGTGGCATAAAGCGAAATTCCGCTTCCGCCTTGTGCAGGATTATTTTGAATATTGTTGTTCTGAATAATATTTCCTTTGATAATTCCTGCGGCTCCTGCTGCCTGAATATTGATTCCGTAACGGTTATTTTGAACAGTGTTTCCAGAAATTCTTACGCGAACGGTTCCACCTGCAAGCGCGGCAACAGAAATTCCCCCAACATTGGTATTTAAAGGATTTCCTAAAACCGTGTTATTAACAATTTTTAAACTATCTGTTCCGGTTGGTCCCATATTGATTTGTGGACGGTTTCCGTTGGTCTTTGAATTTTGAAAAAGATAATTATTGCTAAAAATTGCCGAAACCGTCTGGTTGGCTCCCGAACTGAACGCTGCCAAATCGTTTTCTAAAAACTGTGAATTTTGTACAACGGGACTTCCTGTGGAAAAAGAGATCGCACTTGCCGTAACCAACCCCGATTTAAAATTCCTTACAATACAGTTATCCATCAAAAAATTTCCAGTTGAAACTCGTATTCCGCCGCCATATTCTAGCGTGGTATTTTTCATTTGTACATTGGAACCCGCATCAAACTGAATTCCGTTGAATACAGAAGCCGGATTTCCCGATGTAATCAGCAAATTAGTAGCTATAGTGTTGTAAGTTCCTGCTAAGGTGAGTTTTATACCCGGATTGATGATGAGTGTAGTATTTTCGTTCATCAGCAGCGTATCTCCGGCTGAAATCGTGATGTTTGCCGTCATCGAGTAAGAAGTTCCGTTATTCACCAAAACAGTGGGAGCCGCCGCAGAAAGAGAACTTAAAGTATAACTTACCCCGGTTCCCGGACTGGTAAACTGCGCATTGGCTACAAAACTAATCAGGGTAAAAATAAAGGAGAAAATTTTCATAATGTTGATTTACAAGGAACTAAAAGTAATCATTTTTTGAATATCATTCCTATTCAGCACTTAAAATTTTTGACCTAATTTTGCTTTAAATTATACGAAATGAATTATTCTGAAATCATCATTGGCGTGATGCGATGGGGAATTTGGGGAGCCAATCTTTCCGAAAAAGACGTGCAAAACCTTATACAAGAAGCTTTGATAAACGATTTTTATACTTTCGACCATGCTGATATTTATGGAGGTTACACTACGGAAGAACTTTTTGGAAATGTTTTTTCAGAAATGAAAATTCCGCGCGAAAAAATTCAATTAATTTCCAAATGCGGCATCGAATATCCCAATGGAACGAAGCCTTATGAAATAAAATCTTACAATTATTCCAAAGACTATATCCTGAAATGTGTGGATGAAAGTTTGAAAAATTTAAAAACTGATTATCTGGATTTGCTCTTGCTTCACCGTCCTTCACCCTTGATGAATCCTGAAGAAGTTGCGGTTGCTTTTGGAATTTTAAGGAGTTCGGGAAAGGTTGTGGATTTTGGGGTGAGTAATTTTTCCACTTCACAGTTTGATTTAATTTCAACGTATTTTCCGTTTCTCGTGACCAATCAGGTGGAAATTTCGGTGAACGAAACAAAAGCTTTTTACGATGGCAGTTTAGAACAAATGATGATGAAAAAACTGCGACCGATGGCTTATTCCGTGATGGGAAATTATTTCAGCGAACCCAATTCTGAACAAAATTTGAGAATTAAAGAGGTTTTGGAAAAACTTTGTGAAAAATACAATGCGGAAGAAAATCAGTTGCTTTTAGCGTATTTGCTGAAACATCCGGCGAGAATTATACCTGTTGTCGGCACTTCCCAAGTAGAAAATATCAAAAAATTCAAAGAAAGTTTGAAGATTAATTTGGAACGAGAAGATTGGTTTAAAATTCTGGAAGCGAGCGCGGGGAAAAGGGTTCCGTAAATTATATCATTAAGAACACTTTACCAATAAAATATACAAACAGAGTGAACAATCTTTTATATAAAGAGATTCTTCACGTCATTCGTTGCACTCATTTTGTTCAGAATGACAAAAAACCCATATAAATTGGATGTTTATTTTTCCCGAATCAACACAAAACCATCATTAAAATAAATATTTTCTTTTTCCGAATTCACTTTTTCGCGGACAAGGTTTTCAAAAATTATTTTGAAATGATAATTTCCTAAATCTCCTTTTACAGCGATTTCGGGAACGTCGATTCTTCCGTTTCGGTTTTCGCCTAGAATTTTAAGAATTTGTGGGAATAAATCAATGGTTTCTTTTGAATTCATCGATAGTTTGAATACTTTATTGTTGTCATACAATTGGTCATTCAGTGTAAAAGTATTTCCGTTTAAAACCAATTTTCCGGTTCGCAAATCCCGTAGTTTTGCAACATACTGATAATCTGAAACCGCTGAAAAATTGTTTTCTGCAACCAATTCCAATCGCTCAAATTCTTGATGTTTTAAAGTGTGGTCAATATTGGTAAACAGACTTCTTACATCACCATTAATCTCGTATTTGCGGTTGTAAATTTCATTTTTCGCAATCTTTCTTTGAGCTTTTTCATCCAAAAATTGATTCACAAATTCTTTCTCTTTCCTAATCGTGAGAAAGGCAATTTTATCGGAAACTTCATCTACTACTTTTGAAGAAACCCTTTTAGAAAAATCAATTTTTCCGTTTTGAAGGAGTTTGTTTTCATTTAAAACCTTTTCCAGCTCATTTTTCTGACTTCTTTTTGCCACCGAAAACGTATTGAAATAAGGAAAAACCAATGAAAATAATCCAAATGCAAACAGCGACATTGGAATGAATTTGATGGTTGGGTTTTTAATAAAAACAAAGTAAAGAACCACCGTTGTAAGCCATAAAGCAATCAAGAGAACGAAGTATCTTGGTTCGGTGTAGCCATATTCTAAAATTCTGGTAAAAATGGCGACAAAAAGGAGCACAATCAGCGGAATAAGCGTGTAATAAAATATTTTGCTGAAAATTTTAACCCAAGATTTTGTGCCCTCCTCTTTTAACGGATGAACGAGCAACAAAGCCAAAATTCCAACCACAGAATAGGCGAGAATAAGGTAGGAAACCCAACCTCGCGGAAGTTCCCAATTGATAAGGATTTTAAACGCATAAAAATACAGAATCACTGCATAAATAATGAGCAGCGGAATGAGCACAAACTGAGTAAAAAACTTTAAAATTTGCGGATAATTTTTGTCTTTTTCCAATTGATGAAGCCCTTTTTCGTTGAAGAGAAGAAAAATAAAGCAGCTGCCCAAAATTGCCAAAAAGGAAATTGTTTTTGGATAAATTTTGTAATCGAAATTGATATCGAACAGTTTGTCTACCGCTAAAATTGCAAGCGCAACACCTCCAACCAAAGCTCCGGTAAAAACGGCAGTGAGAAAAAGGTTGATGAAAAGATTTTTGTTGTATTGCCAAAAATTCAGCTCTCGTTTTTCACCGAAAAAAGCAATAAACGATACCAAAAGATGCGACAAAATAAAAGTGGGAATCAGCAAAAAAGCATAAACTTCGGTGAAATCTTTTTCTTTTTCGGGCAGTAAAAAGTAAAAACCTACAAGAAAAAGTGTTCCAAAAAATTCCATCAAAAAACCTTTTCCAATGCGTTGTGAAAGCATTTTTATGGCAAACATCAGCGAAATACCCAAACATCCGGTGATGATTAGTTTTATTACCGAAAATTGGTTAGCTTCATTATCCATTTCTATGGAAACTACGGCAGAAATTGCAGCAATGAGAGCCATCACCAAAATCATCGGGTAACGCAAAACGATGTCGTCGGTTTTTCTCCAGATTTCTTTTATTTTTTTTAGCATCAGATTTCTTTTTTTGTTTATTGCTAAAACTACCCCGTCAAAATTTTCTCAAAAAATTTTGCCACCCCTTCAGAGAAGGGGAATTTTGCGAGGCAAAACTTCCAACTCCCATCTTCCAGCCAAGCTATTTCTTCTTTTTCTTCTCCTTTTTTTTCTTCTTTTTGCCTTTTTTATGTTCTGTAAGTTCTGAAATGAATTCGGCAATAGGATTTTCCTGTTTTCTTTCTTCTATGACGGGAACTACGGTAGTTTTTACCTCAAAAAACTGCGTTATATCTGAACTGTTTACCATTTTTTCTTCAATCAACATTTTCAAAAATTCATTGGAATTTTCAAAATAGTTTTCGATAAGATTTTGTTGCAAAAATTTTCGGTATTCTTCCATCGGAATGGCTACAGAATATTTGAAAACGCGTCCTTCTTTCGCCGTGGAAAGGAATTCTTTCTCCACCAAAATTTTTAAATAAGTTGAAATGGTGTTTTGATGCGGTTTTGGTTCGGGATGTTGCTCCAAAACGTCTTTCATATAAAAAGAATTCAGCTTCCAAAGCAGTTGCATCAAATGTTCTTCGGCGGGAGTGAGGGGAGATATTTGCATAAAATCTTTTGTTTGAAGTTTGAAGTTTGAATTTGTTTGAAGTAGTTTGATTTAGTTTGAACTCATGTTCAACATTAATCACTAATCACTTATTATTTATCACTTATCAAAGAAAGCCACGTAAAGATAAGCAAAAGAAACAATTGCAGCGATAAATCCGCCCATCAAAACTTCTTTCGGGGTGTGTCTTTTTAAAATAATTCTTGTAATTCCTACCAAAATTGCTATTCCAAGCCAAATAAAACCAAAAGTAGGATTCCAAACATAAAAAAATGCGGCAACCAATACATTAAACGCAGTATGCATCGAACTTTTAATGAAATAATTGCTGATGTGCATCAATATTAAAAGTACCAAAATAAACATCATCACCAAATCAAAATTTTTGTTGATGAAGAAATCGTAGGCTAAATAAAACGCCATCATCATTGCGATAAAATTATATAAACTTTTGCGTTGAACTCGATTAGAAACATCCATATTGCTGTATTTTCCGGTTTTTACGTTATAAATAATCCATCCAGAAATTGGGATAATCATAATCAACAAAATCGGAAGAAATTTATGTAAAGCTTCTTTAAAAGTGTAATTCAGACTGCTGAAATAAATGAAAAAAAACAGCAATGAAGTTAGCGGATTAAAAAAATCTGAAATTATTTTTGATACTTTCAGAATGATAGAGTTTTGGGTTTGGAGCATAAATTGGGATGAATTTTCAAAAATAAACTTATTTTTTACAAAGTAATTCTGATTCTTTAAAAACTTAAGAATTAATCGCAAAGTGCGCAAAAGTTTTTTTTAAAAAATTCAAAGTATTTCGTCCGCAAAGGCGCTTTGCTTAGCAAATACACCTCATAATATTTGTAGGTTTATTTTGAAGGAACAACTCTGCTAAACGAAGTGGCTTTGCGAACGAATTATGCATCAAAGAAAATGAAAATCACTTTGCGCTCTTAGCAATAAAAATAAAAGTTTGTTGTTAGTTTAACTGTATTGAGCAGTTTTAGAAATTATGGTAACAATAGAAACAAAGATTTTTCCTATTTTTGCCTAATAATTTCAATCACAATGAAGGAATTTTCCAAAGAAGTTTACCTAAAATGGTACGCCGATATGACGATGTGGAGAAGGTTTGAAGACAAATGCCGTTCTCTTTACCTGAAACAAAAAATTAGAGGATTTTTACACTTATACAACGGTCAGGAAGCTATTCCTGCAGGTTTTACACATGCAATGGATCTTACCAAAGATTCGATGATTACGGCGTATCGTTGCCATATTCATCCAATGGCGATGGGAGTGGATCCGCGCAGAATTATGGCGGAACTCTGCGGAAAAGCAACCGGAACTTCCGGTGGAATGGGTGGCTCTATGCATATTTTTTCCAAAGAACACCGTTTTTACGGCGGTCACGGAATTGTGGGCGGACAAATTCCTTTGGGAGCAGGTATCGCTTTTGCGGACAAATATTTCGATAGAAACGCGGTTTGCATCACGTTTTTTGGTGATGGTGCTGCAAGACAAGGCTCGCTTCACGAAACTTTCAATATGGCGATGAACTGGAAACTTCCCGTAGTTTTCGTGGTAGAAAATAACCAGTATGCGATGGGAACTTCGGTGACCAGAACAGCTAATCATGAAGATATTTATAAATTAGGTTTGGGTTACGAAATGCCTTGTATGCCTGTTGATGCGATGGATCCTGAAAAAGTGGCAGAAGTTGCTTACGAAGCCATCGAAAGGGCAAGAAGAGGAGACGGACCTACATTTATTGAGGCAAGAACTTACCGTTACAGAGGTCACTCAATGTCCGATGCAGAACCATATAGAACCAAAGAAGAGGTAGAAATGCACAAAAAAGACGACCCGATTCATTTGGTGAAAGAAAGAATTTTGCAAAACGGTTGGGCTACCGAAGCTGAACTGGAAGAAATCGACAACAAATCCCGAGAATTTGTAGAAGAATGTGTGGATTTTATGGAAAACTCACCATATCCGGACGCAGAAAAAATTTATGAATACGTTTACGCACAGGAGGATTATCCTTTCTTGGACAAACTGGAAAACTAAAATAATTATTAATTTGAAATTTGAAATTTGAAATTTGAAATTCAACAGAATCTCAAATCTCGAATCTCGAATCTCGAATCTCAAATCAATAAATTTATGGCTGAAGTAATCACAATGCCCCGTCTTTCGGACACGATGACGGAAGGAAAAGTTGCCAAATGGCACAAAAAAGTAGGAGACGCCGTGAAAGAAGGCGATATTTTAGCAGAAATAGAAACCGATAAAGCCGTTCAGGATTTTGAATCTGAAGTGAACGGAACTCTTTTATATATAGGTGTTGAGGAAGGAAATGCAGCACCGGTTGATTCTGTTCTTGCCATTATTGGTGAACAGGGCGAAAATATCGATGCTTTGAAAGAAGGAGATGCTCCAAAAAATGAAAAGGAAGTTGCACAAAAAGAAGGTGTTCCCGAAGAATTTAAAACCGAGAACGAAAATACAGCGGTAGAAACTTCCGAACCCGTAGAAAAAGAAGACGGAAATACAACTATTGCAGCAGAAATTCCGGCAGGTGTGGAAATCATCAATATGCCACGACTTTCCGATACGATGACGGAAGGTAAAGTTGCAAAATGGAACAAAAATGTTAGCGACGACGTAAAAGAAGGCGATATTATTGCAGAAATAGAAACCGATAAAGCCGTTCAGGATTTTGAATCTGAAGTGAACGGAACTTTGCTTTATCAAGGAGTAAAAGAAGGTGAAGCAACACCGGTAGATAAAATTTTAGCAATTATCGGTCCTGCAGGAACGGATGTTTCCGCGATTGTTACAGGAGGAGGAGCGAAGAAGTCCGAAGTCCGAAGTCCGAAGAATGAAGAAACTGCAAAAGTTGCTGAAAAACCAATAGAAAAAGTTGAAAGCGGAGAGCAGAAATCCGAAAGCCGACTTGCAATTTCTCCTTTGGCTAAAAAAATGGCGGAGGAAAAAGGAATTGACGTTCATACCTTACAAGGTTCCGGTGAAAACGGCAGAATTGTAAAAAAAGATATTGAAAGCTATTCACCAAGTGCCGTCATTGCGAGTGAAACGAAGCAAACTGTTTCTGCTGCATCTGCTCAAACTTCATTACAGCCTCAAATGAATTTCATTCAAGGTCAAGATTCGGAAACTCCAAATTCACAGGTAAGAAACATTATTGCGAAAAGACTTTCTGAAAGTAAATTTTCTGCGCCACATTATTATTTGATGGTGGAAATCAATATGGATAAAGCGATTGAGGCGAGAAACGAAATCAATTCACTTCCAGATACCAAAATTTCCTTCAACGATATGATTATCAAAGCTACAGCAATGGCTTTGAGAAAACATCCACAAGTAAATTCTTCTTGGGCAGGAGATAAAATCATTCACCACGGAAATATCAATGTTGGCGTTGCAGTAGCAATTCCGGACGGTTTGGTAGTTCCAGTTTTGAAAAATACCGACCAAATGAATTATCTGCAAATTTCTGCAGCGGTGAAAGATATGGCTTCCAGAGCAAAATCCAAAGGTTTAAAAGCCAACGAAATGGAAGGTTCTACTTTCTCGGTTTCCAATTTAGGAATGTTCGGAATTGAAACTTTTACATCCATCATCAATCAACCAAATTCTGCAATTTTATCAGTTGGTGCAATTATTGAAAAACCGATTGTAAAAGACGGACAAATTGTAGTAGGAAACACCATGAAACTTTCCCTTGCGTGCGACCATAGAGTTGTGGATGGCGCAACCGGAGCACAGTTTTTACAAACTTTAAGAACGTATTTGGAGCAGCCACTGACGTTGTTGCTGTAACAAAATTTGATGATATGAACAACCCTTTCAGCGTTTCAAATCGCTGAAAGGGTTTTTTGTAAAAATTCCAAAAAATATAAGTATTTTTGAACCTATGATTCGAGCGAAAAATATTCATAAATTCTACGGAGATTTAGAGGTTTTGAAAGGTGTGGATGTTCACATCAAAGAAGGAGAAGTGGTTTCCATCGTCGGTGAATCCGGAGCCGGAAAATCTACGCTTTTGCAAATTTTGGGAACCTTGGATTCTCCCACAAACCCTGAAAAATTCGGCACAGAAATCCTTTTGGACGGACAATCTTTCGTGAATATGAAAGACCGCGAACTCTCTAAATTCCGAAATCAAAATATTGGTTTTGTATTTCAGTTTCACCAGCTTTTACCGGAGTTTACCGCTTTGGAAAACGTTCTTTTGCCCACAAGAATTTCTGGGAAAAATGAGAATTCTTCATTAGATAAAGCTTATGCTCTTTTTGAGGATTTGAAAATTGCAGACCGTCTTCATCACAAACCCAACGAACTTTCCGGCGGTGAAGCGCAAAGAGTTGCCGTTGCGAGAGCGCTCATCAATTCTCCCAAAATCATTTACGCTGATGAACCAACCGGAAATTTGGACTCCAAAAATGCCGACGATTTGCACCAACTTTTCTTCGATTTGCGCGATAAATACAACCAAACTTTCGTCATCGTAACACACAACCCGAATTTGGCAGAAATTACCGACCGAAAATTGGTGATGAGGGATGGGATGATTATTTAGTGGGAGAGTTTGAGAGTTTGAGAGTGAAATTCCCCTGTCATTGCGAGGAACGAAGCAATCTAGGTTTGATTCAAATATTTACTAAATTTTTGAAGACGGCGTGGTTTATATTTGCAAAATGAAAAAAATCTATTTCTTATTTCTAATCATTCTACTTTCCTGCAACGCCAAAGCGCAGGAAAACAATTTTGGCTTAAGAAAAGACAAAATTTCAGAACTAAAAACTTTTTTGAAAGAAAAAAACTACAACCAAAATCTTGCAATTTTTATAGATTTCAAGATACCTTCCAACAAATTTAGATTCTTTATTTACGATTTAAAAAATGATAAAGTTTTGGAAAAAGGTATTGTTTCGCACGGTTCCGGTTCCGAGCAGAATTCCGGAAATTTAAAATTCAGCAATATTGAAAATTCTTACCAAAGCTCTTTGGGAAAATATGTTATTTTGAACAGTTATTACGGTCAGTTTGGGAAATCCTACCGCTTGAAAGGTTTGGACAAAACCAATTCTAACGCACAGAAACGTGCAATCGTGCTGCATTATTTGGCTTGTGTTCCAGATATTGAAACCGAAAAACCGGTCTGTTTAAGTTTGGGTTGTCCGATGCTTTCACCCAAATTTTTTGCAAAAACCTCAAAATACATCGACAGTTCCCCAAAACCCATCATTCTCTACGCTTTTTACTAAATTTGAATCCTATCATTTATCACCTATCAATTATCATTTATAAAAAATGTCCATAAAACTCCTCGCAGAAGACGACCGACCGCGCGAAAAATTTGAAACCAAAGGCAAAAATTCGCTTTCGGATTCAGAATTATTGGCGATTATTTTGAAAATGGGACATCGCGAAATGTCTGCAGTGGAATTGGCGCGAGAAATTCTAAAATCGGTTGATAATAACTGGAACAATCTTTCAAGATTGACGATAAAAGATTTAATGAAATTTAAGGGCATCGGAAAAGTAAAAGCCATTGAAATTTTGACAGCTTTGGAAATCGGGAGAAGAAGAGCAGCACAGGAAATCCCCGAAAGAAAGCAATTGAAAGCGAGTTCGCAGGTTTTTGAGTTTTTTAAACCTTATTTGGGCGACTTGCAGACGGAAGAATTTTGGGCTGCCTTTGTCAATAACGACAACCGCGTTTTGTATTTTTCACAGCTTACAACCGGCGGAATTAATTATTCTGTTGTTGATGTACGAATTCTTTTCAAAACCGCTTTGGAGCATTTTGCCACCGGAATTTTCATCGCTCACAATCATCCTTCCGGAAGTTTAAATCCGAGTGAAGACGACCGCCGAATTACCAAACAGGTTTTGGAAGCCGGAAAAATTCTGAATGTGAAACTTTTGGACCATTTAATTCTCAACCAAAATTCGTATTTCAGTTTTGCTGATGAAGGTTTGCTATGATAAAAAGGCTGAAATATCACGAAATAGATTTTGAAAAATATGATAAATGCATTGAAAATTCGGTGCAGCGGAATTTTTATGCGCAGAAAATAGTTTTGGATCATCTTTGTGAAAATTGGGAATTGCTGATATACAATGATTATGAGTTTGTAATGCCCATTCCAATTAAGAAAAAGATGGGCTTTTCATTTGTGGTAATGCCGCTTTTTTTGCAACAATTGGGTGTCTTTGGCAAACAAAATTCGCACAGCATTAATAACAAATTTTTTATTTTTTTTCAAAAAAAATATCGGACAATAAATTATTATTACAATTTTCATAATGTTTTTGAACCTTCAGTTCGGTTAAAGAAAAATTACTTTATCAAAAGAAATGATTATGTTATTTTAAGAAAAAAATATTTCAAAGGAAGGAAATCAACAGTAAAGTCTGCGCAAAAACTTGAATTGAGAAAAATATCTCTTAATAATGATGTATTAAGATATATTAGGCTAAATAACAAAGGATTAGAGAAAAATAAAGACCTGAAAAAATTTGAAAATTATCTTAAATTTCTTCATGAAAATAAATTTCTAAAACTTTTTGCCGCAGTGAAAGACGAGGAAATTGCAAGTTTGGCTGTAATTATCGACTGCAATAGCGAATTTTCTTCATTAGGCATCATCAACAATAAAGATTTAAAAGAAGAAAACGGAGCTTCTTTCGTGATTGATGCTATTTTGAAAGAAAATATTTATGAAAAATCTTTCAATTTTATGGGTGGAAACATTCGGGGACAAGAAGTTTTCTTCAAAAGTTTTGGCGCAGAACTTCAGCAATATCCCGTGATTGAAAACGGCATGAAAGAATTGCTAACAAAAATTTTCATAAGATAGCAATATAGCGTAAATTTGCACCCTCGAAACAAGTATGTTCTCACTAGATTCCTACATCAACTCGCCTTGGTTTCCGTATTTTTTCGCGGTGGCGCTCGCAATTCCGTTTATCGTGCTGTTGCGCCAATTCGTGTATGAGTATATTAAGATGAAAAATCAGGAGCTGAAAATGCTTACTGTAAAGGGAAATGCGGAAAATAAAAGCCAGTCTTACGAAAGAATGATGCTTTTTTTGGACAGAATAAAACCTTCCAATCTTGTCACCAAATTCGATAAAAATCTTGCTCCTCACGAATTTGTTTTTCTTACCGAAAAAACAATCAATGATGAGTTTGAATACAATACCTCACAGCAACTTTACCTCACCAAAAATTCGTGGCAAGGTATCGTAGAAAGCAAAAATGCGGTGCTACAAATGCTTCGTGCAACCTACGAAAGCCTGAATGAAAATGCCACTTTGGAGGACTATAAAACGGTTTTCCTAATGAATTACATGAACGGCGATGATTTCATCGGCGAAACGATGGACGGTTTGAGAAGGGAAGTATTGCTGGTAACTTAAATTTAAAAAAAATCAAAAAAAAATGATTCCAAATTTTAAAGCACATCCATGGCACGGAATTACTGCGGGAGAAGAATCGCCAAACGTGGTGAATGTTTTTGTAGAAATCGTTCCGAGCGATACCATAAAATACGAAGTGGACAAAGCAAGCGGTTATTTGAAAGTAGACCGTCCGCAACAGTTTTCCAACATTATTCCTGCATTGTACGGCTTTATCCCAAGAACGTATTGCCACGACGAAGTGATGCAACTTGCAGTAAATAGCGGCGCAGATGACGTTACAATGGGAGATCACGATCCTTTGGATATTTGTGTTTTGAGTTCGCACAATATTCATGCAGGTGGAATGTTGATGGAGGCAATTCCAATCGGAGGTTTCAAAATGATCGACAAAGGTGAAGCCGATGATAAAATTGTTGCAGTAATGAAAGGCGACCACGCTTTTGGGCATTTCCGCGATATCTCTGAACTTCCACAAGCTGAAGTGAAACGTTTGATGCACTACTTCTTAACCTATAAAAATCTTCCGGACGAGCCTGCAAAATGCCGTATTCAGGAAGTTTATGGCGCAGAACATGCTAAAGAAGTTATTTCTGCTTCGCAAAGAGATTACGCTAATAAGTTTGGAGGATAAATTTCCAAAAAACTTGAATTGATAATTTTTAATCCCATTCAACTTGTTGTTTGGGATTTTTTTTTGCCACGAATGCACGAATATTTTTTTTATTCGTGCATTCGTGGCATTTTATAATTTTGCTATCTTTATTTTTACGTTAAGAACGCAGAAAAATTATCGTTTCCATATTGCTTTTTCGCCATTTTCCTTGTTGATTACTAGGTTTTTTATATCTTTAACACTTTATTAATTTCATTAAAAATTTATAAACTATGGATTTGTTTTATTTAGTGCCTATTTTTGGCATTATTGCATTGATTTACACCTTTGTTCAAAGTTCGTGGGTGAGCAAACAACCCACCGGAAATGACAGAATGAGGGAAATCAGCGGTCACATTGCAGACGGCGCAATGGCTTTCTTGAAAGCAGAATACAAAATTATGGCGTATTTTGTGGTAATTGTTGCTGTTTTATTGGCTTTAATGGGAGCTTCCAATGCCAATTCACACTGGACTATCGGAATTGCTTTCGTTATTGGAGCCATCCTTTCAGCGCTTGCAGGATTTATTGGGATGAAAATTGCCACCAAATCGAATGTAAGAACCGCTGAAGCCGCTAAAACTTCACTTTCTAAAGCACTTAAAGTTTCTTTTACAGGTGGTTCTGTAATGGGAATGGGAGTTGCCGGTCTTGCAGTTTTGGGACTTGGCGCACTTTATATTATTATTAAACAAATTTTTGCTCCGGGTGCAGGTGTAGATTCTCACGAAATGGAGCGAACCATCGAAATTCTTACAGGGTTCTCTCTTGGTGCAGAATCCATCGCGCTTTTTGCAAGAGTAGGTGGTGGTATTTATACAAAAGCAGCTGACGTAGGTGCAGATTTAGTAGGAAAAGTAGAAGCTGGAATTCCTGAAGATGATCCAAGAAACCCTGCAACTATTGCAGATAACGTAGGAGATAACGTAGGAGACGTTGCCGGAATGGGAGCCGACCTTTTTGGTTCTTATGTGGCAACTGTTTTAGCAACAATGGTTTTGGGTAGAGAAACGTTCTCTCAAGACGCATTTGGAGGTTTCGCACCGATTCTTTTACCAATGTTGATCGCAGGAACGGGAATTATTTTTTCAATTTTGGGAACTTTCTTTGTGAAAATTAGTGAAAACACAGAATTGGATACTGCTCCAGTTCAAAATGCCTTGAACTTTGGAAACTGGGGAAGTATCGTTCTTACGGCAGTTTCTTCTTATTTCTTGGTGAATTATTTGATGCCGGAAACCATGACTTTAAGAGGTCACGAATTTACAAAAATGGGCGTTTTCGGAGCGATTATGGTAGGTTTGGTAGTGGGAACTTTAATGTCCATTATTACGGAATATTACACTGCAATGGGAAAAAGACCAGTGAAAAGTATTGTTAAACAATCTTCAACTGGTCACGCAACCAATATTATCGGCGGACTTTCCGTTGGTATGGAATCTACCTTGCTTCCAATCTTGGTTTTAGCAGGTGGAATTTACGGCTCTTACCTTTGTGCAGGACTTTACGGTGTTGCAATCGCAGCAGCTGGAATGATGGCGACAACTGCGATGCAATTAGCAATCGACGCTTTTGGACCAATTGCAGATAATGCAGGAGGAATTGCAGAAATGAGCGAATTACCAAAAGAAGTTCGTGAAAAAACAGATATTTTGGATGCAGTTGGAAACACCACTGCAGCTACAGGAAAAGGTTTTGCAATCGCTTCTGCAGCTTTAACAGCTTTGGCTTTATTCGCAGCGTTCGTTGGTATCGCAGGAATTGATGGCATCGATATTTACAGAGCCGATGTTTTGGCTGGATTGTTTGTAGGAGCGATGATTCCATTCATTTTCTCATCTTTGGCAATTACCGCGGTAGGAAAAGCAGCGATGGCGATGGTGGAAGAAGTTCGTCGCCAGTTCCGCGAAATTCCTGGAATTTTGGAAGGAAAAGCAGAACCGGAATACGAAAAATGTGTGGCTATTTCTACAGATGCTTCCATCAAAAAAATGCTTTTACCAGGTGCAATTGCGTTGGTTTCTCCGCTTTTGGTTGGATTTATTTTTGGCCCTGAAGTTTTAGGAGGTTTCCTTGCAGGAGCTACAGTTTCTGGAGTTTTGATGGGAATGTTCCAAAATAATGCAGGTGGAGCTTGGGATAACGCTAAAAAATCTTTTGAAAAAGGAGTTGATATCAACGGAAAAACGTTCTACAAAGGTTCAGAACCACATAAAGCTTCCGTAACTGGTGATACCGTGGGAGATCCTTTCAAAGATACTTCCGGTCCATCCATGAATATTTTGATTAAATTGATGTCGATTGTTTCATTGGTAATTGCACCAACTTTGGCTGTTCTTCACGCCGATAAAATTCAGGAAAACAGAAAAGCGAAATTGGAAGCGCTACAATTGGCCTCTGTAGGAAAAGCAGCTCACGGAAAAGCAATAAGCTGTTCGCCGGAATGTATGGCAAAATGTGAAGCTGAAGGTAAAGACTGTGATGCATTAAACGGTGCATGTTGTGATGAAGACGTGCAGAAAACAATGGAAAATGACATTATGGTTCCTACAGGAACTGTAAATGGAGATGGTGATTTTGTTTACACTTTAGGAAACAATACGCAAGTAAAACTTCCGAATGGAGAAACGATGACCATTGGCGAAAACAGCCAATTAATTCACCTTGCAGAAGGTCTTAAAATGAAAGATCAAACACTTTTGGAAAAAGATAAATGGTTCACCATCGAAAATTTATTTTTCGCAAGTGCAAAAAGTGATTTGAAGCCTGAATCTGCAGCGCAATTAGACAATCTTGCCAAATTGATGAATGCTTATCCAAATTTGAAGGTAAAATTGGGTGGTTATACTGATAACACCGGAAATCCTGATAGCAACTTAAAACTTTCCAATCTTCGCGCACAAACTGCAAAACTGAAATTAATTGAAAAAGGAATTGCAGCAGATAGAGTAGAAGCCGAAGGTTACGGACAGGAACACCCTGTTTGCGCAGCCAACGATACCGACGAATGCAAAGCGCAAAACAGAAGAATTGATGTAAGAGTTATAGGAATGTAAAAAGTAAAGGAATATACTCGTAAACCTATTATTGTCCCTTGAAGTTTACACTTCAAGGGATTTTTGTTGCAGAGCATCTTCCATGAAATCTCTTTTTTTAAATTTGTAAAGTATTAAACACAAAAAAACCACCAGAATTACTTCCAGTGGTTTTTCTATTGTTGTTGTCTGAATTTTGCAGTCTTTATTTGTAAGAAGCGTCTTTAATTCTTGCTTTCTTACCACGAAGATCTCTAAAATAGTAGATTCTTGCTCTTCTAACTTTACCTCTTCTGTCCACTTCAATTTTTTGCAAAGCAGGCATGTTGATTGGGAACACTCTTTCTACACCTACATCACCGCTCATTTTTCTGATGGTGAAAGTTTTGGTAAGTCCTGTTCCTCTCAATTGAATTACAACTCCTTTAAAGAACTGTGTTCTGGTCTTGTTACCTTCTTTAATTTCGTAATACACAGTGATGGTGTCACCGGCTTTGAATTCTGGGAATTCGTTTTTCGTAATGTACTTGTCCTGTACGTACTTTAATAAATCCATTTTTTTAATAAAAATTTTTTGCCAAGCTAAGCAACTTTCACGGCCTTCGTCAGAGGTTGGTTAACAGGCTGCAAAAATAAAACAATTTTTCCACACAGCCAATAGGTTACCCAATTTTTATTAAAGATTGGATAAGGTTCTACTGAAAGTTTTAATAGAAAGTTTTCTCCAACAATTTTTATAATCATACATCAACCATAATTCTTTTTCAAAAGGAAAATAGTGAATATACTTTTCAATTCATAAAAAATGAGTAATTTAATGCCTGAAAAAAATGTGTATCAATGATAGATAAAAGAGTAAAAAATGCCGAAGAAGCCATCGTTGGCATTCAAAGCGGAATGACTGTGATGCTCGGTGGTTTCGGGCTTTGTGGAATTCCCGAAAACTGCATCAATGCGATGGCAGAAAGTAATTTAACCGACCTTACCTGCATATCAAACAACGCGGGAGTTGATGATTTTGGGTTGGGTTTATTACTTCAGAAAAGACAAATTAAGAAAATGATTGCCTCTTATGTAGGTGAAAACGCCGAGTTTGAAAGACAGATGCTTTCCGGCGAACTCGATGTGGAATTAACTCCGCAAGGAACTTTGGCAGAAAGGTGTCGTGCTGCACAGGCAGGAATTCCTGCTTTTTATACTCCTGCTGGTTACGGAACCGAAGTTGCGGAAGGAAAAGAGACGAAAGAATTTCATGGAAAAATGCACATTTTGGAACACGCCTACGATGCAGATTTTTCCATTGTAAAGGCATGGAAAGGAGATTACACCGGAAATTTAATCTTTAAAGGAACCGCAAGAAATTTTAATTTGCCGATGGCAGGAGCTGCAAAAATAACTATAGCAGAAGTAGAAGAGCTGGTGGAACCGGGAGAGCTGGATCCCAACGAAATCCACATTCCGGGGATTATGGTTCAAAGGATATTCCAGGGTGAGAAATATGAGAAAAGAATAGAACGTATAACCACAAGAAAAAAAGAATCGTAATGCTTACCAAAGAACAAATTGCAAAAAGGATATCAAAAGAAGTACAGGATGGTTACTACGTGAATCTGGGAATAGGAATTCCAACTTTAGTGGCCAATTATGTTCCCGAAAGCTTTTCTGTAGACTTTCAAAGTGAAAACGGATTATTGGGAATGGGACCTTTTCCTTATGAAGGTGAAGAAGATGCAGATTTAATCAACGCCGGAAAGCAAACCATCACCACGCTTCCCGGAGCTTCATTTTTTGATTCCGCATTTAGCTTCGGAATGATTAGAAGCCAAAAAGTGGATTTAACAATTTTGGGAGCCATGGAGGTTTCCGAAAATGGAGATATTGCAAGCTGGAAAATTCCTGGAAAAATGGTGAAGGGAATGGGCGGCGCTATGGATTTGGTGGCTTCTGCTAAAAATATAATTGTCGCAATGATGCATACCAACAGAGACGGAGAAAGTAAAGTGTTGAAAAAATGTACGCTGCCTCTTACTGGAGTGAATTGCGTGAAGAAAATTGTTTCCGATCTTGCTGTGATGGAAGTTACCGAAAACGGACTTCTACTTTTAGAAAGAGCTCCCGGTGTTTCTGTGGAAGAAATTAGGAAGGCGACCGAAGCTGCACTTATTGTTGAAGGCGACATCCCTGAGATGGAAATCGATTAATTTTTATGTTTCGTTTATGTTTCGCTTAAGTATATATTCCAAATCATGTAATTCATACTTTAGCAACACCAAATAGGTAACATATAAAAACACAAATGATTAAAAAATTAGGGCCGCTGTTTCAGTGGCTCAAATTTTATCGGTAAGGTCCCAAACATTAGGATTATAATTGTCCCAAATTTTCCAGTTGCCGTTTTCTGTTTTCCTTAAAAAGTAGTTTTGGGCGTTCATGGTGTGATAGTGGTGCGTATTACCTTCTTCATCGATAAAGTTAAGATTCCAGAATTCACTTGTAGAAATTACGATACTCTGTTCGTCCTGGCTTTTCATTTCAATATTGAATATTTCATAATTTGAATTCCGATTCAGATTCAACAAATATTTCTGGTTTTCCAACTTTCGCATATAATTGCTTATCCGGTTGTAGTAAGGCGAATCGATTATCACAAATTTTTCCGTTTCGTGCATATTGATTTTTGGTAGCCCGCTGATCAACTTAAATTCACATTCTGCACATCCACGAATGAGCTCTATATAGCTGTTTTGATCTTCAGTGTTGATGTCTTCCTTAATATCTTCAGAAAGGGTGAGACCTTCATTTTTATTTTTTTGTATAAAATCGTTAAAATTTTCGTACCCAATAAAAATGCAAATTTTGTCCAAAGTTTTTATAAATCTAAGGTCTGTGGAAGCAGAATCGGAAATCTGATCCTCGAAAAACCGTTTTAAGGTGATTGCCGAAATAGTATTTCCAATCTGAAATTTTTTTTCACCTTTCAGTATTGGGTTTTTCATCAAACTTTCGTTGATGATGTTGGATAAGGTGTTGTAGTGGCTTGTCTTCCATACATCCGAATATCCAAGCAATGAATTTTTTACCAGCTCGTTCTCCTTAAGTTCGGTTTTTATTTTAGCGAATGTCTTATACATATTTTCCCAAATCCGTGTAAAAGTAAAAAAATAAAACGATTTTGGCAAAGAAGATTTTTGCAGATTGCATATTCATTATAATTCTACCATTACGGGACAATGATCGGAATGAAAAACCTCCTTTAAAATTACCGCTCGAGAAAGTTTTTCCTTCATTTCGTACGTTACAAAATTGTAATCCAAACGCCATCCTTTGTTTCTCGCCCGTGAATTTTGTCGGTAACTCCACCACGAATAATTGTCGGGTTGATCATTGAAAAACCGAAAAGTGTCGATAAGTTCACATTCGTCGATAAATTTCGTCATCCAATCTCTTTCAATCGGTAAAAATCCCGAAACATTTTTCAAGCCTTCAGGATTATGAATGTCAATCGGTTTATGGCATATATTAAAGTCGCCGGAAATCACCAGATTGGGAATTGTTTTCTTTAAGTTTTTAATGTAATCCAAAAAATCGTAGCAAAACTGCAGCTTAAACTCTAATCTTTCGATATTTGACGCGGATGGAACATACACCGAAATCACAGAAAAATCTTCATAATCTGCACGAATAATTCGCCCCTCGTTATCGTAACTTTCTATTCCGCAACCGTATTCTACGTGCTTTGGTGCTGTTTTCGAGGCAATTCCAACGCCGCTGTAACCTTTTCGCTGTGCAGAATGCCAAAAACTGTGGTAGCCAATTTTTTCAAGACTTTCTATGTCGATTTGGTCGTTTCCCGCCTTACTTTCCTGAATGCAAATTACATCTGGATCCGCAACTTTCAGCCAACCTAAAAAATCTTTTGTAAATGCCGCACGAATTCCGTTGACGTTGTAGGAGATAATTTTCATACCCCAAAAATATTAAAAAAGTTGCTGGTTTTTGATTTATTATTGCTGGTTTTTCTACAAACGGAATAAAACAATCTCAAACTACATCAAACCAAAAAAAGGGCGGAAAAAAACCGAAATTTTTCTCCGCCCAGAACCCAAATATCAAATAAACTATGAAAAAAAATTATTTGGGCTCTAAAATACTTATAGGTACGATGCATTCTTCCAAAGAAATGCCACCGTGCTGATACGTGTCTTTGTAATAATTAACGTAATGATTGTAGTTTTTAGGATACGCCAAGAAAATATTATTTTTTGCAAAAATATATTTGGAACTCAAATTTCCTTTTGGTAAGAACAGTTTTTCTGGGTGATTTATTGCCCAAACATCGCCGTCATCAAAGGTTAAGCTTCTTCCGGTTTTGTAGCGGATGTTTGTAGAGGTTTCTCTGTCGCCCACAACTTTGCTTGGTTTTTTCACATAAATTGTTCCGTGGTCGGTAGTAATTACCAATTTGAAACCATTTTCGGCAGCCATTTTTATGATTTTTACCAGCGATGAATTTTCAAACCAATTATAGGTTAAAGAACGGAAGGTTTTGTCGTCCCGAATTAACTGGTCTATAATATGGTTGTCGGTTTTTGCGTGGCTCAAAATATCGATGAAATTATAAACAATTGTCAATAAATCGTTGTTTTTGTGCTGATTGAATTCGTCCAAAATTTTTCTCTCAAAATCTGCATTCAATATTTTTAGATATTTCATTGATTTTGATGACAATCCGAGGCGTTTCATCTGGTCTTCCAAAAACTCGCGTTCGTGTTCGTTTTTGTTGCCTTCCTCATTATCGTTAAACCATTTATCAGGAAAACGTTTTTCTATTTCCGACGGCAAAAGTCCGGCAAAAAAGGAATTTCTGGCGTACTGAGTTGCTGTCGGCAAAATGCTGTAATAATAATCTTCGGAAGTTTTGTTGTAGTACTTTGTAAAAAGCGGTTCTATTACTTTCCACTGGTCGTAGCGAAGGTTATCAATCATCAATAAAAGAACCTTGTCTTTTTCTAGAACCGGTTTTACTTTATCTTTAAATAAAGTATGGCTCATCATCGGTTTTTCGCTGGAGTTTAGCCAATCTTCGTAATTATTTTCAATAAATTTTGAAAACTGAATGTTGGCTTCCTCTTTCTGCGATTGCAGCAAATCCGAAAAATCATTATCAAAAACTTTGTCGAATTTTATTTCCCAGTTCAGGATTTTCTTGTAATATTCCGCCCATTCATCGTAGGATTTCAGGTAAGAAAGCTCCATCGAAAGATTTCGGAATTCCTGTTGGTAAGTTTGTATTGTACGTTGTTCCACCAAATCATCTTCCTGAAGATTTTTTTTCAGGGAAAGCAAAATTTGGTTGGGATTTACGGGTTTTAGGATGTAATCGGCAATTTGTGAGCCGATTGCTTCTTCCATAATGTGTTCTTCCTCGCTTTTGGTTACCATAACAATCTTTACGGAACTGTCTTTTTCCTTAATCATTGGGATGGCTTCCAACCCAGAAATTCCCGGCATATTTTCATCCAAGAAGGTTAAAGCAAATTTTTGAGATTCTATTAATTCTAAGGCTTCGTTCACATTGTTTACAGGAGTAACTTTATAGCCTTTATTTTCTAAAAATACGATATGTGGCCTAAGTAAATCTACCTCATCATCAATCCAAAGTATTTTCGACATAAATTTTTTTGTTTAGGTTTTTGTGCAGCGCGGCGATAAAGCAACTACACATATAAAGCACCAAAAATACGACCAAAACTTCTTAATTATACCAAAAAAAAACTTACAATAAGTTAAATTTCAGTTAATTTTTGTGTAATTGTGCTTATACCGCCACATAAAGGCTTCTGATTTACCGAAGCCAGTAAAAATTCTTTAATTTTGTTCATTATTCTAAAATCAGCTTGTGCAGAACAAACTAAAAATTATCAACGACCCTGTTCACGGATTTGTAAAGATTCCCTACGAAATTATTTTTGACGTTATTGAGCATCCCTATTTTCAAAGGTTGCGCAGGATTTCACAAACGGGCCTTCTCAACTTAATATTTCCTGGAGCTACACATACAAGATTTCACCATGCAATTGGTGCAATGCACCTTATGTTCACTGCACTGGAAGGTTTGAAACTGAAAGGGATAAAAATTACTAAAGAAGAGGAACAAGCCGCTATGCTTGCTATTTTGATGCACGATATGGGACACGGTCCCTTTTCTCACGCTTTGGAAAATATGCTGATGGACGATTGGCACCACGAAAAACTGTCGCTGCTACTGATGAACGAAATTAATAAAGAATTTCAAGGCAAACTTTCTATGAGCATAGAAATGTTCCAGGGAAAATATCACCGAAAATTTTTCAATCAGTTGATATCCTCGCAATTGGATGTGGATCGGTTGGATTATCTGAAGCGAGACAGCTTCTATACCGGTGTAACGGAAGGAAACATCAACACGCAGCGCATCATATCCATGATGAATGTGGCAAATGAGGAATTGGTAATAGACGATAAAGGAATTTACTCCATTGAAAATTTTCTTACAGCACGTATGTTTATGTACTGGCAAGTGTATTATCATAAAACCGCTTCATTAGCCGAACATCTTTTGGTGAAAATTCTGCAAAGAGCAAAAACTCTAACTTTAGCTGGGGAAGATCTTCAGGCACCGCATAATCTAAAGTATTTTTTAGAAAAAGAAAAATCTTTGAAGGCCACTGACGAGGATATTCTTAGATTCACAGAGCTGGATGATAATGATATTATACAGGCAATGAAACTTTGGACGAAAAATGATGACTTCGTATTATCTTACTTATGCAAATGCGTAACAGAAAGAAAATTGCCGAAAACCACCATTTCCAGTGTTCCGTTTTCTACTATGGAGATTGAAGAGAAAATCAGTAAAGCCAATAAGTATTTTGGTATTGATGAAGGGGCAGAGTTGGTAGATGAAATCAATAGAAACCTTTTGCCCTATAATTCTGAGCAGCAACCTATAATGCTATTGAGAAAAAATGGCGAAAAGGTTCATCTGCATAAGTTTGAAGGACAAATATTATCGTCGTTTATTACTGCGGATTCCACTCGATATATATTAGCTTTCCCAAGGGAAATTAGTTAATATTTTTCACATTGCATTTTGTTTTTTAGGGAAATTGTTATCTTTGCAGGATATGGAATTTACAGCTTCGCAGATTGCAGGTTTTATCAACGGAAAAATCATTGGTGATGGCAACACAGTTATCAAGGGCGTATCGCCAATTGAGAGAGGGGAGCCGGGTCATCTTTCTTTTGTAGCGCAGGAACGTTTTGCGCCTTATCTTGAAACCTCACAGTGCTCTGTACTTGTAGTTTCACGGAAGCTTTTAGAAGAAAAAACCTATAAGCCTACCATTATCGCTGTAGATGACGCTTATCTTTCTTTTCAGGTGCTGATGAATCTTTACGAGCAAATGCGCGGAAAGAAAACCGGAATTGAAGAAGGTTCTAAAATACACGAAACTGCAGAAATTGGAATCGATACCTATGTTGGTTCATTTTCCTATATATCAGAAAAGGCAAAAATTGGCGACGGCACTCAAATTCATCCACAGGTTTATATCGGCAAAAATGTAAAAATAGGGCAGAATTGTAGAATAGACAGTGGAGTTAGAATTTATGACTACACCATTATTGGCGATAACTGCACCATCCATGCAAACAGCGTAATTGGCAGCGACGGTTTCGGATTTCAACCAACAAAAGAAGGTTATAATAAAATACCCCAACTTGGGAATGTAGTAGTTGAAGATAACGTTGAAATCGGCTCCAATTGCTGTATAGACAGAGGTACAATTGGTTCTACCATTATTGGTAAAGGCACAAAAATAGACAACCTCATTCAGATAGCGCATAATGTAAAAATTGGCCAGAACAACGTAATTGCAGCCCAGGCCGGAATTGCAGGTTCCACATCTATTGGAGATTGGAATATGATAGGCGGACAAGCCGGAATTGTAGGCCATATTTCTATAGGAAACCAAGTGAAGATTCAGGCTCAGAGCGGTGTAAACTCCAATACAAAAGACGGCGAAATACTCTACGGGTCTCCTGCGATAAACGCTGGCGAATATAGAAGGAACTATGTACACTTTAGAAAATTTACAGAAATTGTAAAAAGAATTAATAACCTAGAAAATAATTCAAAACAGAAACCCAATGAGTGATATGCAAAAAACCCTGAAAGAAGAAGTTACGCTTTCAGGAATAGGGCTGCACACAGGTAAGGAAGTAACCCTCACCATAAAGCCTGCCAAAGAAAATGCCGGCTTTGTTTTTGTACGTACCGATTTGGAGGGAAATCCCCAAGTTGAAGCCGATGTAAACCATGTTACCACCACCGAGAGAGGTACCACTTTGGAAAAGCTAGGTGTAAGAATTCATACATGTGAACATCTTTTGGCTGCATTGGTTGGTTGCGATGTAGATAATGCCGTTTTAGAAATGAACAGCGCCGAACCCCCGATTTTGGACGGTTCTTCAAAATATTTTGTAGAAGCTATAGAAAAGGCAGGAGTAGTAGAACAAGGTATAGCTAGAGAGTATCTTGTGATAAAAGAGGTGCTGAATTATGTTGATCCCAGTTCTGGTTCAGAAATTACCATCATTCCATCCGATAACTATGAAATTACGACGATGGTAGATTTTGGGACCAAAGTTTTGGGAACTCAAAATGCAACCTTGAAGGATATTTCCGAATTTGGAACAGAGATTGCCTCCGCACGAACCTTCAGCTTCCTTCATGAACTTGAAATGCTTTTGGATGCAGGTTTAATTAAAGGTGGAGATATTTCTAATGCAATTGTATATGTAGATAAAGAACTCACTGCAGAAACCGCAGAAAAACTAAAAAAGGCATTCGGAAAAGATAAAGTCTCCATACGTCCCAACGGAATATTAGACAACCTTACACTCAATTATCCTAATGAGGCTGCAAGACACAAACTTCTCGATGTAATAGGGGATTTAGCTTTGGTTGGGGTGAAAATTAAAGGAAAAGTTATTGCCAATAAGCCCGGGCATTTTGTAAATACACAGTTTGCAAAAAAACTTAACCGACAATGGAAACTTCAGAAAAAGAAAAATGTACCAGATTTCGATCTTTCAAAACCACCAGTTTTTGATATCAAAGGAATCATGAGACTTATGCCTCATCGCTATCCATTCCTACTGATAGATAAAGTTTTGGAGCTTTCTGAAACACATGTTGTAGGATTAAAAAATGTTACCTTCAACGAGCCGTATTTTGTGGGCCACTTTCCAAAAGAACCAGTAATGCCTGGAGTGTTGCAAGTTGAAGCTTTGGCACAAACAGGTGGAATACTTGTGCTTGCAAGCGTACCGGATCCCGAAAACTATTCCACCTATTTTATTAAGATAGATAAGGTGAAATTCAAGAAAAAAGTAGTTCCTGGTGACACTATTATTTTTAAAATTGAACTTATTTCACCAATCAGAAGAGGAATAGTTCACATGCAGGGTTATGGATATGTAGGAGAAAACGTTGTGGTAGAAGCAGAATTAATGGCACAAGTTGCTAAAAATAAAACCGAGGAACAACAATGATACACCAATTAGCAGCCGTTGACAAACGTGCAAAAATTGCAAAAAATGTAATTGTGGAACCATTCACTACTATCGCTGCTGATGTGGAAATAGATGAAGGAACTTGGATTGGCCCCAACGTAACCATTATGGATGGCGCAAGAATAGGTAAAAACTGCAGAATTTTTCCTGGAACGGTAATTTCTGCAATTCCACAAGACTTAAAATTCGATGGTGAGGATACACAGGTTATTATTGGGGACGGAACTACAATCCGAGAATGTGTTACCATCAACCGTGGTACAAAAGCCCTCGGATACACAAAACTTGGTAAAGATTGCTTGATTATGGCAACGTCTCACATTGCACACGACTGTGTTATCGGAAACAATGTGATTATTGTAAACGGTTGCGGAATTGCAGGACACGTGGAAATTGGCGATTTTACAGTGATGGGAGGACTTTCTGCGGTTCATCAATTTGGAAAAATAGGAAAACACGTGATGATTTCCGGAGGAACTTTGGTTAGAAAAGACATTCCGCCTTATATAAAGGTAGCTAGAGAGCCGATGAGTTATGCGGGAATTAACTCTGTAGGTTTAAGGAGGAGGGGTTTCAGCAATGAGAAAATCTTTGAAATCCAAAAAATTTACCGCTATCTTTTTCAAATGAAGATGAATGTTTCGCAAGCAACAAGCATCATCGAAAAAGAAATGCTTCCCACTGCAGAACGCGATGAAATTTTAGAATTTATCAAAAATTCTCCTCGCGGAATCGTGAAAGGTTACGGAACAGGGAAGGAGTAATTGAGTTTGAGAGTGGGAGAGTTTGAGCGTAAAAACTGAAACTTAAGACTTGAAACTTTAAACAAAAAATTAATAATCAGTTCAAGACCTTAAACCTTGAACATCAAACTTTAAACAAAATTTTTTAAATGGCAACAAGCAACGATATCAAAAAAGGATTATGTATTGAATACAGCAACGATATCTACAAAGTAATTGAGTTTCTACACGTAAAACCTGGGAAAGGTCCCGCTTTCGTGAGAACAAAATTAAAATCGGTAACCAATGGAAAAGTGATCGACAATACTTTTTCTGCAGGACACAAAATTGATGAGGTGAAAGTGATCACTAGAAAGTTTCAATATCTGTATGATGATGAAAATGGTTTTCATTTCATGAATAATGATGACTTTTCGCAATTGTATCTTAACAAAGAAATGATTGAAAATTCACAGTTTATGAAAGCTGGTGAAGAAGTGACCATCATTTTGAAGGAAGCAGATGAAACGCCACTTTCTGCGGAAATTCCTCCAACAGTATATTTGGATGTTGTGGAAGCAGATCCCGGCGTAAAAGGAAATACTGCGACAAACGCTCTGAAAAACGCTATCGTGGAAACTGGAGCAAGAGTAATGGTTCCGCTTTTCATCGAGCCGGGCGACAGGATTAAGGTAAACACCGAAGACGGTTCTTACCTGGAAAGAGTAAAATAACATCAGGAAGCAGGAAGTTGAAAAATTTCCTGTTTTTCGTTTTAAAATCATTCAAAAAACTTCGGTCTTCTCACTTCAAACTTCAAGCTTTAAAATGACCTTCAAAGAACCGCAAACACTAAAAAATATTTCAGAAATCATCGGTGCAAAATTTGTTGGCGATGAAGATTTTCCTGTTTTGGGAACCAATGAAATCCATATGGTTCAGCCGGGAGAAATCGTTTTTGTAAACCATCCTAAATATTACGAAAAGGCTCTCAATTCTGCTGCAACGATTATCTTAATTGATAAAGAAGTAGATTGTCCCCAAGGAAAAGCGCTGCTTGTTTCTGATGATCCTTTTAGGGATTTTAATAAAATAAATACCCATTTTACAAGAATTTCAAATTTTACGGAAGAACTTCACGGTTTGGAAATTGGTGAAGGAACAAAAATTCATTCTTCAGTGGTTTTAGGAAACGATGTGAAAATAGGCAAAAACTGTCTCGTTTATCCAAACGTTGTAATTGGAGACCGAACAGAAATTGGTGATAACGTTATCATTCAAGCTAATACGGTTTTGGGTGGCGATGCTTTTTATTATAGAAAACTGGATGGCAATTTCGACCGACTAATTTCCGTAGGTAACGTAGTTATCGAAAACAATGTGGAAATCGGAAATGGTTGTACCATCGATAGGGGTGTAACAGCTTCAACGGTTATCGGCGAAGGTTCTGTTTTAGATAATCAGATTCAAATTGGACATGATACGGTGATTGGTAAAAGATGTCTAATTGCTTCACAAACCGGTATTGCTGGTTGTTGCGTTTTGGAAGATGAAGTTACCGTTTGGGGACAGGTTGGAATGGCTTCCGGAGTGAAAGTGGCTTCTGGAACGGTTCTTTTGGCAAAATGTGGCGTAAACAGAGATTTGGAAAAGGGAACTTATTTTGGCTTTTTAGCAGAACCTTTTAAAGAATACTTAAGGAAGGAAGTAAAGCTTAAAAATTTAAAATAGTCCTTGTTAAAGGCTAATAATTTCAATATTATTGAGTAAATTTGTCAATCTCAAATTTTAAGAAAATAAATTAAATAAAACAAAAATGTCAGTATTAGTAAACAAAGATTCTAAAGTAATCGTTCAGGGATTTACAGGTAACGAGGGAACTTTCCACGCAGGACAGATGATTGAATACGGAACCAACGTTGTAGGCGGCGTTACTCCAGGAAAAGGAGGCACCGAACACCTTGGAAAACCTGTTTTCAACACCGTTGCAGATGCCGTAGAAAAAGCTGGAGCCAATGTTTCCATTATTTTCGTTCCGCCTGCGTTTGCTGCAGATGCCATTATGGAGGCAGCAGAAGCCGGAATTAAAGTAATCGTATGTATTACCGAAGGAATTCCAGTTGCAGATATGGTGAAAGTGAAATCTTATATTGCTGACAGAGATTGCAGATTGATTGGACCAAACTGTCCGGGAGTTATCACTTCAGATGAAGCAAAAATCGGAATTATGCCTGGTTTTGTCTTCAAAAAAGGAAGAGTAGGAATCGTTTCAAAATCCGGAACATTAACGTATGAAGCTGCAGACCAAGTGGTAAAAGCCGGTCACGGAGTTTCTACAGCAATCGGTATCGGAGGAGATCCAATTATCGGAACTACCACCAAAGAAGCTTTGGAACTTTTCATCAACGACCCAGAAACTGACGCCGTTGTAATGATTGGAGAAATCGGAGGTTCATTAGAAGCTGAAGCTGCAAGATGGTATAAAGCAAGTGGTTCTAAAAAGCCCGTTGTAGGCTTCATCGCAGGACAAACTGCGCCAAAAGGAAGAACTATGGGACACGCTGGAGCAATTGTAGGTGGTGCGGAAGATACTGCACAGGCAAAAATGGAGATTATGCGTGAAAACGGAATTCACGTAGTAGATTCTCCTGCTGATATTGGGGAAACTGTTTCTAAAGTTTTAGGATAAAAATTAAAAAACACAATATGAAAAAATTCTTATTAAGTGCGTTGATTTTACTTTCTGGAATGTCTTACGCACAAATAGATTTAAGCAATACAAGGTACGGTGTAACCGGTGGTTTTAATTATTCCAGGGTGAGATATGCGCACAATCCTTCAGGTCCGCGATATACTTTTCAAGTTGGTGGACTCGCTTTAATCCCTCTTGGAAATGATGATCAGTTTTACTTGCAGCCTGAACTTACTTATTATGGTGCGGGAGAAACAGGAAGAGACAGTGGAAGTAAAAATAGAGTTGGTTACAACGCGGTTTATGCCAATAACTATATAAGCTTGCCTATTTACTTTAAAGGCTATTTCACAAATGCCGAGTCAGAATTTTTTGCACTTGCAGGGCCAAGATTTAATTTTTTAGTGAATCAATCTGTAAAAAATGCCCCTCAAAGATATACAATAGAAGGCGGAGATCCATTAGCTCCAGGTGTTAATGGAAAGGCGAAAGGCTTCAACTTTGCCTTGGGCGCAGGAATTGGTTTCAGCTATAAACGTACATTGGAACTTTCTGTAAGATATGATGTTGGGTTGTCCAATACTTACCCTCAAATGATTGAAACTACGGTGAATGATCCAAATACAACGAAACGAAAATCAGAACAAGTTCTTAGTGCCGTGTTAAGCTACATTTTTGAATAACAAAAAAGCTGTCAAAAAAAAATGACAGCTTTTTATTTTAATTGAAATTGATGGATTTTTTGAATTCTTGAAAGTCTTCTTTTTCAGATTCCTGATACAGATATTTTTCTGCCCAATTTAAAATGCTTTGTACTACGGGTATCAAATCTAATCCCTTTTCTGTAATTCTGTAATGAAAAACAAGTTTGTTTCTAGAGCTTTTGGTCTTCACCAACATTCCGAGTTTTACCAGCTTTTCTAGACGGTCCGATAAAGTGTTCGTGGCAATACCTTCCGGCATGTTCACTAAATCTTTGAAAGTTGATTTACCAAACATGGCAACATCTCGCAAAATTAGCAGGGTCCATTTATCTCCGAAAATGTCTAAACTTCTAGCTAAAGGACAAAGAGAGCGGTAATCTTTCATTTTTATTATTTAGTTGCAAATGTAAATTAACATTTGTATAAAAAACACATTTTTCCCCATCTAATTTCTACGCAATTTTACGTATTTTGAAAAAAAAACAAAATTTCAAGCAAAAAAACTAAAGCGCTGCATTATTTTCCAGAATAATGGCATAACCCTGTCCAACACCAATACACATCGTAGCCAGCGCATATTTTTTGCCGGTTTTTTGCAATTCCAAAGCTGCGGAATAGGTAATTCTGGTTCCGCTCATTCCAAGAGGATGTCCAAGTGCGATGGCGCCTCCGTTTACATTTACTCGCGGATCATCATTTGCAATTCCCAATTCTTTCAAAACCGCAATACTTTGTGCAGCAAAAGCTTCGTTTAGTTCAATAATATCAATTTGGTTGAGGGTAAGATTTGCCCTTTTTAAAGCCAGTTTTGTAGCTTCCACAGGTCCGATTCCCATAATTCTCGGTTCGCAACCCGTAACTGCGGAAGTAACAATTTTTGCCAAAGGTTTTAGGTTGTAATTTTTTACCGCATCTTCCGAAGCAATGATTACAGCAGCAGCACCATCATTCAAACCAGAAGAGTTTCCTGCGGTTACACTTCCGTTTTCCTTTACAAAAGCCGGTTTTAATTTTCCTAAAATTTCTAAACTTGAATTGGATTTGATAAATTCATCTTTATTAATGACAATCGCATCACCTTTTCTTTGAGGAATTACAACGTCTGAAATTTCTTCCGCCAATCTTCCGCTTTCCTGAGCTTTGGTTGCCTTTTGTTGAGAGTTTAAGGCAAATTCATCCTGTTCTTCACGGGAAATTTTATACAGTTCCGCCAAATTTTCGGCAGTTTTTCCCATCGCTTCCGTTTCATACAATTTTTCCATTTCAGGATTGATGAAACGCCATCCAAAACTACTGTCAAACATTTTTTGGTTGGTATCAAAACCGTTTTCAGCTTTAGAAATCACGTAAGGTCCTCTCGACATTCCTTCCACTCCGCCTGCGATAAATAAATCGCCTTCGCCAGATTTTATCGCTCTCGCAGCCTGAACAATCGCGCTCATTCCTGATGCGCAAAGTCGGTTTACGGTTTCTCCGGGAACATTTGTTGGTAATCCCGCCAAAAGAAGCGCCATTCTTGCGACATTTCTGTTGTCTTCGCCGGCTTGATTTGCACAGCCGATAATGACGTCATCAACTTTGTCTAAAGGTAGATTTGGATTTTTGGCAACCAAACTCTTTATTACGGAAGCAATTAAATCGTCGGTTCTTACTGCGGCTAAACTTCCTTTAAAATTTCCAATCGCAGAACGTGTTCCGTCGATAATATAGGCGTTTTTCATTTCTAAATTTTATTGAGCGTAAATTTAAGGAAATTATAAAGAATGCCACGAATGCACAATTATTCTTTTTTCGTGCGTGTTACTAATGGCTATTGAAATTGAATACTTCGGATTCTTCTAAAAGTAAAAGAAAGATTTTTTTTTCATCCAACACTCTATCACTCAATCACTCAATCACTCCAACGCTCCAACTCTCAAACTCTCAAACTCTGCAACTCTCAAACTCTCAAACTCTCAAACACTCAAACCCTCTCACTCCAAAACTTCCCACCACTTTTCATAAATTTTCGAATTATCTTCCCAATTCACTTTTTCGCCGATTTTTGGGTAAAGAATTCTACGATTTTCCGTATTCAGTTCCGCCATTTTTTCCAAAGGCTCCTTCCAGGAATGCGTTGCCAAAGCAAATTTTGAATTGTGGACAGGAATCATTCTTTTCGCATTCAAATCTTTCATTGCCTGAATATTTTCTCCAGGCATAAAATGAATGTAGCGCCAATCCTTATTATATTGCCCATTTTCCAGAATCGCCAAATCCAAACTGCCATATTTTTCGCCAATTTTTTTGAAATTCGTATCGTAGCCGGAATCTCCACCGATGTAAATTTTCTGTTTGGGAGTTTCAAACACAAAGCTTGCCCAAATTGCTTGGTCGCGCTTCAATCCACGACCGGAAAAATGTCGCGCCGGTTCTGCATTGATTTTAAAACCATCGCCCAAATCAGCGCTTTCAAACCAGTCCAATTCGATGATGTTTTTCGGATTGTAACCCCAAAATTCCAAATGTTCGCCGGTTCCAAGTCCTGTAATAATTTTTTTAGTTTTTGGAAAAAGTTTTAGAACTGTTTCATAATCCAAATGATCCCAATGATCATGCGTTATCACTAAATAATCCAATTCTGGAATGTCTCCTGGTTTATACAAATCGCTTCCCTTAAATGCTTTTGTAGTGAAAGAAAACGGAGATGCATAACCGCTTAAAACTGGATCAACAAGAATTTTCTTTCCTTCAATCTGAATGAAATAAGACGAATGTCCCATCCAAACATAAGCGTTTTCATTGGGATTCAAATTTTTCAAATCTGTTTTTGAAAAGTTAAAAGCATTTTTTGGCGTCTTATTCGGGGTTTTTCCGAAAAGAAAGCGAAACATCACTTCCGGCATTGAGGTATCTTCTGCAAGTTGAGGCGTTGCGTTCAAATTATCAAATCTTCCGTTTTTGTAGTGCGGAGATTTCAAAACTCTTTCCAAACGTGCTCCTGATGGTGCTTTTCCAAATTTTTTCTGTTTCATAATAAAATAGGCAGAAACCGAAACGATTCCTACAAGTATTAAGATAATTGCAAATGTTCTTTTTAAAATTTTCATTTGATAGTATGACGAAAATGGGTGCAAAATTACTTTAAAAATTACTTTAAATTGGATACTTTTTATCTATTAAAGCAATAAGTGGAAATTTGATTTGATAAAAATCAGTTTCAATGGTTTTTTTCTCTTTTTTATTTGCGCTGTCGTTAAAAAATATTTAATTTTAATCAACCTTAAAAAAATATAGTTATGCACGACATTGTAAGAGTGGGTATCGTTGTAGATGCGCCTGTAGAAAAAGTTTGGAAAGCTTTAACCGATAAAGAACAGCTGAAAGAATGGTATTTCGATATTCCCGATTTTGGCACAGAAGTAGGAACAAATTTTAGTTTCTATGAACCTGGCGAGAAAAAGCAGTATCATCATTTTTGTGAAATCATGGATGTGATTCCTGGTGAGAAATTGAAATATTCTTGGGAATATCCTGAGCTTTCCAAAAGTAAATCCATCGTAAAATGGCAACTTTCTGAAAAAGACGGAGGCACCTATCTTACATTGAAACACAAAGGTTTGGAGAATTTCCACCATTTGGGAAATGATTTTCAGCACGATAGTTTTGAAAAAGGCTGGAATGAAATTGTAACCAAAAACCTTAAGGAGTTTTTGGAAAAATAGAATTATTTCTAGAAATACGCTACTATGGCGTGTTAATAATATAAACTGCCACAATTCACAATTTTTTTTTAGTTGGTGTATTTGTGGCAGTTTTAGTTTATTAAAAACCTCAACTACTTTAAAAAATTATAGAAAATCATCCCGAAAATTCATCCAACATTTCAAAAGTCGGAACGAAGAAAAGTGTTCCCGTTTTTGCAGTGCTAAAATCTAAAATTCTATCATAATTTCCTTCGGGATTACCGATGAACATTCGGTTGAGCATTAATTTTACGGTTTCAAAAGAACTTGCGTAAGCGATGAAATAAGTTCCAAGATCGTTGTTGGCGATGGTTCCGAAAGGCATATTGTCGCGCACAATTTTTTTGTCGTCGCCAACGTTGGCAAGCGCGGAATGTGAGTTGGTAGGTTTTTCGTCGTCGCTCATTTCGATGTCGTGGATTTTGCTTCTGCCAAAGACTTTTTCCTGCTCGTGAAGCGATAATTGTTCCCAAGCGAACAAATTGTGGGTGTATTTTTGAACGAAAAGATAACTTCCGCCTTTGTAATTTTCGTCCTCATTGCCGATGATTCCGAAGAAATTTCGGTCGCTTCCTTTTGGATTTTCGGTGCCATCTACAAATCCTAAAATACTGCGACCGTCCCAATAACGAAAACCGTGAACTTCCTCGACGCAATCGGCAATTTCGCTCAATAATTTTGAAATAATTCCAGCGGTATCCACACAAAAACTGAATTCCTCGCCACGAATGTGGAAATGCAAATCGCCACGAGTTGAAACTGCGGTGTGTTTTGAGCCCTTTATTTCTCCAAATTTTTCAAATTGTTTGGGAAGCGGTTTTGGTAAATTGAGCATTTCCCACGCTTCAAAACCAATCCCTAAAACTACGCTTTCTGTGGAATTTGGAAAACGAATAATCGCAGAATTATTAAGATTGGAAATGAGTTTGCAGAGTTTTTGGAAAGTTTCCTTAATTTCTGCGTTTTCTTTGAAATTCCAAACCATAAAAATGGTGTTTTTGTTGGGATTATCAACGACGTTTTGAGAAGTGATGGACATTTTTTGAGATTTTGAGGTTTTTACAAATTTAAAGATGTTTTTTAAACCACAAAAGCACAAAAGCTTGCTGCTGTATTTTTTAAATGGAACTGATTGCGGTTCATAAGTTCACAAAAGTTTTAAAAATCAAAGATTTTTTGAGTTTTTTTTTTAATGCCACGAATGCACGAATATTTTTATTAGTGCATTCGTGGCAAAATTTATTTTATTTCATTGTAATTTTTAACCACAAAAGGCACAAAAGTTTGCTATTAATTTTTTTGAGATTGAACTGATTGTGTTTTATTAGGTAACAAAAGTTTTAAAAATCAAAGATTTTTACTTTTAAAATTTCAGATAAAAAAACCTCCGAAATTTTTCGGAGGTTTGTAATCTTCGGTCTTCGGACTTCCGTCTTCCAACTTTATATCTCAGTATTCATATCCCAATTCTCAAGATAATCGTGAACGTGTTTCAGAAACATTCCGCCAAGAGAACCGTCCACAACACGATGGTCGTAAGAATGCGACATAAACATCAACTGCCGAATTGCGATAACGTCGCCGTCTTCGGTTTCTAAAACGGCAGGTTTTTTCACAATCGCACCAATTGCCAAAATAGCAACTTGAGGTTGAGGAATTATCGGAGTTCCCATTAAATTTCCGAAACTTCCAACGTTGGAAATAGTGTAGGTTGCACCTTGAGTATCTTCGGGTTTCAATTTTTTGTTTCTCGCTCTGTAAGCCAAATCGTTGATGGCTTTTGCCAAACCTGAAAGGGAAAGTTGGTCTGCATTTTTGATAACGGGAACGATTAAATTTCCGTCCGGAAGTGCAGTTGCCATTCCAATATTGATGTTTTTCTTTTTGATGATTTTATCGCCATCCACAGAAATATTGATTAACGGATAATCTTGAATTGCTTTTACAACGGCTTTTACGAAAATTGGCATAAACGTTAAACGTTCACCTTCGCGTTTTTCGAAAGCGGCTTTATTTTTTGCTCTCCATTTCACAACATTGGTAACATCAGTCTCAATAAAAGAGGTTACGTGTGGCGAAGTTTTTTTAGAATTTACCATTGCATCGGCAATAATCTTGCGAACTCTGTCCATTGGGATGATTTCGTCGCCGTTTTGGATTGGGAGCGTTGGTTGTTGAGTTGGAGTGTTTGAGAGTGGGAGAGTTGGAGCGTTGGATTTTGGTGTTTCAATCACAGATTGCTTCGCTTCGCTCGCAATGACATTCCCACGATTTTTTACAAATGCTAAAATATCTTCTTTGGTAATTCTGCCTTCCAAACCGCTTCCTTTGATGGATTCTAGTTCAGTTGCAGAAATATTTTCTTGCTGAACGATTGATTTTACAAGTGGCGACAAATATAAATCGGTTACAGGAAGACTTGAAGAAGATTTTGCGCTTTCCATGGCATCTTCCAAACCTTTTACAACTTCTGGTTCTACATTTGGCTCCTCGACTGCGCTCGGAGTGACAGGTATTTGATTTTTTACTTCTGCGTGCGTTTTTGGTTCTTGAGGCTGTTCTGCTACGCTTTCACCTTCCCCTGTCACGCTGAGCGAAGTCGAAGTGTCTAAAATGGCAATAGCTTCACCAATTTTGGCAACTTCATCTTTTTGCTTCAAAATTTTTACGATTTTTCCCGAAACCGGTGTCGGAACGTCGGAATCTACTTTGTCGGTTGCAATTTCTACTACCGAATCGTCTTCCTTCACCATATCGCCTTCATTGAATAGCCAACTGATAATTGTTGCCTCCATCACGCCTTCTCCCATGCTTGGAAGTAGTAATTTGTATTCTGCCATTTTGATTTTTTAGATTTTTACAAAGATAGAAAATTTTTGATTTTTTGATTAGATTGTACAACTGCTTAATCTTTAGAGAATTCGATATAAATTTTTTCACCTACTTTCAGCCCAAACAAGCTTCTGGCTCCATTATCGATATTTCCTTTGTAAATGGTAAGTTCCAAAAGTCCGGAATCATTAAAAATAGCCGCAGATTTGCCGTGGAATTCGGTTTCATTTTTCCAGTTGGATACAATTCCCGTGTAACCGCTGTGAATCTTCGTTAAAGCCAAATTTCTGAATTTGATGATAAAACTGCCGTAAATTTTCTCGTTTTCTTCAAATAAACTTTTGCCAATGTTTGAAATGATGTTTCCAAAATTGTCGATATAAAGAACTTCTCCGAAAATAAGGTTGTCGGTAGAACCGGCTTTTGGAAAAGAAAGTTGCTTTGGTGATTTGAATTTTCGCCCTATAATTTCTGGTAACCCGCCGTTTTGAAGATGCACAGCTGCTGGAACAAAAACATCTGTGGATGTAAAATTTACAATATCATCAAACCTTGTGTTGTAGGTAATTTCGTAAACAGCATCCGGTTTTATGTCGTGAAGTATAAGGCTCAAAAGTCCGTTATCTGCAGCAATAAAATAATGTCCGTCTGCTTTGTAGAGTATATTTTTTCTGTCTTTGTGGTAAAAACTATCAACAGAAATAAGGTGTATGCTTCCTTTCGGAAAATATTGGTAAGCATTTCGCACAATATAAGCGGTTTGCTGCAAATTGTAGGCAGTAATTTCATGAGAAATATCGCAAATTTTCGCATCGGGTTTCATCGCGAGTATTTTGCCCTTTATTGCGGCAACACGGTGGTCTGTAATTCCAAAATCTGATGTAAGGGTAATAACAGGCATTTAGAAAAAGCGTTTGAGGCAAATTTACTCCAAAAAAAAGATTTTTATAGTGAATGTGGATAACAAAAGTTTCTTTTTCTGAAAATAAATTCTAAATTTAAAAACTCAATTTTTATAAAGATATTTAATGTTTGAACTGAACTATGAACTAAGCGGAATCGATACCAAAATTTTCTACGGTGTCAACAATCAATTTTTTAATTTAATAAAATCCAGTTTTCCTACTCTGAAAATTACGGGCAGAGACAGCTTTATCTTTGCGATGGGAAATCAGGAGACTTTAGATTTTTTCAAGGCCAAGCTGGACGATATTGTAAACTTTATTTCTAAAAATAACGCCATAACGATAAAAGATGTAGAAAACATCCTAAATATTAAGGACGAAACCGAAAAACAATTGGTTTTCGACCAAGATATTATTGTGAAAGGAGTGAATGGAAAAATCATAAAAGCCAAAACCACCAATCTAAAAAAACTGGTGCGCGAAAGCGAGAAAAAGGATATGGTTTTCGCAATAGGACCAGCCGGAACGGGAAAAACCTATACATCAGTTGCGTTGGCTGCGAGAGCATTGCGCGACAAAGAGGTAAAAAGAATTATCCTAACAAGACCTGCCGTGGAAGCAGGGGAGAGTTTGGGATTTCTACCCGGAGATTTGAAAGAGAAGATGGATCCTTATTTACAGCCACTTTACGATGCACTTCGGGATATGATTCCGCATGAAAAACTGGAGGGTTTTATAGAAAAAAAAGTGATTGAGGTTGCACCTTTGGCTTTTATGAGAGGTAGAACACTGGATGAAGCCTTTGTGATTTTGGATGAGGCGCAAAATACAACACATTCCCAAATGAAAATGTTTCTTACCAGAATGGGAGCCAACGCAAAATTCATTATAACAGGAGATCCAAGCCAAGTCGATTTGCCGTTGAAACAAAAATCCGGATTGAAGGAAGCCATGAGAATTTTGAAAGATGTGGAAGAAATAGGATTTGTACATCTTACAGAAGAAGATGTAGTGAGGCACCCTGTAGTAAGAAAAATTATTAACGCCTACGGAAAAGAGGAAAAAAGGTTGCGAGACGAATAAAAAAGTTTAAATAACATAAGAAGCCTTAAAATTTACAGATTTTTAGGCTTTTTTTATAAGATTATGCGTTAGACCACCCAAAAATTGTTTACAGGCTTTGTAAGACCTATATTTGTGGCATAATAACTAAAAATTTAAAAAATGAATAAACTATTATTAGCAGTAGCAATTGTTTCGTCATCATTTGCATTTGGACAGAGAGCTCAAAAAGGAGATTTGCAGTTGAACGCAGGTATCGCATTACCGCACAAATATTCCGATAACGTTGGTATTTATGCAGGTTTGGATTATGGAATTCATAATGATATAACTTTAGGATTAGAAGCGCGTTTTGGTGGAAAAGATTATAACACTTATGGTTATGATTATTCTGGAAGATGGCTTGGAATTGGTTTAAATGCTAATTATCATTTTAATACCCTTATCGGAATTCCAAATAACTGGGATTTTTACGCAGGTCCTACTATTGGTTTCAACAGTTTTACATGGAAACATCCTAACAACAATGGTTGGAATGAGCCTTACAAGTCTGAAGTTGGGATTTCTGCACAAGTAGGAGGTAGATATTATTTCACTAAAAATTTCGGATTAAATGCTGAAGCTAATGTTGGAAGCGTTTTCAACGGTGGTAAATTTGGTATTACCTATAAGTTTTAAGTAAAAAAACTTAATATCAGAGTCGTTCTTCGGAGCGACTTTTTTATTTTTATAATTTATAAATAATTTAAATTCATAAATGATTTATTATAATGATATTTATCATATTTTAACATAAATTAATAAACTATTTGGAAATAATTTTATCTTTGCCATTAAATATAAAATTTTTAATTATGAAAAAATTATTTTTAGTAGGTGCACTTGCTATAGCAGGAATCATGTCAGCTCAAGAAAACTCTATTAAAGCGAATCCGGCTGCACTTTTAGGAGGATCTGATTTAGTAACTTTTGAAAGAAAATTATCAGATAATATTACTGGTGTTGTAGGAGCAGGAATCGGTGGTTTCAAATTTGGTGGCTACAAATATCAAAGTTTAGGTGGTGGTCTTCAAGGACGTTACTATTTCAATGAAGCTATGACTGGTTTTTACGCAGGTGTAATTGCTGATTATCTTGCCGGAAAAGTAGAAATGGACACTGCTGGGTTTTCTGGAATTATTGGCGGAACAAGTACAACCACTACTTCAAAATCTGAAGCTGATTTTTCTGCAATTGGTGGAGGTTTAAGAGCAGGTTACCAATGGATTTTCGATTCTGGATTTACTTTGGATGTGAACGGAGGAGCATCATACAAATCCTACAACTACAAGTGGAAATCTACAGCTGATGAAACTTTTTATGGAGATAAATTGAAAGGAAACGGAATTATGCCTGGAGGTTCTGTAGGTATTGGTTATTCTTTCTAAAAAAACTATTTTGTATATATATAAAGCCACCTTCGGGTGGTTTTTTTATGTAAATTTGTTTGAAAATTTTCTAAATGAAAAATCTATGTGTACTGTTTTTAATGCTTTTCGCAGCAGCAAATGCACAAACAGAAAAAGGAAGCGTAATTATCAGCGGAACTACCAATTTAGGTTTCAACAATGAAAAAGTGACCTATAAAGCAGGAAGCATCACCGAAGAAGCCCCTAAAATTAATACTTTCAGCATTACGCCTTCTTTTGGGTATTTTGTTGCAGATGATTTTGCTTTAGGAATAGATGTAAATGCTTTTATAAGCACAAAAACTGAAGAATTTGCTGGTTCAAATTATGTTACGAAAACCACAAGATTTACCGCGATGCCTACTTTTACTTATTTTTTTCATAATGAAAGCTCATTTATTCCTTATCTGAGAGCTGGAGTGGGATATGGAACGAACAAAGAAAAAGAATCCTATTTAGGAAATAGCAAAAATTACGATTATGATGGTTTTGCTTGGAAAACGAAGGCGGGAGTCCAATTTTTTGTGACAAAATCCATTGCTTTTGATCTTGGATTAGGATATGGAAAATTTCACGGAAAAAGAGATTACCAAGGAAAAGAAATGACGATTACGCATAAGAACTTGGGAGCAAATGTCGGTATTTCCGTATTCCTCAAAAAGAATAAGAAAACTACTAAACAATAAATTTCTTACCAAAAAAAAATCCCGAATCTTGCGATTCGGGATTTTTTTATCTTGGAACTTCGGTCTCCCGACTTCCAAATTTTCTATCGTCCAAATAAATTTCCGCCCATTCCCGGCATTTTAGGCATTCCTTTGCTCATCATTTCCATCATTTGTTTTCCTTGCGGTCCCTGCATCATTTTCATCATTTTTCCCATTTGTTCAAACTGCTTCATTAAGGCATTCACATCCTCAATTTTTCTTCCGGAACCTCTCGCAATGCGGTTTTTTCTTTGGGTATTGATGATGGAAGGTCGTCTTCTTTCATCAGGAGTCATAGAGTGAATTATGGCTTCAATGTGTTTAAAGGCATCATCATTAATATCAACATCTTTAATCGCTTTTCCAACACCCGGAATCATTCCCATCAAATCTTTCATATTCCCCATTTTTTTGATTTGGTTGATTTGCTGTAGGAAATCATCAAAACCAAACTCATTTTTGGCAATTTTTTTATGAAGTTTTTTGGCTTCTTCTTCGTCAAACTGTTCCTGCGCTCTTTCTACAAGGGAAACAACGTCGCCCATTCCGAGAATTCTGTCCGCCATTCTTTCTGGATAGAAAATATCCAAGGCTTCCATTTTTTCTCCGGTGGAGATGAATTTTATTGGTTTTTCAACCACAGAACGAATCGTCAACGCGGCACCACCTCTTGTATCACCATCTAATTTTGTAAGAACAACACCATCGAAGTTTAACGCTTCGTTGAAGCTTTTTGCCGTGTTTACAGCATCTTGTCCCGTCATTGAATCCACTACGAAGAGTGTTTCATTCGGTTTTATGAAATAATGAACTGATTTTATTTCATTCATCATCTGCTCGTCAATCGCCAAACGTCCCGCTGTATCCACAATCACAACATCGTGGTTGTTTTCTTTAGCAAATTTTACCGCATTTTCAGCAATTGCAGAAGGATTTACAGCGCCTTCTTCCGTATAAACCGGAACGCCGATTTGTCCGCCTAAAACTTTCAACTGCTCAATCGCAGCCGGACGATATACGTCACAAGCCACCAATAAAGGTTTTTTGCTTCTTTTTTGTTTTAAATAATTGGCTAATTTTCCCGAAAAAGTTGTTTTACCCGAACCTTGAAGACCTGCAATCAAAATAACGCTCGGCTTTCCTGAAAGATTGATTCCTTCGTGAGTTCCGCCCATTAATTCAACCAATTCATCGTGAACGATTTTGGTCATTAACTGTCCCGGCGTTAAACTCGTCAAAACATTTTGTCCCAACGCTTTGTCCTGAACTCTTTTGGTTAAATCTTTCGCAACTTTATAGTTAACATCGGCATCAACTAAGGCACGTCTGATTTCCTTTACGGTTTCCGCAACGTTTATTTCTGTAATTTTTCCGCGTCCCGCAATATTGTGCAGCGCTTTGTCTAATTTATCCTGTAAACTGTTGAACATATCTATAAGGCGTATTAAAATAATAAGGTTTGCAAAAATACGGAAATTAATTTTTATTTTGGAACACAAAGTACCCGAAGATTTTTGCACAAAGTTCCCGAAGGTTTCGCTCTCAAAGACGCTTTGCTTGATTAAGTAGCACACTATAATGATGAGTTAAATCATTCAAAATTCAAAAATTTTGTGGTCTTTGTGTGATTCTTCGTGCGCTTTGTGTTACTTTCCTTAAATTTGCCCAAACCAAAAAAAAATGTCCGAAGAAAACCCAACCGAACAGGAATTCAGCGAAAAAGACCGCGAAAATTATGAGAAGAGCGGAACGAGACAGTACGGTATTTATTCTGCAATTGTTTTTCAAATGTTGGCAATCATCGGTCTTGGATTTTGGGGCGGAAAAAAGTTGAATGATTATTACGGTTTAGATAATAATTTATTAACCGTTGGTGTTGGTTTTTTAGGATTTGGTTTAGCACTTTACAGCACCATAAAAGCGTTGGACAGAGTGAATAAAAATGAAAAATCAAACAAATAGCACCTTAAACTTTGAGATTCTTGGCTAAACATCTTTGATGTGCCTTTGTTTATCATAAAACAATTTCAAAGTAAAAAAGAATCTTTGTTTAACTTTGCGTTAAATATTTGACCTTTAATTTGTTAAATCATTTTATTGAGTTAATGAACAATTAAGTAAAAAAAATGAAATTCGATAAATCATACTTGTATATAGGACTGTATTTTTTAATTCCAATTATTCATTATTTTATTTTGGAAAAACTGAATGTTGGATATGAAGATATTTTTACAAAATATTATATGTTTTTAACCCTTCTTTTCGTGATGCTTATTACTGTTTTATCCATTGTGAAAAGAATTTATCCAGATTATATTGGTTTTGCGTTTTTAGGACTTATAATGCTGAAGTTGACATTAATGTTCATCGCAGAATCCAAATTGAAAGTCGCACAGGTTCCGGATTACAAATTTCACTTCATAATTCCGTACTTAATTTCGCTTGTAGTGATGGTGTTTTATGCCATTGAATTGATAAAACAGTCCATTGCTGAAAAAGATGAAAAAAATCAGTAATTCAAAGTTTGGATTAATGCTTTTTTTGCCTATTTTTGCAAAACTTTAAAACAATAGATATCAATGCTGAAAAGAGTAGTACTATTAGTTGGTTTTCTATCCACTTTTTCACTGAATTATGCGCAGCACGAAACGCATAGCACAACAACGGTTACAGAACACACCGAAACTGTTGCAGTAGAAACAAAAACCGCTGAAAATCACGCTGCACCTGCACTTACGGAGCAACAAAAAATTCAGAAAGAAAACAAGCAGTTTATCGACCATCACTTGTTGGATGCGCACAGTTTTGATATTATGAAGTTGAAAGACGGCAGTCACGTTGGATTTCCGCTTCCTGTAATCTTCTATGACGCTGCAAATGGTCTTCATACCATGATGAGTTCGGCGTTTCACCACGGAAAAGAAGCGACAGACGCTCACGGTAATCACTACAATTTTATTGAAAGCAAAGGTCAACATTACGCATTATATCACGAAAAAATCGTAAAAACAGACGCAAACGGAACCATTAACCTTAGTAAAAAAGGGTTTGTGGAGAATGAAAAAGTCTGGGATTTCTCTATTACGAAAAGTGTATTGATGGTTTTGGTAACGTCATTAATCATGTTCTTGATTTTTGGTAAAATGGCGAGAAATTATAAAAAATCTCCAATTCCTACAGGTGCTGGAAGAATTTTTGAACCATTGGTAGTTTTCATTCGTGATGAAATTGCAAAACCAAACATTGGACCTAAATACGGAAAATACATGAGTTATCTTTTAACAGTATTTTTCTTCATTTTAATCTTAAATGTTTTTGGATTAATGCCTTTCGGTATCAACGTTACGGGTAACATTGCAATTACAGCAGCATTAGCGTTGGTAACTTTTGTACTTACGCAATTTACAGCAAACAAACATTACTGGAAACATATTTTCTGGATGCCGGGAGTTCCTGTACCAATGAAATTTATTATGGCAATTATTGAAGTTTTAGGACTTTTCATTAAGCCATTTTCATTGCTTGTCCGTCTTTTTGCGAACATGACAGCGGGACACATTGTAGTAATGACGCTCATCAGTTTAATTTATCTTTACAAAAACTGGATTGCAGGTTCATTATTCCCGCTTTTAACTTTAGTATTATATTTTATTGAAATATTGGTTGCTTTCCTTCAAGCGTATATCTTTACAATGCTTTCCGCAGTATATTTCGGAATGGCAAATGAAGAACACCACGAAGAAGCAGCACACCATTAATAAAATAAATGATAAATGATAAGTGATGAATGATTCATTTATCACAAATAAAAAAATAATTTTGAATTTTGAATTCGGAATTTTGAATAATAACAAGAAACTAATTTTTTAAATTTTTATATTATGAACATGCCAAGAATTATCGGAGCGGGTTTAATCGTAATTGGAGCAGGTATCGGTATCGGAAAAATCGGTGCTGCTGCTTTAGAAGGTATGGCTCGTCAGCCGGAACAATTTGGTAAACTTCAAACTGCGATGCTTATCGCTGCAGCACTTGTAGAAGGTCTTGCTTTCGCAGCGTTGTTCGCAACTTCTGAAGGGTAACCAACGGTAAAACAATCATTTGCCGGCAACGGTTGGTTACGGCAAATGATTTTATTTAAAAAATTCAATTTTAACTAAATATAATTTCAGTTCTATATGGAAAATCTTTTAGAACAATTTTCATCAGGTTTATTTATTATCCAGTCTCTTATTTTCTTACTGGTAGTTTTTCTTTTAGGAAAATTTGCTTGGAAACCAATTTTAGGAGCAATTAACGAAAGAGAAGTATCTATTCAAGATGCTCTTAATCAAGCGCAATTGGCGAGAGATGAAATGAAAAATCTTAAGGCAGAAAACGAGCACATCATTCGCGAAGCAAAAATCGAGAGAGATGCGATTTTGAAGGAAGCCAGAGAAATAAAGGATAAAATTGTAACCGAAGCAAAAGATGTTGCAAAAGTAGAAGGCGATAAGATGATTGAAAACGCAAGACAGTCTATCCAAGCGGAAAAAACTGCAGCAATGGCAGACATCAAAAACCAAATCGGTGCACTATCTGTAAACATTGCAGAAAACATCCTGAAGCAAAAACTGGATAACAGCGAAGCGCACAACACTTTGGTTGAAAATTATTTAAACAAATCTAATCTGAACTAATAATGCTTACATCTAAAGTAGCAAAAAGATACGCACAGGGATTGTTGGATTTCACGCAGGAAACCGGCAATACACAGACGGTTTTTGGTGAAATGAAAGACGTGGTGAAGATTATGAATGAAAGTAGAGATTTAAACGCTTTCTTCGCAACACCTTTCATCGATTCTAAAAAGAAAATCGCCAGTGCTTCTGAAATTTTTAAAAGTTTTTCTCCTGTTTCTCAGAATATGATTACTTTGATTATCAGACAGGGAAGAGAAACTGAAATGAAAAATATCGCACAGGAATTCATCAACAAAGTTGAAGATTTGCAGGGAATTCAAAGATTGACTTTGACTTCGGCTTCCGCACTTTCTCAACAAAATGTAAATGATATTCTAAAAACTTCAGGTTTGGTAAAAGAAGGAACTAATTTCGACCTTCAAACCAATATCAATCCTGAGATTTTAGGAGGCTATATTTTAAGAGTGGGTGACCAGCAAATTGATGCATCCGTGAAAACGAAATTGAACAAACTAAGAAAAGATTTTCAGTTAAATTAAGAAAAATAACCCATAAATGGCAGCAATAAATCCGGCAGAAGTATCAGCGATACTGAAGCAACAATTAGCAAATTTTGATACCCAATCCAATGTTGAAGAAGTAGGAACAGTACTTCAAATTGGTGACGGTATTGCACGTGTTTACGGTTTAGAAAATGTACAGTACGGAGAATTGGTAAGATTTCAATCCGGTATCGAAGGAATTGTACTAAACCTTGAAGAAGATAACGTAGGTGTTGCACTTCTTGGTGAATCTAAATTGGTAAAAGAAGGCGATACTGTAAACAGAACCGAAAGAATTTCGTCTATCAAAGTAGGTGAAGGAATGTTGGGAAGAGTAGTGGACACACTAGGAAATCCAATCGACGGTAAAGGTCCAATTTCCGGAGAACTTTACGAAATGCCACTTGAAAGAAAAGCACCGGGTGTAATTTTCAGACAGCCTGTAAATGAGCCTTTGCAAACAGGTATCGTTGCAATTGACTCCATGATTCCAATCGGAAGAGGACAAAGAGAGTTGATCATTGGTGACCGTCAAACTGGAAAAACCACTGTTGCGATTGACACCATTTTGAACCAAAAAGAATTCTATGATGCAGGAAAACCTGTATTCTGTATATATGTAGCAATCGGACAGAAAGGTTCTACCGTTGCACAAATTGTAAAAACTTTGGAAGACAAAGGAGCAATGGCGTACACAGTAATTGTGGCTGCAAATGCTTCAGACCCTTCTCCAATGCAGGTTTACGCACCAATGGCGGGAGCAGCAATCGGAGAGTTCTTCCGTGACACAGGTCGTCCTGCTTTGATTATTTATGATGATTTATCAAAACAAGCGGTGGCTTACCGTGAACTTTCATTGCTTTTAAGAAGACCTCCAGGTCGTGAAGCATATCCTGGTGACGTTTTCTACCTTCACTCAAGACTTTTGGAAAGAGCAGCGAAAGTAATTGCTGATGACACTATTGCAGCACAAATGAACGATTTGCCAGATTCTTTGAGACCAATGGTTAAAGGTGGCGGTTCATTGACGGCACTTCCAATTATCGAAACTCAAGCAGGTGACGTTTCTGCATATATTCCAACCAACGTAATTTCCATTACAGACGGACAGATTTTCTTGGAATCTGATTTATTCAACTCCGGGGTTCGTCCTGCGATTAACGTAGGTATCTCTGTATCTCGTGTTGGTGGTAATGCACAAATTAAATCAATGAAAAAAGTTTCCGGTACGTTGAAACTAGACCAAGCGCAATACAAAGAATTGGAAGCGTTTGCGAAATTTGGTTCCGACCTTGATGCTGCTACACTTTCGGTAATTTCTAAAGGTGAGAAAAACGTGGAAATCTTGAAGCAACCTGTAAACTCTCCGCTTCCGGTAGAAAATCAGGTAGCAATGGTTTATGCAGGTACTGAAAATCTTTTGAGAAACGTTCCTGTAAGAAAAGTGAAGGAGTTTATGAAAGAATACACAGAATTCTTGAAAACAAAACATCCTGAAACAATGGCGGCTATCAAAACAGGTAAAATCGACAACGAAATTACCGACGTTCTGAAAGCAGCAGCAGCAGATTTAGCAGGGAAATACAACTAAAAACATTCAATATTCAACATTCAGAATTCAAAATTTTGAATGTTGAATTTTAAATTTTGAATCCATAGAATGGCAAATTTAAAGGAAATACGCGGAAGGATTACTTCGATCAGTTCTACAATGCAGATTACCAGTGCAATGAAAATGGTGGCTGCTGCAAAACTGAAAAAAGCACAAGATGCTATTGTAATGCTTCGCCCATATTCTGAAAAACTGACCGAACTTATAGAAAATGTAAGCGCAGGCGCAGATTTGGAAGAAGTTTCAACTTATACCGCTGAAAGAGAAATCAAAAGAGTTCTTCATATCGTAGTAACTTCTAACAGAGGACTTGCAGGTGCATTCAACTCTTCTGTCGTGAAAGAATTGAATCATCAGTTGGCAAAAACTTCTCAGGAAGTTGAGATTTTGGCAGTTGGTAAAAAGGCTTTTGATGCGGTGAGAAGAAGCAGAACGGTTTACGATAACCAAAGTGCGGTTTTCGACCACTTGAATTTCGATAAAGTTTCCAATTTCACGGAGCAAGTGATGAAGGATTATAGAGAAGGTAAATTTGATAAAGTTTACGTGATTTATAACAAATTCATCAACGCTGCAACGCAAGAAGTAAAAACGGAACAAGTGCTTCCTATCGCAATGCCGGAGAAAAAAGCAGGTGTAAACGTTGATTACCTTTTTGAACCAAGCAGTAGAGAAATTTTGGAAAATTTAATTCCAAAATCTATTAAAACTCAAGTTTATAAAGCAATTTTAGATTCTGTAGCATCAGAACACGGTGCAAGGATGACGGCGATGCACAAAGCAACGGATAACGCACAAGCATTGAAAAACGAATTGGTTATCAACTACAACAAAGCACGTCAAGCCGCAATTACAGGAGAAATCTTGGAAATTGTTTCCGGAGCAGAAGCGTTGAAAGGAAAATAAATTTCTTTGAAATAATGGCTAAAGTTTAAATATTATACAAACTTTAGTACCAATATCAAAGCACCGTTTTTTAGCGGTGTTTTTTTATGCTTTTTTGGAATCAAATTATTATTAAATTTGTTCTTCATAAAATTTCGTTTTTGTTTAATATAGTTAAATCATTATAATTTGTCATATATTTTTTGTATCTTTGAGTATGA
>JAPUEB010000024.1 GCA_027492795.1 Chryseobacterium sp.
ACCTAAAGTTTACACTTTCTTGTCAACCGATTTTATGAAATATCAAACTAGAAACCAGCAACCAGCAACCAGCAACCAGAAACTCGAAACTAAAAACTAAAAACCAGAAACTAGAAACCAGCAACCAGAAACCAGAAACCAAAAAATGAAAGACCTTTTCCAAAAACGTTTACAATATTACAAAGAACTCGGCGATAAAACCTTTGCACAACTTTCTGATGAAGAAATATTTTGGCAATACAATGAGGAAAGCAATTCTATTGCAATTATCGTGAAGCATATTGCCGGAAATATGCTTTCGCGATGGACGAATTTTCTTACCGAAGACGGCGAAAAAGACTGGCGAAATCGAGATTCTGAATTTGAAAATTCCTTTACAACCAAACAGGAAATCGTCGATTTCTGGGAAAAAGGCTGGAAATGTTTTTTTGATGCTTTGGAACAAATTTCTGATGAAAATTTACATTCCACAATTTATATTCGTGGTGAAATGCATTCTGTTTTGGATGCGGTTTTGAGGCAATTGGCGCATTATCCTTATCATATCGGACAAATAGTTTACATCGCAAAAATGTTGAAAAATGAGGACTGGAAAACGCTTTCTATCGCAAGAAACAAATCATCGGAATTCAATATCGAAATGCTGAAAAAGCAATCCGCAGATGAAATTCAGGAAAATTCTTCGCCGGTTTGTTATGCAAAAAGCGATGAAGTTCGGGATGAGTTTAAAAGCTGATTTTTCTCTCGCAGATTAAGCGGATTAAGCAGATTTTTTTATAGCGAATCAAACTAAATCAAACTAAGTCAAACAATTTCAAACAACATCAAACCAAAAAAGGTGTGACAAAAATCATTGCCATTTTTCTAAATTTCTGATAAATATCACAACCTCTTTTTCCAATTTGTGGCAGTTCTGTTTCTAACTTTACTCATCGAATTTCACAAAAGCAAAGGTTATGAAAACCACTCCTATTTTATCCAAGCAATTGGTTGAAATTTTGGAAGATTTCGGAAAAAATCCTCCTACTTTCGACGAAACCGTGGACGAACTTTTCGTTTACGATTATGAAGACTACAATTTGCTCTTCGAGCTGGACAAGGTGGAAGTAGCCAATGTAACCTATAAAAGAATTCCCGTTTTTCAGGGGGAAAGTAGTGTTGCCATCTTGATGATTTGGGGAATTGATAACACCACCGCCATTCACGACCACAATAATTACGACGGCAGGATAAAAATCTTGAAAGGCGAACTCACCGAAGTTGCTTACCGAGAAAATTCTAATTTTATAGAATACGATGGAGCCGGAATTGCCCATAAAAATGATGTTTTTCCGGAAGAATGTGGCGGAATTCATTCCATCGTAAACAATTCTGATGAGGTTTCCGTTTCGTTGCATATTTACAGAACTTCGCAACTCAATCTCGATGGAGTGCGCATTTTTGATACCGAAAACCGCAAAGTTGCTTGGCTGAACGAAAACGCGACTTCCTGCTCGTGGAATTTGCCTGAAAACGCCTACAAAAAAATTCAGAAAATATAGAAATACATCAATCAAATATTATGAAATGAAATCACGGTTTTGTAGCCGTGATTTTTTTTTGCCACGAATGCACGAATGTTTTTTTAGTCATTGGACTTTTAAATCTTAAAAAAGATTTTCAAAATGATAAATTCGTGCATTCGTGGCAAATCACATTAGAGTACTCAACAAAAAATTCCTAAATTTGCACCCTCAATTATGGAACAAAATCATACGAAAACTGCTGCATATCACACACTTGGCTGCAAACTTAATTTTGCGGAAACTTCTACCATAGCTAGAAATCTTACTGAAAATGGGTACGGAAAAGTAAGTTTTGACGAAAAAGCGGATGTGTATATCATCAACACCTGTTCTGTTACAGAAAATGCCGATAAAGAGTGCAAACTTCACGTAAAACGCGCGATGAAATCCAATCCGGATGGTTTGGTAGTGGTTGTAGGTTGTTATGCGCAGTTGAAACCGGAAGAAATTTCAAAAATTGACGGTGTAGATTTGGTTTTGGGAGCGAAAGAAAAATTCAATATTCCAAGTTATATTGATGATTTAAAAAAATCTGAAAACGCTGGAATTGTTCATTCTTGCGAGATTGAAGAGGCAGATTTTTTCATCGGAAGTTATTCCATTGGCGACAGAACGCGCGCTTTTTTGAAAGTTCAGGATGGCTGCGACTACAAATGCACGTATTGCACAATTCCTTTGGCAAGAGGGATTTCACGTTCCGATACTATTGAAAATGTGCTAAAAAATGCGAAAGAAATTGCCGAAAAAGGCATCAAGGAAATCGTTTTAACGGGCGTAAACATTGGCGATTACGGAAAAGGCGAGTTCGGAAACAAAAAACACGAACATACTTTTTTGGATTTGATAAAGGAACTCGACAAAGTTGAGGGCATCGAAAGAATCCGGATTTCTTCCATCGAACCCAATCTTTTGAAAGACGAAAGCATTGATTTGGTTTCAAAATCAAGAAGTTTTGTGCCGCATTTTCATATTCCGCTGCAAAGTGGGAGCGACGAACTTTTGAAGAAAATGAAACGCCGCTATCTCACCAAACTATATTCCGATAGAATTGCAAAAATTCGCGAAGTAATGCCAAATTGTGCGATTGGAGTGGATGTTATTGTAGGATTTCCAAGCGAAACCGAGGAAGAATTTTTGAAAACTTACAATTTCCTGAATGAACTTCCGATTTCCTATTTGCACGTTTTCACCTATTCTGAAAGAGAAAATACCGAAGCTGCCGAAATGGAGGGAGTTGTGCCGATTTCCGAAAGAAAGAAACGCAACAAAATGCTTCGGATTCTTTCCGAAAAAAAGAAAATGGCATTCTACCAAACGCAATTGGGGAAAACGCTTCCTGTTCTTTGGGAACATGAAAATAAAAACGGATACATGTTCGGTTTTACGGAAAATTATGTGCGTGTTCAAAAACCTTTCGACGAAAATTCCATCAACCAAATTGAAATGGTGAATCTGAAACGCATCAAACCCGATGGAACCGTAGGTGTAGAAGTTTCTTTCGACGATTTTCTTGCAAAAATTTAGATTGTTTTTTTGCAATTTTAAACATTGTTCTTTTCGTTTTTATCTCTCAAAATTAATAGATTTTTTCAATAATATGCTTGGATTTTAGTAAATTATTGAATAAGTGATAATTATGTTAGGAAACCTTATTTTATACATAATTTTATCAGATTTTTATTAATCGTTTCAAATTTTTGTTAAATTTTCATTAATTTTCCCTGATTTTTTAATTGATTAATTTTGAACAAAATTATTTACACATGAGAGATAAGTTTTTCACGTGGGGAGCAGCCCTCGTTATCGCTACTTGGATCGTGGCATTGCTTATTCGCGCGCATTATTGGATTCCGATTTTATTAACGATTCTGTACATTATTGGGATTTACAATGCGAACCAGTCAAAACACGCGATTTTGCGAAACTTCCCAGTTATTGGGTATTTCCGTTACTTTTTTGAAAGCATATCTCCAGAAATGCAGCAATATTTCATCGAGCGAGAAACCGATGGAAAACCTTTTCCAAGACATCAACGTTCTGCGGCATACAGAAGATCAAAAAATATTAGTGATACCGTTGCTTTCGGAACGCAGTTGGAAATTAACCACCGAAAATATGAGGGAATTAAGCATTCCATCTATGCAAAATCTCCAAAAGAAGAACTGCCGAGAACGATTGTAGGTAATGAACAGTGTTCTCAGCCTTATTCTGCTTCATTATTTAATATTTCGGCGATGAGTTTTGGTTCTTTAAGTGACAGAGCGCAAATTTCATTAAACAGAGGTGCTAAAAAAGGAGGCTTCTACCACAATACCGGCGAAGGAGGAATTTCTCCTTACCATTTGGAAGGTGGAGATTTGTGTTGGCAAATAGGGACCGGATATTTCGGTTGCCGTGATGAACAGGGAAGATTTTCCGATGAACTTTTTGCAGAAAAATCGAAAATCGAGAATGTGAAAATGATTGAGATAAAACTTTCGCAAGGTGCAAAACCGGGTCACGGTGGAGTTTTACCAGGTGTGAAAAATACGCCGGAAATTGCAAAAATCCGTCACGTAACCCCTGGAATGACGATTATTTCTCCTCCGGGACACTCCTCTTTTTCCGATGCAGCCGGACTTTTAAAATTTGTTCAAAAACTTCGTGAACTTTCGGGTGGAAAACCAATTGGTTTTAAACTATGTGTAGGAGATACCAAAGAGTTTGAAGATATTTGTGCACAAATGAACGTGCTGAAAATTTATCCAGATTTCATCACTGTTGATGGAGCGGAAGGAGGAACTGGAGCAGCACCGCCAGAATTTTCGGATGGAGTAGGAATGCCTTTGGAACCTGCGCTTATTTTTGTGAATAATACGCTTAAAAACTATAATGTTCGCGATAAAGTAAAAATAGTTGCGAGTGGTAAAGTTTTAACGGCTTTGGATATTTTACGTGCAGTAGCGATGGGAGCCGATATTTGTAATAATGCGAGAGGATTTATGTTTGCTTTAGGCTGTATTCAGGCTTTGAGATGTAACACCAACGCTTGTCCGACTGGAGTTGCGACACAGGATAAAATGCTGATAAAAGGATTGGATGTTACCGATAAATCTGAAAGAGTTTATCATTTCCACAAAAATACATTGCATACGTGCAACGAGTTAATTGGAGCTGCAGGAAGAGATTCCTACGAAGAGGTGGATGCAACGATGTTTATGCGTGGAGACGAGTTCGAGCATCTTTCGGATGTTTATTTCCCAAATATTTTGGAAAATGTAAGAAAGAGATAATAGAAACAAAAAAGAGATTCGTGCGAATCTCTTTTTTATTTATAGATTTTTATTGAAATTATAATTGATCAATAGGTCTTGCAGAGTTTTTGTAAACCTGGAAATTAAATACCAGACTTCGATTCCTCATTGAGTATCCTGTGTAATTAAAGTGAGCATCCCTTGCAAAAGCAGCCCTGGAAGGAACTATTATAATACCCTGCAAATTATAGTTATCAGAATCCTGCATATTGAAAGATTTAAATTTTTGTAAAGCTTCGTTGAAACCTTCTATTTCATAATAGGACCTATCCTTTGATTTGTCTGCATCCAAAACAGACCTTTTTACAAAGTAATACGCAGGGTCCACTTCTGGAACCCCGCTTCCATCTATAGTGCTTCTGAAAAGTGAGGTAGAAGTAAAAGCCACATTATTATCTGTATTTGTGGCAACATAGCTGTAAGTTCTATGCATAATCCTAATAATATCAGTAGAAGCAATCGCAGCTCCCGGATTCGGTTGAGCTCCATCTCGAACAATGTAAACTACTCCAGACGGAAGCGTAACAGGATTGAGCTGCGAAAGTTTAGGATAATTATCATCTGAAGTATCAGTATCGCTAAAAGCTTTGATGTTTCCGAGAGCATCCAGATAATTTTTATCAAGGAACTTCACAATGGCTTGATCATCGTAAGAATTCTGAACATTTATATCTTCAGGTTCTTTATAGGTTTCAGGTGTATCATCTTTCCTGCAGGATGAAAAAGCTAAGATGGCAACGGTACTATATAAAAAGATTTTTTTCATTTTAAATTAATAATTAAATTGCTGAAAATTTATTTTACGCAAAAGTATAAAAAATAATGAGAATTGATAAATTTTTATGGTGCATCCGTTTTTATAAGACAAGGAGTGTTGCGACAGACGAAATTAAGAAAAATAGGGTTTCTATTGGGGAAAATAGCGTTAAATCCTCCAAAGAGGTAAAAATTGGTGATGTTATTAAGATTAGAAAAAATCAAATCGATTACAAAGTAAAAGTTTTGCAGCTGCCAAAAAGTAGGGTAGGTGCCAAATTGGTTCCAGAATACGTTGCCGACTTTACTGATCCTCAACAATACGAAATACTAAAAATAAGAAGATCTGAACAGCAGTTTTATCGCAATAAAGGTGAAGGCAGGCCTACCAAAAAGGACAGGAGGGACATTGATGAGTATGTTGGCGCGGATCCGAGTGAAAAAATTGCAACAAACTGGGAAGATTTTTTCAGCGGTTTGGAGGAGGAGGTAGAAGAAAGTTAGAAAACTTTTTCTAAAATTTCTCCCACAATGTCTTCAGGGTTTTTATGGGCAGTATTGATGGTGTAACGAGCTTTTGAATAATAAGGATTTCTTTCAAACAAATGTTTTGCAACAAATTCTGAAATCTCATCATCAGGAATTTTCGCTATGATTGGGCGCTTTTGCTTCTGCCGAATCAATCGTTCTGCAAGAATATTTATAGGAGTTTGCAGAAAAATACTGATGGAATATTGGTTGATAACTTCCATATTGTTATAATACGCCGGAGTTCCACCACCAAGACTCAGGATACAGTTGTCTTTGCTTGCTAAAAGCTCCTCCAATACCTCTCGTTCTCTTTTCCGAAAGAAAATTTCTCCTTTTTTTTCAAAAATTTGTGGAATTGTGGTGTTGTTTCTTTTAGAAATTTCCTTATCAAGATCAAAAAGTTCCAAGCCAGTTTTCTGGCTTAAAATTTTGGCAATGAGTGTTTTGCCGGAACCCATATAACCGAGTAAAGAGATAATCATATTACAAATTTCTACAAATTTCCCAAAAAATTTTGAGAAAATAAAAAAAGCCTTATCTTTGCACCACTTTTAGCGGAAATATCTGTAAAAAAGTGGCCGACCTGGTAGCTCAGCTGGTAGAGCAATACACTTTTAATGTATGGGTCCTGGGTTCGAATCCCAGCCAGGTCACAAGTAAATTCCGTACCACTACGGATTTTTTTTGCCTACGTGGTGAAATTGGTAGACACGCCATCTTGAGGGGGTGGTTTCCTAAGGATGTGCTGGTTCGAGTCCAGTCGCAGGCACAAGCGAAAAGAATAATGAAGAATTGATAATGAATAATTTACAAGTTCTTTATTATTAATTTTTTTCTTAATTATTAATTTTTCATTATTAATTGTTAATTAAGAAAAAGACCTGGTAGCTCAGCTGGTAGAGCAATACACTTTTAATGTATGGGTCCTGGGTTCGAATCCCAGCCAGGTCACAAAATTTGCTGAATGGTAAATTTTTTTTCATATTAATATTTTGTGATTTGGTGTTCAAAGGCTTTCTGGTAGGGAAGCCTTTGGGTTTTTAGTCCAAATGCATATTGTCGATGAGCCGAACATCACCTACAAAAACGACGATAAATGCGCGATAATTTCTGTCTTTGTAGAAAAAGTCGGTTTCTTTCAGTGTTTCTTCATCGGCAATTTTGAAATACTCCATCACCATTCCTGGTTGGTCTTCAAAAATTTCTTGTACACGTCTGTAAATTTCAGGAATTGTTACTATCCGAAACCAGTCGTTCACCTTTGTTAGCGTTTCAAAAATAATTTTTGCAGCATTGCGTTCTTCCGGCGTTAGTCTTTTGTTTCTGGAGCTCATCGCAAGTCCGTTGTCTTCTCGCATGGTAGGTACGCCGTGGATTTTTACGGGAAGGTTGGTTTTCTGAACCAATTTTTTTATAATGGCAAGTTGTTGATAATCTTTTTCGCCAAAATAGGCATTATTTGGCTTAACTTGTCGAAAAAGCTCTTCCACCACAGTTCCCACTCCATTAAAGTGTCCTGGCCGAAACTCTCCCTCCATGGCTTTTTCTAAACCATCAAAGCTGTATTCTTTAGAAAGAGTTCCGTTTGGATACAGGTCTTCAATTTCCGGAACATATGCCGCGTCAACAATTTTGCAATCAGCAAGCATCTCCAAATCTTTGTTTAAAGTTCTGGGATATTTTTTCAGGTCTTCGGGATTATTAAACTGAGTTGGATTTACAAAAATTGAAGAAATTACGATGTCGTTCTCTTCCCGAGCCTCTTCGTAAAGGGAGATATGTCCTTTGTGCAAGGCTCCCATAGTTGGTGCAAAACCTATTTTTTTGCCCATTTCCCTGTTGCGCTCTACATAGGCTTCCAACGCTTCCCTTGTTTTTAGGATTTCCATAGTCTAATTTGATTCTTATGGTAAAAGTAGTGAAAAAAAGCAAAATTATGAAGTTCTTATTTAGATTGCCAAGGAAATATTAAAAAATGTTAATTAGAAAGTTTTCCATTAAATTTTTGTAAATTTGCATAATAATGTGTCTTTGCCTAATGAAGACCAAAAAAGAGTTTATGCCGAACCGGAAAATATTATACATCACCACTGAAATGTTTCCTTATCAGGAGGACAGCAATATAGCGGCGATGGTAAGTAAAATGGCGCTTAAAATGCATGCAGATGGTAATGATGTTCGTGTTTTTATGCCAAGATTTGGGTTGATAAGTGAACGAAAATTTCAACTGCACGAGGTAATACGCCTTTCAGGGATGAACATCATCATCAATGACTTGGATCAACCTTTAATTATTAAAGTAGCTTCGCTTCCTGGCGAAAGACTACAGGTTTACTTCATTGATAATGAAGAGTACTTTAAGAGAAAGTTCTTCTACAAAGATGAAGATGATAAGGAATATGACGACAATGGTGAAAGAGCAATATTCTTCGCACGTGGCGTAATTGAAACCATCAAAAAACTGAACTGGGTACCGGATGTAATACACCTAAACGGATGGATGTCCTCCATGATTCCAGTTTATCTTAGAACATTCTATAAAAACGACTATTACTTCAAGAATACCAAAATTGTGCTTTCCCTGTATAATGAAGAAAACCTTCCGCTTGAGAAAAACCTGCTAGAAAAGTTGAAATTCGACAATATTGCCGAGATTGAAAGCTTGAAGAAACCAAATGCTCAAAACCTGGTAATTGAAAGCCTGAAGCATGTAGATTACATCATAAAAGGCGACGAGTTTTTGGAGGGCAACTTGGACAAGGCATTCGATAAAGTGAAAGTTGAAAAATCGGAATATCTGGATCCAGAATCCATCGTAAATATTTATTAAATTTTGAAATTGATGATAAAAAATATCAAAAAAATTCTATTCATCGCTTCTGTATCAGTTTTCGGAAGTGTTTTTTTATATAACTGTGAGCCGGAGGCTGATAACCTCGGCGTACAGTTTTTTTCGGGAGCTCAGGCTGATGAGCCGTCGTTTGATGTTACAGCTTATAACATTAATAATAATGACAATATAAGAACTGATGCCTCAGAAATTCCGTTGGCTCCTTTGGGTGCTTTTACGGAAGGAGTATTTGGAATGCAGAAGGCTGCATATGTTACCCAGGCTCGCATGGCGACATACGATCCTGATTTTGGGGCAAATGCGGTAGTGGATTCGGCAGTTCTTGTATTAAAACCTCTTTACGCGGCAGATTCTGCAACTACTACAACAGATGAGAACTATATTTATCCCGAAGGTAGTATTCCCGCTAAAAAAGTAGTTGTAAATTACCCCGTATTGAAATATGGCAAATCTAAAATCAATGGAAATGCCGCCACCTTTAATATTAAGGTACATGAAGTTACTGAGTTTTTGGGTGCTGCAGCCGATGAAAAACTATCAAACACAGCTGTTGCCTACAACACTTCAGAATTGGGTTCCAAAGTCTTTAATGGAAGAGTAAGTTCCTCTACAATTACTAAAGATTCTGACAACAGTGGGATTTGGAGTAATGATGCAAGTTTGAGGATCGGCTTAAACGCAGCTTTCTTCCAAAATAAAATTATTGCGAAAAAGGGGAGCGTAGAACTTAAAGATGCTGCTAACTTCATAAGATATTTTAAAGGTATTAGAATTTCCGTAGAAGAAAATGATGGATTTATTTTTAGGTTTCCGAGTGCTTCTGCAGAAATCATTATGTATTATAAAAATGACAAAGTAGAGAATGGAGCTACCACCCGTCCGCAAACCAGCTTCAAATTTCCATTGGGTTCTCCAAATGTACACATTGGACAATATTACTACAACAGAACAGATACGCAAGTGGCTACAGCAATGGCTACTATAAATGCCGCAAACGGCGATAAAAAGCTTTATCCACAAGGAATGGGAGGCCCAAGTTTTGGAGTGCGGATTCCTGATGCAACCATTTCGCTCCTTAAAGATAAGTTTAAAAATGAAAAAATCGGGATTATGGGAGCGAAAATTAGAGTTTACACTGATGAAACTACTTGGAACAACAAGTATGAAAAACCATCTACGTTTGTATTCCTCCAAAAAGATGCAACAGCATTCTTACCCGAAATGTCGACATTTTCCGCAATAGCAAACTTCAGTCTTGTAAATGCTTTGGATTTGGATAAAAATCCGGCCTATTACGACTTTACTATTACAAAAACACTAAAAGATATTGTGGAAACTGAAGCTCCAAATAAGGATTTTGTGATGCATGTAGGCGCTTTCAGAGTTAATGAGAGCAACCAATATTACGGGTATCAGTACGACACAAGGGCAATTACCCCAAACCGCCTCGTATTGGTTGGTACAGAGCAGGCAAACCCTAAAAGAATACAGTTAAAAATAGTTTACGGTACTAAATAATAATATAAGTATATGTGTGGAATAGTTGGATATACAGGCTTTCAAGATGCTTACTCGGTAGTCATCAATGGTTTAAGGAGGCTTGAGTACAGAGGTTATGACAGTGCAGGAATAGTTCTGGACATTAACAAAAAAAACTTTGAAATAGCAAAGACAAAAGGAAAAGTAGATGATTTGGTGGCAATCTCCAAAAGCCTAAAAGGTATATCTCATGTAGGAATGGGGCATACCAGATGGGCAACCCATGGAGTTCCGAGTGACAGAAACTCGCATCCTCATCTTTCTAATAATGGTAAAATTGCGTTGGTTCATAACGGTATCATCGAAAATTATGACACCATTAAAACCATGCTCATGGAAAAAGGGTATACTTTCAAATCAGAGACAGACACTGAAGTATTGGTTAACCTCATTCAGTACTTTATGGACATTCAGCAGGATATTGATTTTCCTACAGCAGTAAGATATTCCTTAAATGAAGTGTACGGAGCTTATGCCATTACTGTAATGCACGAAGATTTTCCAGGTGTTTTGGTAGTAGGAAGGTTAGGCTCACCTTTGGCTATAGGTTTAGGTGAGAATGAATATTTCATTGCATCCGATGCTTCTCCTTTTGTGGAGTTTACAAAAGAAGCTATTTACTTGGAAGAAGGTCACATGGCGACAATTTCTTTAGAAAATGGTGTAGATATACGTTCCATTAATGACAACACAAAAATAGAACCCGCTGTTCAAGAACTCAAATTGAGTTTGGAACAAATAGAGAAAGGTGGTTACGAGCATTTTATGCTGAAGGAAATCTTCGAGCAGCCTAAATCCATTCACGATACTATGAGGGGAAGACTTCTTGTGGATGAAGGCATTATCAAGATGGCGGGAATATGGGATCATTTAGAACGATTCAACAACGCAGGAAGAATCATTATTATAGCTTGTGGAACATCTTGGCACGCAGGATTAATAGGTGAGTATTTAATAGAAGAGTTCGCAAGGATACCTGTTGAGGTTGAATATGCCTCGGAATTCAGATACAGAAACCCAATTATTACTGAAAAAGACGTAGTAATTGCAATTTCGCAGTCAGGTGAAACTGCAGATACTATGGCAGCACTAAAATTGGCAAAAGAAAGAGGTGCATTTATTTATGGTATCTGCAATGTGGTTGACTCCTCTATTGCAAGAATTACGGATGCTGGATCATACACACATGCAGGTCCAGAAATTGGTGTAGCATCTACAAAAGCTTTTACAGCTCAGCTAACTATTCTGTCGCTTATCGCCCTAAAATTAGGAAAGCACAACGGGAATTTAAGCAATGCAGAATTCATGAGACTAATCTCTGAACTCGATGCAATGCCTAAAAAAATAGAGGAAACTTTAGAAAATACTCATGAATTTACAAAAGAAATCGCAAAAGATTTTGTAAATGCACAAAACTTCTTATATTTGGGTAGAGGTTACAACTATCCATCAGCATTAGAGGGAGCGTTGAAATTAAAGGAAATTTCCTATATACACGCAGAAGGTTATCCAGCAGCAGAGATGAAGCATGGGCCAATTGCACTAATAGATGAAAATATGCCTATCGTAATTATAGCCCCAAGAAAGGGTCATTATGATAAGATTGTTAGCAATGTACAAGAAATTAAAGCTAGAAAAGGCAGAGTGATAGCGCTGGTGAATAAAGGAGACGAACAAGTGAGCGCAATGGCAGACTATGTTATAGAAATACCGGAAACATCAGAATGCTTCTCTCCCATTGTAGCAGCAGTACCATTACAGCTTTTAGCATATTACATAGCTGTATATAGAGGAGCAAACGTGGACCAGCCAAGAAATTTAGCAAAATCGGTGACTGTGGAGTAAAAAAAAACACCACCAAATAAAATATTCTAAGATTTTTTACGTTTTTCAAAAAAAATCTTAAAAGTTTCTTAAAAAAATTATATATTTACCGCTTAATTATAAAAATTAACATGAAAAGGATATTTCTTTCACTATTAGGAGCATCATTAACAGTAGTGGTATCTTGTTCAGGAGGCAAAAGTTCTGCCGGAAAACCAGGAACAAAAGGAGAATTGATACCAAGAGAAAAATCAAGAAGTTTTGTAGCAGAAAGACCTTACGGAATGGTTTCCATCCCATCTGGGTCGTTTGTTGTAGGTCTAGCAGATCAGGATATGACAAACACTGCAGAAAACAAGAACTTGAAAACAGTTACTGTTTCTTCTTTCTTTATTGATGAAGCCGAAACTACCAACGCAGAGTACAGGGTTTTCATTAATTATGTGCGCGATTCAATTGCAAGAACACTCCTTGCCGAAGCTGCCGGTGAAGGTGGCGATGGTACCGGAAAAGGTCAAAGTATTGGAGATTATGCATACCTTGCAGCGAGGGATAATGAAGAAATGACTCCCTACCAAGAATGGCTTGAAGCCAATGGAGGAAGAGATGATTCTGGATATGACCCAAGCAAAAGATTAGATTGGAGCGTTCCTTTACATTGGAGTACAAGCAAGTATCCTGACGTTGAATATGCAGAGGTTTTAGAATCCCTATATTTACCTTCATCTCAAAGAGTTAGAAACCAAAGAGTTATTGACGCTTCAAAACTGAAATATTCTTATGTTTGGGAGGATCACAACACTGCGATTCAGGAAAATGAAAGAGGAGCAAATTTCCTTAAAAGAGAAAGTTTAGCAATCTATCCAGATACTACTGTTTGGGTGAAAGATTTCCACTATGCATACAACGAACCTTTGTTCGAGCAATATTTTTGGCATAATGCATACAAAAATTATCCAATTGTAGGTGTTACTTGGGATCAGGCGAGAGCTTACTGTGATTTCAGATCTAAACTAAAATCTGATTACAACGAGAGTCTTAAGAGAAAGAAACAAAGACCTATGAGATTCCGTCTTCCTACAGAAGTTGAATGGGAATATGCAGCAAGAGGAGGAATGGAAAATGCAACATATCCTTGGGGAGGCCCATATTTAATGGACGACAGAGGTTGCTATTTGGCGAATTTCAAACCGAAAAGAGGTAACTATATAGAAGATGAGAAATTGGGAACTTATACATATACTGCCCCTGTTAAAAAATTCAGAAAAAATGGATTTGGTCTTTACGACATGGCAGGAAACGTTTCTGAATGGACGGAATCACAATTCAACAACTCATCTTACGGATTTTCAAATACACTGAATCCTTCTACCAAAAACCAAACCGATACCAGAAAATCTGTAAGGGGAGGATCTTGGAAAGACATAGGATATATGCTTATGAACGGAAGCAGAGACTGGGAAAGAAAAGATTCTGCAAGAAGTTATATCGGTTTCAGAACTGTTCAGGATCTTCCTGAAGGTGCTGTAAAGCCAAAAAGAAGAACAAAATAATAGCAAACTGAATTAAAAACTATCAAATATCTAGAACAATGATCGGAAGAGTTTTCTCAACAAAAGAAGGTATCTATAACTTTATTTACTCCATTGGTGCAGCAATTGTAATTCTTGGAGCTTGGCTAAAAATCACCCACATCAATTTGGGTCCTATCACAGGTAACGTAGCACTTACCGTAGGTCTTATAACGGAGGCATTCATTTTCTGTATTTTCGCATTCGACCCACCAAAAAGTGAAGAAAATTACGCGTGGGAAAATGTTTATCCGGAACTCTTGGATAAACACGCGAAACCAAATCCTTTGCATGCTAACGTTTCCGGTGCTTTCAATTCAAACGAAATGATGTTGCAAATGGAAAACTCTCTTTCCTCCAAATTGGACAGAATGTTAGAAGATGCAAAACTGGATGTAGGTCTTTTTGAAAGATTGAGAACAGGAATTGATAAATTCTCAAACTCAGTAGATCAGATCAACCAAACGGTAGACGTATCTGCTTCAACACACAAATATAACGACCAACTCAATAAAGCAGCAGCACACATGGAAAGCATGAACCAACTTTATGCAATGCAGCTAGAACACGGTCAACAACAGTCCGATTATAACAAAAAGTATATTGCAGATCTTGAAAAATCGGTACAACATTCTGAAAAATTTAATGAAGAATTAGGCGGATTAACTTCTAACTTGAACAATTTGAACAGAGTTTACGGAGGTATGCTTACTGCTATGAAGTCTTAAATTCCCTACATTTTAGCTTAATTTTTAATACAGAAAACAAAGAAAAGAGAAAATGGCACAAGGAAAACAGACTCCGCGGCAGAAGATGATTAACCTGATGTATTTAGTGTTCATCGCAATGATGGCGCTCAATATTGATGCAGAAATCATCAGATCATACTATGAATCTACCCAATCTTTACAGGAAACAAGGCTTTTAACTGAAGATAAGAATACCAAAATATTCGAAAAAACTTTAGAGGCTAAAGCAGCTAATGTTCCTGATACTTATCAGCAGCCTTATCAGCAGTATTTAGGTTTAAAGGAGAAAATAGATGTATTGGTAAAATACGTAGATGGTGTAAAAGAAACTCTAAAAAAAGATTCAGACTTTTCGGATAAAGATCCTTCTGGAAAACCTGTTGATATTAGTGAAAATTTTACCAAGCTTAACAGTAACGAAGGCACAACAGCTTACTTTTTTGTGGATGGTGAAGAAAACAAGCTTTCTAAAAATGCACTTAATCTCAAGTCTAAAATTGATGATGTAAGAAATTATATTACCCAAACTTTCGGTAGTAATGCAAATATGAAAGACTTGGTAGATAGAGCAAATAAATCTCTAAAAACCGAAAACCCTAAATCCAATATTTTGGAAGATAAAGGATGGATGCAGCAGAAGTTTTATCATCAAGCACTTATTGCTGCGCTTTCCAACCTAGAAATTATTCAAAATGATGCTAGAAACGTACAATCCGATGCATTAGCATTAATGCTTCAGGAAAAAGTGGATGCTACCATTAAGTTTAATAACTATGATGCTATCGTAAAAGCACCTACAGATATTGTACAGGGAACGAAAGCTGAAGCTACAGTTTATTTAGCATCATATTCTAACAGTAATAAAATTCAAATCTCTGGTGTAAATAGAGTAGAGAACGGAAAAGGAATTATCGGACTTAACACTGGAGGTATTGGTGAGAAAAAAATTGGTGGTACTATTACGGTTCAGATGGCGAACGGAGAAAATGTTTCTATTCCTTATACCCATACTTATAACGTAATTGCCGGTCAGAAAGAAGTTCAATACGAAACAGGTGCTGTAGTTTCTGCAGACAAGATGAATGTAATGTATCGTGGTTTGGATAACCCAATTTCAGGAGCAATTTTGGGAGTTGACAATTCGAAACTTTCCTTATCTGCTTCTGGAGCTACAGTAAGAGGTGCAGGTCCAGGAAAATGGATTGTTACTCCGGGAGCTACCGGTGTGGTAAAACTTACCTTGTCTGGAAACGGACCAAGAGGTAATCAAAGTAAAGCATTTGATTTCAGAGTGAAACCAGTACCACCTCCACAAGGACAAATTAGAGGAAGAAACGTGTTGAATGTTCCTGCAGGATCAATTCCAAATCAAGAGGTTTCAGCAGCTATTCCTGATTTTGATTTCCCTGTAACGTTCACTGTAACAAGTTATATGTTTAAAATGCCTGGAAGAGCCGCAATACCTGTAACAGGAAACGATATGCAATCATTGCAGGGAGCAATTAAAACCCTTCGACCTGGAGACGTAGTTTCAGTCTATGGAATTAAATATACAGCACAGGGTATTACAATGGCACCAGGTAGAGAAGCTTCACCAGTTGTAATTAACGTACAGTAATAAAAGATAAAATTTTCTATTCATATGAAAAAATATATTAGCACCATGTTGGTTCTGGTTTCGGGAATCATGTTTTCCCAAACTATTCTCAATGCTAAATCGCCTGAAGATTTCAGAAAGATGCGCGACGAAAACATGAAAATGGTAGGAGACAGTATGGTTTCCAATAAAGTAACTCCGCTGTCTTATGGATATGTTGATGAAAGAGATGTCCTAAAGAGTGTTTATGTTTGGGAAGTAATTGACTTGAATGATAAGATCAATCAGCCATTTTACTTCAATAATACGGATTCTTTTTCCAGACAAAATAAGTCGTTATACACTATCCTACTAGAAGCAGCTTTGGGTGGAAAGATTGCGGAAGTTTATGATGATGAAAATTTCCTAACTAAATTAAGTCCACAAGGAATTAAAGAAAGATTAAAAAGCGTACGTCTGGCTCCTGAAGCTTTGGATATATTAGAATCAGGAAGACAGCTTACTCCTAAGGAAGTAGAGATGTACTCCGATACTTACCAAACAGAATCTACCCACGTGAAAATGATTAAGATGATGGGAATGTGGTTTATCGATAAAAGAGATGGACAGATGAAATATCGACCACTTGGTATCGCAGCAATGGGTCCAGATCCATCAATGCGTGGTAGAATTGGACCAAACGGATTGCCTTTGGAAGGAGCTGATGAATTGGTTGACTTGTTCTGGATTTTTTATCCGGATGCAAGAGAAATCTTGGCCAACAATATTGTTTTTAACAAGAAAAACCAGTCAGCTGATTTAAGCTTTGATGATTTGCTGAATGGAAGAAGATTCTCTTCAGTAATCTATAAATCTTCTAATGGGCTTGGAGATGGTGTAATTAAAGATTACATCCCTAGAAATGCAGATGAGCAAATTGAGGAAAGCAACAGAATCAAAGGACAGATTCTTGCAATGGAAAACGAAATGTGGAATTATTAATTTCAGTTTCATAATATTAATAAAACCTGAGTATCTTTACTCAGGTTTTTTTTTTATCAAAATTTTATGAAAAATGTAGAGTATATAATTGTTGGTGATGGTTATGCTGCAATGTTTTTTGCACATCAATTAATTAAAAATAACAAAAAATTTTGTCTTTTCTCTGAAGGCAAAAAAAGTGCTTCACATATTTCTGCGGGTATTATAAATCCATTGGTTTTAAAGAGGTTTACCACATTTTGGCTTGCTTCTGAACAAATACATCATCTTCACCAAACACTGTCCGAAATTCAAGAATATACAGGTAAAAACTACCTTATCGATCAACCGATACATAGAATATTTCATGATGAAACAGAGAAAAATCTTTGGATAAAAAAGGCAAATGATGAAATTCTGAAAACTTTCCTCAATAAAAATTTTACTTCAATAGAAGGTGTTACAAATCCTTTTTCAACGGGGAAAGTTAATTGTTCAGCAAGATTAAATGTAGAAAATTTCTTTTTGGATATGTTGGAATATCTTGAAAAAAATATTTTTTTGACAAAAGAAAAGTTTGATTATTCTGAAATAAATTTGTCAGATAATTCTTATAAAAACATCCATTTTACGCACATCATTTTCTGCGAAGGAATGGGCGTTACCCAAAACCCTTTCTTTTCTGATTTACCCGTGAATCCTAACAAAGGACACCATTTAAAAGTAGTTTTTCCAAATGGATTTAAACAATCTGTTACCATTAAAAAAAAGCATTTCCTGTTTCCAACAAATGAACATGAATATTATTATGGTGGAACTTATGACCGAAATCAAACACATTCTGATGTGGATCAATCTGCCAAAGAACAATTGAGGAACGGTTTAAAAGAATTTTTTCCTGGAAATTTTGAAATAACAGAAGTTAATTTTGGATTTAGACCAACAGTGAAAGACCGCCGCCCAATTCTGGGAAGACATCAAAAACACGAAAATTTGTTTGTCTTCAATGGACTTGGCGCCCGTGGAATTTTGAATGGTTGCTATTTTTCTAAAACTCTTTTTGAACATATTGAAAATAATCAACCTCTACCTCCAGAAGTAGATTTAAAAAGATTTGCATAAAAAAAACGCTGAAAAAATCAGCGTTTTAGCAGAAAGGAAGGGATTCGAACCCTCGATACAGTTACCCGTATACTACCTTTCCAGGGTAGCCTCTTCAACCACTCGAGCACCTTTCTAATTAGGTTTGCAAAAATAGTTTAAATAAATTAATATTCAAAATTATATTGTAGCTATTCGGAAATTTCCCCGCACAAATTTTTAGAAAAGTTTTTTGCAAAACTTCCGGCATAATTTGGATTATCCATAAGGTGCATCGCTTTCGTAATTGCACTTTCCGCAGTCATATCTTTGCCACTAATTGCACCAATTTTCACGAAAATATTGCTGTTCTCATATTTTCCAAAGGAAATTCCGCCAGAAACGCATTGGCTTACTACCACGATTTCCGTTCCGTTCTCGCGGATTTTTTTCAAAGTGCTTTCTGTTTTTTCGGTGTTAAAGATTGTTCCAGAGCCAAAAACTTGTAGAATCAGAACCTTCATTTTCGGGATTTCCGTAAAATGTTCAAGCGTCATCCCAGGAAAAATGCGCCAAAAAAGAATATCCTTCGAAATGTGGGTGTCCACAACAAATTTCTCATCTTTATTTGCACGATGAAGAAAATCTTTCTCAATATTCAAATGGACTCCCGATTGCCCTAAAATAGGGTAGTTCGGACTTTGATAAGCATCAAAATACTCTGCGGAATATTTCAGGGTTCGGTTTCCGCGAAGCAATTTATATTCAAAGTACACAGCAACTTCCTGAATTACAGCTTCATCATTTTCATATAAACTCGCATAATAGAGACTCGTTAAAAGATTTTCCTTCGCATCAGTCCGCAAATCGCCAATTGGAAGTTGCGAACCCGTAAAAATCACCGGTTTTCGGAGTCCTTTCAGCATAAAACTCAATGCAGAAGCGGTATAGGACATCGTGTCGGTTCCGTGCAAAATCAGGAAGCCGTCGTATTTTTCGTAATTTTTCCCGATGTAGTTGGCGATAATTTTCCACTCGTTCGGGCCCATGTCTGATGAATCCAGCGGTTTTTTGAAAGGATGAACCGAAACTTCGCATTCCAGCAGTTTCATTTCGGGCATTTTTTTGAAAATATTTGTAAAATCGAATGGAACAAGGCTTCCTGATTCGTAATCTTTTTCCATCCCGATGGTTCCGCCGGTGTAGATGAGCAGGACTTTTCTTTTCATGGCTTAAAATTACAAAATTTTTAATTTGGGCGTCATCAACTTCCTTGGTAACCTTCAATAAAAAGCCTTTGCTTTCATTTCGTTTACGCCTTCCACTCCCGCTATTTTTTTAGTACACGACAAAAAATAAAATTTCAACCACAAAAGTCACAAAAGTACTTCATTATCAAAGACATAATTAATTTTTCTTAAAGTTAAAATATGTCTGCACGGAAATCTTATTTTCCCTTTAACAAGTTGATTTTTAAATTTTTGTGACTTTTGTGGTTTTAAAAATTGTCATGTATTGAAATTTTTTCTAAAAAAAACAAATAAGAGCTCCGTTCAAGTCGGGGCGCGGTGCAGTTTTACAAACAAATTCAGTTGTAAAAATCTAAAATTCGCTTATTTTTGAACAATGGAAAACCAAGAAATCTTTAATTACCTAAAGCAGTTTCTCACCGAAGAACGCCTGCAAAAAATTGAAAAACTTTCAGCTGAAAGCTCAGATTTTGTTCTTCCGGTGATGGAAGATGTTTATCAATTCCGAAACGCGGCGGCAATTATTCGTTCTGTGGAAGCTTGCGGATTTCACAAAGTAGTCGCAATGGAAGCCAGAAACGTTTTCGATCCCAATCTTACGGTAACCAAAGGTGCAGAAAACTGGGTGGAAGTTGAAAAAATGGCTCACACATTGGAATCTTTGCAGGAAATCAGAACCCGAGGTTACAAATTGGTTGCCGTTTCTCCCGAAAAAAATGCCAAAATGCTTCCTGATTTTCAAATAAAAGAATCGGTTGCATTAATCTTCGGAACAGAATGGAAAGGGGTTTCAGATAATTTTTTAAATTTTTGTGACGAAACTTTGGCAATTCCGATGTATGGTTTTACGCAGAGTTTCAATGTTTCCGTTGCGGCGGCAATTTGTTGTTACGATTTGAAGCAAAAATTAGAAAAATCTGGAATTCATCATCAACTTTCAGAAGAAAAACGCTTGGAATTGATGATTAAGTGGGCAGTAAATTCCATTCCGAGTGGGGAACTCATTTTGGAGAAATTTTTGCATTCAAATTGATATATTTTTTATGAGATTTTTGGTTTTACTTTTTTTTCCAGCTTTTATTTTTTCTCAAAATATCAAGAGAGAATTTCCCGAACCCTCACAAAGCAATGTTATCATAATTGGATACCAATTTTCGGGTGATCCAAGCGATATTCCAGAAGAGGAAAGGATGAAATCATTACACATTATTGGACTATCTTATGTGAAAGTTTCGGATGGAGGTGGAAGACATCAGAATTCCAGAAATTATTATGTTGGTTCGGATTTTATCTTCAATTATGATAAATTTTTATTGAGTCCGAAAGTTGGTGTCGATTTCTGCGGAAACGCGATGTGTTTGGGAACAGAACTCAATTTTTATACAGATTTTCATAAAATTTCACCACGAATTTCGCCTTTTTTTGGGATTGGCGGTAATGGATTTAGACTATATTTAGGTTATACGGTGAATTTTTTCAAAAGCGATTACTTTCCACCAAGTACTTTGAATCTTGGGCTTACTTTACCGGTTTACAATTTGACTTCAAAGAAGTTTTTGGGCCGAAGACAACCATAACGCAACCTTTTCAAGATTCTAAAGCTTGAAATGTCCTTAAAGTAGTTCAATCATTTATATATTTTTCATCAATCTTATCATAATTAAAACATCCCTTCTTTTGGTACTATTATTGAGCTTTCCTTCTAAAAGCTGATTTATGTTTTTTAATTTCAAAAAAATTGTTTTTTATTCATCATTGTTTTGTGTAGCAATGCTTTTAATGCAGTGTAAGAAAGATGTTGAAAAAATTGATACTAACAATAACAATCAATCCTCGGCTAAAAAAGATTCTTTAAAAAAAGTGGAGGATTCTTTAGCCAATATTCAGCGCAAAATCAATTATAAATCCTTCATTTTTCCAAAAGCGAAAAAAGATTCTGCCATGGAAAAGTTTTTGGAAACTTATTCGGAAGATGAAAGGTATATTATTTTAGCACTGAACCGACTTGATAATAAAAACCGTTGGAGAGCAGATACACTTATTGTTCCCGAAAATATTGAAACTGATTTCTTAAAATATTCGCCATTTCCAAAACGTTTAGATTCTTTACAAAAAGTGAAAAAAATTGCATTTTTCTCCTATGATGTTCATGCTTATGGGCTTTATGAGGAAGGTAATCTTATAAAATGGGGACCTTCGAGTATGGGAAAAAAGGCAACTCCAACCAAAACGGGTTTGAAATTTACCAACTGGAAAAAAGAAGTAGCAATTTCAACTTCCAATTCTGAATGGAAATTGCGTTGGAACTTCAATGTTCATAATACTTTGGGAATTGGATGGCATCAATATGATTTGCCTGGATTTCATGCATCACATTCTTGTTTGCGATTGTTGGAAGAGGATGCAAAATGGATGTACAATTGGGCAGATCAGTGGGTTTTAGTCAATCAGGGACAAACTGTGAAAGCCAAAGGAACTCCAGTAATTATTTTTGGTGAATCGGATTTCAAATCGAAACCTTGGCTTAAATTATTGAAAGATCCTGCAGCAAACGATATTTCTGTGGAAGAAATGAACAAAATTTTCGTTCCACATTTACAAGAAATCCTTAAAGAACAAAAAAATTCGGAAGAAGTAAGGGGGACTTTAACTGCAAATAAGGACGAATCGGGCGTGAAAAAATCTGCTTAAAAATCCTTTTTTTCATATTGCAAAGTGGAATCTATGGCAAACTGCCGAAGTTTTTGCATTTCTTTTTTTGCCTTTTTTTGCCCGAATCTTGCTGCTAAATACGTTAATAGAAATAGGACAATCATCAAAAAAGAAACCGGTAAAGCCCAGTTGTAGTCATCAATTTTTATTTGTTTGCCCACAAACCAAAGGGTGATGAAGACCATCCATAAAATCCCAAATAAAAAATACAGAAACATAAAAAAAGTCCATACAGCAGAGCTTGGGCCGAAAATTCCTCGAATAGTGGTTTTTTCCTCTTCAGTTTCGGTGCGTAAAGATAGGTAGGGCTTCCAATACTTATCATTTTCGGTTTTTACGGAGATTGTAGCAACTTCGCGATTTATATTTCCGGTGAAGTCGTTTTGATGATTTTTTAGAAAAATTTTCAGATTTTCTGCATAACTTTCCGGTGAAAGATCGGTAAAAATCTTGAATCTCGGTCGTGAGCTTATCTTATCAATTGTGGTTTCTTCGGTTTTCATTGTTCTTCTGTGTATGGAATGGGATCTTCGAGGATAAAACTGAATTTCATGGGAACTCCGTTTCTTTCAGCAGCGATGTTAATATGTTTTCCTTCTTCAGACTTCAGAAGATTGTAGATATAATCGAGCGTCATATCGGCGGTTCTTTTGCCGTTAATTTGTAAAATTTTGTCGCCTTTTTGTAATCCGCACAACATTGCGGGAGAGTTCAGTCTTACCCCTGAAACCGAGTATTCCGGTTTTAAAACGAATTTGTACTGTACCGTGTTGCTTACGGTAGTGCTGTTGTTCAGTTCGGGCGAATCTCCGTACGGAGTTTTTGGTGTGCGTACGGTAACCAAATCCTTATCCCAAAACATTCCGTCGTGTTTCATGTCCAATCCGCTCATATTGAAGTGAAAAGGGTCATCAAAATTCCTATTTTTTTTAAGAAAAATTTTGTTTTCTGGATAATTAAAAATAATGGTGAATCTTCGTAAAATATCTGCACCTACAGATCCTTTTCTGTCTTTTGCAAGCTTAATGTGCTGAATGGAAAATTCATCCGGCATTGCCATCAATGGTTTTTCAAAAAGATATTTTTCTATAAAAAGTTTATGAATACGGCTTCTTTTACCATACACTTCGCCATTAAAACCGCGACCTAGAAAATCTTCAATATTGGGACGATTGTATTTAAAATCTGGAATGAGGCTCGGAAAAAGCCAAAGTGCATCGCTATTTCCCAAATCTATCAACAGTTTTGAATCCTTTTTTTCGTTAGTTTGCTGTACTCCTGCTATGAGGTAAGGTTTCTTGTATTCAACAGTGATGGGTATTTCTGTATACTTTCTGGTTTCCCTCTGTTGGCTTTTAGCGAATACGGTTATTTTTTTGTTGGTGTAATCAATTTTTATTGCATGATTTTTGAAAAAATGATAACCAATAATTCCGTTTACAGGAATTCCTACATGGGAAGAAATATTGAAATCTTCGTTTAAGATGATGAAAATTGCATGGTCATAATCTTTTAGGTTTTTTCCTGCCTGTACGATGTTTTTTATAGATTTTAGTCCTTCAATTTCAAGGTTACCTCCTAAGCCTGAAAATTTCATTTTTTCAACATCATAAAAGTTAATTTCCTTGTTTTCTAAGCTGAACAGTAGAGTTTCCGCAACTCCCGTATCCAGAAGAAATGTGAGTTCTACGCCGTTTACAGTGATGGGAATAAAGATAAGGTTATTGATTAATTTGAAGGGAATAACTTCCTTTTTTACATCCTCCTGAAATTTGAAGCCATCATTTTGGGCATTTCCCAAAACGAAGATGAAAAGCAAAAGAAGTTTTAGAATTTTCATTGTATGAAGTTACAATATTTTTCATAAAAATATTTCGGAAAACTCTGAAACTTTTGAGGGTTATTTAGGGCAGATCTCTACTTACTTTTACCAGTTGATCTCTTTCAAAAAAGAAAAGATTTCCTTCCCATTCCGGTTTTGCTTTACGGTCGATTCCGCGAAGTTCATTTTCAAAATATTTGTTGAATGTAGCATTGAACCTTGTTCCATAATAATCGGAATCTATGGCATAGAGAGGTTCGGTAAAAACTTCGGAGCGCTGTTTGGTGGTTTCATGCAGTTTTCCATAGCCGCTCATAACTAAAAAAAGCTGATACCCGTTTTTCTTTGCATATTTTTCATACGTTGACATTGGAAGGCAATACACCGACGAACATCCGTTTTTAAACGTGTAAACAATGGATTTTGGATGGTTTTTCAATTCTTCTTTCAGTTGGGATGCATTGATTTTGTAGATGAATTGAGGATTTACAGTATTGAAATTCTCCAATTTTACAATGGTTCGCTGCTGTTCGGGATAAAGTTTTTTGTAGTCATCCGTCAAACCATAAACTGTGCAGGAAGAAACCATCAAACCTGAGATTACAGCCAAAATTATTTTTTTCATAAGTCTTTTTAAAAATTATTTTTTAATAAACTTTCTGTTAATTGTTGCCGAAGCTGTTTCAATAGAAATTAGGTAAGTTCCTTTTTCAAGATGCGAAACAGGGATGGAATTAATATTTCCTAATTTTTGTACTACCAACTTTCCGGACACATCGAAAATTTTGATTTGTTTAATTTTTTCTGATGATTTAATGTGTATAAAGTCGTTTGCAGGAACAGGATAAATTGATATTAAACTGTTTGCATCGGCTTCAGATATGGAAAGCATCATACTCTCGCATTCTCCACCCAGAGTATCACCTGAAAAAGTCCAATTTTTTACATTTAATAAATTATCTCTTGCAGCAATTGCCAATGGATGCTTATATTTTAAGGGAACTACATTGCCAAGATTAATATTGTTTGGTGTTGTTGCCTGTATATTCCAGCCGTACAATGTATTATCCCAATTGTTGCAATTCAATCCAGTCATCGTTAGCATTCCCAAAGCATCTGTAAGCGAATTCAAATTCCACATTCCAAGATTTTGATTAAAACTTGTACAACCGGTAAACATAAGTTGCATAGTTGTAACATTTGAAGTTTGCCAATTGCTTAAATCTTGATCAAAACTGGTGCATCCGTGAAAAACGTGGTCCATATAAACCATATTAGAGGTGTCCCAAGAATTCAGTGGTTGGTTGAAATTCTGAATGTAATGAAACATCCACCCAATATCTGTAACGTTAGAGGTATCCCAATTTCCAACAGGTTGGTTGAAAAGTGGTGAGTGAGCAAACATATACCTCATTGTAGTGACGTTTGAAGTATCCCAGTTATTTATGGAAGTATTAAAAATTAAACTTGCACAGTTCATAAATGTAAAACGAGCTTCGGTAACCTGCGAAAAATTTGGGATATCTGTTGCGGTAATATCAAGATTGGAACAATCTGCAAAAGCATGATTCAAAGTAGTCCACACCGCATTTCCCCAATTGGATATTTCGACGATTTTTTTAACATCTCCATAATATAGAAATACAGGCAAATCAGGATTTGAAAGGTTCAGATTACTTGCGAAACGGACACCCTGAAAAACACCGTTGCCGTTTGTAACTTTCAAGGTGTAAGTTGCATAAGCAGGATTGGGATTGTAGGGAATGCCAAAATCAATAAGGAAATTATGTGTGGAAGATACATTATTAAGTGTTTGATGATTTTGTGGAAAACCTACTTCCTCCCAATAGATTTGGTAGTTATTTCCTATACCGGGAAACCAAATTTGGTTATTGTTTGATGCGGAAAGTGTTCCACTTTCAATAGATGATGATACGTTAGAAGGCTTCCAAACCGTTACAAACTCATTTTGCGAATAGAATAATGTTGATAGAAACACCAGCACAAAAAGTATTTTTCGTTTCATTTCTTCAATTTTTCCTAAAGTTAATAAAATTTATTCAATGCATAAAAAAACTCCCCGAAAATTCAGGGAGCTTTTCATCAGAAGTGTTATTAGAATTTTTTTTATAAAGTCGTATTCACTACGCCGTAATCTACGGTGAGGATGGGTTCGTAGAAAGAAATGCTGCCGTTCATTGCAGAACCTACATAAAGCTTGATGCCGAAATCGATAATCTGCTGTGTCACGATTATTGGAGATAAAACCAATTCGTCTCTTACATAATTCGGGTCAACCGTTCCGGTTGCGGTTTTTGTGCCGGTAAACATCAGGTCTTTTATTTTTGATCCGCCCGTGTAAGTCCCGTTGGTTGCGTTTACCACTGCATTTCCGGTGTAGGCAACCAATCTGCTGGATTCCGCGTTGGAAGTAAGTTTCTGAAATTTCAGAGAAAGATTGATCGTAATACAATATCCCAAAAGTTGCTGCGGAACGCGGATGAGTTTTTCAGTATTGTCCCACATCGTCACATTCAATGGATTATTGATGATTTTGAAATCTCCAAGTCCATTATAATCTGCATCAAAAAGCCGAATTGCAGGTCCAGTTGGTGCATCCAAAGGATTATTCGGCGAAGTAGTATAAGTATCTCCATCGTTCAGCAGAATGTTCATTGGTTTTACATAAGCCAAAAGCGTGTTGGAAATTGTGGTTGCACTTACCATTGCGCTCCATTTTGTGCCGTCCCAATAGTAGAATCCCGGATTTTTTACCGCTTTCACTTTTTCTGAAGAATTTGCCTGATTGGTGGCGGAAGCAGCGGAAGTCGCATATACCAAAGTTGCCTCGTTTTCGGTTCCGTTTGGTATAGGCATATCAAACATTTGGTCGCCCGTTAATCTCGGAACGATAATTCCGTCTATGGTTGTTCCCGGATTTTTCCCGTCAATCTGAAGTGTCGCTTTCGGTGAGGTGTTGTTGATTCCCACCTGTGCAAAGCCTAATGCATAAAGCAACGCAAATAGAAGAATAAATTTTATTTTCATATTTTTTAATTTTTTGTTGGTTGAAACACTCTTTTTTCTAATGTAAAGTTCCAAAATTGGTGATTCGGATGTGTTTCACTTTCACAAAAAAATCGCTTTCTATGAATAAATTTTCGCCTAATTTCACAAAAAACAATTAAGCAAACAATTATTTGTTAAAATGACTTGTTTATTAAGGAATACAGTTTAAAACGCCTAACTTTATCGTATGAATATCACGGAAAGTTTTTTGTTGCGCGGCAATGTGGGTAACGAAATTCAGGCGATGTTGCTGCTGTTTTTTCTTTTGGGGGCTTTATTGTTTTACAGCCTTCCAAATCGGAATAAAGTCCACAGGATTTTGTTTTTCACCTTCCTTTTTTGGGCTTTTCTGAAACTGAAACTTTTTTTCATCACCGATAAGCAGATTTTGGCGCCTCAATATCTTTTTTTGGATATGCTTTCTATTCCCATTTCCTCCTTTTATGCCATCGAACTTCTGTATCCAGGAAAGGTGAATTTTCGTTATGTTGCAAAGCAGTTGCTTCCATTTTTTGCCTTTATATTGCTGTATATTGTCAGTTTGTTTTTTGGCGAGGATGTAAAATATATCAACATTCGGGAGATTTTTGAAAAACCTTTTACGTTTGGAGCTGCGATAAGGATTGGTTATGCGCTTTTCAGTATAGTTTATGCGGCAGCGATTTCTGTGAAAATCCTTAAAAAATCAAAAGAAATACAGTCAAGAATTCCCCATCATTATTCCTATACCGAAAATATTGATGTGAGCTGGTTGTCCAACGTTGTTTATGCATTGCTTTTCAGTTTGTTGGCTTATCTGTTTTTAATTGCGTCACAGATCGAAAAAACGATTGCAGACCTTATCTATTACGCGATTTCCCTTTTGGTTTGGATTTATGTTTCAAAAAAAGTGATGAAACACGAAGTTTATGATGAACTGGAGTTTTGCGAAAATGAAATTTCAATGAAAGCAACATCAAAAGAAGTCAATTCTGTAAAACCTTACCACTTTGTGAAAGAAAAACTGGCGAAGGCAATAGATGAAAAAAAACTGTATCTGAACCCCAAATTATCCATAACGGATTTGGCGAAAGAATGTCAAACCAATAGAACCTACATCTCTGATTATCTGAATAACGAATTGAAAATCAACTTTTTCGATTTCATCAACCGCGAAAGAATTGAAAAGGCGAGTATTCCGCTTCTGCTCGATAAGAATAGCAGAATGGGAATTGAGGAAATTGCTTATTCATCGGGATTTGGAAGTGTTTCCACATTTCGCCGAGCTTTCGAAAAACTGAAAGGAACCTCACCATTAAATTTCAAAAAAACCATATAAAAAAACTCCCCGAAATTTCGGGGAGCAATTTTCGTAATTCGAACTTCGTAGTTCTTAGTATCTATAATACTCTGGTTTGTAAGGTCCTTCCACCTCTACACCAATATATTTTGCTTGTTCAGGTGATAAAGTTTCCAATTCCACACCAATTTTTTTCAGGTGAAGCATTGCTACTTTTTCATCTAATTTTTTAGGCAACATATAAACTTTGTTTTCATAAGCATCGCTGTTTGTCCAAAGTTCAATTTGTGCCAAAGTTTGGTTGGAGAATGAATTACTCATCACAAAACTTGGGTGACCAGTTGCACAACCAAGGTTTACCAAACGACCTTCTGCAAGGATGATGATGTCGTTTCCATCCACATTATAAATATCAACTTGAGGTTTTACGGTTGATTTTGTAGAACCATAATTTGCGTTCAACCAAGCCATATCAATTTCGTTGTCGAAGTGACCGATGTTGCAAACGATGGTTTTATCCTTCATTTTTTTGAAATGTTCACCTCTTACGATGTTGTAATTTCCTGTCGTCGTGATGATGATATCCGCAGTTTCAATTACGTTGTCGAGTTTTTTCACTTCGTAACCTTCCATTGCAGCTTGAAGCGCACAAATTGGGTCAATTTCAGTTACAGTAACAATAGAACCTGCTCCTCTGAAAGAAGCAGCCGTTCCTTTACCAACATCACCAAAACCACAAACGATTACTCTTTTTCCAGCCAACATCACGTCAGTTGCTCTTCTGATTGCATCAACTGCAGATTCTCTACAACCATATTTGTTGTCGAATTTAGATTTGGTAACCGAATCGTTTACGTTGATTGCAGGCATTACCAATGTTCCTTTTTCCATTCTTTCATAAAGTCTGTGAACTCCAGTTGTCGTTTCTTCAGAAAGACCTTTGATGTCTTTTGTCAATTCTGGATATCTGTCGAAAACCATATTCGTCAAATCTCCACCATCGTCCAAAATCATGTTTAAAGGTTTTCTGTCTTCCCCGAAGAACAAAGTTTGCTCAATACACCAATCGAATTCTTCCTCGTTCATGCCTTTCCAAGCATAAACCGGAATTCCTGCAGCAGCTATTGCAGCGGCAGCGTGATCTTGCGTAGAGAAAATATTACAAGAAGACCAAGTAACATCTGCACCAAGAGCAACCAAAGTTTCAATTAAAACCGCAGTTTGAATGGTCATGTGAAGACATCCTGCAATTCTCGCCCCTTTCAAAGGTTGAGAAGGTCCGTATTCTTCACGAATCGCCATTAATCCAGGCATTTCTGCTTCGGCAAGTTCAATTTCTTTTCTTCCCCATTCTGCAAGGGAAATGTCCTTAACTTTATAAGGAACGTATTGTGTTGTAGTTTCCATCTATTTTAGAAAATTTTTGCAAAAATACGACATATTTTTTTATAATTTTTTAAGGATAAAAATAATTTATAAATTCAATTAGAACATCAATAGGAGAGGGCTTCTAAATTCTTATCCGCTAAAGAAAATAGTTTGATTTTCATAAATAATAAAATATTTTCCCAACTTTCGAAAATTTTTTTTACCAAAAAAATATAATATTTTACGATTATAATCTTTAAAAAACATAATATTTTGTGGTTATAATCATAAAAAACCATATATTTGTATCATGATAAAGAGAGAAATAGAACCAAAAATATTGGAAGATTGGAATTCTAAAAAAGCAATTGTGCTTTTAGGACCGCGACAAGTTGGTAAAACTACCTTGATTAATGATCTGGTGAAAGAGCAATCTGTCCTTAAATTAAACGGCGATGATCCACAAACCAGAATTCAACTCTCCAATGTAGATTTTAATTTTCTTAAAAATCTAGTTTCAGATTATGAAGTGGTTTTTATTGATGAAGCGCAACGCATTGAAAACATCGGTCTTGCCGTAAAAATGCTTGTGGATGCAAATCTTGGTAAAAAAATTATTGTTACGGGTTCTTCGTCCTTAGATTTAGCCAATAAAATAAATGAACCATTAACAGGAAGAAAATGGGAACACCAACTTTTTCCTTTGTCTTGGCGAGAAGTTCGGAACGAATATACTTTTGCGGGAGCAATTCAGCGTTTAGAAGAATATTTAATTTACGGAATGTATCCTGAAGTTGTTACCAGTTCACAGAAAAGAAAAGTTTTGCTTCAACTTTCTGGGAGTTATCTATATAAAGACATTTTGGAATTGGTAAACATTAAAATGCCCGATTTGTTGATGAAATTGCTAAATGCTTTGGCTTTGCAACTCGGAAATGAAGTTTCGTACAATGAACTTTCAAAAATTTTGGGAGTTGATCGTCAAACGGTGGTAAACTACATTGATTTATTGGAAAAAGCATTCGTGATTTTCCGACTTTATCCTTATTCTACTAATCAGCGAAACGAAATTACCTCAAAACCAAAGGTTTATTTTTATGATAACGGAATTCGTAACGCGATTATTGGGCAATTTAATCCTTTGAAAAGTAGAAGTGATGTTGGTGCTTTGTTTGAGAATTTTTTCGTCAGCGAAAAATTAAAACGGCTGAGTTACGACGATTTCTACGGAAAAATGCACTATTGGCGAAATACGCAGCAAGCAGAAATTGATTATTTGGAAATTTTAGAAAATAAAATCAATGCCTACGAAATAAAATACAGCCCGAAAGTGAAAGTAAACTTCACGAAATCTTTCACAGAAAAATATCATCCCGAAAACTGCTTTGTAGTAAACTCTAATAATTTTTGGGAATATTTATAAAAAACTCCGCTACAAAATATTGCAACGGAGTTCCGGTTTATAGAGAAAATGAACTTTTTCAATTCAATTTTTGAAAGCCACGAAGTGGCGACATCAACAGCAAAGGGTGAAGCCCTTTGTAAAATATAGAAGAGCGTTATTCAAGCCACGAAGTGGCGACATCAAACAACAATGCCAAAGTTTCAAACTTTGGCATTGTTTTACGAAACTACTTCCAACCACCGCCCAATCCTTTATAAATATCCACCACCGCATTCAATTGGTTTTTCTTTGCTTCCACCAATTCCATTTTGGCGTCCAAAGCATCGCGTTGGTTCAGCAAAACTTCCAAATAATCGGCGCGGGAATTTTTGAAAAGCAAAACAGCGATTTCATTACTGTCATCCAACGCTTTGGATTGTTCCGCTTTTAATTTATAATAACCGTCCATATTTTTAATTTTCGACATCAAACTTGAAACATCCAAATATGCATTCACAACGGTTTTGTCATATTCATATAATGCCTGAATTTGTTTCGCATCAGCACTTTTAAAATTTGCCTGAATGGCAGTTTTGTTAATCAAAGGACCTGCAATATCGCCTATAAGACTGGATGCAATGCTTTCCGGAATTTTGGTTAAGTAAGTCGGATTAAATGCCTGCAAACCTAATGTCGCACCAATATGAAGCGATGGATAAAACTCTTTTCTCGCGGCTTCAACATCCAATTTTGCAGATTTTAATTCCAGTTCCGCCGCTTTTATGTCGGGTCTGTTGTCTAAAAGTTCGTTTGGAATTCCCGTGTAAACCGTTTGCGGAACGAGTTTCATGAAATTCACCTTGTTTCTCACAATCGGTTGCGGAAATCTTCCCAAAAGTGAATTGATGATATTTTCCTTTTCGGTAATCTGTTGATTGAGGTCAAATTCCGCTGCTTTCGATTTTGCAAGTTCGGCTTCAAATTTTTTCACTGCCAATTCCGTCGCTGCTGCTGCCTGTTTTTGGATTTTTGAAACTTCCAACGCTTTTTGTTGCAAAACAATGTATTTCTGAATAATATCCAACTGAATATCCAATGCCAAAAGTTCGTAATAATTGTCGGCAACTTCTGCTATCAAGGAAGAAAGTACGAAATTTTTCCCTTCCACCGTGGAAAGATAATGTGCAACCGCAGATTCTTTTTCAGTCCTTAATTTATGCCAAATATCGACTTCCCAATCTGCCGATAAACCAACCCTGAAATCAGTAAGCGGTTCCGGAATGTTTTTGTCACCTTCCATTTTTGTTGAGGCATTTCCGGCTCCGGAAGAAGTATAACGTGCAGTTTTTTCAGCGCCAATTCCGCCACCTGCGGAAACGGTTGGTTTCAATGCGCCGCTTTTATACAGAACATTGGCTTTCGCGATTTCGATTTCTTGAAGCGTAATCATTAAATCTTGATTATTCTTCAAAGCGATTTCTATTAAATTCGTCAAATCGGCATCCGTAAAAAACTGTTTCCACGGAATTAAGCCGCTGTTTTTTTGGTCGGAATTGTTTTCCTGATTTTGATAGTTTTGTGGAACTTCTTCCTTTGCTTTACTCGCAATTACGGTCGCCATCGGTGCTTTGCAACTTTCCATTAAAGCCAAAAAACCAAGTGCAACGCCAAAATATTTTAAATTAAATTTGTTCTTCATCTCCTCTTATTAAACTTGTGTTGTGGTCATCTAATTCTTCACTCAAAGGATTGTCTTTTTCATAATTTGCCAGTCTAGATTTCGCTGCAATCAATCCGAAAATATAATACAGTCCCGGAATTAAAAACAGCCCGAAAATAGTTCCCAAAAGCATTCCTCCTGCTGCAGCCGTTCCAATGGTTCGGTTTCCAACTGCGCCTGGTCCTGTCGCCATTGCCAAAGGAAGCAAACCTGCGATAAATGCAAACGAAGTCATCAAAATCGGGCGGAAACGCAATGAAGCGCCTTCCAAAGCCGCATCTCGAACAGAAATCCCCTCATTTTTCCGCTGAACTGCAAATTCTACAATCAAAACCGCATTTTTTCCAAGCAAACCAATCAACATAATCATTGCGATTTGGGCGTAAATATTATTTTCTAAACCGAATAGTTGCAGACAGAGAAACGCTCCAAAAATTCCCGTCGGCAACGATAAAATAATCGGTAACGGAAGGATAAAACTTTCATATTGCGCCGATAAAATCAGGTAAACAAATCCGAGACAAACCAAGAAAATGTAAACTGCCTCGTTTCCGCGCGAAACTTCATCCTTTGAAATTCCCGCCCAATCAATTCCATAACCTCTCGGCAAAGTTTTGTCGGCAACTTCTTGAATGGCTTTAATTGCTTCTCCCGAACTGTAACCCGATGCAGGATTTCCGCTGACTTCCGAAGAATTATACATATTGTAGCGCGTCATTTCCGATAATCCGTAGGTTTTCTTTAAATTCATAAAATCGGAATAGGGAACCATTTCATCTTTTTTATTTTTCACATACAATTTCAGCAAATCCTGTGGTAAAGCACGATATTGCGGTCCGGCTTGAACAATTACTTTGTAAGGGCGGTCAAAACGGATAAATCCCGTTTCGTAATTGGAGCCAATCATTGTTGAAAGGTTATTCAAAGCATTATCAAGCGTTACGCCTTTTTGTTGCGCCAAATCATTATCCACATTCAAGGTATATTGCGGAAAACTTGCGGAATAGAACGTGAATGCTTCACCAATTTCGGGACGTTTTTTCAACTCTTTCACGAAATCTTTAGACACTTTTTCCATCATATGAAAATCGCCGCTTCCGGCTTTGTCCAAAAGTCGCATCTCAAAACCTCCTGCTGCTCCATAACCGGGAATTGACGGCGGTTGGAAAAATTCAATGTCGGCTCCTGTAATATCCTTGCTTTTTTCCTCCAATTCTTTAATGATTTCTTGGGCGGAAAGTTTTCGGTCTTTCCAATCTTTCAAATTAATCATACAGGTTCCGGAGTTTGCGCCGGTTCCTTCCGTTAAAATTTCAAAACCTGCCAATGACGAAACGGATTGTACGCCATCCACTTTTTCTGCCACTTTTTGAAGTTGAAGCGCAATATTATTCGTCCTTTCCAACGTAGAACCGGGCGGAGTTTGGATAATGGCGTAAATCATACCTTGGTCTTCCTGCGGAATAAATCCGGATGGAAGTTTGTTGCCCAAAAGATAAATTAGACCACAAAAGAGCAGCAGCAAAGGAAGCGTAATCACCTTTCTGGAAACGGTTTTGCTTAAAACATTTTCATATTTTTTCTGTCCGCGATTGAAGATGTTGTTGAATTTATCTAAAAACAGATTTATCGGCGTTTTCTTCCTTTCTTTTCCGTGATTATTTTTAAGAATTAAAGCACATAAAGCCGGAGTTAAAGTCAATGCAACAACTCCCGAAAGGGTAATCGCAGAAGCCATCGTAATGGAAAACTGACGATAAAAAACGCCAACAGGACCGCTCATAAACGCAATCGGGATGAAAACCGAAGCCATCACCAAAGTAATCGCCACAATTGCACCGCTGATTTCGTGCATCGCTTTTTCCGTCGCTCGTAAAGGCGAAAGTCCTTCGTGTTCCATTTTGGCGTGGACTGCTTCTATGACGACAATCGCATCATCTACAACGACACCAATTGCCATTACCAACGCAAAAAGCGAAATTAAATTTAAAGTAATTCCAAACGCCGACATCACCGCAAAAGCGCCAATCAACGAAACCGGAACCGCAATAATCGGAATAATGGTGGAACGCCAATCTCCTAAAAACAGGAATACCACAATTCCCACCAAAACGAACGCCTCAAAAAGCGTGTGAACCACTTTTTCAATGGAAGCGTCCAAAAATCGGGAAACGTCGTAACTGATTTTGTAGTGCATTCCTTTCGGAAGGTTGTGTTTTCCAATATCTTCCATTAGTTCCTTTACTTTGGTAATAACTTCACTCGCGTTAGAACCGTAAGATTGTTTGATGGTAATCGCAGCCGAAGTTTTCCCGTCCAAAGTGGTGTAAATATCATACATACTGCTTCCAAATTCAATGTCAGCAACATCTTTCAAACGGATAAATTGTCCGTCTGAATTGGATTTCACGATGATTTCGCCGTACTGTTTTTCGTTGGTGTATCTTCCGGGATATTTGATGACATATTCAAAAGTTGAGGATTTTTTACCTGAACTTTCACCAGTTTTTCCGGGCGATGCTTCCAAACTTTGTGCGCTCAAAGCACTCATCACTTCATCGGCGGAAATGTTGTAAGCCGTCATTCTGTCGGGTTTCAGCCAAATTCTCATCGCATAATCACGGTTTCCTACAATATCGGCTTCACCAACTCCGGGAATTCTTTGTAATTCTGGCAAAATATTGATATCGGCAAAATTGTAAACAAATTTATTGTCCACTTTTTTGTCGTCGCTATAAACATTTACATACATTAAAATGTTGGGTTCTTCGCGCGTAATTTTCACACCTTCACGAACAACCAACGGCGGAAGTTTGTTAATCGCCGAAGAAACGCGGTTTTGTACATTAATCGCCGCAACATTCGGATCAGTTCCCAATTGAAAAACCAAATTGATGGACGCTTCACCATCGTTTCCGGCGTCACTTTCCATATATTTCATTCCGGGAACTCCGTTCATTGCGCGTTCCAAAGGAATAATGACGGATTTTATTAAAAGTTCGTTGTTTGCTCCGGGATATTCTGCGGTGATGTTTACTTTCGGTGGCGAAATGCTCGGAAATTGGGTAATCGGAAGTTTTAATAACGATAAAATCCCCAAAAACACGATGATGAGCGAGATGACGATGGACAGAACTGGTCTGCGAATATATTTATTAAACATTTTTTCCTCTGTTTTTTAATTCGCTTTATATTTCAAATTTCTGAATACGTCTGAAGGTTTTTCAAACTTCACTTTCAGTTTTTGGTCGTCTTTCACTTTTTGTACGCCATCCAACAAAATCTTGTCGTTCTCGGTCAATCCTGAAGAAATGATGTAAATATCTGGAAGTTCGTTTCCGATTTTTACTTCTCTAGATTTTGCGACACCGTTTTTATCAATCACAAAAACATAGGTTTTATCCTGAATTTCGTAGGTTGCTTTTTGAGGAATGATAATCGCACCCGTCAAAGGAACCGCCATCTGAATTTTACCAGTTTGATTGTTTCTCAAAATATTTTTAGAATTCGGAAACTTCGCACGAAAAGCGATATTTCCGGTTTCATTGTCAAATTCGCCTTCCACGGTTTGAACGTAACCATTTTCTGGAAACTTTTCTCCATTCGCCATCATCAAAGAAACTGGAGTTTGTTGATTTTCAGAAGAATGCGTCATATAATTGATATATTCCGGTTCTGCGACATTGAAATAGGCAAAAATTCCAGAATTGTCTGAAAGTGTGGTCAATAAATCGCCTTCATCAATTAAACTTCCGATTTTTAAAGGTAATCTGTTGATAATTCCTGAAAATGGCGCTCTTACACTCGTAAAAGAAAGGTGGAGTTGCGCCAATCTCATTTCGGCATTTGCGCCGTCTAATTTTGCTTTCGCCATCGCTCTTTCCTGTGGCGAAACGACATTGTTTTTGGATAAAGTGCTTGCGTTTTGCAACTCGATTTGTGCTTGTGCAACTTCGGCTTTTGCCTTCAAATATTCCGCCTGATAAATTTGCGGCATAATCTGGAACAAAACCTGTCCTTGATGCACATATTGACCTTCATCCACAAAAACTTTTTGCAGAAAACCTTTTTCCTGCGCCCGAAGTTCAATGTTTTTTACCGATTTTATTTGGGCGACATATTCTTTGGTGAGAATGGTGTCTTTTTTAATGGGATTGGTGATGGGATAAACGGCGGCTTCTTCCTTTTCATCCGTCTTTTTGGAGCAGGAAACCAGCATTAATGCGCTGCACAAAGCAATGCCTGAAAATATTTTAAACATAAATTTATTATGATTTTATAAAAAAGATTTAGTAGGTAACAAAAACTAATTTTCAACCACAAAAGTCACAAAAGTTATTAATTTGTAAAGATGTAACTGATTAATTTTAAAGTTAAAATAAGTCTAAATCCTCGCTTATTTTTACTTTAATAAGTTTTTTATAAACTTTAATCTTTTGTGACTTTTGTGGTTTTAAAAATTGAATTGTATTCAAAAAAACAATTTTAATTTTTTAATGTGATTTTTGTATTAATTTCATTGAATTAAATACAAGATTTCCGCTGATTATTATTGATAATCAACTTTTTAAAAGAAAAATAAAAATCCTAGATACGAAGGTTTTCGAGCAGAATGTAACGTCTGTTGACGTTTCTGTTCAACGAAAATAATGGGGAAGGAGACTGGGTTTTTTCCCTAAAAAATAAATGAAGAACAACGCCAAAAATTACGGCTGCACTTGCAAAAAAAGGAATTAATGACGTGTCGGATGACTGGAAATCATCATCGGTGAGGTCGATTGTAAAACCGTTGTTATCAGATAGTTTTAAATGTTCTTTATCAAAAACTTTGTCAGAAGAAATGTGTTTTTTGGATAAAGAAATTGTTGAAAAAGACTTTATTTCTCCCCCGAAATTCACAGGAAATGCTCCTCTTATCAAGAAAAGGAGAAAAATTAAGGGTAGGAAAAAAGTGAGCCTTGTTTTCATTTATGGTGCAAAGGTAAACGTAATGAGGAATACAAACGAAGACTATTAACAAAATTTAACGCATTTTTAGGCTTTTTTAATTAATTTTGTAAAGATTTACCAACCTGATATGCCTTTCTTCAAGGATTTTACCGACGAAAACGCCACCATTCTTTTCTGGAAATACGATGAATACGATACTTTTGACGAAGATGCGTTGATAGAGCCCGAAAATTTGGAAAAAGTAAAACATTACCACCCGAAAAAACTCGCGGAATATCTGATGATTCGCCGAATGCTGAAAATGCAGTTGCCGGAACATAAAATCCTCTACAAAACCATCGGACAGCCGTATCTTTTCCCGAAAGATTATTTTATTTCCATCACCCATTCGTTTCCGTTTGCGTCTTTGGCTTTTTCTAAAAAAAGGGTAGGAATCGATTTGGAGCGGGTTATGCCGAAAATTTTGAAGGTAAAACACAAGTTTTTGCATCACAACGAAATTGCTTGGACTGAAAATGAAGATGAGGTAAAATTTTTAACCGTAATTTGGGTTATAAAGGAGGCACTTTACAAACTGCATCCTTCAAAATATTGGTCTTTGAAAAATCATTACGAAGTTGAAAAATTTGATTTGAATGATTTATCGAATATTAAATGCCGCGTTTTTGATGAAGATTTTGAAGATGAATATGTTGCGAGAGTGACGATGATTGAAGATTTTTATTTTTCTATCATTGAAGAAGACCATAAAATCAACTATAAAATTCAGCCAGAAAATATTTTTTGAAGAAATTGTAGCAATATCAAAATCAGTACATTCAATATTTTGCTAAAAAAGAATTTTTTTAAGAAATTCGTATGATAATCAATGCCACGAATGCACGAATACTCTTATTCGTGCATTCGTGGCAATTTTTAATTATATGAAATTACAAATGGTTTATTTTTGTGTATGGTTTAATAAGTAGTTAGAAAGTTTTTAGTAAATTTTTCTATAATTTTCAATCACTTTTCGCTGCTCATGAACCACGTCGTAAAGAAGTTCCAGAATTTCTCTGATATTTTTCAATTCCGTGAGTTTGGTCATTCGGTTAGGATCGCGGATGTCGAAAAATTCGTTTTCATCGATTTCTTTTTTGCGTTTTAGAAGTAATTCATCTACGTAATCTTCGGGTTCCAGTTTCGATTCCTGTTTGTGAACTTCCTTAGTTTTATCTTTTTTTAATAAAGTTAAAGTCCGTTTCAGTTCTGCCGAAATTTTCAAATTCCAACTGTCGAAATCTATTTCCGAAAATTTGTTTTCAGAATTGGCGTATTGCGAAAGTGAAGCAGTATAAGCGGTAATTAAATGAGAAGTGTTCACGAATTGATGCACTGTTTCCATCCTTTGTCGCTGATTTTTGGGATCAGAGAGCATTCTTTGAAAATTATCCGATAAATTGGCGAGGGAAATAATGGCATCTTTTCTTTTCATTTTGTATTGTTCGGCATCAGATTTTTTCCTATTCAAGCGTTCTACAACTGTTTTGAAATAATTGAGATTTGCCTGCGCAGATTTCTCCATTAAATTGATATTTTGCTTATGCTCCCAAACCGGAAATACAAAATATGAAACCGCAAACGCGATAATTCCTGCAATTACAGTATCCAAAATCCTTTCGGTAAAGATTAAATTAACGTTTCCGGGATTCAGAAAATTGAAGGTGATGAAGATATAAATGGTCATAAAAAACACAGCCCATGCATATTTTTCCTTTAAAAATGAAAAACATAAAATCATCGCAGTAAAAAGAATCGCCAGAAGTGCAGTATTATTTTCAACAAAAGTTAGGATGAAATAAGCGACAATTGCGCCGGAAGCGGTTCCGTAAATTCGCAGCAAATTTCGGTGTTTTGTGGTGCTGTAAGCCGGTCGCATAATCGCAACAATGGTAATCAAAATCCAATAGGCATGACTGATGCCGAGAAAACTCAGTTTTGAAATAGCATAACCGATGAGCAAAGCCACAGTAATTCTGGTGGCGTGTCGAAATTGTGTGGATTTTAAAGAAAAGTTGTTCAAAAAAACTTTGGAATTCAGTTTTTCGGTTTTCGGGACAAATTTTTCCAAATCCAGACCTGTGGAAAGGCTTCGCACGTTTTTCAAATCTTGCGAAAAGACGCGGTGAGCACTTTTTACTTCGTCATAAACCTCGTCCACACGACGAAGTATTAAGCGAAGCGCCATGAAATCTTCCAAACTTTCGGCAGACAATTCTCGATTTCTAATTTTAAAATATTCATTATAAACTTCCTGAAGTTTTTGTTCTGTAATATCGTTCGCATAGCTTTTTGTTCCGCTTTGCAGGGCAATTCCGATGTTGGTAATTTCATCCGCCAAAAGCAACAAAAAATAGTGAATTTTATCTAAAACATTGCTTTCATCAAAATTTTCGTGAAGTTTTTGATAATTTTGGTCGCTCGTCATCAGTTTTTCATAAAAATCGATGGAGTGGAGGAAGAACAACATCAGCAAACGGCTTGTAGTAGTGGCTTCGTTTACAATAGTTCTGGTTTTGAAAACGAGTTCGCGCGTGTCTTCCTGCAAATTTTTTATAACGACCTGTTTTGAAATCACTTCTTTATAAAGTGCATCAAAATCGGCGTTTTTTTGATAAAATTTGGCTTTAATTTTTAAATATTCGGCGAGTTGAAGATAGTTTTCGCCAATCATTTGTCCGGCAAGTTTATACGGCTGAAGTTTTGTAACGACGAGAAAAACCAGAAAAAACCAGATACATCCTGCGGTAAAAATCAACAAACTTTTTAGAACGTGACCTCCCGAAAGATGGCCATCGATAAAAATAGAAAAAACCACGAGTGTGAGTCCGCCAACTGCTGCAAGACGCTGCCCGTAAACTCCCAACATTGTAAAAAATAGCCCGAAAACAATAATTTCTACAAAAATTAATGGTGGAAAATCTTTTAAGATACTTGCAACCGCAGCGACAAAAAAGAAGGAAACAATGGCGATAATTAATGCGTTTCTTCGTCTGATAAATGGACCCGCCATATCTGTAAGTCCAACGAAACTCGTTCCCAACGGAAAAAGAAAATACTCCTTCAACAAACCGAAATACGCCAAAATAACACTGGGAACCACGATTGACAAAGCAATGCGAACTCCAGCATAAATATGTTGGCTTGTGATGAATTTTTGTATCTCGGATTTGTAGTTCACTGAAGTTTTTTGCAAAATTAAGGTTAATAAATAAAAAAAGCTCCGAAAAAATCGAAGCTTATAATGTATGAATTTTTCAAATAATTAGTAGTCGTTTCCATTAATACTTTCGCCACCGATATGCCAAGTAAGCCCGAATCTTAAAGTATTATCCAATGCAGAGTTGAGTTTGGAAGTGTTGATAAGGTAGGAAACATCAAGCTGAAATGCATTGTATTTTAAACCAATACCTGCAGTGGCGAATTTTCTCGCTCCCTGCTCCTCGCTTTCGTTAAAATATCCGCCTCTTACCATGAACATATCGTCATAAGAATATTCCAAAGCTCCGGAATACATAATGCTCTTCGGGTTGCTGAAAGATTTTCCAATTCCCTGGATTACGCCAACATTTGGAACCTCATATACTGGTTGTCTTGTAAGCGGATCAATTCTTACGATTTCTGCACCTGGAACTAAAATTTTTGATGCTTCTGCTGTAAGTCCCACCCTGTTCAAATCATCAATGTAAACATCGTATCCTGCACCAAGTCTTGCCATAGTTGGAAGGTAGGTTCTGGATGCTTCATCACCTGTGTAGTCTAATTTTGGACCAAGATTTTGAATGGCAAGTCCTGCATTTATTTTGTTATCCATACCGCCCAATCCGGAAAAACGCGGAGTAGAGTAGTAAGAAGAAATATCTACGGAGAAGGAGTTTGCTGGTTTTAGAGTAGTGTCTGTATTGAATCCTCCAGAGAGGTCGGAACGGATAAATCTACCGGTAACCGCCATAGAAAATGAATCGGCAAGTCTAAGCGCATAAGCCACATCTACAGCAAATTCGTTGGGTTTAGCGGTACCTTCATTAGCAATTGCATTATTATCTACAATTCTGGTAAGTTCTACAGAACCCATGTTGAAGTAATAAATACTCGCAGAAATTGTAGATCTTTCTTCCTCCCCTAAAAATCTGTAATAAGAACCATACAGAAGGAATACGTCATTGGTAAGTTTCCCCATATATGGGGTATAGTTAACGCCTAAACCTGACAAATTTTTTGCGAAAGGATATTTTGCAGCATTCCAATACTGTGAAAAAACGTCGGCAGATGTTGCAACACCTTGGTCGCCCATACCACCAGAACGGGCATCAGGTGCTACTCGTAGAAAAGGCGCCCCGGTAAGTACGGGTCTGATTTTACTTAAATCCTGTGCAGAAGCGGTGAGCCCTACACTTAAACCTAATCCTAAAAGCAGTCTTTTTGTAAAATCCATATAGTAATATTTAATTTCCAAATATATAAATTATTTTAACATTTCTTATCTTAATAGAACCATTTTTTCAACAGCAGTTGCTCCCCCTTTACATTTTTCCTGATTTTGGCTTCTTGCAAAGATTTTAAAAATATAGGTCCCTTTACCTACTGCATCTCCGAAATCGTCTTTTCCGTCCCATTCTATTGCTCTCATCGGCGTTCTGTACCCTTGTAAAAATGGCTCTGCTACAACGGTTTGGCTTATTGTTTTCACAAGCTTTCCTGTTATTGTGTAAATTTGAACGTTTACATCCAAAATATCATCACAGTTGTGTTCGAATTGAATATAGGTTTTGTCTGTAAAAGGATTTGGCCAATTCAGTAGTCTGTTAATAACTAAGTTTTGATCTTTTTCATCTTTTACTATAAATCTTAACGTTTCAGTTGTAGAATTATTGTTGATATCCCAAACCCTGAATGTTAAAATATGTTCACCCGGGGTAAGATTTCTGAATGGGTAGGTAACATAACCTTTCTGATAATCTGCAAGAGTAGGATTAAGGCACCCGTTACCATCACCGGGTGAAAAGAAATCATTAAGGACGACAGTGTTAATAATTTTCCCATCAAGATAGGTAATAATGTCGTGTCCTACACCTGCTCCTGTGGAGTTGATTCCGGTATCGTCTGTAATACATGCCAGCAAAACGGGATTTTGGTTGGTGATTCCGCCGTCTGCAAAATTCGTATTGTTCATGTAGAGTTTTACCTTCGGAGGCTGGTTGTCATTGATGCCGTTTGGATTGATCCCTCCAATTTGATAGGGTAAATTTTGGAAAACATCATCTACCTTATTGTCTGCATATGCTAATATCCTACCTGTACCTATCGTATAGTTAATATCATTAGGAACATAAAATTCTACAGAAAACAATCCGTTTTTCACTGTTCCAGATGCTTTTACAATTGGGCTTCCCTCCTCGGTATATTGAAGAATGGGGGTTAAATGTCCATCATTGTTAAGAGTGCTTTTGTTAAGCCTTTTGTCATATATATTGATGACTGCTTTTCCATTGAATGCAGTATTTAGGGTGCCATCGGGTTTATTGATATGGCCCGTAATTTTCACGAAATCCAAAGCACGTATTTGGTTGGGTATAGGTGTTTCCACATTATCGATAACCAAAAGTTTATCAGGACGGCTCAATTTCATCGCAGGATCCCCTAAAAAATTCACTTTCAGATGGTTGGAATTCGCGCCATAACTTAATTTTGCATCAAGGTGGGCGTTTCCAAGCGTTTCAAAATCATCATTATGGAGATCAAAAATTGATTTTGTGAATTTGTTGGTAAACACTATGCCGTAGCTCACATCAATGGCTCTACTGGAAGTAATCATTGTGGCTGCTCCTCCTGTTTTATGTTTCATGAACTGTTCTCCTGCTGAAAATGTGTTGGGTTCATCCCAAAGTGTAAACTCGCAAGTGATGGTAGAAACCAAAGGAAATCTGCTGTAAACGTTAGAAAAATTATTAAAATCCTGTATTTCGTCAGAAGTGAGAATTCTTTCTTGAGCCCAACCATTAATTCCTCCATGTCCGAAATAGAAAATGTACAGACTGTTTCCGACATCGTTTGCAATTGCCTGATTCACCTGAGGATACCTTTGTCCTCCAGCTGTATTCACGGCAGGGAAAGCGTCCATATAAAGTTTTCTTACATTATACTCGGGCTTATCTGTGGCTGTTTCAAAAACCTGCACTAAAGAATTATTCATAACGGTATGGAATGGGGTTCCGCCTTCATTGTCGTCGTCCGCCACAAAATCCAGTTTCATTCTCCATATTCCGAAAGGAGAAGATTGTCCAGGTAGATTGTTATAGTAGGCCAAAGTTTTATCCACAAGGTTCTTCGCTTCGATTAGATTTGCAGCCGGAAGTCTACCGATTGGAAGGTCCGGAAGGTTGCTGCCAATGTTTGTTGAAAACTGTGGTGCCGTCATTACAAAATAATCATCGGTAACGAAGGAGCTTACATAATTTCCACTTTCTTCACTTTGGTAACTTGGTACAATATTGAAATTATTTGGCGTTCGGTTTTTGAAATCGTATGTGGTGTCACCCAATATGAAAACGTATTTCAACTTACCAGCAGGAGAATTAAGATGGGTAATAAAATCGCGAACTGCAGTATTGTCTTTGCCACCGCTGCTGTACTCGTTATAAATCTTATTAATATCTACTACTTTTGTGTTGAGGCCACTTTTAGTTTGATGATGATTGGCAATACGTTGTGCCTGTGGAATCATTTCCGGCGATGTAATGATAAGGTAATCTACGTTTTGCAGAGCCTGAAGATTTTGATTTTCAATTTTTCCTACATAGGTAGGTGCAAAGGCAGCATCTGCTCTGAAAGCAACAAATTCATTGTTGAAATAAGCATTATCGGCAACATATCCAAAGTTGAATACGGAATTTCCAGCAGCTTTATTTACTCTTCTGTTAGCATTAGTTATATCTGTAACGTCCCAAATCTGCTCGATTGCTGAGGCATTATTTACGGAAAACCCATACGTTTGGGAGGAACCGCTAATAATTCCAAAATCTCTAAAACTCATTTGGCTTCCATTGAACGAAAGATTTTCTTTGTATTGTATTTCAAGATAATCAAAGTAGAATGTTCCGTTAGGATTTGCAGAAATATTTGGATTGAAATTAAAGCTATATGTAGTTCCGGTTGGGTTGCTCAGCACACCGTAAAAATTCATGCGTGCGAAATCAATTCCAGGTGCAGCAGGAGCAGTTTGAGTTGAAGAATTTACATTATTGATGTTAAAAGTCAAGCTGTTGTTTTGCGATTTGTAGGCAATAGCTTGCGCACGGTAACGTACTGCCTCTCCAGCTTGTGGAGCGCTCCCTGTATTGACGGTGAAGGTTTTCGGGGTGGTGAAAGATTGGTTGGCTACCCAAATTTTCCCGAGTTTCAGAAGGTTTTTCTCATCATCGTTAATTACTTGGTAATTGTCGTATCTCGTTATTAAAGCTGCAGGAAGGTTAGCGTCCACATTCTGCACTCTTTTACCTGGTCCTTTATCGAAATTAATAAAGTAGTAGGAATAATCTTCGTAAATATTTTTAAGATTGTTGCTGCGGTCAGTTCTGGTATCGGTGCGTTTATAGCCGTTTCCATTGCTAATATCATAAAGGTTGTATCCGTTTGGACCTTGCGCGTAAAAAAGTGCGAAGTCGCCATCGTTCCACACACCATCATCTTCACCAACTACCTGTATTGCATTTTCTTGAAGGGCATCGTAGCGAGTGTCTTGGTTAAATTCTGACAACATTATTCCGCCATTGCCATAAATTCTGAAATTTTTAGGATTTATGGATGAGGGACTAATTCCGTTTGCCTGTAAAAAAGCGGTGGTAATTTTGAAAACTCCAGATTTGTCAACCTTAATTTTATAAAAATTTCCGGAAGATAAAGGATTGGCTGTAGTGCCTACTTTTTGGGTGTTTAGAACCTGTCTTGCTCTCTCGGATATGTCGAATGAACGCAGTCTTTGCAATGAATTTGCAGTTTTTTTAAATAAAGCTACACTTGCAAATGCTGATCTTCCCTCCTTAAGGTTCGCGTAGGAAACAGCGGTGATTTCATGTTCTATAATATTGTTTTTGTCCAAGTCATAAAGATCACTTGCTGCAACGGTTTCCCAAATGAGATTGGTAATCTCAATATCTTTTTCACCAACATTTTGTTTTATATGGATAAAAATGTTATTTTGGTCAAATGAAAAGCCTTCATTGTTAAAATTTGGCAAATTCAGTTTTATTTCTCCAAAATCCCGAATTTTAGAACCATCCCAGTTTAAGGTGATTCTTTGCGAATAACAGAAGAAAGCGAAAAGGGTAAGGAAAAGCAAGAAAATTTTACGTCTCATTTTTTTATTTTATGATTCTTGAATACAAATTAAACGAAATTTTTAAAAAAATAATGTGATACAATAAAATAAATTTGCAAACGTTTAAAAAAAATCAAAACATTACTTGATTAATTAATAAATTTATTATTTCTTTGTACTTTGAAAATATTTATACCGACTATGAAAAAACTAAAGTTGTTTTCATTAATAGCATTAAGTTCAGCCTTTGTACTGACGAGTTGTGGTGGTGCAGGATCCAGTAAAGGAGGGGGTACTAAAAGTTTTGTAAGCAAGACCGGATGGAAACCCAATGAAAAAGGAGGGTGGTTCTATGCGGGGAAAATGCAGAAACTAAAAGGATGGCCAGGAATGGTTTATGTGGAAGGAGGGACTTTTACAATGGGATTAGTGAAAGATGATGTTATGCATGATTGGAATAACTCGCCACGCAGAATGCAGGTAAGTTCATTCTTCATGGGAGAAACAGAAATTACCAATTACGAGTACCGCGAATATCTTACGTGGTTGAAGTATGTTTTCCCACCTTCCGATCCAGGATATAGGGAAATTTATAACGGTGCTTTACCGGATACTCTACTTTGGGACAACCCACTTTCCCGTAACGATTTTTCAGAAACCTATTTCAGATCTCCAGAATATGATTATTACCCTGTGGTGGGTGTAAGCTGGAGTCAGGCAAATAAATACTGCGAATGGCTTACAGACAGGGCAAATGAAAAAGCCTTGATGGATGCAGGAATCATTTCCAAAGATCTCTATATCAATGAGTCCAATAATGTAGGTGGTACAGCTTTCAATATGGATAAGTTTAAAACGAACGATCCTGAAATGAAGGCCTACATCAATGAAAAAAGAGAGCAGCAAAAAACAGGTATCAAAACTACCAATCAGCGTCTCTTGGCTGCAAACAGGTCTCCTGCAGTTGCAATGGTTCAGAAATTTAGACTTCCTACAGAAGTAGAATGGGAATTCGCAGCTTTAGGAATGCAGAAAAACAGAGAGTACAACAACTATCTTGGCAAAAAACCTAAGATTGAAAACTTAAGAGGTGAAAAAGGAAAAAGTCAGGGTATATTCCTAGAGAACTTCAAGCAAGGTACAGGTGACTATTCCGGGCCTGCAGGATGGCAAAATGATGGCTCATCAAGAACTGCAGACGTGAAGAAATATCCTTCTAATGACCTTGGAATTTACGGTATGTTCGGAAACGTTTCAGAATGGACTGCCGATGTGTACAGACCAATTATTGATACCGATTATAGCGATTTCAACTATTACAGAGGAAATGCTCCTCAAAAAATCTCAAGAAACGGTGATGGCACTTACAGAAAAGTTGAAGAAGGAAACATCGTTTACGACACACTTGCAGATGGAAGACTTCTTTACAGAAATTTACCAGGTCAATACCAAAGAGAAACAATTGCAGATTATAGCAACTATAGGGACGGAGACAGACAGTCATCACTAAACTGGAGGTCTGGAGGAGATAAAGATAGTGCAGATGCTAATTACAATATGTATAATGCACCTAGAAAGAACTTCTTCGTTGATGGTAATGGACGTGTTATTATGCAGAAAGATGCCAAAGAAAGAACATCCGCAATCAGCAATGATGTTAGAGTGGTGAAAGGAGGCTCTTGGCAGGATACAGCATATTGGCTGGATCCAGGTCAAAGAAGATTTAAAGATCAGCGCGGCGGTTACAGTTGGATTGGTTTCCGTGTAGCTCAAGATGCAAGAGGTGCTGATAAAAATAGAACAAGAAGATAATCCTTCGAAATATATTAAAAATCCTTCCTGAAAATGGAAGGATTTTTTTATTTTTGAATCTATGAATACAGAAGAGTTTTATGGTTACTATTTAGAGTGCAACAAGGTAACTATCGACAGTAGAAAGATTGAAAAAGGAGACATCTTTTTTGCATTTTCGGGTGAAAATTTTGATGCTGCTACCTTGGCTGAAAAAGCTGTTGATGAAGGTGCAATAGCTGTAATTGTAGAACGTAGAGAATTCGAGAACATTGATAAAAATATATTTTATGTACCCTCTACATTGAAGTTTTTGCAGGATCTTGCGAGTTTTCATCGAGAAAAATTGCAAATTCCTGTCATTGCGCTTACGGGTAGCAACGGCAAAACAACCACTAAAGAATTGATGCACGCCGTACTTTCCGAAAAATACCGTGTTCAGTGTACATCCGGAAATTTAAACAACCATATCGGTGTTCCACTTACCTTACTTTCCATAAAGCCAGATCACGAAATTGCAGTAGTAGAAATGGGAGCTAACCATCAGAAAGAAATTGAATTTCTTTGTTCCCTCGCGAAGCCAAATTTAGGCTACATTACCAATTTCGGTAAAGCACATTTGGAAGGTTTTGGTGGAATTGAGGGGGTGATAAAAGGTAAATCTGAACTTTATGATTACCTAAAAACCAATAACGGAACCATACTCGTAAATGATTGCGATGCTACACAGGTTGAAAAAACAAGCGGTTATTCGCCGAAGATTTCATTCGGGAAACCCGATTCTGATTATCTTTTTGAAGAATTTTCATCAGAAAATTTTGTGGGTTTAAAATTTGAAGGAATTTCGGCGCAAAGCAAGCTTACCGGAAACTATAATTTTACCAATCTTTGTGCTGCAGCCAGTTTGGGGTTACACTTTGGGGTAAGTTTTAACTTGATTAAAGCAGCTATTCAGAATTACACACCTACCAATATGCGATCTCAGGTGATGCAAAAAAATGGAAAAACCTTGGTTTTAGATACCTATAATGCCAATCCTAGCTCTATGGCAGAATCGCTGAAAAATTTCAATACATTCAAAGGCTCAAAAACAATCATCATTGGTGATATGTTGGAGCTGGGTAATGAAAGCGAAAAAGAACATTCAGCAATACTAGATCTCGCTCGTAGTATGGATTTTAATGAAATAATTACGGTTGGAAAACAGTTTTTAGAGAAGAAACAATCAAATATCGCATTTGCAAATTCCGAGGAGTTGGCAAACTACCTGAAAGAAAACACCATAAACTCCGAAAACATTCTGTTAAAGGCTTCCAGAGGCATAGCTCTTGAAAAAATTATCGAATTCCTCTAAATATTTTTTTCCCAAACTTCATTCAATATGAGTTGGATGTTTTTAAATGTAGATGGAAAAACTTCTTCTCTTATACGGTGATCGCTTTTCCAGTCAACATCGGTAATTCCTTCTTCGGTCTGTGGTTTTGCGGGTTTATCTCCTACGTAGCTCATAGTGAACCAATAAGTGGTTTTCAGCACGCGAGTTCCATTGCGCTCGGTGTAAATATGGAAGGTATTATTTACAAATTCTTCCAGAATGAGTTCCTGAAGCCCAGTTTCCTCCTCAACCTCACGTAGAGCGGCTTGCTCCAGAGATTCGTCCTGTTCTATTTTTCCTTTGGGTAAATCCCATTTCCCGAGACGTTTGATGAATAGCGTTTCGTTATTGCCATTCGTTACAATTCCACCGGCAGCTTCTACTACCTTGAACATGTGGGTGAAATCCTCCCATATTTCGTCTATGTTTTCACCATATACGTTCATTTCAGGGCAGGAAGTATTCTGCAAGAGGTCTACAGCTATCTCTAAAGTCGCAAATCCTTCATACCGTAGATTTTTTTCTATATCAGCCGGATATTTGGAGATGGATAATTTTTTTTCGTTCACAAAAACTTTATACATTTGCAGGACTTTAATATGCAAAAATATAAAAATGAATTTAGAAGGAAGAAAAATAGTAATAAATAAACCGATTGCTGAGCTGATAGAACTGTTAAAAAATCCTCAAAACTATGAGCAACTAATGCCAGAAGGACTTCAGAAGTTTGAAGCAATTTCTGATGGTTTCAAGTTTGCTCTGAAAGGGATGCCGGAAATTGCCTTAAAACTGGGAGAAATTACAGAAAACAGAGCGGTACTGAAATCCGCAAGCTCCAGTCTTGATTTTGAGTTGGCTACAGCACTGAATGCGGTATCCGAAACCCAAACCGAGGCACAGATGTTTTTTGAAGGTAAATTTAATCCATTCATCAAAATGATGGTAGAAAAACCGCTGCAAAATTTTATGGATGCGCTTACAGACAAAATTGAAAAGCTGTACGCGTAGAAAAATTTATAATACAAAGAAAAACTCCGGAGTTTAGCTTCGGAGTCTTTAATTTCTAATGGTTGCTATTGTTTTTTGCTAAAAAAAATACTTTAATACAGATTAAAAAAAACTTCTAAACCACCAAGCCAGTACAGTGGTCATGGGAACTTCCTGTAGAAGAACTCAAGACGTTCACTTCATTATTTAACCGCAAAACTCCCATGAAGGCGAAAATTAGGGCTTCTTTGTAATCAATAATTTCTTTTTTGGGTAAGATTAATGAAGCATCGCTTTTGTGTTTGATTTTTGATATCATAAAATCGTTGTATGCTCCACCTCCCGTAACTAAAACATTTTTTAAATGATAATTCAAAATAGTTTCCGAAATTTTTTGGGCGGCATGTTCGGTGAAGGTAGCCAGTGCGTTTTCGGGTTTCAGGCGTTTAAGTTTAGGAAAAACTTCTTTTTCCACCCATTCATAACCGAGGGATTTCGGAGGTTTTTTACTGTAGAAGCTCAATGCGTTGAGTTTTTCTAACACTTTTTCATCCACAGTACCTCCTTTTGCCATCATTCCACCTTCATCATAATTTTTTTTGAATTTTCGTGCGTAATGGTTCAACACGATATTCACCGGACAAATATCAAATGCAATTCTTCTTTCTTCCTGTTCCATCGAAATGTTGGAAAAACCTCCCAAGTTAATGCATGCATCATATTCTCCAAAGAGCAATCTGTCTCCAATAGGAACAAGCGGTGCGCCGTTTCCGCCCATAAGGACATCCTGACTTCGGAAATCGTACACAACGGGAATATTGTTTCTTATTCTTATCGCTCTGCCGTCACCAATTTGCAGCGTAAATTTGTTTGAAGGCTGATGAAAAACGGTATGTCCATGTGAGGCTACTAAATCCACTTCTTTTAGTTTGTTTTTTTTAATAAATTGATGTACTTCATCGCCAAGATAAAATCCATATTCGGAATTTAGAGCGCAGATTTCTTCAGTAGTTAATCTATTTGCATTCCTTAGCTTTTTTTCCCAGCGTGAAGAGTATTTTGTAGTTTCAGCATGTAGAATTTCAAATTTCCAAATACCGTTCTCATTTTTTTGGAAGCTTGCGAAACATAGATCTAGCCCATCCAAGCTCGTTCCAGACATTAGTCCTATGGCGTGAATCATCGATTAAATTTTTAATAAAGATAAGGATTTTGATAAGGAAATACTTGTTAAAAATCTAAAGAAATATTCTAAAACTCAAAAAAAAGCTAAAGTTTTCGCTTTTTTGAATAGATAATTCGTAATTAGTTTTGAGGATGCTTTATCGAGAATTTGGAGAAAATCCTACCTTCCTTTTTCAGGGATTTTCTTTGCATTAATATCTCCGGAGTTGTTGTAGAAGGTGTATTGTGAGAAGTCGTCTTTTGCGCGCATTCCTTTGGAAGCAACTAAGGTAGAACCATCTTTATCCGTAACATATACGGTATCTGCTGTGTAAATCTCTCTTTTCACCTGATCCCAAAAAATACTCTGCATGGCAAACATTTGTCCTTCGCTGGTAACTATTTTTACATTTCCCCTCGCTTCAAAAAATTTTTTCAGCTCGTACATTTTGGCAAATTTTGCCGTAATTTTTCCAGGCTTTTTCGGGTTTTTTTTGTCGAAATATTCAATATTAATGCCTTTTCGGGCTACTACGTATGGCGAGTCTATAAGTTCATACTTTTCGATTAATGGTGCGGTAGCTCGCAACTTCACCATTCCAGAATCCCTTTGCACGATATTGGCATTGTTAATGATTTGGGAAGGAGAGTTGAATTTTTTTTCAGCATCTTTTCTATTGGCGACAGCCTCTTCACAGGATATAAAAAATATAGCAAAACCGATAAGTAATGCTATATTTCTAAATGCTATTTTTTTAGGGCTGTTCATTTTTTAGTTGTAAAGCCTCTTATTAAACCATTTGTCGGCAAAATTGAAGCCAAGCTTCAGGTTGATGAAATTCTGGTTTACCAAATTGTTTTTCAGAGTTCCTCTTTTTCCCAGTTCTACTGCAATATCGAAACCAGTCATCCTATTGATGGAAGTGTTTTTGAAAGGAAGAGTAGCGCCTAAAGTAACTCCAAATTCATTGATGTTTGTACTGTCGATATATAGATTCCCTTTTTCAAAATAAGCTCCGTAACGATAGATTACACGTTCAAAATAATTTCTAAAATTGTTAGCGTTTGGCAATATCCATCCACCTGCAGCAAATCTGTAGGAATCCTTGTATTGATAGGGTTTGCCTACAAACTGAATGTTTTCTCCCTTACGATAATCCAACTGGCTTCCCATAAACCACCTATAGTTGTGTCCGAATCCTACTCCTACTGAAGCTTCCAACGGTAGGAGATTTTTACTACTGGTGGTCTTATCTTCCACAGTGGAAATATAATTTTTGATACCGACATTGTTGTAGTAATAGGTACTGTTGGTGTATTGGGTTTCCAAATTTCCGGTATTTCCAAAAGTGGTGGTAGCTCCCGCGGTTAGTTTTCGGTCGTTATCATATTTTTTTTGATAGGTGGCTCCCATTGTGAAATTGAAAGTTTTCACCTTGTTTCTGGTTTCGTAACCGTTAATAAGTTGGGCGGTAGACACGGCGAGTTCATCAATATCGTACAAGTTTCCAAAATAAAAATTTGTACGCAAACCTACAGAAATTTCCGGCGAAACCTGATACGAAGCCGCTCCCTGCACAATGCTTAAAGTTCCTTCACCACGGAAATTGTTGGCTTTTATCGTACCACTAGGAAGTGTTTCGGTAACCAATACATCGTATCTTTTGGAGCTGTAAGGTTGATAACCAATACCAAATTTTACTTTCGGAGAAATAGGAAATGCAATCGAGATGTTTGATAAGTAGGAGGAGTGCTTTTTTCCTTTATAATTGTTGTAATCTGATTTGAAAAAATTGTTTTCGTTGGTACCTTCTATTTTTATAGTAGTAAGCTGAAGGTTTTCGTTGGCAGCAGGATTGCTGAAATTGAAGCTACTGTTAAAATCTGTGATATAGGCAGTGGTAAGTCCTGCCATTGCAGAAGTTTCCACCGTGTTGTCGTATTTCACCTCACCAATTCCGTAAGCTGCATATGGTGAGTTACCAATATTTTGAGCATACAAAAAAAAGCCTGCTGTAATGAATGATAACGAAAGAATTTTTTTCATTCTTTATTTTTAAAATTAATGCGCAAATATCTTAATTTATAATGAATTTAGAAAATTTACTTTGGTTAAAGTTTGTTAAGGATATTCAAATAAAATGCATCAATACATTAGAAAACGATTTTAAGGAATTGTGAAAAAATGTACAATATTTTTTTGAAAAAATGATTTCGATGAATTTTCAAAAACAAATTTGTGATTGTTTTCCCCAGTAAAACTTCCCGCAAAAATTGTATATTTGGGCTATGAATTGGGATCAGATTGCAGGACATGAGTTGCTAAAAAAACAGCTGCAGCAAAGTATTTCAGAGAACAGGGTGAGCCACGCGCAGCTTTTTTTGGGAAAAGAAGGTTACGGTACATTACCTCTTGCTTTGGCGTATGCACAGGAAATACTGAAAAACGAAAACGAAACAGCATCAGGAAAAGTGCAGCATCTCAATCACCTCGATTTGCACATCAGTTTTCCCGTTTTTACCGAAAAAAAAGAATCTACCAGCAAAAGACTTTATACGGAATTTCGGGAAATGATTCTGGAAAATCCCTACGCCAATTTAGACGACTGGAGCGCGCATCTGGAATCCGAAAACAAACAGCTTTTTATTTCTGCCGATGAAGTGGACGAGCAAAACAAAAAATTTGCCCTGAAAAGCTACGAAGGCGGAACCAAAATCTTGATTATGTGGAGGGCCGATAAAATGAACGCATCCGCAGCCAACAAGCTTTTGAAGTTTTTGGAAGAACCGCCCGAAAAAACCTTAATTATCCTCACCGCAGAAGATACCAACAGTTTTTTGCCAACCATACTCTCCAGAACACAAATTTTGGAAATCCCAAGGCTGGAAGATAAAGACGTTGATCTTTACCTTAAAACTCATTTAGAAATTACCGAAGAACGCAGAAAAGAAATTGTTCACCAAACACAGGGAGACCTTAATTTAGCCTTAAAGATTCTTCAAAGCGATGGTTCTGATGAATTTGAGGAGCTTTTCGTGCAGTGGGTTCGTGATGCCTTTCAGGTGAAAAAACATCCAGAATTTTTGAAAAACATTATTTCTTGGGCTAGAAATGTAGCTGGCTGGAACCGCGAAAAACAAAAAAAGTTTTTAGAATACTGTGCAGAAATGTTTCGCCTCGCAATGCTTGAAAATTATGGTTTGCCGAATCTGGTGTATCGAAAAATTGATGTACAGAATTTTAAGTGGTTAAAATTCTCCACATACATACACGGAGCCAACATTGAAAGTATTTTGGAGGAAATAAGTGAAGCCGATTACCACCTGCAGCGAAACGGAAATGCAAAAATAGTGTGGACGGATTTAGGGATTAAACTTTCCAGATACATTCACAAAAAAGCATAAAAAAACCACTCATTTACGAGTGGTTATTTGTTTTAAGCTGCTTTTTTTCCTTTATCATCAGAAGAAGCTTTCTTTTCTTTGTCGCAAGCTTTTTTATCTTTCGTGCTGCAAGCTTTTTTGTCCTTTACGGTGCATTCTTTTTTGTTTTTACCTGCTTTGCAGCAATCTTTTTTTCCGTCGCAAGCCATTCCGAAAGTGAATGTAAGGATGGCTGCCATTGCCAATAATTTTTTCATATTAAATTGATATTAAATTTTATATTAGGTGTTGCAAATATACTATTTTTGTGAAAGTAACAAATCTTTTTCAAAAAAAAATTAGCATTTTTACAATTATTGTATTGCGTTGCAGTATTTGTTACATTATTCTGTTTCCCCAAAGGAAACAACATCATACAAATCTGTTCTTCGGTCGGTAAGTGTTCGTACAGCGCCGTAATGATGCAATTCTTTCAGCAAATTCAAATCTACGTCTACAATTAAGGTGGTTTCAGTATTTGCGGTGGCTTCACCTTTTATCGCATTCGATGGAAATGGAAAATCCGACGGCGTGAAAACAGCAGCCTGTCCATACTGAATATCCATATTATTTACGCCTGGCAAATTTCCTACACATCCTGCAATGGCAACGTAACATTCGTTTTCGATGGCTCTTGCAGCAGCGCAATGACGAACTCTGGTGTAAGCATTTTGGGTATCGGTAAGAAACGGAACGAACAAAATTTTCATGCCCTGTTTTGCCAATATTCTCGGTAATTCGGGAAATTCTACATCGTAGCAAATTACCAAACCTACTTTTCCGCAATCGGTATCAATTACTTTGATTTCGTTGCCGCCTTTCATCCCGTAATATTTTTTTTCGTTGGGTGTAATGTGAATTTTGCGGTGTTCGTCTATTTTTCCGTCGCGGTGAAGAAGATAGCTCACATTGTACAGTTCTCCGTTTTCTTCTAAAGGCATACTTCCAGCGATGATGTTGATGTTGTAGCCAATGGCAAATTCAGAGATTTTATGTTTTATTTTCTCTGTAAATTCAGCCAATTTCATCATACTTTCTCTCTCAGAAAGATGATTAAACGGTGCAAGAAGTGGCGTGTTAAAAAGCTCGGGAAACATGATGAAGTCCGATTTGTAATCTGCCATTACGTTTACAAAAAACTCCACCTGTTCGTAAAAAGCTTCGATATCTTTGAAATGGCGCATTTGCCACTGCACCAAACCCAATCGAATCACGGAATCTTGCATGGTGTTTGGTTTTTTGCTGTAATAAATATTGTTCCATTGCAGCAATACCGCATTTTCTTCGGAATGTGAATCTTCGGGAAGATAATTTTTTAAAATTCTTATCGGTAAAAAATTATTCGCTAACTGAAAACTCAAGACAGGATCGTAAATTTCTTTTTTCCGAACTTGCTGAATGTATTGTCGTGGAGAAAGTTCCGCACTGTAAAGATGATAATTCGGAATTCTACCGCCTACAATGATGGATTTTAAATTCAGTTTTTCGCAAAGCTCTTTTCTGGCGTCATATAATCTTCTTGCCAAACGAAGCTCACGAAACTCTGGATCCACGAAAATTTCTATGCCATAAAGAACGTTGCCGGTTTCAGAATGGGTGTTGAACGTATAATTTCCTGTAATTTCCACATAGGTATGATCATCACCGTAAAGTTCGTATTGCACAATGAGAGAAAGGCAAACCGCCGCAATTTTTTTATCTACCGTGATGCATATTTGTCCTTCGGGAAAAATTTTAATCAGTTTTTGAATACTTTTTTTAGACCAGATATTTTCCTGCATTGCTGGATATGCTTTCTGCATGGTTTTTTTTAGTTCGTCATAATCTTCAATGGTCAGTTTTCTGATGTCAATTTGCATAAATTTCTAATTTTTAGTCGCTTTTTTTAGATAATAGCGAATATTTAACCTGTCAATCATTTTCACAAACGTAATCTAGGATTTGTGAAAAATTTTGTCTAAAAAATTCAGCCTAATGTAGTGAAAATGGACAAAAAAGACAAGTTTGAAAGAAATAGATTTTTGAGAGCTTCATTTGAGGCAGTCTTTAATCCTCCAGCGACAAGTCGCAAGAGGTTAACAATTGTGTCGCGCTCCGCGCGAATCGCGATGCTGTTTAATTTCAATAAAATAGAAAAGGAAAAACAATTATCCTACAGCTACTTCGTTTTCTTCTTTCAGAATTTTTCTTTCTTTTAGGGCAACCTGCATTCTTTCGTATTTGTATTTCTCCCAATCGAATTTTTCTAAAAACTCCAGTCCCGCACGAAAACCTTTGTTGAAGAGTTCTATTTTTTCGTCATCCTGCATAAAAAAATTCAGCCAGTTACTTGGGCTGCAGTCCACGGTTTGTATGCTGTGTTTGCTGTAGAAGGTGTATTTTGTGAGGAAAGTTTTATCGTTGTAGCCTTTTAAAGTATCAAAAATATTCACTAAAAAACTGAAAGGAGATTTCAGAATTTTGGAGCTTCCCAAACCGTTCTGCGAGCCTTTTTCGGAGCTGTCGGTAAGTCGAACGCCAAAAACCGGAAGTCTTGGGTAAAAAATATCCTGCTCATGAAAAATATCGATAGGAAAGTTGGAAATACTTCCGCCATCGATAAAAACGGCTTCATCGAAAACGTTTTTCGGTTCTGTATTCAGCCAGAACTTCCATGCATTGATGATGGATTGCTCGCTGCGGTCAATTTTCTGCACCATTGGTTCAAAAAAGTAGGGAACAGACATGGAAGCGCGCACAAATTTTGCCGGACTGATGTCGCAAATATTTTTTTCCGTCCAGTAAAGGTCTGCCATTTTTGGCAATTCTACCTTTATTTTGGAATTGATATCGGTGGTAATAATCGTGTAATCGGAGCGAAGGAGGATGAAAGGATTGTCTTTGTAGAGCGTGGAATTTTTGTTGTTTTCCATAAAACTTTTGTACCGGTTCAAATCCATCGCACCTTGTTTATCCTGAAAAATTTTCTCGATATTTTGGAGTGCGTTTTCGTAATATTCAGCTGCATTTCCCAGCCTGTAATTCAGGTTCAAATCTCTTCCTTTTCTGTTGTAATTAGCGTTCAGTTCTTCCACATTTTTTATTCCAAAATCATCCAAAGTGTCTTTCAACTTTTTTTCAAAGGCATTTCCGGGGTTCAGCCCGATTTTGTTTTTTTGAAAAAGCCCGTAATAATATTTTGCGCTAATTCCCAAAAAAGCCAAAAGTAGAAACGGGATAAAATAGAACCAAGAAGAAATTTTCAGAAAAAGATTCAAAAAAGGGAAGAGAATAATGAGAAAAAGAAGCGCTACAACCCAAAAAAGAGTTTTTTTAAGATAATTTTTAGTCTTCAAAAGCTTCCCAATCATCTTCCGAACGATGGGTTTACCATCCATAAAATCTACAAAATTCCATTGGAAAAGAATGTCTTTTATAATGCTGCTTTTATTTTTGGAACGGTCGCCCAAAGCTGCAATCAACATTGTATTGATGGCTCCCGCGCTGGTTCCGGCAATTCGTAAAAAACGAATTCCAAAGGATTCCAATGCATAAAGATAACCCACCAAAGCGGTTCCCCAAACTCCGCCTCCTTCCTGCACGAAATTTACGTATTGGTTCCCGTGTTCATCCACAATATCCGAAAATTCTTTAGAAGAAATAATTTGGTGAAGCTTCAAAAGTTGCTCGCGCGATTCTTTGTTCAGGATTTTATCCTGAAGCAACAGGTTTACTTTGTCGTTGTTCATGGTTATTGTATTTAGTTTTTTATTTTTTCTAAAAAACCAAAACATGAACCTTCAGCAATTTTTTTTGCACAAAAACGATTACGAAATAGGCGGCATCGTATTAATAATGAAAGCGGAGCAAGAAAATTTTGCTGTTTTGGAGGTCATTGATTTGAGTTTTTTCTACTTTTAGGTAGAATGGTTTTTTAGTTTACCCAAATTTAGAAAAAAAATACTTAAGAATAGATGAATTTACAAAAAATCATTTGAAATATTAAAACTTCCTCTCAAATTAAAGTCCTGAATGAGTGATGTATACAAACAGAAATTACGCATAAAAACCTTATTCTTTTAAGAATATTTCAAGCAGAGAATGATGAAAAAAACCTTATTCCATTATCATGAAAAATAAGTTATTTGATGATGGAATTAGGTTGAGCGTACTTTTCTCCAGAAAAGTTACTAAAGGAACAAGGTTTCGATTTAATGCCGTTATTTAAATTTCAATAGCTCTAATTCAGATTTTGAAAAGCGGTATATCGATTAGATTAGAGTTTCTATTTCCTTCTTTTCTTCAAATTAATAAAGGTCACAAAGAAGCTACAGACTTTTTTTTGAACGGGTTTAGTCTGCAACAAAAAAACTATTTTTCAGAAAATTACCACCGTTTTCTCCTCACATAAAGAAAGGTGAGAAGTGCGATAAGTCCCATTAATCCTAAAATAAAGAAATAGCCGTATTTATGATGAAGTTCGGGCATATTGTCGAAATTCATCCCATAAATTCCCGCAATAAAGGTAATCGGGAAAAAGTACATGGAATAAATCGCTAAAACCTTCATCACTTGGTTGGCTTTTTGGTCGGTAAGCGCTAAATACATCGAAATGAGGTTGGTAACTTGCGCATTCAGATGGTCGAAATCGGCGATAACGTCTTTTTGTTTATCCAGTAAATCAGCAACCTGCACTTCATCAAGTTTCAATGTTTTGAAAGCACCAATCCACTCTCCGGAAAGATTCAAAAGTCTTGTATTCAGTCCGGATTTTCTTTTTAGGCGGTAAAGACGGCGGATTTGGTTGCTGTCTGCCGTGTTTTTTAGAAAAATTTCGTTTTCTAGTTTGTCCATTATTTCCTGCAGATTTTTGCACTCGTCGTCATAGGAACGAATGACTTTCAGGGCAAGAATGAGTGCGAATTGCTCGTTGGTAAGGTCTTCCGCAATTTTAGGATTTTGTAATTCCTTTTCTATTTCGGCGATGCTGCGGTTTCTTGTCCTATGGACGGTAATGATTAATTTATCTAAAATAAAAATCCCCAGTTTGGTGCTGATGTCGCTGATGGTATTCAGATTGCTGCGTTCCAGATCGGTATTTTCCCTTGCCAAAAAAAACTTTACGCCGTCCACTTCCTCAAACTTCGGAAGGTGGTCTCTATCCACGGTATCTTCCAAAAGAAGGGTGTTGATATTGTAACGGTCATGAAGAAATTTCAAATCTTCCGCAGTTGGAGCTTCCACATCCACCCATTCGAAATGGCTGTTTTTAAAAGGGTTTTCTATCGGCATATCAGTAGTTCAAGGTTTAGAGTGTCGAGTTTCCTGTTTCTTGTTGTGGTGTATTCATCAAAAATCAACACATCAGCAAATCACCATATCAACAAATCAGAAAAATTTTATCTTTGTCAAAATTAATAAAAACAAGATGATAAAAAGCATTATTAAAGGAATTGGTCATTACGTTCCTGAAAATGTGGTTACCAACGACGATCTTTCGCACCGAATGAACACCAATGACGAGTGGATTACCGAGAGAACAGGCATCAAAGAGCGCCGTCACCGCAAAAACCGCAACGATTCCGAAGAAACTACCGCCTATTTTGGATTAAAAGCTTCTGAAAAAGCTCTAAAAATGGCAGGATTAACAGCAAAAGATATTGATTACATCATTTTCGCCACCCTTTCTCCCGATTATTATTTTCCCGGAAGTGGTGTTTTGTTGCAGGAAATGTTGGGTTGCGATACCATTGGAGCTTTGGACGTGAGAAACCAGTGTTCGGGATTTGTATATTCCATGAGTGTTGCCAATGCTTTTATAAAATCAGGAATCTATAAAAATATTTTGGTGGTAGGAGCGGAAGTTCATTCTTTCGGACTTGATTTTTCTGATGCAGGTCGTGGCGTTTCCGTAATTTTTGGTGATGGAGCAGGAGCAATTGTACTTTCGGCTTCTACTGACGAAAATGCAGGGGATATTTTAGCCGTAAATATGCATTCCGAGGGAAAATACGCAGATGAATTGTGTACGCAGTTTCCAGGTTCAAAATTTGGTTGGAGCGACAGGATGCGTTTGGAGCCTGAAAATGTAACCGATAAAGAAGTTTACCCGATAATGAACGGAAATTTCGTTTTCAAACACGCCGTAACTAGATTCCCTGAAACGATGTTGGAAGCCTTACAATCTGCCGGAAAAACTGTGGAGGATTTGGATATGTTTATTCCGCACCAAGCGAATTTGAGGATTTCGCAGTTTGTTCAGCAAAAATTTGGGTTGCCGGATGAAAAAGTGTTCAACAATATCCAAAAATACGGAAATACGACGGCTGCATCAATTCCAATTGCTTTATCTGAGGCTATTGAACAAGGAAAAGTAAAACGCGGCGATTTGGTGTTGCTTTCGGCTTTTGGAAGTGGTTTTACATGGGGAAGTGTGTTGTTTGAATTTTAATTTTATACAAAAAATATCGTAAAGAGAATGTGACAAATGTTGCATTCTCTTTTGTTTTCTGACATATATCAGATTTGACAAATTTCATATAATGTGTTTCATCATTAATAGTCAGTTCGCTGTAATTTTACTTGTTTTTTGAAACGAAATAATTAAAAATCAAGATAAAATGGCTACAAAAGCAAAAAAAGAGAAGTATGTCTATTCCTTCGGCGGAGGAAAAGCAGATGGAAATGAATCAATGAAAAATCTTCTCGGAGGAAAAGGTGCTAATCTTGCGGAAATGGCAGGTCATAAAAATTTAAAACTTCCTGTTCCACCAGGATTTACGGTAACTACAGAAGTTTGTACGTACTATTACGACCACAAAAGAACTTATCCTAAAGATTTAGAAAAACAAATAAAAGACGCACTTGCCGAAGTTGAAAAACTGATGGGCAAAAAATTTGGCGACGTAAAAGATCCTTTATTAATGTCGGTTCGTTCAGGAGCAAGAAAATCAATGCCGGGAATGATGGACACCGTTTTAAATATCGGTTTGAATGATGAAACCGTAAAAGGTTTAATCGAAGTTTCAGGTGATGCCAGATTTGCTTACGATGCTTACAGAAGATTGGTAATGATGTATGCCGATGTTGTTGTAGAAAAAGCCGGAGGAATGGAACCTGCAAAAGGAAAAGGAATCCGTAAACTGATGGACGAACGTTTGGAGGAAATGAAAAAGAAAAAAGGCGTAGAATTGGATACAGAACTTTCTGCCGACGATTTGAAAAAATTAGTAAAAGAATTTAAAGAATTAACCAAAAAACATCTAAAAGTAGAATTCCCGGAAAATCCTTGGGATCAATTGATGGGCGGCGTTGGAGCAGTTTTCGCTTCTTGGAACGGAAAACGCGCCATTGAATACCGAAGAATTGAAAGAATTCCTGATGATTGGGGAACTGCCGTGAACGTTCAGGCGATGGTTTTCGGAAATATGGGCGAAGATTCCTGTACAGGTGTTGCGTTCACGAGAAATCCTGGAAATGGAGACGACCATTTTTATGGAGAATATTTAATAAACGCTCAAGGTGAAGACGTTGTTGCGGGAATCAGAACGCCGGCTCCAATTAATGAAACTTCCAAAAACGACCATTCTAAAGATTTGCTGACTTTGGAAAAATTTATGCCGAAACAATACAAAGAACTCGATGAATATCAGCAAAAATTAGAAAAACATTACAAAGACATGCAGGATATTGAGTTTACCATCGAGAAAGGTAAATTGTTTATGTTGCAGTGCAGAGTTGGAAAAAGAAATGGAGTTGCCGCTGTGAAAATGGCTGCAGATATGTTTAAAGAAAAATTAATTGACGCCGATACTGCAGTAATGAGAGTAGGTCCAAATCAGTTGGTAGAACTTCTTTTACCAATGATTGATCCTGAAGAAGAAAAGAAAAACAAACCTATCGCAAAAGGACTTCCTGCAGGACCTGGAGGTGCTGTTGGTCGCGTGATTTTCTCATCTGAAGAAGCCGTTCTTTGGGGATTGAGAGGTGAAAAAGTAATCTTGGTTCGTGAAGAAACTTCTCCTGAAGATGTGGACGGAATGCACAAATCTCAAGCAATTTTAACGACAAAAGGAGGAATGACTTCTCACGCCGCACTCGTTGCGAGAGGTTGGGGAAAATGCTGTATCGTTGGGTGTAACGACATTGAAATTCACGAAAAAGAAAAATATTTCGTAACAAAAGACGGCAAAAAAATCCATGAAGGAGAATGGTTGACATTGAACGGAACAAAAGGTGTTGCTTATGAAGGCGTTTTAGAACTTTCTAACGTTGATTTAAATAAAAACGCATCTTATCAATCTTTAATGAAATTGGTGGATAAAGCCAAAACTTTAGGCGTAAGAACCAATGCAGATACTCCGAAAGATGCTGAACAAGCGAATTATTTTGGAGCAGAAGGAATTGGATTGTTCAGAACTGAACATATGTTCTACGGAGAAGGCAGCGAAAAACCATTATTCTTACTCAGAAAAATGATTATGAGCACCACCGTTAAAGAACGTAAATCCGCTTTGAATGAATTATTCAAATATGTTAAAAAAGATATCAAAGCAACCTTGGAAGTAATGCACGGGAATCCTGTGACGATTCGTTTGCTTGATCCACCTTTACATGAATTTGTTCCTCACGATAAAGAAAAATTGCAGGAATTGGCGAAAGAATTAGGCGTAAGAATGAGCGTTTTGAACAGAAGAATCCTTGCCCTTCACGAAAACAACCCAATGTTGGGACATAGAGGTGTTCGTTTAGGTGTTTCTTACCCAGAAATTACCGAAATGCAGGTTCGCGCCATTTTGGAAGCAGCAGGTGAACTGCAAAAAGATGGCAAAAAAGCCTTCCCAGAAATTATGATTCCTGTGGTAATGGGACGTCACGAACTTCGCCACCAGAAAGAAATCGTGGACAAAGTGTATACCGAAGTTTTAGAAAAATTAGTTTTGAAAAACATTCCGTATATGTATGGAACGATGATTGAAACTCCAAGAGCCGCACTGAAAGGCGATTCTATGGCGATGGTTGCCGATTTCTTCAGTTTTGGAACGAATGACTTAACGCAAATGTCTTTCGGTTTCTCAAGAGACGATATCGGTGGATTTTTACCAAAATATTTGGACTTAAAATTATTGCCAGAAGATCCATTCGTTTCCATTGACCAAACTGGTGTTGGTGAATTGATTAGAATTGGTGTGGAAAAGGGTAGAGGAATCAAAAAATCTTTGAAAGTCGGAATCTGCGGTGAACATGGCGGTGATCCAGAATCCGTGAAATTCTGTCACAGATTAGGATTGAATTACGTTTCTTGTTCTCCTTTCCGAGTTCCAATTGCGAGATTGGCTGCTGCGCAGGCTGCAATTGAGGATAAATAGGCTTTAGGAGACCTTATAGGTTTCGGAAACCTATAAGGTCTAAAAATAATTCTTCAATAAAAATAAACCTTCAAGGTTTTTAAAACCTTGAAGGTTTGGATATTAAGACTTCCAAATGTGGAGGTCCTTTTTTTTTGTTGAAACATTTTCATTAAATTTATTTCATTAAATTTTTTAAAAAAATGGAAACTCCAAACATCACCAAAAAATATTCCAACGGCGAGATCAGCATTATTTGGAAACCAGCGCTTTGCATTCATTCCACCAATTGTTGGAAAGGACTTCCCGAAGTTTTCAAGCCTAGAGAAAAACCGTGGATCGTTCCTGAAAATGCCGATAGTGAAACCATTATTCAACACGTAAAAAACTGTCCAAGCGGAGCATTGTCTATTGAAAAAAAGGATGAGGTTTCAGCAGAAAATATTGTAGTAGAAGGAAAAAATATAGAACCTCTAAAAATGGACGTTACGCCAAACGGTCCAATTCTCATTCATGGAAATTGCAACATTAATTTTAATGGCGAAACCACCGAAAAATCTGGTGTTACGGCACTTTGCAGATGTGGTGCATCTTCAAACAAACCTTATTGTGACGGGAGTCATGCAAAAATTGGCTTTCAGGGATAAAAAAATCCGCAGAAATTTCTGCGGATTTATTGATTATATCGTCATTACGAGCGTAGCGAAGTAATCTGCTGAATTTAACATCGCTATTTTCAGCTCTTTTTTATGTTTTCTAAAAATTACTTTTTAGTCAATTTATATTCTTCTTTCATTACTTTATCGTCAAGTGAAGAAACCATCCAAACGTTGCCTTCGCCAACTTTGAAGATTTTCTGCAGTCCTTCTTTTTCACCGTTGTTCAAAGTGATGAAAGAACCGTCTTTGCTCCACGTAAAAGTTCCTTTTTCAGTAGTTTTTCCGTCTTTTTCTTCCAGATAATTTTCGTCCAAAGTGTAGGTTTTGTCTGAATTAAGCGTAAGCGTTGTTTCAATTCCTGGACAAGATGCGCAAGGTAATTTTCCGGTGTAAGTTCCGTTCCAATCTACTGAAGTTTCGGTAGTATCACCTTTTGCTACTGTTGCGGTGCTGTCGGTTTTTGGAGCTTCGGGAGCAACTTCGGCTGCAGGAGCATCGTTAGTTTTCACTTCTTCAGTTTTTTTGCATGAAGTTAAGGCAAGACCTGCTACAAGAACAGGCAAAATGAACTTTTTCATAATAGATTTATAATGTTTTTTGATAACGGCAATTGATTATCAAATGTTATGCAAAATTTTCTGAAAACAACATTATTTTGAAAATTTAACATCTAACGAAAGCGTGTTAGTTAAAAGAAAATCCGCAGAATTTCTTCTACGGATTTGTTTTTTTAGATTAAGGTTTCGTTTGGTTAATCATCCAGTTCAATATATTAACGGAGGTATCTTTATAAGCTAATTCGGGAACGTCGAAATGTGTTGCTCCAGTATAAATTTTTAATTGAGCATTTCCACCCAAATTATTTATCATAGTAACAATAGTGGTGCTGCTTGTAGGACTTACAATAGTGTCCGCTGAACCAACAACTGCCCAAACAGGAATATTTACATAATTTGCAGAGTTGGAAACCGTCACGCTTCCGCTCAAAGGTGCAATACAACTAAATTTGGAACTGTAAGTTGCTCCCAAACTCCACGTTCCACTTCCGCCCAAACTGTGGCCAGTAAGACTGATTTTTTTGATGTTAATATTTTTGGCAGCCACCACATTATCAATCATTTGATTAAGGGATACTGCAATTTGCTCCCAAGTTTTATTTGCGGGACATTGTGGCATCAAAACATAAGCAGGAATATCAGCAATCGTTTTGTCATAAATAAATTTTGGAAGACTTCCACCAACAACCAAAGCCAAATCGCTTCCTCTGCCGCTTCCACCGTGAAGATAGATAATTAAAGGCATATTTGCAGTCGGATTTTTTGGTATGTAAAGCCAATAGCCAAGATTTCCATCATTTGCAGAAGAGAAAGAATTTTGTGTCATTGAAGCCTCAGAAGTTGGATTTAATGGAGTTGTATTTGTTACCTCATCATTTCTTGAACATGAAAAAAGTGCAAAAACAAGCATTAAGAAAATAGAAATTTGCTTTGTCATTAAGGGTTTCATTTTAGTTACTATTTTTTTAGAGAGATGAAAGTTAGAAAGGTTAAAAAAAATAGAGAATTTTCTTGAAAATACTACAATATTACATTCAGCAAAAAAAATCCGCAGAATTTCTTCTACGGATTTATACATAATTTTGTAATCTTCGGACTTCAAACTTCGGACTTTTTACCCCAAAAACGGATACTTATAATCCTTCGGGCTCACAAATGTTTCTTTAATAGAACGCACAGAAACCCAACGCAATAAATTCATTTTAGAACCTGCTTTGTCGTTGGTTCCAGAAGCTCTCGCTCCACCGAAAGGTTGTTGTCCTACAACTGCTCCAGTTGGTTTGTCGTTGATGTAGAAGTTTCCTGCTGCATTTTCCAAAGCGTGATAAGCTTCGTCAATTGCGTAACGGTTTTTCGCGAAGATAGAACCTGTTAAAGAATAAGGCGAAGTTTCATCAACCAATTTCAAAGTTTCTGCCCATTTTTTGTCTTCGTAAACGTAAATCGTCAAAATTGGACCGAAAATCTCTTCACACATCGATGAATATTGAGGATTTGAAGTTTCAATTACCGTAGGTTCTACAAACCATCCTTTTTTATCATCACATTTCCCACCGAAAATTACTTTGGCATCTTTTGCTTTTTTTGCAGCTTCAATGTAAGATTTACATTTATCGAAAGAAGCTTGATGAATCACGGCATTCACAAAGTTGGAAGGATCTTCCGGAGAACCCATTTTGATGGATTTCAACTGGTCGCCCATAATTTTTTGAACGTCTTTCCACAAAGATTTTGGAACATAAGCTCTAGAAGCAGCTGAACATTTTTGTCCTTGATATTCAAAAGCTCCTCTCACCAAAGCAGTGGCAACAGCAGCTGCATCTGCACTTGGATGAACCATCACGAAGTCTTTTCCGCCGGTTTCGCCTACAATTCTTGGGTAAGTTTTGTATTTGTGGATGTTGTCGCCAATCATTTTCCACATTCCTTGGAAAACGGAAGTAGAACCTGTAAAATGAAGTCCTGCAAAATCTGGATGAGAAAGCACTTTTTCCGCAGTTTTTGCTCCAGGTGTATAAATTAAGTTAATCACACCATCAGGAAGTCCTGCTTCTTTGAAAATTTCCATGATTACTTGCGCAGAATATACTTGAGAATGAGAAGGTTTCCAAACGACAACATTTCCCATCATCGCCATACAACTTGGCAAATTTCCGGCAATTGCGGTAAAATTAAATGGAGTTACGGCAAAGCAAAACCCTTCCAATGGACGATATTCTGCCCTGTTCCAAATTCCTTCGCTCGAAACAGGCTGTTCCGCATACATTTCTGTCATAAATTCCACATTGAAACGTAGGAAATCTATAAACTCACAAGCGGAATCTATTTCGGCCTGCATTACGTTTTTTCCTTGTCCAATCATGGTTGCAGCGTTCAGTTTGTCTCTGTAAGGACCTGCCAATAAATCTGCAGCTTTCAGGAAAATGGAAGCTCTTTGTTCCCATCCTAAAGCGTTCCATTGTTTTTTTGCAGCCAATGCTGCTTCAATAGCTGCATCAACGTGGCTCATATCACCTTGATAATAAAAACCGAGGTCATGTTGGTGATCCTGTGGAGATTCTATTCGGGTTTTGTTTTTAGTTTTTACTTCTTTACCACCGATATACATTGGGATTTCCACTTTTTCCTTCCACATTTTTTTATAGGTAGAAATTAGGGATTTTACATCGGCAGAACCAGGTTCATAACTTCTTACGGGTTCATTAATAGCGTATGGAACTTGTGAAATAGCTTTTGACATATCTTAATTTTTATAGATTTCTTAATTTTTACAAAGTTAAGATTTTTGGGCGGATGTAAAAAGTAATATGAATTACTAAAACTAAAGTATATAAAGACATTTTAGTGATTTTTTAAATGTTGGGTAAATTTTGAAGTTTGAATTTGGAATTGAAAGTGTCTATGCTTCTAATCTTTTTATTGTTAATGATATTGATTTTACTAAAATTGATTTCTTAATTTACGTAACCACATTTTCAAATTTCATTATTTTTGCAAAATGATTCAAGCCGAACAATTTAAAGATATAAAAACCAGAATTGAGGATTTGCACAAGTTTCTTCAGATTGAAAAGAAGAAAATTGAAATTTCCAACGATGATGAAAAAACCGCAGCACCCGAATTTTGGAACAACGCAAAGGAAGCCGAAACCTTTCTGAAACAACTCCGTTCCAAGAAAAAATGGGTGAATGATTATGGAGAAATCAACACTCAGTTTGAAGATTTGCAGGTTTTAATGGAATTCGCCAAAGAAGACGCCGATTCTGAAAAAGAATTGGAAGAGCAGTTTCCGCAATTGGTGGAAAAAATTGAAAATCTGGAATTCAAAAATATGCTTTCCAACGAAGGCGATGAACTTTCGGCGGTTTTACAAATAACTGCAGGAGCAGGAGGAACAGAGTCTTGTGATTGGGCGTCAATGTTGATGAGAATGTATAAGATGTGGGCGGAAAAACAAGGCTACAAAATCCGAGAGCTGAATTTTCAGGAAGGGGATGTTGCGGGAGTGAAAACCGTGACTTTGGAAATTGAAGGTGAATTTGCGTTCGGATATTTGCGCGGTGAAAACGGTGTTCATCGGTTGGTGAGAATTTCTCCTTTCGACAGTAATGCGAAACGTCATACAAGTTTTGTTTCGGTTTATGTGTATCCTTTGGTTGATGACACGATTGAAATTAACATCAATCCGGCAGATATTTCCTTTGAAACGATGCGAAGTTCCGGAGCCGGCGGACAAAACGTCAATAAAGTTGAAACCGCAGTTCGTCTTCGTCACGCACCCACAGGAATTATTATTGAAAACTCCGAAAGCCGTTCCCAACTTCAAAATAAGGAAAAAGCAATGCAGTTGCTACGTTCCAGATTGTACGAAATGGAATTGGAAGAACGAATGAAAGCCCGTAACGAAATTGAAGCTGGAAAAATGAAAATAGAATGGGGCAGCCAAATCCGAAATTACGTGATGCATCCTTATAAATTGGTAAAAGACGTTCGCTCTGGTTATGAAACTTCCGACGTTGAAGGTGTGATGAACGGAAATTTAACACCGTTTTTGAAAGCATTTTTGATGGCGGATGGAACTTCGGTTTCGGATGATTTGGAGTTTTAAGTTTGGTGCAAAGTTGATGCAAGTTGCAATTGGTGCAAAACAGATTTTACAAATATAATTTTTGAGGTCATTAGTTAATTACATACGATAATGATATTTTAACATTGATTATCAAGCAAATACAAAGATATACGCAAAATTTGTCATGCTGAAAGCATCTCTAAAAAGATTATTTAGATTCCTACGGAATGACAAACCCTATGTTTATAGGGATTATTAAGTATGAAGTTAAGTTATGACCTCTATATAATTTTTTTTAAACTTTTCCTTAGTATTGCCTTGCAGAACATCTTTGATGTTCCTTTGTATATCTTATTTTTTTCAAAGAATTAAAAAAAACTTTGTCTGTCTTTGCGTTAAAGCAATTCCCGCAGATTTTGCAGATTTTTTAAAATGAATTTTGTCTGTCTTCGCAATAAAAAATTCGTGCATTCGTGGCAAATTCTCTATTTTTGAAATGCAATGAAAGATCAAATAACTCAATTTTTCAATAACCTCGGATTGTTTAGTCCGTTGGATTTTACAGATCCGGTGACGTATTTCATTCCCGGATTTATTTTATTGATTTTGGGCGAAACTTTTCTCTATCAAATTCCACAAAAACTGTTTACCAAAAAACTCGTAAAAGACGAACTTTCCAGTATTGGTCTTGGTTTAGGCGCAGTTTTGCTTGATTTTGGAATGAAAGCCATTTCACTTTCCTATTTCTTTTGGATTTACAATAATTTTAGGTTAACGGATGCTTTTGGTGTTGGTGAACTCTCGAATTTAGTATCATTACAATGGAATTTAGAACATTGGTGGTTATGGCTTTTGGTTTTGATTGTTCAAGATTTTGGTTTTTATTGGCACCACCGTTTGAGTCATAAAATTCGATTATTTTGGACGGGACACGTGAATCATCATTCTGCGAAACATTTGAGTTTTGCGATTGCGTTGAGACAAGGTTGGTTCGAGATTATTTACCGCGATATTTGGTACATTCCGTTTATTATCATTGGTTTTCATCCGTTGATGATTTCGATGATGCATCAGTTCAATCTTATTTTTCAGTTTTGGCCTCACACAGATGCGATTGGAAAGTTGGGTTGGTTCGATAAAATTTTCAATTCACCAAGCAATCACCGCGTTCATCATTCACGACAAATTGAAGAACTCGACAAAAATTATGGCGGAATTCTGATGATTTGGGATCATCTTTTTGGCACTTATCAATCTGAAAAATCGATAAAACACGAGTATGGAATTTTAACCAACGACCACAGTTACAATGTTTTCAATATTGTTTTTGATGAATTTGGGAAAATGACAAAAGATGTGAAAAATGCACCTGATTTCAAGTCAAAAATGATGTATATTTTCAATGCTCCAGGTTGGAAACATATCGGAAAAGATGAGCGGATTTCGGTGCTGCAGAAAAATGCGAAATAAACAATGTTAAATAATCTTAATAATTTTTAATCAAAACTTAATTACCTTATTTTTGTGCCATATCAATATTTATGGAGCATTTTGAAAGTTGGAAGGATCTTCTGAATCCTGAATTTTATATCAAACTTGGAGGTTTTTGGTTAATTCTTTTCATCGTTTTTGCAGAAACAGGTCTTTTCGTTGGTTTTTTTCTTCCCGGCGATTCTCTTCTCTTTGTATCCGGAATTTATGCGCAGGAATTGGTAGCCAATACTTTTGGTGCTACAGGAAGCGATTTGCTGGATACCACCATTCTTTCTTTGTGCGTTGCAGCTGCTGCAATCATCGGAAATCAGGTAGGATATTGGTTTGGAAAAAAAACCGGACCTGCGCTTTACAACAGAGAAGATTCTTTCTTTTTTAAGAAAAAATATCTTCACCAAGCTCACGATTTTTTCGAACAACATGGTGCTTTAGCAGTAATTATGGCGAGGTTTCTCCCAATTGTGCGTACATTCATGCCCATTGTTGCGGGAATTGTAAATATGGACAAAAAGGAGTTTTTGCGCGATAATATTATTGGTGGTTTATTATGGGCTTTTTCCCTAATTTTTGCAGGACATTATCTGAATGAACTTTTCAAAACTCAATTCGATGTTGACCTGAAATCGCATTTGGAAATGATTATTATTGTAATAGTGGCGGTTACAACACTTCCGGTTATCTTTAAATTTTTCTTTAGCAAACATAAAGACAGACATTAAACCTCGAAAAATAAAATGAATAAAAGCCTATCGAATATGATGGGCTTTTTTTGTCAGCTTTTTATCCAGTTTAAAATTTCTGGTAAAATAATGCTGTCACGCTTATATTTGCTGAAAAATCTGGGAGTATGACCAGTTTTTTTCATGAAAATTAATTGATGCGGAACATTTTTTTCAGAGAGAACGGAATCGAGTTTTAATCCTTGATTTTTATCCACCAAAAAATCGGTATCGCCCTGAAAAAGCAGAGTAGGAACATTTGAAACATTCGCAATCGGGCTTGCTTCCTTAAATTTTTCTGATAAATTTTTTCGGTCAAATTTTTCTCCAACTACTGTTTGAATCGTTGGTGAACTGTATTTGGAATAAAGAGATTTTGTATAATTATCAGTGAAAAAATCGGTTGGTCCGCTTAGAGAAATCAGTTTTTTTACCTGTTCCGGATTTTTGTAGCCATAAAGCAAAGAAATATGCGCACCCGCACTTTCTCCCAATAAAATATAGTTGTTGGGCAAGAGTTTGGCTTTCGGCGCAATTTTGTTGAATTCTTCAATGGCCAAACCAATATCATCAAGCTGTTCCTGATAAGTGATTTTCTTCTTTTTTGAAACCAATCTATAGTTAATATTTACGGTAGGAATATTATGTTTGAAAAGATACTTTTGAATCATAATCATGTGTTCCTTTCGACCGTATTTCCATGCGCCACCGTGAACAATCATTACGACTGGTGAATCTTGTGCATATTTTGCTGGGAGAAAAATATCCATTTTCTGTTTTTTGTGTTCACCGTATTTTTGGTTAAATATTTTCTGCTGATGTTCTGATCCTACCCAAATTCTGTGTTTTGTATTGCATGAAGTTAGGATCATCCCGAGAAGTCCTATCACCCAAAAATGATATTGTAAAATGTATTTTTTCACACTTCAGTTGTAGTAAAATCTATTCCAAAAATAGTGAAATTGAGATATATCATTTTAGTTGAGAAAATTTTCCTTGTAAAAAAGCATGAGAACCTTTCGCTCAGTGAAATTCTTTTGTTTTTTTATCTTTTGAAATATTTGTCCAATAAAAAACCTTATTCCACTAGTAAAACTCTAAATAAAAAACCATAAAAACCTTATTCCTTTACTGTAAAAATCAATTTATCTGCTAATGGAATAAGGTTGAACTTTGCTATCCGATAGAAAAGATTACTAATGGAATAAGATTTTTGATTTAATGCTCATTTTTATAGTAATAAAATTTTATTTTAGCCAATTTTATGAAACTTTCCAAGCGTGCGGAGCTCACCACATCGTTTTCCTCATGCGGTTTGTCGCTTGAGGAAAATCATAGTAAATTGAATAAAAGAAAAATGTAAATTCGTGCTTCACTTCGTCGAATCTCTGATTGCGTGGCAAAAAACCTTTAGCAGCTATAAATTCAACAAAAAAAGAGACCTCAAAAAAGCCTCTCTTCTACTAATTTTAAATTTTACTAACTGAATAAATCCTTCACTTTATCGAAGAATGTTTTTTCTTTTCCGGAAGGTTCCGCCACCATGTTGCCATCAGAAAGTTGTTTCTCAAAAAACTCTTTTTGTTCCGAAGTCAAATTTTGTGGCGTCCAAACATTGATGTGGACGAACATATCTCCTTTTCCGTAACTGTCGAGACTTGGAAGTCCTTTTCCAGCCAGTCTCAATATTTTTCCGGATTGCGTTCCTGCGTCCACTTTTATTTTTACTTTTCCGCCAACGGTAGAAATTTCTTTTTGTGTTCCCAAAGCTGCTTCAGCAAAGGAAATGTATAATTCCTGATGGAGATTGTCGCCTTCACGTTTAATGCTCTTATCTTCTTCTTCCTCCACTACCACAAACAAATCTCCCGGAGTTCCACCAAAAGGCGCATCGTTACCTTTTCCACGAACATTCAACTGAATTCCGTCCCTCGCTCCGGCTGGAATATTGATGGTTACTTCCTCGTCTGTTTTTACGAGTCCGTGTTCATTCGCTCCCGCTGGAATTTTATCTGCAATTTTTCCTAAACCTTGACAAGTTCCACACGTGGTTTGGGTTTGCATTTGCCCGAACATCGTGTTCATCACTTTAATTTGCGCACCGCTTCCGTTACACGTAGTACAGGTTTTTGAAGTAACACCTGCCGCCAATTTCATTTTTTTGACTTTGATGGTTTTCTGCGTTCCGTTCACCATTTCTTCAAGGTTGAGTTTGATTCTCACCCTCAAATTGGAACCGCGAACCTGCTGTCTTCCACCGCCAAATCCGCCAAAACCGCCGCCGCCAAAGTGTCCACCGAAAATATCTCCAAATTGCGCAAAAATATCTTCCATGTTCATTCCGCCACCGCCGAAACCGCCGCCAAATCCTCCGTTTCCGCCAAGTCCGGCGTGTCCGAACTGGTCGTAACGAGCACGTTTGTTGCCGTCGCTCAAAACTTCGTAAGCTTCTGCTGCTTCTTTGAATTTTTCTTCGGCAACCGTATCTCCCGGATTTTTATCGGGATGATATTTTATCGCCATTTTTCGGTAGGCTTTTTTTATTTCTTCTCCCGATGCGGTTTTGGAAACTTCCAAAACCTCGTAATAATCTCGTTTAGTCATTGTCATAATTGATAAATGATGAATGATAGATGATAAAGAAAGCGAAAAATCGCTTATCAATTATCGATTATCATTTATTTTTTAGTTTCCTGTAACCACTTTTGCAAAACGAATCACCCTGTCGTTCAATGTGTAACCAGTTTCGATAACATCTACAATTTTGCCTTTCAAATCTTCTGATGGCGCAGGAATTTGAGTGATGGCTTCGTGAAAATTAACATCAAAATCATCGCCGGCTTTTACCTCGATAACTTTTAGCCCTTTTTCGTATAATTTGCTTTTAAATTTTTGATAAATCAGTTCAACGCCTTGTAAATCTGCTTCGTTACCGTGTTCTGCGATGTTTTTTAAGGCTCTTTCAAAATCATCAAGAACGCCCAACATTGAAATCATCATATCCTGATTGGCGTATTGGAAAAACTCCATTTTTTCTTTCGCAGTCCTTTTTTTGAAGTTATCGAACTCGGCGTAAAGACGAATGTAACGGTCTTTTTCCTCTGCCAAAAGTTCTTCCACAGAAGGTTGCTCTGTCACATTTTCAGTAGTTTCTCCTTCAATATTTGTATTCAAATCTTCCTGATTATCCAATATTTCATCGTATTTATCGTGATTTTCTGACATAATTTTAATTTTTATACTTTCTATTTTTCAAAATTTTTGCCAAATGATTTTTTTGGACAAAAGGGCAGGATTTTGGGCTGGAAGATGGGTGATGGATGCTGGAAGTTTTGCGATCCGCTGTTCTTATTATTGTATTGATGATGAAAATCTTTGATTTTCAAAACTTTTGTGTCCTTGTCAAAGCTTGTCAACTTTTAAAATTGAATAATTGTAAAGTTTGCTTTTGTGATAAAAATTATAAAGTAGTTTTTTGAAGTGCATTTTCGCCTTAATCTAAAAGAATGTTTCAATCAAAAGGTAAAGATTCAAAACTATAATAATGGCAGAAATTATCCAAGCCGAAATTTTTAATATTGGTTTATTTACGAATTTGCCCATTTTTAGTTTGTCGCTGGTGAACATTACGAGCGGAACGACTGCAAAACTCAACTGCATCGAGAGGATTACCTGACTTAAAACCAATAAATCTGTTGTTCCTCTTTCTCCGTAAATTAGGGTGATAATGATGGCTGGAATTACAGCAATTAATCTTGTGATGAGTCTTCTTAACCAAGGTTTTAGGCGAATGTTGAGGAATCCTTCCATTACAATTTGTCCAGCGATTGTTCCTGTTAATGTAGAGTTTTGTCCGGATGCTAAAAGTGCGATGGCGAAGAAAATACTGGCTAAACTTGTTCCTAAAATCGGAGCCAACATTTTGTAGGCATCGTGAATATCAGCAACATCTTTGTAGCCCGATGTGTGAAAAGTGGCTGCAGCCACGATTAAAATGGAGGCATTGATAAAAAAAGCGATGAAAAGTGATGCGGTGCTGTCGATGGTGGCAAATTTGATGGCTTCGCGTTTTCCGGATTCGTTTCTTTCGTAATTTCTGGTTTGAACGATGCTTGAATGTAAGTACAAATTATGCGGCATCACGGTTGCACCTAAAATTCCAATCGCGATGTAAAGCATTGATGGATTAGTGATGATTTCTTTCTGTGGTAAAAGTCCGTGTAAAATTGGCGCGATTTCGGGTTTGCTTAAAATGATTTCGTAAGCAAAACATCCTAAAATTGTTAAAATTAAGACCGCAACAACTGCTTCAAGCCAGCGAAAGCCGCGAGATTGGAGTAGTAAAATCAATAAAACATCAATAATCGTGATGACAATTCCCCAAATTAATGGAATTCCAAACAATAAATTTAAAGCAATTGCCGAACCGATAACTTCAGCTAAATCACACGCAGCGATAGCGATTTCACAAAAAAACCATAAAACAAAATTCACTTTTGGTGAAAAATGGTCGCGACAAGCCTGTGCTAAATCTCGTTCTGCAACAACCCCTAGTTTTATGGATAAATGCTGCAAAATCATCGCAAAAATATTAGAAATGAGAACCACTGAAAGTAAAGTATAGCCAAATTGTGCACCTCCTGCAATATCTGTTGCCCAATTTCCGGGATCCATGTATCCAACTGCAACCATTAATCCAGGACCTGCGAATGCGAAGAGTTTTCTCCAAAAATTTCCGTCTTTAGGAATATTTATAGAAGAAAATACTTCGGGTAAGGAATTGCTGTGCTTTTCGCGTTGCCAAGGTTTTCTCATTGTTTAAATTGCAGAGTTTTTTTAGAAAAACTAAAAATTCATTTTGCAAAAATATAAATGTTAGATTAATCTAACAAATTTTATTTGGGAAATCTTATTTTTTTATTTTGATAGTTTTGTTTACTTTGAACTTCAGCAGTTTTAGAAATCCTCTAGCGACAAGTCGCAAGAGGTTAACATTGTGTCGCGCTCCGCACGAGCCAAAAACACGTTTTATTCTTCGGAATAAGTAAGATTGATTTCTAATTTTAAACAAAAAAAAACCGCCCAAAATTGGACGGTTTCATTTATTTTATAACCTTTAGATTATTTTGTAAATCTGATAGAAGTTTTTCTGTCAGCTTCTCTTTCTTTATCAGAAGCAGTTTCAGCAACAGTTGCAAATTCTTCACCGTAACCTTCAGCTCCTGTAACTTGTGCAGAACCTAAAGCAGCTTTTACAGCATCAGCTCTTTTTTGAGATAAAGCTTTGTTACCTTTATCGTCACCTTTCTTATCTGTGTAAGCTCCAATTTTTACTTTAGCATCTGGATAAGCAGCAAGGATTGCTTTTAGGTTTTCCAACTGAACTTTAGACTCTGGAGTTAAAGTAGTTGTTCCAAACTCGAAGTTTAAGTTATCGAAGTTGAACCATTTTGTTTTCAAAGCAGCTTCGTCAGCATTTTTGTACTCATCAGAGTTCAAGAAAGCTACCACCTGATCTTCGATACCGCCTTTGTAAGCGTTCAAAGTTTTTCCACCAGGAAGTGTAACTGTAGTAGATTCTTTAGTTGTAGTTACAACAGCAGTTGAATCTCCTGTTACAGCTGTTGCAGCAGTATCAGTTTCAGAAACTACAGCAGTAGAATCGGTAGTAGTTGTAGTAGTATCTGCGTCTTTTTTATTGCACTGCTTCCATAGGAACCAACCTGCCAATAAAAGAAGCAATAATGGTAACAACCATTTCCAGATAGATCCACCACCACCGTTGTTGTCATCTCTGTCAACATTTACGTGTGTAGAACCGCCTCTGTTTACTTCAACTTTTGGAGCATCGTAAGAAGAAACTCTTACTTTTTCAGTATCTACGTTTACTTTTGGAGCGTCAGTTCCTCCGAACAAATTACCAAGGCCTAAAGATCCTAAAGAAAGACCTGCAGGAAGCAATGTAGAAACAATACCTTTTTGATCTCCTAAAAGTGAAGAAATTCCTGAAGCACCAAGGTTGTTATCAGCAGCGTATTTTCCAACTGAACCTAGAGCAGCACCCGTAACCATATTCAAAAGAGAATTAGTAGAAGAGTTGCTAACACCTGAGAAACCGGAAATTGCGTTTACCAATCCACCTACTTTATCTCCGAAAATTGCAGATAATACTGTAGAAATCAAAGAATTATTAGAAGAACCTCCTAATAAATTACCAAGAAGACCGCTAGAAGCAGCACCAGTAATTGCATCAAGAACACCTGGTTTGTCTGCATTGTTTGCAAGACCACCTACTACAGCAGGAAGTAATCCGCTGATTGCTTTTGAAACACCAGATTCGCTTTCTCCTAGTTGAGAAGCAGCTTGAGAAACCAACGCAGGACCTAGTTGTCCTTTGATAAGATCAATCACGTTTAATGACATAATAGTTTAATTTTTAAGTTAATGTGAACCAAAGGTAGCAATTCTAATTCCAAATTGCTAAAAAATATGTAAATTTTGTAAAAAATTATATAAAAATTAATAAGATTCGCATAATTTTTAGTAAGATTTTGCGAAAATTACCCTTTGTTTAGACGGTTTTCCAGAAATTAATGAAACGCCATCTTCCAAATTATTATTGAGTGGAATACATCTGATGGTTGCTTTTGTTTCTTCTTTAATTTGTTCTTCCTCTTCAGCGGTTCCGTCCCAATGCGCAGCGATAAATCCACCTTTTTCTTCCAGAACTTTTTTGAATTCATCGTAGGAATTTACTTCGGTAATGTTTTCTTCACGGAAATTAAGTGCCTTTGCGTAAATGTCTTTCTGAATTGTTTGAAGCAACTCCTCTATATATATATCAATATTTTCAAGAGGTTTTACTTCTTTGGTTAAATTATCCCTTCTCGCGATTTCAACGGTTTTGTTTTCCAAATCTCTTGCTCCCATTGCGATTCTTACAGGAACGCCTTTCAGCTCGTACTCTGCGAATTTCCAGCCCGGCTTATTTTTATCGTCGTTATCGTATTTTACGGAAATTCCTTTTGCCCTTAATTTATTTTGAAGTTCAAAAGCAACTTCATCAATTTGCTTCAACTGTTCTTCTCCTTTAAAAATTGGAACGATCACCACCTGAATTGGAGCCAAAGTCGGAGGTAAAACCAATCCAAAATCATCGGAATGCGCCATGATCAAAGCTCCCATCAATCTCGTGGAAACGCCCCAAGAAGTTGCCCAAGCGTGTTCTATCTTCCCTTCGTTATTGGTAAATTTTACATCAAAAGCTTTTGCGAAATTTTGTCCTAAAAAGTGCGAAGTTCCGGCTTGAAGCGCTTTTCCATCCTGCATCATTGCTTCAATACAATAGGTTTCTTCGGCACCGGCAAATCTTTCAGAAGCGGTTTTTATTCCTTTTATTACAGGCATTGCCATGAATTCTTCGGCAAATTCTGCGTAAACTTCCAACATTTTTTCAGTTTCTTCGATGGCTTCTGCTTTTGTTGCGTGTGCAGTATGACCTTCCTGCCAAAGAAATTCCGCAGTTCTTAAAAAAAGTCGCGTTCTCATTTCCCAACGAACAACATTCGCCCATTGATTAATCAAAATCGGCAAATCACGGTAACTTTGAATCCAGTTTTTATAGGTGTTCCAAATAATGGCTTCGGAAGTTGGACGCACGATAAGCTCTTCCTCCAATTTCGCATCTGGATCTACAATTAATTTATGTGGATTATCTGGATCAGTTTTTAGTCTGTAATGTGTTACTACAGCGCATTCTTTAGCAAAACCTTCTGCGTTTTTTTCTTCTGCTTCAAAAAGGCTTTTCGGAACAAAAAGTGGGAAATAAGCGTTTTGATGTCCTGTTTCTTTAAACATTTTGTCCAGCTGATCGCGCATTTTTTCCCAAATCGCAAATCCGTAAGGCTTGATCACCATACAGCCGCGAACTCCGGAATTCTCTGCTAAATCTGCCTTTACAACAAGCTCGTTGTACCATTTACTGTAATCTTCTTCTCTTGAAGTAAGTTTTGCCATTTTTTATAAATTGTTTTTAACTTTTCAAATCCTTTGTTATCTAAAGTAAAAAGCCTATTTTTACTCTGTATTTTATACTGCAAAATTGGTATAATTTTAGTATAATATGCAAATATAAATTAAATTAAACTTTTCTCATTATCATGAAAAAAATTATACAATCAAACATTTTAGAAATCCTAAAATCCAAAGCGGTTTTAGCGGTTTCCGGAGCTTTGGTTCTTATTTCCTGTGGAACTCAAATGGGAGGATACAGCGAAACAGACGGTGTGTATTACGACCCGAATAAAGATACTCTTCCGGAAGGTGTTGTTTACCAAGGAAATCAGGTTGGACAGGACTACAATTATAATGATTCAACCTACATAGAAGATGTGCGTTCCCGAGATTGGCAAAAAAACAGCAAATATTGGGACAAAGATTCGCAAAGTTCCGATTGGGGAGCTTATGCAGGTTCTGAAACCAATTATTATAATAATAACTATTATGGATGGGGGTCTCCTTGGGGATATTACAGTCCGTATTGGGGATCCGGATTCGGTATGAGCTTCTCTTTTGGATGGGGTTATTCGCCTTGGAGTTATTACAATTATCCATATTATTACGGTTATAATCCATATTATTTTGGATATAGCCCTTATTACAGCCCTTATTGGGGGTATTATGGAAGTTATTATCCATATTATGGAGGTTATTACAACAATCCTTATTATTATGGTTACGCTCCAATGTATCCTACACAAAGAAGTGGAGCAAATGGAAGATTTTATAATTCTTATCAAGGTGGACAGTTGAAACAAGCCAATAGTAATGGATTTAGAAGTGCAAACCAAAATATGAATAGAAATTCCCAAAATAACGGTTTTAGAAATCCTAATACTAGAACATTGCAGGATAATCAGCCGGTAAGAAGTTCTTCTGATTCCCCAAGATTCAGAACACCACAAAACAGAAATATAGATTCACAACAAGATCAAACACCAAGATACAATCCGCCAAGACAACAGCCAACAAGGCAGCAACCAACTTATGACAATACACCAAGATACACTCCGCCTGCAAGATCGAATGATGGTGGTTTCCGTTCCGGTGGATTTAATAACGGTGGTTCCAGTTCTTCAGGCTCATCAGGTGGAGGATTCAGATCAGGAAGTTCTTCCAGTGGAAGTACAAGATCAGGAGGTTTCAGATAATTAATAACATTTATTTTAGAAAATGATAAAAAAATCTTTAGTTGTTTTAAGCATTTCAGCAGCCTTTTTTGCACAGGCTCAGGATGTATCTACATTAAGAAATTCCATCGATGTTTATTCAAACACTTTGGCAAACGGTTCAGCAAAATTTAATGCAATGTCAGGTTCTACGGGAGCTTTGGGAGGTGATGCAACTGCTTTGCTCAATAATCCTGCAGGTTTGGGTGTAGCTATTTCTAGCAATATTGGTGGGACTTTAGGCTTTCAAAGCTATAATAACAATTCTTCATTAGGAGGTAGTTCTATAGATTACAGCAAAAGAAATGTAGATGTAGCCAATTTTAACGGTACCGCTTCTTTTCAGCTTTTAACAGAAAGTCAGTGGAAATTTGTTAACCTAGGAGTTAATTACAGCAATAGAAATTTAGATAATTATATAGAAACCGCAGGAAACAAAAATATTGTCATCCAAAAACAATTGGAAGACAATAATGGAAACCTTCTAAACGGTAATTTAACTTATGCAGGACACGCTTACGACAGAACCGGAAGCCACAGCAAAATGGGAATTGGTATTGGTGCAAATTATGCTAATGCCATTTATTTTGGAGCAGGTTTGAATTTTCACACCACAAATTTGGAGCAATACGACTCTGCGAAATTTCATCTGGATTTAGATAATTCTACCGATACTTACAGAAAGCAATACACTCCTTTTTCAGAGCAGGGAAGTGGTTTTTCTGCAAGTTTGGGAGTTATTGGAAAGGTGAATAACCAATTTAGATTGGGTGCAGCACTCGAAACACCGACTTGGTGGGGAATTGAGAGAGTTTATACCGATCATTATGTAGATAATTCCGGCTATATTTCTTACGATAATTTTACAGAAAACAGAACGTTCAGATCTCCTTTGAAAGCAACTTTAAGCGCAGCATTTGTACCCAACAAAAATTTTGCGTTAAATATTGATTACGGAATTGGACTTACAAAACCGAAATATAAAGTAGAAGGACCTGCAGAAACAGAGTTGAACGCATTTTTTGCAGATAACAGTAGAGCAGTTTCTGAAGTTAAAGTAGGAGCGGAGTACAGAATAAAAGCCTTCCGTTTGAGAGGAGGTTTTTCCCATGCAAGCAATCCTTTCGATGCGGTAAGTTTATCTTCTTATAATGCAAACGGAAGTGTAGGAAACAACAGCTACAGCAACTTGATTTTAGGCAAAAGAAATACGGTAGGAGCAGGTTTAGGATATGATTTCAAATCAATGTATATCGATTTGGCTTTCCAAAATCAAAATTCGGAATACAGCAATCCTTTCCTTTATGGAAGCGTAGTGAACGCAGGTTCCGGATATACAACAGGTTATTATTCTGCGAACTTCGATGTTACTTCTGCAAACTCTGTGGTATCTACTGTAAAAAATTCAACGAATTTGGTATCGCTAACTTTAGGTTGGAAGTTTTAGAAGTAGAAATTATTTTAGATGATTGCATAAAGTATAGAATAATCGGAAATTAATTTTCTTCGTTTTCCCCAACCCTAAAGGGTGCGAAGAAAATCAATTTCCTCCCTTTAGGGTCGGGGAAAAGAAATTGATTTTCATTATATTCATTTAAGTAAAACTTTTAGTAATCATTAGTTTTAAAAAAAAACTCCGATATTTTCGGAGTTTTTTTTTGTTTAATGGGCGTGAAACTGATGCATCAGCATCGCCATAGCAACTCCCAAAACTACCAATCCAATCTTGATCCAGTTGATATTGTGATTTTTATTGCTCTCGAAAATGATAACCGAGGAAATGTGCAGGAATATTCCACCTACAATCGCAAGGAAGTAAGTTTTCAAGTTTTCATCAAAATATTTACCTAAAAAAACACCCAAAGGCGAAGCCAAAGCAAAAAGGGCAATAATAAACCAAGAAGATGAGGTGAATTTTTTATTTTGAACCAAAAAAGCCCCTAAAATAAACGAAATCGGTAAGTTGTGCACCAAAATCCCCATTAAATAGGGCGAAAAAATATTGGTTTCGTTGGCAAGTGGAATTCCTTCTATAAATGCGTGAATAAACATACCAATCATTAGTGCTAAAGGCAAAATTCTGTTTTCAGAATGATGATGAAAATGACCGTGTTCAAAACCTTTCGTAAGATTTTCCAAAAGCATTTGCAGCAGAACGCCGCCAATTACCCAAATCCCGATGTTGTGGTTTTCGGAATGGTAAACTTCCGGAAAAACTTCGTTTAAACAAACCGTAATCAAAAAACCGGCACTTAAAATCAGCAGGTATTTGGCGAATTTTTCATTTTTTCCGAAAAATTTTCCGAGGAGAACGCCGATGAGGACGCTTAAAATCAATAAAAGAATTATCATTTCAATTTGATTTTAAAATAAAAATACAACGCGGCGAATTTTCCAAATCGAAATCTTCCAAATGATAATTTCCAAATATTTTTTCTACTGAAAAACCACTTTTTTCAGCTAAAGAAGTAATTTCTTCAACCGTGTGAAGTTTTACTTTTTCAAAATATTCGTGCGGAATTCCATTTTCGTCTTTGAAAATTATGTCTTTAATCACGTGTTGGTTTTCAATTCTTTTTTTGATAAAAAAATCAATTTCGCCTTTTTTGATGATAGTTTCAGGAACTAAAGTATTTTTTACAAATCGTTCATTCAGAAAATCCAAAACAAAAATTCCGTCTTTTTTCAACGCATTTCTTACCGAAGAAAAAACTTTTTTATCATCATTTTCATCCTCAAAATACCCAAAACTGGTAAAAAGATTAAAAACTGCATCCACTTTTTCATCAACCAAATTTCCGAAAATCTCGTCACGCATATCGTGAACCTCAAAATTCAATCCCGAAGTTTCAAACTGTTTTGTAAAAAGGATACTTTCCTCCGACAAATCCACTCCCAGAACATCGTAACCCATTTTGTGCAGAAAAACCGAATGTCGCCCTTTTCCGCAAGCTAAATCGATGATTTTGGAACCTTTTGGAAGTTTCAAAAAATCGGTAAGGTGAGATATGAAGTTTTCCGCCTCCTGAAAGTCGCGGTCTTTGTAGAGAATATGATAATATGGCGTATTAAACCATTCTTTGAACCAAGCCATGTTGCAAAAATAACTAAATTTGCCAAATAATGCAGTCAGCAATCAGCAATCGGCAATCAGAGCGATTCAGAAAGCAGACTGCCGAAAGCCGAAAGCAATTTTATGAACACCGAAAATTTAAAAATCCAAATAAAGACCTTCTTCGGATTGGAAGAGGTTCTCGCTGAAGAAATTAAGAAACTTGGCGGAAAAAACGTCGAAATCAAAAACCGCGCGGTAAACTGCGAAGGCGACCTTGGTTTCCTCTACAAAATCAACTATTCTGCGAGAACGGCGGTGAAAATTTTGGTTCCGGTGCATACTTTCAAAGCATTCAGCGAAAATCAGTTTTATGAAAGATTGCTGAAATTCAGTTGGGACGAATTGATGGATGTGAACCAGACATTTGCCATAGATTCCACGGTTTATTCCGAAACTTTTCGCCATTCGCAGTTTATGTCTTTGAAAATGAAGGATGCGATTGCCGATTTCTTTAAAAATAAATACAAAAAACGTCCGGACGTAGATCCCCAAAATCCCGAAATAAAATTTCATCTTCACATTGATAGAGAATTGGTAACGATTTCGATGGATTCTTCCGGTGATCCACTTTTCAAACGCGGTTACCGAAAAGAACAGGGGGAAGCGCCGATTAACGAGGTTTTAGCTTCGGGAATGCTGCAATTGTCAGGTTGGGACGGAAAAGGAAATTTTCTGGATCCAATGTGTGGTTCAGGAACGCTTTTGATAGAAGCTGCGATGATTGCGATGGATTTACCGGCGCAGATTTTCAGAAAAAACTTCGCTTTCCAAAATTGGAACAACTATGACGAGGAACTTTTTCAAAAAATAAAAGAATTCCGCATCAACAGGGTTCGCGAATTTACTGGAAAAATTGTTGGTTACGATGTTGATGCAAGAATGTTGAATGCGTCAAGAATCAATGTCGAAGTTGCTGAAATGGAGGACGTTATCGAAGTAAAAAAACAAGATTTTTTTGAAAGCAAAAAAGAACTTTTTCCTTTGTTGATGGTGTTCAATCCACCTTATGATGAAAGAATTACCATAAACGATGACGATTTTTACAAAAAAATAGGTGATACCTTCAAACAAAATTATCCAAACACATTAGCGTGGCTTATTTCCTCGGATTTAGAAGCCGTGAAAAAAATTGGTTTGCGACCTTCCCGAAAAATCAAACTTTTTAATGGAAAATTAGAGTGTAGATTTTTGCAGTATGAGATGTATGAAGGAACGAAGAAAGGTGGGGGAGTTTGAGAGGGGGAGAGTTTGAGAGTTTGAGAGTTTGGGAGTGGGAGAGTTTGGGAGATGGAGTTGTTTAGTGGTGTAATTGTTTAGTGGAATAGTTTTTTAGTTTTTTTGCTAAAGATTATTTTTAATTATAAATTATTAAATCAACAATTAACACATCAAAAATCAGCATATTAATTTATCAAAAAAATCAAAAATCATCACATTAAAAAATCAACACATCAATAAATCAACACATTAACACATCAAAAAATTGAACACCATTTCCATCATCATCGCCATTTACAACCGCAAAGACGAACTTTTCGAATTGCTAAATTCTTTGACGCGGCAAACCGACAAGGATTTTGAGATCATCATTGTGGATGACGGTTCGCAGATTAATCTTCGCCCAACTGTGGAAACCTTTCAGGAAATGCTGAATATTCAATTTTTCAGAAAAGATAATTCCGGACCGGGTTTGACGCGAAATTACGGAGCAAAAAGAGCGAAAAATAATTGGCTGGTTTTTGTGGACAGCGACGTGATTGTAGAAGAAGATTATATTGAAAACATCAAGAAAAATATCGATAAAACTCCTTGTGATGCTTTTGGTGGAGCAGATAAAGCTCATCGAGGTTTCAATTTGATGCAGAAAGCCATTTCTTATTCTATGACTTCTGTTTTCACAACAGGCGGAATTCGTGGAAGCAAAAAATCGGTAACGAAATTTCAGCCAAGAAGCTTCAATATGGGCGTGAAAAAGGAAGTTTTTCTAAAAGTGGGCGGTTTCTCGGAAATGCGGATAGGAGAGGATCCGGACTTAAGCATGACGCTCTGGGAAAATGGTTTTACTACAGCTTTTTTTGATGATATTGGTGTTTATCATAAACGCAGAGTGGATTTTGGAAAATTCTCGAAACAGGTGTATCAATTTGGTTGCGCGAGACCGATTCTGAACCAGCGACATCCCAATTATGTGAAGATTTCTTTTGCGTTTCCATCTTTGTTTTTAATAGGATTTTTTTTAGGAGTAGTTGAGTATTTTTTCCTTAAAAAAGGTTTTATTCTCGCGTTTTACGGACTTTATACTTGGATTGTTTTCTTTCATGCGATGTTTAAAACGAAGAATATCAGCATTGCCGGAATGGCGGTTATTTCTACATTTATTCAGATGTTTTCTTATGGTTATGGCTTTTTGAAATCGTGGTTTTTGCTGAATGTGATGCGCATGAAACCGGAAGATGCGTTTCCACATCATTATCATCAATAAAAAAACCTCGAAATACGAGGCTTCTTGCATTATTAAAAGTAATTTTTTCTCATCATTCTATTTTCAGAATCATGGCTCAAAGTAAATGAAAAAATGATTAATAAAAATTAACTTTTGTTAAGTCGCTTCCTCTATTCTCTTTTTGATTCTGCTTAATGAAACTGGCGTAATGCCTAGAAATGAGGCTAAATGCTTATCCGGAACGCGTTCATATAAATTAGGATATTTATTCAGCAATACTTTAAAACGTTCTTCAGGATTATAAATGATAAAATCTTCCACTCGCTCATACATCCTCTTCAAAAGTTTTTGGTTGGAACTGAGCATTATTTTCAGAAGGAATATGTTTCTTTTGCCCAATTCCTGTATTTCATCATAATTAATTTCCAAAAGTTCTGATTTTTCCAAAGCTTCCCAGGTAAGACGTGCCGGTTTTTTATCGAAATAGCAAGCCGGATCAGAACCAAATTCTTTTTGCCACCTTAAAAATAATGTCTTTTCTTCACCGTCTTCATCTAAATAATATCCCCGTAAAAGCCCCTTTTTTACATAAAATACATGAGGAGAATAAAATCCGCTCTGTAGGTAAACTTCATTTTTATTCAGCTTAACCAGCTTTACGCTCCGATAAATTTTCAGAAAATCGGTTTTGGGGAGATCTCTCAATAAATCGACAATGAAATTATCAAATAGTTCCATATTTATTGGGAAAACATTTTCATGATAAGACTAGAAAGCTTTTCCGCATTCGGAAGCATCGCTTTTTCGGACTCCATATTGATGGGAACCGCAGGTAAATTCAATGAGCCTATTGTTTCTACAGGTGCGTCCAAATATTTAAAACAATTTTTTGAAATTCGGTGCGCAAAAGCTTCTGCAAAGGAATTTTGAATTTGTTCTTCCGTTAAAACAATACACTTTCCGTGAAGTTTTACTCTTTCGTAAACCAATTCTTCATCTAAAGGAATCAAAGTTCTTAAATCAATCACTTCCACTCGTCCGCCGAAGTTTTTCGCAGCTTCTTTTGCCCAGAAAACGCCCATTCCGTAAGTTACCACAACCAAAGTTCTACCTTTTTCGGTTTCTGTTTTATCAGCTTCTGCTACAATATTTGCTTTTCCGAAAGGTAAAATATAATCTTCTGCGGGTTCAATGGTTTTTGCGTCTTCCGTTCCCGGAACTTTGCTCCAGTAAAGACCTTTATGCTCCAACATTACTACCGGATTTGGATCGTAATAAGCCGCTTTCAATAAACCTTTAAAATCTGCGGCGTTGCTTGGATAGGCGATTTTTATCCCTTTAATATTTGCCAAAAGACTTTCCACACTTCCGCTGTGATAAGGGCCTCCTCCTCCGTAAGCTCCAGTTGGAACACGAATAATGTTGCTCACCGGAAATTTTCCCTGACTTAAATAACAGGATTTTGAAACTTCTGTAATCAATTGATTGATTCCCGGATAAATATAATCGGCGAACTGAACTTCTACAATAGGTTTTAGTCCAACCGCACTCATTCCAACGGTAGAACCGATGATGTAGGCTTCCTGAATGGGTGTGTTGAAAACTCTTTTATTGCCAAATTTAGCACCTAAAGTTACCGTTTCGCGGAAAACTCCGCCAATTCTTTCACCAACATCCTGTCCGTAAAGCAACGCTTCCGGATGTTTCCACATGATTTCCTGAATGGCGTGAATTGCAGCATCTACCATCACAATTTTTTCCGTTGCATCACTTGGAACTCTTGTTCCCACTTCCTCGGTAATTGGTGTTGGAACGAAAACGTGGTTTTCTACATCTTCGGGTTTTGGGTCATCTGCATTTTGGGCTTTTTCGAAGGCTTGTTCTATTTCCAAACGGGCTTTTTTCTCCATTTGTTTCAGCAATTCTTCATCAATGCCTTCTTCCTCCAACAAATATTTTCTTAATTTTAAATTGGGACACTGTGCGCGACATTTTTCCAGCTCTTCCTCTTCACGGTAAAATTCACGGCGAACTCCGGAAGTATGGTGACCAATCAACACGGTTTTTGCACAAACGAGAAGCGGTTTTCTTTCGTTTCTTACAAAGTCTATCGCCTGTTTCATGGCTTCGTAACTTTCTACAAAATTGGTTCCGTCCACACGCATTCTGTTTAGTCCAATAAAACCTGCTGCAAAATCATACGCGTCGGAAGTTCTGGCTTCCTCTTTGGTAACGGAAATTCCCCATTCATTGTCCTGAACCAGAAAAATAATCGGCAACTGATGCAGCGCTGCAAACTGAAACGCTTCTGAAACTTCGCCTTCCGTAATGGAATTGTCGCCAAAACTGCAAACCACCACCGGATTTTTTTCAAATGTTTGAAGATTAAATTCCTGAATATACTTTATTCCCTGTGCAACTCCCGTTGTTGGGATTCCCTGCATTCCGGTGGCAGAACTTTGATGAATAATTTTCGGTTTATCCTCTTCCCGACTGGAAGGATGCGAATAATAGGAACGACCACCCGAAAAAGGATCGTCTTTTTTTGCCAACAGCTGCAGCATCAGTCGATACGGTTCCCAACCCATTCCCAAAAGCATACTTTCATCCCGATAATACGGCGAAACCCAATCTTCCTTCGTCAAATGATACGCTGTAGCCAACTGAATGGCTTCGTGACCGCGCGAAGTAGAGTGCACATATTTGGTAATCGGTCTGTTTTCTTCATAAATATCTGCCATTGCTTTAGCAAGCATCATATGGTTGTAGGCCTTCAAAAGGACGTCTTGTAAAACGGTTGGTTTTGTGTCAAATTCCATAGAAACAAAGATAATGATTTTTTGTAGAGTTCTATATGATGTGTTTTCAATGATAATCCACAACTTGAATTTTTGCGATTTTTAGTTAATCAAAAACAATTTTTTTTGGATCATATCTTTCTTTATGTTCACAATTCTTTTTAATGTTGTTTGAAAATCCAAAAGTTTGCAGAAAAATGTGCATGGTGTTAAAACCCATCTTGAACCTCTGTACAGAAAGCACCGTTTTCGAGAAGTTCGTCCTGAAGAATTGGGGGCAGTGTTTTTCAGAAGGTTTTGAAAATACCTAAAAAAATTAGATAATTGATTTTTTTTCGATACAGGTTTTATAACTCAATCTACAATAGTAGAAATTTATGGCGTAAAATTAAATTATTTTTTTATTTTTGAAAATATATTTACAGATTAACTCATAAAAATAAATATCATGAAGAATTTAACACATCAATTTCCTCTTTCCAAAACACTTCGCTTTGAACTGATTCCACAAGGAAGAACATTGGAATTTATCCAAAAAAATGGATTGCTTTCAGAAGATGAGCAACGCGCCATCAAATATCAGGAAGTAAAAAAACTGATTGACAATTATCACAGAACTTTTATAGATGCCGCATTAATAGGTTTGCATTTTAATGATATTAGTAGATATGAAGAATTATACTTTCTTCCAAATAAAAACGATGAAGAAAAAGCAGCATTGAAAGAACTACAAAGAATGATGCGTTCGAAAGTTGCAGCCCGATTTTCCAAAAATCCCTCAAAGGAAATTACAGAAAGGTTTCAGAATATTTTCAAGAAAGAATTAATCAAGAATGATCTTCCAGAGTATCTTGACAATGATGAAGAAAAGAAAACGGTGGCAGAGTTTGATAGTTTCACGACCTATTTTTCCGGATTTTACACCAATCGTGCGAATATGTATTCCGCTGATGAAAAATCTACGGCAATTTCTTATCGGATTGTCCATGAAAATTTGCCAAAATTTTTGTCGAACAAAAGAGTTTTCGAGAAATTAAAAAAAAATTATCCTGAACTAATAATAGAAGCAATTAAAGAAGTCCAACCGATTTTGCAAGGTGTCGAACTGGAATCAATGTTTAAGGTGGAGTATTTTAATCAGTGTTATCGCCAGTGTGAAATTGAATTTTATAATCTAATGATTGGTGGGAGAAGGGAAGAGAATTCATCGCCAGTTCGGGGTTTTAACCAAATAATCAACCTTTATCGCCAAAAACATAAACTCAAAAAAACTGATATTCCCAATCTGACTGTTTTGTATAAACAGATTTTGAGCGAAAAAGAAAGTATGTCTTGGTTGCCGGACCAATTCGAAAACGACCAAGAAGTTTTGGAAAGCATTGAAAGTTTCTATCAATCAGAATTGCTAAATTTTGAAACAGGAACTGAGAATATTAATGTTTTTGCTCAAATCAAAAAACATTTTGCCGAACTAAATTCTTTTGATTTGTCCAGAATTTTTGTTCGCAATGATCTTTCTTTGACTCAGATTTCTCAACTAATTTTTAGAGATTGGTCTCTTATTAAGACTTCTCTTGAAGTGAAATACGAACAGGATTATCCGAATTGGGAGAAAACCAAAAAAGAAATAGAAGAAAAAGAAAAATTTCTGAAAAAAGCTTTTTTCAGTATCGAAGAAATTCAAGATGCGCTCGATTTTTACGTAATCACAAATGAGGAACTGAAAAGTTTTGCAGGAAAATCAATTTTATGTGAATACTTTCAATCGTTCTTAGGGTCAGAGAAAGAGGGAGTTCCGGATTTTTTTGCGAATATTTCAGAAAGGTACGAAAGTATAACGAACCTTTTGAATTCAGATTATCCTTCGGATGAAAATCTGGCTACTGACGAAGTTTCTATTGAAAAAATAAAAAATTTCTTGGATGCGCTGCTTGGTTTTCAACAGTTTATAAAACCATTAAACGCTCAGAGACTGGAAGCCGAAAAAGACGAAGCATTTTATAATGATTTTAATCTGCTTTTTGACCAAGTTTCTAAGATTATTCCCCTTTATGATAAAGTGAGAAATTATCTTACCAGAAAACCATATTCCACCAAAAAATACAAACTGAATTTTGAAAATTCCACGCTCATGGATGGTTGGGATTTAAACAAAGAAGCCGATAACACAACAGTTTTATTGAGAAAGCATGGAAAATACTTTTTAGGAATTATGAACAAAAAGTATAATAAAATATTTAAAGAATATCCTTATGATTCAAACGGGAAAAACTTTGAAAAAATTATTTATAAACTTCTTCCTGGTGCAAATAAAATGTTACCGAAGGTTTTTCTTTCTAACAAAGGAATCCAGAATTTCAAACCATCGCAAGAAATTCAGGATAACTATAAAAGGGAAACACATAAAAAGGGAGCCCTGTTTGTGAAACAAGATTGCCATAAATTGATTGATTTCTTTAAAAAATCCATCAAGAAACATGAAGATTGGTTGAAGTTTGGCTTTGAATTTTCAGATACCAAAAATTATGAAGATTTAAGCGGTTTTTATCGAGAGGTTGAAAATCAAGGATATAAAATTACATTTGACGATGTTTCGGAAGATTATATTAACAAAATGGTAGATGAAGGGAAACTCTATTTATTTAAGATTTATAACAAAGATTTTTCGTCATATAGTAAGGGAAAACCGAATATGCACACGCTGTATTGGCAGATGCTTTTTGATGAAGAAAACTTAAAAAACGTCGTATATAAATTGAACGGACAAGCTGAAGTTTTTTACCGAAAAAAATCGATAACCAAAAACATCATTACACACAATGCCCATAAAGGAATTCCTAACAAAAATACGCTCAATCCAAAGAAGGAAAGCACTTTTGATTACGATATCATAAAAGACAAAAGGTTTACCGAAGATAAATTTCAGTTTCACGTTCCGATAACGATGAATTTTCAGTCGAAAGGAAACGGAAATATTAATCAAACTGTAAATGAATATCTAAAAAACACCAATGATGAAATAAAAGTTATCGGTATCGACCGCGGTGAAAGACATTTGCTTTATTTTACCTTAATCAATCAAAATGGTGGAATCATCAAGCAGTTTTCCTTGAACGAAATCGAAAGCAACAATTTCAAAACAGATTATCATCTGTTGTTAGACGAAAAAGAAAAAGGAAGACAAGCCGCCAGAAAATCATGGAAAACCATCGAGAATATTAAAGAACTTAAAGAAGGTTATCTGAGCCAAATTGTACATCAGATCGCAAAATTAATTGTGGATCACAATGCAATCGTGGTTTTGGAAGATTTGAATTTCGGTTTTAAACGTGGGCGTTTCAAGGTGGAAAAACAAGTCTATCAAAAATTTGAAAAAATGCTGATTGACAAACTAAATTATTTGGTTTTCAAGGAGAAAAATAATACAGAATATGGTGGTTTGCTCAATGCTTATCAACTTACTAATAAATTCGAGAGCTTCCAGAAATTAGGCAAACAAAGCGGCATCCTTTATTATGTTCCAGCATGGAACACGAGTAAGATAGACCCTGAAACCGGTTTTGTTAATTTATTTTTTAACAAGTATGAAAATCTGGAAAAAGCCAAGGAATTTTTTGGCAAATTTAAGTCGATTTCATTCAATACGAATGAAAACCATTTCGAGTTCGATTTTGACTACGGCGATTTCACCAGAAAAGCGGAAGGCAGCCGAAGAAACTGGACTGTGTGTACCTACGGAAAAAGAATTGTTTCCTATCGGAATCCGCAAAAAAACAGCGAATGGGATTATAAAAACGTTATTTTAACAGAAGAATTTCAAAAACTGTTTCAAGAAAATGGAATTGATATTTCAAAGGATCTGCAAAAGCAGATTTTAGAAAAAAACAATGCCGATTTCTTCAAAAAACTGATGGATTTGTACCGACTTACTTTACAGATGAGAAATTCCGACAAAAATCAAGATTATTTGATTTCTCCCGTGAAAAATAAAAATGGAAAATTCTATAATAGTGAAGAAGCAAAAGAAATATTGCCTGAAAATGCAGATGCGAATGGTGCTTATCACATCGCAAAAAAGGGACTTTGGGTGTTGGAGCAAATCAGCAAAACAAAGGATTTGAAAAAACTGAAACTGGCAATTTCCAATGAAGATTGGCTGAATTTTGTGCAACAGTAAAAGCAGAAAAAAAAATCTTTGACATTTTGGAAAATAAAATTTTAGATAAATGGAAAACTATATTCCCATATCATTTCTGAACGACTTTATTTTTTGTCCGCGATCTATTTACAATCATCAGTTGTATGCCAACTTCGATAAAATGATGTATCAGGACAAAGTGCAGTTGGAAGGTTTGTCTGCACACGAAGCCATTGATAAGAAAAGGTATTCTGACAAGACTACCATTTTGCAAAATTTTGAAGTTTATAGTGATGAATTCGGTTTGTTTGGAAAATTAGATGTTTTTGATGTAGAGAAAAAAACTTTAACCGAAAGAAAGAATCGGGTAAAAACCATATACGATGGCTATTACCTTCAGTTGTATGCACAGTATTTCGGATTGCGAGAAATGGGATTTCAGGTGGAGCATTTGATCATCTATGAATTTACCAAAAACAAATCTTATCCTATAGAGTTGCCGGAAAATAATCTGCGGATGTTCGAAAAATTCAAACAAACGATTTTGGAAATTAGAAATTATTCTTTGCTTGGGAGTTCATTTCTCCCCAATAAAGCAAAGTGCGACAAATGTATTTATAACCTTTTATGTGATTTATCATTATGCTAAGTTTTCCCGATTACCATAAGAAAAGAATACTGGTAGTAAACAGTACCCAAAGTCAGAAATTTGCGATAAAGAATGATAACCTCGTTGTAAAAGACGAGGAAGATAAAATTATTTTGCAGGATACCTGTTTTCGAATCTTATCGGTTTGGATTATTGGCAACTGCTCTATAACGAGTGTTTTGCTGAAGAAAAGTAAGAAACACGGTTTTCCAATTTTTCACCTTACAACCAATTTTCGTCCCATTGGCATTTGGAATGCTCCAACGGAAGGCAATTTTCTATTGCGTTACAAACAATATCACTATAAAGGAAAAGAGGTTGCGAAAAGAATTGTAGTGAACAAAATTGCGAACCAGTTGCGGTTGCTGAAAGATATACGAAAGAAAACCAATGTAGAAACGGAAGCCATAGAAAATTTGGAAAATTATCTCCTGAAAATAAAAACATTAAACGATAATTGGAAAGAAATATTGGGAATTGAAGGCATCGCCAGCAAAGTTTTTTTCAATGCCTATTTTTGGAATATGAACTGGAAAGGACGACAACCACGCTCAAAAACCAATGAAATAAATGTGTTGATGGATATTGGATACACCTTCGTTTTTTATTGGATAGAAAATATGCTGAATCTTTATGGTTTTGATGTTTACAAGGGTGTTTATCATCAAAATTTTTATCAAAGGAAAAGCTTGGTTTGCGATCTTATGGAGCCGTTTCGATGTATTATAGATAAACAAATTCGGAAAGCATGGAATTTGGGACAAATAAAATCGGAAGATTTCAATATTATCCGCACCAAGTACCAGTTGAAACCCGAAAAAAACAAGCAGTATATTCAATGGTTGATGCAGGCAATTTTGGAACATAAATCGGATATTTTTTATTATTGTCGGGATTATTACAGAGCGTTCATCCGAGAGAAATCTGCAGAAGAATTTCCCTATTTTGATATCAAAAAACAATGAACCGTGATAATTCTTACCTACGACATTTCGGACAATAAGCTTCGAACACGCTTTTCTAAGTTTCTTGAAAAATACGGATACCGTTTACAATACTCCGTTTTCGAAATCAATAATAGCAAGCGTATTCTGTCTTTAATTCAGGAAGAGATAAAATCGAGATTCTCGAAGTGCTTTTCTGAAACTGACAGCGTGATGATATTTGATATGAGCGAAACTTGCAAAATCACTAAATACGGTTATGCAAAACATCAGGACGAAGATTTTATTATATTGTGAAAAAAATGCTACATTTGTCTATTGGTCTTTGAAACAAAAAACTGCAAACCTCGGTCTTAATAATTTTTAACATCAAAACTCAGGAAGAAATGTCGAAAAAAATACATTGGAATGGTAAAACATCCTTTAAAATAGCATTTTCGAGTTGTTTTTCTGCCAATTTTTCCGATTTAGAGTTTTGAAGACCAATTAAATTTCTACTATTGTAGATCTTTGGAAGGCGATGCACTAGCTACAGAGTTTTGAAGACCAATTAAATTTCTACTATTGTAGATTTTTGGTAAGATAGCTATTAAGGATGCAGTTTTGAAGACCAATTAAATTTCTACTATTGTAGATCATCGCCACTGCATTTTTACCAATAAGGAGTTTTGAAGACCAATTAAATTTCTACTATTGTAGATATTAAAAAGTTCGGTAAGGTAATCCTCTGTTTTGAAGACCAATTAAATTTCTACTATTGTAGATGAAGTGCTGCTTCGCGTTCCAAAAGTTCTGTTTTGAAGACCAATTAAATTTCTACTGTTGTTCGCAAACACACCTAAGACAATTTATCGAATATCATTGTGTCGTGTCACGAAGATAAACGATTTTCCAGACAAAAAACCCACAGATTGATTCGCTCCCAGGTCAAACGTATTAAAATTTTATCTTAAATTTAAGTATTGAGTTGTTCTTTATACAACGAAATATTTATGCAAAAAAAACCTTATTCCCTTAGTAAAATTTCGATTAAGGAACTACAAAAGCCTTTTCCCTTATTACAAAAAAAGCGATTTTCCTGATATATGGAATAAGGGTGAGCTTCATGCTCATGTAAAAAGTTACTAAAGGAATAAGGTTTTTTGATTCTCTGCTGCATTTTGAGTCAACCTTTATTTTCAGCGGCTGAAAAGTAGAGTGCCTATTGGAATAAAGTATTTACAATCTTGTTTTCTTGTAAGGAATAAAGAATTCATGGTATCTAACCTATTTTTTAATGCGTTTGGTTTGCTTCGCTCCGCTCGCAATGACGGTTTCACAGAAATGTGGAAAACTCCATTTTTTTTACGGTAAATTTTCCTCTATTTTTACAAAAATAATCTGAATCGAGGAATAAGTTTTGATATTGGTTGACTACCCCGTCTTTCGAACAAGTTCGAAATCCACCCCTTCAAAGAAGGGGAGTTTTCAGTCTTCAATCTCGTGTCTCGAATCTAAAAATCTCAAATCTCCCAGAATGTATTTAGTTTTTGATACCGAAACCACCGGTTTACCGAATAATTTTAACGCCCCGATTTCCGACAGCGACAATTGGCCGAGAATGGTGCAAATTGCGTGGCAACTGCACGATGAAAATGGAAATTTGGTGGAAAATCAGGATTATATCATCAAGCCTGAAGGTTATGATATTCCTTTCAATGCGGCAAGAATTCACGGTATTTCCACGAAAATGGCGATGGAGGAAGGTCGCGATTTAGCAGAGGTTTTGCAGGAATTTAATGAGGTTTTGAAAAAAGCCAAATTCGGGGTTGGACAAAACGTGGAGTTCGATTATAAGATTGTTGGAGCAGAGTTTTACCGTAAAGAAATTGAAAACGGTTTACAGGAACTTCCAAAAGCCGACACAATGTTGTTTGGAACGGAATATTGCCAACTTCCCGGCGGAAAAGGCGGAAAATTCAAGTCGCCGAAACTGGAGGAGATTTACGAAAAATTATACGGTCACAAATTCGATGAAGCGCACAATGCAGCAGCAGACGTGAATGCAACGGCGCAAGTTTTTTTCGAAATGTTGAGAATTGGCGTGATTGAAGCCAAAGATTTGGGAATTTCGGAAGATTTAATTAAAAATTTCAGAACGAATAATCCAAATCCGATAAAACCTTTTGGAATAGTCATCAGAAGACAAGTTGCAGCATCGAAAAAGAAAAAAAAGGCTGATTTTGGTGATACGGTTGAGGTTGATTTAGGAAGTTATTTTAATTTTCATAATCACAGTATTTATTCGTCGTTGCAGTCTTCTTCGGACATTTCGGATTTAATTAAAAAGGCTTTAAACAATAATTTTCCGGCGGTTGGAATGGTTGATTTGGGCAATTTAATGGGAGCGTTCAAATTTGTTTCTGAAATTGAAAAAAGCAATGCCGCCATTAAAAATGAATATCAAACTTACCTCGAAAATAAGGCAAAAGCGGAGGAAGAAGGCGCGGAATTTACCGAAAATGAGCCTCGAAAAGAACTTATTCCGGTTTTAGGCTGCGAATTTTATATTTCCGACCGTCCCGAACAAAAACAGTTTACCAAAGACGACCCCGACAGAAGAACGAATGTCGTATTACTTGCCAAAAATTTCAACGGCTATAAAAATTTAGCAAAACTTTCGAGTTTGGGATATGTGAACGGTTTTTATTTCGGAGTTCCAAGGATTTCGCGACAGATGATTGCGGAATATAAAGATGATTTAATCGCTTTAACGGCGGGAACTTACGGCGATATTCCCAACACGATTTTAGAATTTGGGGAACAGAAAGGAGAGGAACTTTTTAAATGGTGGAAAGATACTTTTGGGGATGATTTTTATGTTCAAATCCAAAATCACGGTGTGGACGAAGAAGAGCATTTGAACGATGTTTTGTTGGAATTTGCCGATAAATATGAGGTAAAAATTTTAGCCCAAAATGAAACCTTTTATACCGAAAAATCGGACGCAAATATTCAGGATATTTTGTACTGCATCAAAGATGGCGAAAAACTCTCAACTCCCGTTGGAAAAGGCTTTGGAAAACGTCGCGGACTTCCAAGCAATGAATATTATATTAAAGATGAAGAAGAATTAAAGCAAACCTTCCGCAATTTTCCCGATGCGTTCGAGGCTTACGAAGAATTTTTACAAAAATTTCAACCTTATACTTTAAAAAGGGATGTTTTGCTTCCGAAGTTTGATATTCCCGAAGAATTTTTGAGCGAAGAAGATGAAGATGCTTCGACAGGCTCAGCACAGGCTCAGAAAAGTGGCGAAAATGCTTTTTTAAGACATTTAACTTACGAAGGAGCCAAAGCAAAATACGGAGAAATCACGCCCGAAATTGAAGAACGTCTGGACTTTGAACTGGAAGTTATCGCAAACACCGGTTATCCGGGATATTTCTTGATTGTTCAGGATTTTTGTAATGAAGCCCGAAAAATGGGCGTTTCCGTTGGTCCCGGTCGTGGTTCTGCAGCTGGTTCTGCGGTTGCTTATTGCATAGGAATTACAAATGTGGATCCGATAAAATATGACTTACTTTTTGAGCGTTTTCTCAATCCGGAACGTGTTTCCATGCCCGATATTGATATTGATTTTGATGATGAAGGTCGCGATAAAGTGATTAAATGGGTGGTGGATAAATACGGAAAAACGAATGTGGCGCAAATCATCACGTATTCGGTTTTGGGCGGAAAATCGGCGATAAAAGATGCGGGAAGAGTGTTGGATGTTTCCATTCCCGACACGAATAATATTGCGAAACTCATTCCACCAAGTCCGGGAATGAACATTGAAAAAGCGCTCACAAAATACGATAAACTCGCTCCCGAAGACAAAGTTTTGGTGGATGAAATGAAGAAAATTCTTTCCGATGAAACAGATTTTAGACACTCCGTTCTTTCGGCGGCGCAAAAAATGGAAGGCGCAGTTCGAAACACCGGAATTCACGCTTGTGGTGTGATTATTACGCCGGAAGATATTTCCAACCTCGTCCCCATCACGATTGCGGCGAAAGATGCGGAAATTATTGTTTCTCAATTCGATAACTCGGTGGCGGAAAGTGCAGGTCTTTTGAAGATGGATTTCTTGGGTTTAAGGACGTTGACCATCATTAAAGATGCCATAAAATTGGTAAAAGCCAATCACGGCATCGATATTAATCCTGATGAAATTCCATTGGACGACGAGAAAACTTATCAATTATTCCAAGAGGGTAGAACAGTCGGGATTTTCCAGTACGAAAGTCCGGGAATGCAGAAATATATGCGCGAACTGAAACCGACGGTTTTTGCAGATTTAATTGCGATGAACGCACTTTACAGACCGGGACCGATAAAATACATCCCGAATTTCATCAACCGAAAACACGGCACTGAAGAAATTGTTTACGACCTTCCCGAAACCGAAGAATATTTGAAGGAAACCTACGGAATTACCGTCTATCAGGAGCAGGTAATGCTTTTATCCCAAAAATTGGCGAATTTTACGAAAGGTGAAGCCGATACGCTGCGAAAAGCGATGGGTAAAAAAATCATCAAAGATTTGGATAAAATGTATCCAAAATTCATTGAAGGCGGCAAGAAAAACAATCTGGATGTGGACCGTTTGGAGAAAATTTGGGACGACTGGAAAGCGTTTGCGGAATATGCTTTCAACAAATCTCATTCCACTTGTTATGCGCTAATTGCTTATCACACCGCGTATTTGAAAGCGAATTATCCTGCAGAATATATGGCGAGTGTGATGACGCACAACCTGAACAACACCAAGCAAATCACCATGTTTATGGAAGATTGCAAAAATATGGGTGTGGATGTTTTGGGACCGGATGTGAACGAAAGTCAGTACGAGTTTGCGGTAAACAATAAAGGTCAAATTCGTTTTGGATTGGGCGCTATCAAGGGCATTGGCGAAGGTCCGAGTGAAGCGATTGTAAATTCCCGTAAAGACGGCAGATTTGAAAATATTTTTCAATTTTTTGAAAGAATACCGAACGGACAAATCAACAAAAGGGTAGTGGAAAGTTTGGTGATTGCCGGTGCTTTTGATGAGATTGATAAATACCATCGCGCGCAATATTTCGACATCGATAACTCTGGAAGAACCACTATTGAAAGGCTTTTGCGCTACGGACAAAGTTTTCAGGACAATAAAAATGAGGTGGAAAATTCCCTTTTTGCAGATTTTGCAGATGAAGTGAAAATTGAGCCGCCGAAAATTGTTCCCGCTCCGGAATGGCCGAATATGTATAAACTCAATAAAGAAAAGGAAATTATTGGCTTCTACCTTTCGTCACATCCTTTGGATGAATTTAAATACCAATATCAATTTATACAGGGAGCGCTTTCGAGAAAAGAAATTTTGGAAGGCAAAAAAGAACCGGAAATTGTTTTGGAAAAACCATTAATTCCAATAGAAAAAGATGATGAAACCGACGACGTAGAAATCATTGATATTGAACTGGAAGCCGGAGAAGAAGGCGAAATCATTGAAGAAGAAACCAAAAAAAATGTAGAAGCACGTGGAAGTTTCAACTTTTTGAATTTGGATGAACTGGATGCTTTTCGGGATAAAAATTTCGGTCCGGAACAGATAAAATTGTTTGAAGAAATAAAGGATTACAAGGAAAAACAGAAATTCAACGCCAATTCCAAAGAATATATGGTGGCAGGTTTGGTAACGGAATACACGGTTCGCGACGGCAGAAACAGCGGCGAAAAAGTGGCTTTTGTGATGTTGGAAGATTACAGCGGAAGTTACAGTTTCCGATTGGGCGACCGTGATTATTTACGCCTTCGCGATAAGTTGGATGTGCAGCGTTTCGTGATTTTAAAAGTGAAATTTTCCATTTCTAAAGATGGACGAGTGTTCCTAAACGTTACCGACGTCATCGAACTGAAAGAAGCCTTTGAAAAATTTGCGAAAAGTGTTTCCGTAGTAATGGAAGTCCAAGATTTGCGGAAAGAAGACATTGAGTTTTTCAAAAAAATCCTCAACGAAAACAAAGGCGAACAAAAAATGCAATTTTACATCAAAAATCCCGAAGACAACAGCCATATCGAATTGCATTCCCTAAAAAGTATGGTGAATATTGAAGGCGATTTGCTGGAGGTTTTTAATGAACGGAGCAAGTATGAGATTTTTTTGAATTGATTTAACCACAAAAGTGACAAAAGTTTTTTTGATGGAAGATAAAACTTATTAAAAAGCAAAAAAGTTATTTGGAAACCCACCCTTTCAGCGTTTGAAATCGCTGAAAGGGTTTTTTGTTTTGAAAAATTTAATTATTGAAAATTAATTAAACGCCTGTTCATATTTTACGTGATATGTATTCATAATGTTTTGATTTATAAATTTTTATAAATAAATGAAATATTAAGCAATATTTATTTATATTTACAGAAAGTAACCTTTTTTAAATTTAATATTTAGTTATGAATAAAATCTATACTCTTGAACGCGCTTTTAATCGTTGGCGCAGTCTGCAAATCATTTGCTTATTGATTACATTTGCTGTTTTTTTGGGAACAACGAATGTGAATGCTCAAGTTAGCAGTTATACCTTTAGCCAAACCAGCGGAAGTTTTACGGAAATAGCTGGAGGTACGGTTTTAGGGACAGCTACTGCAAACACGGTTGCTGGAAGTTTGGATACTGCAGCGTTTCCAGTTACATTGCCTTTTGCATTTAATTTTAATGGAGCTTCTTATAACGACGTAAGCGTAAATACCAATGGCTATATTACCTTTGGAACATTGGCTTCTACGGGCAGTGCGCCAATTTCTGCGACTACAGCTTGGGGAGGAGTGGCTTCCGCTTGGGGAGGAGATTTGAATTCTGTTTTTGATATTGCAGGAAAAACTGGCGAAATGCGTTGGGAAACAATAGGTACTGCTCCTAACAGGCAAGTAGTTTTTCAATGGAAGTTTTTCCGACCGGCATATACCATTTCAACTACTGCAGCTTATGCTTTCAGTTTTCAAATTGTTCTTGAAGAAACAACCAATAAAGTTTCTTCAATATATACTGCCGGTTCTTATTTGGTTGGGAATACAAGTGTTTCTGGAACACGGCAAATTGGCTTGAGAGGAGCTACAAATGCCGATTTCAATAACCGTACGAATGTAACAACGGCAAATTTTGACACTTCTACTGCAGGAACACTCAATAGTTCTTCGCAGGCATTCAATACTTTATCTGCACCACCGGGAATGCCATTTGATGGGCTTACTTATACTTGGACGCCACCAACGTGTTTTTCCCCTTCGGGACCTTTTAATTACTCTGCAATTACTACGAATTCTGCAACAATGGCTTTTGTGGCATCATCGCCAATTCCTTCCAACGGTTACGAAATTTATTATAGCCCATCGAACACTGCACCTACATCATCGACCGTTTTGGATGCTACGAACTCTGTTACCAGCATGACTGCAACCGCAAATATTTCCGGTATTTCTCCAAGCACTGTTTATTACGTTTGGGTACGGTCAAAATGTTCTGCAACTGAAACCAGTGGTTGGCTTTCGGCAGGAAGTTTTAACACGCTTTGTGTTCCTGCAACTGCACCATATATTCAAAATTTTGATACTACTCCTGTAGGTTCTACCACTAATACCAATGCTCCTATTTGCTGGTCTTATTTAGAAACTGCTGGTTTTGCAGGTTATGGTTATGTAACTACAGGAAGCGCGGTATCTCCATCCAACAATTATTACCTCCAAAACAGTACCGCAACAACAGGAAGTCAAATGTTGGTATCACCACAAACCACGAATTTGAGTGACGGTACGAAATGGACTAAATTTTCAGCGAAAGCAGGAGCAAGTACTGGTTATACTTTGGAAGTTGGAACCATGTCTGATCCTACAGATCCTACAACATTTACACTTTTAGGAACACCAATTACGCTTACTACCACTCATACGGTTTATTCTGTAATAATTCCTTCTGGTACAAATCAATATTTAGCTTTCAGACATGGAATGGGAGGAACTAGCAGGTCTATCTATATAGATGACATCAAGGTAGAAAATGTACCTACCTGTTGGGAGCCTACAAGTGTATCTGTTACAGGTCATACTTCTTCAAGCGGAACACTTTCTTGGACTGCGCCTACTGCGGGAAATCCTGTGAGCTATACCGTTTATTACAGTACATCCAGCACAGCACCAACAGCTTCTACAGTTCTTACCAGCTCCAACTCTGCAACTTTTACAAGTGCTTCAGGAACCATCACCGGACTTAATCCTAGTACAAATTATTTTGTATGGGTGAGAACGAACTGTTCTGGAACAGATTTTAGTGTATGGACGCCAACTTTTGTATCTTTTTCTACAGACTGTCAACCACCTGCAATTACAGGGACTACAGGACAAACCGTTTGTCCTAACGCTACAGCAACATTAAGTGCAACTGCAGGTTCCGGCGCAACCATTAATTGGTATGATGCTGCAACTGGTGGAACTCTGCTTGCCACAGGAAGTTCTTATACTACACCAGCTTTAGTGAGTACCACTAATTATTATGTTACTGCTTCAGTAGGATCTTCAGCTCCCGGTGGAAAAATGATATATTCTCCAAATCCTTCTAGTGGTGCAGGAACTACTAATTTTGGGTTGGTTTTTGATGTGATACAGCAGGCAACCATACAGTCCGTAACGATTTATCCGGTGAGTTCTACCAACGCATCAGGAACGGTTGTGGTAGATGTGATAGATGGAACGGGAGCTGTGGTGCAATCCGCAACTTTTAATGTAACGGGAGCTCCGATTTCAGCTTTGGTGCCTCAAGTTTTAAATCTAAATTTTGTAATACCGGTAGGAACCAATTATAAAATGAGACCGGGAAGTTTCACAGGAATTTCTGGTTTGGCTTTTGATCCTTCAGCCAATGCTCCCGCAGGGAATTATGGGTATCCGTTTGTAGTTCCGGGAATTTTGTCTATAAATACCTCAACTTTAAGTGCTGCACCTGCTAATACTGCAAGAAACGATTTATATTATTATTTCTACAATTGGCAGGTTTCCACAAAATGCGAAAGTGCCACTACAATGGTAACGGCTACGGTGGATAGCGCATGTATGGCGACTTCCGAAGTTGAGAATATTAAAGAAATAAAGATTTATCCAAATCCTTTTACAGATTTTATAACAATTTCTGAAGCGAAAGATGTGAGTACTGTTCAAGTTATTGATATATCTGGAAGATTGGTAAAAACAATTACAAAACCAGCACGACAGATAAATTTACAAGATCTTAAATCAGGTATGTATCTTTTAAAGTTTGAATTTAAGGACGGGGCTACAAAAATAGCGAAAGCGATTAAAAAATAGACTGAAATAATTTTAATTTGAAATGACCATTTTCTAATGGTCATTTTTTATTAATATTATATGGGGTTTTTCAAACGGTTGTTTAATAGATGATATATTCTTGATTTTGTTTTGATATTCGCACTAAATGATTAACTTTGCTTAAGACTAATTTTAAATTTTATTAACAATGAAGAAACTTTTACTCGCGTGCATGATGGCTCTTGGTATAGGGGCGTCTGCACAAGTAGGTCCACCTGCTTCTGCAAATCCTAATACCGTACCACAAGGTTATGGATTTACGCAAAGCAGCGGTACTTACACACCTCTTAGTGCTTCCAGAACTATTTGGCAATCTGGAGCAGCTTTAGGAACTGATGCCGCTTCGGCAGCAATTACTATCCCGTCTTTTAAGTTCAACGGAAAAACGTACACCACATTATACATTAGTAATAATGGGTTTATCACATTCGGGACTGCACCATTAGCAGCTACATATACTGGACTATCAACAGATTCTGCAGTTGCTAACCTTGCGGAAGGAGCTGTAGCGGGTTTTGCTGCTAATTTGGTAAATGCCAATACCACTACATCAGAAATTGCTTATGAAACCGTAGGAACAAAATTTTCTGTTCAGTTTACCGATTTGAAGGTTTCTGGTGGTGCTGCTGCTCAATTATTGAATTTTCAAATTCAATTGGATTCATCCAATAATACCGTTGCTATTGTGTATGGTACTTGCGCGTCTGGTACTGCCACAGCAACTGGTCAAGTAGGATTAAGAGGATCAGAAAGTTCTGACCAAAATAACAGAACTGGTACAAACTGGACAGCAACTACAGTTGGAACGACTACGACATCTAATTGTACACTAGGCACAACAAATTCTACTACAGTTCCTGCTTCAGGATTAACATTTACTTATACTCCAGGAACTTGGGTAAGTTCACCTCCAGCATATGCAACATTGCCTTACACCAACGATTTTTCCACTTGGACTAATGGTAATTCTACAGCAGACTTGCCTGGAGCCAACTGGAGAACTTGGCCAGCACGAGGAGATAATTCCTGGAGACAGAGTGATATAGCTACTTCGGGTTTCACAACAGCATCTGGCTGGACATCTACGACTGGAGGAGCTGCCATAGCAGCACCTGCAGTTGCGCCTACTGCAAGATTTCACTCTTACAACTGTGTAAACGCTTCAGGATATATGGATTTGTATGTAGATTTATCAACAGGTGGGGCTGGAAATAGAATTGTTAGTTTTGATTATATCAACACCAGCGGAACAGATGTATTAAATGTATTGCTTTCAACTGACGGTGGTGCTACTTTTACTTCGATGGGGCCAGCTCAAGCTGTAAGCGCTTCTTGGGCCAGTAAAAGTTACATCACAACTTCTACTTCTGCAACGGCGGTGATTCGTTTTATGGGAACTGGCGATAATGGTTCAACAGATATTCAAATTGATAATTTATCCATTACTGTTTCTACTTCGCCACCAGCTTGTACAGCAATTGTTGCTCCAGCCAATGCTGCAACAGGAATTTCTTTAACACCGACAATTTCTTGGAATACATCTTCTCTCGCTTCTTCTTATCTTATTAACATAGGAACAACACCTGGCGGAACTGATATCCAAAATGGCTTGAATGTAGGAAATGTTACTTCTTATACAATTGGAACTGGATCTACGCCTGCTTCAAATCCGTTATCATTTAATACCCAGTATTACATAACGATAATTCCTACTAATACATACGGAAATGCAACCGGATGTACGGAAACCAGTTTCACTACTACCGCAACAATTCCATGTCCTACCGTTACTGCACCAGCGACAGGAGCAACAGGTCTAACATTTACGCCAACAATTACCTGGAATGCTGTAACTGGAGTTACCGGCTACACCCTAACTGTTGGAACTACTGCGGGTGGTACCGATATCTTGAACGCACAGAGTGTAACAGGAACATCATATACTTTCGCTACAGCGCTTAATCCGAATACAAAATACTATTATACGGTGAATGCAGTTACTGCAACTAGCAGCTCCGCTTCATGTACAGAAAGAAATTTCACAACACAATGTGCCGCAATTACAGCTCCTTGGACTGAAAATTTTGATGGATTAACTACAGTTGGTTCAGCGGTATTACCGTCTTGTTGGGCTACAAACGGAGGAACTAATTTTGCAAGTGCTACCGCTTCAGGAAACACTTACAATGATCCAAAATCTGCACCTAATTACGTAACAATTTATTACCCTACAACAGCATCTTATCTTTGGACGCCTCTTACAACTTTAACGGCAAATCAGTCTTATGACTTCTCTTTCTATTGGGTTGGTGATGGATTGGCAGGATGGCAGAATGAGGTTTTAGTAAATAATATACAGGCTGCAACCGGTGCTACAAGCCTTACCACATTTATTACTCCAACGCAAACTACAACTGGAGGTGGTAACAGTACAAATTATACTAAAGTAACCGTAACTTTCGTTCCAACAGCTACAGGTAATTACACATTCGGAATAAAAGGCTACGTTACTACGACTGCACCTTATTATATGGGATTTGATGATTTTTCATTAAAAATTACACCTACATGTGTTGAGCCTACATTCCCTGCTACTCCAATATCTGGATTAACAGCATCTGGTGCTACAGTTACTTGGAATGCATCATCACCTGCGCCTGCAAGTAATTACGATATTTATTATAGCACAACGAATACTGCACCAACATCTGCTTCAACTCCTAACGCTACAAATGTAACAAGCCCATATACACTAACTGGTTTGAATGCGAACACTACTTATTACGTATGGGTAAGATCTCATTGTAGTTCTACTGATCAAAGTACTTGGGCAGGTCCTGTAACTGTATATACTGGTTATTGTGTGCCTTCATCAACATCTCAAGCAAGTTGGATATCCGCATTCACTTCCACAGGTGCAAGTCAGGATATGAATTATTCTGCAGCTACTGCAGCTACTGGAACTAATGGATACCAAGACCTTACAGCAAGCACAAATAAGATTATTAGTGCAACTACTGGTACTGCTATTCCGGTTACATTAACAGCTGGTGGACCAACCGTAGGTATTGCTGTTTGGATAGATTGGAACAATAATTTGATATTTGAAGCCTCAGAAAGAATGTATGTAACTTCAACTTATACTACAACTACAACTGGAGCTACAATTACACCACCAGCAGGACAAGCTAATGGAAGTTATAGAATGAGAGTGTTGGTAGATTATAATAATTCTGCACCTAGTAATCCATGTGGAAGCATTACTAGAGGTGAATATGTGGATTATATTTTCCAAATTGATACTACTTTAGGAACTTCGGAAATAGTTAATAATTCTAAAGAAATAAAAGTATATCCAAACCCATTCACCGATATTGTTAATATCTCTGATATTAAAGATGTGAAGAATGTTACTGTTGTTGATATGGCAGGAAGAGTGGTGAAAGCCATTGCAAACCCTGTTAGAGAGCTTCAGCTTGGCGATTTGAAATCCGGTATGTATATCCTTAAAATTGATTACAAAAACGGAACAAGCAAATCTGTAAAAGCAATAAAAAAATAGCTCTTTAATTAAACTATAAATAGAGCAGCTGAATTTCAGCTGCTTTTTTATTGATATTAACTATATTAATATAATTTTTAGTGTTGTTTGTCTATATTCTATTTCTTTTTTAAAAATTTAATAGAAAATATTTGTTAATTATTCAATTATCTTTTAACTTTGTTACATTATAAATAATAATTATATGAATAAACTTTTACTAACGTGCCTTATTTTTATAAGCACAATCCTAAACGCCCAAATTACATTGGGAAGTGGTACTACAACAGGTAGAATGCCTGTGGATAGCTTTTACGGATACACGTATTCGCAACAGATTTTTCCAAAATCTGAAATCAATGCAGATGCTGCCGGTAATATTACCGGGATAAAATTTTATCTTGGAAGTGCGGCAGTATTAACCAATACGACGGCTTGGAAAGTCTATATTGGGCATACGAACAAAACAAGTTTTTCTACAACCTCGGATTGGATTCCGGTTGCGCAACTAACTCAGGTTTTTGATGGTAATGTTACCAACAATAGTGGAGTAGTAACAATTGCTTTCACTACACCTTTCGCCTATAATAACGTTGACAACCTCGTAATTGCCTGTGATGAAAATACTCCAAATTATGATGGTAGTTTAGATAGGTTTTATAATTATACAAGTTCTTCCAACTCTGTACTATATTATATAAGTGATACCGTAGACACGGATCCAGCCGCGCCTGGATTAGGAACTCAAAGCAATACTAAGTCTGTAATAACTTTTGATGGGCTTGTGCCGTCTGCAATACCAGGTTGCCCAACTGTTACAGCGCCTGCTGCAAATGCCACAGGTGTTTCAGTTACACCTGCTATTACTTGGGGGTCTGTTTCAGGAGCTACAGGTTATAAAATTTCTTTAGGATCAACACCGGGAGGAACCGATGTGCTGAATAATTTTGATGTAGGCAACGTAACTACATACACTTTACCTACGGCTCTTGCATACAACAAAACTTACTATCTTAAAGTAAATTCATATAATGCAACTAATAACAGTGCAGGCTGTACGGAACAATCTTTCACAACAGTTAATATCCCATGTCCAACTGTTTCTGCACCAGCCGCGAATGCAACTAACTTATCACTAACGCCCACAATAACTTGGGCTGCCGTTACAGGTGCAACAGGTTACAAAATTACAGTAGGTACCACTTCTGGCGGTACAGATGTTTTGAATAACTTCGATGTAGGTAATGTAACTACATATACTTTTACAACCCCTCTTAATGGTTCTACCAAGTATTATTACACCGTAAATTCTTATGATGCTGTAAATACGTCATCTTCATGTACGATAAGGAATTTCACCACTTTATGTGGAGTTTTAAGTACACCTTACCTACAAGATTTTAATTCTGGTTTGTTGCCAAACTGTTGGAGTACATCCAGTACCAACAATACTGGATATGCGCTGTGGAGGTTTGCAGGTACTGCAGATTATGGAACAACAAACAATGGACAGACTGGTGGAACATATGCTTGGGTTGATGCTTCATCTCCTTATACAGGAATTCATGATGTAACTTTGCAATCTCCACAGTTAAACCTCACAGGTTTATCATCGCCAATGGTTCAGTTCAGATGGTTTAAGAACCATGCTACAACTGCCACCGGAACTACACCTCCTGCTTATGATAATAACAATTTAACAATTAAAGTTAAAGATATTACAGGAACTACATGGGAAACCATATTTACTAATAATACTAATTTTTTAGGTTGGAGAACAGAATATATAACATTGCCAGCAACTTATTTGAACAAAACTATTGAGATTCAGTTTATAGTAGACAAAGACGTAGCAGGTAATGGTTATTTTTACGATAATATCTTATTGGACGATGTACAGGTAAAAGAAACACCTACTTGTGTTGAGCCTTCATTATTAACGGTTTCAGCAATAGGGCAAACAACAGCTACAATAGGGTGGACTGCACCTACAAGTGCGCCAGCAAATGGATATCAAGTTTATTACAGCACATCCAATACAGCTCCCACTTCTTCTACAGTTTTAAATGCTACAAACTCTGTTTCCAGTACAACAACATCAGCATTGGTTTCAGGGCTATCTCCTAACACTACTTACTATTTCTGGGTAAGATCAAATTGTGGTCCAGCAACTACAAATGTAAGTACATGGACATTTGGGCAATCATTTAATACACTTTGTTCTTCTACTACACTTCCTTATAGTATGAATTTTGATAGTGCTACAACGCCAGGATTACCAAACTGCATTACTAGTCAAAATGCTGGAGCAGGTAACAATTGGGTTACGGCTGCCGCTCCAACTTCGCCAGCAGGTTTTACGGGAAATGTAATGTTATATTCATATAATACCGCTAATGCTGCAAATGCTTGGTTCTTTACTCAAGGGGTAAATCTTACAGCGGGTACTACCTATTACATTTCATATAAGTATGGTAACAACTCTACTTTTTATAAAGAAAACTTAAAAGTGGCAGTAGGAACAGGAGCTGATGCTGCATCAATGACAACTGTGATTGCTGATTATGTTGATATTCAGGACAATACAGTTCATAATATATTGAATATGACATTTACACCAGCTACAACAGGTGTGTACTATCTTGGATTCAATGCATATTCTATAGCCGATCAATACTATCTATACGTTGATGATGTCCAAATAACTTCTACGCAGGTTATGGCTACATCTGAAATAGCAGCTAATGCTAAAGAAGTAAAAGTTTATCCTAACCCATTCACTGATATTGTTAATATCTCTGATATTAATGATGTGAAGAATGTTACAGTTGTAGATATGGCAGGAAGAGTAGTGAAAACTATTAATAATCCTGTTAGAGAATTACAGCTTGGCGATTTGAAATCCGGAATGTATATCCTGAAAATTGATTACAAAAACGGAACAAACAAATCAGTAAAAGCTATTAAAAAATAATTTTTATAACAATTAATAGTATGGAGCAGCTGAGTTTTCAGCTGCTTTTTTTTATTCATTTCTAAAAATTATTGATATTAAATTAAAATACAGTCGTTTAAATAAAAGTATTCCATGCATAATTTTGCAAAAGGTATTGTAGGTTAAAAAAAAATGGTTAACTTTAGAAATCATAAAACTTTAATAATATGAAGAAACTTCTACTCTCATGCCTTTTCTTTCTCGGCATGCTGTTAAATGCCCAAATAAATTTGGGAAGTGGTACGACACCGGGACGCTTACCCGTAGATTCCTATTACGGATACTCTTATACACAGCAGATTTTCACAAAAGCTGAAATAGGGGCATCCGCTGCAAATATTACTGGTGTAAAGTTTTATTTGGGTGCTACAGCATCATTAACGAACACTACTGCTTGGAAAGTGTATCTTGGACACACTACGAAAACAGATTTTACATCTACCACAGACTGGATACCCGTAACTCAACTTACACAGGTTTTCGATGGCAATGTAACAAATGTTAATGGTGTAGTAACGATTACATTCTCTACACCTTTTGCTTACAATAACGTAGATAACCTCGTTATTGCATGTGATGAGAATACATCCAGTTATAACGGCATTGGCGACAGGTTTTATGGATATACAGGACCTGCTAATTCCACACTTTATTTTATTGATGATGCTGTAAACCCCGATCCCGCAGCACCTCCTGCAGGAACTCAAGTTGCGGATAAATCTGTTGTTACCTTATTAGGATTAACACCATCAGCTCCACCAGCATGCCCTACTGGTTTAGTACCTGCAGATGCTGCAACAAATGTTAGTAAAAATGCTACTCTCACTTGGGCTGCATCTACAGGAGCTACAAGTTATGATGTTTATTTAGGAACAACAGCAACACCGGCATTAGTAGCAAATGTTACTAGCACAAGTTACCAACCCTCACCTGTACTTAATTCCAATACTGTATATTATTGGAAGATTGTTCCTAAAAATGCAGCAGGATCTGCAGTTGGTTGTACACAGCAAAGCTTCACTACAAACGATCAATTGGTATTTTGCACTCCAGTATATACCACTGGTACAACATGGGGTGATTTGATTTCTAATGTGGAAGTTGCTGGTACTACACTTTCAAACAATTCGGGAACTACAGCCGGTGGACCTTCTTATACTTACTATACTGGTCAGCCCAATTATACAGGCTCAATGCAGGCAGGAGCCACTTATAATGTAACCGTAACAGTAGGTTCCTATGGTGACCAAAATGTAGCAGTTTGGATAGATTACAATGATAATGGTATTTTTGAATCATCCGAAAGAGTAGGTTATTCTACAACTGCTATTGCTGGAAATGGGACGGCTACTTTTCCGATAACTCTCGCATGTAATCCACCATTAGGAACACATAGAATGAGGGTTAGAGATGTATGGAGTACTGCTGGTAGCAGCATTGATCCTTGCAGTAGCTATGGCTATGGAGAAACTGAAGATTACGATGTTACCATAACTGCAGCCGCAGCCTGTCCTGCTCCATCCATGGGAACAGCATCTAATATTACTACTACCGGAGCAACTTTAGCTTGGAATAAAGGATGTACAGAAACCGCTTGGGATGTGCATGTAGCAGCAGCCGGTTCTGGTGCTCCTACTGGTACTCCTTCGCACCCAGGTGCAACTCCAAATACTGGATTTGCAGTAAGTGGTTTAACTGCAAATACTAATTATGAGTTCTGGGTAAGAGCAAATTGTGGTGCAGGTAGCTTCAGTACTTGGGCAGGTCCTTATACATTTACTACGGCTCCTCTTCCTCCAGCAAATGACAATTGTGCTGCTGCTATTGCTTTAACGGTTAATCCAGATTTAAACTGTGGTATTGTAACAGCGGGTACAACCATAGGAGCTACCGCTTCTACAGAAACAGCACCTACCTGTGGTGCAACTGGAACAAATGATGATGTTTGGTTTAAATTTGTTGCAACAAATACCAGTCACCAAGTAAAATTAACCAATGTTAGTAATTTTACAGATATGGCAATGTCTGCATATACAGGAGCTTGCGGAAGTTTAGTTGCTGGAACCTGTAGTGATCCTGATACAATGAGCTTATCCGGTCTTACTGTGGGTACTACCTATTATGTAAGAGTTTGGACATGGAGTTCTTCTACTACAACAGCCACTTTTGATATCTGTGTAGGAACGCCGCCGCCGCCTCCAGCAAATGATGCCTGTTCATCAGCAATTAGTGTTGCTGCATTTACAACTACTTATACTTCATATACCAATACACAAGATGCTAGTGGTGCAACCAACAATGGAGGATTTGTCTCATGTGGTGCAACTGGAATGAATGACGGTGTTTGGTATTCTATAACAGGTAATGGTACCACCTATACTGTAGCTGTTACTGGTGCTACTGGATGGGATTCCGCAATTGGAGTTTATACAGGGTCTTGTGGAAACTTTACATGTGTAGGTTCTGTAGATGCAGGAGGAACCGGGGGAGATGAAACATTTTCTTTTGGAACAATGAACGGAACTACTTACTACATCAACATAGGACAATATAGTTCCTCAACAGACAATCCTGAAGGACCGTTCACTGTAACAGTGTCTACAGACGGTGTTATGGGTACATCAGAAATTATTGCAGATGCAAAAGATGTAAAAATCTATCCAAATCCATTTACTGATGTCTTGAATATTTCAGATATTAAAAATGTGAAAAATGTATCTGTTATCGATATGTCCGGTAGAATAGTGAAAACTATTCCAAATCCGGTAAGAGAGTTGCATTTAGGAGATTTAACTTCAGGAACGTATGTTCTAAAAGTTAATTATAAAGATGGAACTACCAAAACTGTAAAAGCAATCAAAAAATAAAAGATTGTTCTAATACCTAATGAAGGCAGCCAATTTGGCTGCCTTTTTTATTGGATTTCCATTATATCAATAAAAGTTAATACAAAAACTTGGAAACTTTTTTGGTTTTTTAGTTTCCTTTCGTATCTTTGCACCCGAAATTTATTATGGAAGACAAAATACAATTCTTGGAAAAAGCCACGGAACTCTTTATAGAACACGGTTCCAAAACGCTTACGATGGACGACATTGCCAGAGAATTCGGGATGTCGAAAAAAACACTTTACCAAAAATACAAAAACAAGGAAGCTTTATTGGAAGAAGTTTTAGCGTTCAAACTTCAAGAAATTATCCAAAAAATGCAAAAACTGGATGTGGAAATTGATAATGCTGTCGAAAGAATGTTTTGCAGAGACGAGCAGATTGAAAAAGCCGTAAACTCCAACAAATCTATGATGATCAAACAGTTGGTGAAATATTATCCTGCCATCTTCAACAAACACATGCTGAATTTTTCCGACAAATTCTCCGAAGTTTTGGTAAGGAATATTGATAAAGGAAGAACTCAAGGCTATTACAGAACCGATTTCAATCCGGAAATCTATGCAAAAATGTTTTTTCAACTGATGCTTTCTTACGATAGCTCGCCGTTTTTAGCAACCGATAAAATAGACCGTGAAGCTTTTCAGCAAGAGGTAATGATGATGTATATGAATGCCATCACTACAGAAAAAGGTAAAGAAATTTTAAAAAATTTAATTAAATAATTATCAATGAAAATTAGATTATTAACCGCATTGGCTGTCACAGCGTTTTCTACAGGGCTTTTTGCACAGCAAAGTTTTACCATAGACGAAGCGTGGAACTATGCCGCAGAAAATAATGTGAACGTTCAAAAAGCAAAAATAGATAGAACCATTGCCGAACAAAAAGTAAAAGAAACTACCGGAATCGGTTTGCCACAAATCAACGGACAGGGAAAATATAATTATTATCTAAAAATTCCTGTAACCTTGATGGATGCGAGCAAATTTCCCGGAAGTCAGGCTCCCGCAGGAACTATTGTAGAATTTCCGATGGGGCTTACTCACAACGCCAACTTCGGAGTTACCCTTACACAATTGCTTTTTAACGGTTCCTATTTAGTGGGTTTGCAATCAGCAAAAGCCTACAAGGAAACTATGGCTTTAGCGGAAGAAAAAACCGAACTTTCCATTAAAGAAGCCATTTTAATGTCTTACGCAGCAGTTTTGGTAACCGAAGAAAACATCAATAAGCTAGAAGAAAACAGAAAAGTAGCAGAAAAAGCGCTTAATGATACCAAAGCAACTTATAAAGTAGGCTTAATAGAGTTCCAAAATGTAGAACAGCAGGAATACGGATACAAAAATTTGTTGACCAACAAGCAAAACTTAGAAAGAAACAGGGATAAACTGATGAGCGCTTTGAAATATTTAATGGGATATCCATTGAATGAAAGTATGCAACTCACCACTTCTTTGGAACAATTGGTGGAGAAAAATAAAGGACTGAGTTCTCTGGAAGATTCCCAAAATGTTACCAACCACATTGATTATAAATTAAGCCAAAATGCTATAAAAATTAATCAATTGAAGTTGAAATTGCAAAAATCCAAAGCTTTACCTTCCTTAGCACTTTTTGCAAACTCCGGTTATACAACGGGCAATAATGAATTTACCATTTTCAATTCCAACAACAGATGGTTCAATTCCTCCATTATTGGTTTGCAGTTGGATGTGCCTATTTTCAGCGGAATGCAAAGATATTGGCAAACAGAACAGGCAAAACTAGACCTAAAAAAAGCAGAACTGGACCTTAATGAAACCGAAAGAAAGCTGAAAAACAGCGCTTATGCAGCTTCTATTGATTACGATAACGCATACAATTCCCTAAAAACGGCAGAAGACCTTGTGAATTTGTCATCCAGCATTTACAACAAACAACAGATTAAATTTAAGGAAGGAATGGGAACCAGTTTCGATTTGCAACAGGCAGAAACGCAGTTATATAGCTCCCAATCTCAATATTATCAGGCCGCCATCAATTTGGTGCAGGCAAAAGTAAAACTGGATCAGGCTTTAGGAACACTTTAAAAAAAACTTATAACCTTTAAAAAATTAAAATTCTACTTTATGAAAAAAATATTAATTCCTATAATCGTTCTTGGCTCTTTCGCTGTTTCGTGCAAGAAGGAAACCGAAACAAAAAACGAAAAACTGGAAACTTTAATCAAAAATAAAGACGTAAAAGGTCTTCAAGCCTACAAAGACCGTCAAAAATTCAAACTCGACAGTTTGAACCAAGTGATGGGGCAAATTGATGCAGGATTAAACACACTTGGAGTTTCTGGCGCAGCAAGCGGAGTTGTTCAGGTAAGAAAATTGGAACTTTCCAATTTTGTCCACAGCATCGATATCCAAGGTAATGTTACTACAGATCAGGATATTACGCTCACGCCGCAGTTCAATGGAGTTCTTACACTTTATGTAAAAGAAGGACAAAATGTTGGTCGCGGACAAGTAATCGGTAGAGTTTCCGACGGTGGTTTGCAAGATCAGCTAAAACAAGCGCAAATAAACGTTGCAGCGGTAAATGCACAACTTCAACAAGTAAAATCCAACGCCAATTTGGCGAGAATTGCTTACGAAAAACAAGCTGCACTTTGGAGACAGAAAATCGGTTCAGAATTTCAATATCTTCAGGCAAAAACCAACTACGAATCGGCTCAAAAAATGATTTTGGCAACGCAAAGCCAAGTTTCTGCAGCACAAAAACAGGCAGATTTTGTAAGAACAAATCTTGGCAAAACCGCCATCGTTGCACCTTTCAGCGGAGTAGTGGATAAAGTGATTACGCAATCGGGTCAAGTGGTTTCAATGGCTCCTGCAACACCCATTTTAAAATTAATTTCACTCGGAACAATGCGTGTAGAAGTGAAAATCCCTGAAACTTATTTGGCAAAAGTAAACCGCGGAACAGGTGTGAAGGTATTCTTCCCAACATTGAATAAAACGGTAAATTCAAGCATCAGGTTGATCGGAAATTATATTGATCCAGCTACCAGAACTTTCACGGCGCAAATTCCGGTAAGCAACGAAGGTGGAGTAGTAAAACCAAACCTTTTGGCTCAAGTTCAAATTCAGGATTATGTAAATCCGAATGCTATTCAAGTTCCGGCTCAATACATTTATGAAGATGCCGCAAAAAGACAGTTCGTTTTTGTAGCAACCAACGTGAACGGACAAAACGCAGTAGCGAAAAAAATGATGGTGAACGTGGGCGAAAAATCTGAAAATTCAGTAGAAATTGCATCAGGTTTAAAAGCGGGCGACATCATCATCCTCGATGGTTCCAAAAACCTAACGGACGGACAGAAAATTAAAATTCAATAAGTCCAGAAACTGATTTGAAAATACTATAAAAAAAGAAGAAAATGTAAAAATTCTTTTTAAAAAGGGTAAAAAAATAAAAATTTAACGTTAACCAACCACTCTGAAGTCCCTCTCCTTCGGAGAGGGATTTAGGGAGAGGATTATTTATTATGGACAAAAAAAATCACCACGAAAAAGAGAGTTTTATCTCGAGTTGGGCGGTAGATAACCGAACTACGGTTTATGTAATCACGTTCATTATTCTGATAATGGGGATTATTTCCTTTTTCTCGATGCCGCGCGAAAGTTTCCCGGAAGTGGTTCAGAACAATATTTATATTTCCTCCATTTATCCCGGTAACTCTGCGGAAGATGTGGAAAAAGTAGTAACCAAGGAGCTTGAAGACAAATTCAAAAACGTTTCGGGCGTTAACAAGGTTACTTCCAACACTTTTCAGGATTATTCCCTGATTATTGTGGAATTTGATGAAAAAGTGAAACTCGCCGAAGCCAAACAGCGCATCAAAGATGAGGTGGACAAAGCAAAAGGCGACCAAGATTGGCCTACAATGGACAGTGGATCAAAAGTAGAGCCTAATGTTTTCGACCTCAATATTTCTGAAGAATTCCCTATTTTGAACATTAATTTTAAAGGAAATTATTCAAAATTTGATTTAAAAAGTTATGCAGAGGACGTAAAAGACGATTTGGAGGACATTCCTGAAGTAAAGGAAGCCCAAATTGTTGGTGTGGACGATAACGAGGTGGAAGTTGCGGTAGATTTATTTAAAATGAATGCTGCGGGTGTAAGTTTCGACCAAATTATCGGCGCAATCCGTAACGAAAACATGACGATTTCCGGTGGAAATTTAATTACGGACGGAAACAGAACCAACGTAAGAATTAAAGGTCAAATTTCTTCACCAAACGATTTAAATTCCTTTGTAGTAAAGCCCGGAGTAAGAATTCAGGATATTGCGACTGTAAAATTCAAAGAAAAAGAAAAAACCACATACGCCCGCGAATCCGGACGAGATGTGGTGATGATCAACCTGAAAAAAAGAGCAGGAACCAACATGATTTCTGCCATAGAACAGGCGAAAGAAAAAATAAAAAAAGCGCAGGATACTTATCTTCCGAAAGATTTGGAGGTTTCACTTTCTTCCGACCAATCTACACAGGTTGAACACCAAGTGAACGAATTGGCAAACCATATTTTAATCGGTATTTTGCTCGTAATGGCGGTTTTAAGCTTTTCAATGGGAATGAAAAACGCCCTTTTCGTAGGAGCAGCAATTCCGCTTTCGATGCTTATCGCCTTCTTTGTCCTGTATTTTATTATGGGTGTCACGCTGAATACGATGGTGCTTTTTGCGATGATTATGGGTCTCGGAATGTTGGTGGACGACGGAATTGTGGTGGTAGACAACGTTTACGCCAATATGGAAAAAGGATTGCCGAGAAGATTGGCTTCCAAATACGGTATCGGTGAAATTGCGTTTCCAGTAATTACTTCTACGTTGACGACGGTTTTTGCTTTCCTTCCGATGCTTCTTTGGCCGGGAATTATGGGAGAATTTATGAAATATTTCCCGATTACGATTTCCGTAACGTTGATGGCGTCTTTATTTGTGGCTTTGGTAATCAACGCTTCCATGACGGGAGGTTCGATGACATTGGACAATAAAAATTTAACCCAGAAACAGGCGAAAAAATACTCTTTAATATTTGCTGTGTTAGCCGTGGTTTTCGGAATTTTAAGATTGGTTACAGGAATTCCTTATTTCTTGGGAGTTACCACGTTTTCAATTTTGGCAATCATCGCCATTTGGTCTTACAAAAACTTTTTTCACGATAAAATTGAGCATTTTCAATATACCTTCTTCCCAAAATTGGCAAAAAAATACCAAGTTTTCCTTGGAAATCTTTTACAGGGTAAAAAACCGAGAAATGCTTTCTTGGGCGTAGTTGGAGTTTTGATTTTTTCCTTTATCCTTTACGGAATAATGATGGGAATTGGACGTTCCAAAGTGCTTTTCTTCCCGCAAAGTGAGCCAAAACAAACCATGATTTACATGGAATATCCGCAAGGAACCGATATTGGAAAAACCAATCAGGCAACAAAAATTGTGGAGCAGCGTGTTTTGGGCGTTTTGAATAAATATAAGGAAAAAGACGACAATTTCTTAATCGAGAGTATGGTAACCCAGGTTGGAAAAGGGGCGATCAATCCGCAGGTTGACGCTGGTTCTGCCGCAGAAACGCCTTTCAAATCGAAAATTACCATTACTTATGTAGAATATGCGCACAGAAGAGGCATCAAAACTTCAAATGTGATGGAGGAAATTCGTTCCGCAATGCCGCAAATTCCTGGTTTGAACGTGATTGTGGAAGCCAACCAAAACGGACCACCTGTTGGTTATCCAATTTCCATCGAATTTAAAGGCGACAATTACGACGACCTTTTGGTGGAAGCCAACAAAATGATTGGATACATCAACGGACAGGGAATTCAAGGAATTGAAAAACTGCAAACCGATGTAAATAAAGAAAGTCCGGAATTGATCCTTGATATTGATAGAGAAACCGCAGGAAATTTGGGAGTTTCCACAGCTTACACCGGAATTACGCTTCGTAGAGCGCTTTTCGGGCAGGATATTTCTACCTTTAAAGACATAAAAGAAGATTACGATATTTCCGTAAGACTTCAGGAAGACCAGAGAAGAAACAGCAGCATGTTGTTCAATCAGCCCATTACGCTGAATGGCCCTCAAGGAGCGGTTCAGGTGCCGATTTCTACTTTTGCGAAAATGAAAGAAGAATTTACCTTCAACAAAATCAAGAGGAAAAATAATACGAGAACCATTATGGTTTACTCCAACGTTTTGAAAAATTACAACTCCAACGAGATTGTTCAGAAGATAAAATCATCGCTGAAAAACTACAAAACTCCGGACGGAATTACTTACAGTTTCGGTGGAGAACAAGAGGAACAGGCAAAAAACATGAATTTCCTACTTTTTGCATTATTCTTGGCAATGGCGATGGTAACGGCGATTATTGTGTATCAGTTCAACTCGCTTTCCAAAACGCTCATCATTATGACGACCATTTTGCTGAGTTTTGCAGGAGTTTTCCTCGGATTGGCAATTACGGGAATGGATTTCGTAATCTTGATGACGATGATGGGAATTATTTCCCTCGCAGGAGTTGTGGTGAAAAACGGTATCGTCCTCATGGACTTCTTCGTGCTGAAACTCGATGAAAAAGTAGATCAAAAAGGCGTGGAAACGCACGACGATTTGGAACTGGAAGAAGTGAAGGAAATCATCATTCAATCTGGAAAAGAAAGGCTTCGTCCTGTTTTATTAACGGCTACTACGGCGGTTTTAGGATTAATTCCGTTGGCAATAGGTCTTAATTTTGATGTGGCTTCGTTTTTAACAACGCTAAATCCACACATTTCATTAGGAGGTGATAACGTAGCGTTTTGGGGACCTTTGGCTTGGACGATTATCTTCGGATTAACGTTTGCAACGTTCCTTACATTAATAATCGTTCCGGTAATGTTCTACATTATTTCTAAACGAAAAATTAATGCGAGAAGAAAATATGTTGAAAGACACGCACACGATGCGGAAGAAGATGCCGCGGAACAGAAAAGGTTGAGGGAAATGTATCCGGAGGAATTTGAGATGCACCAGCAAAACTTAAATAAAGAATAAAAATTTCTTTTATAGAGAAAAAACGCTTCAGATTTCTGAAGCGTTTTTTTTGTTTTTAGCCGAAAAAGGGAATATGTTCGCTTTTTTTGAGATGATAGTGTTAAACAAAATCATACAAAAATCATACAAATTACGTATCAAAAATTACCTGTTTTTATTGAAAAAAAAGAAAATAACCTAACAATTGTTAATCTCAAGTGTTTTTTATTTCTACTATGATAATCTTGTATAAACCCTTTAGAATTCGGGGGAAAGCATAATTTAAAAATTGCATTGGTTTTTTTTTGAAAGTAATCTCATATACAATAATAATTCAAAAAAAAATCAAATTTCATTTGTGTTATGCAATACATGAATATATTTTTGATTAACAAAACATACATGATGAAAACCAGATTAGCTACCGCATTTTCTTTGGTTTCATGTTTCTACTTTTCACAAGTGGGGATAGGAAACAATGTTACAACCTTCGACGATTCGGAAGTTTTGAAAATAGTTTCTTCAAACAGGGGAGTTCTTTTTCCCAATATTTCTATTCCGGATCTTAGCCAAGCTGCGCCTGTTGCCAATCCTGCAAACTCTTTGATTGTTTACAACACGAATACCGCATCTGGAAAAGGATTTTATTATTGGAAAGACAACAAGTGGAATCCTCTTTTGGATACCAACAACGTTTACAAATATTTGGGAATTGTAAATTCTACAAGTGTAGTTTCTACGGATTCCGGAGTTAACGATGCTACAGGAATAGGTGGGGTAGCTTATGCTATTGGTGAGCTTCCCTCTGCAAATCAGTGGCAGGAAATACCCGGTCTGTCGAAAACAGTTTCTATTTATTCTCCGGTAAACAGCGTGAGTGTAACGGCGGGTGGAATTGCGCAGATAAATTCTTCCGCATCGGATGATACCTATATGTCGTATTCCATAGCTTTGTTTATTGATGGCACTTTGCAGGGGGTGAGGAATTTTAATATTAGCGGTAACGAAAACTGTCTTTTAAATAATTTTAATGTGGCTTTTAACTTCAGTAATCTTACTATTGGAAACCACACTTTTAAAATTTACGAAACTTTAAGGGTGAACAACGTTTCTTCGCAAAGTATCACCTTCGGAGCCAAACATTCCTCTTGTTCCAATATCAATTCCACCATGGACAAGTCTTTAATGAACATACAAATTGTAGAAAAATAAGCCATGAAAAAAATCGTTTCTTTTTTAATCTTTTTGCCAGCATTGTTTTTTTCTCAAATCGGCATTAATACTTCTTCTCCTCATTCCTCTTCCACGCTTCAAATTTCTTCCTCTAATAAGGGAGTGAGTTTTCCGAGAGTTTTTTTAAGCAGTTACACTGATAAAAGTGCCATTGTCAATTCAAATCCTACAGAATCGCTCATTGTTTACAATACGAACAGTGCGTTGCGTGGAAAGACAGGTTTTTACTATTGGGATAGCGCAAAATGGCAATATTTGTTTGATGATTTAAATGAAGCCAACCTTCTAAACAGTTCAAGATATTATTCCGGTATTTCGTCAACAGGCTATACCTTCACAAAGGCTTCCAGTCAGTTTTATAGCACCACAGATTTAGCAATTGGCGCAACTATTAATAGTGAATGGACGGTTATAACAGACCTTACGAAAGATATAATTGTGGACCGTGCAACAAATGAGATCCTTTTCAACATTAATGGCATGGCGCAAGTAAATAATTCCTCCGGCGGAAAAAGTATTTTTAGTTCCATAGGATTTTTTATTGATGATAAATTGGTGGATGTGAAATTGATTTCAATTGATTTCGAGCAACCTTGCACCTATCGCGAGTTTACTATCTACTCTGTTGCAAGCAATATACCGGTGGGAAATCACAGGGTAAAATTTGCAATCAGGAATAGATCCACCAGTTCCACGCAAAACTCTTTAAGCGTAACATTTGGTGCTAAAAATTCCGCATCAAGCTGCAATAATACCATCTCTAATGACGAAGCGAAAATGAGCGGAACAGTATATGTAAACCAGCCGTACGTTTTCTAAAAAAAAGGCTGAAACCAATGCATTCTATTCAAAAATTTTGAAAAATCTAAATTAAAATCTACACAAATGAAAACCAAACTATATGTTCTTTTAACCTTTTGTTTCGCCATGTTCAACGGTCAGGTATTGCTCACTTCCAATCCATCGCTAAAGACAACCCCTGATCCTTCTTCGGTTTTGGATATCTCCGATAATAATAAAGGAGTTCTATTTCCACAGGTTGCGCTTACCGGAGTTACCGATAAAGTTACAGTTCCTACACCAGTTGATGCACTTTTGCTTTACAACACAAATACGCAGAGATACAATTATTGGAATGAAACTGCCCAAAAGTGGTATAAAAATTTTGATGTGCAAGACGGCGTTGATGTGATAGAGCTTACAAATAATTTTACTTCATCATCCACATCCAAAACAGAAATTTCTTCATTTCCTTCTACAATGCCTCTTTATGCTTTAGAATCCGGCACAACAGGTTGGACAAACTTAAACGTAAACACAACCATAAACATTACGAAAGCCAATAATACGAACTATATTCTTGCTGAAGGAATGGCGCAATTGGATAATACCAATAACAGCGATAGGGAGTTCCAGTTTGCAATAGGTGTTTTCGTAGATGGCAAGCTGAAAATTGTACGTAAGTTCTACAAATTTGGCTCTGCAACCTGTATTTGGAAAAAATTTAGTGTTTCAGGTGTTTTTAATAATTTGTCTGTAGGTTCTCATACCATACAGATTTATGCAGCTAACCTTCCAAAAGTGGGCGCAACAACCGGCTACACAAATATTACCTATGGAGGGAATAATGTAGGAGGTTCTGGCTGTACCAATATTAATGATGATATGGCAAAAATATTTGTAACCGCACAGGTAACGCAATAAACAAAAAAAGCTTCAGAATTTCTGAAGTTTTTTTTAAAATATTTTCTTTGTTTAGCATTTTCTTGGAAACAGGTGTACATTAAAATCACCTAAAAATACAGCAAATTACGTAGTAAACGGTATAAAGAATGTTCTTATAAAAAGCTTTTTGAGCTCTTAAAAATAGATTTTGAAAGGATAATCACCATTATTACAAAATCTTTACAATTGTTAATTTTTCTTTCATTGGTGGGGTTTTCGTGGAAACAGCAGAAAGTTAATATTATTGCTTTTTAGGAGAATATAATAATAAAATATTAATAAAAAAAATCATTAATCCTAATTTTTTTTAATTTCCCTTGTTTACATTTAAGGTATACAAAAAACCACAAAATGAAAACAAAATTTATTAGCTTATTTTTGCTTGCATTTACAATGTTTATAAGTGCACAGGTTGGTATAAATACCGAAACTCCTTCCACAACCTTACAAGTCAAGGGAAAAGACGTCGCCAACAAAGTTGAAGGCGTTCTTATCCCAAAATTTACAGGTGACGAAATTTTTAATATGCCAATTACAGTTACTCCAGCTACAACAGGTGTAACATCTACCGTATCTATTGCTAATGAAGCAAACTTAGTATATGCAACTTCTGCAGCTTCTTCCGCAAACCAAGATAAGAATGGAAGGGGAGAATTTCTTACAACATCAGGATTTTTCTATTGGGATCATCCAACCCAAAAATGGAGAAGATTTTTTGTTGCTACTTCTACTGCTGCCGGTAATGATGGTGTAGTAAAAATTAACGGGAATATGTCACCAGCAACAATGTCTTTGGGTGCTATTTCGGGCACATTTGGAACTGAAAAAAAGATTGCGTTTAGTTCACCATTGGTTTATGCGAGTGCTCCAACAACCAGTTGGCCGGAAAATACCCCAGGCTACAACGATACGTCTGTGAATAAAGATCAGTATGTATATTTAGACGGTAAATTGAGAGAAAATAATATCGAGGGGCAAGTTCACATCTGGAGACTAATTATAACTGCGGAAGCTGGTAGTGGCTCTTCTGGATCCGTGAAAGCGGCTCTTAAAAACCCGGACTCTGGCTTTATTGTAAATTCTATTGTTCTCCTTCCAGCTGCATCAAATTTTAATCCCGGTCCGGTTTTAACATTCTATTTTTATACGATTGCGGATCAGCAAAGTTTGGCACTATCTCCCAGCACTCGTGGCTATGAAATTTGGTTAAGTGCAGATATGACGGTAACTGCAAGATTAGTATCCTTAACCCGTGTTTCTCTTTTCAAAGACTAATAAATAATAAAAACTAGTAAAATTTAATAATTAAACTGAAAACATTAATTCACAAAATACAAATGATGGAACCCCGAATTTTCGGGTTTTTTTTATGAGATTTTTTCACCGCAACGTTTGCAGTAATTGGCGTCATCATCAATATCCGTATTATTACATCTGCTACAAACCAAATTATAAATTTGTCTTTTATTTCGCATTTCTGCCGTAATAATTCCTGTTGGAACCGCAATAATGGAATAACCAGCTAACATCAACAAAATTGAGAAAAATTTTCCCAAAGGAGTACTCGGTGAAACGTCGCCGTAACCCACCGTAGTTACCGTTACTACCGCCCAATAAATACTTTGCGGAATGCTCTCAAAACCTTCTTTATGTCCTTCCACCATATACATGATGGAGCCTACAATCACCGAAAAAATCATTAAAAAGAGAAGGAAAACGTATATTTTTCGTGAACTTTTTCTCATCGCTGTAATGATGAGCGAACCGTCGTTCATAAAGTCCATCAAATTCAAAATTCTGAAAATCCTAAGCATTCTCAGCATCCTTATAATGAGGAAATATTTTGTAATTGGCAAGAAAATACTGAGATAAAAAGGAATAATCGCCAGTAAATCTATAATTCCAAAAAAACTGAAGATATAGGCTCTTTTATTTCTAATCGTAATGATCCTCAAAATATATTCTACCGTAAAAATAAGCGAGATAAAAATCTCTAAACCCACGAAAATCTTGTGGTACTTCAAGTCAAATGAAGGCACACTTTCCATCATTACAATAAAAGTGCTAACCAAAATTAGCAGAAGCAATGCAATATCAAATGTTTTTCCCAAAGGTGTATCTGCACGATAAATGATGCGGAACAACTGACGTTTCCATTTGGTTCTTTCTGGGATTAAATTGTGTTCTTTTTCTACTAAAGGATGTTCCCGCATAAATCTTCTGTTTTTTATTGGAAATATTTCCTAATTTCGCTACAAACATAACAAAATGAAGTTAAATGACTTAATTTCCGATTTAGAAAAGCAGTTTTCGATGCAGCAGGCGGAAGATTTTGATAATGTAGGTTTGCTTTGCGGAAATCCAAATCGAGAAATTACAGGAATCCTCGTCTGTCACGATGCTTTGGAAGAAGTGGTGGAAGAAGCTATCGATAAAAATTGTAATTTAATTATCACTTTTCATCCCATTATTTTTTCTGGCTTAAAATCCTTAACGGGGAAAAATTATGTTGAAAGAGCCGTTTTGAAAGCCATTGAAAACAAGATTGCCATTTATGCTATCCATACTGCGTTTGATAACGATTATTTTGGAGTAAATTTTAGAATTTGCGAGGAACTTAAACTGAAAAACCAACAGATTTTGATGCCGAAAACCCAAAATTTAAAAAAACTGGAAGTTTTTGTACCAAAAGATGATGTTGAAGCTCTAAAAGAGGATTTGTTTGCAGCCGGAGCAGGAAATATCGGCTTCTATGACGAATGCAGTTTTTCTATACAAGGCAAAGGAACTTTTAGGCCAATGGAAGGTTCCAATCCGTATTCCGGAACGAAAAATATCCGCGAAAACGCCGATGAAATAATGGTTTCTGTTATTTTTGAAAATTTTAAGAAAAATAAAATTATCGCTGCGATGAAATCTGCACATCCCTACGAAGAAGTTGCCTATCAAATCATCAGCTTGGATAATGAAAACCAATATTCAGGTTTAGGAAGATATGGCGAATTGGAAAATGAAATGGAGGAAAAAGATTTCTTAAACTTCGTAAAAGAAAGATTTGATTTAAAAGTTATACGTCATTCCGAATTTACAGGAAAAAAAATAAAAAGGGTAGGAGTTTTGGGCGGAAGCGGAGCAAGTGGAATAAAAGCGGCCCTTGCCAAAAACTGTGATGCCTATTTAACGGGTGATGTGAAGTACCACGATTTCTTTCAGGCAGAGAACAGAATGCTTATTTGCGACATCGGTCATTTTGAATCGGAACAGTTTGTAACCCAACAATTATTTGATATAATCTCGGAAAAATTTCCTAAATTTGCAGTCTCTAAATCAGAGGAAAATACCAATCCAGTAAATTATTTTTTTTAATATGGCTAAAAAAACCATCGAAATTTCTGTTGAAGAAAAATTAAGAGCCCTTTATGACCTTCAAATCATCGATTCTAGGCTGGATGAAATCCGCAATACCCGTGGTGAACTGCCAATAGAGGTGGAAGACCTCGAAATTGAAATCGAAGGTTTGGAAAAAAGAGCTGCAAAATTTGAGGGAGAAATTAAAGAACAAAATGTTGAAATCAGCACCAAAAATGAAGTAATCAACCATGCTAAATCTTTAATAGACAAATATAAAGCTCAGCAGGATAATGTACGAAACAATAAAGAATTTGAAGCTTTGGGTAAAGAAATTGAATACCAAGAGCTTGAAATTCAGTTGGCTGAAAAAAGAATCAAAGAATTTTCTGCCAAAATTGATCATAAAAACGAAACTCTAAACGAGCTTAACGATAGAATTGAAAATCAGAAAAGCCATCTGAAATTCAAAAAAGAAGAGTTGGAGGGTTTAATTTCAGAAACTCAGAAAGAAGAGGATTATCTTTTAGGAAAATCTAGTGAGTTTGCAGCAAAAATTGATGAAAGACTTCTAAAATCTTACCAAAAAATCCGTGAAAATTCAGCAAACGGACTCGCGGTTGTAGGTCTTGAAAGAGGAGCACCAAAAGGTTCATTCTTTATGGTTCCACCTCAAAAACAAATGGAAATAGCGCAACGCAAAAAAATCATAATTGATGAGCACAGCGGAAAAATCCTAGTGGACGACGAGTTGGTAAACGAAGAAAACGAAAAAATGAAAGATGTGATTAAATTCTAACATTTTTAATAAATACAAAAAAAGCCGCATCGAAATTGATGCGGCTTTTTAAATTTCTAAGCAGTGTGTCCGTACATTTTATTGTAAAGATGAATGTATCTTTCTTTGATGGCTTTTCGCTTTAGCTTCATCGTAGGAGTTAGCAAACCATCATCAATGCTCCAAACTTCAGGCGTGAGTTCAATTTTTTTCACCTGTTCCCAAGCGCCAAGTTTCGTATTCAGATAATCGATTTCTTTTTCTATTCTTGCCTTCAGTTCAGGGCTTTTCGCCATTTCAGCTGGGGTTTGCCCTATTTTTAGGTTGTGTCTTTCTGCCCAGTTTTTCGCAAAATTGAAATCGGGCTGTACAAAAGCGCAAGGCATTTTTTCGCCATCGCCAACCACCATTATCTGCTCGATGAATTTCGAAGCTTTTGCCAAATTTTCAATTACTTGCGGGGCAACATATTTTCCGCCGGATGTTTTGAACATTTCTTTTTTTCTATCGGTAATATGCAAGAAACCTTCATCATCAATATGGCCTATATCTCCGGTTTTGAAATAACTATCTTCTGTGAAAGCCTCTTTCGTCTGCTCCTCATTTTTGAAATATCCTTTGAAAACATTGGGACCTTTCACGGTGATTTCGCCGTCTGCCTGAATTTTTACGTCCAAGTTATCCAGCGGATGTCCTACGCTTCCCACTTTTAGCCTGTCAAAAGAGTTTACCGAAATAACGGGTGAAGTTTCGGTAAGTCCATATCCTTCCAAAATGGGAATTCCTGCGTTTTGAAACATATTATTGAGCCTTGCAGAAAGTGCGGCAGAACCAGAAACTAAAGTGATGATATTTCCGCCCAAACCTTCTCTCCACTTGCTGAAGACCAATTTGTCGGCAATTATTTCCTTTATTCCCGTAGGTTTGCCTAATTTCTTTTTAGCTTTATTTACACCTAATGCCCAAAGAAAAATTTTAGATTTCAAACCACCTGCGGAAGTACCCTTATCATAAATTTTATCGTAAACTTTTTCTATCAATCTTGGTACTACAGACATTAAATGGGGCTGAACTTCTTTGATATTGTCGCCCATTTTTTCGATGCTTTCCGCAAAATAAACCGAATATCCATTAAATTGATAGAGATAGAAAAGCATTCGCTCAAAAATGTGGCAAATAGGTAAAAAGCTTAAAACCTTTGTATCGTCATAAGCCAAACCTCTTTTTCTAGGAATTCGGTGGTCCGATGCCAAAACATTAGAGACAATATTATGGTGAGAAAGCATTACGCCTTTCGGTTTTCCCGTAGTTCCGGAAGTGTAGATTATTGTAGCCAAATCTTCAGGATTAATGGTTTTTGCCAAGTCTTCTACTTCGCTTTGGTTGCTATCATCGCTACCCAAATCCAAAATTTCTTGCCAGTTTGCAGTACCATCAATATTATCAAACGTAAAAATTCCTTTCAGAGTTTGAACTTGTGGCTTCGCTGCATTCACTTTTTCCAGAAGCTCTCTATCCGATACGAAACAATATTCCACCTCGGCGTTATTGAAAATGTAAATATAGTCTTCGGAAGAAATAGTCGGGTACACAGGTACGCTTATCGCTCCAATCTGCGAAATTCCCAAATCCATCACAGCCCATTCTGTGCGTGTTGCGGTGGTAATAAGCGCTATTTTATCTCCCGGTTTTATTCCCAGCTTCAGAAGCCCACGAGAAATTTTATTTCCTAAATTTATAAATTCTTTGGTGGAAGTCTTTTTCCATTCACCATGATATTTCGTTGCAAACATCGTATCATTCGGGTACTTTACCAAAGCGTGATGGGCAATATCAAATAATCTTCTTATAGACATATCTTAAGTTTTTTTATTTTTTTTTATATAAAGGTAATTGTAAAAGTATCATTTTTTGTTTAAAACACCAAAACTGAATATATTTTTCAGAATTTAATAAAAATTGTAAATTTACCCACAACAAAAATCAACTTATGAATTTTAATTTATCTGAAGAACACTTAATGATTCAGCAGGCTGCGAGGGATTTTGCGCAGACCGAACTTTTACCGGGAGTTATCGAAAGAGACCGAGATCAGAAGTTTCCTTACGAACAGGTGAAGAAAATGGGGGAAATGGGCTTCCTCGGTATGATGGTGGATCCCAAATATGGCGGTGCAGGAATGGATAGCGTGTCCTACGTTTTGGCAATGGAGGAAATTGCAAAAATTGATGCTTCCGCGGCTGTTGTGATGTCCGTAAACAACTCTTTGGTTTGTGCAGGTTTGGAAAAATACTGCAGCGAAGAACAAAAAATGAAATACCTCGTTCCTTTAGCAAGTGGTGAAGTTATTGGCGCATTTGCACTTTCGGAGCCGGAAGCAGGATCCGATGCTACTTCACAAAAGACAACCGCTGTAGATATGGGCGACCATTACCTTCTAAACGGAACAAAAAACTGGATTACCAATGGTGGGAACGCACAATATTATATCGTAATTGCACAAACCGACCCAGAAAAAAAGCATAAAGGAATCAACGCATTCATTGTAGAAAAAGGCTGGGAAGGCTTTGAAATCGGTCCAAAAGAAGATAAATTAGGAATCAGAGGAAGTGATACACATTCTTTATTGTTCACGGATGTAAAAGTTCCAAAAGAAAACAGAATTGGTGAAGACGGCTTCGGATTCAATTTTGCAATGGGCGTTTTGAACGGTGGAAGAATCGGGATTGCTTCTCAGGCTTTAGGAATTGCTTCCGGAGCTTATGAGTTGGCTCTAAAATATGCGAAAGAAAGAAAAGCTTTCGGTACAGAAATCATCAACCATCAAGCAATTGCTTTCAAATTGGCAGATATGGCTGTGCAAATTACAGCAGCGAGAATGCTGTGTTTCAAAGCTGCTTGCGAAAAAGACGAAGGAAAAGATATTTCTGAAAGTGGAGCGATGGCAAAACTATACTCTTCCCAAGTTGCGATGGATACCACCATTGAAGCAGTTCAAATTCACGGCGGTTACGGTTATGTAAAAGAATATCACGTGGAAAGAATGATGCGCGACGCAAAAATCACGCAGATTTACGAAGGAACTTCCGAAATTCAAAAAATCGTAATTTCCCGTTCAATCGCGAAAAAATAATATTTTTAGTTTCTAGTTGCTGGTTTCTTGTTCCAAATTCTACAGACCAGTGACTAGTAACTAGCAACCAGCAACCAGCAACCAGCAACCAGCAACCAGCAACCAGCAACCAAAAAAATATGAAATACTTTTGGATAATTCTCTCCGTCATTCTACTTTTTCTAGGCGTTTTCGTTTGGTATAAGTACTACTTTGTGTTTGGGGAAGGTGTAAAATCGGGATACCTGAATTATGCCGTAAACAAAGGCTACGTTTTCAAAACCTATGAAGGAAAAATCATTCAGGAAGGTTTTGGAAGGGGAAAAACAGGAGCATTAACAAGTTATGAATTCGAATTTTCCGTAGAAGATCCAAAAGTTTTTCAGCAGTTGGAACAAAACAGTGGAAAGCATTTTGATTTGCATTACAAGGAATACAACGGTGCGCTTCCTTGGCGCGGAAATACCAAATATGTGGTAGATAAAATTGTAAATATGAAATAAAATAAGGCTTGTTTCACGCAGAATGCGACTCAATGGTAACCTCTTTCTACTTGTCGCTGGAGGAATTTCAAAAGCCAATAAAAATTAAAATCCTTCTTTTTTAGAGGGATTTTTTTGTAATATTACAGGTTTAAGAATTAATTATTTCGTAACAAATAACCCTTTTTAATTGCAATGAAAGCATTTGTTTTGAGAAAACATAAAACGTTACATGCAATAAGCTTGGTCGTTTTAATAGCTTCATTTTTTGTCCAAAACTTCGCCTTGAAACTTGCCTTAATGATAGTTGCGTGTGCTGGAATGGCAGTAATTTTTAATGCAAAAGATCAAAAAACATTAGCAATAATCATGACTATCCTGATATTTACTTCTTTGATTGCAGGACTTTTTTATTATCAATCTACATTATAAAATTATGCGCGAAAACATCATCAAAAACGAAAAAATAATCCATATTTTGGCTTTAATTTCCATTATAGCATCGGTTTTTCTACAGGAACTCAACCTAAAATTTGCCGTGTTAGTTTTGGGGATTTTGGGACTTCTTGCCATTGCTTCAGCAAAAAGAAACAAAGTTACAACCGTAATTTTCGCAATAATGCTGGTTTTGGCTTGCGTTGGATTTTATCTTATAGAAACAGGAAAGTGGTCTTTGCCACAGAACTAGTTTAAAAAAAAATTCTCAATGAAAAAGTTTCTTCCATTTTTCCTTTTTTTTACAGCGCATTTTTTTGCTCAGCAAGTTCCCACATTAACTGACGAAATTGCCTTAAAATTAGCCGAAAAACCACTACACTGTATCAATCAGGAGTATCCCAACAAAACTGCACACGTCATCAATGCAGAAAAAGATGCGGTTTTAACTCCGCAGCAACTCCATCCAAGTTTTTATGGCTGTTTCGATTGGCATTCCTCTGTTCATGGTCATTGGATGCTTGTTAGGCTTTTGAAAACTCATCCCAATTTGCCAAAATCTTCTGAAATTTTCAAAATTTTGGAAGAATCTTTTGAAAAGGAAAAAATAGCAGAAGAAGCAACGTATTTCACCAAATATGAAGTGGCAAAAAGCTTTGAAAGAACTTACGGATGGGCTTGGTTGCTGAAGCTGGATGAAGAATTAGCGACGTGGAACCATCCGAAAGCAAAAATTTGGCATCAAAATCTAAAACCTTTAACCGACGAAATTTTGCGTTTGTGGAAAGAATATCTGCCGAAACAAACCTATCCAAACCGAACGGGAGTTCACCCAAATTCCGCTTTTGCAATGGCTTTTGCTTTAGATTGGGCAAGAGCAACCGGTGACAAAAATTTTGAAAATCAATTGGTAGAAAAATCAAAATATTTTTATCTAAAGGACCAAAAAACTCCCGCATATTTGGAACCGGACGGAAGCGATTTTTTCTCCCCAAGTTTGCAAATAGCAGATTTGATGCACAGAATTCTTCCACAAAAAGATTTTACAAAGTGGCTTGATAAGTTTTACGAGAAAAAAAGCCTTGAAAATATTTCGCAGATTCCGATAATTAGCGATATTAATGATTATCAAACCGTTCATTTGGTTGGGCTTTCCTTTACTAGAGCGTGGTGTATGAAAGGAGTTGCTGCTGCGCTACCGAAAAATCACAAATTGAAAAAAAGTTTCAGCCAAACAGCGGACAAGTTTTTGGCAAATGCTCTTCCACTGGTTTTTCAGGGCAATTATGGCGGCGATCATTGGTTGGCAAGTTTTGCGGTGTATGCTTTATCTGATGAATGATTGTTTGATACGATGTTTGTTGAATTTTGATGCGATGATTTAAACGTTTCAAAATAATCAAAACAAAAAAAAGACTGAATTTGGTTTGAATTCAGTCTTTTTTTAGGGAAGTTATTTACAACCTTCACCTTCTACCTTGGTTTATACTTTTCATAAGGATCTTCGCCCGATTCTTGCTGTTTTTGTGCTGTTTCACCTGAAGATGAATCGCTATTTCTTTGGGAATAGTTTTGTTTTTCTTGGTGAACTTTCTGTTGAATACTTTCCTCCATTTTCTTTTTCATTTGACGGTTCATCAGGTAGATGATGAGAAGCATGATAGGAATAAGGATGAGGCATACCAAAATAATTAAGCCTGTTGTACCAAATTTTTCTAAAAAACTTTTTTCTGTATCATTTTTAGCAGTTTCGGCAGTGTTATGTTCCGAAATACTTTCGGTAGCTGATAGCATATTTTCGGTAAGCGTGATTTCCAAATTGCAAATTTGATCTGGATTATAATCGGTTCCTTCAGTCTCTATACTTTTGGTTTTCAAAACTCCTATATTTTGCGAAATAGAATTCGTTGCAGCGTCAAAGTACTGATACGGAATTTTTGCGGTAATTACCTGTTTTTTTTCGTTTCCTTGTTGCCCAAAATGTTCTGCAACTATCTCGCCGCCGTATCTTTGGAGGTTTGTGGTAATTTCTTTCTGGGCGGCTCCGATATTTTGCACGTTAAGTTCAATAGTTCCGTTTTTTGAAATAGGTTGCGAAATATTTTCAGAAACAGAATTTGATGAGGTGGGGTCTATCTGCGTTGTAGTTTTGGATTTTTTCGCATCGGAACTTGTAGCTGGATTTTTGGGTGTTTGTGGTGTTTCGGTTTGGGTGTTATTGGTACTCGCGCTTTTTTTAGAAACTTTTTCCAAGGTTTTGGATATAGTTGAGAGCGCATCAATCGGGTTTTTGCTTTCTTTCAAAACTTTTCCCGCAGAATCTACCGTTTTGATAAGATCAGCATTTTTTGTGATTTTTTCGGTAGTTTTTTGGATAACGGAATTTAAGGAATCTATATCTTTAGTGTTTTCGCGGATTACTTTTTCTACGTTTTCCGTTTGTTTTTTTATCTCCGAGTTTATTTTTGTAGAATCGTTTACAATTTTTGAAATGGAATCCAGCGTTTTAAATCCATCTTTTGCACTTTGCAAAAGGCTGTCTGCCGATTTTATGGTATCCGTAGTTTGCTGCATTTCTGTTTTGGAACAAGAAACCAAAAATAGAGTAGCGAGTGAGGTAATGAGAAATTTTTTCATGATAACAGTTAAGTTTGCAGATTTTACAATTACAATTTATGTTCCTTTTTATTCTGATTTTCTTTCATAAATTGTATATCGTTAAGATTATCAATGTTTTGTAAAATGTTTTTACAAGCGTTTAACAAAAAATCCATGGAAGTCCCATGGATTTTTAAATTATTTGATTTTTTTGTATCTAATTTTAAATTGGCAGAAAATTTTTTAACAAGTTTATTCTGTCACAGTTGCATCTCCCAAAAACTCACCAATTACCTTCATTCCTGCTTCTGGTTTAAAATCAAAATTTACCTTGAAGGTTTTGTCGCCGGTTCGCTGCACCACACATTTTCCTAAGACCAGATTATTATAAGTATGGGTGCTTTTTCCGTTGGTTTCGGCATAATGAGACAACCATGGATCCAATTGCTTGCTGTTTCCGTACAAAATATAAGTTCCATTAATACCTATATCATTGTAAGGGAAGCTAATTGCCAGATTTACTCTTTGGGTAGCATCACCATTTAACGACTGGAAAGTAAAAACATATTTGTTCGTAATGTCGGGATTAGAGCTTTTATAACCTTTCACTGTAGCTTCGTTGATGGTGTAGGATACATTATCAACTTTAAAAGAACCTAAGTTTTTCTTCTCTTCTTCGGTCTTGCAGGAGTTGAATGCAAAAAGAATTGCAGCTAAAAGTAATGAAAGTGTAAACAGTTTTTTCATTGATGGTAATTTTAAGCGAATCTAATTTAATTTTCAGAATTTTACAATAGAATTTGAATAATTTTTAGTTTACTCATTCCGAAACTCACTCACAAAATGCAGTTTCACATTCGGAAATTTTTCCTGCGTCATGTGGATTGTAAAGGAAGAATCAGCCAAAAATACTAACTGATTGTATTTGTCTCTTGCCAAAAACCTTTGCTTCAATCTTGCAAATTCTTTAAATTCTTCCGATTTTTCATCGGCTTCCACCCAACAAGCTTTGTGTATGGAGAGAGGTTCGTAGGTGCATTTCGCGCCATATTCGTGCTCCAAACGGTACTGAATGACCTCGTATTGCAGCGCTCCCACAGTTCCGATGATTTTTCGGTTGTTCATTTCCAATGTGAACAATTGCGCCACACCTTCGTCCATCAACTGGTCGATTCCTTTTGCCAACTGTTTTGCCTTTAAAGGATCGTCGTTGTTGATGTAACGGAAATGTTCCGGCGAAAAACTAGGAATTCCTTTGAAGTTTAGCTTTTCTCCTGCCGTTAAAGTATCGCCAATTCTGAAATTTCCCGTGTCGTGAAGTCCGACAATGTCGCCCGGAAAACTTTCATCAACAACCTCTTTTTTATCTGCAAAAAACGCATTCGGAGCGGCGAATTTCATTTTTTTTCCTTCTCTTACGAGCAGATAATTTTCATTTTTCTTAAATTTTCCTGAAACAATCTTCACGAAAGCTAATCTGTCGCGGTGTTTCGGATCCATATTTGCGTGAATTTTGAATACAAAACCGGTAAAATTCTGCTCTTCGGGCTTCACAATTCTTGCGTCGCTTTGTTTTGGTTGAGGCATCGGTGCAATATCGATAAAGGCATCCAAAAGTTCACGAACTCCGAAATTATTCAAAGCAGAACCGAAGAAAACCGGCTGCAAATCGCCATTCATGTAATCTTCACGATTAAATTCTGGATAAACAGATTGAATTAATTCCAGTTCCTCACGCAAAGTTTCTGCGGCTTTTTTACCAATCGCTTCATCAATTTTAGCATCGTTGATTTCATCAAATTTCACCGTTTCACCAACTTTTTGCTTTTTCTCTTCTAAAAAAAGCTGAATATTGTTTTCCCAAATATTATAAATTCCCTGAAACTCGCTTCCCATACCAATCGGCAAAGAAAGCGGACAAACCATAAGTCCGAGTTTTTGCTCCACTTCATCCAGCAAATCGAAGGCATCTTTTCCTTCGCGGTCGAGTTTATTGATGAAAACCAACATCGGAATATTACGCATTCTACAAACCTGAACGAGTTTTTCGGTTTGTTCCTCAACACCTTTTGCAACGTCCACCACAACAATTACAGAATCTACCGCCGTTAAAGTTCGGTATGTATCTTCAGCAAAATCTTTGTGACCGGGAGTATCTAAAATATTGATTTTTCGACCTTTATATTCAAATGCCAAAACCGAGGTCGCTACGGAAATTCCTCTTTGTCTTTCGATTTCCATAAAGTCGGAAGTGGCTCCTTTTTTTATTTTGTTGGATTTTACGGCTCCCGCTTCCTGAATTGCGCCTCCAAAAAGAAGCAATTTCTCGGTAAGCGTGGTTTTTCCGGCATCGGGATGTGCGATAATTCCGAAGGTTTTTCGTTTTTCTATTTCTTTAATTAAATCTGACATAGTGAAAATTCTGCGTGCAAAAATCGTGTTTTTTTGCGAGATGGGAAAATGGAGGGTGATGGATGTTGGGTGATAAACGTTGGAAAAAGGATGTTTTTATAAAATATTATATTTGTCACAAAATAAACTGAATGGAATCGTCTAAATTTTCCTCACTTCCAAAATATACCTTCAACTGGAAAGGCGCTTTAGCATTAATCTTGGGAGCATTCGTTCCTTCAATGATTTTGGCGTCGGTAAATGTATTTTCAATGTTTTTCTTGAAGGAAAATTTTCAGTATGATGACATTTTTCTTCTGATTTCCAATACTGTAATGTGGATAGGAGCAATTTGGGCTTTCGATTTTTTTATTTGTCGCCCACAAACCCGAAAACCTCTGAATTTCAGTTTTTCAACCAAAAATTTTTATACGTATATCCTGATTTTTCCATTGATGCTCGGAATGATGTTTATTGCAGAATTTATCACCGGAAAAATACCGATTACAGGACCTTTTTTTGGAAAAATGTATGAAATTTTTTCAAGAATCATGGAGCAAATGTCGAAAGATACATCTGTAATGATTGTTTTGGCAGTAATCATGGCGCCGATTTTTGAGGAAATTGTTTTTCGTGGGATTATTCAGAAAGGGTTGATTAACAAAGGAATGCGACCTATGACTGCGATTTGGATTTCGGCTTTGGTTTTCGGACTGGTTCACGGAAATCCGTGGCAATTTGTAGGAGCGGTTTTGCTCGGTTTTGTATTGGGAATTGTTTATGAAAAAACGAAATCTTTACTGATGCCAATTCTGCTTCACGCTTTTAATAACGGTATTTCTACGTTGCTTTTATTTTATGGAGATACTGAAAGTTTTTCAGATTTTTTCCATATTTCAGAGTATGTTATTTTAGGAATCGGAATAGTAATTTTTGCAATCTTTTATTTTCTTTTTATGAAGAAATATCGGGTGCATTATTCTGAAAATTAAGATATTAAGAAATTTAGTAATACCTTATTTTTTTGATTTACCAATTTACCAATTTATCAATTATCAATTATTATTCACCATTCACCATTCACCATTCACCATTCACCATTGACCATTGACTATTCACCATTCACCATTCACCATTCACCATTCACCATTCACATGAAAAAACAAATCCTCATCGCCACACACAATCTTCACAAAAAAGAAGAAATTCAGCACATTTTAGGCACTCAGTTTTTGGTGAAAACACTTACCGATTATAATCTTCACGATGAAATTGTGGAAGACGGCAAAACTTTCCACGAAAACGCAGAAATAAAGGCAAAATATTGTTTTGAAAAAACCGGAATTCCCAGTATTGGTGATGATTCCGGATTGGTGGTTGATGCTTTAAATGGACGACCTGGAATTCACTCCGCTCGTTACGCTTCCGACCACGATTTTCCAAAAAACATTGCCAAAGTTTTAGAGGAAATGGAAGGTATAAATGACAGAAAAGCCCATTTTGTAACCGTTTTATGTTATTACGACGAAAAAGGTCCGCAATTTTTTGAAGGAAAAGTTTTTGGAAATTTGCTCACAGAAAACAAAGGATTCAAAGGATTTGGCTACGATCCGATTTTTGTTCCCAATGGTCATGAAATCACCTTTGCAGAAATGCCTCCCGAAGAAAAAAACAAAATTTCTCACAGAAAAAATGCGATAGACTTGATGTTGAAAGAGTTTGGGAGTGTTTGAGTGTTTGAGAGTGGGAGAGTTTGAGAGTAATATCATTCATCATTCATTATTCATTATTACCATTACCAAGAATTTTGCGTAAATTTGCAATCCTTACATTTTAAAATCTGTAATTTTTTTTCATTATTCATTGTTAATTATTAATTAAAATTTTTTTTGAGCACTTATCTCACTATTCTCGGTTACAATTCCGCAATTCCTACAGTAAATTCTTCGCCAACAGCACAATTGCTGGAGATGGAAGAACGCCATTTTTTGATTGATTGCGGCGAAGGAACTCAGGTTCAGTTGAGGAAGGCAAAAGCAAAGTTTTCAAAAATTAACCATATTTTTATTTCGCATCTGCATGGCGATCATTGTTTTGGTTTGCCGGGATTAATTGCCAGTTTCAGGCTTTTGGGACGTGAAACTCCGCTTCACGTTTATGGGCCGAAAGGAATTAAGGAAATGCTGGAAACCATTTTCAGAATTACGGAAACACATCGTGGTTTTGAAGTGGTATATCACGAATTGGAAAGCAAAAATTCTGAAAAAATCTTTGAAGACAAAAGGGTAGAAGTGTTCACAATTCCGCTGAACCACAGGATTTATTGCAACGGCTATCTTTTTCGCGAAAAGCCAAATGAACGCCACCTCAATATGGCGGAAATTTCAAAATATCCCGAAATTGAAACCTGCGATTACCATAATCTAAAATTGGGAAAAGATTTCGTTTTAAGCGATGGTTACGTTTTGAAAAATGAGATTTTAACCACAGATCCTTCTGCTTCAGTTTCTTACGCTTTTTGCAGCGATACACGTTATGACGAGAGAATAATTCCAATAATAAAAAATGTAGATGTGCTTTATCATGAAGCTACATTTCTACACGATTTGAAGGAGATGGCAGATTACACAGGTCATACAACCGCTTTGGAAGCAGCCAGAATTGCAAGAAAAGCCAATGTTGGAAAGCTGATTTTAGGACATTTTTCAAACCGATATCCCAATTTGTCTGATTTCATAAGAGAAGCAGGCGAGATTTTTCAAAATACCGTTTTGCCGCAACAGTTACAATCCATTCCAATTGATTGATTCAGAAATAGTTTTGCAAAAAATTAATTTAACTAAAATTAATTGTTGCTGACTGAAATATTATTGTATCTTGCAGCCAATTATTTAGATAGAAATTCAATCGATGTTCATAGCGTTTGTTGGTTTCATTTTACTTAATCAACAAATTTTTAATTTTTTTTTTACAATGAACATTTTTATTTCAAACATCAATTACTCAGTAGTTGATTCCGAATTGCAAGCGCTTTTCGAAAATTACGGAACTGTAGATTCTGCAAAAGTTATAACAGACAGAGAAACAGGTCGTTCAAGAGGTTTTGGTTTTGTAGAAATGCCTAATAATGATGAGGCATTGAAAGCTATTGAAGAACTGAACCAAAGAGAATTCAAAGAAAAAGTAATGAACGTTGCTGAAGCGCGTCCGAAAGAGCAAAAGCCAAGAAGTTTCGGAGGAGATAGAGGCGGTTTCAACAGAGGCGGCGGTGGCGGCTACAATCGTGGCGGCGGAAACGACAGAAGAGGCGGTTGGTAATCAGTCCAAATAAAAATATCCAAAGTTCAGAAGTTTTTCTGAACTTTTTTTTATTTTTTTTAATGATTACTTAAGGTTTTGGATAATAATATATTGAAAATCAATTTCTTTACCCCAACCCTAAAAGGGAGGAAATTGATTTTCTTCGCTCCGTGTCATCCTGAGGCTCTCGAAGGAAGATTGGGGAAAACGAAGAAAATTAATTTCCGATTAGGTAGTATATTGTGCAACCAAATATTTTTTTTCTTTGTATATGCAATAAATCCATAACAAAACAACAGCAAAAAATCCTATCTTTGCAAACCTCTAATGAGCAGAAAGCAAATAGCCGACTGCCTAAAGCATAAAAAAATATGAAGTGTGGTATCGTAGGACTTCCAAACGTAGGAAAGTCAACTCTGTTCAACTGTCTCAGCAACGCCAAAGCGCAATCTGCAAATTACCCTTTTTGTACTATAGAACCAAATTTGGGAACAGTTTCCGTTCCGGATCCTCGTCTTTTTGAGCTGGAAAAATTGGTAAATCCAGAAAGAGTTTTGCCTGCAGTTGTTGAAATTGTGGACATTGCAGGTTTGGTAAAAGGCGCTTCAAAAGGCGAAGGTTTGGGAAATCAGTTTTTGGCAAATATCCGCGAATGCGAGGCGATTATACACGTTTTAAGATGTTTTGAAAACGGAAATATCGTACACGTAGAAGGTTCTGTAGATCCTTTGAGAGATAAAGAAATTATCGACATCGAACTTCAGTTGAAAGACCTTGAAACGATAGGAAAATCAGTGGATAAAGCAAAAAAATTCATAAAATCTGGAAAAAAAGAAGATGTTTTAACTTATGAAACACTTCTTGCACTTCAGGAATTTTTGGAAGACGGTAGAAATGCCCGTGAATTTGAGGTAAATGATTTAACAAAACAAATAATTGATGAAGTTCATCTATTAACTAAAAAACCAGTTCTTTACGTTTGCAATGTGGACGAAAACTCCATCAAAAACGGTAACGAATGGATTCCGAAAATTGAAGAAATGGCGAAAAACGAAAACGCAGAAGTAGTAGTTCTTGCCGCACAAATAGAAGCCGATATCAACGAGTTGGAAACTTTTGAAGAACGCCAAATGTTTTTGGAAGAATTGGGCTTGGAAGAACCGGGAGTAAATCGTCTCATCAGAAAAGCCTACGATTTACTTCATCTTCAAACGTATTTCACGGCAGGTGTGAAAGAAGTTCGCGCTTGGACGATTGAAAAAGGTTGGACCGCCCCACAAGCTGCAGGTGTAATTCACACTGATTTTGAAAAAGGTTTCATCCGTGCAGAAGTTATAAAATACGACGATTTTGTAAAATATGGCTCCGAAGCAAAGGTAAAAGAAGCCGGAAAAATGGGTGTGGAAGGTAAAGAATACATTGTTCAGGACGGTGATGTGATGCATTTTAGATTTAACGTTTAAGATAAATAAAAAACAATAGTAAACCACGGAGATTTTTTCTGTGGTTTTTTATTTTTTCAAAACTTTCAAAATGATTTTAGAAAAAGAAATTCAATTCATCCTTACTTTGGATGCGCTGAAAAATGTCAATCGCAGAAATTTCAATCTCGATGATTCCCGACGCGAAAATACGGCGGAACACAGTTGGCAAATCATTGTTTTTGCACAAATTCTACTTCCTTACGCAAAAAATAAAGAGAAAATTGATCTTTTGAGAGTCATCAAAATGCTTTCCATTCACGATGTAGTGGAAATTGAAGCCGGAGATACTTTTATTTTTGATGAAAAAGCAATGATAGGGAAGTATGAACGCGAACTTGAAGCCGCCAAAAATATTTTCGGGATTTTGGATGAACCTTTGCAATCAGAATTTTTAAATCTATGGATAGAATTTGAAGCCGAAGAAACCGATGATGCGATTTTTGCAGTGGCGGTTGATCGATTAATGCCTTTTATTCTCAATACACACAGCAAAGCAACGAGTTGGACGGAAGCCGGAGTGAAAGCAGATCAATCCAGAAAAATTATAGGTGATGCCGTAAAACGTGCTTCGGATGCAATGGATGAAGCCTTTGAAATTTTGCTAAAAAAAGCAATTGATGAGGGTAAACTTTTAGAGATTTGATTGTTTTAAACTGAAAATCAAAAAGATAATTCCAAAAAGTAGCATTAAGACCATCAGAAAAATTTGCCAGTTAAAATTTTGCAAAATAATTCCTGTAGAACTTCCCAAAATACTGGAACCAACATAATAGAGGAGGAGATAAATAGCGATGGTTACAGATTTTTTTTCCTTTGAAAATTCGCCCACCATTTTACTGCAAACGGTGTGAGCCACGAAAAAAGCGTAGGTGAAAATTCCCACTCCAAGAATTACAAATATTTTATTTTCTATAAAAATCGTTAAAAACCCAAAAATTCCCAAAATACTCATCGCTTGCAGAATTTTTATAGAATTTCCCAATTTTTTTTCCCAAAAATGAACGTTGAGCGAGCCTAAAACGCCCGTCAAATAAAGCACATAAACATAAGGTATCCAAAATTCCGGAATTTGGAAAGGCGGTTTCACGAGAAAAAACGCCATATAATTGTAAAGGCTTACGAAAGTTCCAAGCAAAAGAAATCCGGTGAAATAATAGGGGAGAAGATTTTTGTTGAAGATAAGTTTCAGGTTGGGTTTTATCAACGTTCGGAAAGATTCTTTTTTAGGATGAAAGTGTTGAGATTTTGGAGCCACAACAAAAAACAATATTGCGCAAAGCAAACACCAAATTCCAATAATTTCTGAAGCAATTTGCCAAGAGAAAAAATGGGCGATTTTGGAAGCCAAAACCCTGCCGAAAAGTCCGCCAATTGCATTTCCGCCAATGTAAAATCCTGTGATTTTCAGTTTTTTATGTTCCGAAACTTCCTCGGAAATGTAGGTCAAACAAACCGAAGTTGAACCCGCCAAAAGAAATCCTTTTATAAAGTTTAAAAAAATTAAGATCGAAAAATTTTCCGAAAAAGAACTCGCAAAAGCCAAAATCGCCGATGCAAAAAGTGAAAAACCAATGACGTGTTTTCGGCTGTACCGGTCTGCAACAAACATTGCCGTTACCAAACCAACCGCCATTCCGAAAGTGGCGAAGGAAACAGCAAAACTGCTTTCAGCCTTAGAAATTTTGAAATGTTCCACCAAATCGGGAAGCAAAACCTGATAATAATAAAGCAAACCAAAACACGAAAGTCCCGCCAGAAAAACGGCGATGGCGATTTGTAGGTCGCGGTTTTGATAGTAGTTTCTATATTTTGCTTTCAATTTTTGGATTTATAAAAACCCTTTCAGAGTTTCAAACTCTGAAAGGGTTAGATTTTGCAAATTTATTTCAAATGTTTTTAAGGATAAAAAATTTCAAAAACCAAGATGTCGCGCCTCTGGCGCTCCGCGATTACAAGCACAATTTTTCTACCAACATCTCGTCGCTCTGCGACTTTTAAATTTTCAAATGTTTACTGAAGAGAGAATCTCGTATCTCGTATCTCTTTTAAATCCTCTCCAATTCATCTTGCGAAATCTTCGTCTTAAAAGTCCCGTAATTCACCGTAACTTTTCCGTTTTTGTGGATTTCATCAATCGTTCCAACTGAAGTGGAGCCCGAAATTCTTACGCGTTGTCCAACTTTTATCCAAACCGAACGTTCTTCTTGGCGTTTGGTTTCCAGTTTTTCGTGGGTTTCGGCGATTTTTTCTTTCACGTCTTCTTTTTTCAGTTGTTGCGTGATTTTTCGTTTGATGACCTGCAATTTTTTAGATTCGTCTTTATCGGAACCTAATTTTCGGAATTTTTCCTGCTCCAAAATTTTTACAAAATCTTTCACCAAGTCTTTTCTGGAAACGCCTCTTACATAATCATTGATGAAATTTTCAATTTTGTTTCCAAACTGCAATTTTCGGTGTTCGTCTTCGTAGAGTTTTTGAAAATTGAAGAGTTTTTGTTGCAATTGGTCATTCAGTTTTTGCAGATTTTCGCGCTTGTCTTCTACAGAATCTCTTTGTTCGGCGAGGTTGGTTTTCAGTTTTTCGACCTCAAATTTTTCTTGTTGAAGTTTCACAATGGTTTTGTCCAAATTCACCACGTCTTTTTCAACCTTTTTTCGGGCATTTTTAATAATAAACCTTGGAATTCTGTTCTTTTCCGCAACTTCAAAAGTGAAGGAACTTCCGGCTTGTCCAACCTCCAATTTATACAATGGAACCAAAGAATGTTCATCAAAAAGCATCGCTGCATTGGTTGCGTTGGGAAGTTGTTCAACCACCAATTTAATGTTGGTGTAATGCGTTGTGATAATCGCAAAACTCTTTTTTTCGTAGAAAAATTCCAGAAAACTTTCGGCTAAAGCACCGCCAAGTTCAGGGTCGGAACCGGTGCCGAATTCATCAATAAGCAAAAGTGTGTTTTGGTTGGCTTCGCGGATGATTCCCGACATCTTTTTAAGGCGGGAAGAATACGTGGAAAGATGATTTTCAATGCTTTGATTATCGCCAATATCCGTCATTATTTTATCAAAGAAAAACATTTCGGATTTTGGATGGACGGGAACGAGAATTCCGCTTTGAATCATCAGTTGAAGCAATCCAACGGTTTTCAAAGTGATGGATTTTCCACCTGCATTTGGTCCGGAAATACAGATAATTCGGTTGTGTTCCGTCAAAGTCAACGATTGTGGGAAAATTTTCTTGTTTTGTGCCGTATTTTGAAGCCAAAGCAAAGGATGAAACGCATCTTTCAGCCTCAAAGTTTTGTGACGGTTGATTTTCGGAAAAACACCGTTGATTTTTTCTGCAAATTTCGCTTTCGCTCTCGTTAAATCAAGGTCAAAAATATAGGTTTGATAATCGGAAAGTTGAGGTTGAAATTCGGAAATTTCAGCGGTTAATTTTCGCAGAATCTGATCAATTTCTTTTTTTTCTTCTTCCTCGTTTTCACGAAGTTTGAAGTAATGTTTCACTACAGATTCTGGTTGAATGTAAGTAATAGAACCCGTTTTTGAAATGCCTAAAACTCTGCCCAAAATTCGTTTTTTAAAACCCGATTTCACCGCCAAAACTCTTTGGTCGTCAATAATCGTTTCACGAATGTCGTCCAACAAATCGCTTTGTGAATAGGTATTTAAAGAACGATTAAAATTTTCGTCAATCGCTTTTCTGGCGTGCTGAATTTCGGTTCTCAACGTTTTCAAAATCGGTGACGCTTCGGTTTTCACTTCGCCAAAACGATTGAAAACTTTGTCAATTTTTTCAACGATTTCCTTGCGAAATTCCAAAATGGAAACTTCCTGCATCAAATTCGGAAAAAGTTCAGGAAAATTTGGGAAGAACTTTTGCAGTTTTCCAATCTGTTCCGTAATGTTTTTAATTTTTACAAAAGCCTTGTTTTCCAAGCGGAAATTTTCAATCATCATCAGTTTCAGTTCGGCATCAATATCTTCGTATTCGTCAAAAGGAATGACGTTGGAACTTTCAAAACTTGTGAGAAATTCGGCGGTTTTTTTCAAGGCGATTTCTGCTTCGTCCACATTCATCGGACGAAGTTCCATCAGTTTTTCCGCCGTTTTCGGAGAATATGCAAAAGGAGCAATTTCCGCGAGCAATTCGGGAAATTCCAGTTCCTGTAAATCTTCTGGGTTGATGTGCATTGTGCAAATTTAGTGATTTTGGCGGAGTGTTGGAGTTGGAGAGTTGGAGAGTTGGAGAGTTGGAGAGTTGGAGAGTTGGAGAGTTTGAGTGATTGAGTGATTGAATGATTGAGTGATTGAATGTGCTTATGATTAGTTTTTTCTTTCAGTTTAAAAGAATAATGCATTTAATAATTGAAGAGTCGCAGAGCGACGATATTGTTGGTAGAAAAAATATAAGGTAAATTGCGGAGCGCCAGAGGCGCGACATCTTGGTTTGTTTTCAAAAAATATATTTCAAATCATTATGCAATGGTTTTTATTTAAATTTGTAGATGATGAATTTAGAAATAAAAACGCTTGAAAACACTTCTATCGAAGAAATAGTAGATGCTTTAGTTGTTAGTTTTAAAAACTATTTTGTTCCGATTGTTGCAGATTACGAAATGTGGAACTTAAGATTTAAAACCGCAAGATTAAACAAAAATCTTTCTGTTGGTGTTTTTGACAATAATCAATTGGTTGCCTTTGTTTTAAATTGTATTGATAATGAATTCGATACGAAAACTGCTTTCAACACAGGAACAGGTGTCATTGAACAGTACAGAAATCAGAAACTTGTAGATAAGATGTATGATTTTATTACCCCAAAACTCAAAGAAAATTCCATTAAAAAATTAAAATTAGAAGTCATTACTGAAAATTAACGTGCAATAAAAGTATATGAGAGGATTGGTTTTGAAGTAGTGAAGGACAGAAATCTTTTTTCATTTGCAGGAAATTTAGAAAATATTTCAAACGAGGATGTCATTGTCAAAAGTCTTTCCACAGAAGAACTCACCAATCTTGAAAGAGAACAACCTTATTACTCTTGGGACTTCAGAGATATTGCATTAAAACTTAATGAAAATCTTAAAATTTATGAAGTAAGTCAAGATAATTTATATAAAGGTTATTTTATCATCAATTCTGCAAATAATGTTATAGCACAAATAGAAGCGAAAAATGGCGATTGGAATTCAATTTTTGCTGGAGTAAAGCAAATTTCTAATGATATAAGATTGGTAAACGTTGATGGTAACAGGACATCTCTGATTGATTATCTGAAAAATATCGGTTTCAAAAATGCCATTAATCAATATGAAATGGAGAAATACCTATGATTTTAAAATATTGATTGAGGATGCATATCGTTTAATTATTTTTTTGTTTAAAAGATTAATGCATTTAATGATTGAAGAGTCGCAGAGCGACGATATGTTGGTGGAAAAAAATGTAAGGTAAATTGCGGAGCGCCAGAGGCGCGACATCTTGGTTTTTTTAAAAGGTTTTCAAAATAAAATTTCAAAATATCAAGATGTATAACTTTCTCATAAAATCTTGAAAATCTACTCCTCATAATTTCATTAATTTTGGTAAAAGATTTTTTTATGAAAAATTGGTTTGTCTTGATTTTAGTTTTAATCGCATTCGTTTCTTGTAAAAAAACAGAAACCAATGTGAAAGAAGATATTCAAAAAGATTCCCTGATTGTCGAGAAAACAGATTCTACAACCATTGAAAAACTTTGGGTTTCCAAAAATCAAGATTTTTTGGATAAATTTCGTTTGATAGAATTGGATACGGTGCGTTTTGTGTCGCCAAGATATGATGAAAAGCAAATCGGTCCTTCGCTAACGAAAGAAGAATTGAAATTGTTTCCGAATGATGAACGTTTTGATTCTTTTATCGGTGGAATTGAGAAATTTCAAGCATTTTTAAAATTTGAAATCAATAACAATCTTTACGGACTCATCGTTCGGATGCCGGGAGAATATGATTTTACGGCAATGCATCTCTATTTCTATGATAAAACAAAAGATGAAATTTTGCCTAAAAGTTTTGAAGTTGCCGATACAACTGGAGATGCAGGTTATTCTGAAGAAACAAAAAGTTGGTTGTTTAAGGATGGAAATCAGTTGAAATCCTTTACGTATCACTGGACAAAAGTAGAAAAAATAGAACCTGAAGACCCAACACGAGAATCCAGAACCGATGATTATTATCTCATCAAACTTTCTCCAGAAAAAATAGACACCACGAGAGTTTCCAAAACAGATTTAATAAAATTTCAAAAATTATTAAAACAAAAGTAACTTTGCAGTCATCATTTATCACTTATCATTTATAAGTTATGACCTGGACTGAAATTCTCGCCCCGATAAAAAACTCCGATTATTTCCAAAATCTTTGGCAAAAAGTAAAGGAAGAATACGCTTCAAACAAGTGTTTCCCGCCAAAAAACCAAATTTTTCGGGCAATTGAACTGACGCCTTTTGAAGAAGTGGAAGTCGTGATTATTGGTCAAGACCCTTATCATAATGATTTTCAAGCCAATGGTTTGTGTTTTTCGGTTTCGGACCAAGTTTCTGCGCCGCCTTCTTTGAAAAATATTTTTCAAGAACTAAAAGGCGATTTAGGCATTATAAAAACTTCTAATGAACTGGATTCTTGGGCGAAACAAGGTGTTTTACTTTTGAATGCGACCCTCACGGTTCGTGCACATTCGCCAAATTCTCACAAGGATTTGGGTTGGGAAAAATTTACAGATTTCATCATTAAGGAAATTTCGGATAAAAAAGAAAACGTAGTTTTCGTTTTGTGGGGCGCATTTGCACAAAAAAAAGAGGAACTCATTGATTCCTCTAAACATTTTATCATCAAATCGGCTCATCCATCGCCTTTTTCGGTGTATCGTGGATTTTTTGGAAGCCGACCTTTTTCTAAAATTAATGATTTTCTGAAACTGAAAGGTAAAAAACCTATTGATTGGACATAATTTTTAAAAAATATCAATCAGTACAACGATAAGCATTGCCAAACCTACCATAAAGTTGAAACCCGTCCCGAAGATAAACCCCACAAAAGCCCCTTTTACGGAGTTTAAGGCTTTTTTCTTGTCATTGGCGTCATGCAATAATTCTCCTACGAAAACTCCCAGCAACATTCCTATAAAAAACCCAAAAGGAGGAAAAAATAACCCGACTATTGTTCCAATGACAGATCCAATGCTTCCCCAACGAGTTCCGCCATATTTTCGATTCGTTCTTGCAGGAATTACATAATTTAAGATCATAGAAATAATGGTTAGTATTGAAAAAATCCAAATGTAAATCATTGGAAGATCGTTACTCGTTCCGAACTTATAAATCAGAACCCCGCAAAGGCTTAACAGTAAACCCGGCAAAACAGGTATTACGGTTCCCAATAGACCAAGAAATAGCAAGATAATGCTGAAAAGGTTGACTAAACTGTAATCCATATTTTTTTATTTGTCATCAAAAATAGAAAAAAATAAAAAAAGCGGCTTTCAATATTGCCGCTTTTTTTTAACAAAAATATTTTCCTTAAATATTTAGAATTACGTATTGTAAAATTGGGCCTGTATTTCCAATATTTCCACTCGCATGGTTGTGGAAGGTAGTGTAATAGATATTTCCACTGGTAGTTGTAGAGTTGCAGGCTCCTACACTATCACCATGTGCCAAATGAGCCTGTAGAGCATTATTATTAACGGTAATAGTAACTTGGTTGCCACCAACATTATGACATATTGTTGTAAAGCCACTGTTCCCTGAATTTCCAACTGACATAGCTGGAGAATTCGCGTTCTGGAAGTTTTTTGTTCTAATCATTAAAGCTTCGTTGTTTCTTTTTACCAAAACATCCCAAAAATTCACATCATAATTAATGATTTTTTGCCATGAACCTAAGTCATACTGAATATCCAAAGTGCTGAAACCTATTGCATTTGCCAAAGGTACATAGGAAACATTACAGTTTTGATAAGTGGTAGAAGAACCTGTAGTTGTGGCGCAAAGTAAATTATCTGGTATAAATCCGCCGGGAGAATTGCAGACAGGCGTATTGTTGTTGCCACCTAAAAGATAAGATACATCCCAGTCTGATGCATAAAGACTTCCTCCGTTTGTAACAAAAGTAGCAAGATTATCATAAATCATTGTATCGTTGTTGCTTTGCCCGTTTCTAGATCCGCAGTTTAAAAAAATAACATCATACGGTGAAATGGTGTTCATATTCTTCAGGTCGTTATAGGAAATCTGTGTTACAGTATAGCCCAAACTTGTTACAATAGCTTCAATTTGATCATAACTTCCCTGAACATAAGCCATATTGGCAACTTGGTTCAGTTTGGTCAACGAGGAGGCAACGTTTACTGTTTTACCTTCATCTACACTTACATTAAACTCTGAGCGAAAGTTTGACCCGTCACCAGTCTGTATATGAATAGTGTTGTTTCCTGCAGGAATTTCAAGTGCAAAATCTCCCTGAGGATTACTGTAAGCTGTGTAGATGTCCAATTTAGCATCAAATGCAAATACCAATGCTCCACCAATAGGTGTTGTGCCATTTTTAGCAAGCACTTTACCCGTTACAACTCCCATTTTAGCGCTTTGTAGAACAGGATTAGTTACCGAAACCGAATTTTCTTCGCTTCTGATGCAACTTGTGAGCGTAAAGAATGCCGCAACAAGAAATAGATAAACGATTTTTTTCATAATTAATAATTTTAAGTTTAGAAATATGGTTTATTTAACAAAATTAAGTCTTTTTTAATAATTGAGTATTCTTTTTTGATATTTTTTTTATTTTAATTGTTAAAATATTATTTTTAGTACAGAATGCTAAATTCCTGTTTAATTTACTGATGCCTAAAATATTAGTACTTTTGTAACAATGAAAGAGCAAATACAGGATACCAAATATTTTCTTCAGGATGTCGTAGATCAACTGCATCTATTTATTAAGGAAAATATTTCAGACAAATGGGAAGTTCAGGTTTTAATAAAATTCCTGGTACTTCTTGCAGTTGTTTTCATATTTGATCTTGTTTTCAAGTTAATACTAATTCCGATTTTCAAAAGTTATAAAGATGGTTCTAAATATCCTTATTTTAAAGCGATTGGAACCTCCAAAATCACCCATTCAATCGCCAACATTTTTGCATTATGGCTTGGAAGTTTTTTTATGGTGGCACTTTTCGAATTGCACTCCAAAAATTTCCCCCGTATTGAAAGACTTTATACCATCGTAGTAATCCTTGCTTTTGCAAAATTTGGGATGAGGATAATGCGCGCAATAGAAAACTATTTTTCATACAAGATGGATTTCTACAAAATAGTTGCACTTCGCGCTATATCCGAAACCATAAAAACAGTTGGAATATTTCTTTTTATAGTGATGCTTATTGCTGTAATCTTCGGTATAAAAAGCAGTACCATCATAGGAAGTTTAGGAGCAATAACGGCAGTTTTAGTACTTGTTTTCCGCGATACCATTCTCGGTTTTATGACGAGTTTGCACGTTGCCACCTCCAAGAATTTAAAAGTTGGGGACTGGATTGGGATTCCAAAATATAATCTGGAAGGAACCATCGAAGAAATTAATTTACTAACCACAAAAATCCAAAATTTCGATAAAACCATTTCCACCATTCCAACGTACGATTTGCTTTCCACAGAAATCAAAAACCATCAAGTAATGGCGGAAGGAAACCGGAGAAGAATTAAAAAATCGATTGTTTTCAACATCAATTCTTTCAAATTTATAGATGAAGAACTCTTTACAAAACTGAAGAAAGTTAACCTCATTTCAGAATATTTAGATAATAAAGCCGTCGAAATCATGAAAGAACGCGGAACCATAAAAAATTCCGATTTCATCATTAATGGAAGACAATTGACGAACATCGGTGTTTTCAGAAGATACGCCTTAAATTATCTGAAACAGGACAAAGACATCGACCAAGATGAAACACTTTTGGTGCGCCAACTCGAAATTACTTCGCAAGGAATGCCTTTGGAAATCTACGCTTTTGCCAACAAATCGGCGATGGAAGATTTTGAGGAAATTCAAGCCGACATTTTCGACCATCTTTTGGCAGCCTCAAAAGAATTTGATTTGGAAATAATGCAAGTAAATAAAATTTGAAATTGATTAATTTGAAATTTGAAATTGCGATGAAAATCTCAAATCTCAAATCTCAAATCTCGAATAATAAATTATGACAAAATTAAGCGTAAACATCAATAAAATAGCCACACTTCGCAATGCAAGAGGTGGAGAGTTTCCGAGCGTCACAGAAGCCGCCATCAAAATTCAGGAATTTGGAGCGCACGGAATTACCATTCATCCAAGACCGGACGAACGTCACATCACCAGAAAAGATGTGTACGATTTAAAACCTTTGGTTTACACCGAATTTAATATAGAAGGAAATCCGCACCGTCCGTTTATCGATATGGTTTTGGACGTAAAACCGGAACAAGTCACACTCGTTCCAGATGCAGATGATGCCATCACTTCCAATTCAGGTTGGGATTGCGAGAAAAATATGGATTTTCTAAAATCTGTAATTTCAGAATTTAAAAATGAGGGAATCCGAACTTCGATATTTTTAGACCCAAATCCAGAAATGGTAAAATTTGCGGCAGAAACTGGAGCAGATAGAATTGAACTGTACACCGAAGCCTACGCAAAAAACTATTCTACTGATAAGGAATCAGCAATTAAGTCTTATTACAAAACCGCTTTAGAAGCCACGAAATACGGATTAGGAATCAACGCAGGACACGATTTAAGTTTGGAAAATTTAAAATATTTTGCTGAAAACATTCCGAATTTGTTGGAAGTTTCCATCGGTCACGCTTTAATTGGCGAAGCATTGTATATGGGAATGGAAAACACGGTTCAGGCGTATTTGAAGCGATTGGCGGTTTGGTAGAATTTGCTAAATTTGAAAAATGAAGAAAGAAATTACCATATCAGACTTTTCTCCGCACCTCTTTTGGGATGTGGATTTGGATCAGTTTGATTTGGATCAGTATCCTGGATTTATGGTTCAACGCGTATTGGAATACGGAAGAGTAGAAGATTGGAGTTTACTGAAAAAGTATTATGGAGATGAAACGATAATTAAAGAAGCAACTCAGCTACGGTCATTAAATCCTATTTCCGTTTCTTTCCTTGCAAAAAAATACAATATCGACGAAAAAACCTTCAGATGTTACATCGAAAAACCGTTAGTGAGGAACTCTTTAAATCTTTAAGACAAATTATGAAATCGGATGTTTTTTCCGATTTTAGATTGGTTGGTGGTACAGCTCTGGCTTTGCAAATTGGTCATCGAAATTCGGTGGATATTGACCTGTTTGGAAACCGAGAAATAAATGTTGACAGATTTGTTTCAGAATTAGAAGATTTGGGAAATGTTGAAGTACTAACCTCAAATAAAAGTATTGTTATTTGTTATTTAGATGGGGTTAAAATTGATATTGTAAACCACAAATATGCTTTCCTAGATGATGCAATTACCATTCAAGGAATTCGAATGGCTACAAAACGTGATATTTCTGCAATGAAACTACACGCAATTGAGCAAAGAGGTACTCGAAAAGATTTTATCGATTTATTTTTCCTTCTCAATGATTTTTCACTACAGGAAATGTATGATTTTTATTTGAAAAAGTATGAAAATCATATCCCATTTATGATGCTACAATCACTTACACATTTTTATGATGCAGAGAAATTTCCAATCCCAAAAATGTATATGGATTTTGATTGGAGTTATTGTAAAGAAAAAATTGGTGAAGAACACAGTAAATTTCGCTTATAATAGGAAGCATTATTTATCAAATTGAATATAACTTATGCAAAATAACATCCTCCACTCAAAAATATACGGACAAGACAAATCCGGAACGCCTCTCCTCGTTTTTCACGGACTTTTCGGAATGCTCGACAATTGGGGAAGTTTCGGGAAAGAAATGGGCGAATTTTTTCCGGTTCATTTAATTGATTTGAGAAACCACGGCAAAAGTTTTCACTCTGAAGAAATGTCGCACGATGATTTGGCTCACGATATTTATCACTATATGGAATTTCACAATTTGCAGAAAGTCAATTTGTTAGGACATTCTCTCGGCGGAAAAGCCGTAATGCAATTTTCTATAAAATATCCACCAAAAGTTGAAAAATTAATTGTGGTTGATATTTCTCCAAAAGCGTATCCTCCACATCATCAGGGAATTATCAAAGCATTAGAAACCGTTAATTTTGATGAAATGCTTTCGCGACAAGAAATTGAAGAGCATTTGTCACAATACATTCCGGAAAAATCTGTGATTCAGTTTCTTGCAAAAAACTTGTATTGGACAGACGATAAAAAATTAGCGTGGCGTTTTAATTTGCAAACTTTGGCTGAAAAATACGACCAATTCGTCTCCAATGCTATTAAATTTGGTGTTTTTGAAGGGCCAACTTTGTTTGTAGCCGGAGAAAAATCCAACTATATTCTTCCGCAAGATGAGTTTCTCATCAAACAGCAATTTCCACATTATCAATTGGTAAAAATTCCAAACGCCGGACATTGGGTTCAGGCGGAAAATCCGGTTGATTTTAATAAAACAGTAAAGAATTTTATTTTGGAAACACAAGTAATTTAGATTGTCGAAAACTAATTTTTTATATAGAATTTGAAGTTTTAAAACGTATTTTTGTAAAAATTCACAATTCACAATTCACCATTGACCGTTCACCAAAATAAAGTTCTCGTCACCGGCGCCACAGGAATTCTCGGAAGAGTCATCGTTTTGGAACTGCTGAAACGCGGGAAAAATGTGCGCGCAACCAAACGAAAATCAAGCGATTTAGATGAGGTAAAACATTCCTATAAATATTACGCTGAAAATCCCGATGAAATTTTTCAAAAAATTCAATGGATGGATGTTGATTTTGATGATTTGGATTCATTGAAATCGGCATTAAACGGCGTTGAAGAAGTGTATCATTGCGCTGCGAAAGTCAGTTTTCATCCTGATAAAAAGCGGGAAATGTACCACACTAATATTGAAGGCACAAAAAATTTGCTTTACGCGTGTGAAGATTCTTCGGTTAAAAAACTCTGTTTTGTGAGTTCCATTGCAGTTTTAGATGGTTTTAATGAAGACGGAGAAATGGACGAATCCTCTGATTTCAACTCAAAATTAGAGCATTCAGCATATTCAAAATCCAAACATTTTTCGGAAATGGAGGTTTGGCGCGCATCTGCGGAAGGATTGAACACCGTTATCATCAATCCCGGAATGATTATCGGCACCGGAAATTGGAATCACAGCAGCGGCGAACTTTTCGGAACTTTTGAAAAAAACGGTTTCATCGGAAGCGGCGGAACTTCGTATGTGGACGTTCGCGACGTTGCAAAAATTGCCATAGAATTAATGGAAAAAAATATTTTTGGCGAAAGATTTATTGTGATTTCAGAAAATGTAAAATATTTTGACTTTGGAAAAATAGTCCGTAGAAAATTAGGTTTAAAAGACCAAAAAATTCTTCCAATGTCTGTGATGAACATCGGAAGAATCCTCAATTTTCTTTTCGGTTGGCTCGTTCCTAGACTGAAAATGGCAAACAAAGTCAATATAGAAGCCATCACAACATTCAATAAAATTTCAAATAAAAAGATTTGTGAAAAACTGAATTACCATTTCATTCCCGTTTCCGAAAGTATTGATTTTCATTTGAAAAATTATTTGGAGGATAAAAAATCGGGAGTCTGAAGACCGGAGGCCGATTTTTAATGTTGAAATTTATACCCACGAAAACGATAGATAAATGGCAAAAATAAAAGTTGAAAATGCAGAAATTACCGTAGTATCTTTTGAAGAAAAGGATTATATTTCTTTAACGGATATGGCAAATGCCAAAGAAAGCGAAAGTCGTGCAGCCGATATCATAAAAAACTGGTTAAGAACAAGATATACCATTGAGTTTTTGTCTACGTGGGAAATTATTAATAATCCAAATTTTAAAGTGGTCGAAACTGACCACTTTAAGATGCAGGCAGGTCTTCCAAGTTTTACATTAAGCATTTCGGAATGGATTAACAAAACGGACGCAATCGGAATTATTGTAAAAAAAGGAAAATACGGTGGAACTTTTGCCCATAAAGACATCGCTTTCGAGTTTGGCTCTGCAATTAATGTTCCTTTTAAATTATACCTTATTAATGAGTTTCAACGCTTAAAAGAAGAGGAACAGAAGCAAATTGGCTGGTCTGCAAAACGAGAATTAGCAAAAATAAACTACCATATTTATACTGACGCTATTAAGCAAAATCTTATTCCAAAAGAACTCTCATCAAAAGACACCGCAATAATTTATACCAATGAAGCAGATGTTCTAAATATGGCTTTATTCGGAAAAACTGCAAAAAAATGGCGAGAAGAAAACAATCAATTGCAAGGAAATATGAGAGATTACGCTACAGTAAATCAATTAATTTGCCTTGCAAATATTGAAAACTTAAATGCGGTTTTTATTAACGAAAAATTATCTCAATCCCAAAGATTGCTTAAACTCAACAAGATTGCAATTCAGCAAATGGAAATTTTGGAAAATTTGCAAAACAATAATCTATTAAAATAAAATCTAAAAATTCTTTACAAAATTTATCCCCAATCATTTTAATCTTCCGTCTTCGGACATCCAACTCCCAACTCAATGAATATCGCCCAATTCCTCAACACCAACACCGAAAAATATCCTCTGAAATCCGCCATCGGTTTCAAAAAAGACGATAAATGGAATGACATCAACTGGAAAGATTTTCGTCGGTTGGTTTTCAAAACTGCCAATGCGTTGCGGAATTCCGGCGTTCAGGAAAACGACAAAGTCGCCATTTATTCCGACAATTCTGCAGAATGGATTATTTTTGATTTGGCGACGCTTTCACTCGGCGCAATCACGGTTCCCATTTATTCTACCAACAACCAAGAACACGCGGAATACATCATCAACGAGTCCGAATCCAAAGTGATAATGGTAGGAAATCAGGAGCAATACGATGCGGCGTATGAAATTTTGCAGAAAAACGGTTCGCTTCAAAAAATCATCGTTTCCAAAAAGAAAGTTTGGACAAAAAAAGACCGCACCGAATTTCTAGAAGACTTCATCAAAAACGCTGAAGAAAAATTAGAAATTGTTGAAAAAAGCGATGATGATTTGGCGACCATCATTTATACATCGGGAACAACAGGCGTTCCGAAAGGGGTAATGCTAACGCACGGAAACTTCCACAAATGCGTAGAATCTCATTTTGATTTCTTCAAATTCAAAAATTTTGAAAACGAACATTCCCTCGCTTTTCTCCCATTAACACATATTTTTGAGCGCAGTTGGACTTTGCTTTCGCTTTACGGCGGTGCAAAAGTTTCTTTTTTAGAAAACACCAAACTCATCGCACATACTTTAGCAGAAGTAAAACCGACGATGATGTGCGCTGTTCCAAGATTTTACCAAAAAATTTACGGCGGAATTCACGAAATGGTAAAAGATGGTTCCGATACGAAAAAGAAAATTTTCAATTGGGCGATAAAAATCGGTTCAGATGTTGCCGAACTCAATAGGAAAAATCTGCCAATTCCTTTAGGTTTGAGTTTAAAAAAATCTATTTCCAATAAATTGGTTTTCAATAAAATAAAACAAAAATTAGGCGGAAACTTATGGTTTATGCCTTGCGGTGGTGCGTCCATTTCTTCGGAAGTCACGCAGTTTTTTGATGCGATGGGAATTCACGTAACGGTTGGTTACGGTTTGACGGAAACGACTGCAACTTTAACCGCTTTTCCATTCAAAAATTACGAACACGGAACCGCCGGAATTCCGCTTGGAAACACCCAAATTAAAATTGGCGAAAACGACGAAATTCTCGCAAAAGGCGATGGAATAATGAAAGGTTACTACAAAAAACCAAAAGAAACTGCCGAAGTTTTTACGGAAGACGGTTGGTTTAAAACCGGTGATGCCGGAAAATTTGATGAAAAAGGAAATCTCATCATCACAGACAGAATTAAAGATTTGATGAAAACCTCCAATGGAAAATATGTCGCGCCACAACCTATTGAAAATTTGTTATCCAACAATAATTATATTCAGCAAGTGATGGTGGTTGCGGAAGGAAAACCATTTGTAACAGCGTTGGTTGTCCCGAATTTTGAATTTTTGATGGAAAAACTGAAAGAAATGAAAATTCCTTTCACGAATTGGAAAGATATCATTGATTTACAGCAAATTAAAGATTTGTATCATCAAAAAATTGAAGAAATTCAGCACTCGCTTTCCGGTTTTGAAAAAGTGAAAAAATTCACGCTGATGCCGTCGGAATTTGAAATCAGTTCAGGCGAAATCACCCCAACATTAAAAATAAAACGCAACATTGTTTTGCAGAAATATCAGGAGTTGATTGAGAAAATGTATGGGAATTAAGCGGGAAGATGGAAGTCGGAGGATGGAAGATGGAAGACGCTGTCCGAAGATTTGTGCGTTTGTCATTCTGAATGAATCCCGAAACTTCGGGAGTAATGAAGAATCTTTTTTATAATGAGATTCCTCGTTACACTCGGAATGACAGCAGCATATTTTTAACAAAAATCTTTTGTGACTTTTGTGGTTTTAGAAATCTTCGCGACCTTTGCCGAACATCTTTAGATGTTCGTTTGTCTAATTAAAAATATTTTCAAAGCGAGTAAAAAATCTTTGCGAACTTTGCGTTTAAAATAAAAATAAAATCTTTGATTTTCAAACTTTTGCGAACTTTTTGAAATAAAATAAAACTTAAAAACAAAATCTTTTGTGACTTTTGTGGTTTAAAAAATAAATATGGAAAATCAATTTATAGGAAATAATAACTTCACAATTTCCAACCAAACCGTTTCTGCAAGTTGTCCAAGCAACATTGCGCTCATCAAATATTGGGGAAAATACGCCAATCAAATTCCCGCTAATCCAAGCATCAGTTATACTTTAAATAATTGCAAAACCAATACTTCCATTGAATTTTTTACGGATGAACCATTTTCTGTTCAAACCTTTTTATCAGGAAATGAAGAAGTAAAATTTGCCGAAAAAATTTCAACATATTTCAAAAACAGTGAAGTGTATTTGCCTTGGATTTTAAAAGGAAAATATATCATAAAAACCGAAAATACCTTTCCGCACAGTTCGGGAATTGCAAGTTCGGCTTCCGGTTTCGGCGCAATTGCAAGTTGTTTGATGGAATTGGATAAATTATTTTCATCAGAAAATACAGAATCATTTATCAATCATCATTCATCATTTATCTTAAAGAAAGCATCATTCCTCGCAAGATTGGGAAGCGGAAGCGCTTGCAGAAGTCTTTATAACGGACTTGTAGTTTGGGGCGAAACCCCTGAAGTTGAAGGAAGTTCCGACCTTTTTGCTGTTCAATATCCAAATGAAGAAGTGCATCCGATTTTCAAAAATTTTAATGATTGGGTTTTGCTCATTCACGAAGGTCAAAAATCGGTAAGTTCTACGGTTGGTCACGGTTTGATGAATACGAATCCTTATGCAGAACGACGTTTTCAGGAAGCGCGTGAAAATTTTATTCCATTAAAAGAAATTCTAAAATCGGGAGATTTAGAGAAATTCATCACGTTGGTTGAACACGAAGCACTCACACTTCACGCAATGATGATGATGAGTGAACCTGCGTTTATTTTAATGAAAACCGGAACAATGGAAGTCATCAACAAACTGTGGAAATTCCGTGAGGAAACTGGAAATCCGTTGTTTTTTACGCTTGACGCAGGTGCAAATGTCCATCTTTTATTTCCAGAAAACGAAAATTCCAGAGCCATCAAAGATTTTATTTTAGCAGAACTGCTTCCGCATACACAGAAGGGCGGAGTTGTGAAGGATTTTATGAGGTTTTAGGAAAGTTGGGAGACGGTATTTATTTTAGAAATTTGAGCAAAAAATAACCACATAGTTTGTCATTCCGTAGGAATCTCAACAGTTTAAAGACATTTTTTATCAATTTTGAAATCATTGTTTAGATTCCTGCGGAATGACAAAGTGTATGTTTAAATTTTATTAATAAGTATGATTGAATTTACTGAAGGTATTTACAAGTTCTATGTTTATATTTTGACTAATAAAAACAAGACCGTATTATATACTGGAGTAACAAACAATCTTCAGCAAAGACTTTTTCAACACAAAATAAAAAAGAATCCTAACAGTTTTACTGCAAAGTATAATGTGGAGTTTCTAATTTATTATGAAGAATTTGGTTGGATTCAACTCGCAATTGAAAGGGAGAAAGAAATAAAGAATTTGTCAAGAATTAAAAAATTGGAAATGATTAGAGAGGTTAATCCTAACATGGAATTTTTGAATTATCTTTTTGAAGATGCTGTTTAATAAAGTAATAGATAATAGAGTTTGTCATTCCGCAGGAATCTCAACGAGTTTTTAATAAAAGTAATGATAATGATTGGTTTAGATTCCTTCGGAATGACAAACTAACCGTTTAAAACTTTTGAAAAATTATATGCACATCCATCACATCGCCATCATCTGTTCCAACTACGAAATCTCCAAAAAATTCTACACAGAAGTTTTAGGTTTGAAAATTCTGCGGGAGGTTTACAGAAAAGAACGCGATTCTTGGAAATTGGATTTAGGAATTGGCGAACATTATGTTATTGAACTTTTTTCGTTTCCAAATCCGCCAAAAAGATCTTCCAGACCAGAAAGTTGCGGTTTGCGACATCTTGCATTTTCTGTTGATGATGTAGAAGAAAAAAGGAACGAATTAATTTTGAAAGGTTTGAAATGTGAGAAAATCAGAATCGATGAGTTTACGGACAAAAAATTCTTTTTCACACAAGATCCTGATGATTTACCTCTGGAAATTTATGAAAATTAGAAATTTTAAAACCACAAAAGGCACAAAAATTTTTAAATAAAGAGATGGAACTTATTGTGAAAATGAAGTTCACAAAAAAAAGAAAATCTTTGATTTTCAAACTTTTGCTTCCTTTTGAAAAACTTAAAATAGAGATATTCTTTTGTGACTTTTGTGGTTAAAATTAAGACATTATTATTATGCAACTCTTTTACGTTATTCTCGGCGCCACACCAAAAGGCAGAAACATCGAACAGCACGATGTTTTCTTCGGTATTGCTGAACAATTTGAGGATTTAATTCCTGCAATGAAATCATTTTGGAGCGATGCCAAAATTCATATTGACTGTTATCAGGAAGTGAAGTTTGCTGATGGTTACGAAGTAAAAATTGTTGAAAAATCTTCAGAAATTTCTGAAAATAATTTGTTTTTCATCAATTTGGGCGGTTATAAAGCAGGATATTTTGAAGAATTTCACGAGCAGCATTTGATGGTTGGAAAAACGATGGGCGAAATCGTAAAACGCGTGAAACAAACCGAATTTTATAAAACAATGGGATTTAAAGGTGCTGAAAGTCATATTGACGATAAACACGGCGTTGACATTGATGATATCTACAATGTCCACGATATTCTTCCGCAGCAAATGAAGGAAAATTATTCTATTGTTTTGGAAAAATCACAAGTTGAAAATCAAGATAATTTAATAAAAATTGGATATTTGAAAGTCAATTAATAATCTGAATCATTTCAAAAAATGAAAAAAATATTTACAATTCTTTTTTTATCAACTTTTACATTTGTCTTTTCGCAAAACGACAAAGCAGAAATCGCAAAAACGGTTGAAAGTTTTTTCGCAGCAATGCGAAACGCCAATGCTTCGGCTTTGAAAAACACTTTTTCGGAAACGATTGTTTTCCAAACCATTGATAAAAATGGAAACGTAAAATCAGAAGATGCCCAAAAGTTTGCAGAAAGCATTTCAAAATATTCAAAAAACGATTTGGACGAACAAATAAAAATCCGCAAAATATTGACAGACGAACAATTAGCCAGTGTTTGGATGGATTATCAATTTGTTTTCAAAGGAAAAGTTTCACATTGCGGTGTGAACAGTTTTCAACTTGTAAAACAAAACGGCGTTTGGAAAGTGCAATACATTATAGATACACGAAGAAAATGTGTAAAATGATTTAAAAATCTGGTTTTGGTTTTAAAAATTCGTTCGCTATTTTTGTGTAAAATAAATCTAACTATTAATAATTTAAAGAAACGGATTGCTTCGTTTCACTCGCAATGACAATGAAAATAGGAATTCTCGGCGGCGGACAACTCGGACGAATGTTTATACAAAATGCATTGAAATACGACGATGAATTTTATGTTTTAGACCCAAATTCTGACTGTTCCTGTGCGAATATTTCGCATTTTACCAAAGGAAATTTCAATGATTTTGACAGCGTTTTGGAATTTGGAAAAGACAAAGAAGTGATTACGATTGAGATCGAACACGTCAACGTTGAAGCCCTTTTTGAGTTGGAGAAATTGGGCAAAAAAGTAATTCCAAGTGCTGAAATCATCAAAACCATTCAGCAGAAAATCCTTCAAAAAGAGTTTTATAAAAAACACCAAATTCCAAGTCCTGATTTTGAAATTTACGATGGAACTTACGATGAAATGAAGATTGAGTTTCCGTTTGTTCAAAAACTCAACACCGGCGGTTACGACGGAAAAGGCGTTCAAATTATCAAAGACTCCAACGATTTGAAAAATCTTTGGGTGGAAGATTCGGTGTTAGAAAATTTGGTGGATATTGAGAAAGAACTTTCCATTATCGTTGCCAAAAATGAGAACGGCGAAACCAAGACTTTTCCCGTAACAGAAATGGTTGCCGACCCAAAACTGAATTTGTTGGATTTCAATATTTGTCCGTCTGAAATTTCGGAAAACGTTCAAAATCAGATTGATGAAATTGCAAAAAAATTCATTGCAGCGGCAAATTCTTCGGGACTTTTTGCGATTGAATTATTTTTAGACAAAAACGGAAAAGTTTGGGTAAATGAAACTGCGCCGAGATTGCACAATTCCGGTCATCAAACTCAAGAAGGAAACGCCAATTCCCAATTTGAGCAGTTTTACAGAGTTTTGAAAAATTTTCCGCTTGCAGATACTGAACATTCTGGATTTTCAGGAATGTTGAATTTGGTTGGAGAAGAAAATTATTCAGGAACAGTAAAATACGAAGGTTTGGAAGAAGTCCTAAAACTCCCAAAAACCTACGTTCATCTCTACGGAAAAACCGAAACCAAACCCGGCAGAAAAATGGGACACATCAATGTTTTGGCAGATTCTCGCGAGGAATTGATGGAGAAATTAGTAAAAATTAAGGAAATGGTGAGAGTGGTGAGTGTTTGAGAGTGAGAGTGTTTGAGAGTTTGAGAGTTTGAGAGTGGGAGAGTTTGAGAGTTTGAGAGTTGGAGTGTGAGAATAATGAATCTTAAATCTTAAATCCTGAATCCTGAATCTTGAATCCTGAATCTTGAATCTTGAATCCTGAATCCTGAATATCATCCTCATCCTCAACCTCATCCTCAACCTTTTCCTCAACCTTTTCCTCAACCTTTTCCTCTCAGCATTCCCGGCTTGTAGTTCATTATAAAAACTCCGGCGATAATCAGAATCGTTGCCAAAATAAATTTCAGCGTAATTTCTTCGCTCAAGACCAACCAACCGAGAATGACGGCGATAATGGTGTTCACATAATTGAGCATAGAAATTTGGGATGGGTTTACTTTTTTTAAAGCGTAAAGAAATGCATTAAATGCGATTACAGAGCCAAATATTCCCAAATAAATTACCCATAAAAACGAGTGGAAACTCCAGTTTTCAAAATTGTAATTTTCTGTAAAAACAAATGCAAAAATAAGCTGCACAATTCCGGCAAACGCGAATTGATAAAAAAGATTTAAAAGAATATTGTCGGTGTTCACAGATATTTTTTTCGTGTACAAAGTTCCACTTGCCCAACCAAAAATGCCGATGAACAGAATGAAAATACCGAAACGATAATCTGGATTCAGCAAATCCTGCAATCCGTTCCAAAAAATTAGCAAAATTCCTGAAAATCCTAAAAGCAATCCGAAAACCGACTTCACTTTGAATTTTTCCAATTTTAGAAAAACCGCTCCCAGAAATACCATAATTGGCGAAGTTGCGGTGAGAACCGAGGTTAAACTGCTTGTAATATGTTTTTCTGCAATTGTAGTAAAACCGTTTGCAACAATCAACATCAGCGAGGAAAGGATGATTTGGTTGATAAAATTTTTCCGTCCGATCCATTTCAATTTTTTTTGATACAGCAAAATTCCCAGAACCAAAATCGCTGCTAAACTCTGCCGAATTCCAGTTACAAACCACGGCGGAATGGTTTCTACCGCAATCCGTATGGCGAGATACGTTGTTCCCCAAACAATGGCAACCGTTAAAATAGAGAGGATAAGTTTGTAGTCTTTCGTGGAATTCACTTTGCAAAAGTAAGGTTTGCCACTCAAAAAAGATCTTCTTTTCGCAATTTTTCGTAATTTTAAACCATCTTAAAGGTAGAGTAAAGAAAAAAAAAGATTTATAAAAAGACTTCAAAAACCTCAAACAAGAAACAAGAAACTAGAACCCAGCAACTAGTAACTAGAAACCAGAAACTAAATAAAAATGGTCGGAATAATTATGGGCAGCCAAAGTGATTTGGCAATAATGCAACAAGCGGCAGATTTTCTAAAATCTTTGGAAATTCCTTATGAATTGACGGTGGTTTCCGCGCATAGAACGCCGGAACGTATGTTCGATTACGCGAAAACTGCGAAAGAACGCGGCTTAAAAGTAATTATCGCCGGAGCAGGAGGAGCTGCGCATCTTCCGGGAATGGTTGCAAGCTGCACCACTTTGCCTGTAATTGGCGTTCCGATTTTGTCGAGCAATTCTATTGACGGTTGGGATTCGGTTTTGTCGATTTTGCAGATGCCTTCGGGAATTCCTGTGGCGACGGTTGCCTTGAATGGAGCGATGAATGCCGGAATTTTAGCCGTAAAAATTTTAGGAAGTTCTGATGAAAACGTTTCCAAAAAATTAGAAACTTATCAAAATTCTTTGAAAGATAAAGTTTTGGGAACGGTGGAGGAGATTAAGAAATCTCATCCGAACCAGTTTGATAAATAAAAAATCAGATAATTTTACAATTTTATTTATTAAAACTCTCGCAGATTTTGCAGATAACGCAGATTCATTTTAAATCTGCCAAATTTGCAAAATCTGCGAGAGAAAAAGTAAGTCATGATTTAAAGCTAGAATAATCAATTTTCTAAACTTCTCTTTTCACATTGATTGTAACCCGATTCAGTTTTATCAGTTTCATTTTTTCTAAAAGCAACATAATCAAATAAGTAACATCGATTTCGTGCCAACGAACGCCGCCAAAATTTGGTCTTCCACCGAATTTGTGGTGATTGTTGTGGTAACCTTCGCCCAACATCAACCAATCGAAATGGAAGAGATTTTTTGAGGTGTCCCCAACTTTAAAGTTAACGTAACCGTAAATATGTCCGAACCAATTGATGATCATTCCGTGAATCGGCGCCATTAAATAAGCAACAGGAAGTAAAATCCAATGCCACCATTCCGTTGCAAAAAATAGAAAAAATAGGGTGTAAAGCGCGCCCCAACCAATTCTGGAAAACCAAGAACTCGCAAAACGGTCAAACGATTTCCACTGCGGAACATTTTTGGTGAATTTTTCTTCGATTGCAATTTTTTGCTGATTGATTTGCGAATAAATATTTTTGGTTCTCCACATCATCGCAAGCGGATTTGGATCGTATTTTGGCGAGTGTGGATCTTTTTCGGTATCTGCAAAAGCGTGATGCATACGGTGCATTACGCCATATCCATAAGCTGAAAGATAGTTGGAACCTTGCGTAATCCAAGTTAAAACGAAGCACAATTTTTCGCCAAATTTGGACATTTTAAAGGTTTGGTGCGCTGCGTAACGGTGCAGAAAAAACGTTTGAAAAAACAGTCCGGAATACCACAGGACGATAATGAAAATGATGATTGCCATTTTTTACTAAGATTTATTTCGTAACAAATTTAATGATTTTCAATCTTCTTTTTGAACAAAAAAAGATGATATTCCTACGTTTAACATATTATAAATCTGTAATTTACAATTGTCTGTTAGTTTTTTAATCAATTTAGCCAAAGAAATGCTGCCGGAAATTCTCTTCGCCAATACATTTCGTTGTGTTTGCCGTCTTCATCAATCTTAAAGAAAATATTTTGTGATTTTACTTTTTTAAGTTTCAGATTTTCAATAACTTTTATCGTTTCTTTGTCCATTCCTTCGTCCTCAAATTTTCCTTGGATGAAATAATATTTTTGTTTTTTTAAATTAACATTTGAATTTTTAATAAAATCATTAATTTCCTTTGAATTGAACCAAAAAGCTGAGCTGAACGACAAAATATTTCCAAAAGTTTTGGGATATCTCACGGCACCATAAACGGAAATCAGCGCGCCGAGAGAACTTCCGCCCAAAGTGGTGTGTTTTCTGCAAGTTTTTGTTCTGTAATTTTTGTCGACGTAAGGTTTCAGGGTTTCTACAATAAATTTCATGTAATTTTCACCGTTTCCGCCGCCATATTTTGCGTTTTTGAAAGGGGAGAGTTCATCAATTCGTTTTTCGCCACCGTTATCGATTCCCACTACAATTGCTGATTCTTTTGTTTGAGCAAAAATTTTATTCAAACTTTCATCAATCTGCCATTCTCCGGCGTAAGAAGTTTTGTCATCAAACAAGTTTTGTCCGTCGTGAAGGTACATTACGGGATATTTTTTCTTTGAAGTTGCGTAATCGGGTGGAAGATAAATCCAAATTCTACGCGTGGTTTTCAGTTGTGGAATTTCAAATTTTTCTGAAATTATTGTTACGTTTTCAGTTTTTGTAGAAACTTTTTCTTGAGCTGAAATGCTTCCGAAAACAAAAAGAAATAGAAGACCGGCGAGATTTTTCATGTGGTAAAATCAATCAGTTGTGCTTTACTGTTGGATTGTTCAGAATAGATAGAAACAAATCCTCGTATTTCTGCAAAATAATTTCCTTGGAAAAGCGTGATTTTATTGATTTTTTGATTTCATCAGAATGGTGCGAATTAGTTAGAACCTCCAAAATTTTTTGTGCAAAAACTTCATGGTTCTCTATATTGCAAATTTCTCCATTGAGATTTGGCTGAATAATCTCATCAATTCCACCAGGGCAGCTGTTTGCTAAAGCGTAAGTTCCACATGCGCCGGCTTCCAAAAGTACATTGGGAAAACCTTCATAACGCGATGAAAGCACAAACAAATCTGAAAATTTAAGATATTGATAAGGGTTTTTTTGCAGCCCATGGAAAATTACTTTTTCTAACTCAAGTTCCGATTTCATTTGGTGCAACAGTTCTTTATCTCTTCCGTCGCCTAATATGTGCAACAGGATTTTTTCATTCTTCAGGTACGAAAATACTTTTAAGAGGTTATCGAAACCCTTTCTTGCAGAGAGATTGCCGATAGCAACCACGTTTTTAAAATTTTCATGAAAGTTTTCAGGCTTTTCCGCATCCAAAAGTTTTTTTTCAATAAATTCAAAATCTACAGGGTTATTTATTTTTAAAAGTTTTTCTTTATTGATGCTAAAATTGGCAACCAAATCGTTCATCATATCATCGCTTTGGCAAATGATTTTGTGAAAATTGTTGTAGAATCTGTAAAAAAATTGGATTTCTTTTCGGGTAACGTGTTTAGAGACTACGTTGGTTTCCCTTGCAATAAACTTAATCTTGGGAAAAAGCTTTATAAATAAGGATAGGAAAGCATTTACCTCACCATATCCCGAAAATACAATGTCGGGTTTCCTTTTGCGAATTTCTTTTAGAATTTTTTGGATGGAATTGCGGATTCTGGGAGTCTTGATATCTATAATTTCCACATCATCCTTCAAGATTTCCAAATAAGCTCCCTCTTTGCGCAACAAAAGGATTTTTGGTTCAAATTTTTCTCGCGGAAGATGATTGGCAATGGTGGTTACGATGCGTTCAGCGCCTCCAGAATTTAGATCGGGAAGGATAAATATGATGGAGATTTTAGAATTTTTTTTCTGCAAAACCTACAGTTTGTTAAAATATTTTGAAGAATTTAAATATTTTTTTTTAACTCAGCATAACATAAATACTATATTGTGGGAATTAATATTTTTTATTTATAGTATTCAATAGTTCTCAATTCTAATGAAACGTTTTCTGCATCTTTAAAAACTTTTCTTTTAATCCAATTTTGTTTTTTGTCATACACTAGTTCAGTATATGTTATTAGAATTTTTGAAAGTTTAGGTGTTTTTTTACGGAAATAATCTTCATTATTGCAACTTTTGGACATTTCAGCACCTAAATTATTTTTTGTTATTTCACATTTTTCAATTTCATTTATATTTTCATTTAAAAGAACAGTCTTTTCTAAACTTATTAATTTTAATTTGTCAAAAAAATATTTTGTTGTTTCGTGAAGTTCTATTCCTTCCATTCTAGTAAATTTTTCAATAAAAAATATTGTATCCTTTTTAGTGATAAAGGATTGAGTCCAATTCGAACGGTTAACGGTTTTCGGAAAAGTTAATGATAATTTATTTTTTTTATTTGCAATATTTATAGCTTTCTTACCGTAATAAGCATTTATTAGATTTTGTTTTTTATCAAAATAATACTTGATAGAAATAGTATCGTATATAACATTTGGAATTTTTCTACCATCACTAATTCCTGGTAATTCTGTAACCTCATTAATTTCAATACTTTTTACTTTTCCTTTTACATCTAATAAATTGTATAAACCAATATTTGATTGTGAAAATAAATTAGTAAAAATTAGAAGGACTGAAAATAATAGTAATTTCATGTTTATTTATAAGAAGTTTATATTAATCATTTCTCACAATGCCAAAATTGGTTCGGTTTTAAGCTTGAATTTTTCTTGTTTTATGTTTTTCTTGGTTTGGATAATAATGACTCCGTTTTTGCCCTTTTCCCCGTACAAAGGGATGGCATTTTTTGGATTTAACATGTTTATTGATTCAATAATATTTGGATTGATGTCTGTAAATTCTTTTTCTGAAATCACTTTTCCATCAAGAATATATAGTTTTTGCAATATGCTTGTATTGCCATCTCTTACAATTATTGAATTTTTTGTAGTAGGTGGTAGTCTGTAGTTTCGCTCTGGTCCAGGAGTTCTTATTGGATCTCTGTTTGGGTTATGATCAATTTTTTGTGCATAAATTACACCGCTAAAACCCATTAAGAATATTGTTAAAAAAAGTTTCATAATTTTCTAGTTTGCTACATCGGATATGAATTTAATTCTCAGCATTCTCAGTTCTTCGTCGCTCAAATCGTCTCCAAATTCGGAAGTTAATACCTTCATGCTGTCGCTCTCGCTTTGTTTCATAAATTCCATGAATTCTTCTACGATGTCTTCATCAAAATTATCATCAATATAGTAGTTGATATTAAGTTTTGTTCCTTGGTAAACGATGGCTTCCATTTCCTTCAAAAGCTCTTCCATGGAAAGATGTTTTGCCTTGGCAATATCTTCCAGATCAATTTTTTTATCGGTATTTTGTATGATGAATACTTTGTGAGAGGATTTATTGGCAACCTGTTTCAGAACCATGTCCTGTGTTCGCTCAATCTCGTTTTCCTCAACATATTGTTTGATGAAATCTACAAAATCTTTTCCGAATTTTTTTGCTTTACCGTCACCAACGCCATATATTTTCCCCATTTCTTCAATAGTAATGGGATACTGAACGGTCATATCTTCCAAACTTGGATCCATAAAGACTGTGTATGGCGGAATTCCGTGTTTTTTTGCCACTTTTTTCCGAAGCTCTTTAAGCTGGTTGAAGAGGTTTTGATCCAATCCACCTGCAGCCTGAACTTCCTCTTTGTCCGAATTAGATTTTATCTGTTCCAGGTTGTACTCTCGGTCTTCGGCAATTAGAAAGGATTCGTTGTATTTCTTGTCAATAACTTGTTGTCCTTTTTCAGAAATCTTCAAAACTCCGTAGGTTTCAATATCTTTCTGCAAGAAATTTTGTACGGTTGCCTGTCTTATAATGGATTTCCAGTAATTTTCGCTTTCATTTTTTCCTTTACCAAAAAACTCTGTAGTTTCCAGTTTGTAAGATTTAGTTACGGAACTTTCCTTACCTACAATAACGTTGATGAGGTCTTTCGTACGAAACTTTTGCCCAAGGGTTTTTACCATCTCCAATATAAATTTTAGGTCTTTGGTGGCATCTTTCAGCTTCGGTGGGTTGATGGAATTGTCGCACATTTTTCCTCCCGCTCCATTCACGGGGTCAAATTGTTCGCCAAAATAGTAAAGGATGTACTGTCTTCTGCTCATGGAAGTTTCTGCATATCCTACAACTTCATTCAAAAGTTGTAGACCAATTTCGCGTTCGGATACAGGTTTTTGTGCCAAAAATTTTTCTAATTTTTCAATATCTTTAGGGTCGTAAAAAGCCAAGCAATAGCCTTCTCCGCCATCTCTTCCGGAACGTCCGGTTTCCTGATAGTAGCTTTCCAAAGATTTTGGGAAATCGTAATGAATTACAAAACGCACATCCGGTTTATCGATCCCCATTCCAAAAGCGATGGTGGCAACAATTACGTCTGCCTCTTCCATCAAAAATTTATCCTGATTGGTAACTCTTGTTTTTTGGTCCAGTCCTGCATGATAGGGAAGTGCGTTGATGCCGTTTACCTGGAGCAGCTGCGCAAATTCTTCCACTTTTCTGCGGCTTAAGCAATAGATGATTCCCGATTTTCCTTTGTTTTTGTTGATGAATCTTACAATTTCCTTATCAACATTTATTTTAGGACGTACTTCGTAGAAAAGATTTGGCCTGTTGAAGCTTTCTTTAAAAACAAGTGCATTGCTCATTCCCAAGGTTTTCTGTATATCATCCTGAACTTTAGGTGTTGCAGTAGCTGTAAGAGCAATAACTGGGACTTTTGCGATTTTATCTATTATCAGTTTTAAGTTTCTATATTCTGGGCGGAAATCGTGTCCCCACTCCGAAATACAATGCGCTTCATCTATGGCTACAAAGGATATTTTCACCTCTTTCAAAAAATCGAGATATTCTTCCTTAATTAAAGACTCGGGTGCAACGTATAGGAGTTTGGTTTTACCGCTGCGTATATCGCTAAAAACCTGGTTGATTTGTGATTTATTGAGTGAAGAGTTGAGCACGTGTGCAACTCCTTCGCCGGAAGAGAGTCCGTTTACGGCGTCCACCTGATTTTTCATCAGCGCTATTAGTGGGGAAACCACAATGGCGGTGCCTTCTGAAATAAGCGCCGGAAGCTGGTAACAAAGTGATTTGCCACCTCCTGTCGGCATCAGCACAAAAACGTCATCACCATCTAATAGTGTTTGAATAATTTCTTTTTGCTTGCCTTTAAATGTAGAAAACCCGAAATATTTTTTGAGCTCTTTGGATAAATCGGTGTTTTTTGTTTTCATCTCAAAATCTTCTAATTAAGTTTGCTAAATTTGCATATTAACCAAAGTTAAAAATTTTTGGATGAAGAATCAACCAAATATTTAAAAATTATTAAAAAATAAATCCGTATATTTTGGAAAGTCGAAAAATAATCTCTTTGGCAAAAGATTCTCTTCAAATCGAAATTGACGAGCTACAGAGCCTAAAAAACCGAATTGACGAAAATTTTGCCGGTGCTGTTCGGTTAATAAACGGAGCTTCAGGAAAACTAATCGTGGTAGGAATAGGAAAATCTGCACACGTAGGGAACAAGATTGTAGCTACATTGAACTCCACAGGTACGCCTTCGCAATTTCTTCATGCAGCAGAAGCTATACACGGTGATTTGGGAGTAATTCAGCATCAGGATGTGGTGCTGTGTATTTCTAATTCGGGAAACTCACCGGAGATTGTTAATCTTTTACCTTATTTAAAGGAATATTCTTCTGCATTAATAGGGATGACTGGGAATAAAAGTTCAAAACTTGCCGAATTTTCCGATGTTGTTTTAGATACTTTCGTAGAAAAGGAGGCTTGTCCCAATAAACTTGCACCAACGAGTTCTACAACAGTTCAGATGGCTTTGGGAGATGCTTTGGCGGTTTGCCTGATGGAACTGAACGGATTTAAAGACAGAGATTTTGCCAAATTTCACCCAGGTGGTAATCTTGGAAAAAACCTCACTGCAAAAGTTGAGCAGTTTATTTCTTCACAAAAACCGGAAATTTCTGAAAATGTAAACATCAGAGAAGTCATCATATCAGTAAGTAGCTCAAAACATGGTGTTACGGTGGTTACAAAAGAAAATCAGATTTTAGGAATTATTACTGATGGAGATTTGCGAAGAATGCTTATGAATAAAGAGGACATTTCGGGAATTACTGCAAAAGATATTATGAGCCAAAACCCCAAAAGTATTGAGAAAAACCAACTGGCGAAAGAAGCCATGAATATTTTGAAACAAAACAACATAGGCCAGCTTATAGTAACGGAAAACGGTAATTATTATGGCATTATAGATATTCATAGGTTGCTTGATGAAGGCATCAACTGATTTCGATAGCTTTCTCTGAAAATTTGCAATTCAGCATTGGTTCAAGTGGAAAACAACGTAAAAAAACGTATTTTCGCAACCTCAATTTTTGTAAAAAAAAATTAATTATCCTAAACGATCAATGAATAACGGAAAGGAAATGTCCTTCATGGGACACATCGGGGAATTACGTGGACACCTTATAAGATGCCTCATTGCCATCATGATTGGTGGCATAATTGTTTGGTTTAATTTGACGTGGATTATGGATCACATTTTCTTCGGGCCGGTGCGAAACGATTTTCCGACTTTTAAAATTATCAACGAGTTTTCCAATAAATATAATGGGGCAGATGCAGTGGTCCTGCCCAAAGAGTTTCCGGTACGTACCCAAAAACTCTATCAGGAGTTTAACGTAGCATTCATCGTAGCTTTTTTTGGCGGAATTGTGGTTGCTCTTCCTTATATCATTTGGGAGCTTTGGCGGTTTATTTCACCTGCGCTTCATCCTAAAGAGAGAAAAAATTCAGGAATGATGATTATTTCTGTTTGGTTTTTGTTTATCCTCGGCGCACTTTGTGGTTATTATTTAATCTTACCTTTTGCCATTAATTTTGCGGTACTTTTTAAAATTTCGGATATCATAAAGCCGATGTATGATCTTTCCGATTATACCGCCTTGTTTTTTCAAATAGTTTTAGGGATGGGTGTGGTTTTCCTTTTTCCCATCATCGTTAATTTTCTTACAGGAATTGGTATTCTTACTCCAAAATTCCTAAAAACCTACCGCAGACATGCCATTGTACTCATAATGGTAATTGCAGCAGTTATTACACCTGCAGATGTAATGAGCATGATGATTGCCGCAGTTCCACTTCTACTTTTATATGAGTTTAGTATTGGTTTGAGCGCTCGAACTTACCGTAGATTACAGAAAGAGAACACCGAGCTGTCGAAATAGTTTCAACAAACACAAATCAAAGGTTTTTTTTAATTTTTAAAGCCTTTACTTAATTATTATCTTTGCACGAAATTTTTTAGCAATATGAATGCATTCATTGAAGAACTGAAATGGCGAGGACTTTTTGCCGACATGATGCCGGGAACCGAAGAACAACTGAATAAGGAAACAACTACAGCATATATAGGTTTTGATCCTACTGCAGATTCTCTACACATTGGAAGTTTAATACAGATAAAAATACTTGCGCATTTTCAGCAGCACGGTCATAAGCCCATTGCTTTGGTAGGTGGCGCAACAGGTATGATTGGTGATCCTTCCGGAAAATCATCGGAAAGAAACCTGCTGGATGAAGCAACGCTGAACCATTATGTGGATTGTCTAAAAAACCAGCTTTCAAAATTTTTGAAATTTGATGGAAACGAAGATAACAGTGCGGAACTGGTGAACAATTATGATTGGATGAAGGAAATCTCCTTTCTTCAATTCGCAAAAGAGGTTGGTAAGCATATAACCGTGAACTATATGATGGCGAAAGATTCAGTAAAGAAGCGTTTCAGCGGCGAAGAGGGAGTTGAAGGTATGAGCTTTACAGAATTTACCTACCAACTGCTTCAGGGCTACGATTTCCTGCATCTGTATAAAGAAAAAAATGTAAAGCTTCAGATGGGTGGAAGCGATCAGTGGGGAAATATTACAACCGGTACGGAACTGATTCGCAGGAAAGTTCAGGGCGAAGCATTTGCACTCACTGTTCCACTTATTACAAAGTCCGATGGTTCCAAATTTGGAAAAAGCGAGGCTGGAGAAAATGTGTGGTTGGATGCAAAAAAAACTTCACCATACAAATTTTACCAGTTTTGGCTGAATGCTACAGATGAAGACTCCGAAAGATTTATAAAATTCTATACTTTTTTAGATAAGGAAACTATTGAAAAACTAATTGCTGAACATGCCGAAGCCAAACATGAGCGCAAACTGCAAAAAAAACTTGCAGAGGAAGTAACGGTTTGGGTACACGGTCGCGATGAATACGAAAAAGCCGTAAGAGCTTCTGAAATTGTTTTCAGTAAAGGGATGGACTTAATGACAAGCCAAATTTTTGAGGAAATTTTTGATGGAATTCCAAATATAGAAATTCATAAATCTGAAATTATTGGTATTCCTATTATTGACCTGTTGTCAGAAAAAACGGGATTTTTGAAATCTAAAAGTGAGGCGCAAAGAGAATTGAAGGGAAATGCTATTTCCGTAAACAAGGAGAAAGTAAATGAAACCTTTTCCATAGCCGAAAAAGACTTGATAGATGGAAAATTTTTCCTACTGCAAAAGGGAAAGAAAAATTACTTCATCGTAAAAGCTATATAAAAAAATCCCGGCTAAAAAGCTGGGATTTTGCATATTTTTTTATTGGTATTATTTATTGAAATCTACAACTGTTTTTGCAACAATATTGATACCTTTTGCAATGTTTTCAGCCTTTTTCTCGCCGTTAATCCAAATACTTACTGTAACCTGTGAGTCAGTATTTTCACCTTGTGCTGTTGCGGATAAATGCACTGCACCTTCCTTGGTGTTTACAATCATGGTTTCGCTGCTCCAGTTTGTTACAGTTTGCGGAAGGGTGGGATCGTAAAATTTCGTACTTTGTACCGTTCCCACTTGCGTTACGATGGCTTTCAGTTTTGTGGTGGGCAATGCGCTTACCCTAAACTGGACATTTACATTTTCATGTGGATCTTCTTCACGCTGTTTGCAGCTGGAGAAAATATTTAAAAAAGAGAAAATAATCACCAAAATCAGGCTGAAACGGAAAATATTCCTAAATGTAGATGCTTTTTTCATATCAATTAATTTATCGTGAGCCAAATATAGTTTTTTTTGTCCAATTTATATAAATTTTTTTTTAAAAAATATCAAAAATTTCTTTGTTGGTAAAGTAGACATTTTGGCAAATATTGGTATTTGGTATTCATATTGAGTATCTTCACGAAAAATTATATGGAACTCAGCTATCTTGTTCGCGAACCCGAAAACATTACCTCCAAAACGCCTATTTTGTTCATGTTGCATGGATACGGTAGTAACGAGGAAGATTTGTTTTCCTTTGTACCCACACTCCCGAAAGAATGGATTATTGTAAGTTATAGAGCGCCGAAAACTACCCAGTTTGAAGGTTTCTCATGGTACGATATTGATTTTATGAACCAAGAGAAATTCATTAATGTAGAACAGGCGAAAGAATCTTTGGATGCGCTTTTGCGAAGCATGATGGATATTACCAATCGTTATGGGCTTACAGAAAATGATACTCATTTGTGCGGTTTTAGCCAAGGAGGAATTTTAAGTTATGCTTTGGCGCTGCATTATCCTCAGCTTTTTTCCAAAGTTGCCTGTTTAAGTTCCTATCCGGAAGAAAAAATATTAGGAAACATTGTAAAGGACAAAAAACAGCTCCATCATTTAAGGTTTTTTATATCTCATGGTACAGATGATGCTGTAATACCATTGGAATGGGGAAGAAAAGCCGCGGATTTACTGTACGATCTTGGTTGTTACTTTACTTTTAGGGAATATATGTCCGGTCACGGTGTAAACCAAAAGAATTATATGGATTTGATGACTTTTTTTGAAAGTTGATGAATAATTTGTTCTGATTTGGGTTGCCTATTGATTCCTAATTTTAACGTATATCTATTACCGTAGTATTTTTTACTTCTTTTATCGTAAATGAACTTTGTGTACTTGCAATATGCTGTAATGTAGTGAGCTTTGTTACCATAAACTCACGATAATCCTGAATATCTTTTACACATATTTTTAAGATATAGTCGTAGTCTCCGCTTACGTGAAAGCATTCTATAACTTCTTTTAAATCAGTGATTTCTTTTTCAAATTGGGTTATGTATTCTTTTTTGTGCTGTATAAGCTTTACATGGCACAAAACGATGAAATTTCTCCCTATCTTTTCTTTATCTACCAATGCGACATAGCGGCTGATAACTTTATTTTTTTCAAGTTTTTTTATCCTCTCGAAAACAGCTGTTACCGAGAGGTTGAGCTCGGAAGCAAGCTCTTTTGTGGTTTTTTTTGCATCATTCTGCAATAAAACAATCAGTTTTTTGTCTTTATCATCAATATTCATCAGAAAAATATTTGGAAAATCAATTTAATTCAACAGTAAATTTAGAATTTAATTCTATTTTAAATAACATTGTTTGATATTTTTTCCAAAAAACTTTTGATTTGTTGTTTTAAATTTTAAAAAATCTCAACTTTATAGGTATAAAAAAGTATTATGAAAAATTTCGATGCGGCAAGCAATATCCAGGATCTTCAGTATTTCGGTGAATTTGGAGGCGTTAATCCCTCAATTTCAGACAGTTCCACCTACACATTTCTTTCAGCAAAAAAAATGTTTGATACTTTCGAGGGCAATTCGGAAGGTTGTTATCTGTATTCTCGCCATTCTTCTCCCAGTAATCTTTATCTCGCACAAGCTTTAGCAAAAATGGAAGGAACGGAAAGTGCTAATGTTACCGCATCCGGAATGGGGGCTATTACCTCCTCTCTTTTGCAGTTCTGCCATAGTGGAGACCATATTGTTTCCAGCAGAACAATTTATGGCGGAAGTTATGCGTTTTTAAAAAACTTTCTGCCCAATTTCAATGTAGCAACTTCCTTTGTGGACATAACTGATCTAAAAAAAGTTGAAAACGCCATTCAACAAAACACAAAGGTTATTTACTGCGAATCGGTAAGTAATCCACTGTTAGAAGTCGCTGATTTATCAGAGCTTTCAAAAATTGCCAAAAAACATGGGCTAAAACTTATTGTAGATAATACTTTTTCGCCGCTTTCAATTTCTCCGGCTCTTTTAGGAGCTGATGTCGTGATTCATTCCCTCACCAAATTTATCAATGGCAGCAGCGATTCTGTGGGTGGTGTATATTGTGGTACTCAAGAATTTATAGATGATACTAAAAATGTAAATTCAGGCTCGTGCATGCTTTTGGGGCCTACTATGGATAGTTTGCGAGCCGCAAGTATTTTGAAAAATCTGCGAACTTTGCACATCCGAATGAAAAAGCACAGCGAAAACGCATTATTTCTTGCCGAAAAATGGGAGCAAGACGGATTGAAGGTTAAATATCCAGGTCTGAAAAGCCATTCCCAACATAATCTCTTCAAAAAAATGATGCACGAAGAATATGGTTTTGGTGGATTGATAGCTTTAGATGTAAAATCTGTGGAAAAAGCCAACCAATTGATGGAGCTTATGCAGAATGAAAATTTAGGTTATTTGGCGGTAAGTTTAGGTTTTTACAAAACACTTTTCTCTGCATCTGGAACGTCAACATCTTCAGAAATTCCAGAATCCGAACAAAAAGAAATGGGGCTTTCTCCAGGACTCATCCGTTTTTCCATAGGTTTGGATCACGATATTCAAAGAACATACGATAAAATGAAGTGGTGTATGCAAAAGGTAGGTGTGTTATAAATCTCTACGCATCATCAATCTTTATTTTTCTGAATATTGATCTTTGCTCCCCATAAAAACATGAAGATTTTTCTCTAAAATCAAATTCTCTGTGTGGAAGTTTTTTCCAAGGAATGTCGAACTAGAAGTTGGGGAAAACTCTTTCAATGATAAAAAAGCTCAAAAAATTGAATTGAATGTCGTGCCTTCTTGTGTAAAACCTCCCAATTTTATGTTAAAATTCGTAATTTTGTACAATATCAAAGTTTCCAAAAAACTTTAAACCTCAAACGCGGAGCATTCACGAACTCCCAAACGATAATTTAATAAAGACGTGAGTAAACTTTAAACAAAAAATAAATAATGAGTCAATTCGATGTTACCGTTATCGGTTCCGGTCCTGGTGGTTATGTTGCGGCAATTAGAGCTGCGCAATTGGGTTTCAAAACAGCAATTATCGAAAAATATCCTACAATGGGCGGAACTTGCCTGAATGTGGGATGTATCCCTTCCAAAGCACTTTTGGACAGTTCCGAACATTTTGAAAACGCCAAACACAATTTCGCCAACCACGGAATTATAATTGATGAGCCAAAAGCGGACATTGCTAGAATGGTTGCCAGAAAAAACGAAGTGGTGGATCAAACTACGAAAGGAATTCAGTTTTTGATGGATAAAAACAAAATCGCTGTTTTTCAGGGTGTTGGGAGTTTCGAAGATGCTACTCACGTGAAAATTACCAAAGAAGACGGTTCTTCAGAAGTCATTGAATCCAAATACATCATCATCGCAACTGGCTCAAAACCATCCAATTTGCCATTCATTAATTTAGATAAAGAAAGAATCATCACTTCTACGGAAGCCCTTAATTTAAAGGAAATTCCAAAACATTTGTTGGTAATTGGAGGCGGTGTTATTGGTTTGGAACTCGGTTCGGTTTGCAAAAGATTAGGATCTGATGTTACCGTAATTGAATTTATGGATAAAATTATTCCTGGAATGGATGGAGCTTTGTCGAAAGAACTCAACAAAGTTTTGAGAAAACAAGGCATGAAATTCGAACTTTCAACCGCAGTTTCAGCAGTTGAAAGAAACGGCGACACTGTAAAAGTAACTGCAAAAAACAAAAAAGGCGAAGAAGTAACTTTCGAGGGAGATTATTGTTTGGTTTCAGTAGGAAGAAGACCTTATACAGACGGACTTGCTTTAGAAAAAGCGGGCGTAGATTTGGATGAAAGAGGTCGTGTAAAAGTAAACGAGCATCTTCAAACCAACGTTTCCAATATTTACGCCATCGGTGACGTCATTCAGGGAGCAATGTTGGCTCACAAAGCGTCCGAAGAAGGCGTTTTGGTGGCAGAACAATTGGCCGGACAAAAACCGCATATCAATTATAACCTCATTCCGGGAGTTGTTTACACTTGGCCGGAAGTTGCAGGCGTTGGAAAAACCGAAGAACAATTGAAAGCGGAAGGAGTTGCCATAAAAGTGGGTAATTTTCCGATGAGAGCTTTGGGAAGAAGCCGTGCTTCAGGAGATTTGGACGGTTTCATCAAAATTATTGCCGATGAAAAAACCGACGAAGTTTTAGGCGTTCACATGATTGGCGCAAGAGCCGCAGATATGATTGCAGCCGCAGTTACAGCCATGGAGTTCCGTGCAAGCGCAGAAGACATTGCAAGAATGTCGCACGCTCACCCAACTTTTGCCGAAGCAATAAAAGAAGCAGCTTTAGATGCTACTGGAAAAATTGCGATACATATGTAGAATCCGAAGGATTCAATTTGAATAGCCGTTGGTGAAACCTACGGAAAAAATTAAAAGAGAAGTTTCCGCTTCTCTTTTTTTATTAAATTTATAGAATGAAGTATCTTCTTTTTTTAACATTTCTATTTAGTTCATATTACCTATTTGGACAAAACACTAATTTGATTAAAAAACAGGTTGCGGATATTAATCAATCTAAAAATTTGGAAGTTAAAATTATACCGAACGATTATTTTGTTGATGTTAAGAATGAAGTAACTGATAATGGACAGGAATTAAAAGGTTTCTACAGAAATTCTGAACTCAAAAAAATGGTTCACGAAGTCATTTTATCATCACAGAAAATGATTTTTGAATATTACTTTAGCAAAGAGAAATTAATTTTTGTAAAAATGCAGAAATTTCAAATTATTGATGAAAACGGTTTTTTTGCTCAACCAAAATTAATGTTTGATGGAAGATATTATTTTGAAAATGAAAAGTTGGTAAGGAAAGTTGTGAAAGGTAATGGTAATAAAGAAAATTTCAATTTTGTTAAATTGGCAAAATCCTTGAAAAAACATTTAAAAATATATAAGAAATAAAGAGAAAGTTAAAGGAATCTCTTTTTTTATTACATTTACAAAAAACTTTTTATGAAAAAATCTCTACTTTTTATTGCGACCATTGTGGCAACTTCTGTTTTTTCGCAAGTTACCCTTACAAAAGCTTTTAATGACCCAATAGTTGGCGAAACCGTGAATAACAATGTAGTTACGGGAACTGTGGATAATTCTGCAACCGGAAGTGGTGCTACTTTTTCCAACTCTTCACTTACAATGGGAGCGGCAGCAGCTACTACTTACGTTGCGCCTACTGCGGCAGAAATTGCTACTTTTCCAAATTCAACTATTAAGCAGAATGACGGTTCCGGAACTTCCATTTTTTACAAACAATCTACCACAAAACTGGAAATTACAGGATTGGTAACTCCCGATGCAACATTGAATTTTTCTGTAGATAACGGTACCGCAACAGCGTATCCTACAACTTTTGGAAATTCTTATACCGATAATGCAAAGGGAACTTTTACTTCCACTACAGCTTCCGGTTTGTTCAGCGGAACGATAAATTCTCAGGCAAATGCTTCGGGAACTTTATTGATTGGCCCAAATACTTACACCAATGTTTTGAGGGTAAAAGTGGTGCAAAATTTTAATTTACATCAATCTACAGATACTATGTATCTTTTTCCAATTGGGAACATCACCAATACGATGTATATTTATTACAATGCAGCCAACAAATTTCCCTTGCTTACTTCTACAGATGGAACCGTAACCATTCCTTTGTTAAGCATCAACCAAACCAATTCATCAGCAGTAGCGCAAAATTTTGTTTTTCTGGGGACCAATGATGAGGTGATTTTTAAAGAAGATGTAAGACTTTATCCAAATCCAACACAAGATATTCTAAATATTTCGGGAAATAAGAAATTTTCAGATGCAGAAATTTTCTCGGCAGAAGGAAGGCTTTTAAAATCATTAAAAATAGATCGAAATTCTATTGATGTAAGCTTTTTGACCGCAGGAAACCATATGATTATTTTAAAAGGAAAAGATGTTGAATCACAGACCTTATTTTTTATAAAAAAATAGATTTTAAAAAATAAATTGAAAAAGAGAAGCCTATCAAGACTTCTCTTTTTTTTGCGTTTCACTTTGATAACTGTTTTTTGAATAGGTTAAATTCATTTACCCAATATTTTAAAAGAATTTAATTTTTTCATTAAATGTTGAATTCTCCTTTAAAATAGGTGGTTTTTGGCATACTTGTAGAATAGTTTTTTCCAGAACTTTAAAATTTAAAAAAATGAAGACAATTTATACAATAGCAGCACTTGCATTTACAATGTTATTTTCAGCACAGGAAGCCGGAAAAGCCGGAGAACTTTTGAAAAACGAAGCCAGAACAACAGAAATGCAAACCCAAAGAAAGGAAATTTTGAGAAATAAGACAATAGAAGCCGCTCGCAGAGGTGGAAGTTCTGATGTTTTGGACAATTCAAGTTACAGAAGAAACAATACAAATAATAGAAGCCAACAAAGACCCAAAAATTACCAGTGGAACTACAACTACGGTTATTCCGAAGTTTTTTTAAGAATTCCAGAAAGAGGCTTTTTCACCGTAGAAGTTGGCGACCAAATGATGGGAAATGCATCCGGAAAATTTAGGTTTTTCGATTTGCCTACAGGAAGAATCCCGATTTCTATATATGATAATGGATATTTAATTTATCGTACTCAACTCAACGTAAGAAACAACAGCAGAATGGTTTTGGACTTTTTTACAGATTACGGTCTTTATCTTTTGGACACGGTTCCCGTCCGCAACCAAACCTATGGTTTCAATGATTGGGATGATGTTTGGAATAATCCTTACGGAAACGGAAATTCCGGCTACAACAACGGTGGTTATTACGGAAATGTGATGAGCAGCCAAGAGTTTTCAGGATTTTTGAATGCGTTGAAAAGAAATTCAAGTTTTGATGATGATAAAAGCCGTTTTATAATGCAGCAAGCTAGAAATGTAAACTTTACATCACAGCAAATTTATGCAATGCTTCAAACGTACAGTTTCGATGACAAAAAATTGGCAATCGCAAAACAGCTTTATAAAAAATGTGTGGATAAACAAAGCTTCTACATCGTTTATGACGCTTTTGCTTTCGACCGTTCCAAAAGAGAATTAAGCGATTATATTGCGAGAATGTAAAATAAAAAAGGAAGTTTCGGCTTCCTTTTTTTGTAAAATATTTTAATTAAATTTGTTAAAATTAAAGTGCAATGCCTGAAATTTCAAGATTTTACGGAATTATCATACAGATGTTCTTCAAAGATCATAATCCACCACATTTTCATATCACTTATGGAGATTATCGAGCGGTGATTACCATTAAAGAAGAAACTGTTGAGGGGAAAATTCCGGCAAGAGCATTGAAAATGGTTTTTGAATGGATGGAATTGCATAAAGAAGAATTGTTGAAAAACTGGGAACTGACTCAAAAAGGAGAGTTACCCAAAACTATAGAACCTTTAAAATAGAGACAATGGAAAATTTGATATGGGTAAAAAATGCCGAATACATCAATGATTATAAAATAGAAATTCAATTTAATACAGGTGAGGTTTCGGTTATTAATTTCGAAGAGTATTTAGATAAAGGAATTTTTTCTGCACTTAAAGATGTTGAGTTTTTCAAAAATTTCAGTTTGAATTCGTGGACAATAGAATGGAAAAATGGAGCAGACTTTTCGCCTGAATTCTTGTATGCAATTTTTAAGGAGGCAGAAATGGTAAATTAGTAATATTTTTACACTAAAAGAGAGGGAAATATACTTCTCTTTTTTAATTTTTATTTAAAATTTTATGGATTACAAGCAAATAAAAGATGGCGATTTCTGCAAAGTCATCGGCGGAACTCACAAAGGAAAATACGGCACAGCAACCGATTTCAACATCAGCAAAACAGGACATTTAACGATAACCGTATTTCAGGAAAACGGCGTTCGTTTCAAAACTTTGGCAAAAAACGTGGAAGTGATAACAAAGTAGTTTTAATTTTTCTCGCATAAGTAATCTTCGGACTTCAGTCTTCAAACTTCCGACTTTTAAACTACCTTTGCAAAATCATTTATCTCTCATCACTTATCTTTTATAAAATGCAAATCGGCAAAACCCAAATCCTCAAAATTTCAGAAAAAAACTCCTCCGGTTATATGATGACCGACGATTTGGATTGGAAAGCATTTCTTCCAAAAGTTTTCATCCGTGAAGAAAAAGAAGAGGGTGAAGAATTGGAAGTTTTTGTCTACCAAGATGATGGAAAACTAAAAGCAACCACTGAAACACCACTTGCTGAAGTGGGAGAATTTGCGGTGATGAGTTGCGTGCAAAGTTTACCGAGTGGCGCATTTATGGATTGGGGAATTATCAAAGATTTATTTATTCCATACAAACAGCAAAAAGCCAAAATTGTTGAAGGAAAACGCTATTTGGTTTACGTTTATATCGACGAGCCAACAGGTTTAATTACCGGAACCACAAAGTTTAAAAGAAATCCACAATACGAAGATTTACCTTTTGCAAAAGGCGATAAAGTAGATTTAATCATGATGGGCGAAAGTGAACTCGGCTGGAATGTGATTATCAACAAAAAACACATTGGACTAATTTACGCTTCAGATGTTTTCAAAAAACTATATCCACTTTCTGAAGAAACCGGCTACATCAAAACCATTCGAGAAGACGGGAAAATTGATGTTTCGCTTCAACCGGAAGGCTACGAAAACATAGATGAATTCAAGCAAAAAATTCTGGATAAATTGAATGAAAATTACGGTTTAATCTATCTTTCCGACAAATCTGAACCCGAAGAAATAAAAGCCGAACTCCAAATGAGCAAGAAAAATTTCAAAAAAGCCATCGGTGGACTTTACAAAGATAAAATCATTGAAATTTTGGAAGATAAAATTAGGCTGATATAGTAATTGGTTGTATACCAAACAATATCAATAGCAACGGGCTTTAGCCCGTTTTTTAAAATCCGCAAATCCCATTGGCTTTAGCCAAAACCTACATAAAATTTTGTGCGAAAAATATTCAGGTTTTTAAACAATAATTAAAAATAACAATCAAAAAATTTGAAGCCGCAGAGCGGCGAACTATTGGTAGAAATACAATTTGTCGAAGCGGAGCGCCAGAGGCGCTACTTATTGTTTTAGAAGAACAAACATAAGAAAAGAGCAGAAAAAAACTGCTCTTTTTTCGTCGGGATGACTGGATTCGAACCAGCGACCACTTGTACCCCATACAAGTACGCTACCGGGCTGCGCTACATCCCGAATTGGCTGGCAAAAATAAAAAATCTATTCCTTTTTCACCAACAAAATCCAATCTTCTTCCAGAAATTTGTAGCCAATATCATATACAAAACGGTATTCGGCTCCGTTTTTATAGATTCGGAGTTGTGTGAAATAATCAAAATTAAAACCTTCTGCGGAAAGCTTGTTTTTCGTGGTTTTTGCTTTACCCTCGGTAAATTTATTTTCGGATAAAATGCGGTGGTTTTTGCGCAGTTTATTGTTGATGTTGCGCATCAAGTTGCTGCTGTCGCTGTTTTGTTTGTTATTGTAGGCATTTCGGCAGCCGTCGTTGCAAAATTTCTTGTCGCTTCTGCCGATTATTTTTTCACCACATTCAAGGCAGGTATTCATGATTTGTGTTTTTTTAAATTTTTCTTGCAAAAACGATAACATGTCCATCTGGATCGGTGAAATAGAAAGCTTCGTCGCCCCAATTTCTCTCCTCCAAACCACTGATGATTTTTGCATCTATTTTGATGATTCTGAGAAAAATTTCTTCCAAATTTTCAGTGTAAAAATACAATTCACATCTTGGGATTCCTTTTCCTGTATTAGGATGCGGAGTTTTATCCTTCAAAATTTTTGCAATTCCATCATTCGGCATCAATCCCAAAACAAAATTTTCTGAAAGATTAAATTCCGTCATTCCTTCGACATTTAAATCTGCCTTTTTTGCAAAAACTTTTTCATAAAAAGCAGTGCTTTTTTCCTGATCTTCAACGTAAAGGATGGTATGGATTTTTTGGAAAATCATCATTCAGAAAATTTCTTTCTCAAATATAAGGAAATATCTGCTGGAAAAAAAAGCCGAAAAATTGGCGAAAAAAATCCTGAAAGAAATTCAGGATTATAGTTTGATGATTTGTTTTATTTTCTGTGTGTTGTCACTCAATGTATATTTCATTAAGTATTTTCCTGGTCTCAATCGGTCTAAATTGATTTCCGCAGAGTTCATATTAACATTATAAGACAAAACCTGAGTTCCAAGAATGGAGTAGAAGCTTACATTTCTCACTTTCAAAGATGCGTCTTTAGCTTTCACTACCAAAATATCTTTGGTTGGATTGGGATATGCTACCAAAATACCGTCGTCAGTTTTCTGCGAAGTTTGGCTCGGTTCCCTTGAACTTTGGGCTTTCACTGTATTAGTGAATCCCAAAAAAATCCCGAAAAAGAATATAAATAATAAAAATTTCTTCATTGTTTATTGCTTATAGCACACAATTATAGTGCGAATATAATTACTTTGAAATTATTATGCAATAGTTTTTTCGTTAAACTATCCTTAAATTTGCAAAATAAATTCAAATTGTATTCCAAAATGATTATTTTTTCAAGAAATAGAAGATTAAGAACCAATGAAAGCATCAGAAGTTTGGTAAGGGAAACCGTTCTCGCCACTTCCGATTTCGTAATGCCGATGTTCGTGATGGAGGGCGAAAACCTTCGGGAACCCATTCCTTCAATGCCCGGAATTTTCCGAAGAAGCGTTGACTTAACGGTAAAAGAATGTAAAGAACTTTTTTCTATCGGCGTAAAAGCGGTAAATCTTTATATGAAAGTTCCCGAAAACCTGAAAGACAACAAAGGAACCGAATCTTGGAACAAGGACGGACTGATGCAGCGAACCATTCGAGAAATTAAAAATGCCGTTCCCGAAATGATAGTTATGCCCGATGTAGCTTTGGATCCGTATTCAATTTTTGGTCACGACGGAATTATTACCAACGGACAAATCGACAATGATGCCACCAACGAAGCTTTGGCAATGATGTCGGTTTCTCAAGCTGAAGCTGGTGCAGATATTGTTGCGCCAAGTGATATGATGGACGGTAGAGTGGCTGCAATTCGTGAAGCATTGGAAGAAAGCGGCCATATCAATGTGGGAATCTTAAGCTATGCCGCAAAATACGCGAGCTCTTTTTACGGACCATTCAGAAGTGCGTTAGACAGCGCTCCGAAAGATAATTTAGATATTCCAAAAGATAAAAAAACGTATCAAATGGACTTCCACAATTCCCGTGAAGCATTAAACGAGGTGTATAAGGATGTGGATGAAGGAGCAGATATTATTATGATAAAACCTGGGCTTCCCTATTTGGATATCGTTTCAAAAGTTCGTGAAGCCATCGATTTGCCAATCGCAGTTTTCAACGTGAGCGGAGAATACGCAATGCTGAAAGCCGCCGCACAAAACGGTTGGATTGATAATGATAAAGCCATCATCGAAAGCTTAACCTGCATCAAAAGAGCCGGAGCCGACATGATTTTTACCTACGCCGCAAAAGAAGCCGCAATACTTTTGAATAAATAAAAATTTCCTTTATTTGGTAGAAATTCCCCTCCTTTGGAGGGGTTGATTTAAAAATTTTTAAATTTTTGAGGACGGGGTGGTCGATCATATCTCCAAAATATGTAAAAAACCCAACCCTTTCAGTGTTTCAAATCGCTGAAAGGGTTTGTTGTTTAAAATAAATTGACATTTAAACCGTTAAAAAACGAAAAACCCATGCAAAACACAATTTCAAAACCATCAGAAGAAAAACAAATCAAAATTTTTCTAATCTCAACTTTCGTTCTTGTCAACATCCTTTTCTTTATTGATGAAGGTTTCTACGATTTTCGCTGGATGAAATCTTTTGGAAATTGGTTTGTTTTTGCGATTTATTTTCTTATCGTTTTCGGATTTCAATACGCGATCTGGAGGCTTGTTTTCTCCAAAATTAAATTGAAATTTAATGCAGTAATAGTTGTTGTTTTAGGAACAATTTTAGGATTAATCGCACTTTTCAATCTTTTTGCATAAAAAAACTCCGAAATCTCGAAGGCTCTGAAATTATTTAGGTATTTTAAAACCATGGTTTTTGGTTTCGGATGTAAGTATTATCAAACTGTTCATCGCTCATGGTAAGATAAATAATGCCTTCTGTTATCGGAATGATGAAAACTACCGGATAAAATGTACTTGCAAAACCGCAGGTCATTATGGTGAGAATGGGAAGGATAATTAACGTTGAAAGCAATAAAATAAGCCCTTCTTTTGTGTACCCTAAATAAAATTTGTGAACGCCTAAAGCTCCTAAAAGAATTGCCAAAACACCTGCTGCAAGTTTTTTATCGGAACGGTAATTTGGATTTTTTTGAAGTTGATTCTGCGGTTCGTTGTAGCCGTAAGTTTCCATTTTTTTTTAATTTTTTGGTTGATGTTTTCCAAAATTAGTCTTTGTAGAAATATTTTTGTTACAAAATAGTAAGTTTTAACCACTCAACCACTCAACCACTCAATCACTCAATCACTCAATCACTCAATCACTCAATCAATCTCTCCAACACTCCAACTCTCCAACAAAATTAATATATTTGCTCCCATGATTCTACGCGGCGAAAATTTAATCAAAGAATATGGACCGAAAAAGGTTGTAAAAGGCGTTTCTGTGGAGGTTTCACAGGGCGAAATTGTAGGTTTGCTCGGTCCGAATGGCGCCGGAAAAACCACCACTTTCTATATGATTGTTGGTTTAGTAAAACCCACTTCCGGAAAAATTTTTCTTGATAATAAGGAGATTACAACAGATGCAATGTATCGTCGTGCGCAGAAAGGAATTGGTTATTTGGCACAGGAAGCATCAGTATTTCGCAAACTTTCGGTGGAGGATAACATTATGGGCGTTCTGCAACTTACCAAACTTTCAAAACGTGAGCAACAAATAAAATGCGACGAATTAATTGAGGAATTTTCACTTCAGCACGTTCGTAAAAACCGTGGCGATCTCCTTTCCGGAGGTGAAAGACGTAGAACCGAAATTGCACGATGTCTCGCAACCAGTCCAAATTTTATTCTTTTGGATGAGCCTTTTGCTGGAGTTGATCCGATTGCTGTGGAAGATATTCAAAAAATTGTGAGAAGTTTGGTGGATAAAAACATCGGAATTCTCATTACCGACCACAATGTTCAGCAAACTCTCGCCATTACGCATAAAACCTACATTATGTTTGAAGGAAGAATTCTGAAAGAAGGTCTTCCGGCAGATTTGGCGGCAGATCCGCAGGTTCGTGAAGCTTATTTGGGAGAAAACTTTGTTTATCAGGATATTTTGAACAAGCCGAAGAAAAAAAGTATGGCGTATAAAATCTGGGCAGGAAACTTCGACAGCAAACAGAATTTTCAAAATTTCGTCAATGAAAATTTCGATGAACAACCAAATTTAAGGTTGTTTTATGGTTTTGAAGACATCAGTTTTGCCTCACTTGCCAATTCAGAAATTGAACATATTTTCAATGATGTTTTAGATAAAAATGCGAACAATTCTTTCCTTTTTCAAAAAGTGGACATCACTTCCACCTACACTGAAGAAAATGCGGTAAATGATGCAAAAGCAATCAGTAAACCAGAGCTTCATTACCTTACGACTTATCATTTTGAGGGTTGAAATTCCCCTTTTTGAAAAAAGGATGGATTTTGAACGCAGTTCAGAAGACGGGGTAGTTTATAAAATTAAAATCAAAAAAAATGAAAAAAATCATCTTAGCAATCACCATATCGGCAATAATAACTTCCTGCAACAAAATTGAGGAAACCGTCAATCAAACTGTAACCACTGCCAAAGATAAAGCGCAACAAAAAGCGAGTGAAATGGTTCAGGAAACGGTAAACGAACAACTCGGGAAAATTGTAAACGCTCAAAACGTGAAATTCGACAGCATTTTCCCAACTCAAAATAATTTGGTCATAGAAAATGCAACAGGAAAAAAAGTGGCTTTTCCCAACGGTTCTCCTTTTTATGTTTTCAAATACAAAGCAACCGATAAAGACCTTTTACTGAAAACTTTAGTGAAACAACCAACTACAGACGAAGCCCAATCCAAAAATGAATTTGAAAAAATCGACGGCGCAACCATCGTGGAAAAATTGACGTTTTTTGAAAAATTTCTTCCGGCAAATACCATTGATACGAGTTTTTTGAAAGACATCAAAAACGACAAAACAATCGAGTATTACAAAGTAAAAAGGTTCCCAAATTCTTCTACAATTATTTACAATCCGAAAAATCAGATGGTTTATCAATTTGTTGAAGTTAAGAAGTAGGTTTCAAAACAAATATAAACAAGCTGTTTGTCATTCCGTAGGAATCTCAACAATTTTTTTTTAAGAATATAGTTTAGATTCCTACGGAATGACAAATATTATGCAAAATTATTTTAGAAAAACTTCAACTTTCTTAAACGAAAATCTTTGATTTTCAGAACTTTTGTGAACTATTCAAACACAATCAGTTCCAGCTTCAAAATCTTTTGTGACTTTTGTGGTTTAAAAATTCAGTAAATTAGCGCTATGAAGATATATACTAAAACTGGAGATAAAGGTGAAACAGCTTTATATGGTGGGACTAGAGTTTCTAAGGCTTCCGCAAGAGTTGAAAGTTACGGCACCATCGATGAATTGAACGCATTTATCGGTTTGGCAAAATCTGAAATTTCAGACGAAAACATCATCGCTCAACTCAAAAAAATTCAATTCGATTTATTTACAGTCGGTTCAGAATCTGCAACACCTGTTGATAAACTTTTTTTAGCCAACGGAAAACCTCGACTTCCATTGGTGATTTCCGAAAAGGACATTGAAGAATTGGAAAAATGGATGGACGAAATGGAAGAACAATTGGAACCTTTGCAATTCTTCATTCTTCCCTGTGGTGGAAAAGCCGCAACATCGCTTCACGTCGCCAGAACCGTTTGCAGAAGGGCAGAACGTGCTTTGGTTTTTCTAAATGAAACAGAAGAAGTTCGTCCTGAATTAATCAAATATTTAAACCGATTATCCGACTATTTATTCGTTTTGGCACGCTACGTTTCAAAACTGAACAACGAAGAAGAGGAATATTGGAATCCAAATAACAGATAGAGTTTTAACCACACAGAAATCGACTTCGGAGTTTTTTGCGTTAAGAAAATTTTGAAAAATTCCGTTAAAAAATTTCCATTGTTTGAGTGGCGGCAAAAATCTTTATTAAACAACAAACTTATCTTTCCGCCCGAGTTTTGGAAATTTTAGGAAGTTTTCAAAATTTTTAGCAAAAAAATCTAAGTCTTGAACTTTTGGTTCTTTTGTTTCAAGACAAAAGAACAGTAATAAAATGAAGAACGCACTCCTTTTCATCAACGGAGAACCTCCTAAAAACCTTCCGAAAACCGAAGGATACGACATCATTGCCTGTTCCGACGGTGCTTTTCATTATTTAAAAGAGAAAAATTTTCCTTTAGAAAAATTGGATTTTATTTCGGGGGATTTTGATTCTCATTCGGGAGAGATTCTTCACTTCGTTCAGAATGACAAACTGGAAATTTTTCACACGCCGGACCAAAATAAAACCGATTTTGAAAAATCTTTAGAAATTTTGCTTGAAAAAGGAGTGAAAGACGTCGATGTTTACGGTGGAAGTGGTGGAGAAATGGATCATTTTTTAGGAAATCTATCGGTGGCGTTTTCATTTAAAAACCAATTAAATATTCAGTTTTTTGATGAATTTTCAACCTATTATTTCATGCCGAAAAATTTCGTTTTAGAAAATGTGAAAGGCAAAATGATTTCGCTGTATCCTTTTCCAAAAGCCGAAAATATCACTACAAAAGGCTTGAATTGGGCTTTGAATAAAGAAGATTTAGATATCACTGGAAGAATTGGAACCCGAAATTTCGCGATTGATGAAACTATACACATCGAATTTGAAACAGGAGATTTGATCATTTTTGTTGGGAAATAGATTACGATATTAAAACTTCCATCTTCCAGCCAAAATCATAAATTTAATCTCCCAATCCCAACTTTTTTTCTCAAATTTGCACTTCACTAAATTTTGATTTGAAGAATGAAAATTAAATATTCAGAACTTATAGACCAAACCCTCTATTTTCCGACCGAAGAATTCAGTTATGCGGATAGTAGCCTTCAGTTTCACGGTATTCCTTTGATGGAAGTGGTAGAACAGTTTGGAACGCCTTTGAAATTTAATTATCTGCCTAAAATTTCGATGAATATTCAGCGTGCAAAAGCGTGGTTCAAGGAAGCTTTTGAAATTAATGATTACAAAAAAAGCTACCGTTATTGCTACTGCACAAAATCCAGTCATTTTGCTTTCGTTTTGGAGGAAGCGCTGAAAAACGATATTTCCATTGAAACATCTTCTGCATATGATATGGACATCGTGAAATCGCTTTATGACAAAGGGAAATTTGATAAAAATGTAGAAGTTATCTGCAACGGTTTCAAGACCGACGATTATTTAATGAAGATTGCAGATTTAATCAACAACGGATTTGAAAATATCACTCCGATTTTAGATAATTATCGGGAACTTGATAAACTTACGGAAAGCATCGACGTAACGTTTGACATCGGAATTAGAATTGCATCCGAAGAAGAACCGAAGTTTGAATTTTATACCTCCAGATTGGGAATTGGTTACAAAGACATTATTCCTTATTACTCACAAAAAATTGCCGAACATCCGAACGCGAGGCTGAAAATGCTCCATTTTTTCATCAATACCGGAATTAAGGATACTGCGTATTATTGGAACGAATTGTATAAATGTCTTCGTGTTTATGCACGTTTGAAAAAAATTGCTCCAGAAGTGGATTCCCTGAATATTGGTGGTGGTTTTCCGATAAAAACTTCTCTGAATTTTGATTACGATTATCAATATATGGTGAACGAAATCGTGATGCAGATTAAGAAATTCTGCGAGGAAGAAGGCGTGGAAGAACCAAACATCTACACCGAATTTGGAAGTTTTACCGTTGGTGAAAGTGGAGGTCATCTCTATAAAATTATCTCCCAAAAACGTCAAAACGACCGAGAGAAATGGAACATGATCGATTCCAGTTTTATGACGACTTTACCCGATACTTGGGCAATTTCTCGTCATTTTATTATGCTTCCTTTAAACCGTTGGGACGATACTTATGAACGTGTTTTTCTTGGCGGATTAACGTGCGATTCGGATGACTATTATAACTCAGAACAACACACAAATGCGATTTATTTGCCGGTTTTCAGCGATACAAAACCACTTTATATTGGTTTCTTTCATACAGGAGCTTATCAGGAAACAATTGGAGGTTACGGTGGAGTTCATCACTGTTTGATGCCGCAACCCAAACATATTTTGATTGACAAAGATGAGGAAGGCAATTTTGTTTACAGCGTTTTCCGTGAGGAGCAGAAACCGGAAGAGGTTTTAAAGTTGTTGGGATATTAGGAAATAAGAAATACGAAATACGAAATACGAAATACGAATTGCGAATTGCGAATTACGAATTACGAATGTGTTTGCTAAAAATCTCTTTCGGTAAAATATTTACTTTTTAGTGTAGTTGAATTTCATCCCGTTTTGCTCCATCAATAGGGTTGATTTTTCCAAATTGAACGTGACTTTTACATTGATTTGATCATAAGTAAAGACATTATTTCCTTTAAAATTCAAAGGAAAAGATGGTTGTCCTGTTGCTTGTGCTTTCAAAACGCCATTTTCTATGAAAAATTTCAGGTCAAGCGGAATATCTTTCGAAGTATATTCGCCTACAAATTTTTCCAATTCTTTGGCGGAAATTTCTTTGTTTTTGAAATCGGGATATTCAAAATCTATATCGTAAAGCATACTCAAAACGCCTACAATAAATTTGTTCGAGGTAATTCTGTCCGCATTTAAAGAATAGGAAACAGCAAGTTGATCTTCAGGATTGTAAACAATCAGCGAATTCGTGCCGTAAGTTCCGCCGCTATGTCCGTAAAATGCTTTGCTAAAGAATGGAACGAGCGCAATTCCATAGCCAAATCTTTCTTTTTCCGTAGGTTTCATTGCTTCTACAGTTGTTTTTTCTAAAATTTTCCCTGTAAAAAGAGCATTTGCGAAAACATTCAAATCTGTGGGTTCAGCTGCAATATCACCAACTCCAATTACGTTTTTGAAATCAAAATCTTCCACTTTTACCCAATTATTTTCATAAGAGAAAGAAGGAAGAACTCCTTTTGGTTTTTGTAGAACGCTGTAGGTATTTTTCAGTTTCAAAGGGTTTAAAATTCTGTTTTGGAGATTTTCGGCAAAACTTTTTTTTGTAATTTTTTCTAAAATTTTCGTCAGCAAATAATATCCTGAATTGGAATAAGACGATGAAGTTCCCGTTTCAAAAAGCAATTTTTGGGATTTGATATTGTCGAAAATTTGTTTTTCCGTTGCAGGATACTTTAGCCAATAATAATCTTCACCCCTTTTTACATAATCTGCCATTCCAGAAGTATGATTCAGCATTTGAGCCAGCGAAATTTTATCGGAATTGGGAATTTCGGGGAAATATTTTGAAAGCTTGTCGGTGAGTTGTAGTTTTTTCTCTTTTTCCAATTGATAAATCATCACCGCGGTGAAAGTTTTGGTGATTGAACCAATTTGCAAAAGGTGATTTTCCGGTTGGTAATCAGGTAGATTTTTTTGCCCGAAGGTTCTTTTCACTACTTCTTTTCCGTCTTTGAAAATCGAAATACTTCCTGCTTCCATATTGTTTTTCTCCAAATAATTGATAAATTCATTCACTTTAAAAATTTCTTTATCGATATTCTTCGGAAGCGAACCGATGGTTTTTACAGGAGTTTTATTTTCATCCAATTCAAAATTAAGCGGCGAAGTGAAGCCGTTTTGCGAGAAATTTCCTTCGATTTTTTTGTCTTTCAGCGTTCCTTGATATTTCAAACCAATACTTTTTGATTCAAAACTCAATTGATTTCCTTTCAATTCTACATTGTCCATCGGAATTCCAGTTGCGCCTTGCAACGGACTATCCATTTTTCCAGTAAAATTGTTCCCAGATTTTTGAAAATGAAGAATTAATGGAAGCTTTGTCCCCTGAATTTCCAATGCACCATTCCAGGTGCCTTCTAAATTTTGGGCGAAAGTAAATTGCAAAACAAAAGCGAAGAATAAAATAATCAGTTTTTTCATGAGTAAAATACGCTAAAAAGAGTTTTTGAAATAATTTCTGATAATATAATTGCCACTCCAAAAAGCAGCCAATGTTGCCATTTTTTGAGGTTTGTAGCCGTTTTGAAACCGAAAACCAATAGAACAACGAAATAAGCCAACATCAAAAGTGAAAAAATGGTGAATATGGAAAGAATCGCCATTTCGCTTGTCAAAAGGTTCATTTTTTCAGGATTTTCGATGTTTTCCACGATTTTTGTTGTGATTTCGTCCATTTTTGGCGTATTGGTGAAAAGAGCAACAATATAAAATGCAATACGGCTGATTAAAACTGCGTTCAGAATATCTATAAATCTGGTTTTAGAATTGATGAATTTTCCCAAAATAAAAAGGACAATAAATACCGAGAAGATATTAATGATATTCTCTAAAACACTATCTATAAATATGTTTTGGCTTACATGAACGTCCAAAACGCCATCATAAGTTACGCCGAAATAATACCCAATAAAGCTTCCTAAAAGTGTAATGACAATTCCAAAAATCAAAAGTTGAATTTCAGAAAACTTTGAAAAAGGGTTAAAGATGATTTTCCAGTTCATTGTATAAGTTTAATGTTCAAGGTTTAAAGTTTAATTTATTATTGAATGTGGGTTTTTTATAATAATGAGTATTTTGTCATTCTGAATGAAGCGAAGCGTAATGAAGAATCTGTTGATAATCAAATAGATTCCTCCATCGTCGGAATGACAAATTCACTTCAAAAATCAAATTATGAAATAAAACGGATATTCATTAATTTATTCTTTAAAAACAATATTCGGGTTGATTTTCAGCATTTCTTTTTTAAAATCTTCGTAGTTTTTCGGTGAAATCACGATGCTTTGGTTGTTCCAGTAAATTTCAATTCTTCCGGCTAATGAAGGAGCTGGAGACGAAATTAAATTCCATGTTTTTTCTATTTTTTTGATATTGTTAATATTGATTTTGGTGGTTTGGAAAAAGGAGTTTTTTATTATAAGAAAATGATAGTCAATAAAATACTGTATGCTTGATAATACATAAACTAAAAATGCAAGTGCCGCAATCGAAATCATAATTGCAGGAATTTCTCCGTCAATTATTGCACTGTAAATCATAAATGCGAAAATTGAAATAAAAATTATACTTTCCCAACCATATTTTGCAGGTATTCTTTTCATAATCATTTATTTTCTTCGGGCTTCGGATTTCGGACTTCCATCTTTCTAATTTTAAAAATCAAGTCATCCATCTTATTCCTCATTGTGGGATACGACATTTCTGCCTGTTTCGCCATTTCCTTTATGCTTCCGCTTGAAATAAAAAAATTCAGAATAAATTCCTGTTCCTCACGAGAAAGTTTCATGTAAAGCGGAAGTTCGTAGTTTCCGTTCACCAAAGTTTCGCAATGATTGCAATGCATTTGGCTTACATTCAGAGCGTTTTCGCAGCTTGGACAAATTATGGGGAGTTTCACAGTTATATTTTGTTTCTAGTTTCTGGTTTCTGGTTTCTGGTTTCTGGTTTCAGAATGTTAAATACTATCAATGCAAATGTAAATATTATTTTGAAATATTTTAATAAAATTAAAAAATTTTTTAATAAAATTAAAAAAAAATAATATCTATTTTGAACGTTATCAAACAAAATCAAACTACATCTAACTAGGTCAAACGCATTAAAATTTTATCTCAAATTAAATATTGAGTTGTTCTTTATACAACGAAATTTTTATGCAAAAAACCATATTCCCTTAGTAAAATTTCGATTGAGGAACTACAAAAACCTTATTCCCTTATTAAAAAAAAGAGATGTTCCTGATATATATATGGAATAAGGGAGAGCTTCATGCCCTTGTAAAAAGTTACTAATGGAATAAGGTTTTTTTTGATTCTCTGCTGCCTTTTGACTCACCCTTAATTCAGCGGCTGAAAAGTAGAGCGCCTATCAGAATAAAGTGTTTACAATCTAGTTTTATTGAAAGGAATAAATAATTCACGGTATTTAACATATTTTTAATGCGTTTGGTCTGACCATCAAACTAATTCAATCTCCATCCTTCCAAAAAATATTTATCTTTGCCGAAATCATTTATCAATCATCATTTATCATTTATAGAACATGAAAACTTACGCCGGAATTCCTGAAGAAAACGCTACATTAGAAAACTCGAAAGTAATGCTCGTAACCGTTCCTTACGACGGAACTTCCACTTGGGGAAAAGGAGCCGACAAAGGTCCCGAACTTTTTTTGGATGCCTCCGAAAACATGGAACTCTACGATATTGAAACCGGAACAGAACCTTATTTGGAAGGCGTTTGGTTGGCTGGAGAAATTTCTGAAAATTCTTCACCCGAAGCCATGACAGAAGCGGTTTACCAAAAAACCAAAGAAATGATGAGGAACGACGGCAAACTCTTTACACTTTTCGGAGGCGAACATTCCGTTTCTATTGGTTCAATTCGCGCTTTTGGTGAAAAATATCCTGATTTAACGGTTCTTCAGCTCGATGCGCATACAGATTTGCGTCCGGATTTTCACGGTTCAACTTCCAATCATGCTTGTGCGGTTTTTGAGGCTTCACAAAAATTAAATTTGGTACAAGTAGGAATCCGTTCTTGCGATGTGGAGGAAATGCAGTACGTTCCAAAAGATCAATGTTTTTGGGCGCACGAAATCGCCAAAAATCCCAACTGGATTGATGATGTTTTAGAAAAAGTTTCAGGAAATGTGTACATCACGATAGATTTGGATGCTTTCGACCCGTCAATTGCTCCATCTACAGGAACTCCGGAACCGGGCGGTTTGCAATGGTACCCAACTTTAGAATTGTTGAAAAAAGTTTTTGAAAAATGCAATGTTGTTGCCTTTGATATTGTAGAATTGATGGATTCACCTTATTCAAAACCAACCGCGTTTTTGGCGGCGAAACTATATTACAAAATGCTGGCGTATTACCATATTTCAAAAAATTTAGGGATTAAGAAATTAGGAGATTAAGACATTATTCGTGCATTTACTAAGTGGAATCTTTGATTTCGTGGCAACAAAAATTTTATCCAAAAATTGAAAATTATAGGGAGTGATAAGTTTCCTTTTTATATGGTTTTTAAAAATTAAGTAAAGTAATGACCTCAAAAAAAATTTTTTATTTGGAAAAAAAGACAAAATGATTTGCCCTTTTGGCTCGCGCAGAGTGTGGCAGAATTTTAACCTCTCGCTGCTTGTCGCTGAAGGATTAAAGCAAAAAGTAAATTTTTAAAAGATACAATCAAACCATCGATTTTCGGTGGTTTTTATTTTTCAACATGAAACCATCAACAAGATACCAGAAACCATCAACTACTCCTCATCCTCATACTGCTCCAGATAATACGTAAAAGTAAAGTCATCCAGCTCATCTTCCGCATCTTCCAGAGTCGTCAGCAAATCTTCAAAAGTTTCCAACTGATCTACGCTCATATTCACAAATTCAATATGCAGAGGAAGTTCAACAAAACCAGTAATAGAATCGTAAAGCGCATCCAAATTATCCCCAAAATAGTCGGGAAGTTTTAGTTTTTCTCTCAGTTGGGCGTAAAAATCTTCGTAATCGCCGATGTTGGTAAAGTCTATGTAAATAGTATCCATAATTTTTGTCCTCTCCCTAAATCCCTCTCCAAAGGAGAGGGACTTCTCGCGCTCCTTAAGTGAGGTTTTTAGATTTTTTAATTAATAATTTAAAATTTTTCTTGCTTCTTTTTTCTTATGATCTAATTAAATTTCCAGTTTTTGGTTTTTAAAAAATCTTTGCATTTTGGGCAGAAATCTTTTTCTTCATCTGTAGGATTCCCACCTTCTGCATCGCGCATAAAGCAGCTTTTTTCCGGGCAATGGTGTAAACCTTGCGTATGTCCCAACTCGTGAATGGCAACTTTATAAAACTGTTCAATTTTATTTTTTGCAGACAAACGGAAATTCGAGGCAACACAAGCTTTTCCAGGTCTGTAACCCAATCCAATCACTCCAAAATCCGGATTTTTTCCTTTGGTGACGCTGATGTCTTTTGTTGTTAATCCCAAAGTTACGGAGTTTTCAGGCGTTTTTGTCTTCAAAAATGCTATAATGGAATCGGCTCTGTATCGGTTTCTCGGTGGATAAAAACTGTTTTCAGGAAACGGAATAGGTTTTAAAATTTTGATATTGGGATATATTTCTTTGATTTTCCCGGCAATCATTTTCGCATCTTTTTCTTTGAAATCATTGAACGGTTGTATCAGTATAATTGTATGTTTTTCAGTTTTGAAAATATTTTTTGGAACTTCTTTTTCACAGGAAATTATAAAAATGATAATCGAAAACCAGAAAACTCTTTTCAAAATTGTCTCTTTTTACTTTTGTCTTGTATCTTGGAGAAAAGGCTTGCCTTTTCTCTACTTTTTCTCAAAACTTCTGTAGTGATCGTGCGTCAGCCAAACATCGCCGTTTTTCGTGAAAACAATTCGATCCGCATTTCGGTTTCCACAGTTGTAGTTCACGTCGGCTTCATAATATTGTTCGCCTTTTGGCAACGTTTTTTCACGGTTTGAAAACTTATCGCCGCCAATCGCTCTTCCCGGCAAAACATCACATAAATTTCCCTGACTTGGATTCCAACCTTCTCTTCTCGCTTCAGATTTCGTGATATAATAATCAGGAAGACGGTGATTTTCTTTTACATAACCGATAACGATATTTTCTTTGGTAAGTTCATCAATAGCATTTTCTGAAATGTTCTGTATTTTTTCTGACGAATTTCCCGATGCTGAAGTATTATTTTGAACAGAATTTTGCTCCGTAAAGTTGGTATCAGCCCGCTCAACAATCGTGTATTTGTTATATAAATTTACCAACAATACACCTATGGCAGCACCTATGATAAAAAAAAGAAAAGTTTTAAATTTAGAATTCATTTTATCGGTTGTATTTTGCTCTTCAATTTATGTAAGTATCTTTTATCAATTTCTCCACTCCTCCGGAATATCACACACCGGAATTGGGTTGATTTTGTGTTGTGCAGCCTTATTCATCCTTGCAAAAATTTTGAAAACTTCCAAATCTCTTCCACTGTAATCAGCTTCTGTTTTGGTTCCCCATTCTTTTTGAATTTTTTCTAATTCGGGGTAAGATGCGCCGATTTGTTGTTCATCGGTTCTGTCAACATCCCAAAGTCCGTCTGTTGGAATGGCGTTTTTAATGCTTTCAGGCAAATCTAAATGTCGAGCCAGTTCATAAACTTCGGTTTTGTACAAATCTGCAATTGGTGAAACGTCAACGCCGCCGTCGCCGTATTTGGTGTAAAATCCGATGCCAAAATCTTCCACTTTATTTCCGGTTCCGCAAACTAAAAGTCCGTTAATTTGTCCATAATAATAAAGCGTCAACATCCTCAATCTACTTCTAGTATTGGCAAAAGCGAGTTTTTCGGCAGGAAATTCGTCATCTTTTACATCGAAAGTTTTGTAGAGGGCTTCAAATGGTTCGTTCAAATCCACCGACATTCCTTTTACATTAGGAAATTTATTTTCTAAAAATTCAATATGTTCCAGAGCTCGGGAAGCTTGGTCTTTTTGTTGGCGAATCGGCATTTCAATGGCTAAAACATTCAAGCCGGTCATCGCACAAAGCGTAGAAACCACACCGGAATCTACACCTCCGGAAACTCCGATGATGTACCCCTTTACGTGGGCTTTTTCGGCGTAATCTTTCAGCCAAGAGACTATTTTTTCTATAATTTTTTCTGTTTGCATACAGTTTTTTGTTTAAAGTTCAAAGTTCAAAGTTTAAAGTTTGAAGTTTTTTTGGAAATTTCATACCAATAACACATTCCGTCTTCTTCTAAAAATTCTCCGGTTTTCTGAAATCCTAATTTCTGCAAAGCATTATTGGAAGCTTGATTTTCAGAATGAGCATGTGCGTAAATATTTTCCAAGTTTAATTGATTAAAAGCATATTTTAGAAAGGCACTTGCAGATTCTTTGGCATAACCTTTTCCCCAAAATTCTGGTAAAAAACGAAATCCTAAATCATATACATTTTTGTAGCCATTGATTTCTTCGGTAAGAAGCTTCAAGCCGCTCCAACCAATCAAAAGTTGCGACGATTTTTCAATGACTGCAAATCTTCCGATGCTGTTCTCGGCGTATTGTCTTTGAATCATCTTTATTATCTCCTCGCTTTCTTCGACCTTTTCCAGCGGTTTCATCCCGATATATTTCATTACATCTGCGTTGGAGTCCAATAAAAAAAGTCTTGGAGCGTCTTCCAAAACGAATGGTCTTAAAAAAAGTCTTTCAGTTGTTAACGCTTCGGTCATCAGTTTTAAATTTCTTACTTTTGTAAACTTAAAATTCGATGTAAAAATAATGAAGTTTTTTAGAATAGTAATTCTTTCTGCAGCAATACTTTTTGGGATAATTTCATGTAAAAAAGATGCAGAAAACATTTGGAAAGTTGATGTGGAATCTCCCGCAGAAAAAGTACAAATTACCGATATTTCAAAAGAGTTTTTTGATGCGAATGTTCCTATAGAGCAGTTCAAGGAAAAATATCCTTGGTTTCAGGGTTCGGTAAAAGATGAAGATTTTGTGAACAGAAGAAAAAATCCGGAGGAAATAAAAGCGTATCAATTTGCAGCTTCCAAAATAGATTTAAACAAACTTTCTACTGATTTGTCCACTCTTTTTGCCCGTGTAAAACATTATTTTCCAAAATTCAATAATCCGAAGGTTTATACTTTTTCATCCAGCACTCAGATGTATGAGCAGCCGGTGATTTATGACCCGCAACAAGGTTATCTTTTCATTGATATTTCAGGATTTATGGGTGAAAAAAGTGAGTTTTACCAAGGAATTGAAGAATATTTCAAAAAATCGATGAATCCTGAAAATCTTTTACCAAAAACTTCTGAAGCAATTGCAATGGCTATTGTTCCTTACAGTAAAGATTCTCAAAAATTTTTGGATGAAATGGTTTTTAGCGGAAAAGTGATGACACTTCAAGATGCTTTCATACCTGATGTTCCAGATCATTTGAAAATGAGCGCCACAGCAAAACAATACGAATGGAGCCAAGCAAATGAAACGGGAATTTGGAATTATTTCGTGGAAAATGATTTGGTTTTCAGTCCGGATCCTCGTTTAACAGAGCGTTTCATTTCCGTAGGTCCTTTTTCAAAATTTTATACAGAAACCGACAAAGAGTCTTCTCCACAAGTTGGGATTTTCACCGGATGGCAAATTTGTCGTAAGTTTTTTGCGGAAAAGCCGGAAACGAAACTTGCGGATTTCATCAACATGAGCGCGACCGATATTTTTAACCAAGCAGCATATAAACCTAAAGATTAATTTTTGTAAAATCGTTAAATCGTAAAGTTGTAAAATCGCAAAATCGTAAAATTACTGGATTGTAAAGTCGCTAAAGATTCGCTTTGAAACTGAACGATTTAAAATCTCACACATCTTCACATCTTTACGATTTCAACTTCACAACTTTACAACTTTACATCTTCACAACAACAAAAAAATGAGAAAAACCCAAATAACAATAGACGTAGAGCTGGACGAGAACCACATTCCCGAAAAAATGACGTGGAATGCGGAAGATGGCGGCGTAGAAAAACAGGAAACCAAAGCCACAATGATTTCTGTGTGGGACGATAAAGCAATGGAAGCTTTAAGAATCGACCTTTGGACCAAAGATATGCCTTTAGATCAAATGAAAATGTTCATTCATCAAATTTTAGTTTCCCTTGGAAATACTTACGAACGCGCTTCCGGTGAAGCAGACGTTGCGCAGTGGATGGAACAAATGGCGGAAGAATTTGCGATAAAATCAGCGATTAAAATGTAAAAGTGCAGTCGGCTTTCGGCAGTCGGCTTTTAGCAAAAAAAATATTTAAAAAACTTCAGAATTCTGCAGCCGAAAGCAGATTGCTGAGAGCAAAAAGCAGAAAGCAAATAATTATGAATTTCAACACCAAAGTTATCCACGGCGGACAACACCACGAACCAGTGACAGGAGCGGTAAATGTTCCAGTTTTTTTAACTTCCACTTTTGCACAAAAATCTCCAGGCGAACATTCTGGATATGAATATTCCAGAGCGGCAAATCCTACAAGACAGGCTTTGGAAGACAGTTTGGCTTCCATAGAAAACGGAGCGAGAGGTTTGGCTTTCGGTTCCGGTTTGGCGGCGATTGACTGTGTTTTAAAATTATTGAATCCAGGAGATGAGGTAATCGCTTGCGACGACCTTTATGGCGGAAGTTATAGAATGTTTGTAAGACTTTTTGAAAAATATCAGCTGAAATTTCACTTTGTGAATATGGATGATGTTTCCAAAATTTCTGAAAAAATCAACGAAAAAACCAAGCTTATTTGGCTGGAAACGCCTACAAATCCTTTAATGAAGCTTATCGACATCAAAGCAGTTTGCGATTTGGTGAAAGGAAAAGGAATTTTGGTTGCGGTGGACAATACTTTTGCCTCGCCGTATCTTCAACAGCCTTTAAATTTGGGCGCAGATATCGTGATGCATTCAGCTACAAAATATTTAGGTGGACATTCTGATGTTATAGCTGGAGCTTTAGTTGCAAAAGATGCAGAATTGGGCGAGCAACTACATTTTATACAATTTGCGAGTGGTGGAATTTTAGGGCCTCACGATTCCTATTTGGTTTTGAGAGGTATTAAAACTTTAGCTCTCAGAATGCAAAGACACTCTGAAAACGGACAAAAAATTGCAGAATTTTTGCAAAATCATAAAAAAGTAAAAGACGTCATTTATCCGGGATTAACTTCACATCCACAATACGATTTGGCGAAAAGACAAATGCCGAAAGGTTTTGGCGGAATGGTTTCCTTTAATTTCAAATCTGGCGCAAAAGCAGATGCCATCAAATTTTTGGAACATTTAAAAGTATTCACTCTTGCAGAATCTTTGGGCGGAGTGGAATCTTTGGCAAATCATCCAACATTGATGACTCACGCTTCCATCCCTGCGGAAAAACGCGCAGAAATCGGTATTACAGACGATTTGGTGAGATTGAGCGTTGGTATCGAAGATATTGATGATTTGATTGCTGATTTGGAAAAAGCATTTAATTAGAATTTTTTTTTTGCCACGAATGCACGAATGTTTTGTTAAAAATTTATTCGTGTATTCGTGATTTTTTATAACCGACATGACTAATTTCGAAAAATATATTCAACGATACCTCGATTTAATTCCTTCCGAAAATTGGTTGGAAGAAATGGAACTCGTTGGAAGCGAAACGGAACTTTTTTACGAAAGTTTGTCGGAAGAAGAGGCTAATTTTGCTTATTCGGAAGGGAAATGGAGTTTGAAAGTTCTACTGCAACACCTCATAGAAACTGAACAGGTTTTTAGCTATCGTGCGCTACGTTTCTCGAAAAATGACGCCACAGAACTATCCGGTTTCGATGAAGAAATGTTTGCAAAAGAATCTAATGCATCGAAAATTTCACTAGGAGAATTAATAGAAGAATTTCGATGTGTAAGAAAAATGAGCGTTTTGTTTTTTCAGAATTTGAAGTTTGAAATTTTGCAGCGAAAAGGAATTGCCGACGGAAACAAGCTTTCGGTAGAGACCATTGCAAAAATGATTATTGGGCACAATATTCATCATTTGAATGTGATAAAGGATAGGTATTTGCCGAGTTTAAAATAAGTGATTTTATCAATAGGAACGGGCTTTAGCCCGTTTTTTTGATATGCAAATTCCATTTGGCTTTAGCCAAAACTTATAATTTTGTATTTTTGAAATAATTATGCCTTTTATCAAAGTTTATATTCATCTTGTTTTCTCCACATTAAACAGAAAACAATTTCTAAAATCAAAAGATTTAAGAATTAAGATGTGGAAACATATCAAGCAAAATTCAGAAGAAAAGGGGGTTTTTATTGATATGGTCAATGGATTTTCAGAGCATTGCCATTGTCTAATTTCATTAGGTTCGGATCAAACCATTGAAAAAGTTGCACAATTAATAAAAGGTGAAAGTTCACATTGGATTAATAAAGAAAAACTAATTTCCGAAAAATTTTCTTGGCAGGATGAATATTTGGCAGTTTCAATTTCGGAATCTCACATTGAAAAAGTGAGAAATTACATCAAAAATCAAGAAGACCATCATACTTTAAAATCTTTTTCGGAAGAATATGATCAATTTATTAATCATTACGGATTTAAAATTCTGAAATAAGTTTTGGCTAAAGCCAATGGAATTTTTGCAATTTTGTAAACGGGCTTTAGTCCGTTTCTATTGAATATCATGGAAAAAATCATCGAAATCCTAGAAAACGGCGGCACGATCCTTTATCCAACCGACACTATTTGGGGAATTGGCTGTGATGCGACAAACATTGACGCCATCAACAAAATTTTTGAAATCAAAAAGCGAGAAAAAACCAAATCCATGATTATTTTGGTGGAAAGCGAAAAACGTTTGCAGGATTTGGTGGACGTTCCTGAAATGGCTTGGGAAATCATCGATTTATCAGAAAAACCTGTGACTTTAATTTACGACAATCCCAGAAATTTACCCAAAGAAATTCTCGCAGAAGATGGAAGCATCGGTATTCGTTTGGTGAAGGATGATTTTTGTAAAAAGTTGATTTCAAAACTCAACAAACCTCTGGTTTCTACTTCAGCCAATTTTAGCGGAGAAAAATCGCCGATGAAATTCTCTGATATATCGCAGGAAATTATTGATTCTGTTGATTTTGCCGTGGAAGAAAACCTTGAAAAAATCTCGGAATATTCGGGTTCTTCTGTGATTAGAATTTGGAATAACGGGAGAATAAAAGTTATCCGTGAGTAAATTTTCACGCAAAGCGCACAAAGAATTTTGCACAAAGTTCCCAAAGTTTTTCGCTCCCAAAGACGCAAAGCCTAAATAAGCGAAGCGCCTTATTGCATCTTGTAAATTTTGTTGTCTTTGTGCTATGAACTTGGTGATTTTTGTGCTACAAAAAAAATATCTTTGCAAAAATTTGTCTTCGGTCTTCGGACTTCAGACTTCGGACTTCAGACTTCGGACTTATGACAATCAATTTAATTCAAAATAAAAACCTCAAACTTTTCAAAATAATTTCCGAAGTGGCTTCGCGAAATGGGCAATCTGTTTATATTGTTGGAGGCTACGTTCGCGATATTTTGATGAAAAGAAAAGCTCCAACCGACATCGATTTTGTAACCGAAGGAAACGGAATGGACTTAGCAAAAGCCGTTGCAACAGAAATTAATCCAAAAATAAAAGTTGCGATTTTCAAAAATTATGGAACGGCGATGTTCAAATATGACGATTTGGATTTGGAATTTGTCGGCGCCAGAAAGGAAAGTTACAGCGAAAATTCCCGAAAACCTTCTGTGGAAACTGGAACTTTGGAAGACGACCAAAAACGCCGCGATTTCACTATAAATGCGATGGCAATTTCTTTAAATAAAGAAAATTTTGGTGAATTGATGGATCCTTTCAACGGTCGAGAAGATTTGCAAAATAAAATTCTGCGAACACCTTTAGAACCACACCAAACTTACAGCGACGATCCTTTGAGGATGATGCGCGCGATTCGTTTTGCTTCCACATTAAATTTTGAAATTGAAGAAAATTCCCTAAAAGCCATAAAAGACGAATCCGAAAGAATCAAAATTGTCTCGATGGAAAGAATTATGGTGGAGTTCAACAAAATTATGCTTTCCGAAAAACCTTCTGTTGGTTTGAAATTAATGGAAGAAACATTGCTTTTAGAAAAAATTCTACCAGAATTAACCGCTTTGAAAGGCATTGATGAAATCGACGGGCAAAATCACAAAGACAATTTTTACCATACTTTAGAAGTTCTCGACAATATTTCAGAAAATACGGAAAACCTTTGGTTGCGCTGGTCTGCATTACTTCACGATATTGGAAAAGCGCCCACGAAAAAGTTTGTTGAAGGAACAGGGTGGACTTTCCACGGACACGAATTTTTGGGCTCAAAAATGATAAAAAATATTTTTAAACGCCTGAAGCTTCCGTTAGGAAACGAAATGAAGTTTGTGGAAAAAATGGTAAAAATGCACGCTCGTCCAATTGCTGTGGTTTCTGATGAGGTTTCGGATTCTGCATTGAGAAGGCTCGTTTTTGATGCAGGCGAAGAACTGGATGATTTAATTACGCTTTGCAAATCGGACATCACGACAAAAAATTATGCAAAAAAGGAGCGTTTCCAGAAAAATTTCGACAAAGTTTTGAAAAAAATTGCCGAAGTTGAAGAAAAAGATCAGGTTCGGAATTTTCAACCGCCCATTTCCGGCGAAGAAATTATGGAAATGTTCAACCTCAAGCCAAGTCGTGAAATTGGAATCTTAAAGGAAAAAGTGAAAGAAGCCATTTTGGAAGGCGAAATTGCTAATGATAAAGAACAGGCGAGAGATTTTGTGATTAAGGAAGCTAGACTTTTAGGTTTGGAAACTTAAAAATGCTATTCAATTTATTTGATTTTTTCGTTCTATTTTTAATTCTAATTTTCAATTTTGGAGTTTGGAAGTATAAGATTTTGAAGAGGATGAACTTTCTAGGCTATCTTTTCTATTTTCTACTTTTTCTCATTATTATTCCTTATTTGGTAATTGATGTTGAACTTGCATATGCAAAAAAACATTTCCCAATGAGTGATGGGCCAAACTTGGTATATACATTTCTTAGATTTCCAACTTGGTGGATTATTGGAATCATAGATCTGGTATTTTTAGTAAAATTTTCAAAAAAATAATTTGTTATTTTCGTAACAACGATGAAAGAATATCCAACAGCTTCAATGGACATGCAAACAAAAATTATAACGCTTATTTTTGGAGGAATTTGTGTGGTTTTTCCATTGTTAATTTTTTTCTTTTTCAATGGTGAAATGCCTTTGTATGGAAAAGCTATTGTTTCAGCAATCCTCTTATCAGCAGTGGTTTCAAGCTATTTAATGATTCCGAGAATTTCTCTGGGGAAAGGAAATATTTACATCAAAAATTATTTTACCACCATCAAAATTCCAGTAAAAGAATTGGTGGGAATAAAACGTTACGAAAGGGTAGGGTTGAATTTTAGAACTTTTGGAGTTGGTGGTGTTTTCGGATATTTTGGCTATTTTAATGGAAATGATGTTTGGTATGTAACCAATATCCATAAGAAAATTAAAATTCAGACTCCTAAGAAGCTTTACGTTATTTCGCCAGAAAATCCCGATGAATTTTTGAAAGAAGTACAAAAAATCCGCGAGCAATTGTCTTCGTAGCATTTTTAATAATTTTTTAACTTGCCTAAATTAGTTGTTTCGCGGTTTTATCATTAAATTTGAGAAAATCTTAAAAATAAATTTATGGCAACTATTACATTAAAAGGAAATGAAATCAATACCATTGGAAACCTTATGGATGTTGGTCTAACGATACGTGATTTCGCATTGGTGAACGAAAAATTGGAAGTGAAAACGCTGGAAGATTATGCAGGAAAAAGAAAAATTTTCAATATTTTTCCAAGCATTGATACGGGAATTTGTGCAGCATCTGCCAGAAAATTTAACGAGGAAGCAGGAAGTTTAAATAACGCTGTAGTGATAAATGTTTCCAAGGATTTACCTTTTGCTTTAGGCAGATTTTGTGCAGCCGAAGGTTTGGATCATGTAGAAACTTTATCGGATTTCCGCAGTAATTTCGGTAACGATTTTGGGGTAACCATTGTAGATGGACCGATGAAAGGACTTCTTTCTCGTGCGGTTATTGTAACGGATGAAAACAATATCGTTCTCTATTCTGAACAGGTTCCGGAAATCGTAAACGAACCAAATTATGATGCTGCTTTAAGCGCTTTGAAATAGTTTTACTTTAACTATAGATAACTTCGGCAAAGTTTAAAACTTTGCCGAAGTTGTTTTAACCAAAAAAATATTATTTTTAACGAAAGTAAAGTTGGCTTTCGTTTTTTTATGAAAAAATCTTTAAAATTCATCTATCAACACCCTTTGTTTTCCGAAGAAGATTTACAAAACGTCTTTTCTTCTCATCATCAAAGGATTTTTAAAAAAGGCGACTATTTTTTGAAAGAAAATCAAATTTCAAATTCGTACATGATTTTGGAGGATGGACTGATGCGTTCCTATGTTTTGGATGCGGATAACAACGATATTACATTGGAGTTTTTCACAGAAAATGATGCGGTTATAGAAGTAAGTTCTCTTTTTCAAAGAATTCCTTCCAAGGAAAATATACAGGCAGTTTCGGATTGTGTGTGTTATGAAATTCTTTACGATGATTTTCAGGAGCTTTTTCATACTATAGAAGGAATGCGGGAATGGGGAAGAATGTGGTTTACCTTTCAATTATTCGAAGCCAAAAATCAAAAAATTGAGATGATTACAAAGTCAGCTTCAGACAGATATTTGAAATTACTGAAAGAAAAGCCAACCATCATTCAAAATGCACCACTAAAACAAATTGCTTCCTATCTTGGAATTACAGATACTTCTTTAAGCAGAATTCGTAGGGAAATTAATTAATAAAAAGCCAAAATGATTAACGTAATTGTAACTTATAGTGTTAAAGATAATTTTGTAGAAACCAATAAAATCAACATTAAAAAATTTCTTATTGATTTTAAAAATTTAGACCAAAAACGCTTTTCCTACAGTGTTTTATTGAAAAATGATGGTCTTACTTTTGTTCATATTTCAAAATATTCTGATAAAGAAATTCAGAATGAACTTTTGAATGTTGCTACTTTTTTAGATTTTCAGAAACAGCGAGATGAAAGTGGCTTGAATAACAGTCAGAAAATTGAAGTTTTAGAGTTTCTTGGTTCTTCTGGAAATTTTTGATATTTCTTGCCTTATGACAAGTATATTTTTTCAATTTTATAATAATTTTGAAACTAATTAATCTAAAGAAAAATAGTATGGAAACTCCAAAAATGAATCCTGTAGTTTGGTTTGAAATCTATGTGCAAGATATGGATAGAGCCAAAAAATTTTACTCGGAAGTATTAAAAATAGAATTTCAGCAACTATCTGATCCTACTGAACAATCTATGTTGATGTTTTCCTTTCCCAGTGATATGAATGCAATGGGAATTGGCGGAAGTTTGGTGAAAATGGAAGGCGCTTTACCGAGTAATGGAAGCGGAACCATCGTTTATTTTGGTTGCGAAGACTGCGGTATTGAAGAAAGCAGAGTAGAAAAAGCGGGCGGAAAAGTTTGCCAACCAAAAATGTCTATCGGCGAATTTGGTTTTTGCACAATAATTACCGATACAGAAGGAAATACGATTGGTTTGCATTCGATGCAGTAGAAAACCAATTTACATTTAGGAGACCTAACAAGTTTTTAAAACTTGTTAGGTCTTTATAGATTTTTTTATAATTTATGGCAAGCTATGAAATTTTCTACGCCATCAAACCAATCCAAAACCACATTTCTCTTTAATTGTGTATCATTTCTACTGATTATGGAGCGGTAAGATGAATATGGATAATTTTCAAAATCATTTTGTACACTATGTTTCAAGGGGTTTTTATGAATATAGATGATACTTTTGCGTAAAAACTCTTCTTCAGTAATTCTTTTTCTTCCGAAATGCTCCTGAAATAAACTTCCTCTTCTTTGATAGCGTTTGTTTATAGATTTTGTGTAGGAGTTGAACATATTGGAGAAGTGTTGATAAGCCTTCTTTTTACGCAAATTTTCTGCAATTTCTTCCTCTTCCTTTATTCGTAAAAGCAGGTGAAAGTGGTTTTTTAAAAGACAATAACCATAAATATCGCAAACAGGCACAAGATATTTTCGCATAAGCGATAGGAAATAATCGTAGTTTTTTTCTTCATAGAATAGATTCTCGAAATTATTTGCCCGATTATAGATGTGATATACAAATCCGTTTTCCAAAAAATCTTCTTTCATGATTTAAGTTTTATTCATTAAATTTAAAAATTAATTTATAACAAAAAAAACCTAACAAGTTTTTAAAACTTGTTAGGTTTCCTAAAATCAATCAAATTATGGAACCAATAAAAATAGACATCACTATTCTAAAACCTGTAGAAAAAGTTTGGAATTATTTCATCGATCCTGAACATATTGTGAAATGGAACTTTGCGCACGAATCTTGGGAATGTCCAAGTGCAGAAAACGATTTAGAAGTCGGCGGAAAACTCAAAACAAGAATGCAGGCAAAAGACGGAAGTTATGGGTTTGATTTAGTGGGAATTTACGATGAAATTGTTCCGCAAAAATTGATAAAGTACCATTTGGAAGACGGCAGAAAAGTAGAAGTTCGGTTTGAAAAAATAGATGAAAACACCACCAAAGTAATCGAAATTTTCGATCCTGAAACGCAAAACACTCGTGAAATGCAGCGCGAAGGTTGGTACGCAATTCTAAATAATTTTCATAAATATACTGAAAACCATTAATTTGAATTTTATTTAATTTTCAGGTCTAAAAAAAAATCCCTATTTTTAGAAAAAATAAGAATATGGAACCTATCACAATTAAAGTAACAATACTGAAGCCTTTGGCGAAAGCTTGGGATTATTTTAACAATCCGAAACACATCGTAAAATGGAATTTTCCTACCACAAATTGGCATTGCCCAAAAGCGGAAAATGATTTTCGCGAAGGTGGCAGATTCGACTACCGTTTGGAGTATAAAGACAAAAGTTTTGGCTACAATTTTTCCGGTTATATTGATGAAATAAAGGTTCACGACTATATTAAGAGTCATTTGGATGATGGCAGAAAAGTGGAGGTGCATTTCAAAAAAATAGATGATAATGCTACAGAAATCATTCAGATTTTCGAGCCGGAAGTGCAAAACGGCAGAGAAATGCAGCGGATTGGTTGGTATGCCATTTTAGATCGCTTTCATAAATATGTAGAAAAAAATTGATAAAAAACATTGTTTTAAATGAATGATGTAACGCAGTATATCGAACAATTTCCTGAAGAAATTCAGGAAATTTTAGGTAAAATCCGGAGCGTAATTTTGGTTGAGGTTCCTGAGGCAACAGAAAAAATCGCTTATGGAATTCCGGCATATTATCTTCAGGGAAAACCTTTGGTTTACTTTGCAGGTTACAAAAATCACATTGGATTTTACGCCACACCAAACGGACACGAGGAATTTGCTAAGGAATTTTCAAAATACAAACAGGGAAAAGGTTCGGTGCAATTTCCAATCAAGCAAGAAATTCCTTACGAATTGATTCTAAAAGTCGTAAAATTTCGCCGAGAAACAATATCAAACAATATCAAACAAACTCAAACAACTTCAAACTAACTTTATGAACAACGATATTTTCCCTTGCCTTTGGTTCAACCAAAATGAAAAAGAGGCCGCCGATTTCTATGTAGAAACGTTTGGCGGAAAAATTACGGTGGACACACCAATGGTCATCAATCTCGACCTTTTCGGACAAAGAATGATGCTTTTGAACGGAGGTCCGGCTTTTGAAAAAAATGCTTCAATTTCCTTCATGGTAATGTGCGAAACGGTGGAAGAAGTAGAAAAATACTGGAACAATCTTTCCAAAGGAGGAATTGTTTTGATGGAGCTCGGCGAATATCCTTGGAGCAAAAAATATGGTTGGGTTCGCGATAAATTTGGTGTCACTTGGCAAGTGTATTTGGGCGAAAATCAAGGCGATCAGAAGATTATTCCAACCCTGATGTTTATTCATAACAACAACGGAAAGGCGATGGAAGCGATGGAGTTTTACACAAATATTTTTCCAAATTCAAAAATCGGAAGCGTTTTGAAATATGGAGAAGGCGTAGGAAATGAAACCCACGAAGTTCCAGGAAACGTGCAGCACGCTCATTTTGTGATAGATAATTATGATTTTTTCTGCATGGACAATTCTTACGATCACCAATTTAATTTCTCGGAAGGGATTTCCATCGTTGTGATGACCGATAATCAAACGCAAACCGATCATTTATGGAATTCGCTCACTTCCGATGGCGGCGAAGAATCGATGTGTGGTTGGCTGAAAGACAAATACGGAGTAAGTTGGCAAATTACCCCAAAAAGATTATTGGAATTAATGAATAATTTTGATGGAACCGACCGTTCACAAAAGGTTTTTCAGGCGATGATGACCATGAAAAAAATTGTAATTGCCGATTTAGAAACCGCCTACAATTCCTAACTTCAAGTTTTTTAAGCAGGTAATCTCCTAATTTTTTAATCTCTTAATCCCTTAATCCCCTAATTTTCATGAATCTTCTAGAATTTCAAACAGAAATCAACGCAGCTCCCGAAAAAGTTTGGGAAACCCTTTTTAGTGAAGAAACTTATCCTAAATGGACTTCTGGACACCGTTTCGAGGGAAATTGGGAGCAGGGAACTATCATCAAATTTTTCGATAAAGAAAATAATGGGATGTACGATGAAGTGCTTGCAAATATTCCAAATAAGGAAATGACTCTGAAGCATTTGGGATGGATTTATGATGGCGAATTGAGTCCGCAAAATTGGGAAAATTTGACGGTTTCCTACTTTTTGGAACCTACTGAAAATGGCACATTTTTGAAATCGAAAGTAAATACCTTGGATGAATTTGTAGATTTTTACAAGAGTTATTTCCCGAGTATTTTTCAAAAAATTAAAGAAATATCAGAAAAATAAAAAATTTACAAATAACTTTTTTTAGGGAGTTTTATCCGTTTTAGTAGCAAATAGTTTTAAAAAACACGATATTTGCACCGTCCGTATTTTCAAGAATAATTACGATAAAATGGACATCTTAATCTGAATTTTTTAGAATGAAAATCTCAAACAACTGGCTCAAAGAATACATCAAAACCGACCTCAAAACCGAAAAAACAGCAGAAATTCTTACCGACATTGGCTTGGAAGTAGAAGGCGTTGAAAAGTTTGAAAGTATAAAAGGCTCTTTAGAAGGCATTATTGTGGGTAAAGTTTTAACCTGCGAAAAACATCCAAATGCCGATAAACTGAGCAAAACCACAGTAGATGTAGGCAACCGAAAAACTCTTGAAATCGTTTGTGGCGCTCCCAATGTTGCAGCCGGACAAACAGTTCCCGTAGCTTTAATTGGTACAAAAATTTATGCAAAAGACGGTAGTTTTTTTGAAATAAAAGAAGCCAAAATTCGTGGAGAAAAATCGCAGGGAATGATTTGCGCCGAAGATGAATTGGGCCTAAGCGACGACCACGGCGGAATTATGGTTTTGGACGAAGCAAAGTTTGAAGTAGGAAAACCTTTTGCCAATTATTTTGAAATTGCAAACGATGAAGTTTTTGAAATCGGGCTTACTCCAAACCGAACCGATGCGATGTCGCATTACGGTGTAGCTCTGGATTTGAACGCATTTTTGTCATCAAATAATTTTAAATCAGAATTTGAAAAAATTGCTTCTGTAAAACTTGAAACCGAAGGCGAAAACGATTTTGAACTTGAAGTGGAGGACGAAAATCTTTGTCCGAGATATATTGGTGCCGTTATCGAAAATGTAAAAGTTGAGGCATCTCCAGATTGGCTTCAGAACCGTTTAAAAGCTATTGGAATTGGACCAATCAACAATGTAGTTGATGTTACAAATTATGTTCTTCACGGTCTTGGACAGCCGCTTCATGCTTTTGATGCCGATAAAATTACCAATAAAAAAGTTAAAATCGGAGTTAACGAAGAAGGAACACAATTTACAACTTTAGACGGCGCTGTAAGAACTTTGAACGGCACCGAAATCATGATAAAAGACTACGCAGATAAACCGATGTGTATTGCAGGAGTTTTTGGCGGCGAAAATTCGGGAGTTTCAGAAAATACAAAAAATATCTTTTTAGAAAGTGCCTATTTCAACCCAGTTGCAGTAAGAAAAGCCGCTAAATTTCATGGTTTAAGTACGGATGCATCCTTCCGTTTTGAACGCGGAGTTGATCCCAATAATGTAAAAACTGCGATTACTCATGCTATAAAAATGATTGAAGAAATTGCTGGTGGAAAGCTGAAAGGCGAGCTTTTGGAATTTTATCCAAAGAAAATTGAAGACCATTACATTATTTTAAGATTTTCTAAAATTGAACAGATTCTTGGGATGAAAATCCATCGTGAAAAGATAAAAGAAATCTTAAAATCTTTGGAAATAACTGTATTAAACGAAATTACGAACGGTTTTGAAATTTCCGTTCCGGCTTACAGAGCTGATGTTACCAGAGAAATCGACGTAATTGAAGAAATTTTGAGAATTTATGGCTACAACAAAATTGATTCTCCACAAAAAATTTCGTTTACTCCTGTAAGATTAAGCCTTAATGACCAAGATGAGTTGGAAAATAACTGGGCTGCAACACTTCAAAGCAATGGTTTTAATGAGGTGATGAATAATTCGCTTACTTCGGTAAAAGATGAAAATAACGCCGTAAAATTGCTAAATCCTTTAAGCAACGACCTCGCGCACATGAGAAAATCGCTTTTGGAAGGACTTTTGGAAAATGCTGCCTATAACATCAACCGAAAATCGGAAGATTTGAAGTTTTTTGAACTCGGAAAAATTTATCATAAAAGAGATAAGTACGAAGAGCGAAAACAAATCGCATTATTGGTTACGGGTAGAGAAAAAGAAGAAAACTGGTTGATGCCAAAATCTGCGACAGATTTCTATTATTTAAAGGGTTATGTGAACTTGCTTTTGCAAAAATTGGGCATCGAAATTCAGGAAAAATCGCTGGAAGACAATCGTTTTTCGGACGCTTTGGAATTATCATCCGGTGGAAAAATACTGGCAAGATTAGGAAAGGTTTCAAATCATTTATTAAAAGATTTCGATATTGACCAAGCTTGTTTTTATGCGGAAATTGAGTTGGAAACGGCACAGGTACTTCGCAAAAAAGACAACCTGAAATTTGTAGATATTCCGAAATTTAATAAAATAAGGAGAGATTTGGCGTTACTTTTGGATAAGAGCGTAACGTATGCGGAACTGTATGAAACAGCAAAGAAAAATCCTTCAAAATTTTTGAAAAATATTAATCTTTTTGATGTTTACGAAGGTAAAAATCTTCCCGAAGGCAAAAAATCCTACGCAATGAGCTTTGAATTGCTGAACGAAGAAAAAACGCTGGAAGAAAAAGAAATCTCCGAAGTAATGAACTCGCTTATCAAATCTTTTGAAAAAGATTTCGGGGCAGAATTAAGGGGATAATTTTTCTGGCAAAAATACGGGGCGCTTCAGATGAGGCGCTTTTTTGTAAAATAAACCTGCGTAAAAAACGTTCTACAACATATAATAGTTAAATTTGAAAGAATAAAAAGTTTTATGAAAAAGTATATAATGGCAGCAATGGTTTCTGCAACCATGGTATCTTGCGGAACTGTTACAAAAACCGTAAATACAAGTAATCAGCCTTCTTTGGAAAACACAAAATGGCAACTTGCAGATCATGTGAAAGGAAAAATACCGACTTTAACGGTGGAAGGTGGAAAACTGAACGGAAATGCAGGTTGTAATAATTATTTTGGAGAAATTAATCTGGATGCAAATACTGGTAGTTTTTCCGCAAAGAATATTGGCTCTACAAAGATGATCTGCGATAATATGGCAACGGAAACCAACTTTTTGGGGATGGTTCCGAAGGCAAATAAATATAGGGTTGCCGGAAGTAGTTTGGAGCTTTATCAGGATAATTTACTTCTGCTGAAATTCAATAAAATGCAATAAAAAAAAGGACTCGAAAAAGAGTCCTTTTTTAGTATTGGTAAGTGATTGGTTGGCTGTAATTTTCCACTTTTATCTGTACCGAATTTTGTCCTGAAACTTGTAAACCCGAAACATCAAAACTTCGCTCTTTTTGAAAAACTGCAAGACATAGTTCTTGATTGGTAAGTACGAACTTTACTTTTTTGGTCACAGGATATGTAGAATAATCTGTAGCACCATCGGAAACTAATTTTACAGTCCAAGTGGAACCGTCGCAGCCGCTAGAAGCGTATTTTATTTTCAAGCAATTGCCGTTGATTTGCAAATTCTGAAATACTCCTTGCGCACTATTTGTGTTTGCAAATTCTTGGGCGTTTATTACAGTTGATTGTTCGCAATTATTGGCGATTTTCTCTGGCTGTCTTTCGGTTTCTGTGGTACAGCTCAACGTGAAAAATGCCAAAAAAAGCGACAAAAAAATATTTTTCATCGCTTTGTTTTTTTTATTCTTCGTCTTCTTCTTCGTCGTATTTCGCCAGTTCCTCGTCGCACCATTTAAATGCTTGTTCCACTACTTTTGTAGCTTCATCAGCCATGGTTTCTTCGTCGTCGCCTTCCAAATCATCCAGCCATTCTACTTCTTCCTCTTCTACATTCAGAATAAATCTTGGATATTCGCAATGTACTACAAAAAGATCTTCCGGCATATCGGAATTATCTGCTAATAAAAACTTTGGTAATTTCATTTTGTTAATGTTTTTTATACTTCTCAAAGATAATAAAATTATTGAAATTTATTCTCGTCAATTTTAATTTTCGTCAAAACTTTGTACATTGTTAAAACTCTTTTCTTTAAAGTGTCTTCCGCTTTATTGGTGGTATCCAAATTAGCATTTACCGTGCTTATGAGTTCTGCAACCTGAATTTCCTTTAAATTTTTCTCGTCTTTAATATAAAAATCAAGTCTTCCGTTCATTAAATTTTCATTTTTTAGGTAATGCTGTACTTTTTTACGGTTTTCAATATAATTTCCTCTGGAAAGCCATGTAAAAGCTAGCCCAACCGAAATACTTGCCAGTGGAATTACATACGTGAGTCTCCCAAAAAACTGATAAATCTTCTTGAAATATACTAACCATATAGGAAAAGTAAATGGCGATAGCAAGCGATAATCGAGCTGATCAATAGAATAAAAATATTGTATAAAAAAAGAACAGAAAATACCCGTAATTCCTAATATCATTAAAAATTTTTCAGTTTCGGATAATCCAGATTTCAAAAAAATAAATATCATAAGTGCAATGTTTGCCGCTCCCAATCCGTAAACACCAACATTTATAAAGCCACCTTCGGGATTTGCCATATGTATAAAAGGGTTGAATGCAGTGGCTAAACCTTTCAACAATTCTAAAAGTAACTGCGATGTCGGTTTAAGACCTATTTCCAGAAAGTTATCTACATAATGTTTATTAAAGGTGTCTATAAACAAAAACTTATAAAAAATAATGAAAGTAAAACCTATGACAGCTGCCGAAATAAAGTTTTTTGAATATTTGGCTTTTAAATTAATTATGGCAAACAAAAATATACCGCCCATGAAAAATAACGCATTATAACGAATGTTGAATAGCAAAATTAATGATGCGCTCAAAATTAGGGTAGCTTTTAGACCAGTGATTTCTCCAATAATTATCTGCCTTGCAACAAAAATCATCCAAAAAACAAATGGCAAAATAAGCGCCTCACTTATGGTGTACGAAAAAATGGAGATAAAGCTGAAAAGTGCTCCCACAAAAATTGTTTCTCTGTAATAAAACTTTTTTTTCCATGCGAAAAATATAATGAAGAGATAGGCGAAAATTCCTAATATCTTACTGCTCCAAAATTCATCAAAACCGAAAAGCGTAAAAAATTTAATACTGATAGGATATCCTAATGGAGTAGTAGTATTATCAACCACCGGAAAAACATTTGCACCTCTAAAAAACCTTATGGAATCGGGACTTACCCTTCCTTTTTCGTTCATCAAAAAACGAAGAATGGTCATTACTATTGTAGCAATGACCAATATGATTTGGAATAATTGTTCCTGTTTTTTTCTCATGTTCATTAGGAAACCTTATAGGTTTCGGAAACCTATAAGGTTTACCGTGTTACTTCGCAAACATTTTCGCCACTTTTTCCGCTTTTTTACTCTCGGAATAATCATAGAAACCTTCGCCGGATTTCACACCGAGTTTTCCAGCCATCACCATATTTACCAACAACGGATTTGGAGCATATTTCGGGTTTTTAAAACCATCATACATCACATTCAAAATCGCCAGACAAACATCCAGTCCGATGAAATCTGCCAATTGAAGTGGTCCCATTGGATGCGCCATTCCGAGCTTCATTACGGTATCGATTTCCTCAACTCCTGCAACGTTGTTGTATAAAGTTTCAATGGCTTCGTTAATCATCGGCATCAAAATTCTGTTGGCAACAAATCCAGGATAGTCGTTTACTTCAACCGGAACTTTTCCCAGTTTTTTCGACATTTCAAAAATTTCGTCGAATGTTTCTTTAGAAGTACTGTAACCTTTGATGATTTCTACCAGTTTCATAATCGGAACCGGATTCATAAAGTGCATTCCGATTACTTTATCGGGGCGATTTGTTACCGAAGCGATTTTCGTGATGGAAATAGAGGAAGTGTTGGTTGCCAAAATGCAATTTTCCGGCGCTGCTTCATCCATATTTTTAAAAATTTTCAACTTCAAATCCAGATTTTCTGTGGCAGCTTCCACGATTAAATCGGCGGATTTTACGGCTTCAGAAAGGTCTGTAAAAGTGGAGATATTTCCTAACGTTTCGGCTTTTTGTTCTTCGGTAAGGTTTCCTTTGGCAACGATTCTGTCCAGATTTGTGGTGATGGTTTTCATTCCGCGATCAATGGCTTCCTGCGAAATATCTACCAAATTTACCTTAAAACCAGACTGTGCAAAAGTATGTGCAATTCCGTTTCCCATGGTTCCGGCTCCGATTACGACGATGTTTTTGTTCATAAGTTTTTAATTATTTAAGGTATTCACGAACCTTAGGTTTCATATTGTTAATTCAAAATTTAAGATTCAAAATTTAAGGTTGATAAAAATACTATTTATTTAAATAATCCCAAACGGATTTAGAAATATCCGAAATAATCTTGCAATTGGTTTCAAAACTTTCTTTGGAATCGATTACAAAAACCGAAATTGCGTAATGTTTTCCGTTGGGAAGCGTTACAATTCCGCTGTCGTTTTCCGCGATTGTCAAACCTTTTTCATCTTTTCCTGAAGAACCAGTTTTGTGGGCAACCGAATTTTTTGGTAATTGTTCTACAAGTTTATTTGCTCCTGTTGTGGTTTTTAAAAGGATATTGTAAAAATAATCTGTCGATTTTTTTGATAAGATTTTTCCATTGTAAAAATTTTTATAAAGTTTACTCAAGGATTTTACAGAAGTAAAATTTTGATACAGAAATTCTGCTCCTTGATGCATTTGTTTTTCATTATATTTTATTTGAAAATCCTTCACTTTTTTAGAATTCATGAATTTTTGAACGACTTTCGTTCCGCCAATAATTTTCAGCAAAATATCAGTAGTATTATTGTCGCTCAGAGAAACAGAATAATAAATTAAATCATCCAAACTCGCTTCTACATTGCCTTCCGGAAATTTATCTCGAAACGGACTGTGTGTTTTTGGTAGTAAGTCTTCTTTTCTAATCAAAAACTTTTGGTTGAGTTTCAGTTTTCCTTCATCCACCAAATTGAGCGCAGCCAAACCAATGTGAAATTTGAAAACAGAAAGCATCGGAAGTTTTTTGGTGACATTTTCATTGTTGTAATTAAACGGAAAATCAATTCCTAAAGCGGAAACTGCAACCGTCGCGTTTTTACCTTCGGTAATTTTTGAGACTTCTTTTTTCAGTTCTGTTTTTTGTGCAAAAGTGAAAATGGAAAATAATAAGAAAAGTAGCGTGAGTTTTTTCATTTTAAAAACTAAGTTTTTTTTATTCGTCATTGCGAGGAGCGTAGTGAAACGAAGCGACGAAGCAATCCGTTGATCTAAAAATTATCTAAAATATCCTCAATGGAATCATATAAATCATCCCACTCTGGATTTATTGAATTAATTAATTCTTCTTTCTTTTTTCTTGAACCAACTTTTATTTGTTTTTCTCCTCCAATTGCATCGCCAATTTCTTGAAAAGATTCCCAATAAGCCAATTTATCCAAATTATATCTTGCAGTAAAACTATTTTTGTATTTTTTATGTTTATGCTCCAAAATTCTTTCAGGAAGATTAGAAGTTACTCGGACATATAAAGCCGTGTTGTTTTTATTGGTTACGATATAAATAAATCCACTTTTCATAATCAAGGGATTGCTTCGTCATTCGTTCCTCTTTCCTCGCAATGACGTTTCGAAAGTCCATCTCTAAGAAATCAACTTCATAATTTCCAAAGCCACTTTCAGCGCTTCCGTTCCGTCTTCCAAAGAAACTTCCACTTCTTTATTTTCATTAATGGCATCCGCAAAACTTTCCAATTCATCTAAAATCGCATTATTCGGCTGAATATTAGGATATTCAAACAATATTTGGTTTTTTTCTCCGTCTGCATTTTCAATAATCATATCAAAAGGTGTTGGGTTTTCGGGAGCTTCCTTCATTCGGATAACTTCCGCTTTTTTTTCTAAAAAATCTACGGAAATATACGCATCACGCTGAAAAAAACGGGATTTTCGCATGGCTTTCATCGAAATTCTCGAAGTAGTCAAGTTTGCAACACAACCGTTTTCAAATTCAATCCTCGCGTTGCAAATATCCGGAGTTTTAGAAACCACACAAACGCCCGAAGCATGAATGTTTTTCACTTTTGATTTTACGATACTCAACAAAATATCCAAATCATGAATCATCAAATCCAAAACCACAGAAACATCGGTTCCACGAGGATTAAATTCTGCCAATCTGTGAATTTCTATAAACATCGGATTTTGGATGAAATCTTTCGTCGCGATGAATGCAGGATTGTATCTTTCAACGTGTCCAACCTGCGCTTTTATACCATATTCACGGCATTTGTACAAAATTTCTTCGGCTTGTTGAAGCGTTTGCGTAACAGGTTTTTCTATGAAAAAATGTTTCCGGTTTTCAATAGCTTTTATCGCATATTCGTAATGAAAAAGTGTTGGTGTTACAATATCCAACATATCAATTTGTGAGAGCAATTCTTCAAAATTGTCAAAGTATTTGTAACCGAATTCAGCTTCAAGTTTTTTGCCATTTTCCGAATCGGCATCATAAAAACCAACCAAATCATATTTTTCCGACTGATTCAGCAACTTCAAATGTATTTTCCCTAGGTGACCTGCACCTACCAAACCTGCTTTGAGCATAGAGATTTTTGTTTTCCCCAAATTTAATTATTTAATTTTTGATTTTTGTAGTCTTTTATTTTTTTTTAGCTTTGCATTCCTTAAAAACGGGAGTTGAGGTCATCTTGATTTGTGAGTTCAAATAAATATGATTTCAATTGTTATCAATAAAAAAAATAAAAAAAAATGAGAAAAATTAATTTTCTTCTGTTCGCGATTTCATTAATTGCGATTTCATTATTTGCAAACGCTTGTGGATCAAGAGATGATAGTCCAGGTGATAGCAACAACAATACGTCAAATTCCTGTGCCAATGTTTCTGGTCTCAATGTGGTACAAAACGGTGAAATGTTGGACTTTACAATAACCTCAAGTTTACCGGGGCCTTATGAAATTACATTTTTCCAAACTCAAAGTGGAAGCACTATGGGTTCAACCATTGTGGTAAATGATAAAACTTTCAGCAAATCCATCAACAATTTTGATGGTTACACCTTAGAAGCAAATAAAGCTTATACCTTTAGGGTAAGAAGAATTTGTTCTACTTCATCTACAAGTGAATGGGGATTTGATAAAAATTTAACAATTTCTGGAAACTTTTGCAAAACACCGATTGAGTTGAAAGTTGAAGACTATTTTTATAACAAAATCTCTTGGAAAACACAAAGTTTTTCAAGCGGAATTGAGCCTTCTTACTACCAATTGCAATATGGAGCGCAAGGATTTTCTTTGGGTACAGGAACTACCGTAGATTCCAATGTTAATTATTACTATGCACCTTTTGTAGCCGGTAATAAATATGATATTTACGTAAGGTCTTATTGTTCAGGAGGCGCAGGATGGGGAAGTTGGGTTGGTCCCATAACTTTTTTAGCTTCCGTTACTACTGCTTGTGTTGCTCCTACTTATGCTAGTTATTCTCAGAGCAGTGTAACTTCTACGGTGTTCAACGCTACAGTTGCTTATGAAAATGACGGGGTTTCACAATATCAGGTTAGTCTTTCCACCAGCTCTGCTACACCGAATACCTCAAACCTTACAGATATTTCCGCTCCAAATAATGTTACGTTTACAGGTCTCAGCAAATCCTCAAACTACTATTTTTATGTAAGGAAAAAATGTGCGAATAACACTTTCAGCAGTTATTTCGGCCCTTATCTTGTGAAATGGAATTAAAATCTTAAATTAGAACTGTCAAATTTACTTTGGCAGTTTTTTTTTATTATATGATGGATACATTTGTGCATAAAGGGAAAAGAAAAATTTTAGTAGATTATTTGCGTGAAAAAATCGGGATTTCGGATGAAAGTGTCTTGAAAGCCATCAACGAAGTTCCGCGACATCTTTTTCTGGAAAGTATTTTTGAAGATTTTGCCTACGAAGACCGAGCTTTCCCTATTGCAGCGCATCAAACGATTTCGCATCCTTCCACCGTTGCCGAACAAACCGAGCTTTTGAAAGTGCAGTCCGGAGATAAAATTTTAGAAATCGGAACCGGAAGCGGTTATCAAACTGCGGTTTTGGTCGCTATGAATGCCTTTGTCTATACCATAGAAAGACAAAAAGATTTGCACGATTTTGCCCAAAAAAAGTTGCGTGAAATGCATCTTCGTCCAAAATTTCAAAGTTTTGGTGACGGTTTCGCAGGTTTGCCAACTTTTGCACCTTTTGATAAAATTTTGGTGACTTGCGGTGCGGAAATTCTCCCGACCGAACTGCTAAAACAGTTAAAAGTTGGCGGAAAAATGGTAATTCCAATGGGAAAAACCGATGAGCAAATTCTTTACCGTTTCACGAAAATTTCTCCCACAGAATTTGAAAAAGAAGAATTTGGAGCCTATAAATTTGTCCCGATGTTGGGAAATACGAATCATTAAAAATTATTCGATGGTTTTCAAATCTCGAAAAAGCGACCTCACTTTCAAACTGCTTCATGGTGGTATTTTTCTTTTTTTATTTGGAATAGGTTTATTTGGATATCTTCAAACCAAGAATATTAAGGAATTTATTCCGCCATTCCTTATTTCTCTTGCGATTATTGTAATAAGTTTACTTGCTCATTATCGAATGAAATTTATTATTGATAATCAATATCTTATTGTAAATTGTTTTTTGAATTTATATAAAACTGATATTAGAAATATCACGAAAATTAGAAAAGGCGAAACGATGTGGAGTGGCTTACAAAAATACGGCACTACTACGAAGGGCTTAATTGTTTTTTCAAAATTTAAAAATGATTTGTACATCACACCCGAAAACGAAGAACTGTTTTATCAAAAAATCCTTGAAATAAATCCAAACATAATAATAGAGAAAGTTTAGAGAGATTTTCTCGCTATTTTTTTATGTTTTGTTTAAAAAACTTTATTTGCATGGTACTTTTCATTTTCAATATCTTTAAGACTTCTAAATATTGAATATTAAATCTCGAATTTTGAATCAAAAAATGACTTTCCAAGAACAAATCCAACAGGGAATTCCGACAGAACTTCCACAACCAAAACCTTTTGAACCCCAAATCAATCACGCACCAAAACGCAAAGAAATTCTGAATGAAGAAGAAAAAAAACTCGCGCTGAAAAATGCTTTACGCTATTTTGAACCCAAATTTCACGCAGAATTGTTGCCTGAATTCAAAAAAGAATTGGAAGATTTCGGAAGAATTTATATGTATCGTTTTCGTCCCGATTATGAGATGAAAGCCAGACCCATTTCCGAATATCCAGGAAAATCGGAGCAAGCAAAAGCGATTATGTTGATGATTCAAAATAATTTGGATTATGCAGTTGCACAACATCCTCACGAACTCATTACCTATGGTGGAAATGGAGCGGTTTTCAGCAATTGGGCGCAATATCTTTTGACGATGAAATATTTGTCGGAAATGGCGGATGAACAAACTTTGGTGATGTATTCCGGTCATCCAATGGGACTTTTCCCAAGTCATAAAGATGCACCGAGAGTTGTAGTGACCAACGGAATGGTTATTCCCAATTATTCAAAACCAGATGATTGGGAAAAATTCAATGCTTTAGGCGTTTCGCAGTATGGACAAATGACGGCGGGAAGTTATATGTACATCGGTCCGCAAGGAATTGTTCACGGAACCACGATTACAGTTTTGAATGCTTTCAGAAAAATAAAATCACAATCCTCTCTCCCAAACCCTCTCTCCGAAGGAGAAAGGGCTTCACACGTTCCTGAAGAACTGCAAAATAGTGACGCAAAAATTGAAACACACGCAAGTTCCTCCCCTTTGGGGAGGTTAGGAGGGGATGGTCGTTTATTCGTTACTTCAGGTTTAGGCGGAATGTCGGGAGCGCAACCAAAGGCAGGAAATATCGCAGGTTGCATCACGGTTTGCGCAGAAGTGAATCCGAAAATCACAAAAATTCGGCACGAACAAAAATGGATTGACGAAATTCACGAAAATTTAGATGAATTGGTTTCCAGAGTGCGAAAAGCGCAAGAAAATAGCGAAACCGTTTCTCTAGCTTATCTCGGAAATGTGGTGGAAGTTTGGGAAAAATTTGATAAAGAAAATTTAAATATTGATATTGGTTCCGACCAAACTTCGCTTCACAATCCTTGGGCAGGAGGTTATTATCCGGTTGGAATTTCCTTTGAAGATTCGAATAAAATGATGGCAGAAAACCCTGAATTATTTAAAGAAAAAGTTCAGGAAAGTTTGAGAAGACACGCATCAGCGATCAACAAACACACCGCAAAAGGAACCTATTTCTTCGATTATGGAAACGCGTTTTTATTGGAAGCGAGTAGAGCAGGAGCAGATGTTCATTTAGATGAAAACGGAAAACTTTGTGCAGCAAATTTGTCAAAAAATGGAAGCGAAACCTTCGCATATCCTTCTTATGTTCAGGATATTATGGGACCAATGTGTTTTGATTATGGTTTCGGACCTTTCCGTTGGGTTTGCACAAGCGGAAAACCTGAAGATTTACAAAAAACCGACAATATTGCTTGCCAAGTTTTAGAAGAAATTATGAAAAATTCTCCTGAAGAAATTCAGCAACAAATGCAGGACAACATCACTTGGATTAAAGGTGCGCAAGAAAATAATTTGGTGGTTGGTTCACAAGCCAGAATTCTCTACGCCGATGCAGAAGGACGAATGAAAATTGCAGAAAGATTCAATCAAGCCATAAAAAATGGAGAAATTGGAGCGGTAGTTTTAGGTCGCGACCATCACGATGTTTCGGGAACAGATTCGCCTTATCGCGAAACTTCCAATATTTATGACGGTTCTAGATTTACAGCAGATATGGCGATTCACAATGTAATTGGCGACAGTTTTCGCGGCGCAACTTGGGTTTCCATTCACAATGGAGGCGGTGTTGGTTGGGGAGAAGTCATTAACGGCGGTTTCGGAATGTTGCTCGATGGAAGTGAAGATGCAGACAGAAGATTAAAATCAATGCTTTTTTGGGATGTGAATAATGGAATTTCCCGCAGAAGCTGGGCAAGAAACGAAGGTGCGATTTTCGCGATCAAACGTGCAATGGAAGTGGAACCGAATTTGAAGGTGACGCTGCCGAATTTTGTGGATGAGAATCTTCTGTAACCGTCATTGCGAGGAATGAGGGACGAATGACGAAGCAATCTGTTGTCATTACCAAATTCCGGTTTTTTAGAAATCTTTTAAACGGATGAAATGAACTTTCACAACCAATTTACATTTTATCATTTTCTATTATTATCAATTATTTTATTGATAATCAATATTTTATTTCTTAAATTTAAGAAAAAACCATTAAAGGAATTCTTCAGCTGGAAAGTTTTGTTGTTTTCAATACTTTTTACTTTTCTGGGATTGTTTTATTCAGAATTTAGACGTTCAGGAGATTGGTTCATTGATAGTTTTGGTTTTCCTAGAGGTTTTTTTGAGTATAAAGAATTGAGAAAATCAAATGGATTCACTTTTTTCACAACACAATATTTTAATATATTTTACTTTTCACAAAATCTAATTCTGTTTTATCTTGTATCAAATTTAATTTTAAAATTTTTCAAAAAATGAAAAAAATCCAATTCACCATAGAAATCAACGCGCCCAAAGAAAAAGTTTGGGAAGCCCTTTGGAAAGACGAAAATTACAGAAATTGGTGCGCTGTTTTTCACGAAGGTTCACATTACAAAAGTGACTTACAAGAAGGAAGCAAAATTTATTTTTTAGGTCCTGAAAACAGTGGAATGTTTGGAATTGTTGAAAAAAATGTGCCTTTTGAAAAAATGCACTTTCTGCACAAAGGCGAGTTTAAAAATGGTGAAGAACAAGGAGAAAATTATGGACTGGAAGCCATCGAACAATATGATTTAGAAGAAAAAGACGCAACAACTTCACTTTCTGTCACGATGAATTCTCCCGAAGAATATTTGGGCTATTTTACCGATACCTTTCCAAAAGCATTGGAAAAAGTGAAAGAAATCGCTGAAAAAAACTGATATGAATTTAGAACAAATACTCAATTTCCGCCGTTCCGTAAGAGTTTACGATGAGAATAAGCCCATCAATCCTGAAGTTGTAAAACATTGTATTGAATTGGCAACTTTGGCGCCCACAAGTTCCAATATGCAGCTTTGGGAATTTTATCACATTACAGATAAAGAAACTTTAGCAAAAATTTCAAAAGCTTGTTTTGACCAAAAAGCGGCAAAAACGGCTATGGAAATGGTGGTATTCGTAACTCGACAAGATTTGCACAGAAAACGCGCAAAAGCTGTTTTGGAGTTTGAAAAAACGAATATCAGAACTTACAGTCCGCCCGACAGACAGCAAAAACGCCTCAAAGACCGCTATTTATACTACGGAAAAGTAATGCCTTTCATTTATACACGGTTTTTCGGAATTTTAGGATTTTTCAGAAAAATGGTTTCCTATTCTGTGGGACTTTTCCGACCTATGATGTATCAACTTTCCGAAAGCGATATGCGAGTGGTAGTACATAAAACCTGCGGATTAGCCGCACAAACTTTTATGATTGCAATGGCAGAACAGGGTTACGACACTTGTCCGATGGAAGGTTTCGACAGCCGAAGAGTAAAAAATATCCTAAAACTTCCATACGGAGCAGAAATCAACATGGTCATCTCCTGCGGAATCCGAAAAGGCAACGAAGGAATTTGGGGCGAACGTTTCCGAGTTCCGTTTGATGAGGTTTACAAGAGAATTTGATTTTTTAGGAGCTATTTCCCGCTTTCCGCACTCGCTTTTTTTGGTAGCTTCGCTTCGCTCAGCCACCAAAAAAGAGCTCAAACAAATGCTTCAATCGGGGCTAGGAAGATAGTCTACTTATAAAGATTTGAAAAAAAGAAGAAATATAAATTACTTTATAAACATTAAGAAAATCGGGCTTTAGCCCGATTTTCAATTTTTAAATAATAATGCCTTTATCCGAAAACCATAAATACTTCAAATAAACAATTTCTATAGTATGTTTGCTCTAAATACCTTTCAATAACTATATTTTTGCAAAAATTTCCCAATGAAACTCAAACTCTCTTTACTCTTTTTTCTTTTCTCTTTATTCTCACTCGCTCAAACCGGAAGTCTGAACATCAATGTTTACGACGATTTCAGCAAAAAACCAATTCCGGCGGAAATTAAGATTCAAAATTCTGATAAAACGTTTTCAGGAGAAGGAATGGTTCAAATCACGGATTTACCTTCGGGAAATTATACTTTTGAAATCTCTTCCAACGGTTATGATATTGGTTTTCTGAATGATATCAACATTGTTCCCAATCAAAACTTAACTTTTTCTGTTGGTTTAAACAAGTCTGCAGTCAAAATTCAGGAAGTAGTTTTAACCAAAAAAGTATATAAAACCACTGCGGAAAGTCCAGTTTCTTTGCGAAATATCACGAGCGAAGAAGTTCAGAAAAACGCAGGTTCCAATCGTGATGTTTCTAAAGCGATTTTGAGTTTTCCAGGCGTTGGAAGTACCGCGACTTTTAGAAATGACCTTTTTATCAGAGGTGGAAGTTCGGCAGAAAATAAATTTTATATTGACGGAATTGAAGTTCCCGTTATCAATCACTTTCAAACTCAGGGCGCTTCCGGTGGTCCTCGCGGAATTATTACGGTGGATTTTATCAAAGATGTCGATTTTTACAGCGGTGCTTTTCCGGCGAAAAGAAACGGTGTTTTATCTTCACTTTTTGAATTCAATTTGAAACAGGCGAGAAAAGACAAACTTGGTTACAAAGCGGTTTTAGGTTTGGACGATATGCAGTTGATGGTGGATGGTCCACTTTCCAAAGATCAAAGCTGGAGCGGACTTTTCTCCGCAAGAAAATCCAATTTGCAGTTGCTTTTTAAAGGAATTGGTTTGCCGTTTTTGCCGAGTTATTACGATACGACTTTCAAAATTTCAAAAAAATATAAAAGTGGTGACGAACTGTATTTTATCGGTTTGGGTGCGATTGATAAATTTGAATTTAACGACAATGCGAAAAAAACGCTGTCTAATTTAACCTTAATTGACCGACTTCCGAACTCGCCGCAATGGAATTACACGGTTGGGGCAGGTTACCGACATTTGGTGGAAAACGGGAATTGGCTTTTTACCTGGAGCAGAAATATGCTCGACAATCAAGCCATAAAATATTACAGAAATATTGAAACGCCACAAAATTTGCTTTACGATTATCAATCTCGTGAAGCCGAAAATAAAGTGAGAATCGACCGTAATTTCAAGGTTAATGATTATCAGTTCAGTGCAGGAACCAACGTGAATTTTGCGAAATATTCTAACAATTCTACCATCAAACAAGTCAATCAAAACACCATAGATTTTGACCAAATTTCTTCGGAATTGAATCTTGTTCAGTACGGTTTATATCTTCAAACCGCCAAGAAATTTTTGGAAGATAAAATGCAACTTTCTGTTGGAGCCAGAATTGATGGAAGCAATTATTCTGATTTGACTAGCAATCCTTTTGAACAGTTTTCTCCAAGATTTTCATTGAATTACAAATTTGCAGAAAATTGGGCAGCGAATTTCAATACCGGAATTTATTATCAACTTCCGGCTTATACGAGTTTAGGTTTTCAGTTGAACAATAATTTAGTGAATAAAAATTCATTAAAATACATTCAAAACACGCATTTTGTTGGTGGTTTAGAATTTAATGGTAAAGACAATCTGCGTTTCACTTTGGAAGGATATTACAAAAAATATAAAAATTATCCGTTCTCGTTGCGCAACCAAATTTCATTGGCAAATATCGGAGCAGATTTCGGTGTGGTTGGTAACGAACCTTTGGATTCCAGAGGTTTTGGCGAAACGTATGGTGTGGAATTTTTGGCTCAAAAACGGACTTTGAACAATTTCTACGGAATTGTTGCCTACACTTTCGGGTTTTCAAAATTCTCCGATTCAGCCGGAAATTTATTGCCTTCAAGTTGGGATTCCAGACACATTTTAACGATGACCACTGGAAAATATTTCAAAAGAAATTGGAATTTGGGCGCAAGATTTCGACTGCAATCCGGACTTCCGGAAACACCGTATGATTTGCAAAGAAGCGCTTTGGTAAATATTTGGAATGTTGCCAACGGTCCGGTTCAGGATTTTACACAACTGAATTCTTTGCGAGGAAATGTCGCCCATCAATTGGACATCAGAGCCGAGAAAAAATGGATTTTCAAAAAATGGCAATTCACGACTTATGTTGATATCGTAAATGTTTATGGTTCGAAAAGTGCAAGCAATTTACCTGTTGTAAATTTGCAAAGAGATGCTTCGGACAATGGAATTATCGCCAATCCAAATGCACCTCAAAATCAACAATATTATGTGTTGGAAACAGGCAACCAAGATAGAAATACGCCGCTTCCTTATTTTGGATTTATTTTTGAGTTCTAGATTTGTAGCTCCAAAAAAAATTATAAGTATAAACCTAACAAGTTTTCAAAACTTGTTAGGTTTTTTTTATTTTTTGAGTTTAAAAGACACTTTCTCCAAACGTAATCAAGTTATGATCAGGATCTAAAATTGAAAATTCAAGTTGCATCCAAGGTTTTAGCTGTAATGCTCCGTTGGGATGAATTTTGATTTCTCTTTTTTGTAAATCTTCGTAAAGGTCTTTGATATCAGTAGTTCTAATATAGATTTGTCCATAGTTTTCTAATGGATTTAGCTTTTTAAATTCAAAAAAATGAAGCTCAATTTCATCTTTTTTCATCATGAGATAAGCTTCAAAATCTTCACTTCCCAAAACGTAAAAACCTAAATTTTCATAGAATTTTTGGGTGGTATTTTTGTTGTGCATCGGCAATTTTGGATGAATTTCTGTGAACATTTTTTAGTTTTTTGAATTTTCGATTTCCTCCATCACCCAATCCAACTGCACATCTTTTTTCTGCAAAACTTCCTGTAGAGTTGGAATTATTTCCACATCAGGAATCACGCCTTTTTTGGTGTCGGTGAATTTAATATTGGGCTGAATCAGCATCAAACCAATCGGCAAATACAGTTTGGAATTTTTCAATTTTTTGGTAGCGTATCTTCCCGCAACGGTTCCGTCGTTGGTTCCGCCGGTTTCTTCGCCTACCAAAATAGCTCTTTTATCTCCTTTCAGTTTTGAGGGAAGAATGGAAGCCGCCGAAAAACTGCTTCCATTTATTAAGACGTAAATTTTTCCTGTAAAATTGTTCTTTTTTGGATTTTTGATGCTGAAAATTCCGTTATTTCTCAAATAAAATTTATCGCCAACTTTCTTGGTAGAAATTGCGGTTCCAATGACGTAAATTGGATAAGTGACCGCAGCAATTGGTTTTGTAAAGATGGGGAAATTGGTAAAATAATCAGCTTGAAACATCGATGAACGCGAGGTTACTTCAATATCATCAATAAATTGAAATTTTTCTAAAGCGAGGTAAGAATACAGATTATTGATTTCCGATAAACTGCCGCCCAAATTATCGCGAATGTCCAAAATCAAGTATTTTGCTGGCGATTTTTTGATTTTAGCAAAACTTTCACGGTAGAATCTCTTGGAAAAGGTCCCCGAAAAAGTCTTGATTTTCATATACGCAATGGTGCTGTCCTTCGTTGGGAACTGCAAATCGCGGTTAAAATCTTTGGTTAAAATATTATAGTCTTTCGTTTTTCCCTTTTCGCTTTTGGAGATTTTTTTATTTTCATCTTCCTCTTTTTTCTTTTCTTCTTTGGTTAATTTTTGCCGATGAATAAAGAATTCTTTCAGTTCGTTTTGATGTTTTGTGGTAATTTTTACACTGTCCAGAATGCCATTTTCTATCGTGAAGTAGATTGGCCAACGTCTCGCCATCGAATATTTTTGAAAAGTCGTATTGAAACCGTCGCTGTTCACAAATTTTTTATATTTTTCCAAATAATCTTTCACCGGAACTTCCTGAATCTTCAAAATCTCGGTTCCTACAGCAATATCTTCAAATTTTTCTTTGTTGTCTTTCACGAAAATTCTTCCGTTATCTACTACATAATTCATTCGGCTGAAAAGTCCTTTTTGGTTTTTTAAATCTCGAATTTGCTTTTTAGTCAAACGCTTTTCGGGAGCTACCAATCTTAAATGTCCTTGACGAACTTTTGCAATTACAGGCGCTAATTTTTGATAAAATTCACTGGGATTTATCGGTTTGTTGATAGTGGTTTTTAAGGAATCGAATTTATAATCCAATGAATCTTTTGAAATATACCAATAGAGTTTTGGATGCAGTTTTTGAAGATTTTTATAGGCAAAATCAACATCGGATTTTAATTTTTCGGCAGCGACAGGTGTTTCGAGGCGTTTGTTATACGTTTTTACCGAAACGCAGGAGGTGAAAACGCTGATCATTAAAAGGAAAATAAATTTTTTCAAAACAAAATTTTCATAAAAGTAAAGATTTTTAATGATTAGTCAAGATTTTATCTTTGACACATTTAATATACTGAAAGTCAATTTATTTCCCCAGTCCTAAAGGGAGGAAATTGACTTTCTTCGCTCCCTTTAGGGTTGGGGAAACGAAGAAAATTAATTTCCTTTTAAGTAGTACATTATGCAATCGAAATTTTTTTGTAACATATTTTTTATTCATATACTTACTTCATAGAAATCCGGAAAATGTCTGCTACAGAGAAAGAGTTTTTAGAAAAAATGGAACAACACAAAGGTGTGGTTTTCAAGATTTCTAAAATGTACATGGATAATTACGACGACCAAAAAGATCTTTTTCAAGAAATTACGTATCAGGTTTGGAAAGCATATCCGAGTTTCAGGGGCGAAAGCCAGTTTTCAACTTGGTTGTACAGAATTGCTTTGAACACAGCAATCGTTTTTCTAAAATCTGAAAAGAAACGAAGTTTTATAAAAACCGATGAAATTGAAAATTTTCAGATAAAGAATGAAGATTACGATGATGATGAAGAACAGAATTTGAAAAAAATGTATGACGCGATACATCAGCTCAATCCCATTGACAAAGCGTTGATTTTTTATTATTTAGAAAATTATTCGGGGAAAGAAATCGCTCAGCAACTCGGTATTTCGGAAGTGAATGCAAGGGTGAAAATGAATCGTGCGAAAGAAAAGCTGAAACATTTATTAAAAAAGATTCCGTAGGAATCTTATCTGTGTAGTTGAAATTGAAATAACGAAAATGCGTTCCGTAGGAACGCTATCTAAAATAAGAATTATGGAATTAGATAATTTAAAAAATATTTGGAACGAAGAGAAAATCGCTGAAACTCCTGAAATTTCTTTGGAGAATAAACAAAAGATAAGTAGTCCACTTGAGAAAGTTAGAAAGACAATTTTATGGGAATTTTGGAGTATGCTTCCGATTTTCCCCTTCTTAATTTTTATTTTTTACAAAAAAATTGAGAATGAAAAATTACTTTTATACTCAACAAGTTTGGTTGTAGTGGCAACCATCGTTTGCATTTTCTTTATTGTGAAAATGTATCGTTTTTCCAAAGAAATTTCGTCGAATTCTTTAAGCAGTTATCAACATTTGTTGGAATTGGAATATCAAATGAAATACTATCGAGACCTTTATCAATCATATTTTATTGCTTTTGTTCCTATACTATTTTGTGAATTATTTTTAATAACATTATTCGGTAATAATTTTGAAGATTTGGATATCATTTCTTTAACGGGAACCTTGGTTTTGAATCTTGTTTTTGGCTTCATTTTGCTTTACATTTTGTGGCAAATATGGTATAGTTACTTCTACGGAAGACATTTCAAAAAAATAAAAACAACAATCAAAAATTTAAGATAACTATGGAAACAAAAGAACTGAAACAAATCATTGTAAAATCTATCATCTCTGGATTGTTCGCTTAGTTTATTATCAATTTAGTTATATTTCTGCTCCGATTTAATGCCGTTAAAAACGAGAACAATCTTCAAATTAATTTTGAAAATGGTAGATTTTTGGTAAACGAAAATCAAACGGGATATGATTTTTGGCCTTCTGTAGTTATTTTGAGTGTTTTGTCTTTCGGATTGCTTGTATTAACGAGAAAACGTAAGACAGAAAATGAAGTTTTGTAACTTTCTTTTTAAATTGAATACCTATTGAATATGAAAAATCTTAAAGCAATTTCACACGGTTTCAAAGAATTTGAACTTGTTGATGAAAACCAGCAACATTTAGGCAAAATCGTCTATACAAAATGGTATTCCTACGATGTTGAACTTCATTCGAATGCTGGAAATTCTATCATAAAATCAGAGGGTTTTTGGACGAATAAAATGGTTCAGTATGATGGTTTTGGAAACGCTATCCGAACATTCAAATACACTTGGAAAGGTTTTGTTATTGAAGAAAAATCGGGTAAAAAATATTTTTTGGAAACAGAAGGTTTTTGGGATTACCGTTTTGTTTTGAAGGATGAAGCGAAACAAAATTTAATGGAAATCCGCTCCAAATTCGATTGGAAAGGTTTCAAATCCAACTACGAAATCCAAATTTCTGATAACTATACTCCTGAAAATGATTTTGTGATGGGTGTTTTGCATTGCGCCAATTACATGATGCATATTGTAGCAGCGGCATCTAGTTGAAAAACTAAAAAACCTTATAGGTTTCCGAAACCTATAAGGTTTACCAAAAAAACAAAAAACTTTCCGAATTTTTCGGAAAGTTTTTATCAATATTGTATTCTTCGCTCTTCGGACTTCCGTCCTCAAACTTAAATAGAATTCACAATGTCATTCAAAGTGGCACTCGGTCTCATTGCCGCATCGGTTTTCGCAAAATTTGGTTGATAATATCCGCCAATATCTTGAGGTTTTCCTTGTGCGCCGATTAATTCTGCATTGATTTTGGCTTCATTTTCCTGCATCGCAGCAGCGATTGGTTTAAATTTTTCAGCAATTTCTGCATCTGCAGTTTGGTTGGCCAAAGCTTCTGCCCAATACATCGCTAAATAGAAGTGGGAACCGCGATTGTCGATTCCGCCTACTTTTCTAGCCGGAGATTTGTCGGTTGCCAAAAATTTTGCGTTTGCAGTATCTAAAGCATCGGATAAAACTTTCGCTTTTGGATTGTCTTGCGTTTGAGATAAATGCTCTAAACTCGCCTGTAACGCAAGGAATTCACCTAGAGAATCCCAACGTAAATAACCTTCTTCAATAAATTGCTCGATATGTTTCGGTGCAGAACCGCCTGCTCCGGTTTCAAACAGACCGCCTCCATTCATCAATGGAACAATTGAAAGCATTTTTGCCGAAGTTCCAAGTTCCAAAATTGGGAACATATCGGTTAAATAATCTCTTAAAACGTTTCCTGAAACAGAAATCGTGTCTTTTCCTTCACGACCACGTTTCAAAGTTTCCAACATCGCGTCTTTTACATCCATAATTCTGATGTCAAGTCCGGTCAAGTCGTAATCTTTCAAATATTTTTCAACTTTTTTGATGATTTGCGAATCGTGCGCTCTTCCTTTATCCAACCAAAAAATAGCAGGAGTGTTGGAAAGTCTTGCTCTGTTTACCGCCAATTTTACCCAATCTTGAATTGGAGCGTCTTTCACCTGACACATTCTGAAAATATCGTCTTTCGAAACTTTTTGCTCCAGTAAAGTGTTGCCGTTTTCGTCCTCTACTTTCACGGTTCCTTCTGCAGTCATTTGGAAAGTTTTGTCGTGAGAGCCGTATTCTTCAGCTTTTTGCGCCATTAAACCAACATTCGGAACGGAGCCAAAAGTTTTCGGATCAATCGCACCGTTTGCTTTCATATCATCGATAATCGCTTCGTAGAAACCTGCATAAGTTCTGTCCGGAATAATGCAAACCGTGTCCTCTTCTTTGCCTTCTTTGTTCCACATTTTTCCGCCTCCACGAACAAGCGCTGCCATTGAAGCATCTACAATAACATCTGAAGAAACGTGGAAATTCGTAATTCCTTGGTCAGAATTTACCATCGCGATTCTTGGTCCGTTCTCGATCGCTTTTTCAATATCTGCTTTTATTTCGGTCTCTTTCGGAGTTCCTGAAATTTTCTCGAAAAGCGTCGCCAAACCAAAATTCGGATTGATATCTAACTCCGCGAAAGTATCTTTATATTTTTCAAAAACATCTTTAAAATAAGTTTCTACAATCGCCCCGAAAATGATAGGGTCAGAAACTTTCATCATGGTCGCTTTCAAATGTGCGGAAAGAAGTACATTTTTTTCTTTCGCTTCATCAATAGCAGTTTGAACGAAAGATTTTAAAGCATTGATACTCAAAACCGAAGTATCAATAATTTCTCCAGCTTTCAAAGGTGCATAATCTTTCAAAACCTTCTCTGAATTATCATTTCCATAAAAAACAATTCTGAATTTTCCTGCGTTTTCAACCGTCATTGAATTTTCTGTTCCATAGAAATCTCCCGAATTCATATGTGCCACAGAAGTTTTAGAATCTGCATTCCAAACTCCCATTTTGTGTGGATTGGCTTTTGCGTAATCTTTCACGGATTTCGGAGCTCTACGGTCGGAATTTCCTTCTCTTAACACAGGATTTACCGCACTTCCAAGAACTTTGGCATATTTTGCATTGATTGCTTTTTCTTCGTCATTTTTCGGTTCTGCAGGATAATTTGGAACTGCGAAACCATGTTTTTGAAGTTCGGCAATTGCTTCTTCCAACTGTGGAACAGAAGCTGAAATATTGGGTAATTTGATGATGTTTGCTTCAGGTTTGGTCGCTAATTCACCCAATTGAGCCAAATAATCAGGAACTTTTTGGTCGTCCTTTAAAAATTCAGGGAAATTTGCTAAAATTCTTCCTGCCAAAGAAATATCGGGAACTTCAATCTCGATATTTGCAGAATTGGTGAATGCTTTTACAATCGGTAAAAACGAGTGTGTAGCCAACATTGGCGCTTCGTCCGTCAATGTGTAGTAAATTTTTGCCTGTGACATTATTGATAGTTTATTTATTAAAATTAAGGATTACAAATTTAAGGAAATTTTAATGATTTTCCGAGTGTACTAAGCTTTTAGTTGTCATTATTTATCCATGATAAAGGTTGATGAAATTACACGCAGTTTCTCTGTTAAACTAGTTGTCACTTATTAATTTTGAATGGATTATTCTGTAAATAAACCTCAATATTCCTCGTAACACAACACATTCTTATCTCCTAAAAAATTAGTTTTCTGTGAAATTTAATTACCTTTATCTCCTAAAAAATAATCATAATGACTTCAAAAGAAAAAGTAGCATTGCTCCGTGAAGCAATGTCGAAAGAGAATGTGGATGCCTTTATCGTTTATTCTGCAGATCCTCATATGAGCGAATATTTGCCGGATGAATGGTTGGAAAGAACTTGGTTGTCAGGTTTCACGGGTTCTGCAGGATTTGTGGTGGTAACGAAAGATAAAGCTGCACTTTGGACGGATGGAAGATATTTCGTTCAGGCTCCCATAGAACTGGAAGGTTCGGATTTTGAACTGATGAAAGATGGTGTAGAAGGAACTCCAAACTATATAGATTGGCTAAAATCTGAAGTAAAGGATGGCGGAAATGTCGCTGTAAATACTTTGGCAACTTCTCATTCTAACTGGAGTGATTTGGAACAAAAACTGGCTTCAAAAAACATAAAAATTATTGATAAACCACTTCTGAAAGACATTTGGACAAACAGAAGCGAGGGAAGTGTAAAAAATCCAATTTTTGTACATCCTGTAGAACGAGCCGGAAAATCCGTTGCTGAAAAACTGTCGGCAATTCGCAAAAAAATGGAGGAAAACGGAGCAAATGTTCACATTATTCCTGCGTTGGATGATGTTGCTTGGACTTTAAATTTGCGCGGAAGCGATGTGGATTTCAACCCTGTTTTTCTATCCTACCTTTTTATCTCTAAAGAAGAAGCCATACTTTTTGTGGATTTAGAAAAATTGAATGATGACGCTCGTAAACAAATGGATGAATCTCATGTAAAAACGCTTCCTTACGAAGAATTTTTCCCTTTTTTGGAAACTTTAAGTGATAAAAAAGTCTTGATTTCTCCCAACAGCAACCAATCTATTTTCGATGTTTTACAGTCAAAAAACACTTTTATAAAAGCGAATCCTCCCGGAAATTTGATGAAAGCCCAGAAAAATGAAACCGAGTTGGAAGGTTTCAGAACTGTGATGCAAAGAGACGGTGTTGCTATGGTAAAATTTCTGTATTGGTTAAAGCATAACGTAGGAAAAGAACCAATGACGGAATATTCCATCGGCGAAAAACTGCGTGAATTCCGTGCAGAAGGCAAAAATTTTGTGGGAGAAAGTTTCAACAGCATTATCGGCTACAAAGGAAACGGTGCAATTGTGCACTATTCCGCAAAATCTGAAGGGAGCAAAGAGGTAACGAATGACGGAAGTATTTTGGTGGATTCCGGTGGACAATATTTGGAAGGAACTACCGATATTACCCGAACTTTGGCTTTGGGAGCGGTTTCCGAAGAATTTAAAAAAGATGTAACGCTTGTTTTAAAAGGAATGATTCGTCTTGCGATGGCAAAATTCCCGAAAGGAACAAAAGGCGTTCAGTTGGATACTTTGGCGAGAATTGCGCTTTGGACCGCCGGAAAAGATTACGCACACGGAACAGGACACGGTGTTGGAAGTTTTATGAACGTTCACGAACCGCCACAAAACATCAGAAAAGAACTCAATCCGCAAGAATTATTGCCCGGAATGGTCGTTTCCGATGAGCCCGGATTTTATGTGGAAAACCAATACGGAATTCGCCACGAAAACCTGATTGCAGTGAAAGAAGTTGAAACCACACCATACGGAACTTTTTACGAATTTGAAACCTTAACAATTTGTCCGTTTGATAAATCTATTATTGTAAAAGAGCTCCTTTTGGATGATGAACTGCAATGGCTCAACGACTATCACTCTTGGTGCGAAACCAAACTTGCAGACGATTTGGATGGCGATGTGAAGGAGTGGTTTTTGCAGCAAACGAAGGCTTTGTAAGTACGAATTACGAATTACGAAATGCGAATTACGAAGTGATAAATACGAATTTCAAAAAACTATAATTTGAATATGGATAAGCTTTTTGACATGAAGGCGAGAACAAAAAGGTTCAGTCTAAATATTTTGAGCTTGATTGAATTGCTTCCAAATAACCGCACTTTCAATATTATCCATAATCAATTGGGAAGAGCTGCACTTTCGGTTGGAGCAAATTATCGTGTGGTTTCTAGAGCTAAATCCACGAATGATTTCATTAATAAACTAAAAATTGTTGAAGAAGAATGTGATGAATGTATGTTTTTTCTTGAAATTTTACTTGAAAAAACTAATGTTGAAAAAGAAAGCATTGAGATTTTACACAATGAAGCCAACGAAATTCTTTCAATAGTTGTGGCAATGATAATCAAGGCGAGAAATAAGTGAATTACGAAGTACGAAATTGGAAATACGAATGTAGAATTTTTTAAAAAACCAGAGAGGTTATAACTTAACTTCATATTTCAATTACCTTATAAACAGGAGGTTTGTCATTCCGTAGGAATCTAAATAATATTTGTAGAAACGCTTTGGCTACGCCGAATCTAAAGATTTCAGCCTGACAAATTTCGCGCATATTTTTGTATTTGGTTAATAGTCAGAATTAAAATATTTTATTAAATATGCAATTAAGTAATGACCTCAAAAAAACATTCATATTTTTTAAATCCTTAATTTGTTAATTTGCATTTTACACTTCGCATTTCGTATTTCGTATTTCGCATTTCGTAATTCTCATTTTGTCATTCGTACTTCTAACTTCGTAATTCGTATTTTTGCAAAATGAACAACGATACGATTTGTGCATTGGCAACAGCCAACGGAATTGGAGCACTTGGAATTATTAGAATTTCGGGCGAGAAGTCTTTTGAAATCGTAAACAAAGTTTTTGATGGAAAAAATCTTGAAAAAGCCGATTCTCATACGGTTCATTATGGTTTTATCGTTGATAAAAGTCCGAAGTCCGAAGTCCGAAGTCCGAAGATTGAAACGGAAATTATTGACGAAGTGATGATTTCTGTTTTCCATGCGCCAAAAACTTTCACCACAGAAAATTCTGTAGAAATATCTTTTCACGGTTCACCGCATATTGCAAAAAGAATTTTAGAAGTTTTAATAAAAAACGGCGCAAGAATGGCGAAAGCGGGAGAGTTCACGATGCGCGCTTTTATGAACGGCAGAATCGACCTTTCACAAGCCGAATCCATCGCTGATTTGATAGCTTCCGAAAATGAAGCCTCTCGAAAAGTGGCTTTAAACCAATTGAAAGGCGGAATCACCCACGAAATTTCAGAATTACGAGGCGATTTATTGAATTTCACTTCTTTAGTAGAATTGGAACTCGATTTTGCGGAAGAAGATGTAGAATTTGCCGACAGAACCGCACTCAATATGTTACTCGACAGAATTGAAGAAAAATTAAAATCTTTAATCGACAGTTTTCAATATGGAAACGCCATCAAAAATGGTGTTGCAGTCGCCATTATCGGAAAACCAAACGCCGGAAAATCCACACTTCTCAATGCTTTATTAAAAGAAGAACGCGCCATTGTTTCAGACATTGCCGGAACAACCAGAGACACGATTGAAGAAGTACTACACATAAAAGGAAACGCGTTCCGATTGATAGACACTGCAGGTTTACGCGAAACCACCGATGAAATCGAAAAAATCGGCGTAGAAAAAGCCAAAGAAAAAGTTGAAAATGCCCAAATTTTGGTTTACCTCATAGATTCTAATTCCGAAGATATTTCTGAAGATATTTTGATGTTGAAAGAATTAATGCGCGATGATTTAAAAACCATCATCTGTCTCACAAAATCCGAAACCGTCATTGCAAGTCGCGACGAAGGAGCGACGAAGCAATCCGTTGACAGGATCATTGAAAATCTCAAATCTCAAATCTCAAATTTCAAATTAATTTCACTTTCTGCAAAGGAAAATTTCAATCTTGATTTGCTAAAAAACGAACTTTCGCATTTCGTTGAAACTTTAAAAACCGATGAAAGCAACGTCATCATCACCAACCAACGCCATTACGAAGCATTACAAAAATCTTTAGAATCGGTAAAACGTGTGAAAGAAGCGACAACCCAAAGTTTCCACACCGAATTGTTGGCGTATGAACTTCGCTATGCTTTGGAACATTTGGGAGAAATCTCAGGGGAGTTCACCAATGATGAGGTTTTGGGGAATATTTTTTCTAAGTTTTGTATCGGAAAGTAATTTTGGCTAATTTTAGCGTTTAAATACGACTTAAATGAAGCTATCCGAATTCTTAAAAGATTCCAACTATAAACTTTCTCAATTTTCTGAAAAGCAAATCCAAGATTTTGAAAATCAAATTATTTTAAAAGAAGTTAAAGGAAATTTTGTTTCATACATCAATTGTTTGGTAAGAAAAAAAGAAATTAAACTAACTCCTGAAGAAGCTGTAAGACAATTATATCTTAAAGTTCTTAATGAAAACTATCAGTATCCTTTTGAAAGAATGCAGTTGGAATATCCTGTAAGTTTTGGTAGAGAAAAAAAGAGAGCAGATATTGTAATTTTTGATAAAGATAATCACAACTCAATCTACATGATGATTGAGATGAAGAAGCCAAAACTGAAAGACGGAAAAGAGCAGCTAAAGTCTTATTGCAACGCAACTGGAGCGCCAATTGGAATTTGGACAAACGGAGAATCTATATCGTTTTATAACAGAAGAGATCCCAATTATTTTAAAGATATTCCCGAAATTCCTAATGTTTTTCAGAGTCTTACAGATATTCTTACCGAACGTTGGTCTATAGATGATTTGGTGAAGAATGATAAACTTGTAAATGAAAAAAAATCTTTGAAAGATTTGATTTTGGAAATGGAAGACGAAGTTTTGGCAAATGCAGGGGTAGATGTTTTTGAAGAATTGTTTCAACTGATTTTTACCAAATTGTATGATGAGCTTGAAAGTACAAGAAATAAAAACCGATTTTTAGAATTTAGAAACTATGGCGAAACTGAAACCGAACTCAAAAATAAAATTCAACATCTTTTTGATAAAGCTAAAAATAAATGGGAAGGTGTTTTTGGTGAAAAAGCAAAAATTACTTTAACGCCATCACATTTAGCAATCTGTGTTTCTTCTTTAGAAGGAATTAAATTATTCAATTCTAATCTGGATGTAGTAGATGAAGCTTTTGAATATCTCATCAATAAATCAAGCAAAGGAGATAAAGGACAGTATTTTACGCCGAGATACGTAATTGATATGTGCGTAAAAATGCTAGATCCTAAAGAAGAAGAAACCGTTATAGATACAGCAGCAGGAAGCTGTGGTTTCCCAGTGCACAGTATTTTTCACGTTTGGGAAAAACAATTGAAAAAAAGAGGTTTGCCGAAAAGTCATCTCTTTACCGCCGAAGAAAAATTACCGGAGCAAAAAGATTATGTAAGAGATAAAGTTTTTGCAATAGATTTTGATGAAAGAGCAGTGCGTGTTGCAAGAACGCTTAATTTAATTGCAGGAGACGGACAAACCAATGTTCTGCATCTTAATACTTTAGATTATGATCGTTGGGAAGATTTTACTGAAGAAGAAGCTTGGAAAGATGTATATTATGAAGGTTGGAAGAAATTTAAAAAATTAAGAAAAACTACAGACCAAAACCGAGATTTTCAGTTTGATATTTTAATGGCAAATCCTCCTTTTGCAGGTGAAATAAAAGAAACCAGAATTTTATCTAAATACGATTTAGGAAAAAATGCTGCCGGAAAAATGCAAAACAAAGTAGGCAGAGACATACTTTTTATAGAAAGAAATCTAGATTTCCTAAAATCTGGTGGAAGAATGGCGGTAGTTTTACCACAAGGCAGATTTAATAATAGTAGCGATAAATACATTAGAGATTACATTGCAGAACATTGCCGTATTTTAGCAGTTGTAGGTTTGCACGGAAACGTTTTCAAACCGCATACAGGAACCAAAACTTCTGTACTTTTTGTACAAAAATGGGACGATAAACTCTGCCCGAAAAAAGAAGATTATCCTATCTTTTTTGCTACGATGCAGGAACCAAGCAAAGACAATAGCGGCGAGAAAATTTTTGTAAAAAAGAAAGATTATCCACAGTCATTGCGAGGAGCGGAACTTAGTGAAGCGACGAAGCAATCCCAAACAAACGAAGAACCAAGCGTAGCAGAACCTGTAAACACTTATAACGAGTTACCACAAGATTTAGAGGAATTTTTATTAGATTCTCACGACCATTTGATTGTGAAGCACGACCTTTTTAATCACGATGGAGTTACCAAAGACGGTATTGCGGAAGCATTTTTAGAATTTGCCAAAAAAGAGCAGCTTTCTTTTGTGGGAAAGAATTAAGCCCTTTCAACGAAGAGCGTTACAAACGCTTGTTGGAAGGGCTGGAAATTAGTGTTTTGAATTTGACTGAAATAAATGATGTTAATTTTGGACGAATAGATTCAGAGTATTATTTGAAAAAATATTTGAATTTTGAAAAAATAATTAAAAATAAAGAGTGTTTTAAAGTTTCAGATTTTTCTATTGTTACAGATGGAGAACACGGTTCACCAGATTTAGACGAAAATAGTGGTATTTATTATTTGTCAGGGAATAATATCAAAGAAAACTCTATAGATTTAAGTGATATTAGATTTTGTAGTGAGAAATTGCATTTAAAAAATTTAAGAAGTTCAATAAAAAAGAATAATGTTTTAATGTCAATTGTTGGGACAGTAGGTAAAGCTTCTGTTGTTTATGAAGAATTTTTGGGTAATACTGATAGAAATGTGGCAACGATTAAAGAGATTGAAAGAATTAATCCTTTTTACTTATCAGTTTTTTTAAATTCAAAATATGGTAAGTTTCAAACAGAAAGATTTTCAACTGGGAATGTTCAACCGCTTCTAAATTTGTTGCAGGTTAAATCAATTTTGATTAACAATTTAAATTTTGAATTTCAAAACACAATTGAAAAATCTGCTTTAAAATCTTTCAGATTAAAGCAAAAATCCCAACAAACCTACCAACAAGCCGAAAATTTATTATTAGAAGAATTAGGGTTATTGCCCTATAATGAAGACACCGTAAAGACCCTGAACTATTATCTTACAGAGCATTTGCGCACCAATTCTATAGATAATATTATAGAGGGAAAAGAATTTGTAGAAGCAGATTTATTAGAGGAAGCAGAATTTTGGAACAAAAAATTAGAGAATCTACAAAAACCACAAAATTATAAGCCAGAAAACTACGAAGAAATAGAAAGAGTAGAGCAAGAAATAGAAAAGCTTATAGAGAAAATAAAAGCCAAAATACAGGTTTCTGAAGTAGTGACAAAGATGGCGCACAAGCATAATGCAGCCGTTCTTGCCTTGCAGAGTTTACAACAAGCAGAAAAGAAAAATCATAACATAAAAAATTTCTCTGAAAGTTTCGGGAAAACAGGAAGAATAGATGCAGAATATTATCAACCGAAGTATGAGGAAATTATTGAAAAAATTAGAAGTTTTGAGAATAAAAATCTTGGCAATTTAGTTGAAATTAAAAAATCTATTGAACCTGGTTCTTCTGCTTATCAAGAAGAAGGAATTCCTTTTATAAGAGTTTCTAATCTTACGAAGTTTGGTCTCTCAAATCCTGAAATTCATTTAAACAAAAATGAATTTTCTGATACTATAAAACCAAAAAAAGATACAATTTTACTTTCTAAAGACGGAACAGTTGGTATTGCATATAAAGTTTCAGAAGATATGGAAGCGATAACTTCTGGTGCAATTTTACATTTAGAAATTAATAATTCTAAAATTTTACCAGATTATCTTACTTTAGTTTTGAATTCAAAAATTGTTCAGCTACAAGCTGAAAGAGATTCTGGCGGTTCTATTATCCAACATTGGAAACCAAGTGAAATTTCGGAAGTTTTAATCCCAATTTTAGAAAAATCTACCCAAGAAAAAATATCTTCTTTAGTGCAAGAAAGTTTCCTGCTCAAAAAACAAAGCGAAGAACTTTTAGAACTCGCCAAAAAAGCTGTAGAAACTGCTATAGAAGAAGGTGAAGAAAAAGGGATGGAGGTTTTGGATAAAATTGAAATTATCTAACTTTAAAGTTTAAATAATTGTTTATTTTTCAGAAATAGCAACTTTAAAGTTTGTAAATCTAAAACTTTATCTTAACTTTGCCAACGAAAATAGAAAATGTCTGCCACGGAAAAAGAGATTCAAGATTTTTTGCAAGAGCTGAAGGCAAAAATGTTAGCTTTGGATTTTATCTTTGAAAACCGTGATAAAAACAGGGAAACGCTTTTAAAATTAGAAATTTCTGTAGCAAAAATTAGAGAAATCATCATCAATTTAGAGGTTGAAAATTATTTTCAAGGTCCAAAAGAAAACGATCAATACGGCAACAATCCAATGTGGATTTTTGGTGCTGACGTAAAAAAGGAAGAAATATATATTAAACTTACCATTTCTGCTTTCAGCGTAATTTGTATATCATTTCATATCGCAGAACACTCTATCAACTATCCTTTCAAGAAGAAAAAATGAAAAGTCCAATCACGGGAAAACCGATGACCATTATTTGCGAGGAAAAGGAAACCACTTTCCGAAAAGAAAAATTCAGTTACATCAACCAAAGTTATTGGGATGAAGAAAGCCAAATGAGCTTTGTTGATGAAGTTTTAGAAACCGCCAATATCAATCAGGTTTACAACCAATACCGCGAAAAACACAATATTCCCTTTGTGGAAGAAATAAAGGATATTCGCAAAAAATATGGTTTACCTGCCAATAAAATGTCAGCCGTTTTTGGTTTTGGCGTCAATCAGTGGAGGTTGTATGAAGAGGGAGAAATCCCAAGTTCGTCCAATTCATTACTGATACATTCCGCAAAACATCCGCAGTTTTTCTTAAGAATGCTTCAGGAGAGAAAATCGGAATTTTCTGAAAAAGATTACGAAAAGTTTTTAAAAAATGTAGAGAAACAGATAGAATTGGTTGAGAAAAATTTTCATCAATCAATTATAGAGCAATATATTTTCGGAGATAGAAAAGCCACAAAATTCACAGGGTACAAAATCCCGAATTGGGAAAAAATTTCACAGGTTGTAGCGTTTTTTTCCTTCAGTATGCAACCACTAAAAACCACGATGAATAAGTTGCTTTACTATGCTGATGCAATGCATTATCGTGAAACCGGTTTCTCAATTACAGGTCTGAAGTATAAAGCAATACAATATGGGAATGTTCCGGAAAATTTTGATTTTATATTCAACAAGCTTGATAATGAAAATGTAATAGAAAGGAAATACTTGCAGTTCAACAATGGAAACGAAGGTGAGAAATTTTTATCCTCAAAGTTTCAACAAGAAATATTTTCAGAAAGTGAAATGACTGTTTTGACAAAAGTTTTTAAAATTTTCAAAAGTAAAAAACCGCAGGAAGTGGTAGATATCTGCCACGAAGAAAAATCTTGGGCAGCGCTTGAAAAAAGCAAGGGACTTATAGATTATGAATACTCATTTTATCTTAAAGTGAAATAGAAACATTTGCTTAAAAATTAAACTTTCTGAATTAATGGAAAAGAAAGTAGTTGAGTTTTATTTTTATGTTTAAAATAATCCATCAAAAAGTATGAAAGCATTAATACAATTAATATTCGCCGTAACCATCCTTTTCTCCTGTCAAAAATCCCCCGAAAAACAGGAAGCCACCACAAAAACCGACACCCTAAAACAAAAAGACGGCACCATTCTCGCGTACAATAAAATAGACAAAAACTTGGTTTCCCTAAAGCGCGACCAAACTGCTTACAGCGAAAATTATCAAAACCGTCTCAGAAAAATCGCAGAATATTACATTTCCAACAGCAAGCAAAGCCTCGTGAATTTCCATAAAGACAAACAGGAATCTGTTTTAGGATTTTCTATTGAAGAAAACGATTGGGAAGGTGTAAACTATACTCAAATCGGGATTTTTAATAAATCTGGGAGCAATATGTCAACACTGCAATGGTTATTCTACGAACCAAAATCTCAAAAACTCTACGAATTCGATTTGAACACCAAGAAATTGCAGGAGTTCAAATAATATTAACTGTCTCATGAATTAGCCAAAAATAATAAACCAAACCAATTGTATTTCCTTGCCGAACATCTTCGATGTGCCTTTGTTTATCCTAAAAATATGCAGTTTCATTATTCAAAAATCCTTTGTTTATCTTTGCGTTACCAATAAAGTTCATATGTCAATATTGATACTGTACTCTGATGCTCTCGAAACGTCACAAAATCAAAACTCCAAAAGAAATTCCTGTTTATTCATCAAATTTCCTAATTCAAATTTTTAATTATATTTTTGATTTAAATTTTCATTGATGAATTTAATTATCAGATTACTCGTAACAGCCGCCGTTGCTTTTGGATTAACCTATATTTTTTCCGGAGTTCATTTCGACGGATTCGTTTCCGCGTTGATTTTCGCCGTAGTTTTAGGCGTTCTAAACCTTATCGTAACGCCAATTCTAAAGATTTTAGGACTTCCACTTACTATTATTACTTTGGGATTGTTCTCTTTGGTCATCAATGCTTTGGTAATTTTACTTGCCGATAAATTTATCGACGGAATGACGATTGACGGTTTTTGGTGGGCGTTTATTTTCAGCATCGCGCTATCTCTCATCACCTCACTTTTGAACGGAATTTTCACTTCAGAAGACTAAAAAATGCGCATTAAAGAACTTCAAAACCTTCTCGACACTCAGCCATCAGTTTCAGGAAGCACTTTTCTCGTCGGAACTCTTTATGTGATTTCTTGGATTCTTGCAGCGATTTTTTTGGTTTTGGGAATTGGCTTGTTGCTCGAAAGTTTCTTTGGTTTCAAAATTTTTCTCGATTGGGTTTCTCGGCAAATAAATTTGGTATTAAATGAAGATCAAAGAACCGGAATCGCGTCCAGTTTAGGATTGATTTGTCTGATTCTATCGGTGATTTTTGCAGGAGTAATTTTCCTCTCCAAAATGGTTTTGAATAGAAATCACTACATAATTCAAATGGAAGATTGGATTTACACCAACCTTACTGAAATTAAAAAAACAGCCGCAAAAAGAAAAAAATAATGCTGAGAAACCTGCTGCTTTTCCTTTTGATTTCTTTTTCTTGCTTGGGAAAAGCTCAGGTAAATGAAAATTCTGTGCTTGGAAAATGGATGGCTACAGATAAAAGCGTGATGGTGGAAATTTCTAAAAATAAACAAAATTACAGTGCAAAAATAATTTGGTTTGATGACAGACTTGGAAGCGGAAAACCAATGCATTCCAGACATGACACCGCAAATCCAAACCCTGCATTGCGAAACCGCAAAATTTTGGGAATGGATGTTCTTACCGGAATGATTTTTAACAGTAAAGAAAAACGCTGGGAAAACGGAAAAATTTATGACGCCTACCACGGAAGAACTTGGGATTCCTCTGCAGAAATATTACCCGATGGAAAGCTGAAAGTTCGCGGTTTCTGGAAGTTGGAATGGATTGGAAAATCGATGTTTTTCTATAAAGTCTCCTAAAATTTTGGTGGTTTTTTGTTTTCTAAAATTTTATGTTTAGTACTTTACAAAAAATTAAATTTCAACCACAAAAGTTACAAAAGTAATTGATTATCAAAGATATAATTATCTTTTTAAAGTTAAAAGAAGTTTGCACGGAAATCTTATTTTCCCTTTAATAAATTGATTTTTATACTTTTAAACTTTTCTTACTTTTGTGGTTTTATAAATTGTCATGTATTAAAAATTTTATGGCAAAATCATATTCATCCTCAATTTTGGTTTACGAAAACTTTCAGTACCTCGAAAAGCTCCCGCTTCATCGGCATTTTTCACATCTTTAATGATGGAAAGCTGATTCAAATTGTCTTTTATAGGCACTTTTTTCACGTTTTTCCAAGTAAAATTCAGTCCAGTATTTTTTTCTAAAAAATCAATGCTAACTTGAAAAACTTTTTTGTATTTAAAATCCGAAAATTGTTCAACTTCAGCGGTTTCCAAAGGTCTTGCAAAAATTTCTTCAATAATACCGATTTCCTTAATTCGTTTGTTGTGGCTCATCACAAAAGCAGTGCTGTAAATTCCTTTTTCAGTGCTGAAAACCACCACTTTAAAAAACAAAACCGGAATTCTAAAATTGTTCACATTTTTATAAATCGGGTCAGAATTTAGAATGAAAGGTCCCGTAAAAACACAGATTTTTTTGTTTTTGTCGATTTCAGAAGTTTCCGCAACAATGTAAGACTCCAAACTTCGCCAAAGTCCGCTGTTCAGCATTTCTGCCTGCGGAAAACTGTTCGGAAAATGAAAAGTTCGGTAAGCCTGAAGTTGCGCATCATTTCCCCAAGCCATTTCGTTGTGCGCCGCGACGTGTCCTACTTCAAAAACCTTTCGCGAGTTTCCAGTTTTTGGATCGGTATAATCATAAGTATAAAAATCATTATTCAGCTGAATATCAATAGGGATTCTTGGATCTGGCTTAAATTCATTTACCCTCGAAATTTTATCCACTTTCAAGCCTCCATCAATATTATAAGCGGAAAAAAAAGGAATTTTTCTGCTGGAATCATACATTACCGATAAATTGTTGTAGTTCAGCGCTCCGGAAGCGTTTCCTTCCACTTTGGGAAGTGCAGTTTTTCTCGGTTTATCTAGAATGTTTGTGAGAGAAATGTTGGTTTTGCCGTCGATAAATTTAGGTTGAAATCCTTTGCATTTCAGCAGTTCGGCTTTAGAAAAAGCGAGTTCTTTTAAGTTGCTCATTTTGAAACGGTTATTTAGTTTCATCAAAATTAGTGAAAAATATCTTTTAAAATCTCAGGAAAAACACCCTAAAAAAATCCGCCGAACGAAAAACTTCATCCGGCGGAAACTAACTGTAATAAATTATGATTCTTTATGCAAATCGTTTGGTTTCGCGCGGAGCGCGACACATTGTTAACCTCTTGCGACTTGTCACTGGAGAAAGAAAGTCATCTTTTAGAAAAAATATTTTCTAAAACTTATAACTCACCCCCAAAGTATAATTTCTAGGTTTCGTAGTATAACCAACAACGTCCACATAAGAATGATTGAACAAATTTCCAACGTTAAAATAAGTCTCAATATTGTGCGATATTTTTTGATTCACATTCAAATTGAACAAATTATAACTTCCATTTTCGACGTTTTTCACGCTCCAAGTCGTAGAATCGTAGTAGGAATCGGCTCTTTTTGCTACATAAATATGCGATATATTAATCCTTGTGGTTTTAAAAGGCAAAATTTCCAAGTATGAATTTACGCGCTGTTTTGGTTGGCGAAGCATCGTTTCCGATTTATCTTTTTCCACAAAACTGAAATTTCCACCAAACTTGATGATTTCATTTAATTTGTAATCCAAACCGAGTTCAAAACCTTTCACTTTGTTTTCGTCAAAATTGAAAAATTTCCCTGCATAAGTCGTCATATCCGTTATTTTATAGGCGAAAACGTCCTTTTCCTGTCTTTGGAAAATACTTGCGTTGAAGTTCAAACTTCGGTCGGTTTTTCCAAAACTTAAATCAATTTCGTGACTTTCATTAGTTTCCGGTTTCAAATCGAAATTCGGTAAAACGTAAGGAAGCGCACCGTAATTTTGATACAAAGTCGGCGCAATGAAAGCTGTAGCGTAAGAATATCCCACTTTAAAATAAAGCGCACCAAAATCTCTTAGAAAATACGGATTAATGCTGTAAACCAAATGATTACCAAATTTTGAATGGTTCGTCAATCTCGCTCCTGCATCCAAATGAAAATCGTGGTATTGAAAATTGGCATTCAAAAAACCTTCGTAAGTAGCGATATTAGTGTCATCAAATTTCAAGGTTTCTTCCATCACCGTTTTTCCCCAAGGTAATTGCGAAAACGCCATCGACTGTTTTTCATACTGAAATCCTCCAACCAAATTCAGCATTTCATTGATTTTGTAGGAGTTGTATAATTCTGCAAAAAAATTGTCGCCTTGATAATGATATTGGTCTTGATAAGTGTTTGAAACCAAATCCTGCAACATTCTGTCGGTTGTAGAATGTCTTACATTCAGCATCAATTTCCCTTTGTTATAAGCAAAACCTGCATTTCCTCCCACAAAAAATTGCTTGTCGTTTCCACGTTGAAGTCCGTCTTCAAAGGAACCGGTGTCGTATTTGAATAGATTATGATTCCAGCCAGAATTTAATCCAATTTCAAAATTTTTGTGCTGATAACCAATGTTTGCCGAGATATTTTGTTTCTCAAAACCGTCCTTGTCAAAATTTTCGCCAATTGCCGATGAAAGACCTTCCGATTTTTCGTTAAAACCAGAAATTTGATAATTAAATTTTTCAATTTTTCCTCTCACAGCTGCGTCTTGTGCAAAAGTGTTGAAAGAACCGCCTCTCGCAGAAATCAAACCTTCGATTTTTTTCTTCGCAGATTTTTTTGTTCTAATATTGATGACAGAAACCGTCGCATTCGAACCATACAAAACAGAACTCGCTCCGTTCAAAACTTCGATGGAATCTACGTTTTCAAGCGCAATTAATCTTAAATCCGAAACGGTGTAATCGTTTCCTGTAACGTCTTTCAACGGAACTCCATCCAATAAAATCAGCACATTTGCAGATTTTCCGCCACGAATTTTCATGGATTTCGGCTCGGTTTGGTTGTTGAAATTTCCTGTGATTTGGAAACCTGCAACTTGGTCCAAAACATCGTTCAAGTTTTGACCTTTGTATTTTTCCAAGTCTTTTTCGGTAAAAAGTTTTACGTTTTTACCTGTTTTGTGCAGTTGCTGCGGAATTTTTCCTGCAATCGTAACTTCCTGAATTTGAGTTTCTGTCTCCTGTTGTTGGGCGAAAATTGGCGAACTAACGACAAGCATCGCTCCAACCAAAATCAATTTTTTGTTCATAAAAAAAATTTAGGTTAAAGTGTGGCTTATCGGAAAAAATTAGGCAAAATGCTGAAAAGAAATTTTTCAGAAAATCACGACTCTTCCTCCGAAAGCGTTTATTAATCATGCTTTCAGCAAGGTCTCCTGACTTTCACTTTTCTGCACCTTCCCGAAAATTCAGTGGTTTTTACAATTAATAATTAAAAATGAATAATTAGTAATTGGTTTGCAGAAAGTTTTGAAGTTTGAAAAATTGTTAATTATTCATTATTAATTTTTCATTCCTCCGTGATTTACAGTTGCGGGGACAGTTCCGGATTTTCAGCGGATTCCCTTTTCTGAAAGTGCTGCGAAGATAGTAATTTCATTTTTGAAACTACCGATAGATGATAAATATCATTATGAATGCTTTCTAAAGAAATGAAGCATCAAAAGAAAAAGGCAACAAATCTCGGATGGATTTCGTTTTGAAAATTTCGCCATCCAAAGACGCAAAATAAATCTCGATATTTTCACCCTGTTTTGCTTCGTATTCCAAAATCGACTGTCTGCAACTTCCACAAGGCGGAATTGGTGAAGAAGTAAGTGCATCTTTAGGAGCGCCAATCACAAAAATTTTCTTAATTTTTACGTTCGGATAATTCGCGGAAGTCCAAAAAATGGTGGTTCTTTCCGCACAAAGACCGCTTGGATAAGCCGCATTTTCCTGATTGTTTCCTGTGATGATTTCACCGTTTTCCAGCAAAAGTGCACAACCTACAGAAAAGTTGGAATAGGGAGCGTAGGCTTTTTCTCTGGATTCAAAAGCGGCGGCGCAAAGTTTTTTTTCCACTTCATTCAAGTCATTTTTATTGGCAATGACTTCAAATTTGATATTGAATTCTTTTTCCATTTAAAAAAATCGGAGAGTAAAGATAGGGAATTTTTTGAAAAGAGTTGTTTCAAGTTTCTGGTTTCTGGTTTCAAGTTGCAGTTGTGATATTTCATAAAATCGGTTGACAAGAAAGTGTAAACTTTAGGTTTACATG